>NZ_LMHF01000009.1:0-953251 GCF_001427715.1 Lysobacter sp. Root667
TGTCGCGCAGCCTCGACCTGGACTACCGTGCCCAGACGATCCAGGACAACGCCAGCGGCGGCCTGTCGCTGCACTACGGCTATGACGCCGCCGGCCAGCTGACCGAGTTGAAGGACGGACTGCAGAGCGCYTTCCTGGCCCGTTACGACTACGACAACCTGGGCCGCCTGACCATCCTGCGCGACGGCCCCAGCGCGGTGCCGATCGAGACCTACGCCTACGACGCCACCGGCAACCGCACCAGCCTGCTGCACGGCGGCGTAACTACCAGTTACACCTACCCGTCCAGCAGCCATCAGCTCAGCGCTATGGGGAGTGCCGCGCGCAGCTACGATGCTGCGGGCAATACCACGGGCATGAATGGCAAGACCTTCATCTACGGCCGTCTCAACCGTCTAACCCAGATCGACGTCGGCGGGCTAACCCAGGCGGTTTATCAGTACAACGGCTTCGGCGAGCGCGTGCGCGCTACTCAAGTGTTCACCGGCGGAACGGACANCCCAGATCGACGTCGGCGGGCTAACCCAGGCGGTTTATCAGTACAACGGCTTCGGCGAGCGCGTGCGCGCTACTCAAGTGTTCACCGGCGGAACGGACAYCCAAACGATCTACGACGAATCCGGCCAATGGCTGGGCGACTATGACCACAACGGCGCCGTCCTGCAGCAAGCGATCTGGCTGGATGACCTTCCGGTCGGCCTGCTCGCCGGCGCCGGCGCCAACCAGAAACTGCACTACATCGAACCCGACCACCTGGGCACCCCGCGCGCCGTCATCGACCGCACCCGCGACGTCGCCATCCGGACCTGGGCCCTACAGGGCGAGGCCTTCGGCAATAGCCCGCCGAATCAAGACCCGGATCTGGACAGCACGGACTTCGTGTTCGATATGCGGTTCCCGGGGCAGCGGTATGACGCGGCGACCGGGCTGAACTACAACTACTTCCGGGATTACGATGCGGCCAGCGGGCGGTATGTGCAATCGGATCCGATTGGCTTGGGCGGTGGCATGGCTTCTTACGCGTATGCAGATGGCTCACCGATCTCTAGGGCGGACCCTAACGGTCTCCGTTCATTGACGCAGTGTGAGTTCAATTTCTTGGCGAACTACTTCCCAACCGAAGTCCTAAGCCGAATTGATGTAACTACTGGCTTGTCTGCTAAACCGAATGTCGGCGCCTTAGTTTGGAATCTCACGCCTGATAGTCACGTGCACGCGCAGACGTATCGGTATGATGTGTATGTTGTTAAGGATGTGCCAAATGGCATAGACCCCGCGGCTCAGGCTACATATGGTGTCGGCCTGCTGGGGCATGAGATTGTGCATACAATGCAATACCGCAGACTTGGTGTGCACGATTTCTATTCGATTTATCTCACAGACTGGGCTACTAACGGCAAGGGATACGATGGGATTGGGCTAGAGCGAGAGGCTTTCCGGATTGGAGATGGAATTCAGAATGATCTCCTAAAGAATGGGCTTAACTGCGGGGAGTGCGTGCTATGAAAAAATTCTTTTTGCTCGTATGTGCGCTGCTTCTGACGAGTTGTTGCTCTGACAAGGCGTGTCGAATAGAGGGGCAACTTAGCGACATGCCAGAGCAAGAGGCGTTTGCTCGATTCCGCGAGCTGCCTGCGCAGGAGAAAGTGGATGTGTACGTATGGGATCTTTCCCAAAAGCGGCCTGTTGCCTCGCGATTTGAATTCATTCTGCATGAAAGTCCTGAGGCCGTGGCGAGCCCGTTGCTCAATGCTGCGAACGAGGCCAAAGGCTATATGGTGCAGGTGTCAATTCTAAAATCACTGTCTCGATTGCCGCCGACTTCGCGTGAGAAACTGGATCCGGCTAGGGTTGAGGCGGCAATCAAGCGTTGTCATTCCTTAGCAAAGAGCGAGAGCGATGAGCTTTGCAGGAGGTATGGACAAGAGTTGCTAGGCGAGGCGTCCCTGGGTGGAAGTGAGCACCGAGCTTATTAGGGGGGGCGCTGGATCGCTCAACTGGCAGAATAAAGATGAGATCGGTCTCCAGCTAAGCTCATTTCGATGTGGGAACTCCAGGGGGGTGACACTGATAAGTTGGGTTATGTTCGAAATGGTGAATTCGTCTTGAAAGAGGGGAGGCGTGCGGGCGCACATAGGGTTGTTTTCTAGTTGGCGCGCGCGACAGTCAGACGACGGGCATGAGTGCTTAGTACAGCGGAAATTTCTACATCGAGCCCGACCACCTGGAGGGTGTTGACATGGCGTCGGTGATTAATGAGAGCATGGTTCGAGAGAGGGCTCTGGAAAGAGTACGGAGCATTTTTGCAATACCTGGAAGCGTGAGTCTGGGAGATAGATTTGGTATTGAGCTGGTTGCTTCGTTCGTTTCGGATTTCAAAGAGAATGAGATCGATAAAATCGACAATGATATCCATGACGTTGCGGATCGGTCGGTTCAAGATGAATTTGAATCTGAGCAACTGGTGATAAGGACGGTTGGCGATTATTGTGATCTCATGGTCAGGTGCAGCAGAAGCAATCCTAAAGAAGTAGCTTATTTGCTTGGGTTGGATTTGTTTAGGTGAATTTATGAAGTGCGAGCCAATAGAAGTCAGATTACTTTTGTACTGCGCAACCAAGTCGGCCGTGTGCCGTTCGATCCGGCCCTGGCCGGACCTACGGCCACGGCCGCGCCCTCTCGCGCAGTCATGACTTGGACTATCGCGCCCAGACCATCCAGGACAACGCCAGCGGCGGCCTGTCGCTGCATTACGGCTACGACGCCGCCGGCCAGCGGACCGAACTCAAGGGCGGCCTGCAGAGCGCGTTTCTGTCGCGCTACGACTACGACAACCTCGGCTGCCTGACGATCCTGCGCGACGACAGTGGCATTCCGATCGAGACCTACACCTAGGACGCCACCGGCAACCGCACCAGCCTGCTGCACGGCGGCATCACCACCGCGTTCACCTATCCCGGCAGCAGCCAACGCCTGAACGCGGCCGGCGGCATCGCACGCACCTACGACGGCGTCGGTAACACCACCAACATCGGCGGCTCGGCGAAGCAGTTCAATTACGCCGAAGACGACCGCATGAGCAGCGTCCAGCAGGGCGGCGCCATCGTGCGCAGCTATACCTACAACGCTCTGGGCGAGCGTGTGGTATCGACCATCCCGGGCACGACCGGCAACCCCGACGGCAGCGGCGGCACGCCGGCGGTCAACACCTACACCGTCTACGACGAATCCGGCCGCTGGCTGGGCGACTACGACCACAACGGCGCCGTCCTGCAACAGGCCATCTGGCTCGACGACCTTCCCGTCGGCCTGTTGGCCGGCGCCGGCGCCAACCAGAAACTGCACTACATCGAGCCCGACCACCTGGGCACCCCCCGCGCCGTCATCGACCGCAGCCGCGATGTCGCCATCTGGACCTGGGCGCTACAGGGCGAGGCCTTTGGCAACAGCCCGCCGAATCAGGATCCCGATCTGGACAGCACGAACTTCGTGTTCGATATGCGCTTCCCGGGGCAGCGCTTTGATGCGGCGACGGGGCTGAACTACAACTACTTCCGGGATTACGATGCGGGGAGTGGGCGGTATGTGCAGAGCGATCCCTTAGGGGGCATCGACGGCCCGGCAACATATCCTTACGTAGCAAGCCGTCCGATTGCTTCAATTGATCCGTTGGGGTTGCTGACGGTTTTTGTCATTAATCATAATGCGATCGGCCATGTGGGGTACTGGACCTCACATGGCGGGGCACATGGGCAGCCTTCGTTATATGATCCAAATGGAAGTTTTACCGAAGGCGGTAGCTCCGCCCTGATTGAAGGCGAGCTAGCAAATATTGAGAAATTTGTAGCATTTCAACTAAAGGATGGTCCGAAGGTAACGCTCTATTTGATAGATACAACGATAGAAGAAGAGATAGCGCTGACGCGTAGTGCAAACGAAACCGGGACTTGGCAATTTATGGATTGTGCATCCAGTTCCACTTCTGCCGCGAGATTCTCTTCTGATCGTTTTTCTGGCTTGTCACATGCATTCACGGTTGGTGGTGCATCGAGAAGTATGGAGTCGTTCATGGGCGCTCAGTCTGGAAAGAAAAATGGACTGAAAATTGTTAAACGTGGTTGGGGGGCAAAAAAATGAAACCAGAATTTATTTCTTCATCGCGTGTGATCTTTGTGTTTCTGCACGTCGGGATATTCGCATTGCTATCGAAATTCCGTCCGGGCGAGTTGAGCTCTTCTGTGTTCTATGCGTTTGATGTGCTAGTGGCTGTATTGATCTCGCTTTGGCTCCTTGGCGGTGTTGGGCGAGTTACCTTTAAGCGAGCTTTGGGCGGGGTTGTTTTTTCTTACGCGGCGTCATTGCTATTCTTTGCTGCACCGCCAGTTCAGATCAATGGCTGCAACTAAACGGGTGTTGTGGCGTTAAATGAGGGCAATCACATTCATGAGATAAACCATGCTCACGTAGTACACGAGCTGCGGTGGATTTATTTACTATGCAGATCATGTCCTTGGGTCGATAATGGGGTATGCCAATCACCCCATGGAGCTGGAGCCAGACGAATTTGGCAGACGTGTAAATGCGGATCTCAACGCTAATGGCTTAGGCTGCGAATGCAAAAAATGAAAGCCGCGATCCTCTCTTTGTGCCTCGCCGTCATCTCTGTGTCTGCATGTTCGGGTGGGAAGCCAAAGGAGCTGCGGAATTTGGAGGGCATGAGCCTGGAGCAGGCCCGGGCCCAGTTCCAGACGCTGCCGCCAGACATTCAGGTCCGAATAGTCGTCTGGGAATTGGAGCATCGGCGGCCGTCGTCCTCACGATTCGACTATTTGTTGGACAAGAACGGCGCGCGCGTTGGGCCGCTACTTCTCGCTGAGGCCGCCCAAACAGGTAATTTGACCGTCAATGTGACTTTGTTGCTGGAGTTCGCGCAACTACAGCCGTCACCCATTTCGGACCAGGATGGGCGGCTCTCAGCGGCCCTGTCTCGTTGCTTCGAGTTGGGCGGGCGTAACAACCGTGAATGCTGGGAGCTTCAGCGGAAGCTTGCCCCGGGCAGTCAGCGTGAAACGCAATGAGCTGCGCTACGCGAGGATCAAAGGGGTACTGGAGAAAAACCTCAGCTAGCTGAGGAGCTGAAGTTTCCTTTCAGGGCCGTCGCTCTTCGCGCCCGCAACAGGGTGTTTGGACTATGAAAAATATTGCCGGTTACTTTTTGTCTGCATTTTTATTGTTCGCTTCTCTACAAGTCGTGGCTGGGGAGGGTGCGGGTTCGCCCGGTATATTTAAAGCCGCTCAGGTAGCAATGTCGGATTTTGATGGGCATCTCAAGGGGTTAAGGTCAAAAGGGGATAAATGGAAATATGCTGATTACGTAACAGATGTGAAGAACTATGCAGTCGGCGTAAGTGAGGGCGAAGCTGTATTCGTTGTGGTTTTTGTTAGGAAGAGGATAAAGGGCGTAAATTTGACTGGGGGTGGCGCAAAATATCTGGTCGACAAAAATACGTTAAAGGTGATTGATGTCGTTGGCTACAAATAGTTCCGGCTGAAAAAGGGCAATCGGGAGGCTTGCGGATGCAACAGATAACCTTGTCGTGCACTTTGTTGGTCGTTTGTATGCTTGCGGGATGCGGTTCCTCTTCAGGAGAAAGCCAATCCGTTGAAATTAATTCGTCCTCCAAAGCTTCGCCCTCCAAAGCTCTGCCGGCCAATAATCCGGATCTGCTTTCGATTGACGGCGAGCTGTTTCCGCTAAGTCCCTTCTTCGGCGTCTGTGTCAGGTACAAAGGCGTCTGGGACGCGCTACTTCGTAGCGGGCCGCCGGGTCCCCACTATCCATCGGGGGGCGAGATCACCGTGGAAGGTGGGATGAAACTGAAAATTGGCGTCGGGAAATTCGGCATGCTCCCCGGCACAGTGCTCAAGGATGTTCCCGCGACCTCACCGCCCAGGCGCATCCAGATCGGCCACGATCGATTCGATAGTTTCGTCCTCGTCTCCGACTTTGAAAACGCCGGCAATAACCGCGTCAGCATCGGCTATGACGAGAAGGATGCCGACACTGAAGCGGCAGCCATTCGCTTGGCCAACAACGTGGTTGCGTGTCATGTGTCCGCTGTACCAGTCAAGCCGAAGGGCAAGTGATAGATTGAGGCTGCAAGGCGATATCACCCGAGCAGCGAATGGCGTCGGATGAAAAACGGAAGCCCGCGCATTACGCGGGATTTTTTGTATTAGCCGCAGCGTGTTCTTTGCCTGAGTGCTTGCGCGGTCCACTTGCTCGGTGTGCGTTTAACTGGAACCAACAAGAACTTCGGCGTCGCGCTGCGCTACTGCTACGACCGCTTCGGCCAAGTCGAAACCAAAGATGCAGCCGGCTGCACCTCGTTCGGCCCAGCGGTCGGCTGGGTCTACGGCAACGGCCGCACCCTGTCGCGCAGCCACGACCTGGACTACCGCGCCCAGACGATCCAGGACAACGCCAGCGGCGGCCTGTCGCTGCACTGCGGTTACGACGCGGCCGGCCAGCTGACCGAACTCAAGGATGGCCTGCAGAGCGCGTTCCTCGCGCGCTACGACTACGACAACCTCGGCCGTCTGACCGTACTGCGCGACGGTCCCACCGCAACGGCCATCGAAACCTACACCTACGACGCCACCGGCCACCGCACCAGCCTGTTGCACGGAGTCACCACGACCAACTTGACCTACCCCAGCACCAGCCATCGCCTGACTTCGGTGGGTGGTCAGGCGCGGACCTACGATGGCGCCGGCAACACCGTCTCCATTGACGGCGGTGCCAAGGAGTACGACTACACCGACCTGGATCGGCTCACCCAGGTGCGGCAGGGCGGCACGGTGATGAGAAGCTATCAGTACAACGCTTTGGGTGAGCGCGTGAAGGCGACCCATCCTGTTACCAGCGCCAGCACGCACACTACGACGAGTCGGGTCAATGGCTGGGCGACTACGACTACAACGGTAAGCCGTTGCAGCAAGCGATCTGGATGGACAGCCTACCGGTGGGTCTGCTGGTGGGCGCCAATGCGACCCTGAAACTGCACTACATCGAACCCGGCCACCTGGGCAGCCCGCTGGATTCACGACAACGACGGCAGCCGGCCGGACCGGCGCACATCCTGTTGAATCTGGCCATCGGAGGCGACTGGGCCGACCGCCATGGGGCGTCGGCGACCGCACGTTCCTACAGGCGCTGGATGTCGATTGGGTGCATGTATAGGAAGACGAGATCGCCTTGATCCTATGCCGCTCCGTCGAACGGGCCGGCCTTCTCGGGGTGGAGGCTCGCCCGCGCCCGCCCGATGCGGCAAGGTCGCTAGAGTCTATTGATACAAGCAACCTGATAGACGGCCACATTATGAGCGGCCAGTTCTCTCACCAGCTGTGGAATCAGCTTCATGCTGACGCCGACTTCGTATCCTTGGCGGTACTTTCTCAACAAGGCATCAGAGAATGGAGAACGTGGGTCATCTTGACTGCGAGCCGTCAGGAAACCGACTATGACTTCCCTCGCGACGCCGGGGTCTCCGACCTCGAAATAAACGCGATAGAGGTCGCTTGAGCGCTCTGTTGGCGCGCCGATGTGGTTGCTTGAAGTTGGGGTAAGCATGGGCTTTCCTGTTGGGCGTCATGCTTGACGATCGAGCCGTCGAGCATCGCTTTGGTCGCTAGCCGACCTTCGGACGGAAATCGCCACGCTGCTTCGAACCGCGAAGCGCCAGCGACAACTGGCAGGGAACAGGTGGCCGTACCCACGTCGAGGAGGGGGCCGGCCGCGTCAGCCGATCCCTGCTCCCGCTGGAGCAACTTTAATCAAGGGCGTCAAGCGCACTTTTGTTACAGATGCTCATTTTTTGATGAATTTTCGATGCGAAAAAGATCTTTTCTTCTCATCTTTTGACGCATAGACGACTCGCTAGTCGCCCGGTGTTGATTGGGAGGATCGCCCGGGACCGCCCTGTCCGACGGATTGGCCCTCTGGCGGATCAGGGGGCGCTGTGAGGAATGGCGCACTGTTAAGCCTGCCTCGGGCGCATCAGGCTTTCCGTCAAGGCATGTCAGCCCATCGCTGAGGCCCGATATCTCGCGCAGCCGAGTCACGGTCGCATTCAGCTATGGCACGGCGTCGCGCTGATCCGCGAGACAAATACGCCGTGTTGACCCCTCAGCGCATCCGCAAAGCCGTTGCGATCCGCACCTCGCCGGTCAGCACCTTGTGGATCGGGCAGGCATTGGCGATCTGCAGCAGGCGTTCGCGTTGTTCGTCCGACAGCTCGCCTTGCAAGGTGATCTTGCGTTCGATGTCGGTGCCCGCGGCCGGCTTGCCGTCGGGGTTGAAGCGCAGGGCGACCTCGACCCCGGTTAGCGGCCACTGCTTGCGCGTGGCGTACATGCGCACGGTGATGGCGGTGCAGGCGCCCAGGCTGGACAGCAGCAGGCGCTCGGGCGTGGGCGCGGTGTCGCCGCCGCCCAGGTCGGCCGGCTCATCGGCCTGCCAGCGGTGGCCGGCGTCGTCGAGAAAGGTCACCGCGTAGGGCGCGGACTGGGTGCTGGCGTGGACGGTCGCGACGGTCATGGCGTTCCTGAGGGCTTGCGGCATCGATACCGCCGACACAGACCTTAGGGCCGTGCTGTGGCCGGCACCAGCCGCTCCGGCCGCACGTTCAATCCCAGGAGTCGAACGATGAGGCCGCAGGCGTGCCGTACAGCGCGATCGCCTGAGCCGCCGCTCGTCCAGCTCGCGCGCCAAGAGGCGTCGATACAGGTCGAACCGCGCGTCGTTCGGGTTCTTGTCCGGGCTGGCCGCTACGCCGCGCCTACTTGATGCGCCGCTTCTCCAGCTTGCGCGCCAGGGTGCGCCGATGCAGTCCGAGCCGGCGTGCAGCTTCGGAGATGTTGAAGTCGCTTTCGGCGAGGACCTCGTGGATGTGTTCCCACTCCAGGGTCTTGATCGAGGTCGTGCGGCCGGTGAGCTCGACCTCGGCATCGCCGGTGGCGCGTTGGAACGCGGCCTCGATGTCGTCGGTGTTGGAAGGCTTGGCCAGGTAGTGACGCGCGCCCAGTTTGATCGCCTCGACCGCGGTGGCGATGCTGGCGTAGCCGGTCAGCACCACGATCAGCATGTCGGGATCGAACGCATGCAGGTGCTTGACGCAGGACAGGCCGGAGGCGTTGGCGGCCAGCTTGAGATCGACCACGGCGTGGGTGGGCGGGAATTCCTCCAGCAGGCCCGGCAGCCCCGCTTCGCCGGGCAGGTGGCGCACCAGATAACCGCGCCGTTCGAACGAGCGCACCAGGGTGCGGGCGAAGGTGGTGTCGTCTTCGACGATCAGCAGCCTGCGTTCATTCGTCATCGCCGTGCTCCTCGAGGGCAATGGCCGACAGCGGGAGCGTCACGGTGACCACCGCGCCGCCCTGCGGCCGGTTGCGTGCCGTGAGCCTGCCGCCCAGGGTACGGGCGACATTGACCGAAAGGAACAGGCCCAGGCCGCCGCCGGGACGACCCTTGCTGCTGTTGTAGGGCGTGCCCAGGCGTTCGAGGATGTCGGCGGAGAAGCCTGGGCCTGCGTCGCTGACCTGGATGACGAGTTCGCCGTCGCGGCAATCCGCGTCCAGCGCCACCCAGGCGGGCGAGGCCTCCAACGCGTTGTCGAGCACGTTGAACACCATCTGCCGCAGGCCCTCGTCGGAGACGATGCTGGGGTCGTCCTCGCAGCGCCGTTGGTATTCGAACGCGGCCGGCGTGCGCGCCGCACGCCATTCGTCGGCGAGGTCGTCGAGCAGTTCGTGCAGGGTGGTTTCGACCGGCGACTCGCCGCGGGTTTCGCCGGCGGACAGCAGGATGTTGGTGACGATGGACTTGCAGCGCGCGACCTGCGCCAGCATTTCGGCCACGTCGTGGTGCAGTTCGGTTTCCGAGGCGATGCTGGGCAGGTGCTGCCAGTCGCCGAGGATGACCGACAGCGTCGACAGCGGTGTTCCGAGTTCGTGCGCGGCGCCGGATGCGAGCAGGCCCATGCGCACGATGTGCTCTTCCTCGGCGGCGCGCTGGCGCAGTTCCGCGAGGCGCGCGTCGCGCTCGCGCAGGATGCGGCCGATGCGGGTGATGAACACCACCAGCAGCGCCGCCACCAGCAGGAAGCAGATCAGCAGGCCCTGCACGTAGTGGTCGGCCAGGCCGTTGCCGGGATCGGCCGCGATGTGCAGCGGCGTCGGCAACACCGCCAGGGCGGTGAAGCACACTCCGGCCGCGGCGGCGAGGATCCAGTTGGCCGGGGAGCGCAGCAGGACGGTACCCAGCGCCACCTGCAACAGGTAGAGAAAGACGAAGGGATTGGTAATGCCGCCGCTGAGGTAGAGCTGGATGCTCAGCGAGACCACGTCGACCAGCAGGCCGACCAGCAGGGCGAGGTTGGAAACGTGCGCACGCCGCTTCCACCACTGCTGGCTGCCGAGATTGAACGCGGCCAGCGCCGCCAGCACTGCGCACATCGTGCCCAGCGGCAGGGCGATGCCGATGCCGTAATGGACGACGAAGATGGTGACGACCTGGCCGACTACCGCGATCCAGCGCAACTGGATCAACTGCTGCATGTTGCGCAGGCCGGTGCGGTCCTGGGCGCCGTTCACGCCGAGGCTGCGAAGCGCGGTGTCCGCGGCGGCCTCAAGGACTCTGGATCGGGCTTGCATGACCGGGGGAGCCTCCTCGCTGCGCACGATCTTGCCGCAAACGACGCTCCGAAGCGAACAGAAGGTAGCCCGCGACCAGGCTCAGCGCGGCCAGGCCGAACCAGGTCAGCGCATAGGACAGGTGGTGGTCGCGGAACTTGACCACGGTCAGGCCGCCGCGCGGCCAAGCGGGGTCGGCCGGGCCGCGCACGGCATCGACGAAGTAGGGCGCGACCGCGTCGCCGGGCAGCTTGCGCGCACGCGCGATCGCGGCGACGTCGCGCGAGTACCAGCGCTCGTGGGCCGGATCGTTGCTGCGCAGGAAGCCGCCCCTGGGTTCGCTCATGCGCAGCAGGCCCTCGACCTGCACCTGGCCGGCGGGCGGCGCTGCGGCTTGCTCCTGCGCGGGCACGAAGCCGCGGTTCACCAGCACGTAGTCGCCGCCGTCGGTGCGCAGCGGGACCAGCACCCAGGCGCCCGCGCCCAGCTCGGTGACGGCCTGGCTACGCGCTTCCAGCGCGGGCAGGAAGCGCCCGGACAGGCGCACCCGGCGGTAGCCGTCGCGTTCCCCGGTGACCGCGGCCCACTGTTTGCGTGCAGGTGGGGCAGCGGGCGGGGCCGTGAGACGCGCTTCGACGCGCGCGATCAGATCGTGCTTCCAGGCCATGCGCTGGACTTGCCACACGCCCAGCGCCAGGAAGCCCGCGCAGGCGACGAGCAGCGCGGAAGCGAACACGGCCAGCTGCAGCGGACGACGGCCGCGTGCCTGCTCGACCGCTGCGTGCCGCCGATCGCTCACGGCGCGTTCTTGATCATTTCCTGCATGTCGTGCAGGCCCGGCATCATGTTCGAGTTCATGTGGTGCATCACCCACAGCGAACCCGACAGCACGATCACCACCAACACCACGGTGAAGATCAGCGCCAGCACGTTCCAGCCGCCTTCCGAGCGGGTGTTCATGTGCAGGAAGTAGACCATGTGCACCACCACCTGCACGGCGGCGAACGCCAGCAGCACGACGGCGACCAGGCCCGGGCTCGGGATCACCTTGCCCATCATCAGGCCGAACGGGATCGCGGTCAGCACCACCGACAGCACGAAGCCGGTGAGATAGTCGCGCGCCGAAACGTGCGGGATGCCGTCTTCGAGCTGGTCGTCGTGGCGATCGTGCGTCTCGTGCTGGCTCATGGCAGCACTCCCATCAGGTAAACGAAGGTGAAGACGCCGATCCAGACGACGTCGAGGAAATGCCAGAACATCGACAGGCAGGCGATGCGGCGGCTGTTGGCGCGGGTCAGGCCGTGGCGCTGCACCTGCACGCACAGCACCGTCAGCCAGATCACGCCGAACAGCACGTGCAGACCGTGGGTGCCGACCAGGGCGAAGAACGACGACAGGAAGGCGCTGCGCTGCGGGCCGGCGCCCAGGTGGATCAGGTGGGCGAACTCGTAGATTTCGACGGACAGGAAGCCCAGGCCGAGCAGGCCGGTCAGCACCAGCCAGCGGATCATGCCGGTCTTGTTGCGCTTCTGCATCGCGATCATCGCGAAGCCATACGTGATCGACGACAGCAGCAGGATCGCGGTGTTGAGCGCGACCAGCGGCAGCTCGAACAGATCGGCGCCGGAAGGGCCGGCGGCGTAGCTGCGCCCCAGCACGCCGTAGGTGGCGAACAGGCAGGCGAAGATCATCAGGTCGCTGAGCAGGTACAGCCAGAAGCCGAACAGCGTTCCGTTCTGAGGATGGTGGTGCCCGGTCGTGTCGAGGAACACGGGCGAACCATCTTCGCGGGTCAGGGCGATGGACTCAGACATGGGAAGCCTTCAGCTGGGCGCTGCGCGCCTGTTCGGTCGCGGCGACCGTTTCGGCGGGGATGTGGTAGTCGCGGTCGTAATCGAAGCTGTTGTAGATCGCGTAGGCCACGATCCCCAGCAGCGATGCGGCGGCCAGCCACCACACGTGCCAGATCAGGGCGAAACCGCAGGCGGTGCTCAGGGCCGCCAGCACCACGCCCGCGGGCGTGTTCCTGGGCATGTGCACGGCGAGGAAGCCGGAGGTCGGGCGCTGGAAGCCGCGCTGCTTCATGTCCCACCAGGCGTCGTTGTCGTGCACCACCGGGGTGAACGCGAAGTTGTACTCCGGCGGCGGCGAGGATGTCGACCACTCCAGGGTGCGGGCATTCCAGGGGTCGCCGGTGAGGTCGCGCAGCTGCTCGCGCTTGCGGAAGCTGACGTAGATGCAGATCAGGAACGCGGCGATGCCGATGGCGACCAGGACCGCGCCGAACGCGGCGATCTGGAACCAGATCTGCAGCGAGGGGTCGTCGAAGTGGCTCATGCGGCGGGTCACGCCCATCAGACCCAGCACGTACAGCGGGGTGAACGCGAACCAGTAGCCGGCCAGCCAGAACCAGAACGAGACCTTGCCCCAGAAGTCGTCGAGCTTGAAACCGAAAGCCTTGGGGAACCAATGGGTCATCGCCGCGAACAGGCCGAACACCACGCCGCCGATGATCACGTTGTGGAAGTGCGCGACCAGGAACAGGCTGTTGTGCAGCACGAAATCCGCCGGCGGCACCGCGAGCAGCACGCCGGTCATGCCGCCGACCACGAAGGTCACCATGAAGCCCATGGTCCATAGCATCGGCACTTCGAAGCGGATGCGGCCGCGGTACATGGTGAACAGCCAGTTGAAGATCTTCGCGCCCGTCGGGATCGAGATGATCATCGTGGTGATGCCGAAGAACGAGTTGACGCTGGCGCCGGAGCCCATGGTGAAGAAGTGGTGCAGCCACACCAGGTACGAGAGCACGGTGATGCAGACCGTCGCGTAGACCATCGAGGAGTAGCCGAACAGGCGCTTGCCGGAATAGGTGGACACGATTTCCGAGAACACGCCGAACAGCGGCAGGATCAGGATGTAGACCTCCGGGTGGCCCCAGATCCAGATCAGGTTCACGAACATCATGGCGTTACCGCCGAGGTCGCTGGTGAAGAAGTTGGTGCCGGCGTAGCGGTCCAGGCCGAGCAGCGCGAGCACGGCGGTCAGCACCGGGAACGACACCACGATCAGCACGTTGGTGCACAGCGAGGTCCAGGTGAACACCGGCATCTTCATCAGACCCATGCCGGGTGCGCGCATCTTGATGATGGTCACCAGCAGGTTCACGCCCGACAGAAGGGTGCCGACGCCGGCTATCTGCAGCGCCCATATGTAGTAGTCGACGCCGACCCCTGGGCTGAAGGCGACCCCGGACAGCGGCGGGTAGGCCAGCCAGCCGGTGGCGGCGAACTCGCCGAAGAACAGCGACATCATCACCAGCACGGCGCCGCTGACGGTCATCCAGAAGCTGAAGTTATTCAGAAACGGGAAGGCGACGTCGCGCGCGCCGATCTGCAGCGGCACCAGGTAGTTCATCAGGCCCGTGACCAGGGGCATGGCCACGAAGAAGATCATGATCACGCCGTGCGCGGTGAAGATCTGGTCGTAGTGGTGAGGGGGTAGGTAGCCGAGGTTGTCGCCGAAAGCCATCGCCTGCTGCAGGCGCATCATCAATGCATCGGCGAAGCCGCGCAGCAGCATCACCAGGCCTAGCACCATGTACATGATGCCGATCTTCTTGTGATCGATGCTGGTGAACCACTCCTTCCACAGGTAGCCCCACAGCCGGTACTTGGTGATCGCCGCGAACAAGGCCAGGCCGATCAGAACCGTGCCGATGAAGGTCGCGGCGACGATCGGCTCGTGCAGCATGGGCACGGCGTCCCAGGTCATGCGTCCGAAGATCGGAGAGGTCGGTATGGTGCCGCTTTCGAGGGACATCGGAAAACTTCCAGTAACGATACGGGGCGTCGTGCAGCTCGTAGAACGGGCTCGTCGGGGCAGGCTCGTCGGAGCGGGCTCGTCGGAGCGGGCTCGTAGGAGCGGGCGCCTCAGGGCGCCTTCATGCCGGCCGCCAGGGGCGACAGGGGCGGCTGGTCGACGGTGCACACGTCCGCAGAGACGTACGCGCCCAGGCGCGGGTCGCCGCGACGCGGCATCGCCAGCGCGTTCAGGCCTTCCAGGCCGAGGCCGCCGCCCGCGTCCAGCGCCATCATCTGGTCCATGCACAGGCGCTCGGCATCGACGCAGCGGTTGAGGATGGCGCTGTAGAGCGTGCTGTCGACGTTGGTGTAGTGCTGCACCGGCTCGCGTTCGCTCGGCTTCTCCAGTTCGAGGTAGGCCGAACGCGTCAGCGACTGCTTGCTGCCGCGCAGCCCGGCGATCCAGGTGTCGTAGTCGGTATTGGACATGCCGTGGAACTTGAAGCGCATGTGCGAGAAGCCCGCGCCGCTGTAGTTGGCGGAGAAGCCTTCGTACTCGCCCGGCGCGTTGATCACGGCGTTGAGCTGGGTTTCCATGCCCGGCATGCCGTAGATCATTCCGGCCAGGTGCGGCACGTAGAAGGTGTTCATCACCGAGGACGCGGTGATGTGGAAGCGGACCGGCCGATCGACCGGGACCGCGACTTCGTTGACCGAGGCCACGCCTTCCTTCGGATAGAGGAACAGCCACTTCCAGTCCAGCGCCACCACCTGGATATCCAGCGGTTCGAGCTGCGCGGGTACCGGGCGTCCCGCCGCAATACGGTCGAGCGGACGGTAGGGGTCGAGCAGGTGGGTGCTGATCCAGGTGATCGCGCCCAGCGCGATGATGATCAGCAGGGGTACGCCCCAGATCACCAGCTCCAGCTGGGTGGAATGGTCCCAGTCCGGCGTGTAGGTGGCGCTGCGGTTGGAGGCGCGGTACTTCCAGGCGAACCAGAAGGTCAGCGCGATCACCGGCACGATCACGATCAGCATCAGCACCGTCGCCGCGATGATCAGCTGGCCCTGGCGGGCCGCGATGTCCCCAGCGGGGTTGAACACCACCAGGTTGCAGCCGGAAAGCAGGCTGGCGGCGGCCAGCAGCGCTGCGGCTTGCAGGAGTCTGCGTGCGATGGGCATGAGGGGGTTGGGGCGGAGTCTTATTTGATGCGCATCAATGTAGTCCGCGCGCCCATTCACGAGTATTGGACGTTTTGTCCTATCGCTTCGGGCCTCCGCCTCTGTCAGCCTAGGCTCGAACTATCCCTGCCTGAAGTCGACGCGCACCCCCAGATGGCTACCGTTCCCGGCCCCACCGCTTCCTCGCACGACCACGGCGCCAAGGCGCATGCCGATGTCGCTCCCGGCGAAATCGCCGTCGGCGTAGTGGTGGGGCGCGCGTCCGAATACTTCGACTTCTTCGTCTACGGCATCGCCTCGGCGCTGGTGTTTCCGTCGGTGTTCTTCCCGTTCCTGGATCGGCTGCAGGGCACGCTGTGGTCCTTCGCGATCTTTGCGTTGGCGTTCCTGGCGCGTCCGCTGGGCACGGTGCTGTTCATGTCGATCCAGACGCGCTGGAGCCGGGGCGTCAAATTGACCGTGGCTTTGTTTCTGCTCGGCACCGCCACGGCGGGCATCGCTTTCCTGCCGGGTTACGGCACCCTGGGTGGGTTGTCGATCGCGTTGCTGGCGTTCTTCCGCGTGCTGCAGGGCATCGCCTTGGGCGGGTCGTGGGACGGCCTGCCGTCGCTGCTGGCGCTCAACACGCCGAAGGAACGCCGCGGCTGGTACGCGATGCTCGGACAATTGGGCGCGCCGGTCGGCTTCATCGTCGCCTCGGGCGTGTTCGCGTTCCTGTACGCGAACCTGGGCGAGCAGGATCTGCTGAGCTGGGGCTGGCGTTACCCCTTCTTCGTCGCGTTCGCGATCAACGTGGTGGCGCTGTTCGCACGGCTGCGCCTGGTCGTGGCCGAGGAATACCAGGACAAGATGGGCGAGCTGGAGCTGGAGCCCACGCCGATCCGCGAGCTGTTCAGCGCCAAGGGCCAGCACGTGGTGGTCGGCGCGTTCGCCGCGCTCGCCAGCTATGCGCTGTTCCACATCGTGACGATCTTTCCCTTGTCGTGGATCAAGCTGTATTCGGAGCAGTCCATCGTCGGCTTCCTGATGGTGCAGATCCTGGGCGGCTTCATCGCCGCCGGCGGCATCGTCGTGTCCGGCCTGATCGCCGACCGCGTCGGCCGTGCCCGCACCCTGGGCGGCTTGGCCATCGTGATCGCGATGTTCAGCGGTTTCGCCCCCACCTTGATGGGCGCGGGTTCGATGGGCCAGGACGCCTTCATCCTGATCGGCTTCGCCCTGCTCGGCCTGTCCTACGGCCAGGCGGCGGGCGCGGTTACGGCCAACTTCGGCCGGCGCTACCGCTACACCGGCGCCGCGCTGACTTCCGATCTGGCCTGGCTGATCGGCGCCGCGTTCGCGCCGCTGGTCGCCCTGGGCCTGTGCTCGCAGTTCGGCCTGGCCTGGCTGGGCGCCTATCTGCTGTCGGGCGCGATCGGCACGCTCGCCGCGCTGGGCATCAACCGGACGTTCAACTACAAGAGCTGAGCGCGGCCGGCTCCCGGCCGGCCGCGACGCGGCACGTCTCGTTCTGCTAGGCCTTGAAGTCGACCGTCACCGAAGCGGCGCTGCGCTCGCCTTCGCCGTGATGGACCGCCTCGATATTGTTGCCGTCCGGATCGATCACGAACGCGGCGTAGTAGCCCGGATGGTAAGGACGCTCGCCGGGCGCGCCGTTGTCCTGACCGCCGTTGGCGAGCGCTTGCTTGTGGAAGGCGTCCACGGTCGCGCGGTCCTTGGCCTGGAAGGCCAGATGGTGGCGTCCCGTCAGCTCGCCCTGCGCCGCCTCGCTGTCGGCGGTGGAGACGAACAGTTCGTCGGCCCAGAAGAAATCGTCGCCGGTGCCGCCGATGGGCACGTCGAGCACCTTGAATACGGCCTCGTAAAAGCCCTGGCTGGCCTTGAGGTCCTTCACCACCAGTTGGATGTGATCGATCAGGCGACCACGGTGAATGCGCTGGGTTTCCATGCTGCGCTCCGAAGTGAGGAGCGCCGAACCTAGCATCGGGGTCGGCAACGAATTGTGTATGGACCCGCGGGGCAGTCCGAACCGTTGTCAGAGCGCTACACGACACATCTGGGATGACGCAGTGCGGCGCGATGGCTGGGACTGCGAAGTCGCAGGCAGTACAAGACGATCCGTGGATACCCGCTCGTACTCCCGAGTTTCGCGGTCGACCGCGGCGCTCAGATCTCCTCGGGCGTGGCCTCGCGCGCGCAGCAATAGATGGTGACGCCGGTATCCATGCCCTTGCGGTAGACGAGGTTGCCGTAGCGCAGGTGCGATTCGTTTTTGCAGGTGTAGGTGAACTTGGCCAGGATCTGTTCGCTGTCGGCAGCCAGCGGATGCGTCTCGTTGAGCTTGTCCAGTTGGCAGCCGGGGTACAGCCTGACGACGTCGGCGGCGACGGTGCCCTCGCCCAGGGAGCAGCCGCTCAACAGGCAGATCGCAAGCAGCAGTAGCATTCGGGCCACGGGTATCGCTCCATGTGTATGCGGTCTGACGGCGGTGCGCCAGGGTGGAGGTGTCCACCCTGGCTACCGTAAACGATGACGCGGCGATCAGCTGGCTTTGTTCGCGCCGCAGTCCTTGTTGAGCGTGTTGACCAGTTGGGCGCTGGCATCGCCCAGAACGTCGGCCAAGGCCTGGTAGGCCTCTTTCTCCGAGCCGTTCCAGTTCATGGTCGCGGCCTGGGCGCGGATCACGAACGGGGCGCCGTCGCCGACCCGCACGCTGTACACGGCCACCGGGACCTTGGTGACCTGGTTCTGGGCCAGGTATAGCTGCTTGATCTGCACGGCCACGCGGCGGGCGTCGCTGTTGGCCGCCGCGTCCGCGCTGGTCATGCCGACTTTCTGCAGCTGGTTGCGGACCAGGGCGGGGGCGTCGTCCAGCAGCAACTGGTGATTGCCCAGGCCGCCGGCGCGATTGCCGGCGGCGCGGGCGTCGACGACGTCCACCAGCTGGTAGGCGCAGCTCAGGCGCGGCAGTTTCTTCGACGGCGCGGTGGCCGGCAGGCGGTCCGAACGCACCACGACCTGATGCACTTTCTGGCTGCACGCGCTCAGGGCGAGCGTCGCCGCAACCGCCATTGCCAGCGTGAGTAACGCGCGGCTCATCGGCCGCCTGCGCCTGCGCCTGCGTCGGCACCGGTCGCGACGGGCGCGGCGTCGTTGGCGGCCGGTGCTGCGGGCATGGCCACGGGGGCAACGGCCGGTGCGGCCTCGACGACGGGCTGCGGGGCCGGCGCGGCGGCGGCGGTCATCTTGCCGGCGTTGAGGGTGGTGTAGCCGTTGACGCTCTGCATCCAGCTATTGCCGCTGCGCACCCAGACCTGGTCGGGCGTGGCGCGCAGCGAACGGCCGCGGTAGATGTTGCCGGCGAACGGGATCTTGTCGTTCTTCACCTTGGTCGCCGATTCGGCGCGGCCGGCGGCGGAGAAGTCGTAGGCCAGCATGTCGGTGACCTGGGCGATGCCGTTGTCGATCAGCGCGCTCACGCCGGCCGGGCCCATCGCCAGCCAGCGACGGTCGATGGCGCCGTCTTCACTGGGGTAGTCGGTGACGTTGTATTGGAAGGTGTAGGGGCGGCTGAAACGCACGGTTTCCTTGACCTTGCCGTTGCTCTTGCGCTCGCGATGCATGTAGCTGGCCTGCAGGCGCACGGTCAGGCCGCCCAGGTTAGTGCTCATCGAGTAGCGCGGGGTCAGCACTAGCACGTCCTGCGGCAGCTTGGCGCTGTCCTTGGCGTTGGCGGCATCCCACGGCGTGGCCATCACCGCCACCTGCGGGTTGGGCGAGAAGCCTTCGCCGGCCAGCTTGGCGCGCAGCGCCTGTTCCATGCGCTCGTTGAAGCGATAGTCCAGCAGCAGGTTGCGCAGGTCGGCGACGCGCTTTTCGGCGGTCTTGGTTTGCGAGTTCTGCACGGCGCTGCCGATCAGCGCACCGATCAGGCCGAACTGGGCGCCCATCGCCGAGGCGGTGTTGGGCACGTCGATGGCGACTTCCTGCTGGCTCAGCACCAGTTCGACCGGCAGGTCCTGGGCGATCGGCATGGGCAGCGGCACCGGCTTGGCGGCCAGAGCGTTGAACGAAAGGCAAAGCGCGGCGAGCGACGCCACGAGACGTACGAGCATGTGGTTCCCCTGTGTGATTGCACCCCTGCGTCGCCTCCCCGGCGACGGCCGCGCTGGGCGGCGGCGCGAGTGTTTCATGGGCCAAGGGCGGCCGTAAACCGCCCCTGGGGACCCTTGCGGCAGGGCGAGGGCGAGGCGCGGCGGGGCGTCCGGACGAGTGCTCAGGCGCTTGCGCCCGACGGGCGGGCGTCCCGGGTCTCGCCTCCTGCGACCAATGGGTGTACAAATGTACACCTATGGATCCTATCGACTCCCTGCCGCCGCAACGCGCCGCCGTGCTGGCTTTTTTGCGCCGGGAACTGGCGTCCGGGCGCGCGCCCAGCCTGGCCGAGATCGCCGCCGCCTTCGGGTTCGCCTCGCGCAATGCCGCTCAGAAGCACGTGCAGGCGCTGGTCGCCGACGGCCTGCTGGCTCTGGCTCCGGGCCAGAAACGCGGGCTGCGCCTGCCGGGCGGCGGCGCCGACGTGCTGCCCCTGGCGGTGCTGGGCCGGGTCGCGGCGGGCGCGCCGATCGGTGCGGACATCGGCCTGGACCAACAGCTGTGGCTGGACCGCCGCCTGTTCTCGCCGGCGCCGGATTACCTGCTGAAGGTGCAGGGCGATTCGATGATCGACGACGGCATCCTGGATGGCGACCTGGTCGGCGTGCACCGCAGCAGCGACGCGCGCGACGGACAGACGGTGGTCGCACGCATCGACGGCGAGTTGACCATCAAGCGCCTGCAGCGCACGCATCGGCAGATCCGCCTGCTGCCGCGCAATCCCGCGCATGCGCCGATCGTGGTGGAAGCGGGGCAGGACTTCGCCATCGAAGGCGTCTACTGCGGCCTGGTGCGGCTGGGCTGAGATGGGCGCCGTGGTCGCCATCGAAACCCTGCTGGCCGCGCAGACGCTGTGGCATGCCGGACGCAGCGCGAACATCGCCGCCGAGGGTGAGCCCTCCGGCCATGCGGCCTTGGACGCGCTGTTGCCGCAACGCGGCTGGCCGCGCCGCGCACTGACCGAACTATTGCTGCCGGCCGACGGCGTGGGCGAGTTGTCCTTGCTGATGCCCACCCTGGTGCGCATGACCCAGGCCGGTGGCACGGTGGCGCTGATCGCGCCGCCCTATCTGCCGTATGCGCCGGCGTGGCAGGCGGCCGGGGTGGAATTGGCGGCGCTGCACATCGTCGACGCCTCGCCGCGCGATGCCCTCTGGGCGTTCGAACAATGCCTGCGCAGCGGCGCCTGTGCGGCGGTGATCGGTTGGCCCTTGCATGCCGATGCGCCGGCCTTGCGCCGCTTGCAGGTAGCCGCCGACAGCGGCGATTGCCTGGGCTTCGCCCTGCGCGACCGCAAGCACGCGGCCAACCCGTCGCCTGCCGCCTTGCGGGTGGAGTACGCGCGCGATGCGCAGGGCAGGGACGCCTGGCACGTGCGCAAATGCCGCGGCGGTCCCGCGCCCGCGCAGACCTACGCACCGGGCACGGCGTGAGGCGCGCGCATGTTGTGGGCTTGCATACTGCTGCCGCAGCTGGCGCTGGACGCCGTCCTCCGGCGTTTGCCTGATCCCGACCCGCCGCTGGCCCTGGTCGCCGGGCCGGCGCAGTTGCGCAGCCTGCATGCGGTGAACGCCGGCGCCGCCGAGGCCGGCTTGCGCGCAGGCATGCGCCTGACCGCAGCGCACGCCTTGCTGCCGGAATTCTCGATGGTGGAATACGAGCCGCAGGCCGAGGCGCGCTGGCAGCGCTTCCTGGCCGCATGGGCTTACCGCCACAGCTCCCTGGTCAGCGCGCAATGGCCGGGTTGCATCGTGCTGGAAGTGCGCGCGAGTTTTCGCTTGCTGGGGCCGTGGCCGCGCATCGAAGCGCGGTTGCGCGAAGAGCTGTCCGCGCTCGGCTTCAGCCACCGCATCGCGCTGGCCCCGACGCCGCGTGCGGCGCATGTGCTGGCCGGTCTCAGCGATGGCCTGGCCTTGCCGCACCCGGGCGCGATGGCGGACTACCTGGATCGCGTGCCGGTGCGGCGCGCACGTCTGCCCGATGGCGATGGCGAGCGCCTGCAGCGCATGGGCGTGCGCGATCTACGCGCTTTGCGCAATCTGCCGCGCGACAGCCTGCGCCGCCGTTTCGGCCTGCCGTTGCTGGAGCATCTGGACCGTCTGTACGGGCAGGCCGACGATCCGCTGGCTTACTACGCTCCGCCGGACCACTTCGATGCGCGGGTGGAGCTGGGTTACGAAGTGGAAAGCCACATGGCGCTGCTGTTCCCGCTGCGGCGTTTGATCGGCGATCTGTGCACCTATCTGTCGATCCGCGACGGCGGCGTGCAGCGCTTCGTGCTGCGCCTGGAGCACGAGGGCGCGCACACCGATGTCGACGTCGGCCTGCTGGCATCCGAGCGCGAGCCGGCGATGCTGTTCGAGCTCACCCGCAATCGCCTGGAGCGGGTGCAGATCGCGCAGCCGGTGGTGGCGCTGCGCCTGCTGGCGCGCGAACTGCCGCCGTTCGTCCCGGCCTCGCGCGATCTGTTCGACGCGCGCGCGCAGCAGACCCAGCCTTGGCCGCAATTGCGCGAACGTTTGCGCGCGCGCCTGGGCGACGAGGCGGTGTACCGCGTGACGCCCTCCGGCGATCCGCGCCCGGAACGCGCCTGGCGACGCGTGGACGGCGACGAGACCCGCATCGGCAGCGCGCCCGCGCGGCCGCCGCGGCCGCTGTGGCTATTGCCGCAGCCGATGCCGCTGCGCGATCCGCAGCTGCGCATCGTGTCCGGCCCGGAGCGGCTGGAAAGCGGTTGGTGGGACGGTGCCGACGCGCGCCGCGATTATTACCTGGTGGAGACCGGTCGCGGCCAGCGCGCCTGGGCGTACGCGCCGCCCGGCGAGCGCGAGGGCTGGATGCTGCACGGGTGGTTCGCATGAGCTGGGACGATGCCGTGAACGGCGTCTATCGCGACACGCCGGGCGGGCGTCCGCCGCGTGCCTGGGAGGTCGCGCACCGCTTGCGCCTGCATGCGGCCAACGACGATGCCGACGGCGACGGCGATCTGCCCGCCTATGCCGAGTTGCACTGCCTGTCGGACTTCTCCTTCCTGCGCGGCGCGTCCAGCGCCGAGGATTTGTTCGCGCGTGCCGCGCACTGCGGTTACGAAGCGCTGGCGATCACCGACGAGTGCTCGCTGGCCGGCATCGTGCGTGCGCTGGAGGCCTCGCGCGCGACCGGATTGAACCTCATCGTGGGCAGCGAGTTCTCTCTGCACTGCGGACTCAAGCTGGTGCTGCTGGTGGAAACCCAAGCGGGCTACACCCAGCTGTGCCGGCTGATCACCATCGCGCGCCGTGCGGCGCCGAAGGGCGCATACCACCTGACCCGGCAGGACCTGGAACAGGTGCTGGGCGATGGCGAGGCCGGCGTGTTCGCATTGTGGCTGCCGGCCGGCGTGCCGGACGCGGCGCAGGGACGCTGGCTGCGCGCCTTGCTCGGCGAGCGCGCTTTCCTGGCGGTGGAGCTGCGCCGCGAAGAAGACGATGCCGCGCGCCTGCAATTGTTGCTGGAGATGGCGGCGCACTTGGAGCTGACCCCGGTGGCGGCCGGCGACGTGCATATGGACCTGCGCCGCCAGCGCGTATTGCAGGACACCATGACCGCGATCCGCCACAACACGCCGCTGGCCGATTGCGGCGCGCAGCTGTTCCGCAACGGCGAACGCCACCTGCGCACGCGCCGCGCGCTGGGCAACATCTATCCGCCCGAACTGCTGGCCGCCGCTGTGCAGCTGGCGCGCCGGTGCGGCTTCCGCATGGATGAGGTGCGTTACAACTATCCGGCCGAACTGGTGCCGCAAGGGCATACGCCCAGCAGTTGGCTGCGCGCCTTGACCGAAACCGGCATGCGCGATCGCTGGCCGGAGGGTACGCCGGCGCATATCGCCGCGCAGATCGACACCGAGCTGGAACTGATCGCCGAGCTAAAATACGAGGCTTTCTTCCTGACCGTGGAGGACATCGTCCGCCACGCCAGATCGCTGAATATCCTCTGCCAGGGCCGCGGCTCGTCGGCCAACTCGGCCGTGTGCTACGCGCTGGGCATCACCGCGGTCGATCCGGCCGAGAGCCGGCTGCTGATGGCGCGTTTTCTGTCCAGGGAGCGCGGCGAGCCGCCCGACATCGACGTCGACTTCGAGCATGAACGGCGCGAGGAAGTGCTGCAGTACGTGTACGCAAAGTACGGCCGCGAGCGCGCGGCGCTGGCCGCCACGGTGATCCGCTACCGCGGCAAGAGTGCGGTGCGCGACGTGGCCAAGGCCTTCGGGCTGCCGCCGGACCAGATCGCGCTGCTGGCCGAGTGCTACGGCTGGGGCAACGGCGAGACGCCGATGGAGCAGCGCCTGCGCGAGGCCGGTTTCGACCCGGACAACCCGCTGATCCGGCGCGTCCTGGCGGTGACCGCGCAGCTGCGCGGCCATCCGCGCCACCTGTCGCAGCACGTCGGCGGCTTCGTCATCAGCGATGCGCCGCTGAGCACGGTGGTGCCGGTGGAGAACGCGGCCATGGACGACCGCACCATCATCCAGTGGGACAAGGACGATCTGGAAACCATGAAGTTGCTGAAGGTCGACTGCCTGGCGCTGGGCATGCTGACCTGCATCCGAAAGGCGGTGGACCTGATCGAACGCCACCGCGGCTATCGCCTGGACATCGCGCGCCTGCCGCCGGGCGACGGGCCGACCTACGAACTGATCCAGGCCGCGGACACGATCGGCGTGTTCCAGATCGAATCGCGCGCGCAGATGAGCATGCTGCCGCGGCTGAAGCCGAAGAACTTCTACGACCTGGTGGTGGAAGTGGCCATCGTCCGGCCCGGTCCCATCCAGGGCGGCATGGTGCATCCCTATCTGCGGCGCAGGCAGGGCAAGGAGCCGGTGGTCTACCCCTCGGCAGGCATCGAGGACATCCTCGGCAAGACCCTGGGCATCCCGCTGTTCCAGGAGCAGGTGATGGAGCTGGTGATCCATGCCGGCTACACGCCGGAGCAGGCCGATCGCCTGCGCCGCTCGATGGCGGCCTGGGGCCGGGGCGGGGACATGGAACCGCATCGCGAGCGCATCCGCGCCCTGATGGAGGGCAAGGGTTACTCCTCGGCGTTCATCGATCAGATCTTCGAACAGATCAAGGGCTTCGGCTCCTACGGTTTTCCGCAGAGCCACGCCGCCTCGTTCGCCAAACTGGTCTACGTCAGCTGCTGGATGAAACGCCACGAGCCGGCGGCCTTCGCCTGCGCACTGCTCAACGCCCAGCCGATGGGCTTCTATTCGCCCAGCGAGATCGTGCAGGACACCCGACGCGGCCGCGGCGAGCGTGCCGGCGTGGAAGTGCGCCCGGTGGATGCGACCTGCAGCGACTGGGACAACACCCTGGAAGGCGGCGGATATCGCGTCGGCGTAGACGACGGCAGACAGGCGGCGCTGCGCCTGGGTCTGCGCCAGGTAAGCGGCCTGTCGGAAACGATGGCGCGCGCGCTCGTCGCCGCGCGCGCGCAGGCGCCGTTCGCCGACGTGCGCGATCTGTGCCTGCGCGCCGGGCTGGACGAGAAGGCGCGCCACGCCCTGGCCGAGGCCGGCGCCTTGCAGAGCCTGGCCGGGCATCGCCACGCCGCGCGCTGGGCGGTGGCCGGTATCGAGCGCCAGCGCCCCTTGCTGCCGGACAGCCCGGACGAGGATGTCATCGAGCTGCCCGCACCGACCCAGGGCGAGGACGTGCTGTCCGATTACCGCGCCGTCGGCCTGACCCTGCGCACGCATCCGATGGCGCTGCTGCGCAAGCGTTTGCAACCGCACCGGGTGATGGACTCGCGCCAGTTACGCGAACAGCGGCATGGCCGCGGCGTGCACGCGGCCGGCATCGTCACCCAGCGCCAGCGTCCGGCCACGGCCGGCGGCACCATCTTCGTCACCCTCGAAGACGAACACGGCATGGTCAATGTGGTGGTGTGGCAGGACGTGGCGTTGCGTTCGCGCAAGGCCCTGCTGGGGGCGCGCCTGCTAGCGGTGCGCGGGCGCTGGGAGCAGGTCGACGGCGTGCAGCACCTGATCGCGCGCGAACTGCAGGATCTCAGTCATCTGCTCGGCGATCTGCAGGCCTCCTCGCGCGATTTCCATTGAAGGACGCCGCATGAAAGCGCTGTGCGCCCACGCCGACGACCTGTTCGCGACCGACTGCCGGACTCTGGTGGACGATGCCGAAGGCGGCGTGCGCTATTGGCCCGGCTTCGTCGACGCCGCGACCGCGGAGGCGTGGTTCGAAATCCTGCATGCGCGGGCGGCGTGGACGCATCTGCAGCGGCCGATGTACGACCGCATCGTCGACGTGCCGCGTCTGCTGGCGCACTACGACACCCAGGAGCTGCCCGATGACCTGCCGTTGGCGGACATGCTGCAACGGGTGCGCGCCCAGGTGCCGGCGCCGTACAACCGCATCGGCATGAACCTGTACCGCGACGGCCGCGACAGCGTGGCCATGCACCACGACAAGCTGCATACCCTCGTGCCCGGCCGGCCGATCACCCTGGTTTCGCTGGGCGCGCCGCGCCGCATGCTGATCAGGGCCCAGCGCGGCGCGCGCGACACCCTGGCCGTGGACCTGGCTCCGGGCAGCCTGCTGAGCATGAGCCACGCGTCCCAGCTCAGCCACGAGCACGGCATTCCCAAGACCAGGCGCGCTCAGGGGCCGCGCATCAGCGTGGTGTTTCGCGTACGCCGCGAGGGCTAGTGCTGCGCGATCGCGGCCGGGATCGTCCGCGTCGGCGCCAACGGCAGCGCGCACCCGTGTAGCATCGCCGGTGCCGCGCGCCCGCGGCGTCCCTCCGCTTCGTCGCCGCAGCCCGTGTCCCGACTCCAACTGCTGGACCTCACCGTCGACCTGCAGCGCCAACGCGTCGAACGCGAGGGCGCGGCATTGGACGTATCGGGGCTGAGCTTCCGTCTGTTCGCCTGCCTGCTCTCGCACGGCGACCGGGTGCTGGGCTTCGATCAGCTGGCGGGCGAAGTGTGGGCGCCGGCGGTGGTCAGCGAGGAGACCATCACCCAGC
Source organism: Lysobacter sp. Root667 (assembly GCF_001427715.1). Lineage (NCBI taxonomy): Bacteria > Pseudomonadati > Pseudomonadota > Gammaproteobacteria > Lysobacterales > Lysobacteraceae > Lysobacter > Lysobacter sp. Root667. The sequence goes on from NZ_LMHF01000009.1 coordinate 26,859, forward strand.
GCATCAAGTTGCTGCGGCAGGCGCTGGGCGACGACAGCCGTGCGCCGCGCTATATCCGTTCGGTGCGCGGGCAGGGCTATCAATTGTGTGCGCTGCCGCAGACGCTGGCGGACGCGGAGCCTGCAACGGCCGAGGCGTCGTCGCCCTCGAATGCGCGGCGCTGGCCATGGGCGGTGGCTGCGGTGCTGGTCGTGGCGGCTGCGACCGCCACACTGTGGTGGCGGCACGGGCCGCCGCCGCCGAAGTCGCCCTTGCTGGCGCGCGCGGACTATTACGCCGGCATCGGCCAGGCCGACGACAACGAGCGCGCGATCGCGCTGTACCGGCAGGCCTTGGCCGCCGATCCCGACGACGTCTCGGCGTTGCTCGGCCTGAGCCGTCTGTCCAGTGCGCGTACCTGTCTCTATAACGGCGGCCGCGACGACGCCGAGCGCGGCCTGGCCCTGGCCAGGCAGCTGCTGCGCCGCGACGGCGGCAACGCCAAGGCCTGGTCCGCGCTGGGCTACGCGCACGACTGCCTGGGCGACATCGGTGCGGCCGTGGCCGGCTACGAGCGCGCGCTGAAGCTGGACCCGGACGCCGACAACACCCGCTCCTCGCTGGCGTATCTGTACCAGGAGCAGGGCAGGGTCGCCGACGCCCTGCGCGGCAACATGCAGCTGCGCGGCGATCCGGCGCGGGTGCGTTTCCGCGATGTGCAGGTCGCGCGCGAACTGGAACTGCTCGGCTTCGTCGAAGCCGCGCGCCGCCGCCATCAGGCCAACTTCCGTCTGTTTCCCGACAACGTGTTCTCCAACATCGCCTGGCCGCGCAGCCTGTTCGGCGAGCGCCGCTACGACGAGGCCGCCGGCGCCCTGGCCGAGGCGCTGACGCGCGGCACACCGCATCCGGACCTATATATGTTGCAAGGCGAACTGGCCCTGCAACGCGGCGACCGCGCGGCGGCACGGGCCGCGTTCGCGCAAGCGCTGCGGCTGCGGCCGCAGAGTTCGCTGGGACTCACCGTCAACGGGCTCTACGCCGAACCCGCACCGGCGCCGGCCTGGATCGCCCGGCGCATCGCCGAGCTGCGCCCGTTGCCGACGCAGCCCGCGCCGTGGCCGGGCGTGCATCTGGAACTGGCGATGCTGGAACTGGCGCGACACCAACCGGTCGCCGCGGCGGCCGCGCTGGACGCGGCGGTCGCTGCCGGTTATCGCGACCGCGCCTATCTGCAGGCCTCGCCCTTGTTCGCCGCCTTGCGCGGCGACCCCGGCTACGCCCGCGTGTTGGCGCGCATCGACGCCGACATCGCCAGGCAGCGCGCGCAGGTGACGTCGGCCGCGTGGAAGCCGGCCGACGTGCCCTGAGCCTCAGCGCAGCGCTGCCAGCAGCTCGCGGAAGATCTCGCGCGACTGGGTATGGCCGTTGCGCTGGTTGTAGGCGGTGCTGGTGATCACCGCCACCAGTTGCCGCTCCGGCACCACCATCACGTAGTTGCCGCCGTTGCCGGACATGGCCCAGGCGGCGACGTCGCGGCCGCCGACATCGAAGTGCAGGCGCCACCACTGGTAACCGTATTCGGCGTCGTCGTCGGCTTTCGCCTGTTCGCTGGTCATCGCCGCGATGTAGTCGGCCGAGATCACCTGGCGGCCCTGCCAGCGGCCGTGGTCGACCACCAACTGGCCGAACTTGGCCAGATCACGGGTGCGATAGCGGGTGCCGCCACCGCCCATGCCGATACCCTCGGGCGAGCGGTTCCATTGGCTGCGGGCGATGCCCAGCGGCCGCTCCAGGGCTTCCGCGGCGAACTCCGCCAGGGGCTTGCCGGCGGCGCGTTCGACCACGGCGCCGGCGACGAAGGAACCGGCCGTGCAATACGCGAATGCGCGACCGTGCGGACTGTCGGCGGGCTTGCTCATCCACGGCGCGTAGCCCTTGACCGGCAGGGCCAGGGCGAAGTCGAGCCAGCGTTCGGTGACGTACATGCGTTCCTCGTTGCCGCTGGAGAACGGGTTCTCGTCGTTGCACTCCCATTGCGAGCTCATGGTCAGGAGGTCGGCCAGGGTGGTGGCGCGCAGGCGCGGGTCGACCTCGTGGCGGGCGGTGAACTGCGGGAAGCGGTCGTAGACGCGGTCTTGCACGCCGGGCAGCAGGCCGCGGTCGATGGCCGCTCCGACCAGCAGCGCCGTCACGCTCTTGGTCGCCGAGCGCACGTCGTGCAGGGTGCCGGCGTCGGCGCCGTTGAAGTAGCGCTCGTACACCGGCTGACCGCGCTGCACCACCATCACGCTGGTCAGCTGCTTGAGGCTGCCGTCGCCGAGGCGGACGTCCAGCGTCTTCAGCCGCGCCGGCTCGAAGGCGGTGTCGGCGGCGCGCGCCGCGGGCCAGCCGTCGCCGGGGGCGCCGTCGCTGGGTGCGGCGAACGCGGCCGGGCTGGCCAGGGCGAGCAACAGCAGGAGGCGGGGTAGGGGCATGGGCGGACTCTCGTTGGAAGGAGCCTGGATCACAGCCGCATTGCGTCTGAAGTGCCTGATCGGCGAGTGAAGAATTCTGAAGTTGCGCCTGCAGGCCCCTCGCCGGCGGGTCCGGCGCCTGTCATGGCGCCGGACCGGTCTCCGCCGGACCCATGTCGATGCGCTGCGGCATCGCCGAGTCGCCATGCTCGGCCCGCCGTGCCCGGCCTGCGGCAAGCCCTTGCGCACGCCGTGCGCCAGCTTCTGCGCCGGCGAGGTCCGGGGAATGGATGCCATGGAGGTAGCTCAGGCCGTCCTCCTTGGTCGGATAAACTCGCCGCATGTGCCGCTTCATCACTGCCACCCTGCCGATCGCCGCCGATATCGCTGCGCTGGACGCGATCGCGCGCCGCCACGGCCGGCAGTTGCAGCCGATGACGAACGCGAGCATCGAGCGCCAGATCTGTCCCGGCTTTCGTTACTTTCTGACCACCCTGGGCCATTGCGACTGCGGTACGCCGTTGGGCGGGCGGGCGCCGGAGCGCTCGCGTCGCGAGCCCGATCCGGCCGAAGCGGCGCAGCGGCTGCGCCGCAAGGGCTGGAGCGAGGCCAAGATCGAGCGCGCGCAGGCCCAGCAGCAGGCCAAGCGCGGCGCCGTCGACGAGGTGGACGCGGTCGCGGCGCGTGAGGCGCTGGCGGTGTGGGTGGCCTTCCTCGACGAGGCGCTGGCTTATGGGAGCAATGCCCGCATCGGGCTCCTGCTGCACGATTACGACGGCGCGCTAAGCGCGGACATCGCGCTGCTGGACCGCGAAGCCGTGCCAAGGCAGGCGCTGAGCGTGGATCTGCTCGAACGCATGCGCGAAGACGTGCTCTACGAATTCCGTCGCTAGTCCGTGCGCAGGATCGCGGCGCGGCCACGACTGGGCCTACACTCGCGCAGTCCCCACTTCCGCACGACCGCATGACTGCCACCGGTTTTCTTTCCGTCTTCGCCCCTTCGTTCGCGCTGGGCGGTCCCGTGCTGCTCGGTCTGGCCGGGCTGCTGCGCCGCCGCGACCGCGCGACCACGCCGGCGCTGTATCCGGTCTGGGACTGGAAGCTGATCCTGGCTTCGATGCTGCTCTACGCGCTGTGCTTCAGCCTGATCTTCTTCATCCAGGAGCTGTTCCTGGTGCTGCCCAAAGCGTTCACGCCGGGGCTGCGCCCGACCCTGTTCCACAACAACCACCATTGGGACGGCGACAACCCTTTGGCCAAACTGTTCCAGGGCACCGGCGCGGTGGCGACACTGATCGTCGCCGCGATCTGCGCGTATTGGCTGCGCCGCTGCCCGCCGCGCTCGACACTGTGGCGCCTGTTCGCGTTCTGGATGGTTTTCCACGGCTGCTTCCAGGCGCTGCCGCAATTCGTGGTCGGGGCGATCTTCCCGGGCAACGACGTGGGCATGGCGATGGAGTACCTGCAATGGAGCGCGGCGAGCAAGACCGTCGCGGCCTTGCTGGCGATGGCCTTGATCGTGTGGATCGCGGTCCGGTTGCTGCGACCGCTGCTGGCCCTGGCCACGCACGCGGAGCAGATCGCCGCGCCGGGCCGGCGCAACGGTTTCGTGTTCCGCGCCGCGACCCTGCCGGGATTGCTGGCGCTGCCGCTGATCCTGTCGATGCGGGTGCCGGGCAGCCTGGATCAGGTCGCGATCGTGCCGGTGGCCGAATACGTGATCGGCGTGGCGTGGATGCAGGCCGCGGCCTGGTTCGCGATCCCCACGCGCGCAGGCGATGCGGCCCCGCTGCGCTCGATCGCGATTCCGCTGCTGGCGCTGATCGCCCTGACCCTGGTGTTCCATTTGGTGCTGCGTCCGGGCATCGCGTTCTATTGAGTCGCGACCGGCGGGCAGCGGCGCGGCCCGCCGGTGGCTCCGATCACGGGTTCTGATCCAGCGTCCATTCCAGAGCAGTCAACGAGGTCAGGAAGTCCGCGGCGTCGAAGGCCTGGCCGGGGGCGACCACGCCGACGGCTTTCGCACGGCTGTCGAGTATGCGCACCAGCGCCTCCACGATCAGCGGCGCGCTGACCGCGTAGATATCCTGGCCCTGCGCGGTCGCCCGATACGAGCGGCCATGCCGGCGTACCTGCACGTCGACGACGTAGCGTTGCGCCGAACGCCCGCTTTCATCGACCGCGGCCGGCGTCGGCGTGCCGGGATCGCGCACGTCCTGCACAGCGGTCAGGTTCATGTACGAGTCGACTTGAGCGCAGCGCAGATGCCGCGACAAGGTGGCGATTTCCGAGAACGGCAGGGCCAGGGTCGCTTGCGCGCCGAACGGCGGCGGAAACGTCCATTCGCGTGCCGCTGGCGGTTGCGCCAGTGGAGCGAGCCGGCCGTCGGCGATCACCAGCCGTGGACGCTGGTTGCGTTGACCGGTCACGCGCGTGCCCAGGGTCGGATGCCAGCGGTCCAATGCCACCGCGATCTCGACCGCATCCGCATCCGATGCACCGCCCAGCGCGGCAGTGGTCAACAGGTCGGCCAGGCCGCCGAAGAAGGCCATGGCCGGAATCGCGACGATGCCGGCGGCGCGTGCCTGCTCATCGTAGTCCGCCGCCAGATCGAGTACCGCGCCTTGCTCTGCGCACAGGTCGAGATAGGGCAGCCCCGCGCGCAACGCCGCTTCCAGCACCGGCGCGGCGGTGTCGAGGAAGGGGCCGGCGCAGTTGAGCACCGCGACGGCGCCTTGCAGCATCCGATCCAGCGCTTGCGGGTCTTCGATGGACGCCTGGCATCGCTGCAAATGCGGATAGGCGTCGGCCAGCTCCGCCAGCTTGGCGGCATCGCGCCCGCACAGGCGCGGCACCAGGCCGCGCCGGAGCAGTTCGTCGATCACGAAGCCTGCGGTATGGCCGTAGGCGCCGTAGACGGCGACGGTCTTGCCTGCCGATGCCGCGGCGCGGATCTGAGCGTGGCTCATGCGATGGCCGCCTGTGCGTTTGCGGGTTCGACGGAGTGCGTCTGCCAATGCGTGCGCAGTTCGCGATTGAAGTCCTGCCAGCGTTCTTCGGGGAAGAAAATGCGCGCGCCGTCGAACTCGACCCGTCGCACGGTGCCAGGAATGGTCTGCTGCAGCCAGAACGACCAGGCCAGCGGGAAGTAGATATCGTCGGTGCCCCAGGCGATCAGGGTCGGCGCCTGCAGGCGGCGCAGTCCGTCCTCGATCGCCAGGGTGTGGCGGCAATCGAAGGCATTGACGAAGCGTTCCAGTTCGCCGAGGCGTCGGGCCGGATCCAGCAGCGGTCGCAGGTAGGTGTCGATGGTCGCGTCCGCGATCTGTTCGGGTCGCTCGTAGGCCGGTGCCAACGCGCTACGGAACACCGCCTTGTCGGCCAGCATGGCCTGCAGCGTATCGCCCAGGCCGCCCGCGGCCACCATGGCGACGAAGGGCTTGAAGGCCTCCGGCGGCCAGTTGTCGTGGGCGTCGCAGTTGCTCAGCGCCAGGCTGCGGATGCGCTGCGGGTAGTGCGCGGCGAAGATCTGGCAGACGCCGCCGCCGCTGTCGTTGCCGACCAGGTCGACGCGGTCGATGCCCAGCGCATCGAGGAACTGCGCCAGCATGTGCGCATTGGCGGTGACCGACACGTCCTGGCCGTCGCCGGCCTCGGTGTAGCCGTGCGCGAGCAGGTCGACCGCGATGCAACGTCGGCTGTCGCTCAGTTCCGCGAGCTGATGGCGCCACAGATAGCCGTTGAGCAACACGCCGTGCACGAACAGTGCGACCGGGCCCTGGCCCCGTTCGACGTAGCTGATCCGGCCCGAGGGCGTGTCGACCGAGCGGCGCGCGGCGAAGTAGGTCTCGCCGTTCATGGCCGCACGTCCGCTTCGCGCAGCTTCTGCGCGCATTCTTCGCAGCAGACTTCGACGGTGTGGCCGCCGAGGCTGATCGCGATGGCCTGTTCGTCCAGCTCACAGTCGCAAGCGGCGCAGGTGTTGTCGTTCATGATTTTCTCCGAGGTAGGCCCGTTGGCCGGGCGAGACCAGGAGACCATCGCGGCGGCGCGGCCGCTGTCGGAATCTTTAGCGACTTGCGGGCCGCTCGCGGACGACCCGCTCGTGAACGAACCGCTTGTGAAGCGCGCTCACGCGCTCTTGGCGTAGGCCGAGCGCCGGAACGCCGTGGGCGTGCGGCCATAGGCCTGCTTGAATGCGGCGCTGAAGTGGCTGTGGCTGGAGAAACCCAGGTCCAGGGCCAACGCCGACATGTCCTGGCTGTGCGGAATCAGGTCCAGGGCGCGCGCCAGGCGCAGTTGCAGGTGATAGCGATAGAGCGGCAGACCCTCGACCTGCTGGAAAGCCTGGGTCAGGTAGACCGCCGAACCGCCGATCTCGGCCGCGATCTCCTCCAGGCTCCAGCGCCGGGTCAGATCCTCGGCCAGCAGCACTTTGACCCGGTCCACCAGGCGCCGGCGCGAATGGGTCGCGGCGGTGGCGTGCGCGGTCCGCGGCCCGAGGCTGCGGCAGACCAGGGTCAGGGCCAGGCTTTCGGCTTCCAGCGCCTCGATATGGCCGATCTGCAGGCTATGCCGCAGCAAGGCGACCAAGGCTTGCGCGCGCGCGTCGATGCGCAGCGACTGGCGGTTGAAGCCGAGCTCGTCGCGCTTGTGCAGCAACTCGGCCGGAGCCAATTCGCGCAGCAGCGGCGCCGATATCGCCAGCACCAGACTGGAGTCGCCGCCGAGCACAGGGTGGCTGACCTGATAGGCCTCGCCTGCGTTGAACAGCAGGGCATGGTTGGCGTCGGCGACCGATTGGTCCTGGCCGACGTGGCGCAGATAGAGGCCGCGGTAGGGGAACACCAGATGGGTCGAGGACGCGCATTCCTCGGCGCTGCGGTGACGGCAATGACCGGCGCACAGCACGTTGCGCACGGCGACGGTGCCGCTGTCGAACAAACGGGAGACTGCGAAATCCGTCATCGTGCTCGTGCGGCCCCGGGGGCTAGGCGTCCGCTGCCGATGATAAGCGGGGGCGGGCATGCCGGCCATGACCTCGCAGGTCATGGCGCAGCCACGCGCCGGCAGCAAGCACGTCAGTCCTCGGCCAGAAAGCGCGCCGGCATGCGCTCGTAGTAGGGGAACAGCTTGAAGTAGGGCCGCGCCTCGGCCAGCACGCGCGCGTACGAGGGCCGTTGCAGCAGGCGTTCGAAATAAGCCGACAGGTTCGGGAAGCCCTCGCCGAACGGAGTCACGATGCCGGCGTAGAACAAGGCCGGTGCGGCCGAGCAATCGGCCAAGCCGAAGCTGTCGCCGGCGGCCCAGAGGCGGCCGCTCATGCGGTGCTCGAGCATGCCGTAGGCGATGCCCAGGCTGGCATGGGCGTCGGCTACGCCGCGCGGGTCGTGTTCGCCTTCGCCGCGCAGGCGGTCCAGCACGATCTTCTGCATCGGCACGCTGACGTAGAGATCGAAGAAGCGATCCCACAGGCGCGCGTCGAGATTGGCGGCCGGGTCGGCCGGCAGCAGCGGTAACGGGCCCGGGTAATGGCGGTCCAGGTATTCGATGATGATGCTGGTTTCCGGCACGGTCGCATCGCGCGCTTCGTCGCGCAGCACCGGCATCTTGCCGACCGGCCACAGGTCGAGGAAACGTGCGTGCTCGTCGGCGGCGGCGCATTCGATCAGGCGCGGCTCGAAGGGGGTGCCGTTCTCGTACAGGGCGATCAACACCTTGTGGCAGAACGAAGCCAGGGGATGCTGGTACAGAACGAGCGCCATCGCGGATTCCTGCAACCGGTCGGAACGACAGGTTAGCCCGATACGGCCGGTGCCGCAGCGTGGTTGCGTCGATCCGATGTCGATCCAATCTTGATCGGCGCGTCTAGCCGGCCAGCGCCACGCCGGCCGCGCCGGCTTCGGCCGACAGCACCGGCTGGGACCGACCGACCTGGGCGTCCAGCATCGCCGTCAGCGCGTCGCGCAGGGCATGGGCGCGCTCCTGAGTGATGCAGCGTTCGTCGCCCATGCAGTAGAAGCGGATCTGGCCATGCAGGGCATAGACGATCAAGCCCAGCGCACGGACCGAACGCGAGTGCACAAAGACGCGCAGATCGCGCAGGCGGAACGGAGCGTCGTCGCCGAGCAGGTCGAGATTGCCCAGGTTGGACAGGGTGAAGCGGTTCCAGCTGCCGTTGAGCCCGAGCGCGTTGCCGAACCGGATCAGCGCATGCAGTTGCGCCGGCGCCGGGGGGCGGATCAGTTCGCAGAAGTGGTAGCGGCCCGGGATGTCGTGGGTCTCGCGTTCGATCTGGCCCTGCATCGAGCGATGCACCGTGCGGGCGCACTCCCAGAAATCGGCAGCGCCGGCTTCGCCGGTGCGGAACTTGAGGCCGCCGCCACCGTAGAACAGCATGTCGTCGGCCAGCGCCGGCAGACGGCCGCGGCGGCCGTCCATCGGACTTTCGATCCAGGCCGGCAGCCGCTCGCGGCCCAGCGCGGTCAGCAGGGCGCTGTCCAGCGCGACCACCAGCGCCGCATGCACCGACACGCCCTCATGCTTGCAACGCTGCCGCAACGCAGCCGACAGGGCCGGCCCGGCATTCCATTCCAGGTGATGTTCGCGATTACGCGGGGCAGGCAGCGGCGGCAGCACCTGCAGCAGCAGCCCGATCAGGCGCGCGGTCCAGCGCCGCCGCCGCGGGTGTTCGGGGCGGTAGTCGCCGACGATATCGGCGGCGCTGAGCGCCGCGTAGGGCCGCAGCGGCGCGTCGTCGTACAGGGCCCGCAGCGTTTCCCGAACCAGGATCAGCAGGCTCATGCCGTCGCAGATGCGGTGCGAGGCGACGAACAGCAGATCGCTGGCGTCCGCGCCGCGCAGCCAGACCAGGCGCAGCTGCGGCTGGCCGTGCGCGAACGGGGTCTCGGCTTCATCCACGGATTCGCGTCGGCAGTCGTCGTCGCCGTTCCGGTCGAGCACGCGCAGCGGGATGGGCCCGGCACTGTCTTCGACATAGTGCAGGCCGCCGCGTTGCGCCTGCACCGTGGCGCGCAAGGCGGGATGCTTGCGCTGCACGCGCGCCAGCGCCTCGCGCAGGCGAGTTTCGTCGATGCCGCCTTCGAGCCGGACCGCATAGACCAGGCTGCCGTCGATCAGATGTTCGATCGTGGACAGCTTGCGGCTCACGAGGCGTCTCCCGGCGCCGACCTCGAGCTCGCGGTTGCGGCGGCTGGCGCCCCACGTGCGGCGCCGGAGCAGTAGGCGTGGATACGCGGATGCAGGCGTTCGAACGTGCCCAGCTTGCCGCGTCGGCCGTCGAAGTAGCCGCAGGCGATGGCGGTCAGCTTGCGCAGCTTGTCCGGCTCGAACAGCGCCACGCACAGGCCCTGGTGCAGGGCCAGCGCGCCGCTGAGCCAGTGCAGGCCCCAATGGGCCTTGTACAGGCGCAGACAATGCACCGCGTTGCGCGCGCCGTAGTAGCGTCGCCAGGCGACGTGATGGGTGGTGTAGAGCTTGCCGTGGCGGCGGATCTGGCCGGTGGTCTGGTTCATCACCACGTCTGCGTTCATCAGTACCGGCACGCCCTGGCTGGAGGCGCGCAGGCCGTACTCGATATCGATGTACTCGATGAAATAGTCCTCGCGGAATGCGCCGAGCTTGCGATAGGCGGCGGCCGAGATCGCCGAACCGGAGGAAATCACGAACAGGGTCGGGAACAAACCCTGGCTGCGCTCGGTCATGCGCACCGGCCGCGGGAAGCGCCGGCCCGGCGGGAAGGTCGGCATGCATTTGCGCAGGTTGATCTCGTACACGCGCGGCCCGAGCACGAAGCTGTCGGTGCCCAGCGTGGCGCAGGCCTGCATCATCTGTTCGAAGAACGAGGCCTCGATCTTGGAGTCCTGGTCGAGCAGGAAGATCACTTCGCAGCCGCGCGCCAGCAGCACTTCGGCGCCGCGGTTGTAGGCACCGGCCAGGCCGCCGCGGTTGCGGTTGACCAGTACGTCGATGTGTTCGTCGTGCAGGGCCCGGTGCAGGGACGCATCCGGTTCGGGCGAGTTGTCGATCGCGACCAGATCGGCGCAGATCGCGCGCGCGCGGCGCAAGTTGTCGACGAACTCCGGGCCCGGCTGGTACAGGACGAAGATCAGGCCGTAGCGAGTCATGAGGCGCGTACCGGTGCGGACGAGGGCGCGTGCTGGGCGGTTTGCGTCTGCGGCGCGGTCATCGATTCCAGCAGCGCCATCGCGTGTTCGCGGATCCGCTGCGCCTGCGCGCGCGGCAACGAGTCTTCGTCGGAGGCGAGCACGAAGTCGTAGCGGCCGGCGTAGCGCGACATCACCACCAGATGCGCCGGCGTCGCGCCGACCAGGCCGGAGACGCCGCGCACCGCACGCAGGCGGTAGCCGTGATAGTCCTGCGCCAGCGACAGCCGGCCCAGGTTGCTGAGCGTCAGTTCGCGCCCGGCGCGCCGCGAACGGCCGTAGGAGACCATGCGTTCGAATACGCCGTGCAGGCGTTCCAGGCCGAGGAAGTTGCGGTAGACCTTGGGCGCCAGGACTTCGACCTTGGCCTGAAGGTCTGCCTGCAGCGCCCGTGCCTGCTCCCAGAACTCGGTCGGCGAGCATTCGCCCGCGCGCGCCTTGCCCGGCTGCAGCGCGATCGTCGGCGCGATCCCGAACAAGTCGTCGTCGGCGAGTGCGGGCAGCAGGCTGCGCATGTCCACCGGCGCGGTGTAGCGCTGGATCCAGCGCGGGCCGCAGACCGCGCGGAACGCAGCGATGAAGGCCAGGCTGATCGCGACGTAGGTGCTGACGCGCTCGTGGCGGCAGTGCTCGGACAGCCGTCGGCTGGCGGCCTCGTCCAGAGTCCAGAGTTCGCGATAGACCTCGCCGTAGCGCTGCGCCGGCCTGGACCTGACCAGCAGCCGCAGCGCCAGGGACAACGCGGCCGCGCGCCAGCGGATGCTGCGTTGCAAGCCGCGGTCGTTGCGCACCGAGTCGGGCAGTAGATCGATGAAGCTCGCCAGCAGGTGACGGGGTTCGACCGCGTGTTCGGAGCCGTCGGACCAGCGCAGCAGCTCGCCTAGCAAGGTCATCAGCGAGCGCCCGTCGCAGATCGCGTGATGGCAGACCAGGACCAGCTCGCTCTGGTTCTCGCCGCGCAGCCAGATCAGCCGTGCCAGCGGTTCGCTGCGGCCATCGAAGCGCCGTTGCAGCTCGCGCGCCGAGGTCGTCATCCAGCCGTCGTCGCCGTTCCGGCCTAGGATACGCAGGGCGATCGGCAGGGGGCTGTGCTGCATTTCGAACCACGGCCGGCCGTCGCGTTCGACGATCAGGCAGCGCAGCAGCGGGTGACGCGCCTGCAGTTGGGTCAGTGCGCGCTGCAGCGCGGTCTGATCGATGCGGCCTTCGACGCAGGCGGTAGCGATGACGTTGCCCGGCAGGCTGCCGTCGCCGTACAGGGCGCGTTCGAACAGGGTCAGCGGACGTGCGGGGACGGTGCTCATGCGACGCTCCGCAGCCGCGGCGCTTCGGGCGCGATCGGATCGAGCAGGCCCCAGGCGCGCAACTGCGCCAGCGCCGCGCCGATGCCGTCTTCGGCGCGCACCGTGCGGCCCAGTTCTGCCGCCGCCCGCAGCATCGGCGCTTGCTGCGTGGCGCGGATGGCCTCGGCCAGTTGCGCGGCATCCAGGGTCTTGCGTTGCAGCGCCGGCGGCGCGACGCCGCGGCGTTGCAGGCAACGCGCCCAGAACGGCTGATCGCCATAGAACGGCACCACCACCGAGGGGATGCCGGCGCGCACCGCGGCGGCGGTGGTGCCGGCGCCGCCGTGGTGCACGGCCGCGCACATGTGGGGGAACAGGGCATCGTGCGGCGCGTGGCGCAGGAAGTAAGTGCGTGCGTCGCGCGCGCCGTCGGCGCCGTCCAGGCCGCCCCAGCCGGTGGCGAGTACGGCACGCAGGCCGCTGCGTTCGACCGCGTCGAGCACGGTGCGGGTGAAAGCGACCGCGTCGGCGTTGACCATGCTGCCGAAGCCGACATAGACCGGCTTGTCGCCGCCGGCGAGGAAGCGGCGCAAGTCCTCGCTGGGCTGCCACGAGCTCTGTTCGGCGAACCAGTAACCGGTGATCTGCGAACTCTCCGGCCAGTCCGCAGGACGCGGCAGCAGGGCCGCGCTGTAGCCGTTGAGGGTCTTTTCCTGCTGGGCATTGCGGCCCAGATGCGGGCCGTGCCAGGGATAGCGCGGCAGACCCAGTTGCGGCCGCACCAAGTCGTTGATCGCCGGCTTCATCACGTACCACACCAGCAGATGGATCAGCTTGTACAGGCCCAGGCTGAGCGCGCCCGGCAGGCGCTCGCGAGATCCGGCCATCACCATCGGCGGCAGGATCCGCGACGGCGTCAGAGGCTGCAGGCGCGCGATCGCGAACGGCAGGCCGCGTGCTTCGGACAGGGCCTTGGCCAGCTGGATGGCGTTGCTGACGCCGATCAGCAAGCCCGCGCCGTCGCTAGCGGCCAGGCCTTCCGCGGCCCAGTCCCGGGCCCAGTGCGCATAGCGCTCACGGAAGGTGCGCGCCATTGCGTACAGATTGAGGCCGCGATCGGCGATGCTGCGGTCGGCGTCGAGCATGGCCTGGAAATCCGCGCTCAGCGGGTAATGCTCCAGGCCGGCGTCGCCCACCAGCGCGGCGAAGTTGGCGCTGGTGGCGATGCGCACGGGATAGCCCGCGCGCCGCAGGCCCTGGCCCAGCGCGACGCAGGGCAGCACGTCGCCGAGCGTGCCGATAGTGAAGATGACGACGGGCCGCGCGGCGGACATGGTCGGCTCAGGCATGGACCACCGACCATGCCTGCCTGTCGTCGTCGAGCGCGTCCACGGCCGGCCGTTGCAACAGGTCCAGGCGTTGGCGCAGCACCTGGCCGATGCGCGCGGCGGGCGCGTGGTCGAGCACGCTCTCGTGATGGCAGTCCAGCGCATGCAGTTCGAAGCGGCCGCCGACATAGGACCGCCAGGTCTCCGGGTCGTGCTCGATCAGCCCCGACGGGTCGCCCAGGCGCTGTGTGGCGTGGAAATACACCAGGTCCAGATCGAGCTTGCGCGGCGCGTGCCGGCGCGCGAGCGTGAGGTTGTTGCGCATCACCGCGAATGCATGCTCGACGAAGCGCGGGTGGTCGCGCGCGATCTCGCGCAGCAGCGGCATCGAACGCGCGTTGTGGGCGAGCAGGGCCGGGGCCAGTTCGTCCAGGCTGCGCGGCGCCGGGCCGCGATCCGCGGCGATGCCGAGGAAGCCCAGCGCCGCGCGTACTTCGTCGGCCGGGTCGTGCGTCTGGGTCGGTGCCGAGAACAGATAGCTGTCGATCATCGCCAGCAGCTCCACTCGTTCGCCCTGCTCGTTCAACTGCGCAGCGATGGCATGGCCGATCAGCCCGCCCAGCGAACGGCCGAGCAGGCGATACGGGCCCTCGGGTTGGATGCGGCGGATCTGGGCGAGATAGTCGGCGGCGATTTCGTCGATGCTGGCCGGCAACGGTTCCATGCCGCGCAGCCCGCGCGACTGCAGTCCGTACACCGGCATCGAAGGATCGAGGTGACGGAGCAGGCCGGAGTAACCCAGGCTGAGCCCGGCGATGGGATGGATGCAGAACAAGGGACGCGGCGGCGCCGCGGTGGAGGAGGTCGGCTTGCGCAAGGACAGCACCGCGCCCAGCGGATCGCCGTGCTCGTGGTCGGTGCGCTCCAGCAGCGCGGCCAAGCCGGCGATGGTCGAGGCTTCGAACAGGCTGGCCACCGGCAAGCGCTTGCCGAAGCGATCGGGCAGGCGCGCGATCAGTTGCGCGGCGATCAGCGAATCGCCGCCGAGCTCGAAGAAACTGTCGTGGATGCCGATGCGCGGCAGGCCCAGCAGTTCCGCCCAGATCGCCGCGAGCTTGCGCTCCACCGGCGTGCGCGGTGCGATGAAGCCGCTGCGCTCGCCGCGTTCGGGCGTGGGCAGGGCCTTGCGGTCGAGCTTGCCCGTGGGCGTCAGCGGGAGCGCGGGCACCGGCACCAGGGCGCTGGGAATCATGTAGTCGGGCAGGCGCTCGGCGAGATGGCGGCGCAGCGCATCGACCTGCAGCGTGGCGCCGGCGACGGGCACCATATACGCGTTCAGACGCACGCCGCCTTCGCTGCCGGCGGGCTCGGCTATCACCGCCGCGTCCGCGATATCGGCGTGTTCGAGCAGCCGGCTCTCGATTTCGCCCGGCTCGACCCGGATGCCGCGGATCTTGATCTGCTGATCGCTGCGGCCCAGGTATTCGAGCACGCCGTCCTCGCGCCAGCGCACCACGTCGCCGGTGCGGTACATGCGGCCGCCGTCGCGATCGAAGGGGTCGGGCAGGAAGCGCTCGGCAGTCAACTCCGGCCGATGCAGATAGCCCTTGGCGACGCCGGCGCCGGCGATGTACAGCTCGCCCGGGCAGCCGGTCGGAACCGCACTGCCGCCGGCGTCGAGCACGTACAGGCGGGTGTTGAGAATCGGCCGCCCGATCGGCGGCGCGGCCAGGTCGGCGTCCGACAACTCGATCGCGGTGGAGTAGACGGTGGTCTCGGTCGGTCCGTAGAGATTGCTGACCTTGTCCGCGAGCCGCGCCAGCCGCTGCGCCAGTTCGCCGGACAGGGCCTCGCCGGCGGCCAGTGCGTGCACGCCGGACAGGTCGGTGTCGCCGCTGGACAGCAGCATGCGCCATAGCGACGGCGTCGCCTGCATGTAGCCGATGCCGTGTTCGCGGATCAAGGCCGCCAGGCGCGGCGGGTCGCGCACGATGTCGCCGCCGGCGATTACCGTCTGCGCGCCGACTATCAAAGGCAGGAACAGTTCCAGCGCGGCAACGTCGAAGACCACCGTGGTGACCGCGAGGAAGCGGTCGCTGGCGATCGGTGCGAGCTGGCGGCGCATCGCTTCGAGCAGGTTGCCCAGGTTGCGATGGCTGACCTCGACGCCCTTGGGCCGGCCGGTGGAACCGGAGGTGTAGAGGATGTACGCGGTGGCCTCGGGCGTGGACAGGTCGAAAGCGCGCGGGGTCGCCAGCGCGGCGACGACGTCGGCCGGCGCCAGTGTCGCCAGCGGCGTGCCCAGGCGCGCGAGCCGTGGCGCGAGCCGCGGCGAGGTCAGCAACAGCGCCGGCTGGGCGTCGGCCAGCATGCTCGCCAGGCGTTCGTCGGGCGTATCGGGATCCAGCGGCAGATACGCCGCGCCGGCGAAGCCGATCGCCAGCATCGCCACCAGCAGGTTCTCGTCGCGCGGCAGCGCCATCGCCACGATCTGGCCCGGGGCGACCCCGCGTTCGATCAGGCGGTTGGCCTCGTGCAGGCAGCGCACATGCAGGTCGCGATAGCTCAGGCGGCGCTCGCCGTAGCGCACCGCGGTGGCCTCGGGACTGCGCCAGGCCTGTTCGGCGAACAGCGCCGGCAGGGTCTGCGCGGGCACCGGCGCGATGGTGTCGTTCCAGCGCCGCAGCAGGCGTTCGCGTTCTTCCTCGCCGAGCACATCGATGCTGCCCAGCGTCGCGTCGGGATCGGCGAGCGCGGCGTCGATCAGGCGCTGCATGCGCCGGCGGTGCTCGTCCAGCTCGGCCGCGTCGTATAGCGCCGGGTTGGCGTCGAAGTCGAAACGCAGGCCGCCGTCGTCGCCGCGGTCGTAGACGAACACGGTCAGGTCCTCGGCCGAGCCGTTGGACAGATTGCGCGGCACGCCGCTCGCGCCGCCGAAGTCGAGCGCGTAATCGAAGGGCTCGATGTTCACCCCAAGCCAGGCCACGCGCTGGCCCTGGCCGACCAGGCCGAGTTCGCGACGCAGGTCTTCGTAGCGGTAACGCTGATGGCGCAGCGCCTGGGCGACCACGCGTGCGACCTGGGCGATCAGCTCGCTCACGGTCTGGGTCGGCGTCATCCGCAGGCGCAGCAGCACCGCGTTGGCGAGCATGCCCGGCGTATGCCGCAATTGATGGTTGACCCGGCCGCTGACCGGCATGCCCAGGACCAGGTCGGCGGCGCCGGTGGCGCGGAAGTAGTAGGCGGCGACCAGCGCGATCAGCACCTGCGGCAGGCTCGCCGAGCGTTCCTTACCCAATGCGCGCAGCCGGCGCGTGCTGTCGCCGGACAGAAAGCCGCTGCTGCGCCGGAGCCCGCCGTCGCCGCGCGAGCGGCGTCGCGACAGCGTCACCGGTTCGGGCAGTTCGGCGAGTTGCTCATGCCAGTACTCGCGGTCGCGGCGGCAGCGGTCCGAGGCGCGGTAGGCGTCTTCGGCTTCGAGCAGCGAGGCCAGCGAATGGAAGCCGCTGGCCTCGGGCTGACGGTTGAGCGCGTAGGCCGAGTAGATCTCGGCTACGCGTCGCGCGATCAGGCCGCCTGCGTAGCCGTCCAGGACGATGTGATGGGCACGGTGGTACCAGACGTGGTGTTCGTGGCTGAGCTTGAACAAGGCGCAAGCCCACATCGGGCTGTCGTCCAGCTCGGCCTGGGCCGACAGTTCGGCGGCCATCCAGCGTTCGGCCGCGGCGGCCGGATCGCTGTCGTCGCTGAAGTCGAAGTAGGGGAAATCGTCGATGCGGGTGCCGACGATGCATTGACGCGGAACGCCGTCGACATCGATCAGGCGCAGGCGCAGGGCCTCGGCTTCCGACGACACCTGGCGCAAGGCGCGCAGGAACAGCCCAGGGTCGATCCAGCCGCGGATATCGATGGCTTCGGCGAGATTGAAGTTGGCGCCCGGCCCGGCGAGCTTCTGGCCGAACCAGAGACCGAGCTGGGCCACGGACAGGGGCAACGAAACTGCACGCGCATCGTTCATCGCACCGCTCCTTGTGCACATCGACGAAACGGTTGCGGCCTGCCTGCCGCGCCCGTTGCGATGTCGTCGTCCTGACGTGTTCGAGAGGAGTCCAGTGCCGGACTCGTTTACAGGTTGCCATTACTGCGCAAGCAGAACTGTGAAGCCGATTGTGGATTCGTTGTGCACCTGCACAACGTCACGCCGACGTCACGCGATGCTTGCGAAATCGGTCGCGTCCTGAGTGAAAACCACTAGAGATCCGCATCGTGTTGCGGTGGGCGAACGCGATCGTGCCTGCATTTCGTGCATCGCCGCTGCGGTGGAGCAAGGTTTCGACGAAGCCGAAAGCGGCCGATGCGCTCCGGCAAAATCCCGGCCGCCACCTCTGCAGCATCCCGGCCGATCCGCGAAGTACGATATCGCCGATCCCGACGCCGCCCGCGCGTCGGGCCCGAACTCGAAGAACAACGGACTGCCCACGTGACGACGACGCTGGAATGGCACTTGGACCGCGACCGAATCGACTGGGACGAACTGTCCGAGCTGTACCGGATCGCCCCGTTGGGCGAGAAGCCCGCACGCGATCTGGAAGTGGTGTTCGGCAACAGCCGATATGTGTGCTTCGCCTACGACGGCGGCCGACTGGTCGGCGCCGGCCGCGCTTTGGCCGATGGCCTGGACTGCTCCTATCTGTGCGATGTCGCGGTGCACCCGCAGTACCAGGGCAGCGGTCTGGGCAAGGCGATCATCGAGCGCCTGACCACGCTCTCGGCCGGCCATCGCAAGATCATCCTCTACGCCAACCCGGGCAAGGAGGGCTTCTACCGCAAACTCGGCTTCCTGCGCATGCGCACCGCCATGGCGATCTTCCAGAACCGCGAGCGGGCGCTGGCGACGGGCCTAGTCGAGGAAGACTGAGTACGCCGGCGCGGGGTCTCAAAAAAAAAATTTCCGGCCGCATGTCGATTCGTGCCTGCCTGGTTCGTCGCTCCAGTGAGACCAGGATTTTGGCGTCAATCCGACGCCGGACCTCATCGGAGACCGATCATGAAGTTCGCAACGCTGGCCCTGTGGGCCTATACCGCTGTCGCCGTCCTGCTGCCCGTCGCCGCACCGGCGGCCGAAGCGCGACCCGTCGTCAACATCAGCGCGGAGGTCATCAAGGGCCGCCAGAGCATCGATGGTGTCGACTACTACTACGAGATCCGCGGCAAGGGCGAGCCCCTGCTGTTGCTGCACGGCGGCCTGGGCTCGATCGAAATGTTCGCCCCGCTGATGCCGAAACTGAGCGAGCACCGGCAGGTGATCGCGGTCGATCTGCACGGTCATGGCCGCACCCCGCTGGGCCAGCGGCCCTTCAGCTGCCAGTCCGGCGGCGGCGACATGGCCGCGCTGGTCGGCAAGCTTGGCCACCCGCAGGTCGACGTAATGGGTTACTCGCTGGGCAGCTGCGTGGCGCTGCGCATGGCGATCCAGCGGCCGGCGAGCGTGCGCCGGCTGGTGCTGGTGTCGGGCGCCTATTCCGACGACGGCTACTACCCCGGCATCCGCGCCCAGCAGAACGGCCTGACCGCCGCCGCCGCGCCGATGATGAAGGACACGCCGATGTACCTGAACTACGCGGCGGTAGCGCCGAACGTCGGCGAGTTCCCGCGCCTGCTAGACACCCTCGGCGATTTCATGCGCGGTCACTACGACTGGTCGGCCGAGGTCAAGCAACTGCAGATGCCGGTGATGCTGGTCTACGGCGACGGCGACATGTATCGCCCCGAGCACGTGATCAAGTTCTACCAGCTGCTCGGCGGCGGCCTGCAGGACGCCGGCTGGGGCCGCGAGACCCTGTCCAGGAACCGTCTGGCGATCCTGCCCGACCTGACCCACTACGACATCTTCGCCTCGCCGCGCCTGGCCACGACGGCGCTGCCGTTCCTGGACGGCACCAGCGACGTGAAGAGCTGGGCGGAGCAGGTGCAGGCGGCGAAGTAAGCCGCGGACCGGCTGGCTCCGGTGGTGCCGAGGGTGAGCGCGGACAGCCCTAGCGCCCTCGGCCTCGGGGCGCGGACCGGCACCCGCGCCCCGACCCCGCCTGCTGTATCGTTCGGCCTCCGCCGCACTCTTGCCGATGGCCGAATGAACTCCCAGACCGAGACCGCCCGCCCCGACGAAACCCAGCTCGGCTACGCGATGAAACCGCGTCAGCTGGTGATGATGGGCCTGGGCAGCGCGATCGGCGCCGGGTTGTTCCTGGGCTCGGGCGTGGGCATCCAGGCGGCCGGTCCGGCGGTGCTGCTGTCCTACCTGATCGCCGGCGTGCTGGTGATCATCGTGATGCGCGCCTTGGGCGAGATGGCCGCGGCCAAGCCAGCCAGCGGCGCGTTCTCGGTCTACGCCGCCGACGCCATGGGCGCCACCGCCGGCGCGACCCTGGGCTGGTTGTGGTGGGCGCAGCTGGTGATCGTGATCGCGGCCGAGTCGGTGGGCGCGGCCGGTCTGCTGGCGACGGTCTGGCCGGGTTTGCCGGTGGCGATGATGTCGTTGCTGTTCATGGCCGTGTTCACCGCGATCAACCTGCTGGGCGTCAAGAATTTCGGCGCCTTCGAGTTCTGGTTCGCGATCCTCAAGGTCGTCGCGATCCTCGCCTTCATCGCGGTCGGTGCGGCCCTGTTGCTGGGCTGGTTGCCGAACGTGAGCTCGCCGGGCCTGTCCAACTTCGTCGATCACGGCGGCTTCGCGCCCAAGGGCTGGGCCGGCGTGGGCGCGGCGCTGCTGGTGGTGATCTTCGCCTTCGGCGGCACCGAGATCGTCGCGGTCGCCGCGGCCGAGACCCAGGATCCGGTGCGCAGCATCACCCGCGCGATCCGCACCGTGGCCTGGCGCATCCTGGTGTTCTACATCGGCTCGGTCAGCGTCATCATCGCGGTGGTGCCGTGGACCAGCGAGTCGCTGAAGTCGCCGTTCGCCGCGGTGCTGCAGGTCGCCAATATTCCGGGCGCGGCGGCTGCGATCACCCTGGTCGCGGTGATCGCGCTGCTGTCGGCGCTCAACGCCAACCTCTACGGCGCTTCGCGCATGATCTATTCGCTGGCCGAACGCCGCGAGGCGCCGCGCTTCCTGGCCGGCGTCGATCGTCGCCAGGTGCCGGTGGCCGCGGTGCTGGCCAGCGTCGCGTTCGGCTTCTTCGCTGCGCTGCTGGAGCTGTGGTATCCGGAGCGCGTGCTGCCGGCGCTGCTGAACGTGGTCGGTTCGACCTGCCTGCTGGTATGGGGCATGTCGCTGCTGTCGCAGTTGATCCTGCGCCGTCGCGCCGACCGCGAGGGCACGCCGCTGCCGTTTCGGATGAACGCCTTTCCCTACCTGACCTGGCTGGGTCTGGCGCTGCTGGGCGGCGTGATCGCGCTGGCCCTGCTCACCGAGGGGCCGCGCATGCAGCTGCTGTCGACGATCGCGCTGACCCTGGTCATCGCCGCGATCAGCGAGATCGCGCGGCGGATGCGCACGTGCGTCTGAGTCACGGCGCCGGCTTGGCCCGGCCCGCTTCTGCCTGACGCGCCCAGTTACGCAGCGCGGCCCCCTGACCGCGCTGCGTCGCCTGAGGCGTCAGGCGTGGACCCAGAATGCGCTTTCGGCGAAGCGCTCGTCCTTCCACCAGTTGGCGGTGCCGGTGCCGTAACGGAAGTTGCTGGCGCCGGCCTGGCTCTGCAGCGGCCGGTCGACCTCGCCGGAGGCGGTGCGGTGCGCATGCTCGGTTTCGGTCTCGGGCACCACCGGCAGAATGTGGCCGGATTTTCCCTCGATCTTGCGCCGCGCCACGATCAGGGCGACCGCGCCCTGGTTGGCTTCTTCCTGCAGGCGCGTGGGCGAACTCACCTGGCGCCAGCCGAACTCGGGGCCGAAGTCGCGCAGCCAGCGGAACAGGTCGTTGGCGCGCATCTCGAAAATGGTGTCGGCGATCAACGGCTCGACGGTCTGGCCGCGGCGCAGCTTCTCGATCGCCGGCGTGCTCCACCACACCCGCGGCAGGTAGACGCCGGCTAGGTGGCAGTAATCGTGGGCGTAGATATTGCAGAAGGTCAGCCCCGAGTGCGGCTGGTAGCGCTTGTGCGAGGCCTTGTCGACCGCGAGCCAGTCGATGATCGCGCCCAGGTCCTCGCGCAGCTCCAGTGCGGTGGAACCGGAGCGTTCGGGCTGGCCGTCTTCGTTGAGCGAATGCGCGCCGGCCGCGTCGCGGCGCCGGGTCACCCGGCCCGGCCGGCGCGGCATGAACACCGCGACCACGCCGGCGCGCGGCGGATCGCGCACGGGCTCGACGATCGGGATGTCGACGATGCTGCTGTCGCGGACCAGGAAATCGGTCGAGCAGAACCCGCGCAGCAACGCGCCGAACAGACTGGTCTCGACTTCCATGAAACCGTTGACGGCGCGTCCGGTGACCGCGCGCACCGGATGCCCGTCGGGCAGTTCGGCCTGAACGTTGGCGGTAGGCGGGCGGCTGATGCGCGGCTCGCGGCGCAGGCGCAGGGTCGAAACGCGGGTGTCGACGCGGAAGAACGGGCCGGTCGCGGCGATCGGCCTGGGCGGCGGCACCGGCGCTTCGCCGGGCAGCGGCGTGGGCAGCGGCGCCGGCGCGTCGGGCGTCGGCACGGTCTGGGCCTGGCGGATGAAATCGAAGATCGCCTGGCCGTAGAAGCGGGTGCCGTCGAAATGGCCCTGACGCAGGCCGCGCTCGGGGCGGAAGCCACCGGTGTTGTAGACGATCGCGACCGAGGCCAGCTCCATCGTCGTCAGCAATGCGCGATCCTGTAGCCGCAGCTTGCGCAGCCCGCGCTTGAGTTCGGCCACGCACATCGCCAAGGTCTGCTCGAACCGCTCGTGGCGGCGTTCGAGAAAGTAGTCGGGATCGTCGAGGAAGAACTGCAGGTCGCGCTGGAACATGCCGAAGCCGTGGCAGAACTTGTTCGGCCGCGACGCCGCGCCCTGGTAGGCCTCGATGTGCACCGCCATGTCGACCAGAGCCTTGCGCGCGATCGCGAACATCTCGTCGCCGCGCGAGGCCGCCACCAGTTCGGTCTTGGTCTTGGGGAAGGCGCTGCGGCCGGCGTTGGAATCGAGCGTGTCGCCCACGCACAGGGCCAGGATGCGCTCCTCGCTCATCGACTTGCGTCGCAGCACCGGCCAGACCTCGCCTGTTTCCTGGCAGGCCAGCGCGGTGATCAGGTCCAGGGTGAGCGGGGTGCCGGCCAGCGCAGGCACGACGCGCGCTGCGAAACGGGTCTTGAACCACAGCATGTCCGCGCTGTTCGGCATGGCCAACCTCCTTGTCGTCCTACGAATCCGTCCTGCGCCGCCAGGGGCGGGCGCCACTCCCAAGAGACGAACGATTCGGAGGCGAAGGATCGGCCAGGCGAGCGACGAACGGTCGGCGACGACTCGTCCATTCTCTTGCGCGGATGCGACACGCGGGACGGGCCATCCTTTGGCCTGCCTGGAGGAGCGGTGCCGCCTGTGCGATCAGCCCAACAGCTGTTGCGGCAGGGTGTTGAGCACGCGGCGGAACGGATCGGGATTGTCGATGCCGCGCGAAACGATCAATGCGCCCTGGATGCGCACCACCGCATCTTCGGCGCGTCGCTGCGCCTCGCGTGCGGACACGCCGTCCTTCTCTCGCGCAAGCCGCGCGAATCCGTCGATCAGGCCGCGCAGCGAAACGCTGAGACGATCCTGGAACAGCGCCTGCGCATCGCCGACGACCAGGTTGCCGAACAGGCAGGCTTCGGTGCCGCCGGCGTAGAAGCTGTCCAAGGCTGCGATCACCTTGGCCAGCCTGCGCTCCGGGGTGCCGGCGCCCTGCATCGGCGCGAGGATCTCGTCGTGCACCCAGGCGTCCACGCGATCGAACACGGCGCGCGCCATCTCCTCCTTACCGCCTGGAAAGTAGTGATACAGGCTGGAGCGTCCCAGGCCGGTGGCCTGGGACAGCTGGCCCAAGGACGCGGCGTCGTAGCCGTAGCGGCGGAACGCGCCCAACAGGCGGTCGACCACGGCATCACGGGGCAGGAGAGGGGCGGGCATGGCGGCAGGTCGACTGGAACGATCGGTCCAATATGGCCCGGGGCAGGGGCGCGGTCAACGCATCCATCGATGCAACGCTGTGTCCGCATCGGCGTCGTTGACTGGTTCGGGTTCGAGATCTATTGTACCGATCGTTCGGTACAAGAACGCCCATCCACCCCGGAGCCACCCCATGTCCGTCCTATCCGCACGACCCTCCTCGCGTCTCCTGCGCGCCAGCGCATCGCTGCTGCTGGCCGCGGCGACCGCTTTCGCGGCTCCGCTGGCGCTGGCCAAAGACCCGGCACCATCCGCCAGCGCATCGCGCCACGACACGGCTGCCATCCATTACCGCACCACGAGCGTCGATGGCGTGGAGATCTTCTATCGCGAAGCCGGCCCGCGCGACGCGCCGGTATTGCTGCTGCTGCACGGCTTCCCGACCTCCAGCCAGATGTACCGCGACCTGATCCCACGCCTGGCCGACCGCTACCGCGTCATCGCCCCCGACTACCCGGGTTTCGGCCGCAGCGCCATGCCCGCACCCGCGCAGTTCGACTACAGCTTCGACCACTACGCCGTGCTGATGGACAAGTTCACCCAACAGCTGGAGCTGCCGCGCTACGCGCTCTACCTCATGGATTACGGCGCGCCGGTGGGCTTCCGCCTGGCCTCCCAGCATCCCGAGCGCGTCAGTGCGCTGATAGTGCAGAACGGCAACGCGTACGAGGAAGGCATCGGCAAGTTCTGGGATCCGATCAAGGCCTACTGGAACGACAACAGCGCCGAGAACCGCGAGCACATCCGTAAGGCCGCGCTGACCCCGGACGGCACGCGCTGGCAATACCTCCACGGCGAGCCTGATCCGACCCTGGTCAGCCCGGATGCCTACGCGCTCGACCAGGCCTATCTGGACCGGCCCGGCAACACCGACATCCAGTTGGCGATGATCTACGACTACCGCAACAACCTGCCCAAGTACCCGCAATGGCAGGCCTACTTTCGCAAGTACCAGCCGCCGACCCTGGTGATCTGGGGCAAGAACGACCAGATCTTCCTGGTCGCGGGCGCCGAACCCTACCGTCGCGACAACCCCAAGGCCGAAGTGCATCTGCTCGATGCCGGTCATTTCGCCCTGGAAACCCAGAGCCCACAGATCGCCAAGCTGATCCGCGAATTCCTCGCCAAGCACTGAACCAGCCTCGCGGCGCTCCGGAATTCCGGAGCGCCGCCATCCAGGAGACAGCCATGAACCCCACCGAATCGCGCCCGCCGCTTCCGCCCTTCACTCTGGAAACCGCGCTGGCCAAGGTACGCGCCGCCGAGGACGCCTGGAACGGTCGCGATCCCGAGCGCATCGCCCTGGCTTACAGCGAAGACAGCCAATGGCGCAATCGCGCCGAGTTCTTTCGCGGTCGCGACGCGATCGTCGATTTCCTGACCCGGAAATGGGCGAAGGAACTCGACTATCGGCTCATCAAGGAACTCTGGGCTTACGGCGGAAACCGCATCGCGGTGCGCTTCGCCTACGAATGGAGCGACCACGACGGCCGCTGGTTTCGCGCCTACGGCAACGAGAATTGGGTATTCGACGAACGCGGTCTGATGCGCCAGCGCCACGCGTCGATCAACGACCTGGCGATCGACGCCGGCGAGCGCAAGTTCCATTGGGACGCCGCGGGCCGCCGCCCGCTCGATCATCCGGGCCTGAGCGATCTGGGACTGTAGGCGCCGGCCGGTCTTCGGTGCCGGCCAAAAGAGCGCGCCCGCCGGACCGGCGAGCGCGCGGGGCCGGTCGCAGCCCAGCTCAGGGGATGTACACCAGCGTCGCTTCGGCGATGGCGGGGCAGATCGCGTTGTTGTTGAACAGAGCGTCCAGGCTCGGGGCCGGGGCGGTGGCCAGCGCGGTGGCGATGCAACCGACCGTCTTGATCACGCGCGAGTTCTCCAGCCAATCGCAGGAGGTGGCTTTGACCGCGCCGAAGCTGTGCTTCTTCCAGTTCACACGCACGCCGCCGCACTGGGTCGCCGCGGGGAAGGAATACCACTTGCCGCCGCTGTCCTGCTTGACGTTGAAGCCGGTGCCGGTGCAGGCCAGATTGCCGCGACGGCAGACGCGCGAGCACTGATGCAGTTGCAGCGGCGGCAGGCTGGAGGGACAGCCCTTGGCGTTGTTCTCTAGGTTGCACTCGCAGTAGTCGTTCGGCGGATCCTCGATGCGGGTGACGTTGTAGCGGATCGCCAGCGCCGTCGAGGCGGTCTGCCCGCTGACGGCGACCTTGAAGGCCTTTTCGTCGGCGCCGTTGGCTTCCTGGATCGAGATCAGGGGGCGGCCGGCGGCGTCGAACTGGATCGTCGGCCACGACTGGATCCGATAGACGTTGATGGTTTCGCAGGGGCTGGCGCCCGGACAGGCCGCCAGGGCCTGGCCGCTCCAACCCAGCAGGGCCAGCCAGAACGTCGCACCCAGCAGTGCATGGGCGAACTTGTGTGTTGCAGGGCTCATGTCGCTTCTCCGTGCGCACGTGGTAGGGACGGCGGACGCGCGCACGGGTCCGCCTGTCGTTACCAACGCGGCGCGGCCGCGGCTGTGAGCTTTGCGGGCGGCGCGGCGATGAATGCGAGGTCCGGCGACGTCACGCCGGCGCACATCGGATCGTCGTTTCCGTATCCGCCGACCAGGGCGGCCGCGCGGCGCGCGCTTGATCGCACCGCCGCGGTCTCCATGTCGCACAGCACACCTCCCCGCATCAGGACGACCATGACCAGCTTCCGACAGACCCCGGTACTGACCCTCTCCAATCCGGCCGCCTTGTACGACCCCGCTCCCAACGGCTATTCCCATCTGGCCAGCGTCAGCGGCGCGGCGCGCTGGCTGCTGGTCGCGGGGCAGGGCGGCGAAACCCAGGACGGCCGCCTGTCGCCCGACTTCCGCGACCAAGTACGGCAGGCGCTGGAGAATCTGAAGATCGCCCTGGCGTCGGCCAGCGCGGCCACCGTCGATGTCGCCAAGCTCACCGTGCTGATCGTCGACCACAGCGAGGAGCGGCTGCACGTGTTCGGCGCCGAGCTCGAGGCCGCGTTCGGCGCCGGCGCCAAGCCGGCATGCACGCTGATCCCGGTGCCGCGCCTGGCCCTGGACGGGATGCTGTTCGAGGTTGAGGCGATCGCGGCCCTGGCCGCATAACTGGCGCGGGGCCAGGACGCGGCAGGCTGCGCCCTGGCCCATCGCCGGCGCCTGCGCCGTTGGACTTCAAGACCGGGGATCGCACCGTTCATGGAGAGGACGACGATGAAACGCGAGGCGCAGGACGCATACGCCGACCCTTCGGACTATCCGCGCTTGCTGGACGAAGCGCTGGTCGTGCACCAGCGCACGCCGGCCAGCGTCAACGACAGCCTGCTGGTGTTCGTGCACGGCCTGGGCGGCAGCCGCTACGGACCGGGCGCGACCTGGGGCCGCTTCCCGGCGTTCCTGTACGACGACCTGCCCCAGGTCGACATCGGCATGTACCAGTACCGCACCGCGGCCGGGCGCTTGGGCGGGGGCAAGTCGATAGAACTGGAGGACGAGGCGCGCGTGTTCGCCGACCTGATCCGCGACCAGCTCAAGAACTACAAGCGCATCGTCCTGATCGGCCACAGCATGGGCGGCCTGCTGTGCAAGGCCGCGATCCATCGTCTGGTCGAGACCGCGGAGCACGACGCGCTCAACCGCATCGCCGGCCTGGTGCTGATGGCGACGCCGCAACTGGGTTCGCTGCGGGTGCCGCGGCTGCTGAGCGCCCTGTCCTTCGACGCGCGTGCGCTGCAGCCGCACGGCAGGCTGGTGCTCAAGATCAACAACACCTTCGAGAACCACATCGCCCTGGACGAGCGCGTGAGCACCTTGCGCAGGACCACGATTCCGACCTGGGCGGTGGAGGCCGTCCACGACCGCTGGGTGGATTCGCTGAGCGCGGGCATCGGCCTGACCTCGTCGCGGATCAAGGTGGTGCGCGGCTCGCACACCTCCATCGTCAAGCCGGCCGACCGCGACAGCGATGTCTACCCGTGGGTCAAGGAGCGCATCGAGATCGCGCTCAACCGCTACAAATACGACGTGTTCGTGGCCGCGGCGATGGCCGGCCACAACGGCGACGCCGAGTACACCGAGAATCGCAACACCGTGCTGGCGATGATCGAGGTCCTGAAGCAACGCTGCGGATTCGACTCGGTGTTCTACGCCGGCATGAATATGGCGACGATGGAGGACTTCGATCCGGAAGAACTGGCGCTGCGCAAGGATATGGCCGCCTTGCGCGAGAGCCGCTACTTCATCCTGTTCTATCCGAAGAAGATCGTGTCCAGCGTGATCTACGAGGCCGGCTGGGCGCTGATCCTGGGCAAGCCTTCGATCTACATCGTCGGCGACGACCAGGATCTGCCTTTCCTGATGCAGGAAGCCTCGCAGGCTTTCGTCGAGCGGCGGGTGCGCATTTTCGAGTGCGCGAATCAGGCCGGCCTACTGGAGCGCCTGACCGCCTACGGCACCGAGCTGTTCGACGCCAGCGCCGCCTAGCCGGCGACCCCGTCGTCCTCCAGCACCAACCCGCGCGCGGCCAGCATCGCCTGGACCCGGTCCAGCGCATGCGCGTAATCGTCGGCGGCGGCCGCTTCGAGGATGGGATTGGCCGACAGGGCGAACCGCGACAGCACGTCGTGACGATCGGCCTCGCGTTCGATCTCGGACAGGCGCGCCTCCAGCGCGGCGAGTTCGGCGTCGAGTTGTGCGCGGGTCCAGGGCATGTGCACCTCGCCGGAAGTAGGGCGCCGAGCCCGTGCCGGCTCGCGCGCCTTCATCATAGTTGCGGGGCGTGTAGGAGGCGTCGTCCCGGAGCTGCGCCGTCGATCGCGGGTTTCAGCGCCGGGACGACGACGGTGCCGGTGGGCGGGCACGGCATCCAGGCCGCGCCGCCATGCTCACCACAGGTTCTTGCCGTCGAGCACCGTCACCGGCACCGCGTCCAGGTCGAAGCCCTCGAGCAGGCGCGCGTTCACGCCGATCTTCGGGTGATCGAAGTCGGGCTTGAAGTCGACCCAGCTCGGGCTTTCGGTGTAGGTGCTGCAGCCGCACTGGTCGCAGAAGTGGTTGGCGATGATGCGGCTGCGCCAGCGATAGGTCGCCACGTCGTCCAGCGGCGTCAACAGGCGGAACTGGTCGGGCGTGTAGTAGGCCCACAGCGCGCCGCGCTTGCTGCACAGCGAGCAGGTGCAGCTGGTCAGCTCGGTGGGAGCGGAGCTCAATTCGAAGCGGGTCTTGCCGCAATGGCAGCTGCCTTGCAGGGTCATCGGGACATCCTCGGTGGGCCTGGGCGCATGATCGCCCAGGACGGTGTCAATTCCTGTCAGCAGCGGCCGCGCACCGCTGCGTTGCGCGATCCGGCGTTGCAAGCGCGCGCCCGGGCGCCAACACTGCGGGTATACGCCAACAGGAGCGAGCGATGGAACTGGGTATGGTCGGGCTGGGCCGGATGGGCGCGAACATGGCCGAGCGCCTGGTGCGCGGCGGGCATCGTGTGACGGGCTACGACCCCGGAGCCGCGGCGCGCGAGCAGGCGGCGACGCGCGGCATCGCGGCGGCGGCGTCGCTGGCGGAACTGGTCGCGGCGCTGCCGGCGCCGCGCGCGGTATGGCTGATGGTGCCGGCCGGACAGATCGTCGACGACACCCTTGCCCAGTTGCTGCCCTTGCTGGCGCCGGGCGACAGCGTGATCGACGGCGGCAACTCGAACTACAAGGACACGATGCGGCGCGCGACCCTGCTGGCCCAGCAAGGCCTGCATTACGTCGATTCCGGCACCAGCGGCGGCATCTGGGGCCTGGCCGAGGGCTACAGCCTGATGATCGGCGGCGACGAGGCCGCGGTGGAGCGGTTGCGGCCGATCTTCGCAACCCTGGCCCCGGCGGCGGACCGCGGTTGGGGCCGGGTCGGTCCCAGCGGCGCCGGGCATTTCACCAAAATGGTCCATAACGGCATCGAGTACGGCCTGATGCAGGCCTATGCCGAGGGCTTCGCGATCATGCAGCGCAAACCCGGCTTCGATCTGGACCTGCACCAGATCGCGCAGATCTGGCGGCACGGCAGCGTGGTGCGGTCCTGGCTGCTGGACCTGGGCGCCGACGCGCTGGGCAAGAACCCGGCCCTGGAGGGGATCGCGCCCTATGTCGAGGACTCCGGGGAGGGCCGCTGGACCGTCGCCGAGGCCATCGACCTGGACGTGGCCGCGCCGGTGATCACTGCCTCGCTGCTGGAGCGGCTGCGCTCGCGCGAGAGCGATTCGTTCGCCGACAAGCTGCTGGCGGCGATGCGCAACGAGTTCGGCGGCCACAAGATCAAGGCCGGCTAGCGGCGCACGCAGAAAGTTACCTCCGGCACCTATCCGCGGCGGCGGCGCCGGCGCAAAGTGCGCCTGAATCCAGGAGCGCCGCCATGCAAATGACACTGCCTGCCATGACTCCGATCCTCGCCACCGCGGGCATCGGATGGTTGTACTACCGCCGCATCCGCAGCCAGTTCGGCCGCCAGGCCTATCGGCCGACGCGCGCGCTGGTGCGCCTGACGATCCTGAGCGTGGCGATGCTGGCGCTGATCTTCGGCGCGGTCATGCTGCCGCATGTGTGGCCGGGCGTGCTCGCGGGCAGCCTGATCGGCGCCGCCATCGGCGTGTTCGCGCTGCGCCATACCCATGTCGAGCCCTGCCTGAAGGCGGCGTACTACACGCCCAACCCCTGGATCGGCGGCGCGCTGTCGCTGCTGCTGATCGGGCGCCTGGCCTGGCGCTGGGCCGGCGGCGCGTTCTCCGGTGGTATGCCGATGACCCAGACCAGCCCGCTGACGATGGCGATCGCCGCGACCCTGGTCGGCTACTACCTGGTGTACGGCATCGGCCTGCGCCGGCAGATCCGCCGGCCGGCGCCCGCGGCGCTGCCGGAGCCGAACGCGTCCGCCGAATAATCGCACTGCCCCGATCCGCCAAGGCGCCGCCGCCATCGAGGTGGCGGCCTCCGGAACCGTGGCCTGTGCGCGTCCTGGCCGAAGGCCGCGACAGGTGGGCGCCGGAGGCCGCCATAGTCGTGGATTCGCAGGCCCCGGCTCGCCTGCATGCGGCTATCGTGCGACGATCCGCCGGCGATGCAATCAGAGGCGCGACAGTGCAGTCGTTATCCGATCCTGGAAAGGTCGTCTGTGAAAACGTCGGCGGCGCAGCTGCTGTGAACGCGGCGCGCTGGCTGCGCTCGGTGTGCGTGGGGCTGCTGCTCGCCGGCCTGTGCGCCTGCGCAAGCGCGCCCATGCGCAACCCGCTCGCCGAATGGCGCGGTTCGCCCAACTACGGCCCGCGCCGGGCGCAGCTGATCGTGCTGCACCACACCGAGATGGACAGCGCCGAGGGCGCCTTGCGCGTCCTCAGCGCGCGCGATCCCGAGCGCCGGGTCAGTGCGCATTACCTGATCGGCGCCGACGGCCGCCTGTACCAATTGGTGTCGGAACAGGACCGCGCCTGGCATGCCGGCGCGGCGACCTGGGCCGGCATCGAGGACCTCAACTCGGCCTCGATCGGTATCGAGCTCGACAACGACGGTGCGGCGCCGTTCGCCGAAGCGCAGATCCAGACCCTGCTGCAACTGCTGCAGGACATCACCCGGCGGCTGTCGATTCCGCCGCAGTTGGTGATCGGCCACGGCGATATCGCACCTACGCGCAAGCACGACCCGAGCGCGCTGTTTCCCTGGCAGCGCCTGGCCGAGGCCGGCTACGGCCTGTGGCCGCGTGCGCAACGCGCCGCCGTGCCGCCCGGCTTCGACCGCTGGGCCGCCCTGCGCACGATCGGCTACGACCTGAGCGATCCCGCCGCTGCCCGCCGCGCCTTCCATCGTCACTACCGCGGCCAGGAGAGCGACGCCTGGCTGCCCGACGACGATGAGATTCTCTACGACCTGCAGCTGCAGCTGATGGCCTTGCCGCAGTCCGTGCCGCAATGACGGAAGCCGCCATGGACAACGCCACCTGAGCGACTTGTCCGAATTTGGCGGCATCGCGTTGACGCGTCGGCGCACTCGCTAGCTCCCTTAGCATCGATCGCGCCGGCCGCTCACGCGCGCCGGCGTGGGCGACCGTGGACGCGCGCGCCCGCATACACACGAGACGGGCGCGACCGGTCGTCCGGCCTCTCAGCAGGCAAAGGAAACCATGCGCGCAATTCGTTTGAGTTTGATTCTGATCGCGGCCTTGTCCGTCGCGCCCATCGCCGCCGCTCAGGATGCGGCCACGTTCGACCCGGTTGCGGTGGTCGCGCAACAGCAGCGGATCCGCAGCGATCTCGATACCGGTGCCGGCCGCTACGGCGGCCTTCCGGCCGACGCCCGCCGCGAAGTGTCGGCGCGCCAGGACGCGCTGTTCAAGTTGCTGGAAGGTCGCAGCTACGAGGACCTCAGCGCCGCCGAGCGCAGTCAGGCCAGCGAAACCCTGGCCTGGATCGAAGCGGCGCCGCAACGCAGCGGCGAGGAGCGAATGGTCTGCGAGCGCGTCAAAGCCATGGGCAGCAATCGGGTGGAGCGCGTGTGCAAGACCGTGGCGCAGCGCCAGGCCGAACGCGACTCCGCGCGTAACCGCGCCAACAAGAGCGGCGTGGATCGGGCATTGGAGCAACGCAACGTGTGCGCCAACGCCAGCTGCGGCGGCGCGCGCTGAACGACCGCTTTGGCGAAGAACCCCGGCTCCGGCCGGGGTTCTTCCTGGCGAGATGCGGTTGTGTCCGTCTTCTGCTTTCGCTGGAAGCGGGGGACCCTCAGGCGTTCCGCGATCCGGCTTCCGGCTTTCGCCGCAGCAGATAAACCACTGCGCCCACCGCCAGCGCGATGGCGGCGGCGATCAGGTTCTGCGCGCTCGCACTGGCCAGCAAACCCAGCGACAGCAAGGTCGCCAGAATCGGAATCAATGGCCCACCCGGCAGCTGCAGCGCTTCGGCGCGATCCCCATGGCGGCGGCGCAACACCAGCACGGACACGGCGGTGCCGAGGTAGGTGCACAGCCGCGACACCACCGACAGCAGCGCCAGTTGCACGAACGAGCCCGACAGCGCCAAGGCCAGCGATACCAGGCCGATGGCGAGGATGGCGACCACCGGGGTGCGGAAGCGCGGATGGATCGCGGCCAGCGCGCGCGGGCCGTAACCATCGGCAGCCAGCGCGAGCAGGTAGCGCGGGGCCATCATCACCGTGTTGTTGTTGGTGCCCAGGATCGAAACGCTGGCGCCGACGGTCAGGGCCAGGGCTAGCCACCAGCCGCCGAAGCGCGCGGCCGCGTCGGCCAGTGGGGCCTTGGATTCGGCCAGCCCCGGCAGGGTGCCCAGCGCGACCCATTGCACCGCGAAATAGATCGCGGTGACCGAGGCGATCATGGTCAGCAGCGCGAAGGGAATGTCGCGGCGCGGGTTACGGTATTCGCCCGCGGCGGCGGGCAGGTTTTCGAACCCGGCGTAGGCGAACAGCAGCAGCAAGGCCGCCTGGCCGAGGTTGCGCAAGGGAATCGCATCGCCGGGCAGCGCGCCGGCGGCGTCGGCCAGGCCGGCATCGAAATGCACGGCGCCGATCGCCACGAACAGGAACAGCGGCAGCAGCTTGGCGATGGCCAGCAGCACCGCGGCGCGCGCGGCGGTACGCACACCGACCATGTTGATGACGACCAGCAGCGCCAGCGAGCCGACCACCACCGCGATGCGCCCCGGGCCCGCAGCGGCGCCCGGCCAGAAATGCGCGACCGCCTCGGCCAGGCCGTTGCTCAGCGCCGCCGCGGTGGCGATGCGGGTGAGCAGCAGCATCCAGCCGACCTCGAAGCCGATGAAGGCGCCGAATGCTTCGCGTGCGTACAGATAGCCGCCGCCGGGCTGGTCGAAGTAGCTCGCGGCCTGGGCGTAGCACAGCACCAGCAGGCTGACCGCCGCGCCCGCCAGCAGCACCGCCCACAGACTGGCCGGACCCAGCAGCGCGGCCGCGGTCGCCGGCAACAGATAGATACCGCTGCCGACGACGTCGTTGATCGACAGGCCCAGCAATTGCCAGCGGCTGACCGCGCGCAGCGGGGCGGGAGCGGCGTCGGCGGGCGGCGCGCCGCGGCGATCGGACGAAGACGACGAGGACGGTTCCAAGGCATCACCCGGCGGGAAGGTGAGGGCCAGAGTGCCCCAGTCGGACGCCGCGAATCCAGCGCGGACCCGCCGTATCGCGACCGCCGACACCGGTTGTGCGTCCGTTAGGCCGGAAATCACGGCCGCGGCGCTACTATCCGCACGCCTCGTGCCGCCGCCGGGCGGCCGCCCCCAAGGAGATGGACCCGAATGAGAGCGTTGATCCTGACCGCTGCCGTCGTACTGCTGGCCGCCTGCAAGCCGGCGCCGACCGACACCGCTGCGCCTGTGGCCGCCACGCCCGCGCCGGCGACCGCGCCGGCGAGCCCCGAGGCGCCCGCGCCTGAGCCGGGGACCGCCGCTACGCCGGCTCCGGCCGCAATCGAGTCCGTGCCGGCCGCGCCCGCCAGCGACGAAGGCAGCGCCCAGGTCAACCAGTCGATCGAAGAAGTACTCGGCGATCCGGCCATCTACGAACCGGCGATCCGCGCGTTCCAGAAAGCGGTCGCCGCGCGCGATGCGGCCGCGGTCGCCAGGATGGTCGACTACCCGTTCAGCGCGACCGCCGATGGCAAGCCGACCAAGATCAAGGACGCCGCTGCGTTCGTCGCCGCCTACGACAAGATCGTGACCCCGGCGATCGCCAAAGTCGTGTCCGAGCAGAAATACGCCGAGCTCGCCGTCAGCGGTAAGGGCGTGATGTTCGGCAACGGCGAGGCCTGGATCAACGGCATCTGCAAGGACAACGAGTGCAAGGCCGTCGACGTGCGCGTGGTCGCGATCCAATCCACCGAGGCGGCCGCGCATTAAGACGCGCGCGCCCCTGCCGGCGGTGTTGGCGCTGGGGGCCGCGCTCGCCCTGGGCGTGGCCGGCAGCGCGCACGCGCGCAAGGTCTATCGCTGCGTCGGACGCGACGGCACGGTCAGCCTGGCGACTGCGCCGGAGCCGGGCTCGCGTTGCGAGGTGCGCGAGTTCGACGACAACGTCGCCAAGGTGCCCAACCTGTGGGGCTCGATGGGCGTGATCAGCGGCACGCTCTACGAACGCCAGCAGGACGGCAAGACCGTCTACAGCACGCGCAATCTGCCCGGTTCGGTCAAGGTCCTGTCGTTCATGGTGGAAACGCCGCCGGGCGAGCCCGCGCATGTCGGTCTGGGCCGGGTCGGCAAGCCGCAACTGGACAAGTACGCCGCGCAGTTCCGCTCCGCGGCCAAGGCCACCGGCGTCGACGATGCCTGGCTGCGCGCGATCGCCCACGCCGAAAGCGGCTTCAACGCCGCGGCGGTTTCGCCCAAGGGGGCGCAGGGCGTGATGCAGCTGATGCCGGCCACGGCCAAGGAGTACGGTGTGGTTGATCCGTTCTCGGCCGAGGATTCGATCAACGCCGGCGCGCGGCATCTCAAGCAACTGATCCGGCGCTACAAGGGCGACCTGACCCTGGTCGCTGCCGCCTACAACGCCGGCATCGGCGTGGTCGCCCGCTACGGCGGCGTGCCACCGTATCGCGAGACCCAGGCCTACATCGCCAAAGTCCAGGCCCTGCACGAAAACTACCGCCTCGCCCTGGCGGCCCAGCCCAAGCGCGGTGCGAAGAAGCGCTGAGCGCTGCGGCCCAGGCCGGTGAGTCGGCTTCAGGCCACCGCGGCCTTGTGCGCTTCGAAGGGCAGTGGAATCGCGCCGCTCTGGGCGACGATGCGCGGTTCGGCCGCGGTCAGCAGTTCCTTGCTGCCGTCGACCACGACCAGGATGCGTCCGGCTTCGATCTCATCATGGAACTTGCGCCGGATCGGATCCGGCAGCGACGAGCCCACCAAGGCCGAGGCCCAGCAGCCGACCATCGCGCCGGCCATGGCCGCCGCGGCCGCGCCGGCCAGGGTCAGCGCGATCGGCGTCGCCGCGACCACCGCCAGGCCTGCCGCCAGACCCGCGGCGCCGCCGATGCCGGCCCCGCGCAGCGCGGCGGGCATCAGGTCGGTGTCGGCTTCCCTGCGTTCGTTGGGGATCGACGCCAGCTCGATGTCCGAGCGCGCGATCAACAGAATGTCGTCGTCGTTCACACCGGCTTCCAGTGCGGCGTTCATCGCGGCCTGGGCGCTGTTCAGATCTGGCGTGCTGAACACGTGTCGGATCTTCATGCTTCCTCCTGACGCGGAGTCAGGTGCGCATCGCCACGCCGCGCACCGTGCGGGTGGCGACCGGAGCGAACGCGCTCCTCGCGCGTTCCCGCCCGGCCGTCGCCACGAGCTTGGGCGCGGCCGGGTTACCGCCATGTGACGGGCGTCGCGCCTGCGCTTCGCCTTAACGGTGCGGTGTTAATGTCTGTTCGATTCGATACCGCATTACACGGAGCCCCGCATGCGCACGCAGTATTCCGCCTACGCACTCGCCGCCGTCGCCGCACTGACGCTTGCGGCCTGCAAGCCGGCACCGGCACCCGAAGCGCCGACGCCGGCCGAGACCCAGACCACCGCCGACACCTCGACCCAGCCGGCGATGTCCACCGACACCCCGACGCCGGTCGCCGCCGCGCCGGCGCCCAGCGCGACGATCGCTCCGGAGGCCTTCGTCGGCAAGGTCTGGCAGGTCAAGGATTCCTCCGCGGTCGAGGCCGGCACCACGTACGCCTTCCTGGCGGATGGCACGCTGGTCGTGGATTCGGACAGCGGCACGCCGCTGTACGGGCAATGGAAGTTCGACGCCGGCAAGCTGACCCTGATCGAGGAAGGGCAGTCGTATCCGACCGACATCCTAAAGCTCGACGCGGGCGAGTTCCGCATCCGCAGCCATAACCCCGGCGAGCCGGTCGAAACGCTGCTGGTGCCCGCGGCCGACCAGACCTTGCCCAAGGCCAAGCCGTGAACGTGGCGGCAAACGCTGCGGGCGAAGCGCTGCAGACCCATTGCGTCTAGCGGCGAGGGACGATAGCCATGGCCATGCAACCTTTTGTCGACGTGACCTGCCCGTATTGCGGGGAGACGATCAGCCTGATGATGGATCTCTCGGCCGGCGATCAGAACTACATCGAGGACTGCCAGGTTTGCTGCCGGCCCATCGTCGTCGCCGTCGCGGTCGACGAAGACGGCGAGCCGCAAGTCGCCGTAAGCGGAGAAGACGAAGCCTAAGCGTCGGTCGCGGCGCCCGCAGGGTGCTTGCTCGTCATCGCGCGAGGGCGACCATCCGGCTTTCGCCCGCAGGGCCGATCGCATCGCAGCGGTGAAGCCACGTTTGCCGTCGTTCGGGCTATCGTTCGTCATACGTAAAACCACAGCGACGACCATGCCCGCAAGGAAATCCGCCGCCGCACGCGGCTCCGGTAGCGACACGCTCGATCCGCGCGCGCTCAATCGCGCCCTGCTGCATCGACAGGCCCTGCTGCAGCCTTCGTCGGAATCGGCCTTGGCGATGGTGGAGCGCCTCGGCGGCCTGCAGGGACAGGCGCCGAATCCACCGTACCTGGGCCTCTGGACACGGCTGACGGCTTTCCGCCCCGAGGATCTGACCGAACTCATGCAAACGCGGCAGGTGGTGCGCGCGACCATGATGCGCGGCACCCTGCATCTGGTGAGCGCGCGCGACTACCTGGCCTGGCGCGCGACCCTGCAGCCCGTCTTGCGGCGCCTGTCCCTGCAGAGCGATCAGGGACGTGCGGTACACGACATGGACCTGGACGCCTTGAATGCGGCCGGGCGCGCGCTGCTCGCACGCAAGCCGCTCAGCGCGACCGCGCTCGGGCCGCTGCTGCGGGAGCGGTGGCCGGATCGCGATGCCGCGGCGATGGCGCGTTGGGTGCGCAGCGTCGAGCCGCTGATCCACGTGCCGCCGGCCGGGGTATGGGATTCGCACCAGGCGGCGACCTTCGCGCCGGCCGCGGACTGGCTCGGCCAGCCCTTGTCCACGGACGATGCCGCCGACGCCATGGTGCTGCGCTATCTCGCCGCGTTCGGGCCGGCCTCGGTAAAGGACATCGCGGCCTGGTCGGGCCTGCAGGGCGTGCGCGCGATCGTGGCGCGCCTGCGTCCGCGGCTGCGCGCCTACCGCGACGTCCACGGTAACGAGCTGTTCGATCCCATCGACCTCGACCTGCCCGATGCCGGGCAAGCGGTGCCGCCGCGCCTGCTCGCGGACTTCGACAACGTCCTGCTCGCCCATGCCGAGCGCAGCCGCATCTTCGAAGAGCGCCATAAGCCGACGATCTTCACCCGCAACGGCATCGTGCGCGCGACGATCCTGATCGACGGCTTCGTGCGCGGTACCTGGAGCATGGAGCGCGGTAAGGACACGGCGGCCATCACGATCGTGCCGTTCGCGCGGCTGTCCAAGGCCGATCGCGCGGCGCTGGGCGACGAAGCCGCGCGCTGTCTGACCACCTTCGCGCCCGGACTCGCGCACGACCTGCGTTTCGAGGCCGGCGACCGCTGAGTACGCCGCGCAATCCATGCATTCAGCGCGACATCTCGGCGCAGTCGTTCGTGGCGGATGTCAGTGCGTCGAGAAATGCGCGCCAAAACGCCATCGACCTACGATTTTCGTAAAGGTTGTGTTGTGTTCAGCCAATCGCCGCATAGCGCAAGCCTGCGCAAGGCCGTCCTGCGTCACGTTTTGACGCGTTTCGGCGGACGGTCCTAACGTCATTCGCGGCAAGTGTGGTTAAGCGAACGTAGCTTTAACGCTTCGTGCCTGAGATCGGTTCAGATGCGCACCGGCAAGGTGCAGTCGTGCGGTGGCCCCCAAGCTTTCTGACATCCGCGCAACACATCTATCCAGGAGAGAACGCATGAACAACCTGTCCCGCAAGTCGCTGATCGGTGCCTTCGCCCTCGTCGCCACTCTGTCGGCTCCGCTCGCGTTCGCGCAGCAGGCCGAACAGGCTCCGCCGACCGAACAGAGCGCCGACGCGGCGGCTACTGCGGCTACCACCGCCGGCGACGCCGCCCAGGCCAGCGAACCGGCAGCGGCGACCGCGACCGCCGCCGCGCCGCAGAAGAAGAGCTGGAGCGACGTCGACGCCGACAAGGACGGCAATCTGAGCAAGACCGAGGCGTCCTCGGTGCCCGCGCTGGGCCAGGTCTTCGACAAGGCCGACTCCAATGCCGACGGTTCGCTGACCGCCGCCGAATACAAGGCCTACGTGGCCAAGGCGCAGAGCGGCAAGCCGGCCAAGCACGGCGGCTGATCGGGTTCGAAACCAAGGGGTGTGGACTCCCTGCGGAAGGAAGGGCGGCTAGGGCCGCCCTTCCTGTTTTTACGGGCCGCTTCTATCCGCTGTTTTGGGCGGACCCGCAGCGCGGCATAATGCGCGGATGAATTCCACGCACGCGGCCGGCATCCGGCTGGTCGGCTTCGACGCCGACGACACGCTCTGGCGCAGCCAGGACTACTTCGACCAGGCCCAGCTCGACTTCGAGCGCATCGTCGGCGCCTACGTCGACCTGCACGACGCCGGCGTGCAGGCGCACCTGTACGAAGTCGAGAAGCGCAACATCGCGCTGTTCGGCTACGGCGTGAAGGGCATGGTGCTGTCGATGATCGAGGCCGCGGTCGAGATCACCGGCGAGCGCATCAGCGCAGCCCACCTGCATCGCATCGTCGGCCTGGGCAAGGACCTGCTGCGGCATCCGGTCGAACTGCTGCCCGGCATTCCCGAGGCGGTGCGCGCGATCGCAGCCGAGTACGACGTCGTGCTGATCACCAAGGGCGACCTGTTCCACCAGGAATCCAAAGTGCGCCAATGCGGCCTGGCCGAACTGTTCCGCCGCATCGAGATCGTCAGCGAGAAGGACGTCTCGACCTACGCGCGCCTGTTCGACGAATTCGGTCTGGCGCCGGATCAGTTCGTGATGATCGGCAACTCGCTGCGTTCGGACATCGCGCCGGTGCTGGAGCTCGGCGGCTGGGGCATCCATATGCCCTACCACGTGACCTGGGCGCACGAGAACGAGGCCGAGATCGCCGCCGATGCGCCGCGCCTGCGTCGCGTCGACGGCGCCGCCGCGCTGCCCCAGGCGGTGCGCGAACTGGCCCGCGCCGCCTCCACCTGAACAGCGGCCGGCATTATTCCCAACGCCGGCTGAGCGATTCCGGGCCGGGCCCGGAAAATTAGGAAGTCGTTCACCGTCGCGGTCGCATCGTCTGCCCATGCCTGCAATGGTGCAGGCGTTGAGGAGAACGACATGACCGCACTGTCCCGATGGCTCGCCCCGGTGGTAGTGGCCGCCGGCTTCGGCGTGGTCGCGATGACGCCGGCTCCGGCGGTGGCGCAGAGCAACGATGACCTGGCTCGCGTGATCGTCGATGTGGCCGACGTGATCATCCGCGGCAACACCCCGTACTACCGCTACGGCAACTACGGCTACGACGATCGCCTGATCGTGGTCCGCGACCGCTACGGTCGTCCGACCTATTACCGTAACGTGCCGCGCCGCAACTACTACTCGCAGCCCCCGTACGGCAACGCCTACGGCTATCGCAACCAGCACAGCCGCCAGCGCGTGACCTGCAACAGGTACGGTAAGTGCCGGACCGAGTACTACGACCCGCGTTACGACGACCGCTACGGCCGCCGTTACGACAATCGCTACGACAACCGTTACTACGACGGCCGTAGCGACTACCGCTACGATCGCCGTCGCTACGACGATTGACCGCCACCGGCGGCGGCACCGCTCCCCGCGGTGCCGTCGCCGTTTCTGCTGCCGCGCGCCGCGTTCGGTGCTAGCCTGCGGCCCTGCCCGCAAGGAGTCGTCCCGTCATGAAATCGCTGCTGCTGTGCGCCAGTCTGGCCGTCGCCGGCCTCGCCTCCACCTGGGCCCCGGCGGCGCAGGCCGCGGGCAACGTCGACTGCAAGCTCCACTTCAACATGTCGGGCTGGTCTGTGTTCTACAAGACCTCCTCCGGCAGCGGCACCGTCCAGTGCAGCAACGGCCAGAGCATGGCGGTCAAGATCAGCGCCAAGGGCGGCGGCCTCACCGTGGGCAAGTCGCGGATCGAGAACGGGGTCGGCGAATTCTCCGGCGTCCATAACATCTCCGAGATCCTGGGCACGTATGCCACCGCCGAGGCCCACGCCGGCGCGGTCAAGTCCAGCAAGGCCCAGGTCATGACCAAGGGCGAAGTCTCGTTGGCCCTGGCCGGCAAGGGCGAGGGCTGGGACCTGGGCGTGGCCTTCGGCAAATTCGTGATTTCGCGCTGAGCATGGACCGCAGCATCGCGCCGCCGTCGAATAGTTCGCCGCGCTCCCCGGTGCGGGTGCGCCTGCTCGCCCTGGTGGCGTCGATCGCGGCGGTGCTCGGCATTGGCCAGAGCTGGGCCCAGGATTTCGCCTTCGGCTGGGATCCGCGCAGCGGCGACGCCTGGGTCGATACCTGGCTGAGCGACGTGAACCGTTACGGCAACCGCTACCGCGAACCCTTCGTGGACGAGATGGTGCGCAATTACGGCGCGCCGCGCGAGCTGGTGTCCGAACTGCTGGCGACGCGGCGCTGGGCGCCGGGCGACGTCTACTACGCTTGCGCGATCGCGCAGGTGCTCGGTCGTCCCTGCCGCTACGTGGTCGACGAGTGGGAGCGCAGCCATGGCGAGGGCTGGGGCGCGGTCGCGCAGCGGCTGGGGCTGAAGCCCGGTTCGCCGGAATTCCATCGCCTCAAGCGTGGTTTCGTGCCGACCTACGACCGCTGGGGCCGCCCGATCGCGATCGACGCCGAGCTGCGTCGTGATTTCCCGAACCGGCCGACGGTCAAGAGCAAGCGCCCGCTGCCACCGCAGGCCCACGAGGCCGGCAAGGCGAAGGCCAAGGGGCAGGGCAAGGGGCACGCCAAGGGCAAGGGCAAGGACTGATTGCGCGGTGGTCGCGCGCGGTGCCGGGCCGCTGCATAAGCGATCCGATCTCCGCCGCTGTCCGGTCGCCGCATTGGCGCAGGGCCGTATCATGGCCGCATGACCGACGCCTCTCGCGCCTCCGATATCCGTATCGTCGATTTCGCGCCGCAGTGGCGCGACGATTTCGCCCGCCTCAACCTGGAATGGCTGGAGCGCTGGTTCGCGGTAGAGCCGATCGACCGCGAAGTGCTGGGCGATCCGGAAACCCATCTGCTCGCCGGCGGCGGCCAGATCCTGTTCGCGATCGACCGCGACGGCCGCGCGGTCGGCACGGTCGCGCTCAAGTACGAGGGCGACGGCGTCTACGAACTGACCAAGATGGCGGTCGACGGCGCGCAGCGCGGCGGCGGCATCGGCCGCCTGCTGATGCGGGGCGTGCTGGACAAGTTCCGCGCCCTGCGGGGTCGCGAATTGTTCCTGGAATCGAGCACCCGGCTCGCGCCCGCGCTCAAGCTCTACGAAAGCGTCGGCTTCCGGCATTACCCTGCGCCGCGGCCGGGCTCGCATTACGCCCGCGCCGACGTCTACATGATCTGGCACCCGCCGGAGTAGGCGCGGGCGCGGGGCATAGCGCCGCAATCAGTCCT
The DNA here is from genome assembly GCF_001427715.1 of Lysobacter sp. Root667. Lineage (NCBI taxonomy): Bacteria > Pseudomonadati > Pseudomonadota > Gammaproteobacteria > Lysobacterales > Lysobacteraceae > Lysobacter > Lysobacter sp. Root667. The sequence continues at coordinate 68,768 of NZ_LMHF01000009.1, forward strand.
TTTTCTTGTTGTCCATCGGCCGCTCGTTCGGCGGCGGATCGTCGGCATTGGCCTTCTTGGCGCCGTCGCCGCTCATCATGGCCTGGTGCGCGGCATCCATTTCGGCGGCGGTAACCTTGCCGTCGTGATTGGCGTCCATGCGTTCGAACATCGCGCGCGCGCCGGCGGCGTGCTCGGCGGCGGTGACGATGCCGTCGTGGTCGCTGTCGATCGTGGCGATCTTCTCGGCCGAGGTCATCATCGGCCGCATCTTCGGGGTTTCCTGGGCCGTGGCCGATATCGCCGCGAGCGCGGCGGCGAAGCTCAGCGTATAGGCGAGGGTCTGCGGTTTCATAGCGGCCTCCTGGGTCGCGGCCCCTGCACCGGGCAGTGTCCGCCGCCGGCGGTGACGCGGCTGTGGACCCGGCCCCGTTCAGGCTGACGCGACGGCCCGCGCGATGGCGGGGGGCTTGGAACAGCGCGGCTGGTCGCTCGATTGGGCAGGGTGCGCTTGCCCCGACAATGGACGACCGCAATGCCCGCCCGTGCTCGGTCCGTGACCGGAGCCCACGCGCTACCGCTGCCCGCCGAAAGCATTCGGCTGCCGGTGGCGCCGATGAGGATTGGATCGGGGGGCGATTAAATTATCTTTAAATACAATTTGTTGTAGCGATAACGGCGCCTGATGCAGACAGGTTAACGCCGCTCACTTCGCTCAGGGCTCTGCAGCTAACGAGCCTTTCATATTGATGCCCTACGTTGCGTCTAGCCAGGCAAGGACAGTTCATGAGACCGCCTCTTCTTTCGATCATCGCGCTCGCCGTCTCCTGCGGCCTGTCTCTTTGCGCCTGCGCGCACGGCCCCGTCGAAACGATCGCCAAGGAGCCCGTCAATATGGCACCGCATGAGTCTGCTCCGGTTGCCAATTCGGCACCCACCGCCGAGGAAATGGCTAATCGATTCCTCAAGTTGATCAACGAGATCAAGTCCGGCTCCGAAATCACCGTCGAACGTGTCCAAGAGGTCATGCAGGTGAAGTTGGAGCCGACTGACCGAGGAAACTCCGAGGCTTTTGGCGACCTCAGTGGAGGCTACAAGTACACGGTTGTATTCGATCCGAAGAACGGCGCAGGAATTGATTTTACCGATAGCAGCTCGTCGCCTGCGTGCCCTCTCCCGATTACTTTTCTTCTTCGCTCAGTACCCCGCTTTGAATCGAGCGTGCCATTGATTGTTTCCAATGGATTCAGAACGGGGTGGATGTATGGCAGAGACGATGGGTCCTTCCTTGAAGTGGGCATCAGGATGACGTCGACGGGAGCCCCTATCGAGCAAGATTACGTATGCAGCCTAGGTGTGAGGCCGGCCGCGTAAGGAACAATGGATGGCAAATCCGAATCAGCAGCTGGAAGCTGCCCTGGCGCAGTTCGCCAATCAACCCGGCATTACGCCTGACCAAGCGGCGCAGCTTCGAGCTGCGATCACCGGTAATGCTCAGCAACTGCAGGAGCTGAATCAGCAGGCGCAGGCCGGCCAGTTGAGAGGATTTGCCTTGCAGTTGGCCGCGAATCCAGCTCCAAACCTGGCAGGTACTTATGACCTCCAGAGCGGAATAGTCACCTTGCCAGGGTCGAGTTTCCAGCCTGCAGGCACCATGGCAAGCCCTGATTTGATGGCCACGGTAAAGATGCAGCAGATGTCCATCGAGTTCGGACATAAGACCTATCTCGATGCAGCGAATAGTCCGCACCCCGTCACCCAAGGCATGGTCGACAATCTTCAGTCAACGATCAATCAGTCGCCTGTTCTTGCAGAGCAGATCAAGAAGGCTGCAACAACCATCGATGGAGGGGATCGGTATCGACGCACCCATCTGGAGCATTTCGACCTGATCGCCCCAGGTTTCGCAGCTGGTGGCACCTACAACGGCGACGACAAGACGATGCGGTTGCCTCCGCGCGATCTGCAAACCAAGACGACTACAAACCCGCAGGGGCATTTCGATGCCGACGATATGACCTTCGTGCTTGGTCACGAAATTCAGCACGGCTTCAATCACCGCGACAAGCAACAGGCATTCAGGACGTTCTACACGGACTCGGTCGCCATCGCAAAGAGCGCTCAAGCGATTCACGACTACACGGTGCCGGTCAGCAACTACATCCAGGCTGGCCGAGTGGACGAAGCCAAGGCGGAGATCGGGGGTTGGAACGCGCTGTTGAGCCGGCAGAAGCAGATTCAGCCGCTCGCCCAGGAGCTGGATTTGATGCTGAGAACCCTGAGCGACCGGGTGAAGGACTTCATCGAACAAGACCCCGCCGTAACCAACCTCAAGGCTCGTCCCCTTCCCGGGCTGGCTTTCAATCAGGACGGCACGCTATCAATGTCTCCCGGCAATATCACCGCTATGGGGCAGCACTATTTCAACAAGCCGGATCATGCACACGCACAGTCTTGGCAACGTTCGCTCGGTATCGGCGAAAAAGGGACCTCCGACTATCCAAACTATTACGGAGCCTTCGCTGTTGAAATGGTTGCTGGTGTTGAAAGGCGTTACGCCAACCAGGTCAATGGCGTGATGCCGCAGATGACGATCAACATGGCTAGCGCCCGCATCAGCGAAGAGCTGCTGGAGAAGGAAGGCATCAATCTCGGAATCAATAAGACGCCGCAGCCGTACTACGACAGCAGCCAGACGCCGGCGGCGCTACACCACTTCGATCACACGCAAGACAGAAGCGTCAGTCCGACACAAGACCATCAATACGTGCCGGTTGCGCCTTCCGCGCCATCACAGCGTCGCAGCCCCGAAGATCCTGATCATCCAGAAAACGCCCTACTGGAGAAGGTGCGTGCCGGCGTACGTGACCTCGATCGGCAAGTCGACAAGCCTTGGGACGAGCAAAGCGAACGGTTGAGCGCCAGTGCGCTGGCGATGGCGGTAGAGAAAGAATTCCGGCCTGGCGACGACATATGGATCGGATTGAACCAGAAGACCGAGCGATACGCCGCAGGCGAGTTGTTGCTCGTCCAGCGCATGGGCGGCAACGTGTCTGCGGATCCTTTCCAAAATCGTGCCCATATGCCGATTGCGGAGGCGCTCTCCCAGCCCGCGGAGCAGCGTTACCAGCAAGTGGAAGTCATGCGGCAGACTCAAGCTGAGGAACAGCAGCGGCAGCGACAAGAAGCGCTGACCAGAAGTCAGAACCCGCCTTCTCAGGGCGGTCCCGCAATGTCGATGTGAGTTCGTTCGTCGTGACTTGGTGAATCAGTGGGGCCGAATTAAGGGGCCAGGTGCATTCCGAATGAAGCCTCACCCGGCAAATAGGGCAGCTCGATTCGGGCTTTGATAGCCCACCCCTTACAATGCCCCCAATGACCGCCCCGCCCGCCATCCCGCCCGCGCAACTGCGCCTCTCCGTCGCCCCGATGATGGACTGGACCGACACCCAGTGCCGGGTCTTCCACCGCGCGCTGGCGCCGCATGCGCGGCTGTACACCGAGATGGTCCACGCCAACGCGGTGATCCACGGCGACCGCGACAGGTTGCTGGCGATGGACCCGGTCGAGCATCCGGTGGCCCTGCAATTGGGCGGCAGCGAGCCGGCGCTGTTGGCGCAGGCGGCGCGGATCGGCGCCGAGCACGGCTTCGACGAGATCAACCTCAACTGCGGCTGTCCCTCCGACCGGGTCCAGGCCGGGCGTTTCGGCGCCTGCCTGATGCGCGAGCCGGAGCTGGTCGCCGAGTCGGTCGCGGCCATGGTCGCGGCCTGCGAGGTGCCGGTGACGGTGAAGTGCCGGCTCGGGGTCGACGACGACCAGCACTACGAGGTGTTCCTGGCCTTCATCGAGCGCGTCGCCGCGGCCGGCTGCGGCCTGTTCGTGGTCCACGCCCGCAACGCCTGGCTCAAGGGCCTGTCGCCGAAGGAGAACCGCGAGGTGCCGCCGCTGCGCTACGACTGGGCCTACCGCCTGAAGCAGGACCATCCGGAGCTGCAGGTGATCGTCAATGGCGGCATCGCCAGTTTCGAGGACGCGGGTGCGCACCTGGCCCATAGCGACGGCGCGATGCTCGGCCGCGCGGCCTATCACGACCCCTATCTGCTGCATCGCCTGGACGTGGCCTGGTTCGGTGGCGAGCTGCGCAGCCGCGCCGAGCTGCTGCGCGGCCTGCGGCCCTATATCGAAGACCAGCTGGCGCGCGGGGTCTACCTCAAGCACATCGCCCGCCACCTGCTCGGCCTGTTCCACGGCGAGCGCGGCGGGCGCGCGTTCCGCCAGGTGCTCAGCGAGGGCTCGCACCGGCCCGGCGCGGACTGGTCGCTGATCGAGCGCGCCCTGGCGCCGACCGAGGCCCAGGCCGACGCCGCATGATCACCCGCGACACCGGCGCCTTCCTCGCCGTCGCCCAGACCTGCGCGGCCGATTTCGGCCCGGCTACGGCGCGTGCCGCGTTCCTGGTCGCGCCCGACGGCTTCGCCCGCGCCGAGCAGTCGGCCGGCGACAACCGCTACATGGCCGCGGCCGAGGGCTTCGATCCGGGCCGCGCCAGCGCCCAGCACCGTGAGCTGCAGCGCGCGCTGTCGGCGTTGCTGCCGACAATCTGCTTCGCCGGCGACCCGGACACGCCCGACGCGCTGTTCCCGAACAACGTCTATGCGACCGCGCCCGGCCGGACCCTGATCGGGCGCATGCGCCACCCGGTGCGCCAGCGCGAAGCCGAGCGCGCCGACATCCGCGGCTTCTTCCGCGAAGTGCTGGGCTATGCCGAGATCGACCTGTCGACCCAGCCGCACCCCTGCGAGCTCACCGGCGCGCTGGTGATCGACCGCGCGCGCGGGCTGGGCTACTGCGGTCTGTCCGAGCGCTGCGACGCCGACGGCGCGCGCCTGATGCACGAGGCCCTGGGCCTGCGCGCGACCCTGCTGTTCGATCTGGCGCCCGGCGAATACCACACCAACGTGGTGTTGGCGGTGCTGGCGGGCCGCGCCGCCCTGATCTGCCCCGGCGGCTTCGCCGACCCGGCCGCGGCCGCCGCCATCGCCCGGGTCTACGGCCCGCATGCGATCGAACTGAGCCCGGCCGAGCACGCCGCCTTCGCCGGCAACGCGATCGCATTGTCCCAGGACCGGGTCTGGATGAGCGCCGCGGCCGCCGCGGCCTTGAGCCCGGCCAGCCGCGCCGCGCTGGATCGGGCCGGTTTCGCCGTCGCGGCGGTCGAGCTGGACGCGATCGAGGCCGGCGGCGGTTCGCTGCGCTGCTGCGTGGGCGAGATCTACTGAGGCCGGACCCGGCGCAGCGCGCCGGCGCGACCGCGAGCCTGATAACGCGGCGGGGCGGGCCTGCCAGGCCGTAGCCACCGGCGCGCAATTTCAGTACCGAACGGTTTCGACCGCGGGCCGCGCCGGTCGCCGCGCGCACCGGTCTGAATGGCGGCTGGAACGTGAAGAAAAAGTTCAGACCGGATTCACCGCTCCGTTCCGAGAATGCCACCTCATCCAGCGCCCGTGCGCTATTGTTCCGTCACGTTGCCCTTCGAGTCCCCATGAACATCCTGCCCGCCCGCCTCATGGCATCGCTGCTGCTCGCCGCTCTCGCGGTCGGGGCCGGCGACGCCTGGGCCCAGGAGCGGGGCGGCCGGGGCCAGGGTCAGGGCCAGGAGCGCCGCGAGCGCGACGACGGCCATGACCGGCACGAGGGCCACCGCGCGTTGTCCGATGCTGTACGCCGCGTCGAACGCGAAAGCGGCGGCGGCCAGGTCCTGAGCGCCGAGCGCGTGCCGTTCGACGGCCGCGACGTCAATCGGGTCAAGGTCGTCGACCCCAGCGGCCGGGTCCGCATCTACATGGACGACCCGCAGCAGGCCCGCAACCGGCGCGACGACGGCGGCCGTACACGCGGCGACGACAACGACAACGACTAACCTCTGGCGTAGAGGTCGCGCCCTCCGGCGCGGTCGACTGATAAGGGAGTGCCCATGCGAATTCTGTTGGTCGAAGACGAAGCACCGCTGCGCGAGACTCTGGCCGCGCGCCTGAAGCGGGAAGGCTTCGCGGTGGACGCCGCCCAGGACGGCGAAGAAGGCCTGTACATGGGCCGCGAAGTCCCGTTCGACCTCGGCATCATCGACCTCGGCCTGCCCAAGATGTCGGGCATGGAGCTGATCAAGGCGCTGCGCGACGAAGGCAAGAAATTCCCGGTGCTGATCCTCACCGCGCGTTCGAGCTGGCAGGACAAGGTCGAAGGCCTCAAGCAGGGCGCCGACGATTACCTGGTCAAGCCGTTCCATGTCGAGGAACTGCTGGCGCGTCTCAACGCGCTGGTGCGCCGCGCCGCGGGCTGGAGCAAGCCGACCCTGGAATGCGGACCGGTCATGCTGGACCTGGCCGCGCAGACGGTCAGCGTCGCCGGCACCAACGTCGATCTGACCAGCTACGAGTACAAGGTGCTGGAGTACCTGATGATGCATGCCGGCGAGTTGGTCTCCAAAGCCGACCTCACCGAGCACATCTACCAGCAGGACTTCGACCGCGACTCCAACGTGCTCGAGGTCTTCATCGGTCGCCTGCGCAAGAAGCTGGACCCGGACGGCGCGATGAAGCCGATCGAGACCGTGCGCGGCCGCGGCTACCGCTTCGCCATTCCGCGCAGCGGGGAGTAACGACGGGCTTCGTCCGGCTGCGGCCGGACGAGGGCGTCGGGCCGGCATGCGGGCGGACTCAACCTCAAACGAACATCACAGACCGGGCGCGAACGCGATTCGCGCCCGGTTTTCGTTCGTGGGCGTGCGCCCGTGAGCTGGGGCCAGCCGCGTTCGCTGCAGGCCCGGCAGCTGCTCGCCGCCAGCCTGGGCCTGCTCGCGTTCCTGGCCCTGGCCGGCTACGCGCTGGACCGCGCCTTCCTCGACACTGCCGAGAACAACCTGCGCGAACGCCTGCACGGCTACGCTCTGGCCTATGCGGCCAAGGGCGATTTCGACCGCAGCGGCGAATTCGTCGAGCCCTACGAACCGATCGACCCGCGCTTCGACCAGCCCGGCAGCGGCCTGTACGCCGAACTGGTGCTGCCCAACGGGCATTGGGACTCGCCCTCGGCGCAGGGCCCGCTGCTGCCGGCCGCGTCCATGCTCAAGCCCAGCGAGCGCCGCTTCGAGGGCCCGCTGCCGATCACCGAGATCAACGGCGACGTCGGCGAGGCCTACCGCTACGGCATCGGCCTGACCTGGGCCGCTGGCGGCGATCCGCGCGCCGAATTCCCGTACACGATCTACATCCTCGAAAACACGACTTCGCTCAGCGGCCAGGTCGCGGTGTTCCGCGGCGCGCTGTGGCGCTACCTCGGCGGCGCCGGTTTCATCCTGCTGCTGCTGCAGGCGCTGATCATGCAGTGGAGCCTGCGCCCGCTGAAGCGCGTGATCGAGGAGCTCAAGCGCGTGCAGCGCGGCCTGGCCTCGCGCATGAGCGAGCGCCACCCGCGCGAGCTGGAGCCGCTGACCGAAAGCATCAACGCCTTCATCGAGAGCGAACGCGAGAACCTCGACCGCCAGCGCAACACCCTGGCCGATCTCGCGCATAGCCTGAAAACGCCGCTGGCGGTGCTGCGCGCGCGGCTGGACGACAACGCGCCCGACGGCGAGCTGCGCGAAGACGTCGATCTGCAATTGCGACGCATGAACGACCTGGTGTCCTACCAGCTCGCGCGCGCGGCCTCGGGCGGCCACGCCCTGTTCGCCGCGCCGGTGGCGATCGAACCGCATGCCGAACAGATCGTACGCGGCCTGGAAAAGGTCTACGCCGGCAAGGGCGTGCTGTGCGAATTCGAAGTCGCCTCGGGCGTGCAGTTCCACGGCGAGCCGGGCGATCTGCAGGAACTGCTGGGCAACCTGCTCGAGAACGCGTTCAAGTGGGCGCGCTCGCGCGTGCTGCTGACGGTGAAGCCAGGCGAGACCGCGCCGGGTCGCCGCCCCGGCCTGCTGCTCGCGGTCGAGGACGACGGCCCGGGCATTCCGCCCGAGAAGGTCGCGCTGATCCTGCAGCGCGGCGTGCGCGGCGACGAGCGCGTGCACGGCCACGGCATCGGCCTGGCGATCGTGCAGGACCTGGTGCGCGGTTATCGCGGCACGCTGGACGTGGTGCCGTCGGAGGAACTGGGCGGCGCGCGTTTCGAAGTCAAATTGCCGCCCGGTCTGTAAGCGGCGGGCGGCAAGGGGCTGTCACCTCGGCTCCTCTTATCGGGCGAACGGCGACGGCCCGTAGAAGCGCTGCAGGTGCGCCGCGATCTCCGGCATCGACTCGCGCAGCAGGGCCGGATCGCTGAAGTGGTATTCGGTCGCGACCGCGAAGAACTCCTCCGGCGCCTCGGCGGCGTAGGGATCGATCGCGGTCTCGCGGCCCGAGTCGACCTCGTCGATGAAGCCGTCGTACACGCGTTGGAAATCGCGCGCCCATTCGCGCTGCCACGGCCGCGGCAGCGGCGGAGTGCCGTCGAGCAGGCCGTCGAGCGCGTCGAGCTTGTGTGCGATCTCGTGCGCGGCGACGCAGAAGCCCGCGCGCGGATCCTCGCAATCGGCGAGCACGTCGGCCCAGGACAGGATCACCGGACCGGCGTCCCAGGCTTCGCCGATCAGTTCGTCCTGCCATTCGTGCAGCACGCCGGCCGCGTCGATGTGGCTGCGCTTCACCCGGAACGCATCCGGGTAGACGATCAGTTGCGACCAGCCGCGCAGGCCCTCGGCGCCGAACTCCAGCAGCGGCAGGCAGCACAGCATCGCCAGCATGCAGCGTTGGCGATCGTCGAGGACGAGTTCGCCGATCGGGCTGATAGTCTTTTCGTGCAGGAAGCGCGCGACCAGATCGCGCAGCCGCGCGTCGCGCGCCGGATCGAGCGCGGCCGCCCACGGCACCGCCGCGCGTGCGTCGCGCCAGAGTGCGTCGGCGATGGGCGGTGGCCGCCGCAGGCGGCGCAGGAAGTCGAACAAGGCGGGCGAAGACGTTGCCTAGGGAGCGACAGGCTAACCGCAAGCGTTCGCTCGCGCACAAGCGCGCAAGGCTTGAATGGGTATTGGATGGAACGATTAGCGCAGCAAGCGTGAGCGCGTCGCGCTCACGCGGATCCGGCTTAGCGGAACATGCCCGGCAGGAAGCTGTGCCAGCGCGGCGACTGCAGGCGGCCGTTGTTGGCGTCGCTGTGCACTGTGGGCTTGGCTTTGGTTTCGTTGCTGCGGGCCGGAGCGACGACTGCGCGATTGCTCGCGCGGACCGTGTCCTTCTTCTGCGAGGCGCTTTCCGGGCAGCTTTCGTTCGGGCTCAGCTTGACCTCGCGCGCGGCGACGCTCGCACTGGCGAAGGCGATCAGCAGGCAGAAGCAGATCCGTAGCATGGCGGAATCCTCGTGAGCCCGGCCATGCACAGCCGCCGGACAGATCCGGACTATAGCGCGAATCCGGGCATGCCGCGGGGCCGGCCGATGCTGCGTCGCAGCAGGTTCGGACGAACGGTTGAGGCAGACTCCGGCCATGACGAACCCGCGCCCGCCCCTGACTGCGCCGGCCCTGCGCCGGGCCCTGATCGCGGGCGCCCGCCGGGTCATCGCCGGGCGCGACACTTTGAACAGGATCAATGTGTTTCCGGTCGCCGACGGCGACACCGGCAACAATCTGGCGCACACCCTGGGCAGCCTGCTGAATGGAGCGCTGAGCCGACGCAGCCGGCATATCGGCGAGCTGCTGCTGCGAATCGGCAACGATGCCATCGACGGCGCGCGCGGCAATTCCGGGGCGATCCTGGCCCAGTTCCTGCACGGCGTGGCCGAGCACGCGCGCGCCCAGCCGGTGCTGGACGCGGCTGCGCTGGCGGCCTCGGTGCGGCACGGCGCCGACAGCGCCCGCGCGGCCCTCGCGCATCCGGTCGAGGGCACCATCCTGAGCGTGATCGGCGCCTTCGCCGACGCCCTGGACGAGGCCGCGCGCGGCGCGAGCGGGCAGGGCGACCCGCGTCCGGGCTTCGCCAGCGCCCTGGCCAGTGCGCGTATCGCCCTGGCGCGCACGCCGCAACAGATGGCGCTGCTGCAGCGCGCCGGCGTGGTCGATGCCGGCGCCCAGGGCTTCGTCGACCTGCTCGAAGGCATCGCCGAGTTCGTCGACGGCGGCCCGCGCGCGCTGCGCATGCACGGCGCCGTCGCCGCGGCCAACGAGGCGCCGAGCGCGAACGACGTCCACGCGCCGCACGAGGACGTCGATCCCGAGCGGCGCTGGTGCAGCGAATGCCTGCTGCTGGGCGAGGGCATCGAGCGCGAAACCCTGCGCGCCGCGCTCGATGCGATCGGCGCCGATTCGCTGGTGCTCGCCGGCGGCGCCATGCGCATGCGCGTGCATGCGCACGTCGGCGCGCCGCAGCGTTTGTTCGATGCCTGCGCGCGCTTCGGCGCGGTCGAGGGCATGAAGGCCGACGACATGCTGCTGCAGCAACGCAGCGCCGAGTCCTCGCAGCGAGTGGCGGTGGTCGCCGACAGCGCCGCCGACCTGCCCGAAGCCGTGCTCGAACGGCATGCGATCCACGTCGTGCCGGTGCGGGTCAGCGTCGACGGCCGCGACTACCTCGACAAGGTCGGCCTGGCCACGGCCGAGTTCTACCGCCGCATGGGCGCGTCCGCCGACCTGCCCAAGACCAGCCAGCCGCCGCCCGGCGATTTCCGGCGTCCGTTCGATTTCCTGCTCGCCCACCATCCCGAGGTGGTCTATGTCGGCCTGTCGCGCGCGGTCTCGGGCACCTTGCAGTCCGGCGAACAGGCGGCCGCGCGCGCCGATCCGCTGCGCGTGCGCGTGTTCGACAGCATCAACGCGGCCGGCGGCCAGGGCCTGCTGGCCTGGCGCGCGGCGGAACTGGCCGAGGCCGGCGCCGATCTGGCCACGATCCTGGCCGAACTCGAACGCCTGCGTCCGCTGACCCTGACCTGGGCGATGGCGCGCGACATCTCGCACGCGGTGCGCGGCGGCCGCATCCCGTCCTGGGCCGGGCCGGTGGTGCGCTACAGCGGGCTGACCCCGATCGCGCGGATGAAGGCCGACGGCCGCCTGAGCGTGGCCGGCGGACTGCTGGCGCGACGCAGCGCGCCGGAGAAATTCGCCGGCTACATCGCCCGGCGCCTGCCGCGCGGGCAGCATTGGCGCGCCATCGTCGGCCATTGCGACGCGCGCGACGACGGCGCGCGCCTGCTCGAAACCCTGCGTCGCCGGGTCGATCTGGCCGAGGCGCACCTGGTCGAAACCGGCCCGGCGATCGGCGCGCATGCGGGGCGCGGCGCGCTGCTGGTGTCGGTGCAGCCGGCGCCGCCCCGACCCATCCGCACAGGGGTAGGAGCGGCGTAAGCCGCGACCGCGAAACTCACTGCCGACGCGAGCCTTGCGTCTGGGCGTGCTTGAACCACCCGCGGATAGCGCCGCGCCGCACGATCGACGCTCGCACCGTCTACCGCATGGGCGCGACCGCGGCCTACGCCGCTCTAGCCCTGGGCGAAACACGCTACGCAGGCGCGGCGCTCCCTCATAATCCGCCCATGCTGCCCGCGTCCCTCTCCTCGATCGCCCCGTCGACCTACGCGCTGATCGCCGCCGCCTACCTGATCGGGTCCCTGTCCGGCAGCCTGCTGCTGGGGCGCCTGCGCGGCGTCGACATCCGCCAGCAGGGCAGCGGCAATGCCGGCGGCACCAATGCGTTTCGCACCCAGGGTTGGCGCTTCGCGCTGGGCGTGGTCGCGATCGATATCGGCAAAGGCGCGCTGGTGGCCTGGCTGGCGCTGCGCTACGCGCCGGTCGCCGGTGCGCTGAGCGTGACCGCCCACGGCTACGCCGCGGCGTTCGCGGCGGTGATCGGCCATGTCTGGCCGTTATGGCACGGCTTCCGTGGCGGCAAGGGCGCGGCGACCGCGGTCGGCGGCCTGCTGGTGCTGTGGCCGTACGGAATTCCGCTGCTGCTGATCGTATGGATCGCGACCGTCGTGCTCAGCGGCTATGTCGGCCTGGCGACGGTGCTGGCGGCGTTGTGCCTGCCGCTGCTGGCCTGGTGGAGCGACGCCGGCGAGCCGCGTCTGTGGTTCGCGTGCGCGGTCGCGCTGCTGATCGTCTACACCCATCGCGGCAACCTCGCGCGCCTGCGCGCCGGCACCGAGGCGCGCTTCGCGCGTGCGCGGCTGCTGCATCGTCTGCGCCGCAGCTGATGGACGAGCGCGCGTTGCTGCAACGGTTGATCGCCGGCCCGGCCTCGGGCGATGCGCTCGCGCGCGCGTCCGGCCAGACCCGCGCCGCGGTGTGGAAACGGATCGAAGCCTTGCGCGAAGCCGGGGTCGCGATCGAAGCCAAGCCCGGCCGCGGCTACGCACTGAGCCAGCCGCTGGATCTGCTCGACGCCGACGCGATCGCCGCGGCCCTGCCCGCGAGCGAACGCGCGCGTCTGGCCCAGATCGAAGTCGCCTGGAGCATCGATTCCACCAACAGCGAACTCCTGCGCCGGACCACGCCGGCGCAGGGCGCCGCGGTGCTGTTGGCCGAGCGCCAGACCGGCGGCCGCGGCCGTCGCGGGCGCGAATGGGCCTCGCCGTTGGCCGCGCATCTGTATCTGTCGTTGTCGCGTCAGTTCGGTGGCGGGCTGGCGCGGCTGGGAGGGCTGAGCCTGGTCGCCGGCATCGCCGCGGTCGAGGCCCTGCATGGTCTGGGCTACGAAGGCGTGCGCCTGAAATGGCCGAACGACCTGGTCGTAGTCGACCCGCAAGGGCTGCGCAAACTCGGTGGGCTGCTGATCGAGGGCGGCGGCGAACACGCCGGCCCGGCGCGCGCAGTGATCGGCTTGGGCCTCAACGTGCGCATGCCGGCGGCCGCCGCGGCGGCCATCGATCAACCCTGGTGCGATCTGAGCATGCTCTGCAACGGTGCCGCGCCCGCGCGCAATGCGATCGCGGCCGCGGTCCTAGCGCGCCTGCTGCCGGCGCTGGACGAATTCGATGGCGCGGGCCTGGCTCCGTTCCTGCCGCGCTATGCCGCGTTGGACGCGCTCGCGGGTGCGGCGGTCGCGGTGCTCGGCGGTAACGGCCAGCGTCAGGACGGCATCGCGATCGGCCTGGCCGACGACGGTGCCCTGCGCCTGCGCCTGGACGACGGCACGGTGCAGAATTTCCATGCCGGCGAAGTCAGCGTGCGCCGCGCGCCCGGAGCGAACGCATGAGCGCCTGGCTGTTCGATCTCGGCAACACCCGCCTCAAATGCGCGCCGCTGCGCGCGGACGGCCGCCCCGGAGCAGCCGTGGCGCTGTCGCACCGCGAGGAGGATGTCGCCGTCGCGCTCGCGCAGGCGCTGCCCGAACGCATCGATGTCGCCTATCTGGCCAGCGTGGCCTCGCCCAGCCTGCGCCTGGCGGTGCTGGAGGCGCTGACCGCGCGCTGCGCGCGGATCGCGATCGCACGCACCCAGCCGCGCCTGGGCGAGGTCCGCATCGCCTATGCCGACCCGCGCAAGCTCGGCGTCGATCGCTTCCTGGCCCTGCTGGGCGCGCGCGCGCGCGGCGAAGGCGCGGCGCTGGTCTGCGGCGTCGGCACCGCCCTGACCGTTGACTTGATCGATGCCGACGGCCGCCATCTCGGCGGCCGCATCGCGCCATCGCCGACCCTGATGCGCGAGGCGTTGCACGCGCGCGCCTCGCAACTGCCGGAAACCGGCGGCGACTACGTCGATTTCGCAAGCGACACCGAAGACGCCCTGGCTTCGGGCTGCGACGGCGCGGCGCTGGCCCTGATCGAACGCAGCCTAGCCGCCGCCGGCCAGCGCCTGGGCGGGCCGCCGCGGCTGCTGCTGCACGGCGGCGGCGCCGACGCCCTGCATCCGCAGCTGGCCGAGGCCGCCCTGGCCCCGACCCTGGTGCTGGACGGACTGGCGATCTGGGCCGCGGTGGAGCGGGTCGCGACCGATCCGGCCGGCGCGGCGGCGGCCGGCACCACCGCCTGATCCCCGCGCGGCGCCGTCCAGGCAACTCGCGGGTGCTGCCGGCCGGGCTTCCTGCCTAGAATCGGGCCGTACCCCGCCCGGATACGGCCCATGCTGCTGCGCGCCCTGATCGTCCTGTTGCTGGTGCTGAACCTGGGCGTCGCCGTGTGGTGGTGGCAGCGCGCTCCGGCGCCCGCCGCGGCCGCGACGGTTCTGTCGGGGGTCGCGCCCTTGCGGCTGGTCGGCGAAACCGGGCCGCGGCCGCGTATCGCCGCCAAGCCGGCGCTGCCGGCGGCGACCATCGCCCAGGCCTTGCCTGCCGTCGCCAGCGCGGAAGCCGCGCCGGCGCCCTCGGCGCCGCCGGCGAACTGATCGCGGCGCTGCGGTTCCGGCGGAGCCGCTCGAACCCGTCCGGCCGTTCGAGTCGACACGCCGGCGTCGACGCAGCTGCGTCCATGCCGATACTTCGTCCGCGCTTGCGAACTTCGGTCCGGACGTGTCGCCGAGAGGCGGCGGGTGAGCGTCGAGCCGGCGCGCCAGCCGATGTCGCCGTTGCGACAACGCCGACATGACGAACGTCACCGCGATGCGTCAATGCACACGGCGAATATGACGCGCGTCGCAACGTGCGCGTCCGATCCGCGCGCGAACCGTGAGCGCGTGAGCTGGCCGGCTTAGAATCGCGCCATGCTGGTCCGCGCGCTGCTCGTTCTGTTGTTGATGCTCAACCTCGGCGTGACCGCGTGGTGGGGACTGCGCACGCCGCCGGCGTCGTCGGCGCCCGCCGCATCGCAACTGGGCGTGGCGCGCCTGCAACTGTTGGCCGAACGCGATGCGCCGGCCCGGTCGGTTGCCGAACCGGCGGCGCCGAACGCATCGGCCGCGGCCTTGCGCGACGCCACCACGCCGCCGCCAAGCGCCGCAACAGCGACACCGCCGCCCGCACCCGCACCGCCGCCGGTTGCCGCCGCGACCGAGGCCCCCGCCGCCGAAACCTCCGCGCCGCTCGCCAAAACCACGCGCTGCTATAGCTTCGGCCCATTCGAGAACGCGGATATGGCGTCGTCCGCGCGCCGCTACCTGCAGCCGCTGGCGCAGCGCATCGCGATGCGCGAACAGCGCACCGCGCCGGCGCGCGGCTGGCGCGTGGTGCTGCCGCCGCAGCCCTCGCGCGAACAGGCGCAAGCGCTGGCGCAACGCATCGCCGCGGCCGGTTTCAACGATTACTTCGTGGTCGCCGACGGTGCCGAGGCCAATGCGATCGCGCTCGGCCGCTACCGCACCGAGGACGCCGCGCGCAAACGCGCGCAGAGCCTCAATGCCGCCGGTTTCGCCGCCCAGGCCGAACCGCTGGGCGACGCGCGCGCCAGCACCTGGCTGGACGTGGCCGCAGGCGAAGGCTTCGATCCCGATGCCGCCCAGGCCGCGATCGCGATCCAGCGCCGCAGCCTGGACTGCGCCAAGATGCGTTGATTCGCGCCGCGACGCCCGACCCCGGATCGCCCAAAGCCCGCCATCGGGCTCGCGCGCGGGATAGAATGGCGCGATCGCCGGCATAGCTCAGTTGGTAGAGCAACCGCCTTGTAAGCGGTAGGTCGTCAGTTCGATTCTGACTGCCGGCACCATAGGCGATCCCATGGATATCCCGCCGCGTCTGTGGGCATAAGAACCTCGCGACCTGCGGGGTTTTTTTATGGCCGAGCGCTGAGGCGTCTCATGGCGCCCGATGCCGCCTTATCGCTGCGGCGATGCAGAACCCAGCGACCATGCATCGTCCATTCGACGGCGAAGGCCTCCATTGGGAGGAGATCGCCCCATCTCGCAGCAAGGGCGAAAGCAGCGATCGTGCGGCTCTCCCGGGCTTTCACCTGCCATCACGCGCCCCAAGGCTAGGGTAATCGGCAGCTCTCCGGATGAGAGGTCGGCGTGAACAGTTTCTTGACGTCGCCGCAGCGGCCCTGGATCGACCGAACGGCCATGGCGCTACTGGTCGGGATCACGGCTTGGTTGTCGCTCACGCTGGCGCGCGGCCCTGGGGAGCTGGCCGCCATCTGGATAGGCAACGGCATCTTCACCGGCTGGCTGTTGGCCAGGCCCACTTCGATATGGCGGGGCTACGTACTGCAGGGATTGGCCGCCGATATCGTCGCGCAGCTCGTCGCCGGCTATTCGGTGCTGCATGCCGCGTCGATGGGAATCAGCGATCTCATCGAAGTGCTCATCGTCGCCGTCGTCGTCAGACATCTGGTGCCCGACGTCGGCGATCCGAAGCGCTGGATCAGTCTGGGCGGTATCGCCATCGCCAGCACGCTCGTAGCCTGCGCGGTGTCCGGCCTGCTGGGGGCGTCGATCACCTCGGCCGTACACGGCAATTCGCTGGCGATGAACTTCATCAGCTGGTTCGCCGCGCATGTCGTGGGCATGGTGATCGTCGCGACGTCCACCTTGGTGGTGCTTCGCGAAGGCCTGGATTTCGCCGGTGCGCCCGGCCGGCGCTGGGCCTTTCTGGCCAGCATGCTGCTGCTGGCCGGAGTCAGCGTCGCCGTCTTCAATTCCCGCTACCCCGTGCTGTTCATGGCCTATCCGCCGCTGCTGCTGGGGGCGTTCCGGCACCGTTTCGCGGGCGTGGCCGCCGGCGTGATCCTGCTCGCGATCGTGGGCAGCGTCGCCACGACTATGGGCCGGGGGCCGCTCTGGCTGGTGCAGGACATCGGCGCCACGGGACGTATCGCGCTGCTGCAGCTCTATATCGCGGGCGGCTGTCTGATGACCATTCCCGTCGCCTTGGCCATGGCCGAGCGCAAGCGGCTGACCGCCCGCGTCCGCGAGAGCGAGCACCGCTATCGCATGCTCGCCGACTATTCTCACGATGTGATCGTGCGCATGCGCGCCGATGGCGAGCGGCTCTACGTATCGCCGTCGGCCAAGGACATTCTGGGCTGGTCGCCCGACGAAATGCTCGGTTCGCGCTGGGACCTCGTCCACCCGGACGATCGCGACCGCCAGAAGAGCGCCATGGCGGAGGTCATCGCATCGGGCCAGGCCAAGACCGCGATCTATCGCGTGCGTCACAAGGACGGGCACTACGTCTGGGTGGAGGCGGTCACCCGGCCGATCCCCAGCGCGGACCGGGCCGGTGAGCTGGACATCATCTATGCCGGCCGCGATGTGACCCGGCGTGTCGTCGCCGAGCGGGCGCTGGAGGAAAGCCGGCTGGAACTGGAGCGTCTGGCCCGGGTCGACACGCTCACGGACGTGGCGAATCGGCGTCAGTTCGACGAGTACCTCTCGCTCACGCTGAAGAAGATGAGGCGTCAGGGATTTTCGGTCGCATTGATGTACCTCGACGTCGACCATTTCAAGCGTGTCAACGACAACCATGGCCATGCCGCCGGGGATGAGATCCTGCGCGTATTCGCGCGACGGCTGCTCGGCAGCGTGCGCAGTACCGATCTGGTGGCGCGCCTGGGCGGCGACGAGTTCGCGGTCGTCATCGAGGACGCGATGCTGCCGGAAGCGGCCGAGGTCATCGCGCGAAAGTTGATCAAGGCGATGCAGGTCCCGATAGCGGTCGACGACCAGCGCCTGGCTGTCACGACCAGCGTCGGGATCGCGTATTCGAGCGCGCCGATCGACGTTGCGGCATTGATGTCCGCGGCGGATTCGGCGCTATACGAGGCCAAGAAGGCGGGACGCAACACGTATCGCGTGCAAGCCATCGTCGATCCTTCGTCGTTGTGCGACTAGTCGGCCCGAAACCGGAGTCTGCGTACCGGATGCCGGTGCCAGCCGCCGACCGGCCGGCACCGTTTGGATCCAGAAACGACCGCTGCGGCATATCCCTGACCGGCGCCGGCGATGGCCAGACCAGCTCCTGGATCGCGATGACAGGCCGGGATATCGCGGAAGGATTAGAATGCGGGCATCGTCGGCGGCCGCAGCGGCCCTGTTGCGGCGATCGCGCGGTGCCGCGGGCATCGTCCGCGTTCACCTATCGATGCCGCGCGCTCGTCCGTCAGCCAGCGCGGCCAGAGGATTCTCTATGAGTCGTACCTATCCCCCGGTTTCCTTGATCGGCGCGCCCACCGATGTCGGCGCCGGGCACCGCGGCGCACGGCTGGGGCCGGAAGCCCTGCGCATCGCCGGTCTCGGCGAGGCCCTGGTCAAGCGCGGCGTCGACGTGGTGGACCGCGGCAACCTGGACGGTCCGCGCAATCCCTGGCAGAAGCCGGTCGAGGGCTACCGCCATCTGCCCGAAGTGGTGGCCTGGAACCGGCTGGTAATGGACGCGGTCGCGGCGGAACTGCGCGACGGACGCATGCCGATCCTGCTCGGCGGCGATCACTGCCTGGGCCTGGGTTCGATCACCGCCGTCGCGCGCCACTGCCGCGAAACCGGCAAGCAGCTGCGCGTGCTGTGGCTGGATGCGCACGCCGACTTCAACACCAGCCAGGTCACGCCCTCGGGCAACGTCCATGGCATGCCGGTCGCCTGTTTGTGCGGCATCGGTCCGGAGGCCCTGACCACGCTGGGCGGCGAGGCGCCGGCGATGCGCGCCGAGGACATTCGTCAGATCGGCATCCGCTCGGTCGATCCGGGCGAGAAGCAGCTGATCAAGGAACACGGCCTGGACGTGTACGACATGCGCTACATCGACGAGATCGGCATGAAGCGGGTGATGGAGGAGGCGCTGGAAGGCATCGACGACAACACCCATCTGCATGTCAGTTTCGACGTGGATTTCCTCGACCCCAGCATCGCTCCGGGCGTGGGCACCACGGTGCCGGGCGGTCCGAACTATCGCGAAGCCCAGCTGGTGATGGAGATGATCGCCGACAGCGGCCGCTTGGCCTCGCTGGACATCGTCGAGCTCAACCCGGTGCTGGACAAGCGCAACCGCACCGCGAAGCTGTCGGTGGACCTGGTCGAGAGCTTGTTCGGCAAATCGACGCTGATGCGCGACTGAACGCGACCGGCCAACGGATGAACCGCGGCGGGCGGAAAACAAGCGATTCCACACCGGCTTCACGCCGTCTCAAGTCTCATTTCATCAAGGTCGCGCCGCTGGACAACGCGTCCGAACGGGTTGCCGACCGGTTCTACCGACCAAGGAGAATTCAATGAAGCGTCTGACTGCCCTGTTGCTGCTCGCCCTGTTTTCGATGGGCATCCTGACCGCCTGCAACACCGTTGCCGGCGCCGGCAAGGACGTGCAGAAAGCCGGCGAAAAGGTCGAGCAAAAGGCCGAGGAAGTGCGCGACGGCAAGTAATCGCGCCGCGGTTTTCGCGAATCGGAAAGGCCGGAGCGATCCGGCCTTTCTCTTTTTTTCTTTCTGTTCGCGCCGTTTCGTGCGCGCATTCATCTGGGGCCGCGCTCGGGCGGCTGAAGCGTTCATCGCGTTCACCGACATCAAGGCACGCATAACGCAATCGCGACCTTGCGCGAATGTCGTTCTTGCGATGCTGCGCAAACGATGCCGACAACAGGCATCGTCACCCCCAAAACGAGATCGAGGACTGACTCATGAACAAAGACATCATCGCGGGCAAGTGGACTCAGCTGAAGGGCCAGGCCCAGGCTAAGTGGGGCGATCTCACCGATGACGTATTCGACGTGGCGCAGGGCGATTCCAAATACCTCGCCGGCAAGCTGCAGGAGCGTTACGGCTGGGAGCGCGATCGCGCCGAGAAGGAAGTGCGCGACTTCGAGAAGACCTTGAACTGACGATCTCGACCGACTAAGCCGGCTGTAGCGCCGATCACGGCGCGCAGGCGGCAGGACCACCGATGAATGGGCCGGGTGCGAACCCGGCCCATTCGTTTGCGTTCACCAGCG
Source organism: Lysobacter sp. Root667 (assembly GCF_001427715.1). NCBI lineage: Bacteria > Pseudomonadati > Pseudomonadota > Gammaproteobacteria > Lysobacterales > Lysobacteraceae > Lysobacter > Lysobacter sp. Root667. Next base: position 88,552 of record NZ_LMHF01000009.1, read on the forward strand.
CGGCGGGTCGGCGACGAAGCCGCTCGGGAACGCGCGCGGTTCGTCGTTGCGGTAGCCCGGATAACGCGGATAGCGAGGCAGCACGCCACGCGCGACCAGGGTGTCGTAATCGTCGTAGCGCAACTGGCTGACCTGGGACGGCGAGCGCGAGGCGCGCACGAAACCGGTCTGCGATACCGGCGACCATTCGCGCATGCCGTGACCGGTGCCGATCGATTGCGTGGCCATCGCGTCGCTGACCGCTTCGGCCGCAGCCGGTGCGGAAGACTTGGCGGCGCCGTCGTTGCCGGCGCGCTGGCGGCGCTCGAGTTCGCGCTCGCCGCGTGCGATCGGCGCCGGGTAGTCGTAGCGGTAGACCGGACGCGCTTCCTGGAACACCGCTACTCCGATCACGCCGACGTTGTCGGGCCGACCGGTGCGCGCGGCGTAGCTGTCGGGCAGGTCGGTGAACACGAACTGGGCGACGTCCTCCAGCGACTTGCGCCAGCCGTTGATCTCGGTGCTCTGCCAGGGCTCCAGCACATAGCCGGCCTGCGAGGGATGCGCGTCCTGGCCGGTCACGGCGTTGACGCCGTCGATCGACAGCACCACCAGCACGCGCTGATCGCTGGTGTTGGTCAGGCGCACGGCGTAGCGGTGGCCGGGAGCGCCGGCGATCCACTGCTGGCCGCGGTGCGGGTAGGCGGGCAGCCAGTCGCCCGAGTCGCGATCGATCACGGACACGTCGACCAGGGGGCGCGCGGACAGCGGCGCGCAGGCGGTGGCGATCAGGGCGCCGACCAGCAAGACGAGGGAGCGGAACATAGCGGGTTCTCCGGTGTGGGCACTGCTGCGAACGCGCCGGCGCCGGGCGTGGGGTTAAGCGGCGGCACACGCGGCTGGCGCGTTGGCGGCCGCTCAGGTTCGCGGCCCCGGCCTGGCCGGCCGCAGTGGCCGAATTCAGCGGGTAAACTGGGCGGCCATGCTCCATCCTGGCCCGCAATGACCCCGACCCGCGTCCTGACCGGCATCACCACGTCCGGCACCCCCCATCTCGGAAACTACGTCGGCGCGATCCGGCCGGCGGTGGCCGCCAGTCGCACGCCGGGCGTGGAAAGCTTCTATTTCCTCGCCGACCTGCACGCGCTGATCAAGGTGCAGGAACCCGAACGGGTGCAGCGCTCGACGCTGGAGATCGCCGCGTCCTGGCTGGCCTGCGGGCTGGAGCCGGACAAGGTCTGGTTCTATCGCCAGAGCGAGATCGTCGAGATCCCCGAACTGGCCTGGTTCCTGACCTGCGTCGCCGGCAAGGGCATTCTCAACCGCGCCCACGCCTACAAGGCCGCGGTCGACCGCAACCGCGCCGAAGGCGAGGACGACGACGCCGCGATCAACGCCGGCTTGTTCATGTACCCGGTGCTGATGGCCGCCGACATCCTGGTGTTCAACGCGCACAAGGTACCGGTGGGCCGCGACCAGGTTCAGCACATCGAGATGGCGCGCGACTTCGCCCAGCGCTTCAATCATCTGTACGGCGAGCATTTCGTGCTGCCGGAAGCGGCGATCGAGGAGCACGTGGCGACCTTGCCGGGTCTGGACGGCCGCAAGATGAGCAAGAGCTACGACAACACCATTCCGCTGTTCGCGCCGCGCGAGACGCTGAAGAAGCTGATCTATTCCATCGTCACCGATTCGCGCGCGCCCGGCGAGCCCAAGGACGCCGACGCGTCCAACGTGTTCCAGCTGTACCAGGCCTTCGCCAGCGGCGCCGAGACCGAGCGGATGCGCGCGGCGTTCGCCGACGGCATCGCCTGGGGCGAGGCCAAGCAGGCGCTGTTCGAACGCATCGACGCCGAAGTCGCGCCGCTGCGCGAGAAGTACGAGGCGCTGATCGCCAAGCCGGCCGAGATCGAGGCCATCCTGCGCGACGGCGCGCAGCGCGTGCGCGCGACCCACGGCGTGCCGTTCATGCAGACCCTGCGTGCGGCGGTCGGCTTGCGCGATCTGTCGCAGGTGGTCGCGGGCGCGGCCAAGAAGACCGCCAAGAGCACGGCGCCGACCTTCAAGCAGTACCGCGAGAGCGACGGCAAGTTCTACTTCAAGCTGGTCGATGGCGACCGCGTACTGCTGCAGAGCGTCGGGCACGAGTCGGCGCGCACCGCCGGCCAGTTGATCGGACGTCTCAAGCAGGAAGGCGGCGCTGCCTTGCATGGCGCTGAAGCCGCGGCGGTGCATGCGGGCGAGGACTTGATCGGGCACCTGCACGAAGGCGTGGAGTTGGCCGAGGTGATCGAGGCGTTGGCGCAGTTCGCGGTCGAGGAAGGCTGAGGCGTATTCGGCACTCTCCCGCAGGCGGGAAAGGGCTGAGGCCGTGCATGCGCGAGCGCGTGCGACGCGCCGGCGTCGTCGCCAATCGCGGGTGGGCGGCCTAGACTGGACGCTCCACCGCTAGCGGACCCGCGCCCATGACCGACGGCATCGTCACCATCGACACCGGCTTCCATCGCCCGGCCTTCGATGCCGCCTATCTGATCGTCGAGCAGGGCCGCGGTGCCTTCGTCGATTGCGGCACCCAGCATTCGGTGCCGGCGCTGCTCGCCGCGCTGGCGGCGCAGGGGCTGGCGCCCGAGGACGTCGACTGGCTGATCCTGACCCACGTCCATCTCGACCATGCCGGCGGCGCCGGTGCGCTGATGCGGCGGCTGCCGAACGCGCGCCTGGCCGTGCATCCGCGTGGCGCGCCGCACATGATCGATCCTTCGCGTCTGGTCGCCGGCGCCACCGCGGTCTACGGCGCCGAGGAAATCGCGCGCAGCTACGGCGAGATCCTGCCGGTCGCGGCCGAGCGTGTCGTCGTGGCCGGCGACGGTCATGTCATCGATCTGGCCGGTCGCCCGCTGCTGTGCGTGGACACGCCCGGGCACGCCCGCCATCACCTGTGCCTGTGGGACGAGCGCAGCCGCAGCTGGTTCACCGGCGATACCTTCGGCCTGTCCTATCGCGAGTTCGACAGCGCGCGCGGTGCGTTGGCGATTCCGACCAGCACGCCGGTGCAGTTCGAACCCGAAGCGCTGCAGGCTTCGATCCGCAAGCTGCTCGCGCGCGAACCGCAGACCATGCGGCTCACCCACTACGGCCCGGTCGGCGACGTCGCCCGGCTCGCCGACGATCTGTTGGCGCAGATCGATGCGATGGTTGCGCTGGCGCGCGCGGCCGACGGCCACGCCGACCGCCACGCGCGCCTGGTCGCCTCGCTGGGCGAGCTGTACGTCGCGCGCGCGGCCGCACATGGCAGCGCGATGGACGCCGGGCAGGTACGGGCGTTGCTGGCGGTCGACATCGAACTCAATGCCCAGGGTCTGGAGGTCTGGCTGGACCGGGCGTCGGCGCCCCGATTGACTCGATCGGGCGCGGGTTCAGTTGCCTGAACGACTCCTGGCTTAACCGGGGTATTACCGGCCCGGCAGCTGTGAGGGCGGTCACAAGACGGCGTTTCCCGGGACGGTAGCCTGCAAGGGTCTCCCCGGTACCCCCCATGTCCCTTGCCCGCCTACGCGCCGTTCCGGCGCCCGCCGACGAGGCTCAGCGCCAGGACGCGCTCGACGCCTACGCGGTGGTAGACACCGTTTCCGAACAGGCTTACGACGATCTCGTGCGCCTGGCGGCGACGCTGTGCGACGCGCCGGCGGCGGCTATCTCGTTGATCGATCGCGACCGCCAGTGGTTCAAGGCGCGGGTCGGACTGGACCAGTCGCAGACGCCGCGCGCGTTGGCGATCTGCGATCACGCGATCCGCACCCCGGGCCAGACCTTGGTCGTGCGCGACGTCGCCGACGATCCGCGCTTCAGCACCCGCGTGGTCAGCATCGAAGGCCGTCCGCTGCGCTTCTACGCCGGCGTACCGCTGATGAGCCCCGACGGCCACGCGCTGGGTACGATCTGTGTGCTCGACAGCCAGCCGCGCGAATTGCGTCCGGCCCAGCGCGACGGCCTGGAAGTGCTGGCGCGCCAGACCCAGCACCTGCTCGAACTGCGCCGTTACGCGCTGGAGCAGCGGCGCCTGCTCAACGAACGCGAAGCCTTCGCGCGCCGGCTCGAGGACGCGCAGGCCGACCTGCAGCGTCGCCACGACGAGCTGCAGTACAGCGCCAGCCACGACGCGCTGACCGGCTTGCTCAATCGCGCGGCGCTGGCGCAGCTGCGCGAAAGTCCGCAGGCGATACGCCGCCTGGAAAGCGCGCCCTATGCCTTGCTGCTGCTCGACGTCGATCACTTCAAGCTGGTCAACGACCGTTACGGCCATCTGCTCGGCGATCGCGCCCTGCGCGCGGTGGCCGACGCGGTCGCGTCCTCGGTGCGCCAAGGCGACATCGCCGTGCGCTACGGCGGCGAGGAGTTCCTGATCGTGCTGCCGGACACGCGCCTGGCGCAGTCCTTCGAAATCGCCGAGCGCATCCGCGAACGGGTGGCGCGCTCGTCGCTGCCGTTCGCGCTGTCGGTGTCGGTGGGCCTGGCCGCGGGCGAGCCCGGCCGCGACACGCCCGAGCGCGTGTTCGATCGCGCCGATCAGGCCCTGTACCGGGCCAAGAACCTGGGTCGCGACCGCGTGGTCGCCGACGACACCCCGCAGCGCGAATAGCGCTTGCCGGCCCGCGGGGGCAGGAGCAGACTGCGTTTGCGCACAGGCGCAGGCGGCGGCAGGCGGAGCCGGGCCGCGATCGCAGTCCGCGTAGCCGGACAAGGGACGTCGAGCACGCGCTTCTCCGAGGGCGTGTCATGCCCAGATACATCATCGAACGCGACCTGGTCGGCGCCGGCGCGCTCAGCGGCGCCGAGCTGCAAGCGATCGCGCGTAAATCCTGCGAGGTGCTGGATGGCCTGGGGCCGAAAGTGCAGTGGCAGGAGTCGTTCGTGACCGACGACAAGATCTACTGCGTCTACATCGCGCCCGACGAGGCCAGCATCCGCCGCCATGGCGAACTCGGCGGTTTTCCGGTCACGCGCGTGGCGCAGGTGAAAAACGTGATCGGTCCGACCACGGCGGAGAGCGCTGCGGCTTGAACGCGCTGCGGTTTGCAAACGCTGTGGTTTGAAGGTGCCGTGGTTGAAGCGGCGCGATCCAGGCTCGCTGCCGGCGCGCGCCGGCGGGGCGGGTGCGGCCGATGCGATCAGTCCCAGACCTTGGGCGGGGCGCCGCGTTCGGGGTGCTTCATGCGCACCACGCAGAAGCGGTGGCCGGTCGGCGCTTCCATCACCCACCAACGTTTGACGAACTTGATCTTCTTCGCGCCGAGGCGTTCCAGGCGCGCGGCCTCGGCATCGATGTCGTCGGACTCGATGTCCAGGTGCACGCGCGAGGCGTGGTTCACCTTCTGCACTTCCACCTGCAACTCGCCCGGTGCGTTGCGCAGCTCGACGTAGCTGGCGCCGTCGTCGTCGTAGGCCTCGCCCAGCGGCAGGCCGAGCGCATTGCTCCAGAAGCCGGCGGCGCGGTCGACGTCGCCGGTCTCGCAATCGATGATGAAACCGGCCAGGCGGCTGCGGTGGGTCATGGAGTGGCCTCGTCGTGGGCGGCGATCGGCTGCCCGAACTGGAGCAGGTAGCCGTTGTTGTCGTAGACGGCGAACTCGCGCATGCCGTAGCCGAAGACCTCGATCGGATAACACACGCGCGCGGTGTCCTGGAGCCTGCGCCACCAGCCGTCGACATCGTCGGTACGCAGGTAGAGCGAGCCGGTGAACGCGGGCGCGGTATCGCCTTCGTGCGCGTTGAGGCCGCTGAGCATCAGTTCGATGCCGTCGCGCGCGAGCGCGGCCCAGCCCTCGGCGGCGGCGCCGCCCTGGCGTTGGAAGCCCAGGACGTCGGTGTAGAACGCGATCGATGCGGGCAGGTCGGGCGTGCGCAGCATCGGCGTCAGCGCGAGCAGGCTCACGACGCGCCGTGCTCGCGCGCGTGCGTGGCCGGTGCTCGCGCCGATGCGATCAAGCCGGGCGCGCCAGATCGTCCAGCATCGCCTTGAGGAAACGCGCGGCTTCGCCGCCCGTGCAGGCGCGGTGGTCGAAGGTCAGCGACAGCGGAATCACCTTGTGCGATTCGAAGCCGCCCATCACCGGGGTCATCTGGTGACGGCCCTTGCCTGCGGCGACGATGGCCACGGTCGGCGGCACGATCACCGGGGTCGCGTAGCGGCCGGCGAACATGCCGAAGTTGGACAGCGAGATCGTGTAGCCGCTGAGTTCCGAGGCCGGAATGCTGCGGTCCTCGACCTGCGCGCGCAGGCGGTTGACCGCTTCGCGCACGCCGCGGGCGTCGAGCACGTCGGCGTTGCGCAGCGCCGGCACGAACAGGCCGTCGTCGGTGTCCACCGCGATGCCGATGTCGACGTGCGGATGCAGGGTGCGGGTGAGCTTGTCGCCGTCGAACCAGGCGTTGAGGGCGGGCACGGTCTTGCAGGCGGTCACGATGGCGCGCACCAGGCGGCCGGTGATGTCGTTGCCCGGCGCCCAGGCGTGGATGTCGGCGTCGTCGCTGAGCGTGGTCGGCACGACCTTGGCGTGGGCGTCGGCCATCACCCGCGCCATGTTGCGGCGCACGCCCTTGAGCTGTTCCGGCTGACCGCTGACGCTGACGCCCGGCGGCTGGGTGCGCATCGGCCGGCCGCTGGCCGACAGCGCGCTGCGTGCGGGCGCTGCGACCGGTGCGGGTGCGGCGGCCGCGGCGCGATCTGCGGCGCGCGCTGCCGGTGCGGCACCTGCGGCCGCGCTGCCGTCGGCGGCGGCGCGCTTGACGTCGTCGCTGGTGACCACGCCCTCGGCGCCGGTCGCGCGCACACGCGCCAGGTCGACGCCGAGCTTGCGCGCCAGTGCGCGTACCGCCGGCATGGCCTTGACCCCGCCGACCGCGACCGCCTGCTCGCTGCGCACCGCGTCGGAGGACTGCATCGCCCCGACTACGGTACCGCTGTCGGCGCGTTCGCCCTCGGCGGCCTTGGCCGGAGCGGCCTCGGCCTGCGGCGCGGGCGCGGCCGGCGCGGCGTGACCGCCGCCGTGGTGATGGCCGGTGTCCTGGCCGTCGGCGCGCTGCGGCTGGCTCGGATCGAGTTCGAATTCGGCCAGCATGGTACCGGTGACGACGATATCGCCGGCGGCGCCGGCCAGCTTGAGCACCTTGCCCGAGACCGGCGAAGGCACCTCGACCACGGCCTTGGCGGTTTCCATCGACACCAGGGTGTCGTCGAGGCGGATCGTATCGCCGACCTTCACCGCCCATTCGACGATGGTCGCGTCGGGCAGGCCTTCGCCGAGGTCGGGGAGCAGGAAGGTTTTCGTGTCGGTCATGGTTCGATCGTCTCGTTGGTTATGCGGTCGCCGCCGGCCCGGGCCGGCGGTAGATAAGGTTCAGACCCACACGTCGTTCTGCGCGGTCAGCTCGCCGCCGGCCTGGCCGGTGTTGACCACGCCGCGCGGCTCGATGATCAGGGCATGGCACTCGCGCTCGGCGCGGGTGATGTGCTCGACGCCGCGCGGGACCACGTACATCTCGCCTTCGCCCAAATCCACGTCGCGATCGCGGAAGCCGATCTGCATGCGCCCATGCACAACCATGAACACCTCGTCGGTGTGCTCGTGCGTGTGCCAGACGAATTCGCCCTGCAGCTTGACCAGCTTGAACTGGTAGTCGTTCATCTCGGCGATCACCCGCGGCGACCAGTGCTCGCTGAAGCGGGCGAGCTTGTCGGCCAGGTTGATCGCGTCGTGGGTGGCTGCGGGTTCGGATTCGGTCATGGCGAGGGCTCGTCGATGTACTCCAGGGCGCGCGCCGGGATCCAGCCCTGCTCGCCGCGCGCATTCTCGGCCCACCACCATTGCGCGAGCTCGTAGTGCAGGGTCAGCACTTCGTCGGCGGCGGCGGCCAGTTCGCGGGTGTCGTAGTCGCTGAGGGCGGTGGCGGGGCCGTGCTCGCTGTCGAACAAGGCCGCCGGTACCCAGCCGCCGTGGCCTTCGGCCAGCACGGTCCAGACGAACTGCGGCCAGTCGCGGTCGCGGTCGCCCAGGGTCACGCGCTGGCCGCGCTCGATCCGGATCGGCGACCGATCCGGCACGCGGTGGCCGACGACGACGCGGGCGCGGCGCATCGCCCGCGGCTCAGCCCGCCGCCAGCGCGCGCTTGGCCGCGGCGACGATGCGTTCCACGCTGGGCAGGTACTTCATTTCCAGGCGGAACAGCGGGATGTGGGTGTCGTAGCCGGTGACGCGTTCGACCGGCGCGAGCAGGTCGTACATCGACTCCTCGGCCAGGCGCGCGGCGATCTCGGCGCCGAAGCCGGCGGTCTTGGGCGCCTCGTGCACGATCACGCAGCGACCGGTCTTGCTCACCGATTCGGCGATGGTGGCGAAGTCCAGCGGACGCAGCGTGGCGACGTCGACGACTTCGGCGCTGATGCCCTCGGCGGCGAGCTTGTCGGCGGCTTCCAGCGCTTCCTTGACCTGCGCGCCCCAGCTGACCAGGGTCACGTCGCTGCCGTCGCGCAGCACGTAGCACACGTCCAGCGGCAGCGCTTCGCCGTCGTCGGCGACCACTTCCTTGTACTGGCGGTAGATGCGCTTGGGCTCCATGAAGATCACCGGATCCGGGTCGCGGATCGCGGCCAGCAACAGGCCGTAGGCGCGCGCCGGCGAGGACGGCATGACCACGCGCAGGCCGGGCACGTTGGTGAAGATGGATTCGTTGGCTTCGCTGTGGTGTTCCGGCGCGCGGATGCCGCCGCCCCACGGCACGCGCAGCACCATCGGGCAATGCAGACGGCCGCGGGTGCGGTAACGGAAGCGCGCGGCATGGCAGATGATGTGGTCGACCATCGGGTAGACGAAGCCGTCGAACTGCGACTCGGCGACCGGCTTCATGCCTTGCGCGGCCAGGCCGACGGTGAGGCCGGCGATGGTGGTTTCGTCCAGCGGCGTGTCGAGCACGCGCTCGGAACCGAACTGCTGCTGCAAGCCGGCGGTGGCGCGGAACACGCCGCCGTTGACGCCCACGTCCTCGCCCAGCACCAGCACGGTGTCGTCGGCGCGCATTTCGTAGGCCAGGGCCTGGGTGATGGCTTCGATCAGGGTGATCGCGACCGGTGCGGCCACGGCGTCGGCGGTCTCGACCTTCACTTTGGTATCGACGTTCATCGGCGACCCTCCAGGGCCAGCGCGGCCGCACGTTGCGCGAGCAGATCCGGCGGCGGATCGGCGTACAGGTAGTCGAACATCGCCTCGACCGGCTGCACCGGGGTTTCCAGATAGGCGTTGATCTCGACGTCGACCTTCCTGCCGCATTCCTCGGCCCAGGCCTTCTCTTCGTCCTCGCTCCACAGGCCTTGCGCGGTCAGGTAGGCGCGCAGGCGCGGCACCGGGTCGCGGGTCCAGGCCTCTTTGACTTCGGCTTCGCCGCGGTAACGGCGGGCGTCGTCGGCGGTGGTGTGGTCGTGCAGGCGGTAGGTCATGAACTCGATCACGCTGCCGCCTTCGCCGTTGCGCGCGCGCTCGGCGGCGCGGCGCATGCCTTCCATCACCGCGATCAGGTCGTTGCCGTCGACCTGCAGGCAGTGCAGGCCGCCGGCGATGCCCTTCTGGGCCAGGGTCTTGGCGCCGGTCTGGGCCGAACGCGGCACCGAGATCGCCCAGCCGTTGTTGATCACGCACAGGATTAGCGGCAGCTGGTAGGCACCGGCCGAATTCAGCGCGGCGTAGAAGTCGGTCTTGGACGAACCGCCGTCGCCGCAGCAGGCCACGGCCAGGTTGTTTTCCTTGCGCAGCTTGAACGCGAGCGCGGCGCCGGCGGCGTGCAGGCACTGAGTCGAGATCGGCACGCACCAGGAGAAGTCTTTCCTGGGGCCGGAGAAGTCGTTGCCGCGCTCGTCGCCGCCCCAGTACAGCAGCACCTCGCGCGGCAGCACGCCGCGCATGAACTGCGCGCCGTACTCGCGATAGCTCGGCGCGAACACGTCGTCGGGCAGCATCGAGGCGCCGATGCCGACGTGGGTGGCCTCGTGGCCCAGGCAGGCGGCGTAGGTGCCGAGCTTGCCGGTGCGTTGCAGGGCGATCGCCTTGGTGTCGAACACGCGCACGAACAGCATCTGCTTGAACAGCGGCAGCAGCTTGCTGGCGTCGCGGAACGCGGGCGGCAGCTCGGCGACGGGCTTGCCGTCGATGCCGAGGTATTGCAGGTATTCGATTTCGAACGTCGCGGCGACGGTCATCGCGGGCAGTCCTGACTTAAGGATGGGGGAGGCCCGAACCGTCCCGCCCGGATCCAGTGCCGGCGCGCAGACCGTTCAGACTGGCTGGGTCCGAGGCGGCGGTGTGCGGCTCGCTGCGGACCTGGCGCTGCCGCAGCGGCCCTAGCGGCGGCCGTTGCGTGGTGTGCCAGATGATACCCAAAGGCGTGTTAAGCGCCGTTGCGCGCTGCGGCATGCAAAAAAGTGCGGAAAGGGCTAGGCGGGCGGCGGACGCAGGCGTATGGAGCCGCGGTGCTTCGGGGTAGGAGCGGCGTGAGCCGCGACCCGGAACCGCGCATGCTGGCGATGGTGTCGTCGTAGTCGTATTGCCGCAGTCGCGGCTCACGCCGCTCCTACCCCAAAGCGAAGAGGCGATCCGCGCAAACGAAAAGGGCGCGGCTTGCGCCGCGCCCTTTCGGTCCAACCGGTATTGCGGGTCAACGGCGGATCTGCACGCTGATCGTGTCGCTGTTGTTGCCGGGGACCGGGTCCGGGGTGTCGGCGCCGATGTTGGCACCGAACTCCAGGGCGCTGCCCACGGCCGGGCGTTCCGGCACGACCACCGCCAGCGCGAACCACTGGGTGCCGCGGCTCATGCTGCCGTTGCGGCTGCACTCGGCGCGGAAACCGGTCGGCACCGAGGTGCGGGCGCAGGTCCAGCCGGCCGGAGCGGCGACCGCCGCGGCCGAGACCGAGACGTTGCCGGTCAGAATCAGCTTGGGCTGGGCCGCGGCGTCCGGACCGGCGTTGCTCACCGGGACCAGGAAGGTCGCGATCGCGCCCTTGCGCACCGGCAGCGCGCCGCCGGCGATCTTCACCGACAGGTCGGCCAGGGTGGTGACGACGACCTCGGCCGAAGCCTGGTTGTCGCCGTTGGCCGGATCCCGGGTCTGCGACTGCGCCGCCACCGCCACGCGCAGCGGGGTGCCGCTGGGCAGGGCCGGGACGACCACGTTCAGCGAGAACGAGGCCGAAGCCTGCGAAGCCAGGCTGGCGGTGGTGCAGGTGACGGTGGTGGTGGTCGCATCCTGCACCGGCGCGGCGCAGGTCCAGCCGGCCGGTGCGGTCGCGACCGGCGCCACCAGGGCGTCGAACACGAAGGCCACGGCGGCGGCGTCGGCGGCGTTCGGACCGGCGTTGAACACGCTGGCGGTGTAGGTCGCGGTCTGGCCGGCGCGGACGCTGGCCGGGCTGGCGGCGGCGGTCACCGCCAGATCGGCGCTGCGGAAGCCGGGCACGCTCAGGACCAGGCGCACCGGGTCGTGGTCGGACACGCGCAGCGGCTGGCCGGCGTCGCCGAAGCGGAACACGCCGAAGTCGGCGTTGATGCGGGCGTGGTCGACCGACAGGCCGACGTTGTCCATCACCAGCGCTTCGTTGACCAGCACGTGGTCCAGGGTCTGCGCGTTGCCTTCGAACACGTACGAGTAGCGCTGGGCCGGATCGGCGATCAGCTGCGAGCCGTCGACGAAGATCGATGTCAGCGGGCTGTCGACGTAGGTCAGGACCTGGTCTTCGGCGGCTTCCTCGCCCTTGATGATGCCCAGGACGTCGGTGTAGCCGTCGTTGAACTCGAACGCGTTGAAGTCGCCGACCAGCACGATCTTCTCGTTCGGGTTGGTCTGCTGCAGCTGCTCGATCAGGCCGGCCAGGTAGGCCGCCTGCGCACCGCGCTTGGCGCGCACGCGCGCGCCCTCGCTGGACCAGCCGTTGCCGCCGGAGGCGACATCGTCGATGCCGTTGAGCGAGCGCAGATGGTTGGCGATCACCGTGATCGGGTAGGACGCGCCGTTGTCCTGGTGCACGATCGCGCGCAGCAGCAGCGGCGGGCGGTCGTTGAGCAGGGCGGTGCTGCCGTTGGGGTTGGCGAAGGTCGCGTCCTTGCCGTACTGCACCACTTCGACGACCTCGACGCGCGGCTGGCCGGCGCCGTTGTCGCGCGCGGCGACCAGGAAGCCGACGTTGATGCCGCCCGGATCGTTGCCCGACACCAGGTAGGGCACGTAGCCCGGAGCGCTGGGGCAGTTGGCGTTGATGCGGTCGGCGAGGCGGCCGAGGATGCTGACGTTCTCGACTTCGACCACGCCGAGGATGTCCGGCGTCTTCAGGTACTGGCAGATCGCGGCCGAGGTCTTGCCCAGGCGCTTCTCCACCGCTTCGGGCTTCAGGGTCGGCGCGCCGTTGCTCTCGGCGATTTCGTCGAAGAAGCGCAGCAGGTTGAAGCCGCCGATGGTGATGTCTTCGTAACCGGCGTCGGCCACCGCTTCGGGCTGCTTGCCGCCGGCGGAAGTCGGCGGGGTCGCGGTGTCGGGCAGCAGCGCCCAGGTGCCGGCGAAGTAGTCGAGCACGCCCACCAGGCCGGAGATGGCGGCCTGGCCGTCGACCGACAGCGGCAGGGCGCCGATCTGGCCGCGGCTGCGCACCATCAGGCGCTCGGGGTTGGTATCGAAGCGCGGCGGGTTCTTGCCGGGCGGGATCGGGATCGTGTCCATGATGCCGATGCCGGGCTCGCGGAACGGCACCGCCACTTCCGGCAGACGCACGTAGAACACGCCGTCGCTGAAGGAGTTGGCGTCGTCCTCGTCGATGCTGCCGTCGCTGCCGGAGACTGCGACCGACTGGGCCACGCTCACCCGCATCGCTTCCAGGCGTTCGAGCGTGCCGGGGGTGGCGTTGGCGCCGAGCTCGGCCGAGGTCAGTTCGACCGCGGCGGGCACGGCGACACCGGTTTCCAGCAACTCCACCGTCGGCGAGACCAGTTCGGTGATGCTGAGCTGGTTCGGGTTGGACGGCGGGGTGAACTCGTCGACCTTGGCGGTCACGCGCACGCGGTTGCCCACGGCGGCGCTGGCCGGCGGCGCGGCGCCGGTGAACACGAACACCGCTTCGGAGGTGGCCGGGTTGCCGTCGTCGTTGGCGCTTTGCAGGAAGAAGCCGTTGTTGAACTTGCGCGCGGTGACGATGCCCTCGGTGACCACGAGCTTGTCGTCATGCGGCGACAGCAGGCCGTCGCCCTGGATCTGGGCGATGGTCAGCGCGACCGGCGGCTCCGGCGGTTCCGGCGGCGCGGTACCGGTGTTGCGCGGCGTCGGCGCACCGGTGCTGAAGTCGGCGCTGTTGTTGCCGGTGTCGGTGGCGCCGTCGTTCTTGCGCAGCGCCGCGGTGCTATTGGTCAGCGTCGCGGTCGGCGCGGTTTCCGAGCAGGTGGCGGCGGTGCCGTAACCGACGAAGTCGATCACGGTGGCGCCGCCGACCGGGCAGGCGCCGCTCAGCGAGATGTTGTTGTTGACCAGCGCGACCTTGCCGGCGGTGCCGGCCATCGCCAGCGTGCCGGTCGCGTCGGGCGTGGGCAGATCGACGGTGCCGCCGGCGCCGTCGGCCTGCTTGATCAGGTAGTAGCCGCCGGCGGGAATCGTGCCGGTCAGCGCGGTGCGTGCCCAGCTGGTGCCGGCGGAGGATGCGTATTGCACGCTCCATCCGCTCAGATCGACCGGCGTGGCGCCGTTGTTGCGCAATTCGATGAAGTCGCTTTTCAGCGTGGCGCCGGAATTGCCGCCTCCGCCGTAGACCTGACTGATCACGACCTGCGCCTGGGCGCCGCCGGAAATCAGGAATGCCAAAGCCACGGCCGCGCAGCGGCCTAAGAACTTGTCCATGTTTTTCCCCGTTGGATACCGCCCGCCCAAAGATTCCCCAGGAGTGCTCCCCTGACGCGGGCAGGCAAGATTGTGCCTCAATCGTCACAAATCGGCATTTCAAGCGCATGACGGCATACCATACGGTGATGGGGGTTGACCGTCCGGATGGCGTGCCCTGCGGTACGCTTTGCGCCCCCAAGCGAGAACCGCGATGACCGTCGAAAAGAACCAGCGCGAACTGGAGACCGGGATCCACACCGATCTGCAGGGACGGATCACCTATGCGGGCTACCTGCAGCTGGACCGGCTGCTGTCGGCGCAGCACGGCCGTGCCGACCCGCCGCATCACGACGAATTGCTGTTCATCATCCAGCACCAGGTCTCGGAGCTGTGGATGAAGCTGATCATCCACGAGCTCAGCGCAGCGCTGGAACACCTGCGCAACGATCAGGTCTGGCAGTGCCAGAAGGTGCTCGCGCGCTGCAAGCAGGTGCTGCGTCAGCTGACCGAGCAGTGGTCGGTGCTGGAGACGCTGACGCCGTCGGAATACATGGGCTTCCGCGACACCCTGGGGCCGTCGTCGGGCTTCCAGTCGCTGCAGTACCGCACCATCGAGTTCATGCTGGGCAACAAGAACGAGGGCATGCTGCGGGTGTTCGCGCACGACCCCAATGCCCAGGCCGAACTCGAGCGCGCGCTGTCCGCGCCCAGCCTGTACGACGAATTCCTGATGTACCTCGCTCGCTTCGGCCATGCGATTCCGGCCTCGCACCTGCAACGCGACTGGCGCCAGCCGCATGTCGCCGATCCGGCGCTGCAGCCGGTGTTCGAGCGCATCTACGAAAACACCGACGTGTACTGGCGCGAGTACGCGCTGTGCGAGGACCTGGTCGACGTCGAGACCCAGTTCCAGCTGTGGCGCTTCCGCCACATGCGCACGGTGCTGCGCATCATCGGCTTCAAGCGCGGCACCGGCGGTTCCAGCGGCGTGGGCTTCCTCAAGCAGGCCCTGGAACTGACCTTCTTCCCGGAGCTGTTCGAAGTGCGTACCAGCATCGGCCCCAGCGGCGCATCGACCCCGCCGTGAGCGCGCGGGTGCACGAGTGCGTCGGCGCGTTCCTGGTCCGCGGCGGCCGCGTGTTGCTGGGCCGGCGCACCGCCGATCGCGAACTGCTGGCCGGGGCCTGGGACGTGTTCGGCGGCCACGTCGAGGCCGGCGAGAGCGAACTGGACGCGCTCACCCGCGAGCTGGACGAGGAAGTGGGCATCCGCCCGACCCGCCTGCGGCGCCTGGAGACCATCGAAGGCGCGCAACCGGCGCCGTGGCGGCTGCACCTGTACGTGGTCACCGCCTGGCAGGGCGAGCCGCACAACCGCCAGACCGACGAACACGACGAGGTGCGCTGGTGCGAACGCGACGAGGCCGTGCGCTGCCTCGGCGCGGCCCATCCCGCGTTCGAGCGCCTGCTGGGCGAGGCTCTGGCCGCGGCGCCGGCCTGATTCGCCGGGGAGTTTCGGTGGGCAGCTTCGACGAGCCATTCGGCGCAACGGCGGGTTCGCAGGCATTCCCCGAACCGGGCTTCAGGCAGGCCGGTTAGCGGGCGTTGCCCTAGTCGCCGGTCGACTCCAAGCGCCCTTGCCGCCACCGACCGGCAAGCCCAGCGGAGGGATTGGGCAAAACCGGGGCCTATTCACGCATTTGCGCGTGGCACCAGGAGTGTGTTGCTGCGCTGCAGCAATACTCGCGCGCCTTCACAAAGGTTTGACGGGACCGGCGACAGCCGGTAAATCTCCCCGATCCCGTGCCGCCGGCAAGGGCAATCTCATTCAGTTTCGACACACGGGGGACACCGCATGAGCGGAGCCGCAACGACGCCGGGCGAAGTGCCCATTCCGGAATTCAAGCAGGTCCTCGGGCATCCCAAGCCCCTGTGGATGCTGTTCATGTCGGAATTCTGGGAGCGCTTCGCGTTCTACGGCATCCGCTGGGCGATGGTGCTGTACATCGTCGCGCAGTTCCACGGCGGCGACGCCGGCTTCGAAAAGCCCGCCAACGAGCTCTACGGCGCCTACCTGGCGCTGGTCTACGCCTCGGCGATCTTCGGCGGCTACATCGCCGACAAGCTGATCGGCTACCAGCGCTCGATCCTGCTCGGCGCGACGATCATGGCGACCGGCCTGTTCCTGCTGGCCTCGCCGACCGAAGCGATGTTCAAGCTCGGCCTGGCCACGATCATCGTCGGCAACGGCCTGTTCAAGCCGATCATCTCGACCATGGTCGGCAAGCTCTATCTGCAGGGCGACGAGCGCCGCGATTCGGGCTTCACCATCTTCTACATGGGCATCAACCTGGGCGCGTTCCTGGCCCCGTTGCTGACCCAGTACCTGGCTCAGAAGGTGTTCGGCGTCAACGGCATGCCGGCCTACAAGGTGGTGTTCATCGCATCGGGCGTCGGCATGCTGTTCAGCCTGGTGTGGTTCTGGTTCGGCCGCGCCCAGCTCAAGGGCATCGGCCGGCCGCCGGCCGACAAGACCAGCGTTACCCGCAGCCTGCTGGTTCTGGCCGGCGCCGTGCTGATCGCGATTCCGGTGTTCTACTTCCTGCTCACCATCAACGCGATGGTGCTGCAATACGTTCTGATAGCGCTGCTGATCGTGCCGGCCATCATGCTGGTGGTGGAAGGCATCCGCGAGGGCAAGGTCCCGCGCGACAAGGTGATCGCGATGCTGATCATCCTGACCTTCAACGTGTTCTTCTGGTGCTTCTTCGAGCAGGCCGGCAGCTCGTTCAACTTCCTGGCCGAGAAGATCGTCGATCGCAGCATCGGCTTCGAGAGCCTGTTCATGGCGCTGGCCGGCGACAAGCAATTCCCGGTGTCGTGGTTCCAGAGCGTGAACTCGGTGGCCATCATCACCCTGGCGCCGGTGATCGCCTGGATCTGGGTGCGGATGGGCCGCGCCAATCCGTCGATCCCGCGCAAGTTCGGCCTGGGCCTGATCTTCAACGGTCTGGCCTTCCTGCTGCTGATGTTCGCGCTGGTCAACCTGATCGCGCCGGACACCGGCAAGATCCCGTTCTGGACCCTGTTCGCGGTGTACTGGATCCAGTCGATCGGCGAGCTGTGCCTGTCGCCGATCGGCCTGTCGATGGTGACCAAGCTGGCGCCGGCGCGCCTGACCGGTTTCGCCATGGGCGCCTGGTTCCTGTCGATCTCCATCGGCAACAACCTCGCCGGCATCTTCGCCGGCCAGGCCAGCGGCGAGACCGGCATGACCACGGCCTCGGCGCTGACCGCCTACACCACCGGCTTCTACATCCTGGCCGGCGCGGGCGTGCTGCTGTTCCTGATCGCGCCGCTGATCAACCGGTTGATGCACGGCGTCAAGTAAGCGCAGCCGCCGAGAGCAAGCCCATGCGCGCCACGGCCGGTAGTCCCCGGCCGTGGCGTCGCTGCATCTGGAGTCGAGACACCGAATGAATACCGTCAACCGGAACCCACCGGAATTCCTCGCGCCGCCGCCCGGCGAACTGATCGGCCATCCGCGCGCGTTGTGGATGCTGTTCGGCGCCGAGATGTGGGAGCGCTTCGCCTACTACGGCATGCGCGCGCTGCTGGCCGTGTACGTCGCCACCACGTTCTTCAGCCTGCTGCCGGAAGGCGAGGCGCGCGCCCAGGCCAGCCTGACCTACGGCGCCTACACCGCGCTGATCTACGCCACCGGCCTGTTCGGCGGCTTCGTCGCCGACCGTTATCTCGGCTACCGGCCGTCGATCGTGCTCGGCGGCACGATCATGGCGGTGGGCCTGTTCCTGCTGATGATTCCGCAGCTGACCTGGTTCCTGCTGGGCCTGGCGGTGATCGTGGTCGGCAACGGCCTGTTCAAGCCGAACATCTCGGCCATGGTCGGGCGCCTGTACGCGCCCGACGACGCGCGCCGCGATTCGGGCTTCACCATCTTCTACATGGGCATCAACGTCGGCGGCATGCTCGCGCCGATCGTGTGCGGCGCGATCATCGGCAAGTACTACGGCTACCGCTGGGGTTTCTTCACCGCCGGCGTGGGCATGATCTTCGGCCTGATGATGTTCCATTGGCTGCGCGGCCAGCTCGGCCACATCGGCGAATCGCCGGCGCCGCAGCACAATCGCGCACGGGTGTTCAAGGTGCTGCTGGGCTGCATCGCCTCGGTGCCGGTGATCTACCTGATGCTCAGCCGGACCCAGATCGTCGGCTACATCCTGCTGGCGATGATGGTCGGCCTGAGCATCTACTTCGTCGGCGGCAGCCTGCGCAGCGGCGACAAGGTGCAGATGCACCGCTACATCGCCATGCTGCTGCTGTTCCTGGCCAAGATCCTGTTCTGGGGCATGTTCGAGCAGGCCGGCACCTCGCTCAACTTCTTCGCCAAGGACCACGTCGACGCGCCGTTCGACTTCACCTTGTTCCAGTCGGCGAACTCGGTGTTCATCATCGCGCTGGCGCCGCTGTTCGCCTGGGCCTGGCCGCGTCTGGACCAGCGCAACTGGAACCCGTCGGTGCCGCGCAAGTTCGCGCTGGCGCTGCTGCTGGTGGCGGTGGGCTTCACCGTGCTGATCGCCGGCATCTCCTACATGGCCGACGGCAACGGGCGCATTCCCTGGGAAATGCTGGTGCTGGCTTACCTGTTCAACACCATGGGCGAGCTATGCCTGTCGCCGATCGGCCTGTCGATGGTGTCCAAGCTGGCCGCGCCCAAGGACACCGGCATGGCCATGGGCGCCTGGTTCCTGTGCTCGGCGATCGGCAACTACGTCGCCGGCCTGGTCGCGGCGGTGGCCTCGGGCGGCGATCTGGGCGGTCTGGCGCAGTACTCGGCCACCTACACTCACATCGCCTACGCCGGCTTCGGCATGGGCGTGGCCTTCCTGCTGTTCGCACCCTTCATCAACAAGCTGATGCACGGCGTGAAGTAAGCGGCTGATCGGCTGCAGTACGAACGGCGGCTACGGCCGCCGTTCGCGTTTTGGGCGGAACTGCGCGCGGCGCGTTCGGGCGCAGTCCGTGCCACCATCGAGCCCGAGCTTAAGTGTTTCCACCAGCCGGCCGATCACAGAGAAGGGTGCCCATGAAGATCGCCATACACCTGATGGTCCCGGCGCTGCTGCTGGCCGGTTCGCCGGCGCCGGCCAGCGAGGCGGCCGACCCCGGCCTGGGCTGGATGGCCGGCCACTGGTGCAGCGAGGCCGGCGGCGAGCGCATCGACGAAACCTGGCTGCCGGCCGCGCAAGGCCGTCTCTACGGCGTGTCGCGCACGGTCCGCGCCGGCAAGGTCACCAGCTTCGAGTTCCTGCGTATCGAACCGGTGGACGGCGTGGCGACGTACCTGGCCCAGCCTGGCGGCCGCCCGGCGACCGCGTTCGCACGCAGCGACGGCGGCGCCAACCGGGTCCGCTTCGAGAATCCCGCGCACGATTTCCCGCAAAGCATCGAATACCGACGCGTCGGCGAGCGCCTGCACGCCGAGATCGCCGGGCCGGGGCGCGACGGCAAGCCGCTGCGTATCCCGTTCGAGTACCGGCGCTGCGGGGAGTGAGTGCGGGTCGGGCGCCAGGTTCGTGGGTCCTGGGTCCTGGGCTTGTGATTGGGCTTGGGATTGGCTTGGGGTAGGAGCGGCGTAAGCCGCGACCGTATCGCGGCCGGAGTCGCGCGGTCGCGGCTTACGCCGCTCCTACCCCAAAGCCGGCGAGCGCTCAGTTCGCGACCGGCAGCTCGGCTTCGGCCCGTATCTCCAGCTCGTCCAGCCGATCCAGCAGCCGGAACAGCAGCTCGCGCTCGGCCGCGTCCATATCCCCGAGCAGCTTGCGCTCGAAGGCCAGCGCCAGCGGCGCGACCTCGTCGTAGATCTTGTAGCCGTCCGGCGACAGCTGCAGCACCGAGCGCCGGCGGTCGTCGTCGTGGGTTTCGCGGGCCAGGCGGCCGGCCTCGGTCAGGCGGGCCACGGCGCGGCTGACCGCGACCTTGTCCATGGCCGTGCGCTGGGCGACTTCGTTCGCCGACAGCCCCGGATAGCGGCCCAGCACGGCCATCACCCGCCACTCGGTCACGCTCAGGGCGAAGCGTTCCGAGTAGACCCGGGCGATCGCGCTGCTGACCCGGTTGGACAGCACCGAAAGTCGGTAGGGCAGGAAATGCTCGAGGTCGAGTTCGGCATGGCGGGGGCGGGGCTTGTTCATGCTGCGCTGTACCTTGCTTGCATATGGTTTCATGTGAAACTATAAACGCTCTTCGCACCAGGCCGGCCCTCGCGGATCCGGCCGCTACCTGAGAACAATGCCATGAATGCGCAGCCCAACCTCGGCATGCAGGTCACCACGTTCGAAAATCCCCTGGGCATCGACGGCTTCGAGTTCGTCGAGTTCGCCGCCCCGGCCGGCCAGGGCGAGATGCTGCACGACTATTTCCGCAAGCTCGGCTTCAGCGCCGTGCTGCACCACAAGAACCGTCCGATCACGGTCTACCGCCAGGGCGGGGTGAACTTCCTAGTCAACGAGGACCCGGACAGCTTCGCCGCCGACTTCGCCAAGGCCCACGGCCCCTGCGCCTGCGGCTTCGCGATCCGCTTCAAGCAGCCCGGCGCGAGCGTGCTGGAGGCCGTGCTCGGCAACGGCGGCGAAGCGATCGTCGACAAGGCCGACACCCGCGCGGTCGACGCGCCGGTGGTCAAGGGCATCGGCGACTGCATGCTGTACCTGGTCGACCGCTACGGCGACAAGGGCAGCATGTACGAGGACTACCTGCCGGTGCAGGGCGCGCCGCAGAACCCGGCCGGGTTCGGCCTGACCTTCATCGACCACCTCACCCACAACCTCTACTTCGGCAACATGCAGAAGTGGTCGGACTACTACGAGCGTCTGTTCAACTTCCGCGAGATTCGCTACTTCGACATCAAGGGCGCCAAGACCGGCCTGGTGTCCAAGGCGATGACCGCGCCGGACGGCGTGGTGCGCATTCCGCTCAACGAGTCCAGCGATCCCAAGTCGCAGATCAACGAATACCTCGACGCCTACCACGGCGAAGGCATCCAGCACATCGCCTGCTTCACCGACAACATCTACGAGACGGTCGAAGCGATGCGCGCGCAGGGCGTCGCGTTCCTGGACACGCCGGACACCTACTTCGACGTGATCGACCAGCGAGTGCCCAACCACGGCGAAGACGTGCCGCGCCTGGCCAGGAACAAGATCCTGATCGACGCCGACCCGGAAACCCACCAGCGCAAGCTGCTGCAGATCTTCACCCAGAACGCGATCGGCCCGATCTTCTTCGAGATCATCCAGCGCAAGGGCAACGAAGGTTTCGGCGAAGGCAATTTCCAGGCCCTGTTCGAGAGCATCGAGCGCGACCAGATGCGCCGCGGCGTGCTGTAATAGGCGAGCGCCGCGAAGGAATCGCCATGCTGAAGGAACTCGTCGATCTGCTGACGTCCCGCGAGCTCGAGCCGGAGGAGCTGGAATCGACCGTCGCCGCCATCGATGACGCGGCGGACGATCCGGACCTGGACTGGCTGTACGAGCCCACGTCCGAAGAATTGATGCAGACCGCGATCATATTCAAGCTCAACGATTTCACCGCGGTCGGCGACAAGATCGACGAAGTGCATGAGCGGATCAGCGATTTCTTCGCCGATCCGCTGCCGGACTATCCCTTGCACGAAGGTGGTCGCTATTTCCTGCCGGACGAGTATTTCGTCTGGCTGGATCAGCAGTTGATCCAGCGTGCCAAAGACAACGGCGGCTACGAGCTGCTGCTGCTCGGTCAGCATTACAGCGAAGAGCTGCACGCGATTGCGGTGCTGCGCGCGGACACGGCGCGGATATTGGAGCTCGCGACCGAGTTGGCGCTGATCATCGAGCGGGCGACCCAGCGTAATCTGGCCTGATCGCCCGAAGATTTCAGCCGCGCACCCAATAGCCCAGCGAGCCCGTATGAACACCGCCGCCAACGACAGCGACAACGTGATTTCGATGCCCGAGCGCGATGCGCAACGGGTGGCCGCGCGCGGCTACATGAGCGGCTTCGGCAACGAGTTCGCGACCGAGGTCTACACCGGCGTGCTGCCGCAGGGCCAGAACTCGCCGCAGCAGGTCGCCTACGGCCTCTACGCCGAACAGCTGTCGGGCACCGCTTTCACCGCCCCGCGCGGCGAGAACCGGCGCAGCTGGCTGTACCGGATCCGCCCCTCGGCCATGCACGGCACGTTCGCTGCGTATCCGCAGGCGCAGTTGCACAACGATTTCGAACACGGCCCGGTCTCGCCCGACCAGCTGCGTTGGGACCCGCTGCCGATGCCGGACACGCCGGTCGACTTCGTCGACGGCCTCTACACCATGGCCGGCAACGGCTCGCCGCTGTCCCAGCACGGCGTCGGCGTGCATGTGTACGCGGCCAATCGCTCGATGGACGGACGCTTCTTCTACGACGCCGACGGCGAACTGCTGATCGTGCCGCAGCACGGCCGCCTGATCCTGGCGACCGAGCTGGGCGTGCTCGAAGTCGAGCCGCAGGAAATCGCGGTGATCCCGCGCGGCGTGCGCTTCCGGGTCGAGCCGCCCGACGGCGTCGCCCGCGGCTACGTCTGCGAGAACTTCGGCGCCTTGATGCGTTTGCCCGACCTGGGCCCGATCGGCGCCAACGGCCTGGCCAATCCGCGCGACTTCCTGACTCCGAACGCTGCCTACGAAGATGTCGACGGCGAGTTCGAGCTGATCGCCAAGTTCCAGGGCCAGCTGTGGCGTGCCGACCTCGGGCACTCGCCGCTGGACGTGGTCGGATGGCACGGAAATTACGCGCCGTACAAGTACGACCTGCGCCGCTTCAACACCCTCGGTTCGATCAGCTTCGACCATCCGGACCCGTCGATCTTCACCGTGCTGACTTCGCCCAGCGACACGCCCGGCACGGCCAACCTGGATTTCGTGATCTTCCCGCCGCGTTGGCTGGTCGCGCAGCACACCTTCCGGCCGCCGTGGTTCCACCGCAACGTCGCCAGCGAGTTCATGGGCCTGATCCACGGCGCTTACGACGCCAAGGCCGAAGGCTTCGTGCCCGGCGGCGCCTCGCTGCACAACTGCATGAGCGGGCACGGTCCGGATGCGGCCACGTTCGACAAGGCCAGCCGCGCCGACCTGAGTAAGCCCGACGTGATCGGCGGCACTATGGCTTTCATGTTCGAGACCCGCGCGGTGATCCGCCCGACCGCGCAGGCTGTCGAGGCGCCGCACCGTCAGCGCGAGTACCAGGCCTGCTGGGCCGGCCTGCGTCGGAATTTCGAGCCGCCGCATACGGCCTGATCCGCCGCGCGGCGCTTCGCGCGCCGTTCACATGCGGCCGCTAGGCTGCGCGCGTCTTTCATGCGCTGCATTGCAGCGGGGGCCGTGTTCGATGAAGCGTCGTTCGATCCTGCCGTGGCCGTGCGCGAGCGCACTGGTGTTGAGCCTGGCCCTGTCCGCCTGCGGCGATCGTGCTGCCGGCGAAGCCACGACATCAGCCGCGGCGCCGTCTGCGGCGAACGATCAGCCGGCCGAAGATGTGCCGCCGGCCACCGCGCCCACGCCGCTGACGCCGGCCGCCGACGCGCTGGCGCGCATGGACGGCTACGGCGACCTGCGTCTGGGCATGGGCGCCGAGGAGGCGCGGAAGAAGCTCGGACCCGACGCGACCGGCAAGGCCGATGAGGCCGGCGGCTGCTACTACCTGCAGCCGGGCTCGAAGGCTCAAACGCCCGCCTTCATGATCGAAGGCGAGAAGCTGGTCCGCTACGAAAACCACAGCGATGCCGGCCTGAACGCGCCCGGCGGCGGCAAGATCGGCATGAGCGCGGACGAGATCCGCGCCCTCTATCCGGGGCGGATCGAACAGCAGCCGCACAAGTACGTCGACGACGGCCAGTACTGGCGGATCAAGGACGTTGCCGGCGGGGCCGGCGTGCTGCTGTTCGAGGTCGTCGGCGGCAAGATCACCGCCTGGCGCGTCGGTTTGGCGCCGCAGGTCGACTACGTCGAAGGCTGCTCCTGATTCCAGCAGGGACCGGCAAGGTGCGCTGATGGTGCCGAGGCGAGTGCGCCGGGGCATAGCGACGGTGCGGTTGGCTGCGCTCACCGCAGCCTGCGGGTCGCTGCCGGCGGGCAGAGCGGCCGGCCATGGACGCGGCGCCCCGCACTCGGCATAGAATCGGGGCTTAACCGCAAGGGGAATGACGCCATGCTCGAAGCCATCGGCTTGTTCGTGCTGGGATTGGTGCTGCTGGCGCTGGGCGGCGATTCCATCGTCAAGGGCGCGTCCGGGCTGGCGCAGCGTTTCGGCGCGTCGCCGTTCATGGCCGGGCTGGCGCTGGTCGCGTTCGGCACCTCGCTGCCGGAGCTGGCGGTCAATCTGCAGGCGGTCGTGCGCGGCGAGCAGGGCCTGGCCCTGGGCAACGCGGTCGGCAGCAATATCGTCAACTTCGGTCTGACCCTGGGCCTGGCCGCCTTCGCCGCGCCGCTGCTGGTGCGCTGGCGTTCGCTGGCGCCGCTGCTGTTGGTGCTGATTCTGGGCACGGCGGCGGTGATCGTGCTCGGCCTGGACGGCGTGCTCAGCCGCGCCGAGGGCACCGGCCTGGTGGTTGCCTTCGTCGCCGTGGTCGCCTACGCGATGGCGCGCACCCGGCATGAGGCGCCGGAGTTGCAGGACGCGATCGCCGCGTTCGCGCGCACCCGCACCGACCTCGGCCTCAATCTGCTGCGCTTCGTCATCGCCGCGGTGCTGCTGTACTTCGGCTCCAAGTTCGTGGTCGGCGCGGCGCCGCGGCTGGGCGCCTCGCTGGGCCTCACCCCGCTGCTCACCGGCCTGCTGCCGGTCGCGATCGGCACCGCGCTGCCCGAGGCCGCCGCGGCCATCGCCGCCGCGCGCCGCGGCCAGGGCGACATCGTGGTCGGCCACGTGATCGGCTCCAGCCTGTTCAATCTGCTGATCGTGGTCGGCGGCATGGCGGCCTGGAACGCGGTGGCGCTGCCGGCGTCGTTCGTGCGCTTCGAGCTGCCGGCGGCGATCGCGTTCGCGCTGATGCTGTATCCGATGCTGCGCGGCGATCTGCGCGTGAGCAAGGGCGAGGGCGCGATCCTGCTGATCGCACTGCTGGCCTGGGTCGGCTTCGAACTGGCGATGCTGCACCGTTGATGCCAACCGGCTGGATACGGGTCGATATACTGCGGGCATGAATACACCCGTCACTCCTTCGCCAGCGCGCCCGGTATCGACCCGCGCCCTGCGCGCCCTGAGCGAATTCTTCCGCCTGGAGGCCGCGGGCGGTTTGGTCCTGATCGCCGCCGCCGCGCTGGCCCTGATCGCCGCCAACTCGCCGCTGCAGGAGGCCTACGAATCGTTCCGGCAATTGCCGGTGCAGGTGCGGATCGGCGCGCTCGACATCGCCAAGCCGGCGCTGTTGTGGATCAACGACGGGCTGATGGCGATCTTCTTCCTGCTGGTGGCGCTGGAGATCAAGCGCGAGATGCTCAGCGGCCAGCTCGCCGGCCGTGCCCAGCTGATCCTGCCGCTGGCCTGCGCGAGCGCGGGCGTGGCGGTGCCGGCGCTGTTGTTCTACGCCATGAACCGAGGCGACGCCGACGCCATGCGCGGCTGGGCGGTGCCGACCGCGACCGACATCGCCTTCGCTCTGGGCGTGCTGGCCTTGCTGGGTTCGCGCGTGCCGGCGGCGATGAAACTGCTGCTGTCGACGATCGCGGTGATCGACGACCTGATCGCGATCCTGATCATCGCGCTGTTCTACTCGCACGGCCTGTCGATGACCGCGCTGATCTGGGCCGGCGTGGCCCTGGCCGGGATGTGGCTGTTGAACCGGCGCGGAGTGACCGCGCTGGCGCCCTACCTGTTGCTGGGCGTGGTGCTGTGGGTGTGCGTGCTCAAGTCCGGCGTGCACGCGACCCTGGCCGGCGTCGCCACCGGCCTGATGATTCCGCACATCGACAAGACCAATCAGATCGACGATGCGCACGAGCATTCGCCGCTGGAAACCCTGGAACACGCGCTGCATCCCTGGGTCGCGTACGCGATCCTGCCGGTGTTCGCGTTCGCCAATGCCGGCCTGGTACTGGGCGGCTTGAGTCTGGGCGACGCCATGGCCGCGTTGCCGCTGGGCATCATGCTGGGCCTGGTGATCGGCAAGCCGATCGGCATCGTCGGCATCGCCCTGCTGCTGCGCGCGCTGGGGTGGGTCAAGCTGCCCGCCGGCATGGACCGGCGGGCGATGGTCGGCTTGGGCCTGATGTGCGGCATCGGTTTCACCATGAGCCTGTTCATCGCCTCGCTGGCCTACCAGAACCCGCTGCATTACGAGGAAGCGGTGCTGGGCGTGCTGGCTGCATCGGTGATCTCGGCCGTGATCGGCTATCTGTGGTTGCGTGTGGTGCTGCCGTCGCAGGCGCAGCGGAGCTGAGGCATGCGCCATGCCTTGGTGTTCGGGGCCAGCGGCCAGATCGGCCTGCCACTGTTGGGCGCGCTGCGCCGCGACGGCTGGCGGGTCAGCGCGGTATCGCGCCAGGACCATCACGACGAGCCGGGCCTGCACTGGCTGCGCGGCGATTTCTCCCGGTTGGACGAGCTGCCGCGCCGGGTCGATGCGATCTTCAGTTGCGGTCCGCTCGACGGCTTCGCGCGCTGGTACGCGGCTACGCGCATCGAAACGCCGCGCGTGGTGGCGTTCGGCTCGACCAGCGTCGAGACCAAGCGCGGTTCGGCCGATCCCGACGAACGCGACGTCGCTGCGCGACTGCGCGAGGGCGAAGCGAGCTTGTTCGCCGAAGCCAACGAACGCGCCGCGGCCGCGACCATGCTGCGTCCGACCCTGATCTACGGCGCGGGCCGCGACGCCACCCTGACCCGGATCGCCGCGATCGCGCAGCGCTGGGGCTGCTTCCCCTTGCCGCGCAACGCCACCGGGCTGCGTCAGCCGGTGCACGTGGACGATCTCGCCGCAGCCGCGTTCGCCTGCGTGTCGGCGCCGGCCAGCCACGGCCGCGGCTACGCCTTGCCGGGCGGCGAAACTTTGAGCTATCGCGAAATGATCGCGCGCGTGCTGGCCGTGCTGGAGCCGCCGCCGCGGCTGATCGAGCTGCCGTCGCCGGTGTTCAACCTGGCGCTGTTGGCCGCCCAGGCCAGCGGCCATGCCACCGGCCTGGGCGAAGCAGCGGTGCGGCGCATGCGCAGCGATCTCGTGTTCGACCTGGCGCCCGCGCAGCGCGACTTCGGTTACGCGCCGCGCCGCTTCGTGCCCGAGCGCGCGATGTTCGACCCGCGCTGAAGCGCCGCGCTCAGAGTTCGAAATCGCCGGGTTTGGTCTGCACGTTGGGCTTGTACGTCAGAATCGCCACGAACACGCGGCTGCCGTCGCTCATGTCGAAGCCGCAGCCGCTGAGCTGGTCGTTGCTGTAATAGGCGGTGGCGCGGGCCACATCGGTGCCGAAGCTGCGCGGGTCCAGGCGCGCAGCGCGCAGCGGCGACTGCTTGGCTTCCGGCAGATCGCTCAGGTCGGCGTAGCGCTTGAGTTCGCCGACGGTGCCCAGGGCGATCAGCGACAGCGAATCGGCGACGTCCGCGGTCGGGGCCTTGCCGGTCGCGCCGGTGGCCTTGTCGCGCCAACGCGCGATCCCGGCCTGGGCGACGAACGTGAGTTCGTCCTTGCGGCCCGGGCGCAGAGTCAGACGGAAGCGGTCCGGACGTTCGAACAGCAATTCGGCGCTGTCCAAGACGGGCGCGGGATAGCTGGTCTTGCCTTTCTCCGGCGCGGCGTAGCGGGTGAGCAGGATCGTGGCCTGGCCGCTGTAGGAGCTCTTGTCGAGCGACTGCAGCAGGGCGCTGGGCGAAGTGGCGGCGTGCAGGCCGATCGGCAACAGACAGGCGAGGCCGACGCTGGCGGCGAGGCGCAGGTGCAGTTTCATGGCGATGGGTCCGGGGCAGGAGAGGGATGCGGGGGCGGGCGGCCGGATCAGCGGCAGGCCAGCCGCACGCGCGTGCGCAGGGCCGCCGGCGGTATCGCGCCGTCGAGGGCGCTGCAGTGCGCGGCCGGGTCCGGAATCAGGGAGCGCACGTTGACCACGCGCGCGCTGTCGATGCCGGCAGGAACTCCGCCCGCGCCCGGCGCCAGGCATTGGCCGGGCGTGAGGGTCGCGCTGAAGCTGCCGGACGTGCTCGACATTTCCACCGACACCGGCACGCCGTTGATGTTGCACAGCTCGACCAGGCGCACGCTCGGCGAAAGCTGCGGCGGGCCCGGGATCTCGGCAGGCGCATTGACCGGCGTGGAGCCCGCGCACATGCCGTCGTGCAGCAGTTCGTGGTCCGAGCCGGTGTAGCGGGTCATGGTGTGGGTGTGGTCGCGCAGGTTGGTGCGCTGGACGAAGATGCGCGTGCTGCCGTCGAAGCGCGCAGTCGGAATGGTCACCGCGTCGCGGTCGATGTCGAAGGTCACCGCGACGCTGTCGCCGGTGGGCGAGAAGGTGAAGCTGTCGGCGAAGGCGCGCACCGTGCGCGGCGGAAAGACCTCGGGCGCGCTGGTGATGTTCATGGTCGGGAAATGCATCGCGCAGTCGACGTCCGCGGGGCAGGTCTCCTCGCGCAGCAGATCGTAGGAGGCGGTGGCGGTATCGCCCGGGCAGTACTGCATCGGCGTCACCTGGCCCATGCCGTTCAGCGCGCTGCGCTCGAGGCGGCAGCCGCCGATCAGCGCAGCGGACAGGAGCAGCAGCGACAGGGCCGCGGTGGAAGTCCGTATCGTCATGGCAGGGCGTCCTTGTCGGTGGGCGTGGAGGTGCGGCTGACAAGGACGATCAACGGCACAACGGCGCGCGAACGGACACGGCCGCGCCGCCGCCGTGCGCGGATACCCGCATTCAGGGCGTTTCGGAAGCCGGAATCGGGCGCGACTTGGCCAGCGCGCGCAAGGCGATGATCAGCACGCCCCCCAGGACCATCGCGCCGCCCAGCAACAGGCGCGGACCCGGCCGGTCGCCCCAGAACGCGACGCCCAGGCCGATCGCGAACACCGGCACCAGCAGCAGCCACGGCGTGACCTGCGCGACCGGATGGCGCTGCACCAGCACGTAGTACAGGCCGTGGCCGAGCAGCGAGGACACGAACGCGGCGTAGACCACGCCGAACCAGCCGACCCAGCTGACCGAACCCAGTGCGGCGATCCCGCCGGGTTCGAGCGTCGCGCTGATCGCCAGCAGCGGCAGCACGCTGAACAGCGCGGTCCAACCTTGCTGGCTGTAGGCGTCGAGCCCGCGCAGGCCTTTCATCAGCACCGTGCCTGCGGCGAGGAATGCGGCCGAGATCAGCATCAGCACCAGCGACATCGGCTTGTCCAGCACCAGCGGATCGAAGCCCAGCACCAGCACGCCGGCGAAACTCACCGCGATCGCGACGCCGGTGCGCCAGGCGAAGCGCTCGCCCAGGATCAGCCAGGCCAGCAGCGCGGTCATCGGCACATAGCTCTGCATCACGATGGCCGGCGAGGACAGGTCGCCGGCGAGCTTGAGCGCGGTAAAGCTCAGGCCGAAATGCAGCACGCCGATGCACAGGCAGACCGCGATCAGGCGCGGCCATTGCCCGGGCGCGGGCCGCTTGACGAAGAACATCAGCGGCAGCGCCAGGGCCGCGAAGCGCAGGCCGGTGAACAGGAACGGCGGAATCTCGCGCAGCGCGAAGGCCGAGGTCAGGAAGTTGCCGGCCCAGGCCAGGACGATCAGCAGGAGCAGGACGATGTCGCGGACGGGCAGCATCGGCCCAGTGTCGCCGATCCTGCGCCGGCTGCGGTCCGCAATCGTGGAACGAGGATTTCCGTTAGCCGGTGACGGGCGGGTCGGAACAGGTTGCCGAGCGAAAGCCGCAACTCGCGCCCCTGCCGTCCGGCCGCGCACGCCGCATCACGGTGCACGAGCTGCGCGTGGACGGCGGCGCCGCGCTGGACGCCTGAGACGCGCTCGCCTCAGTACGACCAGCCGAGCTTGCGGTAGAGCTTGGCCAGCACCCAGGCCGGACCGATCAGCAGGTAGCGCAGGTCGGTGAAGAAGCTCGGGCGCTTGCCTTCGAACAGCTTGCTGTGGCCGACGAACTGGCCGATCCAGGCGATCACGAACACGCCGATGCCCAGGTAGAGCAACTGCGTCGGCCCCAGGCGCAGGTACAGCCATTGGGTCAGCCAGCCGGACAGCACGAACAGCACCAGCATGCCCAGGCCGAGCCGGCGCGAGGCGCGGTAATAGAACATCCAGGCCGCGAACATCGCCAGGCCGGCCCAGAAGCCGGCGCGGAACCAGGTGCCCGGCGAGGGGATGCACCACAGCAGGGCGATCACGCTCCAGGCGATCGCCGGCACGCAGATCACATGGATCAGCTGATTGGCGTGGTTCTGGTGATCGCCGGAATAGTTGGCGAAATAGCGGTCGATCGGACGTTGCGTCGGGTGTTGCGAAGACTCGGCGACAGTGCTCATGACGGGCTCCCGGCTGGTCAGGCGTGCGCGCGGCGGCGGACGGGGCGGTTCAATGCGCCCCAGTACGGGAGAATAGCTGGATTACCGTCACCCCGGCCACGATCAGGGCGATTCCGATCATTCCGGCCAGATCCAGCGGCTGTTTCAGCACCAGCCAGCCGATCAGGGCGATCAGGACCACGCCGACCCCGGACCAGATCGCATAGGCCACGCCCACCGGGACGGTCTTGAGCACAAGCGACAGGAAGTAGAACGCGATCGCATAGCCGGTCGCGACGATCAGCGAAGGGCCGAGCCGGGTGAAGCCCTCGGAGGCCTTGAGCGCGCTGGTCGCCACCACTTCGGCCAGGATCGCGACGGCGAGGTAGAGCAGACCCTTGGGCATGACGATGGCTCCGGTGGCGGTGGCAGCGTTGCGCCG
The DNA here is from genome assembly GCF_001427715.1 of Lysobacter sp. Root667. NCBI lineage: Bacteria > Pseudomonadati > Pseudomonadota > Gammaproteobacteria > Lysobacterales > Lysobacteraceae > Lysobacter > Lysobacter sp. Root667. Next base: position 119,381 of record NZ_LMHF01000009.1, read on the forward strand.
GGTGCATGGGCGGGTAGGGGCGTGCGATGCCGCGAAACGGGCGCGGGCGATGCGGTTCGCCTGCGGCTCACCGCATCCTACGGGGGCAGTCGTAGGGTGCGGTGATAACCGCACCGGCGTCGGGTTCGATGCGGTTCGGCTCACCGCATCCCGCGGACGTTGCTGTGTGCGTTGACAACCGCATCGCCGCATCTGCGTTCGAGGCGATGCGGTTCGCCCAGGGCTCGCCGCATCCTGCGCCGCATCGCGGCCAGCGTCGCCCGGCCGACCTCAGTCGACCGAAATCCCCGCCAGCTTCTGCAGCGCCTCGGCGTACTTGGCGCGGGTGCGTTCGATCACGTCGCCGGGCAGCGGCGGGCCCGGCGGGGTCTTGTCCCAGCCCAGCGCTTCCAGATAGTCGCGCACGTACTGCTTGTCGTAGCTGGGCGGGCTGGTGCCGACCTGGTACTCGTCGGCGGGCCAATAGCGCGAGGAGTCGGGCGTGAGCATCTCGTCCATCACGTACAGGCGGCCGTCGGCGTCGGTGCCGAACTCGAATTTGGTGTCGGCCAGCAGGATGCCGCGCTGCGCCGCATAGTCGGCGGCGTAGCGGTACAGGCGCAGGGTGGCGTCGCGCACGGCCTCGGCCAGTTCGGCGCCGACGGTGCGCACCGCGGTGTCGAAATCGATGTTCTCGTCGTGGTCGCCGACCGCGGCCTTGGTCGAGGGCGTGAAGATCGGCTCGGCGAGTTTTTCCGCCTGGCGCAGGCCGTCGGGCAGGGCGATGCCGCTGATCCGGCCGGTGCGCTGGTAGTCCTTCCAGCCGCTGCCGATCACGTAACCGCGCGCGATGCACTCGATCGCCACCGGTTTCAGGCGTTTGGTCACCACCGCGCGCTTGGCGTACGGCGCCGGGTCGGTGCCCTCGGGCAGGACCGCGGCGACGTCGATGCCGGTGAGGTGGTTGGCGACGATGTGGGAGGTCTTGCCGAACCAGAAGTTGCTGATCTGGCACAGCATCTCGCCCTTGCCCGGAATCGGGTCGGGCAGGACCACATCGAAGGCGCTGAGGCGGTCGGTGGCGACGATCAGCAGATAGTCGCCGGCCGGCGTGCCCGGCGGCAGGCGCTCGAGCGGCAGGTCGAATACGTCGCGGACTTTGCCGCGGTGACGCAACGGCAGGCCGGGCAGGTTGGATTCGGAAAGGGCGGATCGCAGAGTGTTCGACAACGTGTAGTCCCCATGGCGGCGGGCGGAATCCCCGTCGCCGTGCCGCGCGCGCGGTCGCGACGGGGCCGGGCAGTGTACGCCGGCCGGGCGTCGTGTGCAGGTAGACTGGCGGCCGGTTCTGGGCAGGCGGTTGCGGCGGCGATGGCGACGAAACGCTGGTACGGCAAGTTGCTGGGCTTTTTCGCCGGTGCGGCGCTGATGCGCGCCAACCCGTTCCTGGGGGCGCTGATCGGGCTGCTGATCGGCCACGCCTTCGATAGCGACTGGTTCCGGCTGAGCCGCGACAACCCCTACGCGGTGCTCGGCCTGACCGCCGACGCCAGCGACGCCGAGGTCGACCAGGCCTACCGCCGGCTGATCTCGCAGTACCACCCCGACCGCCTCAACGGCGCTGCGCCGGAGCTGCGCCAGCAGGCCGAGGGCAAGGCGCGCGACATCAACGGCGCCTACGACCGCATCAAGACCCTTAGAGCTAGGAAATAGTGGCCAGGAATTAGGGACTGGAGGCGGGTTCCGCTGTTACTGGTTCCAAATTCCCGGCCACGGGTTCCTGCTCCTTGGCCCGGGGGGGCAGCGGGGCGACAATGGCCGCCTGTCCGCCCGAGCCCCGCCCATGCAGCCCACCGTGATCGCCCCGTCCATCCTCTCGGCGAACTTCGCCAAGCTCGGCGAGGAGGTCGACGCCGTGCTCGCGGCCGGCGCCGACTGGGTCCACTTCGACGTGATGGACAACCATTACGTGCCCAACCTGACCATCGGCCCGCTGGTCTGCGAGGCGCTGCGCAAGCACGGCGTGACCGCGCCGATCGACGTGCACCTGATGGTCGAGCCGGTCGACCGCATCGTCCCCGACTTCGCCAAGGCCGGCGCCAGCATCATCAGCTTCCATCCCGAAGCCAGCGCGCACGTGCACCGCACGGTCCAGCTGATCAAGTCGCACGGCTGCCAGGCCGGCCTGGTGCTGAACCCGGCCACCCCGATCGAGGTGCTGGACTGGGTGCTCGAAGACCTCGATCTGGTGCTGCTGATGTCGGTCAACCCCGGTTTCGGCGGCCAGAGCTTCATTCCCTCGGCGCTGGACAAGCTGCGCCGCGTGCGCGAGCGCATCGACCGCAGCGGCAAGCCGATCCGGCTGGAGATCGACGGCGGGGTCAAGGCCGACAACATCGCCGAGATCGCCGCGGCCGGCGCCGACACCTTCGTCGCCGGCTCGGCGATCTTCAACGCTCCGGGCGCGAACCAGCAGGCCTACGCGGACGTGGTCGAGCGCATGAAAGCCGCGGTGCAGGGCGCGCGCGGATGAACACCTGCGACCTGTGCGACCTGCACGGCGATCGCGTACGCGTGATCGACCTGCCACTGCGCGACTACGGCGGACGCCTCGCGTTCGACGGCCTGGTCAGCACGGTGCAGGCGCATGAGGACAACTCGCGCGTGCGCGAGGCGGTGGCCGAGCCCGGCCAGGGCCGGGTGCTGGTGATCGACGGCGGCGGCTCGATGCGGCGCGCGATGCTCGGCGACCTGCTCGCGGCCAAGGCGGTGGAGAACGGCTGGGCCGGGGTGGTCGTGATCGGCGCGATCCGCGACAGCGCCGCGATCGGCACCCTGGAGCTGGGTGTGAAGGCGCTGGGCACCTGCCCGCGCAAGACCGACAAGCACGACCGCGGCGTGCGCGACGTGGCGGTGGAAATCGGCGGTGTGGTGGTGCGGCCGGGCGACTGGCTGTGCGCCGACGAGGACGGCGTCGTCCTGTCCGACGCCGTCCTCCGCTGATTCCCGCTTTTTAGCTACGCCAGGCGTCCTGCCCGGCGTCCTGGACGGGCGCCGCGGCACCCGTCCGAAATATTGGAGGCAATCCAGCCTCCGCCCGTCGTCCCTGATATGGCCTTCGATACTCCGGGCCGGCGATGACGCGACGATGACAACGGCGCGACCGTGGCCTGCGGCGTTCACTGAGACTTAGCGCCGCGCTGCTAGCCTCGCCGATCCTTCCGCGCGAGAGCCCGCCTGATGCCGATGCCGCATTGGCGTCTGATCCTCAACGGCAAATCCGCCGGCGACGATGCCCTGCGCGAGGCCGTCGCCGCGATCCGTGCCGACGGCGTCGCCCTCGACGTGCGCGTGACCTGGGAAAGCGGCGACGCCGAACGCTACGTCGCCGAGGCGATCGCCGACGGCGCCGATACCATCGTCGCGGCCGGCGGCGACGGCACCCTCAGCGAGGTCGCCACGACGCTGGCGCACCGCGACGAAAACGCCGACGCGCTGCCCTCGCTGGGGCTGGTGCCGCTGGGCACCGCCAACGACTTCGCCACCGCCGCCGGCCTGCCCGACAACGCTTGCGAGGCCTTGCGGCTGATCCGCTCGCGCCGGGCGCAGCCGATCGATCTGCTGCGCCTGCAGGCCGCCGACGGCCTGCACTGGGCCGCCAACCTCGCCAGCGGCGGCTTCGGCACCCAGGTCACGGTGGAAACCGACGAAGGCCTCAAGAAGATGCTCGGCGGCCTGGCCTATCTGATCACCGGCATCTCCAAGCTCGGCCGCATCGACCCGATCCGCGCGCATCTGAGCGGCGAAGGCTTCGATTGGCGAGGCGACTTCATCGCCCTGGGCATAGGCAACGGCCGCCAGGCCGGCGGCGGCCAGGCCCTGTGTCCGGACGCGCTGATCGACGACGGCCTGCTCGATCTGAGCGTGGTGCCCGAGCTCTCCGGCGAGGTCGGCGCCACCGTCAGGACCTTGCTGACCCAGGGCCAGCACGCCGCGCTGGAGCGGGTCGCGGTGCGCGCGCGGCTGCGCAGCGTCGAGATCGATGCCGAGTCGGAACTCACCCTCAACCTGGACGGCGAGCCGGTGAGTTCGCGCCATTTCCGCATCGATTGCGTGCCCGCGCGCGTGCGCATGCACCTGCCCGAGGGCTGTCCGCTGCTCGCGGCCTCGGTCGCGGCGCAGCTCCGGTCCGCCTGAGCGGCCGGGCCCCGTCGCGCCGGCCCGGCGAAGCCGTTAGAGTGTCGGCCATGAAAGCCTGGGCGAACCCGCATTCCTTTTGCGCCGACGTGGGTTGGCGATGGTGGCCGTCGGCCATCGTCGCTCCTGCCCACTCGCTCATGAAGGAACCGCCGCGTGATTTCGCCCGAACTCTTCCAGCAACAGGCCGCTAACGGCTACACCCGCATCCCCGTCGTGCGCGAGGTCCTGTCCGACCTCGACACGCCGCTGTCGGTCTACCTCAAGCTCGCCGACGGCCCGCACACCTATCTGTTCGAATCGGTCGAGGGCGGCGAACGCTTCGGCCGCTATTCGATCATCGGCCTGCCGGCCAAGCGCGTGTACGCCTTCGCCGGCCACACCCTGTTCGTGACCGAACTGGGCGAGCTGATCGAAACCCACACCGTCGAGGATCCGTTCGCCGAAGTCGAACGCCTGCGCGCCGCGCATTCGGTGCCGCGCATCGAAGGCCTGCCGGGCTACACCGGCGGCCTGGTCGGCTGGTTCGGTTTCGAATGCATCCAGTACATCGAGCCGCGCCTGGCCGGTCCGCAGGCCGACGGCAGCTCCAAGCCCGACGAACTCGGCACGCCCGACATCCTGCTGATGCAGAGCGAGGAAGTCGCGGTGTTCGACAACCTCAAGGGCCGGCTGTACCTGATCGTGCACGCCGATCCCAGCGAGCCGCAGGCCTACGCGCGCGCCAACCGCCGCCTCGATCAGCTCACCCACCGCCTGCGTCACGCCGGCGCCGGCTATCCGGAAACCCTGGACTCGGTCGGGCTGGAAGAAGACGACTTCGTCTCGGGTTTCACCCGCGAGGGCTTCATCGCCGCGGTCGAGAAATCCAAGGAGCTGATCCGCGCCGGCGACATCTTCCAGGTGGTGCTGTCGCAGCGCCTGAGCGTGCCGTTCAAGGCGCGCCCGGTCGACGTGTACCGCGCCCTGCGCGCGCTCAATCCGTCGCCGTACATGTACTTCCTCGACGTCGGCGAGACCCAGGTCGTGGGTTCGTCGCCGGAAATCCTGGTGCGCCTGCAGGACGGCGAGATCACGGTGCGCCCGATCGCCGGCACCCGCCCGCGCGGCAAGACCGTCGAAGAGGACAACGCGCTCGAGGCCGAACTGCTGGCCGATCCCAAGGAGCGCGCCGAGCACCTGATGCTGATCGACCTGGGCCGCAACGATGTCGGCCGGGTCGCCGAGCCGGGCACGGTGCAGGTCGGCGAGCAGTTCGTGATCGAACGCTATAGCCACGTGATGCACATCGTCAGCGAGGTGACCGGCCGTCTCAAGCCGGGCTTGAGCTACGCCGAAGTGCTGCGCGCGACCTTCCCGGCCGGCACGGTCAGCGGCGCGCCCAAGATCCGCGCGCTGGAAGTCATCCGCGAGCTCGAACCGATCAAGCGCAACGTCTACTCCGGCGCGGTCGGCTACATCGGCTGGCACGGCGACGCCGATACCGCCATCGCGATCCGTACCGCGGTGATCCAGGACGGCCGCCTGACCATCCAGGCCGGTGCCGGCATCGTCTACGACTCCGATCCGCAGAAGGAATGGGAAGAGACGATGAACAAGGGCCGCGCGTTGTTCCGCGCCGTGGCCCAGGCGGCGCGCGGCTTGTAATCGCGTCGCTCCGGCGCCGCCGTGCCGCGGCGCCGGCTGTTCGCCGTGGGGTAGGAGCGGCGTAAGCCGCGACCCCGCAGCATGTGTTCGCGATGCGATTCCGGGCCGGCGCGGTACGCCGATTGCCGTGGTCGCGACTTACGTCGCTCCTACACATGCCGCGGCGCCGGCGGTTCGCCGTGGGGTAGGAGCGGCGTGAGCCGCGACCGCAGCATGCGTTTGCGATGCGATTCCGGGCTGGCGCGGTACGTCGACTGTCGTGGTCGCGACTCACGTCGCTCCTACCCCAAAGCGGCGTGCGCCTGCCTCGGGCGATGTTCGATAACCCCATGCCGCCGCCACGCCCGTTGCGATGAGTAGGCGCCGCCCGCGACGGGCCCGCGAACTCGCATCGACATGACGATCGTCATCAAGGAGGCGACATGCTGTTCCGTACCCTCGGCCTGCTCGGGCTGGTTTTGCTATCCACCGCCGCGCAGGCGCAGGTCAACCCGCCCTGCCGCCGACACGGCACATCCTGGTCTACGGCGACGCGCAGGCGCGGGCGGTGCCGGACCGGTACAAGATCGCGATGCAGTTCGACGCGGTCGATGCCGAGCCGGCGGCGGCGCGCGAACGTGTCGAAACCCAGGTGCAGGACGTCATCGGCAAGCTCAAGGCCGTCGGCGTGGCCGAGCATGAGATCGTCGCCACTTCGCTGCAGATCGACGCTCGCCAGCGCTACGACAGCGAATCGCGCGAACAGGTGTTTCTCGGCACCGGCGTGCGCCGCACGCTCACCGCGCGCTTCGGCCAGAAGCAAGCGCTGGAGCGCTTCCTGGCGACGGTACGGACGTCCAAGGAGTTGTCGATCTCCGGCGTCACCGCCGAACTGGCCAGCGAAGCCGAACTGCGCCGTCAGCTGCGTCAGAAGAGTATCGAGTCCTCGCGCGAAAAAGCCGAGGTCATCGCCCGCGCGTACGGCGCGAGGCTCGGCGGCGTCTACAGCGTGTCCGATGTCGCGCCGCAGTTTCAGTACGGCGTGCAGGAAGGCTCGTGGCCGACGGCTTACGACTGGAACACCTACGGCTATGCCGCCGGCAGCGGCAACCTGGAGCGCGTCGTGGTCAGCGGCAGCCGTCTGCGCGCCGGCGCGGCCTCGTCCTTCCAGGCCGGCTACATCGACTTCCAGGACAAGATCTACACCGTCTTCCTGCTCGCCGACTGACGCCGGCGTGGCTCCGAACCCTGCGTGCGCGGGCCGCGACGGCCCGCGCCGAACATTACGGATAGTTCATGTGCCGGAAAGCTCGCCGCCAGGCCGCGGCGCGCAATCTGTACCTGCGATGGGGCCCGACCCCACCGGCAATGAACCCATCCATACAGTGTCCAGGAGCCTCATCATGAACGTCCGCAATGCCCTGTTCGCGCTCGCCCTGACCGCCGTCGCCGGTTCGGCTTTCGCCGCCGCGCCGGCCCCCGCCCCGGGCGCCGCCGCCCCGGCCAAGACCGCCACGGTCAAGCACAAGGCCCACAAGGCCAAGGCCGACACCAAGGCCGGCGCGCCGGAAGCCAAGAAGAGCTGATCCACCGCGTAAGCCTGCGTCTGCGGTTCCCTCCTACGTTCCACCGTTCTCCATTACGTCCCCGAAGCCCACCTCGACCCCAGGTGGCTGCCCCGCCGGCTTCCTCCCGGCGGGGTATTCTTTTGCGAGACCGGGAGTCGGCATGCGCGTCCTGTTGATCGAAGACGATCCCCACACAGCGGGTTTCATCGCCAAGGGCCTGCGCGAGGACGGGCACGCCGTCGATCATGCCGACAACGGCAAGGACGGCCTGTTCCTGGCCACCACCGAGAGCTACGACGCGATCGTGCTCGACCGCATGCTGCCCGCACTGGACGGCCTGATCCTGCTGCAGACCCTGCGCGGCGCCGGCAACCGCACGCCGGTGCTGCTGCTGACCGCGCTGGGCGAGGTCGATCACCGGGTCGAAGGCCTGCGTGCCGGCGCCGACGACTATCTGGTCAAACCCTTCGCCTACGCCGAACTCAGCGCGCGCCTGGACAGCATCCTGCGCCGCGGCAGCGCCGGCGGCAGCGAGCCGACCCGGCTGCGCGTGGCCGATCTCGAACTCGACCTGCTCAGCCGCGAGGCGCACCGCGGCGGCAAGCGCATCGAACTGCAGCCGCGCGAGTTCCGCCTGCTCGAATACCTGATGCGCCAGGCCGAACGCGTGGTCACCCGGACCATGCTGCTGGAGGCGGTCTGGGACTATCACTTCGATCCGCAGACCAACGTCATCGACGTCCACATCAGCCGCCTGCGGCAGAAGATCGACCTGGGCCATCCGAAGCCGCTGTTGCACACGGTGCGCGGCGCGGGCTACCGGTTAGGCGGATGAGCCCGACCCTGCGCTCGACCAGCGCGCGCCTGGCGCTGGCCGTCACGGCCTCGTTCCTGCTCGCGTTCGTGCTGCTCGGCGCGGGCGTGCATTACGCGGTATCGGCGCTGCTGGTCGAGGACGCGCGCGAGGTCGTGCGCGCCGACGCCGCCGGCCTGGTCGAGCTGTACCGCGAAGGCGGTCGCGACGCGCTGCAGTCCGAACTGCGCGAGCGCATCGCCGCGCAGGACGACGTCGACGCGGTCTATGCCCTGATGGCGACCGATGGGCGCGTACTCGCCGGCCGCTACGGCGGGCGTCCGCTCGCGCACGCGAGCAAGCTGCGCTGGACCGAATTCGTCGAGCGCGACGGCGACGAACGCCTGCGCGTGGTCGCGCAGTTGCAGCGCCTGTCCGGCGGCGACACCTTGCTGACCGGCGTGCGCCTGCGCTCGCAGGGTCGCTTCCTGGCACTGATGCTGCGCACCGCGCTGGCGGCGCTGCTGGTCGCGACGACCCTGGGCGCGCTGGTCGGCTGGTTGACCTCGCGCTGGGTGTCGCGGCGCCTGCGCAACCTGGACGACACCGCCGAACGCGTCGGCGCCGGCGAGCTGGCCTTGCGCGTGGCCCTGGACGGCAGCGACGACGCCTTCGACCGGCTCGCGCGGCGCTTCAACGGCATGCTCGACCGCATCGGCGAACTGCTGGGCGGCGTGCGCCACGCCACCGATCACATCGCCCACGACCTGCGTACGCCGTTGACCCGCCTGCGCAACCGTCTCGAAGAGCTGCGCGATCGCCCAGACGATGCCGGTCGCGACGCCGAGCTGGACGCGGCGATCGCCGAAACCGACCAGCTGCTGCATTCCTTCGGTGCCTTGCTGCGGCTGGCGCGGATCGAGGCGCAGCCGCCGGTGCACGACGAGCCGGTGCTGGACCTGGCCGAACTCGCGCGCGACGCGGTCGAGCTGTACACGCCGAGCGCGGGCGAGCGCGGCATCGTCCTGCGCACCGAACTGCCGCGCGCCGACGAAGCGCCGGCGACCGTGCGCGGCGACGCCGACCAGTTGTTCCAGATGCTGGTCAACCTGCTCGACAACGCGGTCAAGTACGCGCCGGCCGGCACCGAGGTCGGCGTGGGCCTGCGCCGCGAGCGCGGCGCGGTGGTGCTGCGCATCGGCGATCGCGGCCCGGGCATCCCGGTCGCCGACCGCGAGCGGGTGTTCGACCGTTTCCAGCGCCTGGAGGCACACCGCGGCTCGCCCGGCACCGGCTTGGGCATGAGCCTGGTGCGCGCGATCGCGCACCGCCACGGCGGCCACGTCAGCCTGGGCGACAACGCGCCCGGGCTGGAGGTGCGGATCGCGCTGACGCCGGCCGAACCCGGCCCGGCCTGATCGCCGCCCGACCTGATCCCGCCGGGCCGCGAGGGCAGGGCGCCGTCGCGCCGCGGCTGCGGAGCGGCTACAGTAGGGCCATGACCGTTCGCGCGAACCCGCAATTCCCGTCCAAGGCCGCTCCGGGCTGGCGATGGTGGCGTGCTGCCTCCGTCTGCGTTCCGCCGTCCTTCCGGGAAACCCCGCGTGATCTATCCGCCTTCGATCCAGCACCACGTCGTCCGCTGCGCAGCGACCGCTGAGCGCCGCGCGCGCGTCCCCGCGCCGACCGCCGCCCCACCTCTCCGATCGTTATTTCCCGCGGACCGTCCGCGGCCGGATAATCGCGGGCCGGCGACCCCGGCCCCATGGCCGCAGGGCGCGTGCGCGCGCGACGGGTCGTGGTCCGGCACCCGCATCCGCCGTTGCCCACCCGGCCTCCCCCGAATCCGAGACGCGTCATGTCCGTTCTGATGATCGACAACTACGACAGCTTCACCTACAACCTCGTGCAGTACCTGCAGGCGTTGGGGGCGGAGGTGAAGGTGATCCGCAACGACGACCTGTCGGTGGCGCAGATCGAGGCGCTGCAGCCGGAGCGGATCGTGATCTCGCCCGGTCCGTGCACGCCCAACGAGGCAGGCGTGTCGCTGGAACTGATCCGCGAGCTCGGCGCGCGCGTGCCGATCCTGGGCGTCTGCCTCGGCCACCAGAGCCTGGGCCAGGCCTACGGCGGCGACGTGGTGCGGGCCAAGACCATCATGCACGGCAAGACCTCGCGCATCCGCCACGAAGGGCAGGGCGTGTTCGCCGGGCTGCCCGACCGCTACGAGGCCACGCGCTACCACTCGCTGGTGGTGTCGCGCGAGACACTGCCCGAGTGCCTGGAGATCACCGCCTGGACCGAGAACGAGGACGGCAGCTTCGAGGAGATCATGGGCCTGCGCCACCGCGAGCATCCGGTCGAAGGCGTGCAGTTCCATCCCGAGTCGATCCTGACCGAGCACGGCCACGCCCTGCTCAAGAACTTCCTGGAGCGTTGAATGACCCGTACCCACCGAGCCCTCGCCGCCGTCCTGCTGGCCGGACTGGCTGGCCACGCGTCCGCGGCCACCAAGCCGTCCAGCCATGCCTGCGCCGCCGACGCCCTGGTCCAGGCCCAGAAGCTGCTGGCCTTCCACACCGACGACGACGAGCGCGCCCGGGTGTCCGGGCCGGCCAAGCCGTTGCCGTCCATCGTCAATCCGGCCAACGCCAAGCAGCGCTTCGACGTGCTCGAAGTCTGGGGCTACGTCTACAAGGGCCAGTACCGGATGCGCCTGGAGTACTACCGCCTCGGCAACGACTGCGTCCTGATGGGCCAGGAAATCCTCGAGCACGCCTCGCTCTGACCCGGACCGCATCATGCCCCTGACTCCGCAAGAAGCCCTGCAGCGCACGATCGAGCACCGCGAGATCTTCCACGACGAGATGGTCGATCTGATGCGCATGATCATGCGCGGCGAAGTCTCGCCGACCATGACCGCGGCCATTCTTACCGGCCTGCGGGTGAAGAAAGAAACCATCGGTGAGATCGCCGGCGCGGCCACGGTGCTGCGCGAATTCGCGCGCCCGGTCGAGGTCGCCGACCGCAGCGGCCTGGTCGACATCGTCGGTACCGGCGGCGACGGCGCCCATACGTTCAACATTTCCACCGCCAGCATGTTCGTGGTGGCCGCGGCGGGCGCCAAGGTCGCCAAGCACGGCAACCGCAGCGTGTCTTCGAAGTCGGGCAGCGCCGACGTGCTGGAAGCGCTGGGCGCGGCGATCGAGCTGCAGCCCGAGCAGGTCGCGCAATGCATCGACGACACCGGCATCGGCTTCATGTTCGCGCCGGTGCACCACCCGGCGATGAAGGTGGTCGCGCCGGTGCGCCGCGAGATGGGCGTGCGCACCTTGTTCAACATCCTCGGGCCGCTGACCAATCCGGCCGGTGCGCCCAGCATCCTGATGGGCGTGTTCCACCCCGACCTGGTCGGCATCCAGGTGCGCGTGCTGCAGGAACTCGGCGCGCAGCGCGCGCTGGTGGTCTGGGGCCGCGACGGTATGGACGAGTTGTCGCTGGGCGCCGGTTCGCTGGTCGGCGAGCTGCGCGACGGCGTGGTGCGCGAGTACGAAGTGCACCCGGAGGATTTCGGCATCGCCATGGCCGCCAGCCGCAATTTGCGCGTGGCCGACGCGGGCGAGTCCAAGGCGATGGTGCTGCAGGCACTGGAGAACCGCGACGGCCTGCCGCGCGAGATCGTCGCGCTCAACGCCGGCGCCGCGCTGTACGTGGCCAACGCCGCCGAGAGCATCGCCGACGGCATCGCCCGCGCCCGCGCCGCGCTCGCTTCGGGCGCCGCGCGGGCCAAGCTGGACGAGTTCGTCGCCGCGACCCGTCGGCTCGCGTCCTGATTCCTTTCGCCAGCCTTAGCCAGCGAGTCCGTCCATGAGCGATCCTTTCGCCAAATTGCCCGCGCCGCCGTACTACGCGGTGATCTTCAGCTCGCAACGCAGCGACCAGGACGATGCCGGCTACGGCGAGGCCGCCGAGCGCATGGTCGAACTGGCCGCGCAGCAGCCCGGCTACCTCGGGGTCGAGTCCACGCGCGGCGCCGACGGCTTCGGCATCACCGTCAGCTACTGGGCGGACGAGGCCTCGATCGTGGCCTGGAAACGCAATCTCGAACACGCCGCGACCCGCGAGCGCGGCCGCAAACACTGGTATGGTCGCTACGAATTGCGCGTGGCCAAGGTCGAGCGCGCTTACGGCTGGACCAAGGGGCCACAGGATGAATGACGCCGCGCCGCAGGCCGGATTGCGCTTGCTGCGCAACGCCGAGGTCTATGCGCCGCAGCCGCTGGGCCGGCAGCATCTGCTGCTGGGCGGCGGCAAGATCCTGTGGATGGGCGCCGACGCGCCGTCCCTGCCGGCCGAGCTGTCGGTCGAGAGCATCGACCTGGAAGGCCGGCGCCTGATCCCGGGCCTGATCGACGGCCACGTCCACGTCACCGGCGGCGGCGGCGAAGCCGGCTTCCGCACCCGCGTGCCGGCGCCGATGCTGTCGCGCTACACCCGCGCCGGCGTGACCAGCGTGGTCGGGCTGCTCGGCACCGACGACCTCGCGCGCAGCACGCGCGAGCTGGTCGCGGCGATTTACGCCTTGCGCGAAGAAGGTCTGAACGCCTGGGGCTATTGCGGCGGCTACCACCTGCCGCCGACCACGCTGACCGGCAGCGTGCGCGGCGACGTGGTCTTCGTCGAACCGCTGATCGGCGTGGGCGAGGTCGCGATCAGCGACCACCGTTCCAGCCAGCCGACCCTGGACGAATTGCTGCGGTTGGCCTCGGAGGCGCACGTCGCCGGGCTGATGACCGGCAAGGCCGGCATCGTCCATCTGCATCTGGGCGACGGCCCGCGCGGGCTGGAGTTCGTGCGCCAGGCGCTGGAGCGCAGCGAACTGCCGGCGCGCGTGTTCAACCCGACCCACGTCAATCGGCGCAAGGCCTTGTTCGAGGAAGCGCTGGAGCTGGCGCGGCGCGGTTGCTGGATCGACCTGACCGCGTTTCCGGTCGAGGACGGCGAGGACGCGTGGAGCGCCGACGAGGCCCTGATCCGCTATCTCGACAGCGGCGCGCCGCCGGAGCGGGTGACGGTCAGTTCCGACGTGGGCGGCTGCCTGCCCTGTTTCGACGCCCATGGCCGCGTCTGCGGCATGGACGTGGGCGAGTCCGGCGCGCTGCTGCAGTGCCTGAATGCGGTGCTGGCGCGCGGCGTCGCCCTGGAGCGCGCGCTGCCGGCCTTCACCCGCAACCCCGCGCAGTTGCTGCGCCTGGACGGCAAGGGTCGGATCGAAGTCGGCTGCGATGCCGATCTGGTGTCCCTGGACGGCCGCGGCGCGGCGCATGATGTCTTCATCGGCGGACGGCCGCACCTGCGCGATGGCGCGGTGCTGCGCCATGGTCAGTTCGAAACCCCGTCGCAGCATTCCGAATAGTTAGTAGAAGCGAGTACGTAGGATGGCACCCAGCAAAATCCCCGATGGCGAACAGCGGGGTTGGATCGTTCCGATCGGCGGAGCGGAAGACAAGGAGAACGACACCGCCATCCTGCGGCGTTTTCTCAAGATCAGCGGCGGCAGCGCTGCCGACATCGTGGTGATCCCGACCGCCAGCCGTCTGGCCGACACCGGCGATCGCTACGAGAAGCTGTTCACCGAGCTCGGCGCGGCGCAAGTCGAGGTGATGGACTTCGACACGCGCCGCGACTGCCACGAACCGGGCCGGGTGCGGCGGATCGAGCGCGCCAGCGGCATTTTCTTCACCGGCGGCAATCAGATCCGGATTTCGACCATGCTGGGCGGCACGCCGGTTGCGCAAGCGATCCGTGCGCGCAATGCTCAGGGCGTGACCGTCGGCGGGACCAGCGCCGGCGCCAGTATTCTCAGCGAGCACATGATCGCTTACGGTGTAGAAGGGGCGTCGCCGCGCGCCAACAGCGTCCGGCTCGCGCCGGGCCTGGGTCTGACCAACCGCGTGGTGATCGACCAGCACTTCCGCCAGCGCGACCGTCTCGGCCGTCTGGTGGCGTCGCTGGCCTACAACCCGTTCGCGGTCGGCATCGGTCTGGACGAGGACACGGCGGCGTTCATCGGTCCCGACAACACGATCGAGGTCGAGGGCAGCGGTTCGGTCACCGTGGTCGACGCCGATGGTCTGCAGTTCTCGTCCATGCACCTGGTCGGCGAGAACGAGCCGGTGTGCCTGCTCGGCCTGGGCGTGCACATACTCACCAAGGGCGCCACGTTCAATCTCAACACCCGCAAAGCATCCGCCGGTTCGCTGGCGTCACCCAAGACATGAAGTGAGGTTCACATGCGCATACTCGAACGTACCGTCTACGTCGGCCCTTCGCTGTATGCGCATTTTCCGGTCATACGGCTGGAGCTGGACCTGCAGGCGCTGGAAGCCTGGCCGACCGCGCGCCTGGGGCCGGCCTTCGTCGACGGTCTGCTCGCCGCGCTGCCCGGGCTGGGCGAACACGGCTGTTCCTATCGCGAGGCCGGCGGCTTCGTGCGGCGCCTGCGCGAGGACGAGGGCACCTGGCTGGGCCATGTGCTCGAACACGTCGCGATCGAGCTGCAGAACGTCGCCGGCGAGAACGTCACCTTCGGCAAGACCCGCAGCGTCGGCGACGAGCGTCCCGGCGTGTACTCGGTGGTCTACGAGTACGCGCAGCGCGAGGAGGGCATCGCCGCCGGCGAACTCGGCCTGAAGCTGTTGTGCTCGCTGCTGCCGGCCGAACTGCGTCCGGCCGGCAGCGTGCCCGAGGATTGGGATTGGGAATCGGCGCGCGACGACTTCATCCGCTACGCCCAGCGCCGCGCGCTGGGCCCGTCGACCGCCTCGCTGGTGCGGGCGGCCGAGGAGCGCGGGATTCCGTGGCTGCGCCTGAACACCCAGTCGCTGATCCAGTTCGGCCACGGCAAGTACCAGCAGCGCATCCAGGCTACGATCACCGGCCGCACCCCGCATATCGCGGTCGAACTGGCCAGCGACAAGGAAGAAACCAACAAGATCCTGGCCTCGCTGGGCCTGCCGGTGCCGCGCCAGGAACTGGTCACCGACGCCAGCGGCGCGGTACGCGCGGCGCGCAAGCTCGGCGGCGCGGTGGTGACCAAGCCCTACAACGGCAACCACGGCCGCGGCATCACCATCAACATTTCCGCCGAGGACGAGATCCGCGCCGGCTTCGAAGCCGCGCGCGAGCATTCGCGCTCGGTGATCGTCGAGACCTACGTCGGCGGCGACGACCATCGCCTGCTCGTGGTCAACGGCGAACTCATCGCCGCGACCCGGCGTACTCCCGGCCATGTGGTCGGCGACGGCAAGCGCACGATCGCCGAACTGGTCGAAGCGGTGAACCAGGATCCGCGCCGCGGCGTCGGCCACGAGAAAGTGCTGACCCGGCTGGAGCTCGACGCCCAGGCCGTGCTGATGATGGAGCGCGT
The DNA here is from genome assembly GCF_001427715.1 of Lysobacter sp. Root667. NCBI lineage: Bacteria > Pseudomonadati > Pseudomonadota > Gammaproteobacteria > Lysobacterales > Lysobacteraceae > Lysobacter > Lysobacter sp. Root667. The sequence continues at coordinate 134,973 of NZ_LMHF01000009.1, forward strand.
GGGCTACACCGCCGAATCGGTGCCGGCCGACGACGAGGTCGTCTACCTGCGTTCCACCGCCAACCTGTCCACCGGCGGCACCGCCACCGACGTCACCGACATCATCCATCCCGACAACCGCGACATGGCGGTACGCGCGGTGCGCGCGATCGGCCTGGACGTGGGCGGCGTCGACTTCATCTCGCCCAACATCGCCGAGAGCTACAAGAACGCCGGCGGCGGCATCTGCGAAATCAACGCCGCCCCCGGCTTCCGCATGCACGTCGCGCCCAGCGAAGGCACGCCGCGCGATGCGGCCGGTCCGGTGATCGACATGCTGTTCCCGCCCGGCGCGCCGTCGCGGGTGCCGATCGCTGCGGTCACCGGCACCAACGGCAAGACCACCACCGCGCGCATGCTCGCCCACATTGCCAAGATGGGCGGCTACACCCCCGGCCTGACCACCACCGACGGCGTCTACATCGACGGCCAGCGCACGGTCGAAGGCGACATGACCGGGCCGGTGTCGGCGCGCATGGTGCTGTCGGATCCGCAGATCGATCTGGCGGTGCTCGAAACCGCGCGCGGCGGCCTGCTGCGCGCCGGCATGGGCGTGTCCGAGGTCAACGTCGGCGCGGTCATCAACATCCAGTCCGACCATCTCGGTCTGAAGGGCATCGACACCCTGGAGCAGCTGGCCGAGGTCAAGCGCGTGGTGGTCGAGGTCGCCAAGGACTGCGCGGTGCTCAACGCCGACGACCCCAACGTGCTGAAGATGTCGGCCTACACCGACGCCAAGGTGATCTGCTACGTCACCATGAATCCGGCCCACGCGCTGGTGCGCGAGCACATACGCGCCGGCGGCCGCGCCTGCGCGCTCGAGGCCGGCGTCAACGGCCACATGATCACCCTGTACGACAAGGGCAGCCATATCCCGCTGCTGTGGACCCACCTGATCCCGGCGACGATGGAAGGCCGCGCGCTGCACAACGTGCAGAACGCGATGGTCGCCGCGGCCATGGCGTTCTCGATGGGGATCAAGCTCGATGCGATCCGCCACGGCCTGCGCACCTTCGACACCACGTTCTTCCAGGCGCCGGGGCGCATGAACGTCTACAACGAGCATCCGTTCAAGGTGCTCATGGACTACGGCCACAACGCGCACGCGGTCGGGGTCATGGCCGACCTGGCCCAGCGCCTGGACGTGGCCGGGCGCCGCCTGGTCGTGGTCGCCGGTCCCGGCGACCGTCGCGACGAAGACCTGCACGCGATCGCCGAGGCCGTGGCCGGCAAGTTCGACCACTACGTCTGCCGCCGCGACGACGGCCTGCGCGGGCGCGACGGCGACGAGGTGCCGCGCATCATCGCCAAGGCCCTGCAGGCGCGTGGCGTGAGCGCCGAAGCGATCACGATCATCCCCGACGAACAAGCCGCGATCGACGGCGCCCTGCGCATGGCCCAATTCGGCGATCTGCTGCTGGTGTTCGCCGATGCCCTGGCGCGGTCGTGGAAGCAGATCATCCACTTCCAGCCCGAGGGCGCGGTGGCCGCGGCGACGGCACGGATCGAATTGCCGCCGCTGGAACAGACCCTGGACGAGGCCGTGGTCGCGGCCATGGAAGGCGTGGTCCGCGACGAGCGCGGGCTGCGTTTCGAACGCGAAGAGAGCGATTGAGTGACGGCGGATTCCCAAGGCGACGTCGCGGCACCGGAGTTCGAGTTTCCGTTCGAGGATTCGCGCCGGCTGACCGGTGCGAATCTGTATTTCGACCGGCCTGGCGTCGTGCTGGAAACACGCGGCGCGCGGCCGCCGGCGCAGGCGCTCGCGCGTTGGCGGACCAACATCGCCGGCGCGCGCGAGCTGCTGCAGTGGTCGCAGCAGGACGATGTCGTCGTGCGCGAGCACGCCAGCGGCGCTTCCTTGGCCTTCGTCGCACCGCTCGACTGCCTGTACGCCGCCACCGAAATCAACGAATGGGCCTGGGCCGAAGTCGTCGGCCCGGTCCCGCAGGATGCATTGCCGCCGCATGCGCCCGGGCATGCCGCGTACTGGGATCGCGACGACGCCTTGCGCACGCTGCATGCGCTGGCGCGTGCCGAAGCGCGTTCCGATTTGCTCGGCTTGATCGAGCAGGCGCGGGCGCAGGGCGTGCCCGCCTACAGCGACGACGAGGCGCTATCGCTGGGCGAGGGCGCGACCAGTCGGACCTGGAGCCTCGACGATCTTCCGTCGGGCGACGAAGTGCCCTGGCAGGACCTGCGCACGATCCCCAAGGCTGTCGTTACCGGCTCCAACGGCAAGACCACCAGCGTGCGCCTGCTCGCGGCGATGGCGCGCGCGCAGGGCTGGAACACCGCGCACAGTAGTACCGACGGGCTATACGTCGGCGGCGAGTGCATCGACGGTGGCGACTATTCCGGCCCGGTTGGCGCACGCACCTTGCTGCGCCGGACCGATGTCGAAGCGGCGATCCTGGAAACCGCGCGTGGCGGCCTGTTGCGCCGTGGCCTCACCCCGCAGGGCGCGCGCGTGGCCCTGGTCACCAACATCAGCCCCGATCATTTCGGCGAGTACGGCATCCACAACCTCGACGACCTGGCGCAAGTGAAGCTCACCGTCGCGCGCAGCCTGGCCGAGGACGGCCTGCTGGTGCTCAACGCCGACGACGAACTACTGGTCCGGCACAGCGCGGCGTTGCCGCAGCGGATCGGCTGGTTCGCGCTCGACGAATCGCATCCGCGCCTGCGTGCGCACCGGGAGCAGGGCGGCGCGACTTGCGGCGTGCGCGACGGCCGACTGCGCCTGCATTACGACGGCCGCGATCACGACCTGGGCGAAGTCGCCGCGATGCCGCTGACCCTCGGCGGCCGCGTCGCCTACAACCTCGCCAACCTGGCCGGTGCGGCGCTGGCCGCGGCCGCGCTGGGCGTCGCACCGGAGCGCATCGCCCAGGTGCTGGCGCGTTTCGGCGCAGCACCCGGCGACAACCCCGGGCGCCTGCAGCGCTGGTCCTACGGCGACAGCGAGGTCTACCTGGACTACGCCCACAACCCCGACGGCCTGGGCAAGCTGCTCGAAGTCGCGGCCCGGCCCGGGCACCGGCTCGGCCTGCTGCTGGGCCAGGCCGGCAACCGCAAGGACCGCGACATCCGCGAACTCGCCGCGGTCGCGGCCGGTTTCCGCCCCGATCGGGTCGTGCTCAAGGACATGGAAGGCTACCTGCGCGGCCGCGCCGAGGGCGAGGTCGCGGGGATCCTGCGCGACGAATTGCTGCGCCACGGCCTGCCCAAAGACGCGCTGGAGGTCTGCCTGCAGGAGGTCGAGGCCGCCACGCGGCTGCTTCGCTGGGCCGGGCCGGGCGACGTGCTGGTGCTGCCGATCCACAACAGCCAGGCTCGCGAGGCGGTCGTCGTCTTGCTCGATCGGCTGCAACTGGGACAATGGCGCCCCGGCCGGCCCCTGACGGGCGAAGTGGAGATGATGGAATGACCGATGTCCTGCGCACGATCCTGGCCCGCAAGGCCGAGGAGATCGAACAGCGCAGCCGGGTGCGCTCGCTGGACGACCTGCGCGTGCGCGCGGCGCAGCAGGCGCCCACGCGCGGCTTCGTCGACGCGATCAAGCGCAAGCACGCCGCCGGCGAGGCCGCGGTGATCGCCGAGGTCAAGAAGGCCAGTCCGTCCAAGGGCCTGATCCGCGCCGATTTCCAGCCCGCGCAGATCGCGCGCAGCTACGAGGCCGGCGGCGCGGCCTGCCTGTCGGTGCTGACCGACGTCGATTTCTTCCAGGGCAGCAACCTGTACCTGGGCGAGGCGCGCGCGGCCTGCTCGCTGCCGGTGCTGCGCAAGGACTTCACCATCGACCCCTACCAGGTCTATGAGGCCCGGGTGATCGGCGCCGACGCGATCCTGCTGATCGTGGCCGCGCTCGAGGACGGGCCGATGATCGAGATGGCCGGGCTGGCGATGGAGCTGGGCATGGACGTGCTGGTCGAGGTCCACGACATCGACGAGCTCGAGCGCGCGCTGCAGACCGATTGCGAGCTGATCGGCGTCAACAACCGCAACCTGCGCACCTTCGAGGTCTCGCTGGACACCAGCATCGCCCTGCGCGACGCCGTGCCGCGCGACCGCACCCTGGTCACCGAGAGCGGCATCGCCACCGGCGCCGACGTGGCCAAGATGCGCGCGGCCGGCATCGAGACCTTCCTGATCGGCGAAAGCTTCATGCGCGAACGCGACCCGGGCGCGGCCCTGCAGCGGCTGTTCGCGGCATGAGCGCGGAGGGGCGCTTCCCGCCCGCGCGCGAGGACGCGCCGCTGGTGGTGTTCGACTTCGACCACACCCTCTACGACGGCGATTCCGGCAGTCACCTGTTCGCCTGGCTGATCCGGCGCTCGTGGTGGCGGCAGCTGCTGGCGCTGCTGATCGCGCCGGTGTTCGGGCCGATGATCGCGTTCCTGCCGACCCGGCGGGTCGGTATTTCCGGATTCGTCTGGGTCGGTTCGGTCGGCATGGGCGGACGCCGCGAGTTCGACGCCGCCATCGACCGCTACGTCGCCGCGCACACCGACGAGATCCGGCGCCGGCTGCTGCCGGTGGCGCTGGACGTGCTGCATCACCACCGCGAGCGCGGCGACCGGGTGGTGATCGCCACCGGCGCGCCGCCGGAGCTGGCGCGCGCGATCCTGGCCTTCGTCGCCCACGAGGACGTGCCGGTGGTCGGCACCCTGGTCGGTCCGCGCCTGGGCGCGGTCGGCGCGCTGCGCCACTGCCACTCCGAAATGAAGATGACCATGCTGCGCGAGGCCGGCTACACCGCGCCGGTCGAGGTCGCCTATTCCGACAGCAGCGCCGACCTGCCGCTGCTCAAGGCCGCGCGCCGGCCGGTCGTGGTCAACCCGAAACCGCGCCGGATCGAGATGTTCCGGCAGGTGCTGCCCCCGGGCACGCCGATCCTCAATTGGGGTTGCCCCGGGCGCGGTGGCGACGCGGTGGCCTCGGCGGCGGGCTAGGGATCGGAATTGGGATTGGGATTGGGATTGGGATTGGGCTGCGAATCGGGCCTGCGTCGGCTTGCGGGGTGTCGCGATCGCGGCTTACGCCGCTCCCACAGAAGGCCAGTACGACCCGCTGTGGGAGCGGCGTAAGCCGCGATTCGCGTGAATTCGCGCGCCGGCGCAGTGCCGAAGAAGGCTGCGGCGCTCGCCGCACTCACCATCGCTCTGGGGTAGGAGCGGCGTAAGCCGCGACCACGCACCCCCAAGGCCCGCAGTCCTTCCGGCGCAGCCGTTCATTCCCCATCGGATAGCAGCATTCCGCCGTCGGCGGAACACCCAGGCCCTCAGTCGCCCAGCGCCTTAACAAACCGCAGCGAACCATCGCTGTAGCCGCAATCGCGATAGAACGCATGCGCCTCGCTGCGGCGCAGGTTGCTGGTGACCTCGATCCGCGACACGCCGGTGCGGCGCGAAATCAGCTCGACCTCGCGCAGCAGGCGCCGGCCGATGCCCTGGCGCTGGCAGGCCGGCGATACCACCAGCGCGGTGATCCGCGCCAATTCGTTGCCGTGGACGACCGAATAGAGGGTGTAGAGCGAGACCAGGCCGCAGGCTTCGCCGTCGATCTCGGCCAGCAGCAGGTGCTGGCGCGGATCGTGACGCACCACCGCGATGCGTTCGGCGGCCTCGTCGCGGTTGCAGGGATAGCCGAGGTCGCCGAGCAGGCGGGCGACATCGTGGGCATCGCCCAATTCCGCCGGACGCACCCGGGGTGCGGTCTCGGCGGAGGTGGCGGCGCGGCCCATCGTCGGCGGCTCAGCGCGTCCCGTACAGGACGACGGTCTTGCCGCGGGCGTGGAGCTTGTTGTCGGCCTGCAGCTTCTTGAGCACGCGGCCGGCCATTTCGCGCGAGCAGCCGACCAGGCGCGACAGCTCCTGGCGCGACACCCGCAACTGGGTGCCCTGCGGGTGGCTCATGGCCTCGGGTTCCTTGGCCAGGTCGTGCAGGGCGCGCACGATGCGGTCGGTGACGTCGAGGAAGGCCAGGCGGCCGGCCTTGCGGCTGGTATCGAGCAGGCGCCGCGAAATCTGCGCGCCGATCGCGTACAGCAGCTTGGGCGCGTCCAGCGACAGCCGGGTCAGCAGCAGGTCGTAGAGGCGCTCGTGGCCGATCTCGGCGAGTTCGCAGGTGCTGCGCGTGCGCAGGATCACCTCGCGATGGTCGCTTTCGATGAACAGGCCGAGCTCGCCGACGAATTCGCCGGGGCCGAAGTAGCCGAGCACCAGTTCGCGGCCGTCTTCTTCCTCGGTGATGATGCTCACCGAGCCGGAAACGACGTAGTACAGGGTGCTGGCGGGGTCCCCCGGGCGGAACACGTCGGTCCGCGACGGATAGCGTCGGCGGTGGCAGTGCGCCAGGAAGCGTTCGATCGTTGCGCCGTCGGGCAGCAACGGGCTATTGGTTCGACGCAGGGCAGTCAAGGGGGCTACCGGGTTGGCTGACATGGGATTGGGCTTAGGTTATCGAGTGAGCTTAGGGCGAACCGGGGGATTGGGCAAATAGCGTCAACCTAAGGCACTCTACGTCACCCCAGCCCGATATGTGCAGTCCCCCGAGCAGACAGTCGCCACCCGGCGTATGACTGCGGGGTGACAGGGCGCGTTTCCCCCCGCCGCCGTTTGCCGCATAATCCGCGTCTTCGCCGTCCGACCGGGAATCCCCCTACCGTGGTCAAGCCGTTGCCGCGCCTGAGGTTGCAGGGTTTCAACAACCTCACCAAGGCCCTCTCGTTCAACATTTACGACGTCTGCTACGCGGTCTCCGAAGAGCAGCGCCAGCGGTACATCGAGTACATCGACGAGGCCTACAACGCCGACCGCCTGACCCAGATCCTCACGGATGTGGCGGACATCATCGGCGCCAACATCCTCAACATCGCGCGCCAGGACTACGATCCGCAGGGCGCGTCGGTGACGATCCTGATCTCGGAAGAGCCGGTGATCGACAAGTCGGCTGCCAAGGGCGTGATCTCCGACGCCGTGGTCGCGCACATGGACAAGTCGCACATCACCGTGCACACCTATCCGGAGACCCACCCGGACAACGGCATAGCGACCTTCCGCGCCGACATCGACGTGGCGACCTGCGGCGTGATTTCGCCGCTGAAGGCCCTGAACTACCTGATCGAGAGCCTCGAGTCCGACATCGTGGTGATGGACTACCGCGTGCGCGGCTTCACCCGCGACGTGAAGGGCCGCAAGCACTACATCGACCACAAGATCAACTCGATCCAGGACTACCTGGCCAAGAACGTGAAGTCGCGCTACGAGATGCTCGACGTCAACGTTTATCAGGAAAACATCTTCCACACGAAGATGCACCTGAAGGAATTCGACCTCGACAATTACCTGTTCGAGGAGAAGGCCAAGAACCTGTCGTTCAAGGAGCGCATGAAGATCGAAGCGCGGCTCAAGCGCGAGATCGAAGAGCTGTTCCACGGCCGCAACCTGGTCGACTGATCGGAACCGCGCGCAGCGAAAGGCCGGCGAAAGCCGGCCTTTTTCGTTTCTAGGGGCTTCGGGTAGGAGCGGCGTAAGCCGCGACCACGCCGGCCACCGAAGTTTCGTGGTCGCGGCTCACGCCGCTCCTACCTCAGGGCGGCGCTGGGCGCGCTCACAGCCGGTACGCTACCGTCTTCATCAGCTTCGACGCGGCCGCCATCAGGCTGGGCATTGGCGGCGGCAGCAGGCGCGCGCCCGCGGCTTCGGCGTTGGCGGCGTGGCGGGCCTCGTCTTCCTTCATGGTGCGCAGGATCGCGCGGCTGCGCGCATCGGCTTGCGGCAGCGATTCCAGGTGTTCGTCGATGTGGGCTTCGACCTGGTGCTCGGTTTCGACCACGAAACCCAGGTTCCAGCCGTCGCCGCGCAGCCCGGCCAGCGCGCCGATCGCGTAGCTGCCGGCGTACCACAGCGGGTTGAGCAGGCTGGGGCGGCTGTCGAGTTCGTCCAGACGCTGCGCGCACCATGCCAGATGGTCGGTTTCTTCCTGCGCGGCTTCGAGCAGGTGCTCGCGCGTGGCCGCGTCGCGCGCGACCGCGGCCTGGCCGCAGTACAGCGCCTGCGCGCAGACCTCGCCGACGTGATTGATGCGCATCAGGCCGGCGGCGTGGCGGCGCTCGGCGTCGTCGAGTTCGATCTGTGCGGTGTCGGCGGCCGGGTTGGGCCGCTCGGCGCGGGGTGCGCCGAAGACGGTGTCGAGGGCGCGCTGCGCATCGCTGAGCAGGCGGTCCAGGGGAGTCAGCTCGCGGATCGTGTTCATGCGGCGAGTTTACGTTGCGGCGGGGTTCGCCGGCAGTGAATCGGGCGTGCCTTCCGCGCCGGCCTCGGCCAGCCCGGCCAGGAACTCCAGCGGATGCGCGACCGGTGCGGCGAGCGCCGCGCTCAGGTGCAGGCGGCAGCCGATGTTGGCGCTGAGCAGGCGGGTGGCGCCGCTGTCGGCGAATTGGCGCAGCAGCGGCGCGCGGTAGTCGGCGGCGCGCTCGGGCTCGGTCAGCATCTGAGTGCCGGCGGCGCCGCAACAGCCGTAGCCGGCGTTCAGTTCGATCACCTCCAGCCCCGGCACCCGCGCCAGCAGACGCCGCAGGGCCGGCGCCGAACCAACTACGTTGCGCTGGGTGCAGGGCAGGTGCAAGGCGACGCGTTCGCGCTGCGGACGCAGGCGCAGGGCGTCGGCGTGGCGGTCGAGGAAGGCGATCGCATCGAGCGTGCGCGGGCCGCCGTGCAGGGACTGGGCGAGCGCTTCGTGGCAGCCGCTGGCCAGGGTCAGCACGGTGTCGACGCCGGCGAATGCGGCGCGGTTGCGGGCGCCCAGGGCCTGTGCGCGGGCCTGATCGCCGGCGTGCGCGTGCAGGCTGCCGCAGCAGGTCTGGTCCTGGACCGCGCGGACGCGGTAGCCGAGGCTGCGGCAGAGCCGGGTCAGCGCGTCGCGCAATCCGGTCTCATAAGGCTCGGCGACACAGCCGACGAACAGGGCCAGCTCGCCGCGCCGGCCGTCATCGGTGGGCTCGGTGGGGGCGGCGCGCCGGCCTGGAGGGCGCGGCAGGGGCCGCCAGACCGTGGGCAAGGCCGGGTAGGCGAGGCGATACAGCCCCAGCAGGCTCCTTAAGGCGCGCGGCCGGGCCGCCAGGGCTTCGATCCAGCGCTGCCGGCGTGCGGGCGGGCGGCGCTCGCGCTGACGGTTGCGCGCCAGGCTAAGCAATTCCCCATACTGCACGCCCGCCGGGCACACGGCTTCGCAGCTGCGGCAGCCCAGGCAGTGGTCGAGATGGGTGTCGGCGACCGTGGTCGGCTCGATGGCGTCCAGGGCCCAGGCCCGCGCCACAGCGATGCGTCCACGCGGGGATTCGGCTTCCGATCGGTCGTGGCCATAGGTCGGACAGGCCGGCAGGCACAGCCCGCACTGGACGCAGCGGTCGGCCAGCGCCACCAGCGGGTCGGCGGAGGGCAGGCGGGCGGCGGACATAAAGGACGATGCTAGCACGCAGGTCCGGCCGACTTGCAGGGGCTGGCCGACCCCGCTATCATTCCGCCTCTTTCGTTCCACATTCACAACGCGAGGCGAAATTCCGACGCCGCGGCCATTCTGGACGCAAGCGGAATCAGCCCGACCAGGTACCCATAGCAGATCTTTCATGAAGACTTTTACCGCCAAAAACGAGACCGTCCAGCGCGACTGGTACGTCGTTGACGCGTCGGGCAAAACGCTCGGCCGCTTGAGCTCCGAAATCGCGCGTCGTCTGCGCGGCAAGCACAAGCCCGTCTACACCCCTCACGTGGATACCGGCGATTACCTCGTGGTGATCAACGCCGAAAAGATCGCTGTCACGGGCAACAAGCTCCAGGACAAGATCTACTACCGGTTCACCGGCTACGTCGGCAATCTGAAGAGCGAAACCCTGGGCCAGGCGCTGGAGCGCCACCCGGAGCGCGTCATCGAGATCGCCGTCAAGGGCATGCTGCCGAAGAATCCGCTCGGCCGTGCCATGTACCGCAAGCTCAAGGTCTACAAGGGCTCCGAGCATCCGCATGCTGCCCAGCAGCCGCAGCCGTTGGACATCTAAGGTAAAGACACGCACATGGCTATCCAGCAGAACTACGGCACCGGCCGCCGCAAGTCTTCCACCGCTCGCGTGTACCTGCGCAAGGGCGACGGCAAGATCACCATCAACCAGCGTTCGATCGAAGAGTTCTTCGGTCGCGAGACGGCGCGCATGATCGTGCGCCAGCCGCTCGAGCTGACCCAGTCCAGCGACAAGTTCGACGTCAACGTCACGGTCGCCGGCGGCGGCATCACCGGCCAGGCCGGTGCGATCCGCCTCGGCATCGCCCGCGCGCTGGTCGAATACGACGAGACGCTGAAGTCCGAGCTGCGCAAGGCCGGCTTCATGACCCGCGACGCCCGTGAAGTCGAGCGTAAGAAGGTCGGCCTGCACAAGGCACGTCGCGCCACGCAGTTCTCGAAGCGTTAATCGCAGCAGCAATTCTGCGTTTTTTGCTAAGATTTGTTTTATAGCCCCGTCGCCAAGCGGTAAGGCACCTGACTCTGACTCAGGCATTCGGTGGTTCGAATCCATCCGGGGCTGCCAAACCAGGACGATCCACGCCGGCAACGGCGCGGATCGGCAACGAAAAACCCGCCATCCGGCGGGTTTTTTGTTTTGGGGCTCCGCGTCCGGATGTTCCGCGTCCGTATGTTCCGCCTCCGGATGCTCGCGGATCGGCGGCTGCGGGTTCGCTGTCGTGCTCGTCGGCAGTAGGCGTCGGGCCTGGGGCGAATCGCATCGGCGCACCGCAGCACGACTCGTCCGTCACCGCCGCTTCCCGTAGGGTGTAGGCCGGTTCGCGGGTCTGGGTCCGCGGCGATTCGGTTACAATTGAAACCATTGCGCTGCGGCGCCCTGCGATTTGAGGTCTGGATGAAGCTCGGTTCCCTGAAGGAAGGCGGCCGCGACGGCACGCTGATCGTCGTCTCCCGCGATCTGACCCGCGCCGTGCGCGCTACCGGGGTTGCCGAGACCCTGCAGCGCGCGCTGGAAGACTGGAGCAACACCGCGCCGCGCCTTAACGCGCTGTCCGATGCGCTCAACGCCGGCACCGCCGAAGGCGCGTTCGATCTGGACTGCGCCGCGCTGGCCTCGCCGCTGCCGCGCGCCTACGAGTTCGTCGACGGCAGCGCCTACCTGCCGCACGTGGAGCGCGTGCGTCGCGCACGCGGCGCCGAGGTGCCGGAGAGCTTCTACGTCGATCCGCTGATGTACCAGGCGGTCAGCGCCGGCTTCTACGGCCCGCGCGATCCGGTGCGCGTGGTCAGCGAGGACTACGGCATCGACCTGGAAGCCGAAGTCGTGATCGTGACCGACGACGTGCCGATGGCGGCCACGCCCGAGCAGGCCGCCACCCATATCCAACTGGTCGGCCTGGTCAACGACGTGTCGCTGCGCAACCTGATCCCGAACGAGCTGGGCAAGGGCTTCGGTTTCCTGCAGTCCAAGCCGCGCTCGGCGCTGAGCCCGGTGTTCGTGACCCCGGACGAGCTCGGCGACGCCTGGCAGGACAGCAAGGTCCACCGCCCGCTGCTGACCCACGTCAACGGCGAATGGTTCGGCGCGCCCGAGGCCGGCGTCGACATGCAGTTCAACTTCGCCCAGCTGGTCGCGCATGCGGCCAAGACCCGTCCGCTGTCGGCCGGCACCATCGTCGGTTCGGGCACAGTCGCCAACCAGGACACCTCGCTGGGCGCGTCCTGCTTCGCCGAGCGCCGCACGGTCGAAATCCTGGAGCACGGCAAGCCGCTGACCCCGTTCATGAAGTTCGGCGATACCGTGCGCATCGAGATGCTCGACGCCGACGGCCGCAGCATTTTCGGCGCGATCGAACAGCGCATCGAACAACAGCCGTCCGCCTGACGGCAGCGGCGCACCGGACGAGAGGTATCCCCGGCGCGCCGGCCAACGGCTAAGGTGACGGTCGATCCGGCACGACGGCAGATCCAGGGACAGGCAGTGGGCGAGCAACTCAGGCTGTATTCGTACTGGCGGTCGAGCGCGTCCTATCGGGTGCGCATCGGCCTCAATCTCAAGGGCCTGGCGTACGAGACCGTGCCGGTGCATCTGGTCCGCAACGGCGGCGAGCAGCACAGCGAGGCCTATCGCGAGATCAATCCGCTCGGCCTGGTGCCGGTGCTGGAGCACGGCAATCGCAAGATGCGGCAGTCGATCGCGATCCTCGAATACCTGGACGAAACCTGGCCGCAGCCGGCCCTGCTGCCGGCCACCGCGCGCGACCGCCAGCGCGTGCGCGCGCTGGCCCAGACCATCGCCTGCGACATCCATCCGCTCAACAACCTGCGCGTGCTGCAGTACTTCGACCATACCTGGAGCGTGCCGCACCCGGAGCGCGAGGACTGGATCAAGCACTGGGTGCGCGAGGGCTTCAGAGCGGTCGAGGCGACCCTGATCGACCACCCGGCCACCGGGCGCTATTGCGAGGGCGACACGCCGACCCTGGCCGACTGCTGCCTGGTGCCGCAGGTCTACAACGCGCGCCGTTTCGGCGTGCCGCTGGACGAGTTCCCGACCATCGTGCGGATCGAGCAGGCCTGCCTGGAGCTGCCCGCGTTCGACGCGGCGCGGCCGGAGAACCAGCCGGACCGGCCGCCGGAGTGAGTGCGTAGCCGCTGGTTGGCCGACAAAAAAGCCGGACGTCTCGCGACGCCCGGCTTTTTCATTGTCGCGAGACCCGCGGCGCGCTCAATGCGCGGCGTTGGCGTCGTACATGTCCGCGTAAGGATCGTGCTCGGCGCCGCCCTCGGAGAGGCGGAACTTCAGCGCCAGGCCGTCGCGCGAGTCGGCGGCCTTGAGCGCCTCCTCCATCTCGATCCGGCCTTCCTTGTAGAGCCGGAACAGGCACTGGTCGAACGACTCCATGCCTTCTTCCAGCGACTCTTCCATCGCCTGCTTGATCTCGTGCACCTGGCCGCGCCGCATCAGATCGCGCACGTGCGGGGTGTTGATCAGGATCTCGGCCGCGGGCAGGCGGCGGCCGTCGGTGCCGACCACCAGGCGTTGCGACACCACCGCCTTGAGGTTCAAGGCCAGGTTCATCAGCACGTTCTTGTGCGCCGACTCGTTGAAGAAGTTGAGGATGCGTTCCAGGGTCTGGTCGGCGTTGTTGGAGTGCAGCGTCGCCAGGCACAGGTGACCGGTCTCGGCGAAGGCGATCGCCGCCTCCATCGTGGTCGCGTCCAGGATTTCGCCGATCAGGATCACGTCCGGCGCTTCGCGCATCGCGTTCTTGAGCGCGTTGTGGAAGGCGTGCGTGTCCAGGCCGACCTCGCGCTGGTTGACGATCGACTTCTTGTGCTTGTGCAGGTACTCGATCGGATCCTCGATGGTGAGGATGTGGCCCGAGGTGCTGCTGTTGCGGTGGTCGATCATCGACGCCAGCGTCGTCGACTTGCCCGAGCCGGTACTGCCCACGATCAGCACCAGGCCGCGCGGGGCCATGATGATCTCCTTGAGCACCTGCGGCAGCTGCAGTTCTTCGATGCTGGGGATGATGCTGCGGATGGCGCGGATCACCATGCCGACTTCGCCGCGTTGCTTGAACACGTTGATGCGGAAGCGGCCGGCATCGGGCAGCGCCAGAGCCATGTTCAGCTCCAGGTCGCGTTCGAACTGGGGCACCTGGCCCTCGTCCATCAGCGAATAGGCGATCTTCTTGACCATGCCCGGCGGTAGACCGGTGTTGCCAAGCGGGTACAGTCTGCCCTCGACCTTGATGTAAACCGGCGCCCCGGTGGTCAGGAACATGTCAGACGCGTTTTTTTCCGTCATCAGCTTCAGGAAATAGCCGATGTCCATGCACACACCCCTTGTTAACGACTACGTACCGTTGCAAGCACGCCGCCGGCTTCCGACAATGGCCGAGCGCACTCCTTACGCAACGGCATCCCCTATGACCGCAAGCTTCGCACGAATCAGCTTCTCACAGATGCGCTCCGCGCTGCTGGCACTAGTTCTCGCTTCGGCGTTGAGCGCATGCGCCTCACTGCCGCCGCCGACCGCGGAGCTGTCCGCCGCCCAGCAGGCGGTTTCGCGCGCCGACGGCGCCGACGCCGACCAGTACGCCCCGCAGGAACTGGCCGCGGCGCGCAACGCCCTGGGCCAGGCCCAGGGGGCGATGTCGCGCGGCCGGGAGGACGATGCGCGCCGCCTGGCCGCATCCGCCGCGGTCGACGCCGACCTCGCCACGGCCAAGAGCCGCGACGCGGTGATCAACGCCGAACTGGCCCAGCGCCGCGCCGAGATCGCCGATTTGCGCCGCCGCCTGCAGACCGGAGACGACCGATGAGCCTGCGCCACACGATCTGCTGCACCCTGCTGGCCGCGGCCCTGAGCGCGGCGCTGCCGTCCGCGCGGGCGGCCGAGGATCCCGACGTGGCGCGGCTGTCGCGGCGCCTGTCCGCCGTCGAAGCGGACCCCGCGCTCAACAGCTTCGGCGCCTACGAGCGCCTGCAGGCGCGCCAGGCCGTGCAGGCCCTGGCCGAGGCCAACCGCCGCGACCGCGACGGCGCCTTCTACATCGCCGAGCGCCGGGTCCAGATCGCCGAGATCGCTGCGCACAGCCAGGCCGCGCAGCGCGAGGTCGACCGCCTCGACCGCGAACGCAGCGATCTGCTGGTCGAAGCCAGCCGCCGCGACGCCGACCGCGCCCGCGCCGAAGCCGAACGCCTGCGCCTGCAGGCGCAGATGCAGGCCGAGGAGGCCGAGCGTCTGCGCGCCCAGGCCGCCGCCGACGCCCTGACCATCCAGGACGCCGATGCCGCGCTGGCGACCGTCGGCGACGCCCAGACCGCCAAGCTCAACGCCGCGCGCGAACGCGAAGCGGCGCTGGCGCGTCAGGAAGCCGAACTGATGGCCGGCGGCAAGCTGCCCGCGTCCAAGCGCGACGCGCGCGGGGAAGTGTTCGCCCTCAACCGCGACGGCTTCGCGGCCGGCAAGGCCGCCCTGGGCGGCGCTGCGGCCGGTCAGGTCAAGACCCTGGCGGCCTACGTCCAGGCCGGCCCCTCGGGCACGGTCAAGGTCGAAGCCCAGGCCGGCGACGCCAAACTCGCCCAGCGCCGCGCCGACGCGGTGCGCGATGCCCTGGTCGCCGGCGGCGTCGCCAAGAGCAAGATCCAGAGCAGCGGCCGCAGCGGCAAGGGCGACCGCATCGACGTCGTGGTTTCCGACAAATAATCTTAAAAATCAGTTATTTGTGGCTTAAGTCCGCGCCGGGAGCACCGCCCCGGCGCGGATTGCATGCCGAAGCTGCCGAATGCGACGTTCGGCCTTGCCGGTCCCGAAAAGGAGGAGTAGGGTCGAATACCCAAGCGGCCGGATTTCCGCTTGGCGAAGAGCCAGGCCGATGACGCAAGCCCACCTTCTGCAGGACCCCGCCACCGCAAGCAAGTCGGTGGCCGGCCTGTATGAGGCCGGCCGTACGCCCCGCCTGGCGCCCCTCACGGACCCCCCGCGACGCCCTGGTCATCGACCGGGGCGTTTGCTTTTCTGCTGAAGGAGGCTTTCATGTTCGAAGAACGACCGCAGCCCGAAATCGACGCGCTGATCAAGAGCAACCCCGAGTTCAAGCAGCTCTACCAGCGCCACAAGGACCTCGATAAGAAGGTGATGGACGCGGAACTCGGCGTATTGCCGATCGACGATGTCACCCTGGCGAAGATGAAGCGCGAGAAGCTGGCTGCGAAGGATCGATTGACCCAGTTGTACGACACGCAAACCCACTGAATCTTCTTCAGCGCGGGCGGTGGCGGCCATCCTCGTCGGCCGCCACCGCCCGCGGCTACCGGACAGGCCGTGAGCATCGCCGGCCCGCCGATCCTCAGTTTCCAGCGAATCCGACGAACCCGGCCGGTCCGCCCGCGGCCGACGCAGGCCCGAGCTGCGACGGCGGCCTAAGCGCGTGCCGGCTTGGGCGCTTCGCGGCGCGCGGACCGCCGCTAGAATGGCCGGGTCCCGCCGCGCCGTATGCGGCCCCGCAGAAGCCGCGTAACCGCATGGCCATCCACCAATCCGTACTCGAACTGATCGGCCAGACGCCGATCGTCAAAGCCCAGCGCCTGGACACCGGCGTGTGCGAGCTCTACCTCAAGCTCGAATCGCAGAACCCCGGCGGTTCGATCAAGGACCGCATCGGCCTGTCGATGATCGAAGCGGCCGAGAAGGCCGGCAGGATCAAGCCCGGCGACACCCTGGTCGAAGGCACCGCCGGCAACACCGGCATCGGCCTGGCCCTGGTCGCCCAGCAGAAGGGCTACAAGCTGCTGCTGGTGGTGCCGGACAAGATGAGCCGCGAGAAAATCTTCAATCTCAAGGCGATGGGCGCGCAGGTGGTGCTGACCCGTTCGGACGTGGCCAAGGGCCATCCCGACTACTACCAGGACCTGGCCGAGCGCATCGCCCGCGAAACCCCCGGCGCCTACTTCATCAATCAGTTCGGCAACCCCGACAACCCGGCCGCGCACGAGCTCGGCACCGGCCCGGAAATCCTGGCCCAGATGGACGGCAAGCTCGACGCGATCGTGTTCGGTTGCGGCAGCTCCGGCACCATGACCGGCCTGTCGCGCGCGTTCGCCAAGCTGTCGCCGGACACCGAACTGGTGCTGGCCGACCCGGTCGGTTCGATCCTCGAGGAATACATCAACCGCGGCACGCTCTCGGACAAGTCGGCGAGCTGGATGGTCGAGGGTATCGGCGAGGACTTCCTGCCGCCGATCTCGGACTTCACCCGGGTCAAGAAGGCCTACGCGATCAGCGACAAGGAAAGCTTCCTGACCGCGCGCGAGTTGCTGGAGAAGGAGGGCATCCTCGGCGGCTCCTCGACCGGCACCCTGCTGGCCGCGGCGCTGAAGTACTGCCGCGAACAGACCGAACCCAAGCGCGTGCTGGTGTTCGTCTGCGACACCGGCAACAAGTACCTGTCGAAGATGTACAACGACTACTGGATGCTCGACAACGGCTTCATCCAGCGCGAAAGCCACAACGATCTGCGCGACCTGATCCTGCGCCCGTACTCGCAGCGCGACACGGTGGTGGTCGGCCCCAACGACCTGCTGGTCACGGCGTATCAGCGCATGAAGCTGTACGACGTGTCGCAGCTGCCGGTGATGGACGGCGAGCACATCGTCGGCATCGTCGACGAGAGCGACGTGCTGCTGCACGTCTACGGCGACGAATCGCGATTCCGCGATCCGGTCTCGACGGCGATGGTCAGCAAGCTCGACAAGATCCCGGTGGCCGACCCGATCGAGTCGCTGCTGCCGGTGTTCGATCGCGGCCATGTCGCCATCGTCATGGATGGCGAGCGCTTCCTCGGCCTGATCACCCGCATCGACCTGCTCAACTTCCTGCGGCGGCGCGTGCAGTGAGCGCGGCGGCGGCCGAACGCTGGCTGCCGGGCGACCGCCTGCCCGACGTACGCCTGCGCGATGCCGCCGGCGTCGCCCAGACCCTGCACGCCGAGTTCGCCGGCGCGCCGCTGTGGCTGGCGACGCCGTCCGATGAAGCCGCGACCGCCGCTCTGCCGGCGCCGCCGGCCGGCACGGTCGCCTTGTGCCTGGGACCCATCGCGTACGCCCGCCCGCCCACGGGCTGGCGCGCCTACGCGACCGAGCCGCGCTGGCTGGCCGGGCTGGGCGCGGATGCGCTGTGGCTGGCCGACGCCAATCTGCGCCTGCAGGCCGCGACGCGCTTGCCGGCCGCCATGGCGCCGCTGCCCACGACCGGCGAAGCCGCGCTGATGCCCGCACAGACCGCGCGCATCGCACCGGTACTGCAGATCCCCGACGTGTTCGAAGCCGAGCTGTGCGCGGACCTGATCCGGCATTTGGACAGCGATTGCGGCGGCGGCGACGCCTCCGGCGTACTGGTGCTGGAGGACGGCGAACAGCGCTTCCAGCTCGACCCCAACGTGAAGCAGCGGCGCGAGAGTTTCCCGCGCGATCCCGCGCTGGAGGCGCGCATGCACGAACGCCTGCTGCGTCGCGCGCTGCCCGAGATCGCGCGTGTCTATCAGTTCCAGGTCGGCCGGCGCGATCCCTTCAAGCTGCTCGCCTATCCCGAGGACGCGGGGTATTTCCGCGCCCATCGCGACAACGAAACTCCCGACGTCGCCTATCGCCGCTTCGCGCTGTCGGTGAACCTCAATACCGGCGGTTACGAGGGCGGCGAATTCCGCTATCCCGAGTTCGGCCCGCATCTGTTTTCGCCGGCGACCGGATCGGCGCTGGTGTTCTCGTGCTCGCTGCTGCACGAAGTGCTGCCGGTGCGACGCGGCACGCGCTATGCGATGACGACCTTTCTTGCCTGAGCGCGAGCCGCCGCGAACGCGCGGCTTACCGCGATGCAGCGCCTGCGCCTCGCCTCGCCCGACGCGAACTCAACCGCGCGGACTCAACCACGCAATCCCAGTCGCGCCCGCAGCGCTTGCGCATCCAGCGTTTCCAGCGCCGCCCCAGCCCAGTCCAATCCTTGCGCGATCTGCGCCGCATGCGCCTGCGCCGCCGCGGCCAGTTCGCGCTCGCGCACATCGGCGTCGAAGGCCTGGCGCGGGTCCTTGGCGTAGCGCTGCAGCAGCCCCGAGTCGGCGATCCGGGCCGCCCAGTCTTCGGGCACCGTCAGGCCGTAGTGCACGGCCAGGCGCGCGGTCTGGCCGGCCGGGTCGGCCAGCACTTCGGCGAAATCCAGGTCGATCAGGCGCCCGGCCAGGGCCGGATCGGCGACCAGCCGGCGCCAGCGCAACTGCTCGGCCAGCCACAGCCGGGCCAGACGGGCGCCGTCGCCGGAGGCCGGCGGCAGGCCCTCGGGCCCGAATTCGGCCAGGCGCAGGGGCTCGCCGGCCAGGGTGTCGTCGCGCAGGCCCTCGTCGCGCAGCATCGTCGCCAACCAGCTGCGCAGGTCGATCCAGAGCAGGCAGGCCCGGCCCGGCGCCTGCGCCAGCAGCCGTCCGGCGATGGCGGTCACCGCGCTGGTCGGCTTGACCACCACGGCCTGGGTGTCGCCGAACCCCCTGTTCAGCAAGCGCAGCACCGGGCCTTGCCAACGTTGCGTGGCGGGATCGGCGACGCCATGGGCGAGGCTCAGCAAGGGCAGGGGCTCGCGCAAGCCGAGCACGCCGGTTAGCATATCCAGAAATTTACTGACCAAACTGGAGCCGCAGTGTCCGATATGGAAAATCCAGTGCAGGGGCAGCCCCGGCTCCGGCGGCGCCAGCGCGGCCTCGATCTCGGCGATCGAAAGCTCCCAGCCGCTGACCTTTCGGTGGTCCAGGGCGCGCTGATCCAGGAAGCTCGCGCGGCGGTAATCCTGGGGCTCGAAATGCAGCACCCAGCCGCGTCCCGCCGCCGCATCGAAAGCGAACAACGGAAAGGCTGCACTGTGACTGAAGTCGGGCGGCAAGCGCCGGGTCGGACTCATGGGCGATGTTAGAATTCGCGTTTGCGCATGCTAGCCGAAGCGGAAGGACGCAATGACTGAACAACAGCCGGATGGCGGGGCGCACAAGCCCGGACTGGGTACGCTCGCGATCCATGCGGGACAGTCACCCGACCCGACCACGGGTGCGGTGATGACCCCAATCTACGCCACCTCGACCTACGCCCAGAGCAGCCCGGGCGTGCACCAGGGTTTCGAGTACTCGCGCAGCCATAATCCGACTCGCTTCGCCTACGAGCGCTGCGTCGCCGGCCTGGAGGGCGGCAGCCACGGCTACGCCTTCGCTTCCGGCCTGGCCGCGACCTCGACGATCCTGGAAATGCTCGACTCGGGCAGCCACGTGATCGCCATGGACGACGTCTACGGCGGTACCTACCGCCTGTTCGAGCGCGTGCGCCGCCGCTCGGCCGGCCTGGACTTCAGCTGGGTCGACCTCAGCGATCTGGCCGCGTTCGAAGCCGCGATCCGTCCCGAGACCAAACTGGTCTGGATCGAAACCCCGACCAACCCGCTGCTGAAGCTGGTCGACATCGCCCGTATCGCCGAGATCGCGCGCAAGCGCGGCCTGATCGTGGTCGTCGACAACACCTTCAGCTCGCCGATCCTGCAGCGTCCGCTCGAACTGGGCGCGCACCTGGTCATGCATTCGGCGACCAAGTACCTCAACGGCCACTCCGACATCGTCGGCGGCATGGTCGTGGTCGGCGACGACGCCGGCATCGCCGAGCAGATGACCTTCCTGCAGAACGCCGTCGGCGGCGTGCAGGGCCCGTTCGACAGCTTCCTTGCGCTGCGCGGCCTCAAGACCCTGCACCTGCGCATGAAGGCGCACTGCGAGAACGCACAGGCACTGGCCGAGTGGCTGCAGACGCATCCCTCGGTGGAGAAAGTGATCTACCCCGGCCTGACTTCGCACCCGCAGCACGAACTGGCCAAACGCCAGATGCACGGCTTCGGCGGCATGGTCAGCATCTTCGTCAAGGGCGGCATGGACGGCGCGCGCCGGATGATGGAGCGCTGCGAGCTGTTCGCCATCGCCGAATCCCTGGGCGGCGTGGAAAGCCTGATCAACCACCCGGCGGTGATGACCCACGCCTCGATTCCGCCGGACCGGCGCGCCGCGCTGGGCATCGCCGACAACCTCGTTCGCCTGAGCGTGGGCGTCGAGGACCTGGCGGATCTGCGCGCCGAACTAGAAGGCGCGTTGGCTTGATGCGGGTCGCAACGCGATCGCATGTCCGGCTCTCGGCCGGCATCCGCGGTATCGGAGGAGCCGTTCCGCGGTCGCAGGGGGTGCAGGCATGAATCCGCATTCGAAACACCCCGCCAGCTTGGGCTCGATGTTCGCCAGCCTGCGCCGCAACTGGTCGCTGATCACCCAGATGACCAAGCGCGATGTGATCAGCCGCTACCGCGGTTCGCTGATCGGCCTGGCCTGGTCGTTCTTCAACCCCTTGCTGATGCTGGCGATCTACACCTTCGTGTTCTCGACCGTCTTCAAGGCGCGTTGGGGAGTCGGTCATGAGGAGACGCGCGCCGGCTTCGCTGCGATCATGTTCGTCGGCGTGATCATTCATGGCCTGCTTGCCGAATGCATCATCAAGGCGCCCGGCCTGGTTTTGGGCAACGTCGTCTACGTCAAGCGCGTGGTGTTCCCGCTGGAAGTGCTGCCCTGGGTCGCGATCGGCTCGGCGCTGTTCCACGCGCTGGTCAGCTTCGTCGTGCTGATGGTGGCGCAGCTCGCCCTGGGGCACGAGATCCCATGGACCGCGGTGTTCTTCCCGATCGTGGTGCTGCCGCTGGTATTCGTGGCGATGGGTTTCGGCTGGCTGCTCGCGGCGACGTCGGTATTCGTGCGCGACATCGGCATGATCACCGGCCTGTTCACCACAGCGCTGATGTTCATGGCGCCGGTGTTCTACCCGCTTTCGGCGCTGCCAAAGGAATTTCGCTGGTACATCCTGTTCAACCCGCTGACCTTCATCATCGAGCAGGGCCGCGCCGTGCTGATCGCGGGGGAGACGCCGGACTGGATCGGGCTGGGAGTGTATTCGGTGCTCGCGGTGGTGTTCGCGTGGATCGGCTATTGGTGGTTCCAGAAGAGCCGCAATGGATTCGCCGATGTCGTCTGAGGAGCGCGCCATGACCGAGATCGAAACCCAGGTCGCGCCGGACGCCGCGGACGAGCGCGAGATCGCGATCCGCGTCGAATCGGTGTCCAAGTGCTATCAGGTCTACGGCCGCCCTGAGGATCGACTGAAGCAGTCGATAATGCCGCGCCTGCAGCGGCTGGCCGGCCGCGCTCCGCGCGCGTACTTCAAAGAGTTCTGGGCGCTGCGCGACGTCTCGCTGGAAATTCGTCGCGGCGAGACGGTCGGCATCATCGGCCGCAACGGCTCCGGCAAATCGACCCTCCTGCAGACCATCTGCGGCACGCTGACCCCGACCAGCGGCAGCATCGACGTCAACGGCCGCGTCGCCGCGCTGCTGGAGCTCGGCGCCGGCTTCAATCCGGAGTTCACCGGCCGCGAAAACGTCTACATGAACGGCGCGGTGCTGGGCCTGACCCGCGAGCAGATCGATCAGCGCTTCGACGACATCGTGGCTTTCGCCGATATCGGCGACTTCATCGAGCAGCCGGTGAAGACCTATTCCAGCGGCATGTATGTGCGCCTGGCGTTCGCGGTGATCGCCCATGCCGACGCCGACATCCTGGTGATCGACGAGGCGCTGTCGGTCGGCGACGTGTTCTTCGGCCAGAAGTGCATGCGCTTCCTGCGCAAGTTCCAGGAAACCGGCACGGTGATCTTCGTCAGCCACGACGCGACGGCGGTGACCAGCCTGTGCGAACGCGCGATCCTCATGGAGTCCGGTCATCTGCGCATGAGCGGCGACGCCAAGACCGTGTGCGAGGCCTATCACGCCAGCACCTACGATCAAACCGTGCGGCCCGCGGCCGTTGCGCGTCGCGTCGCCGCACCGGAACCCGTCCGTCCGGATTTCCGGATCGAACGCATCAACGAATCCGCGCTGCGTAACGACATCGAAGTGTTCAAGTTCGATCCCAACCGCGCCGGCTTCGGCAATGGCGCGGCTTCGATCGCATCGGTCAGGCTCACCGACACCGAGGGGCACACGATGCCGTGGGTCGTCGGCGGCGAGGTGGTGCGCTTGGAGGTCGAGATCGATGTGAATCGAGACCTGACGCAACCGATCGTCGGCTTCTTCGTCAAGGACCGTCTGGGGCAGCCGCTGTTCGGCGACAACACCTATCTGAGCTACCAGCACCAGCCGGTCGGCGTGACCGCCGGCGAGTCGCTATCGGCGGTGTTCGAGTTCGCGATGCCAATCCTGCCCCAGGGCCATTACTCGTTCGACATCGCGGTCGCCGACGGCACCTATATGGAGCACGAGCAGGCCGACTGGATCCACGACGGCCTGGTGGTCGAATCGCATACTTCGAGCGTGTCGACCGGCCTGGTCGGCATCCCGTTCCGCAGTATCCGCCTGCAGGCGCGCAAGGGCGCTGCATGAACCCGCGCCGCGCCCTGGCGCCCCGAATTCTCCCCGCCAAGTCCGTTCGCGGCCCGCGAACGGCCCCCTGGAGCGCTTAAGTGCACGTCAGTTCGTACGAACACATGCAGGACCTGGTGGCCCGCCATCTGGACCCGCAGCAGTCGCTGTCGGTCGTGGACATCGGGTCCTACGACGTCAACGGTTCCTACCGCACCCTGTTCGGCCAGTCGAAGTGGTCCTACACCGGCATCGACCTGGAAGCCGGTCCGGGCGTGGACGTGGTTCTGGCCTCGCCGTACCGGCTGCCGTTCGCGTCCGGCTCGGTCGATCTGGTGATCTCCGGACAGGCCTTCGAGCATGTCGAGTTCTTCTGGATGAGCTGGCTGGAGATGGTGCGGGTGCTGAAGCCGGGCGGCCGGATCTTCTTGATCGCGCCTTCACGCGGCCCGGAGCATCGCTACCCGCAAGATTGCTGGCGGTTCTATCCCGACGGCTACCGCGCGCTGGCCAAGTTCGGCGCCTGCGAGCTGCTGGAAGTCAGCACGGATTGGGAGCGCAACCATCCCGATCCGAGCAGCCAGGACTGGGGCGATACCGTGGGCGTGTTCCGCAAGCTGCGCCTGGGCCTGCGGGCCCGTGTATTCCAGGCCGCGATGCGAGTTGCATTCCGCTTTTACAAGAGCGCATAGCCATGACGATGTTCGATCTCAACCCCAGCATGTGCATGCGCCCGGTCAAGCTGCCGCCGAGCGCATGGCAGGGCCATATCCCGTTCGCGGCATGGCTGGTCGAAGAGCTCAAGCCGTCCATGCTGGTCGAGCTGGGCACTCACAACGGCGCCTCCTACCTGGCCTTCTGCCAAGCGGTGAAGCAGAACGCGCTGCCGACCAACTGCTTCGCGGTCGACACCTGGGAAGGCGACGAACACGCCGGCCACTACGGCGAGGACGTGTACAGCACCCTGCTGCAGCACCACCAGAAGCAGTACGCCGGTTTCTCGCAGCTGCTGCGCATGACCTTCGACGACGCCTTGGCCTGCTTCGAAGACGGTACCGTCGAACTGCTGCACATCGACGGCCTGCACACCTACGAAGCGGTCAAGCACGACTTCGATACCTGGCTGCCCAAGGTTTCGCAAAAGCGCGGCGTGATCCTGTTCCACGACACCCAGGTGCGTGAACGCAACTTCGGTGTATGGCGCTTGTGGGACGAGCTGTCGGCGCGCTATCCCAGTTTCGAATTCCGCCATACCCATGGCTTGGGTGTGCTGCTGGTCGGCAGCGAGCTGCCCGAATCCGTGCGGCGCATGGCCGAGCTGGGTCGTGGCGATGCCGGCGCACAGGTGAATCGCCTATTCGAAGTGCTGGGCGATGGCGTGCGCAACGCCGAGATCGCCGAGGTGATGAGCGCGGGCGTGGCGGATCGCGATGGCCAGATCAAGCATTACCTGCACGTGATCGAAGAGCGCGGCACGCTCATCGCCCACCTCAAGCAGGGTGTCGCCGACCGTGAAGCCGAGCTGGTGACGCACAGTCGCGAATCGGTCGCGCGCGAAGAGCTGATCGCGCAACTCAAGGGCGAGCTGGCCACGTATCAGGCCAATGTCCTGCAGCGTGTGGATCGCGCCGATGCGCGCTCCAGCATGCTGCCGGAGATGCAGGTTCAACTCGATGCCCTGCGCGGCAAGCTGGACGGCCAGAGCGCAGACCTGATCGCCTTGTCCGAGGTGCTCAGCGACAAGGAGCGTGAGCTGCTGGGCACGACCCACATCGCCGATCGCCAGGGTTCGCAGCTGGCGACGTTGGGCGAGCATGTGGCCGATCTGAACGAGCGTCTGGAGGCCCTGGCGCGCCAGGGTGCCGAGGCTTTGAGCTCGCTCGAACGCCTGCACGAGGAGCTGGATGCCGCGCACCGGCACGAAGCCGCGCTGCAGAACGATTTGATTCAACGTCAGGGAGAATTGACCGAAGTGTTCAATTCCCTGAGCTGGCGCCTGACGAAGCCGCTGCGCTGGATGTCTCAGCACTTGCTCGGGAGAGCGCATGGCTAAGTTGAGGTCATGGATCGGCCGGGCGCTGCATGCGTCCTATCGCCGCTTGCCGCTCGATTGGGAGCGACGGCTGGCGATCAAGGGATGGCTGTTCCGAAATTTCCGGTCGGTGTTCGGCCGTACCAACGCCTATCAGCGCTGGCTGAACCATGGCGGCAGCTTCGCCGTGCCCGCCATGGTCGAGGCCGGCTCGCCGGGCTCCCAGTGCGCTTCAGGCGCGCCGCAGTCGTCCGCGCTGCTTGAGCGCTACGCCGAAGCGTTGCGCGCGCATTCGTCGACCGCGCACGGCTCCGAGTACGTGGCCACGCCGGCCGACCTGGCCGCTCCGACCCAGTTGGCGGCGAAGGCGATCGCGTTCTACCTGCCGCAGTTCCATCCGATCGCCGAGAACGACGAGTGGTGGGGGCGCGGCTTCACCGAATGGACCAACGTTTCCAAGGCGCTGCCGCAGTTCATCGGCCATCACCAGCCGCATCTGCCCGGCGAGTTGGGTTTCTACGATCTGCGTCTGGTCGACGTGATGCGTCGGCAGGCCGAACTGGCCAAGCTGTACGGCCTGCATGGTTTCTGTTTCCACCACTACTGGTTCTCCGGCCGGCGTCTGCTGGAGCGCCCGCTCGATCAGCTGATCGCCCATCCCGACATCGATCTGCCGTTCTGCCTGTGCTGGGCGAACGAGAACTGGACGCGCCGTTGGGACGGTCACGACGAGGACATCCTGCTCGGGCAGAACCATAGTCACGACAACGATCTCAACTTCATCCACGATGCGTTGCCGTACCTGCGCGACTCGCGCTACATCCGTATCGACGGGCGCCCGCTGCTGATCGTCTATCGGCCGTCGCTGCTGCCCGATTGCAAGCGCACGCTGGAAGTCTGGCGCGAGCACTGCCGCGAGCAGGGCCTGGGCGAGATCTTCCTGGCGATGGTGCAGTTCGACATCGACGATCCGGGCGTGTTCGGTTTCGACGCCGCCCTGGAATTTCCGCCGCACAAGATCGGCCGTGGCCTACGTTCGATCAATCACACCGTCGAGATCGTCAACCCGGACTATGCGGGGCATATTCTCGACTACGCCGAACTGGCCGACCGCGGCAAGCATTGGCCGACGCCGAACTACCCGCTGTTCAAGGGCGTGGTGCCGCGTTGGGACAATGAAGCGCGCAAGCCCGGCAAGGGCTACAGCTTCGCTCACTCCACCCCGGAGCGTTACCGCGACTGGCTCGAACATGCGGTGAGCTACTCGCACGAGCATCCGGTTTGCGGCGAAAGCGTCGTCTTCATCAATGCGTGGAACGAATGGGCCGAGGGCGCGCACCTGGAGCCCGACCGCCGCTACGGCTACGCCTACCTGCAGGCGACCCGCGACGCGATCGAGGTTCCGTCGATCCGGCCCAGCGCCGATATCGGCGCGGTCGCGATCGTCGCCCACGATGCGCACCCGCACGGCGCTCAGTACCTTTCGTTGAATCTGGTGCGGGAACTGGCACGCATGGGCGTTCCGGTCGAGGCGGTGCTGCTCGGCGGCGGCATGCTCGAACCGGAGTTCCACGATTCGGCGCCGACGACCGTGCTGGACGCGTCCAACGACGCCGAACTGGCGAGCGCCGCGCGGGCCTTGCGCGCGCGCGGGGTCGATGTGGCCATCGCCAACACCACGGTGAGCGGCCGCTTTGCGCGCCACCTGTACGAGGCGGGCATCGAAGTCGTGTCTCTCGTGCATGAGCTCCCCGGCGTCATCGAGCAGTACAGCCTGGCCGGGCACGCTTGCGACATCGCCGACGCGGCGGTGCGCGTGGTGTTCGCTGCCGACGCCGTGAAGCAGGGCTTCGAGCGTTACGCCTCGCTGGCCCCGCAGCAGGCCCTGATCCGGCCGCAGGGTCTGTACAAGCGCAATGCCCTGCGCCACGACATCGCCAGCGCGCGTCGCGAGCTGCGCGACGAGCTCGGCCTGGCCCAGGACGCCGAGATCGTGCTCTGCGTGGGCTATGCCGACCTGCGCAAGGGCGTGGACCTGTTCGTGCAGGTGGCCGAGCGCGTCTGTCGCGAGCGTGCCGCCGCCCACTTCGTCTGGGTCGGGCATCCGGACGTGTCGATCGAGCGCGAGGTGCGCGCGTCTGTCGCGCGCGCGGGCCTGGCCGATCGGGTGCATTTCATCGGCCGGCGCAGCAATACCGATCACTACTACGCCGGTGCCGACCTGTATGCGCTGACCTCGCGTGAGGACCCATATCCCTCGGTGGTGTTGGAGTCGTTCGACGTCGGCGTGCCTGTGGTCGGCTTTGCCGGTACCGGCGGACTCGACGCCCTGATCCAGCATCAGTGTGGGTCGCTGGCGCCGATGCTCGACATCGAGGCCTACGCGGATCAGTGTCTGAAACTGCTCGCCGATAGGCCGCGTCGCCAAGAGATCTCGGAACGCGTGCGCGAACTGATCGAGTCCGAGTACTCGTTCCGTTCCTACGTGCTGGATCTGCTCGCACTGACCCGTCAGCAACGGCCGTTGGTTTCGGTGGTCGTGCCGAATTACAACTATGCGCACTATCTGGCCGAGCGCCTCGATTCCATCGTTCGCCAAACCCTGCCGGTGTACGAAATCATCGTGCTGGACGATGCATCCTCGGACGAAAGCGTGTCCCTGCTGCGCGAGTTGCAGGCGTCCTCGCCCGTGCCGCTACGGGTGATCACTTCGTCGCAGAATTCCGGCTCGGTATTCCGCCAATGGCTGAAGGGCGTGGAAGCCGCGCGCGGCGACGTGGTCTGGATTGCCGAGGCGGACGATCTGTCGGCGCCGGATTTCCTGGCCACGGTGACGGCCCCGCTGGCGCGTTCCGCCGTTGCCATGAGCTACTGCCAATCGACCCAGATCGACGGCACCGGCCGGACCTTGGCGCCGGACTATCTGGACTACGTCAGCGACCTCGGCCGCGAACGCTGGACCCAGCCCTTCGTCGCGACCCTGTCCGAAGAACTCGATCATGGCCTGGCGGTCAAGAACACCGTGCCCAACGTCAGCGCTGCCGTATTCCGCCGCGACGTGCTGCTGCGCAGTCTGAAAGGCGCGATCGACGAGATCACCAGCTATCGCATCGCCGGCGACTGGCTGACTTATCTCAAGGTGCTGGAACACGGCGATCTGGCGTTCGCGCCGATCGCGCTCAACCGCCATCGCCGCCATTCGGGCAGCGTGACGATCGGCAGCGACAACCTGCCGCATCTGCGCGAAGTCCTGCGCATGCAGCAGCTGGTGCGCAAGAAGTACAGCGTGTCGCCCAGGATGCAGGCGCTGGCGCGCGAATACGCCGAACATCTGCACCATTACTTCGGTCTGGCCGACGAGCAGGTGAAGGTCCTTTCGGATCGCAAGGAAGTACAGGACCTACTGACATGACCGCTGCCATACGGGCCAGTCATGCGCTTGCGGCGGCAGTGTGTTTGGACTTTCTCGATGCCTTGCGCGGCCTGGCTGCGTTCTCTGTGGTCGATAACCCTGGTCGCCGCGATCTTCGTGTCCGAGCTGACCTGTCGTTTCGTCGAGGAGCTGGGAATCCGGTTAGGACAGCGCGTCAATATTGCGTTACGCGCCCGCGCCCGCCGGGAGGTCGCGGACACGCCGTGAAGCGGGCATATTCTGTCGCGATGCACCACGCCGGGCCGGTGCCGATGGCGTATATTCGCGGCAGCTCGGGTTGGCATCTGTAGGGCCGGAGCGTCGCCGTCGCGCGCTCCTGCGTATCTGCGCTTCTATGTGGTTTCTTTGAATATTTTCTGCGCTAACTAGAGAAATGGGAAAGACTATGTCGGATCTTAAATCGTCGGTCGAAGTTGTCGGTGAACCGTGGAAGGAAAGCCAGTACTACGCGGATGCGGAACGCTGGACTTTCATGTTCTGGAACTCGGATCATCTGTTCCGTCCCTACTTCGATCGTCTCGACCTGGATAACGTGGTCGAGCTCGCGTGCGGCCATGGCCGTCACTCCGAGATGGTCGCGCCGATGGCGAGGCAGCTCACGCTGATGGACATCCATGAGGAGAACCTCGAGGTTTGCCGTCGCCGTATGGAGCGCTTCGAGGGCGTCCAGGTCATTCGCAACAACGGCTACGATTTCCAGCCGCTGGAAGCGGAGAGCGCCACCGCGATCTTCTGCTACGACGCGATGGTCCATTTCAGCCCCGATCTGGTGGCGTCCTATTTGCGCGACTCGGCGCGGATCCTGAAGTCCGGCGGCATGGCGCTGTTCCACCACTCCAACTACGACGCCGATCCGAGTCAGCATTACGGCATGAATCCGCATGCGCGCAACAAGATGACGATGGAAACCTTCCATCGCTACGCCGCCGAGGCGGGCCTGGAAGTGGTTCAGTCGACCACGCTCGATTGGGGCGATGCGCGCGATCTGGACGGTCTGACGCTGGTGCGCAAGCTCTGAGTCGGAACGGCGGCGGGCTTCGCCTGCGGCCGTGAGCCATAGGCGGCTGCGCGCCGCTCCATTTTCTGCAGAACGAGACTATTCATGGAACATATCGGCGGTAACGAGAATGCTTGGCTGGGCACCCTGATCCAAAGCCTGGAGTCCACTCAGGTCAGCCCTCTGGGCGAAAAGCTGCCGGCGTTCCCGACCGAAGAGCTGCAGCGCAACACCACCGGCCTGTCGTCGGAGGCCGCGCTGCGCCAGGCCCACGCGTTCTACGAGAACGTGGTCGATGCCGCGGGCCGCATCGGCCTGCCGCTGGACCGCAATACCCGCGCGCTCGACTTCGGCTTCGGCTGGGGTCGCATCTCGCGGGTGTTCATGGAGCACCTGAGCGTCGAGAACATCCACGGCCTGGACGTCGATCCGTGGTTCGTCGACGTCACCCGCGATCTGTTCCAGTCGTCGCGCTTCGAGGTCTGTACGCCGTTCCCGCCGACCCGGCACGCCGATGCGTCGTTCGACCTGATCTACTCGTACTCGGTGTTCTCGCACCTGTCCGAGGCCGCGTGCCAGGCCTGGATGCAGGAGTTCGCGCGCATTCTCAAGCCGGGCGGGATGGTCGCGTTCACCACGCGCCACGAAACCTTCTTCGACTACTGCGCCTGGTGCAAGGAGCAGGATCCGGTGGCGGCGCCGTACGCGGCTGCGCTCGGCTCGCTGTTCCCGGACCTGGACGCGGCGCGCGCCGCTTACCGCGAAGGCCGCATCGTGCACGCTTCGTCGGCCGGTGTCGGTGGCGGCGGACCGCGCGACGAGAGCTTCTACGGCGAGACCTGGATTCCGGAAGCCTACGCGCGTACGCAGTTCGGCGACCAGTTCGAATTCGTCGCCGGCTACTTCGATGGTGCGAAGTACGACCAGGCTTGTTTCGCGCTCAAGCGCAAGGGCTGATCCATAAAAGGCGAGCTCGACAGGGAGCGTCCATGTACAACCTCGATTTGATCAACAAGTGGGTCAGCGAATACAACGCAGCACCGATCGACGCGGAAATCGCTCCGAACGATCTGATGAATAACCAGTGGTATTTCGAGGTGGGACGCAGTGCGATCGAGGTGATCCTCGCGGGGATCATGTCGAGCTATCTGCATCGGGTGGATCGCGTTCTGGATCTGCCCTGCGGCCACGGCCGGGTGCTGCGGCACCTGGTCCGGATGTTTCCGCAGGCGCAGTTCCATGCCTGCGACCTGGATACCGACGGCGTCGCTTATTGCGCGCAGCGCTTCAACGCGACGCCGGTGGTGTCCAAGCCGGAACTGACCGAGGTCGACTTCGGGACCGAGTTCGAACTGATCTGGGTCGGTTCCTTGTTCACCCATGTCGCGGAAGAGCAGTCGGCGCGCTGGCTGGCGCATCTGGCGCGATTCCTGGCGCCGAACGGCATCATCGTGGCCACGATGCACGGACGCTGGTGCGAGCAGGTCCATCAGCGCTCGCCGTATCTGGGGGCCGAAAAGTGGGCTCAGGTGATGGACGGTTACCGCGAGCGCGGTTATGGCTACAGCGACTACGCGCCGGCGGAATCGAGCCAGTATGTGCCCGGCAACTACGGCGTATCGCTGGCCAAGCCGCACGCGATGTTGCGGATGATCGAGCAGATTCAGGGTGTGCGCATATTCAGCTACATCGAGCGTGCGTGGGCCGACCATCAGGACGTGATCGTTTTCGGCCGCCCCGGTTACGACGCCCCCTGGGGCTGAGGCACAGGGTGTCGACGGTCCATCACGAAGCACATGCAAAACTAGGCCTTACGACGGCCGGTAACCGGAGACAGTGAAGACAATGAGCAAGAAGTTCGCAGTGGGTCTGGGCAGCGCGATCGCGTTTATGGCCTTGGGCACCGGTTGTTGGAAGGACAGCAGCTCCGACGCGGCCAAGACCGAGCCGGCAGCGGCCCCGGCCGCCACTGCGCCCGAGACGCCGGCCGCCGTCGCGCCGGCCGCCGCACCGGCGAAGCCGGCCAAGGCCGATCCGGTGGCCGCCGCCGGCCTCAAGGCCGGTTTGGCCGCGCTCACTCCGCGCATCGTCGCCACCGTCGACGGCTACCAGAAGGTCGAGCCGCGTCAGGACGATCGTTTCGCCATGCATCCGGACGCCGGCAAGAGCGCTAGCATCGAGTTCGACGTCAAGGGACTGCAGTCGCTGACCCTGTCGCCCTACATGGCCGATTTCAGCAGCGTCGCCGACTGCGACGGCAATCCGCAAGCGGGCGTGGTGCGCATGCGCTGGAGCCTGGACGGCGGTGCGAGCAACGACGTCGCCGTCGATCGCACCTACGCTGCGACGATCAACGTCGATGTCAGCAAGGCTTCGCGACTGAAGATCGAGGCGGACGAGGGCAACGGTGTGCCTTATTGCGATTGGTTCGGCGTCGGCATCGTAAACGTCAAGTAACAGCGTCATGGGCGCCGTCGTAAGCGGCGGCGCCGGTTCGATCGGGCGGGCTTCCCTCCCGTGACTATGGATATACGGAGTTTGTAATGGCGGTGATCGGAAAGAACGAGTGGATGGCGTCGCGACCGTGGATCGATCAGGACGATCCCGATTTCAAGCGTTTTCTCGACAAGCATTCCGAGGCTTGCGATTTCGACCTCGAGCAGAAGCTAAAGGATTGGAAGCGCGACGGCATCGTTATTTTCGAGAACGTTGTGGATCCGCAGCTGATCGACGCGTTCTTCGGCGATATC
Organism: Lysobacter sp. Root667; assembly: GCF_001427715.1. Taxonomy (NCBI): domain Bacteria; kingdom Pseudomonadati; phylum Pseudomonadota; class Gammaproteobacteria; order Lysobacterales; family Lysobacteraceae; genus Lysobacter; species Lysobacter sp. Root667. Next base: position 167,229 of record NZ_LMHF01000009.1, read on the forward strand.
GATTATCTGCGCAAGCATCACCTGGATTTCGATCTGCTCGCCGAGTTCAAGGCCAAGCAGGGGCACGTTCGCGATTTCAGCGCCGCCGAACTCGAGTCGGACGGCGTCAAGTTCAACAGCATCCATACCATTTCCTACGCCGCCGCCAAGCTCAGCCTGACCCGCGAGCTGATGCAGTTCTTGAGCGCGGTGTTCGACGATGCGCCCTGCGCGACCCAGTCGCTGACTTTCTATAAAGGCAGTCAGCAGCCGATCCACATCGATTACCCGTACGTGCGCACGCAGACCAAGCTCGCGCATCTGGCGGCGAGCTGGATTCCGCTGGAAGACATCAGCCCCGATTCCGGGCCGTTGGCCTACTACCCGGGCTCGCATCAGGTCGAAGTGTCGGACTTCTTCGACTGGGGCGACGGCTCGATCCTGCTCGAGGCCGACAGCGTCAAGGACCCCGGCCAGTTCGCCGAGTACCTGTACGCGCGGATGCGCGAGATGAAGGTGGAGCCGCGGGTGTTCCTGCCGCGCAAGGGCGATGCCCTGATCTGGCACGGCAACCTCGCGCACGAGGGCACCGCGATCCGCAACCAGGCGCTGACGCGGATGTCGTACGTGACCCACTACACCTCGCTGGGCGCCTACCCGCAGGCTTTCCTCAAGCCGGGCGCTCCCGAGCAGGGCGTGATCTGCGCGGAGAACGGCGGCTATATCTTCGAGTATTCCTGGCAGGATCAGCTCCAGCAGTTGCCGAGCATCGCATTGCGCCGCTGAGGCGCTGTAACCGGTTCCCGGGGCTCGCTGAGAGACCCTGGGCCGGCCCCTGCCTCTCGACGGTAGCCAGGGCCATTCAGATAGCTGGCGCGCTCGGAAACGGCCCGTCGACCGGACCCCCGTATCGGCGCGGTTTGCTGCTTCCGTCGCATTGACCCGCGGATTTTGGCGCTATTCTTGTGCCGAAGCCCGGCGCACACGGCGCGCGGGCCAAACCTCGGGGTAAACACCGTGCGACATCTAGTATTGGCCGTCACCCTGCTTGGCCTTGCGGCCTGCAGCATGGACCCCGCCGAGACCGGCAAGGACACGTCGAGCGGCGCGCGCAGCGATGCTCGAAATACCGGATCGCAGCCGCAGCGCGCCCAGGTCGCGCGGACCGTGCGCTTCGCCCCGCAACCGGCGCGCGCCGGCTACGCCAAGCTCGCCGATACCGGCGTGCTGCTGGGCTACGACCGCCGCAGCGCGATTCGTCGCGAAGGCGCCTACACCTCCTACCCGGTCAGCATCAGCGAAGATCACGCGATGCGGGCGATCGCCGACGGCCAGATGGTCGTTACCGCGCCCGATGGCCGCAAGCTGCAGCTGAACTACGAACGCCACATCGAACATGCCGACGGCAACTGGACCTGGGTCGGCCGTCTGGACGGCGCCGGCGTCGGCGACGAAGCCATCATCACCTTCGGCGAAAAGGCCGTGTTCGGCGTGGTCCCGGAAGGCAACGGCAACAACCTGCGCCTGACCATGGCCCAGGGCCGCTCCTGGTTCGTCAGCACCGACCGCAGCAAGCTGCCCGGTTCGCACGACGTCGCCGGCGCCGAGCCGGACTACTTCGTCCCGCCGTCCTTGGCCAGTTCGATCGGCACCAGCTCCGGCCCCATGACCGCAGCCGCGGGCGCCGAGCCGGCCGCCACGGCCGCCACCACCGTCGACGTGCTGCTCGGCTATACCACCGGCCTGGCGGCATCGCTGGGCGGCGAGTCGCAGGCGGTCACCCGTCTGAACAACGTGGTCGACGTCACCAACCAGGCCTATATCAACAGCCAGGTCCCGGCGACCCTGCGTCTGGTCGGCACCTTGCAGGTCAACTATCCGGACGCGACCGACAACGGCGACGCGCTGGAGAAGCTGACCGGCTACAAGGGCGGCACCGGTACGATTCCGGTCGACCCGGCCTTTACTACCTTGCGCACGCTGCGCGACCAGATCGGCGCCGACCTGGTGTCGCTGGTGCGCAAGTTCCGCACCCCCGAAAACGACGGCTGCGGCATCGCCTGGTTGATCGGCGGCGGCGGTACCGGCATCGACAACAGCGACAGCCCGTTCGGCTATTCGGTGGTCAGCGACGGCAACGACCTCGACGAAGGCGACAACAAGACCTACTTCTGCCGCGACGAAACCCTGGCCCACGAGCTGGGCCACAACATGGGCCAGGCGCACAACCAGGAAGACAGCAGCAGCACCGGTGCGCACGTCTATTCCTACGGCTATCGCGAGACTTCGACTAGCGGTTTCTACACCGTCATGGCCTACCGCCTGCCCGGCAGCAGCCAGGTCGCGATCCGCTACTTCGCCAACCCGAACATCAGCTACCAGGGACGTCCCACCGGCGTCGCCAACCAGTCCGACAATGTGCGCAGCATGACGCTCACGATGCCGATCGTCGCCGGATTCCGCGCCAGCGTGATCCCGAGCAATCCGAGCCGTGCGCGCAACGACATGGACGGCAACGGCAAGTCGGATCTGGTGTGGTGGAACCAATCGCTGGGCGCGCTCGCCTACTGGAGCATGAACGGCACCACGATCGCCAGCGGCTACAACCAGGGATTGAGCCCGACCCTGACGCCGGCCACGATCGGCCGTTCGACGGCCAGCGGCCGAGCCGACATCCTGATGCGGCGCAGTTCCGACCGCATGCTGTTCTCGTATCAGTCGCAGGCGGCGGGCTTCGTTCCGTTCACCATCGGCCAGTATCCGGACGGCTGGGTGGTGGCCGGGCAGGGCGACATCGACGGCGACGGCAAGGACGACATTTTCTGGCGTCAGCCGCAGGCCGGTTATTTCGCGTACTGGCTGATGGACGGCCCGACCTACAAGGGCGGCCAGAGCTACACGCCGCCCGCGGACTACCTGATCGCCGCGATCGCCGACTTCAACGCCGACGGCAAGGTCGACATCATCTGGAACTCGCCGAGCACGCGCACCATGTCGATGTGGCTGAGCGCGGGCTCCGGATTCACCGTCGCCCAGATCGGTCAGTACAGCGCGGATTGGACGCTGGTCAGCGCGGTCGACGTGACCGGCGACGGCAAGGCCGATCTGATCTGGCGCAATGCCGCCAATACCTACATGGCTTACTGGCGCATGGACGGTGCCAGCTATATGGGTTCCTTCGCCCAGGGCACGCCGACCAACTTTACCTTCGCGACCAGCGGCGACTACAACGGCGATGGTTTCGGCGACCTGATCTGGCTGCGTCCGAGCGACCGCGGCTTGTTCATGTGGATCGGCACCGGCACCGGCTTCAATCAGGCCCAGGTCGGCCAGTACGCCGCGGACTGGACCTTGCAGCCTTGATCCGCGCTCGCGTTCCGCGCCGTCCATGGCGCGCAACCGGTGCAACAAAAAAGGCCGCCCTCGGGCGGCCTTTTTCGTAGCTCAGGCGTTAGCGATCACAGCGCCTTTTCGAGCTCCGGCAACAACGCGAACAGATCGCCGACCAGACCGATGTCGGCGATCTCGAAGATCGGCGCGTCGCCGTCCTTGTTGATCGCGACGATGGTGCCCGCGTCCTTGATGCCGGTCAGGTGCTGGATCGCGCCGCTGATGCCGATCGCGACGTACAGCTCCGGGGCGATGATCTTGCCGGTCTGGCCGACCTGGAGCTCGTTGGGCACGTAGCCGGCGTCGACCGCGGCGCGCGAGGCGCCGACGGCGGCGCCGAGCTTGTCGGCGAAGTCGTAGATGATCTTGAAGTTCTCGGCCGAGCCGACGCCGCGGCCGCCGGAGACGACGCGCTTGGCGCTTTGCAGGTCGGGGCGGTCGGACTTGCCGGCGGCCAGGCCGACGAAGCGGGTGTGGCTCGGCAGGGTCGCCTCGGCGGTGGCCGCTTCGACCGCTGCGCTGCCGCCCTTGCCGGCTTCCGGCCAGGACGCGGTGCGCACGGTGGCGACCACGGTGTGATCGGCCGGGGCCTCGACGGTGATGATGGCGTTGCCGGCGTAGATCGGACGCTTGAAGGTGTGGCTGCCTTCGACGGCCATGACGTCGGAGACCTGGGCCACGCCCAGCAGGGCGGCGACGCAGGGCAGCAGATCCTTGCCGAAGGTGGTCGAAGGGCCGAACACGTGGCTGTAGCCGGAAGCGAGCGCGGCCACCTGCGGCGCCAGCACTTGCGCGATCGCGTCGGCGTTGGCGGGGTTAGCCACGGTCAGCACGCGCGCGACGCCGGCGATCTGCGCGGCCTCGGCGGCGACCCCGGCCGGGTCGGCGGCCAGCACCACCACGTCGATGGCGTCGGGCTCCAACGCCTGCGCTGCGGACACGCACTTGGCGGTCGAGGCGTTGAGCTTGCCGCCCAGGTGTTCGGCAACGATCAGAACCTTGCTCATCACAGCAACCCCTTCTGCTTCAGTGCGGCGACCAGTTCGGCCGCGTCCTTGACCATCACGCCGCGGCTGCGCTTCGGCGGCGGCGCGTAGTGGGTGGTCTTGAGGGTGTCGCCGGTGTCGACGCCGAGGTCGGCGAACGGGATCGACTCCATCGGCTTGCTCTTGGCCTTCATGATGTCCGGCAGCTTGATGAAGCGCGGCTCATTGAGGCGCAGGTCGGTGGTGACCACCGCCGGCAGGTCGACTTCCAGCGTTTCCAGGCCGGCGTCGACTTCGCGCGTCACCGTGGCCTTGCCGCCTTCCACTTCGAGCTTGGAGGCGAAGGTCGCCTGCGGGCGGCCCCACAGCGTGGCCAGCATCTGGCCGGTCTGGTTGGCGTCGTCGTCGATCGCCTGCTTGCCCAGGATCACCAGGTCCGGCTGTTCCTTCTCGATCAGCTTGAGCAGGGCGCGCGCGGCGGTCAGCGGCTGGATCGGCTGGTCGCTGACGACGTGGATGGCGCGGTTCGCGCCCATCGCCAGGCCGTTGCGCAGGTGCGCCTGGGCGTCGGCGGGGGCGATCGTGGCGACCACGACCTCGGTCGCGATGCCCTTGTCGCGCAGCCGCAGCGCTTCTTCCAGGGCGATTTCGTCGAAGGGATTGGCCGACAGCTTGACGCCGTCGGTGACCACGCCGGAGCCATCCGGCTTGACCTGAATGCGGACGTTGTAGTCCACCACGCGCTTGTAGCCGACGAGGATCTTCATCGTGCGGGGGTTCCTTGGGGGTGCCCGTTGGGAGGTGCGCGGCCCGGGGGCCGAGAACCGCCAATTCTAACGGAGACCGTGAGTGGGCGCAGGAGGGGCCGATGTCCGCGGCAGGGCCGGGCGAGGTCGAACGGCGCTCAGCTTGCAGCCAACGTGCGGCCATCCATACGGATCGAGGCGTCGGCGTCTAGTCCTCGACGGTCAGGATCTGGCGCCCGCTCCAGCTCGCGCCCGCCGCCAGCGACACCGGCCTCGCGGCGGCGGCCGCTTCCACGCAGACGAAGCGGGCGTGCTCGCCGGCGCCGAGGTCGGCCAGGCGGGCGGCGAGCGCGGCGCCCGGGTTCCAGACCACGGTGTCGGGGAAGCCCTCGGCGTCGATGCGCAGACGGCGACCGGCTTCGTCCAGCCGTAGCCCGCCGGCGACGCCGGGATAGAGCCGGTCGAGTTCGCTGTCGAAGCGCAGGGCGGCCTCGTGTTGGACGCCGGATTCGCCATCGCGAGTGGCGTCGGAATACTCACGGCCGCCCAGTCCTTGCAGCCGGACCGCGGCCAGGTCGTCCACGCCCAGGTAGGTGTGCAGCGCGGCGGTGAACGCGAACGGCTCGGCGCCGGTGTTGTCCACGCGCAGGGCGATCGCCAGCGAGTCCGCGCCCAGCTCGACCGTCAGTTCGGCCCGAAACCGATGCGGCCACGCCGCGTGGTCGGCCGCGTCGTCGCGCAACCCGAAGCGCCCGTCGCCCGCATGCGTCCACTCGCGCAGGCGCGCGAAGCCGTGGCGCGGGCCGGGGCCGCGATCGGAAAACTGCGGAAAGATCACCGGCACGCCGCCGCGGATCGCCTGGCCGGGCGCGTAGCTCGCACGCGGGCTCAAGTACAGCCGTTCGCGGCCGCCGCAGATCCACGACAGGACCTGGCCGCCGTAGCGGCTGACCAGCGCGCTGGCCCCGTCCGCGCCGCGCAGCCGCACCGGCTCGCCGTGGCCGTTCACGCCGCCTCCGCGTCGCCGCGCCGAGGCTGCGTGACTGCCGCCTGAGCGCGGTGGGCATCGGCGACGGCGGCGACCGGCCGACGCACGTCCGCGATCCGGTACCCTTCACGGCGTAACCCCAGTGCGGAGTCGAAATGCTTCACCCGGTCATCCTCAGCGGCGGTAGCGGAACCCGATTGTGGCCGCTTTCGCGACAGAACCAACCCAAGCAGTTCCTGTCGCTGGTCGGGGACCATTCGCTGTTTCAGGAAACCGTATTGCGCGCCAATGCGCTGCCCGACGCGCAGCCGCCGATCACGGTCTGCGCCGACGACCACCGTTTCATGGTCGGCGAGCAGTTGCAGGCGATCGGCGTGCGCAGCGGCGGCATCCTGCTGGAGCCGGTCGCGCGCAGCACCGCGCCGGCGATCGCGGCCGCGGCGCTGCATGCGCTGGCCGGCGACCCCGAAGCGCTGCTGCTGGTGATGCCGGCCGACCATCTGATCGAGGACGAGGCGGCGTTCCGCGATGCGGTCGCCGCGGCGATGCGCCTGGGCGACGAGCGCTGGCTGGTCGCGTTCGGCATCCGTCCGGACTACGCCGAAACCGGCTACGGCTACATCCTGCGCGGCGAGGCCCTGGGCGCCGACGGCTACCGCATCGAGCGTTTCGTCGAGAAACCCGACCAGGCCACCGCCGAGCGTTACCTGGCCGAAGGCACCTACGCCTGGAATTCGGGCATGTTCCTGTTCCGCGCGCGCAGCTATCTGGACGAACTGTTGCGGCTGGCGCCGGCGATCCACGCCGCCGCGGTCGCCGCGTTCGCCAGCGCCGGCACCGATCTGGATTTCCTGCGCCTGGGCCAGGACGCGTTCGCGGCCAGCCCCAGCGATTCGATCGACTACGCGGTGATGGAGAAGACCGATCGCGCCGCGGTGGTGCCGGTGAGCTGCGGCTGGAGCGACATCGGTTCCTGGTCGTCGCTATGGTCGGTGGCCGAACGCGACGCCGACGGCAACCGCCACGAAGGCGACGTGATCTCGCTCGATACCCGCGACAGCCTGGTGCGGGCGTCCGACCGGCGCATGATCGCGACCATCGGCGTCGAGGACCTGGTGATCGTCGACACCGCCGACGCGACCCTGGTCGCGCGCAAGGACCGCGTGCAGGACGTCAAGGTCATCGTCGACCAGCTCAAGGCGGCCGGCCGTCAGGAGCACCTGTTCCACCGCAAGGTCTATCGGCCGTGGGGCAGCTACGATTCGATCGGCGTCGGCGAGCGTTTCCAGGTCAAGAAGATCGTGGTCAAGCCCGGCGCCGCGCTCAGCCTGCAGAAGCACCAGCACCGCGCCGAGCATTGGGTCGTGGTCTCGGGCGTGGCCGAAGTCACCTGCGACGACAAGGTGTTCGAGCTGCGCGAGAACGAGAGCACCTATATTCCGCGCGGCAGCGTGCACCGTCTGCGCAACCTCGGCAGCGAGCCGGTCGAACTGATCGAAGTGCAGTCCGGCGGCTATCTGGGCGAGGACGATATCGTCCGCCTCGAGGACGTGTACGGGCGCTCCTGAGGCGCCCGCTCGGATCGCCGATGCGTCGTCGCGCTCAATGCGCGGAGAGCCGGGCCTGCAGGCTCGCGACGAAACGGTCGGCGCTGCCCTGCGCATACGGGAAGAACAGCGAAGGCTCGCACAGCTCCAGTTCCAGCAGCTGCGGCCTGCCGTCGCCGTCGCGGATCAGGTCGACGCGCGCGTAGGGCAGGGGCGCATCCAGTTGCAGCGCGTCGTGTGCGGCGGCGAGTACGGCCTGCGCGAGCGCGCGTTCGTCCTCGCCGGGCTCGCGCGCGACGATCTGCTCGGGCGCGAACAGCGCTTCGGTGGCGCCGGTGTCGGGGCGCAGCAGCGCGCCCTTGCGGATCGCGTGGCTGTAGACGCCGTCGAAATAGAGCAGGGCGGTCTCGCCGTCGCGATCGACCGAGGCCAGGTAGGGCTGCAACAGCACGCTGCGGCCGGCGTCGAGCAGGCGCGCGATATGGTTGGCGGCGGCGAATTCCTGGGCGCGCGCATACCGTTGCGTATCGCGCGAGCCGGCGCTGACCGTGGGCTTGACCACGAACTCGGCGGCGTCGGCGTGCATCGAGAGGAAGGCCTGCAGCGCCGGCAGCGGTTCGGCCTCGGGTTCGACGAAGGCGCTGGGCACCACCGCCACGCCGCGCTCGGCCAGCGCGGCGAGGTAGTGTTTGTCGGTGTTCCAGCGCACCACCGGCAGCGGATTGAGCAGGCGCGACTGCGCGGCCACGCGCTCGCACCAGGCCAGAAACTCCGGCAGGCGTTCGGTGTAATCCCAGGGCGAACGCAGCAGCGCGGCGTCGTAACGGGTCCAGGCCACGCTGGGGTCGTCCCAGGCGCGGACCTCGGCGGCCAGCCCGGCGCGGGCGCAGGCTTCGATCAACGGCACCATATCCGTGTCCGTTCCGGTCGCGGCGATGGCGGTGACGAGGGCGATTTTGCTCATGGGCCGAGTCTAACGTCGGGCCACACCGCGGGACGAGTGACCATTGCCCTAAGGTCCGGTGGGGGCCGGCGGCCGGGCGCGCTAAACTGCGCCTATCCCGCAAAGGAGTTTCCCCCATGGCCGAGGCCATTGCCGCGACGCGCAGCGCCGGCGACGCGAAGAACAAGGTGTTCCCCAATGCCGAGGCAGCGCTGCAGGGACTGGTCGCCGACGGTCAGACGCTCGCGGTCGGTGGCTTCGGCCTGTGCGGCATTCCCGAGGCGCTGATCGCGGCCCTGCGCGACAGCGGCGTCAAGGGCCTGACCGCGATCTCCAACAACGCCGGCGTCGACGGTTTCGGCCTCGGCCTGCTGCTGGAGACGCGCCAGATCCGCAAGATGATTTCGTCCTACGTCGGCGAGAACAAGGAATTCGAACGCCAGTTCCTGTCCGGCGAACTCGAACTCGAATTCAACCCGCAGGGCACCTTGGCCGAACGCCTGCGCGCCGGCGGCGCCGGCATCCCGGCCTTCTTCACCCGCACCGGTTACGGCACCGTGGTCGCCGACGGCAAGGAGACGCGTGAGTTCGACGGTCACCATTACGTAATGGAAACCGCGCTCAAGGCCGACGTCTCGCTGGTCAAGGCCTGGAAGGCCGACAAGGCCGGCAACCTGGTGTTCCGCAAGACCGCGCGCAACTTCAATCCGGCCTGCGCGATGGCCGGCCAGGTCTGCGTGGCCGAAGTCGAGGAAATCGTCGAGATCGGCGCGATCGATCCCGACCACGTCCATCTGCCCGGCATCTACGTCGACCGCATCGTGCTCAACGCGACGCCCGAGAAGCGGATCGAGCAGCGCACCGTGCGCGCCTGAGCGGCGCCCGGTATTCCGACGACTCGACGCTTACGACACTTTCAAGGAATTCGACATGGCTTGGACCCGCGATCAAATGGCGCAGCGCGCCGCGCAGGAACTCACCGACGGCGCCTACGTCAACCTCGGCATCGGCCTGCCGACGCTGGTGGCCAACTTCATTCCCGAGGGCATGGACGTGTGGCTGCAGTCCGAGAACGGCCTGCTCGGCATCGGCCCGTTTCCGACCGAGGCCGAGGTCGACGCCGACCTGATCAACGCCGGCAAGCAGACCGTGACCGCGCGCGCCGGCGCCAGCTATTTCGGCAGCCACGACAGCTTCGCGATGATCCGCGGCGGTCACATCGATCTGGCGATCCTGGGCGCGATGCAGGTCACCGACAAGGGCGACCTGGCCAACTGGATGGTGCCCGGCAAGATGGTCAAGGGCATGGGCGGCGCGATGGACCTGGTCGCCGGCGTCAAGCGCGTGGTGGTGCTGATGGAGCACAGCGCCAAGAACGGCGAGCACAAGATCCTGCCCGAATGCACGCTGCCGCTGACCGGCCTGGGCGTGGTCAACCGCATCATCACCGAGCTGGCGGTGATGGACGTCACCGCCGACGGCCTGGTGCTGGTGGAATCCGCGCCGGGCGTAAGCGAGGACGAGCTGCGCGAGAAGACCGGCGTGGCGTTCAAGCGCGCGGCATGACTATCACGCTCGCGTCGTGTCGCCGCGATGGTTGAATCCATGAACGTGCTGGTCTGCGGTGGCGCGGGCTATATCGGTTCGCACATGGTCCGGCGCCTTGCGGCGGCCGGTCACCAAGTCACGGTGTTCGACAACCTGTCCACCGGGCATCGCGAAGCGGTCGCCGGTGCGGAGCTGGTGGTGGGCGACCTGCTCGATCCGTCGGCGCTGGCGCAGCTGTTCGGCCAGCGCCGCTTCGATGCTGTGGTGCATTTCGCCGCGCGTTCGCTGGTCGGCGAATCGGTGGCGCAGCCGTATCTGTACTACGAGAACAACGTCGTCGGCTCGCTCAACCTGCTGCGCGCGATGCGCGAGGCCGGCGTCGAGCGCATCGTGTTCTCGTCCACCGCCGCGGTGTTCGGCCATCCGGAATGCGAGCCGATCGACGAGGATCATCCGACCCGCCCGATCAATCCCTACGGCGCCAGCAAGCTGATGGTCGAGCGCCTGCTCGCCGACGCCGCGCAGGCCTACGGGCTGCGCTCGGTAAGTCTGCGCTACTTCAACGCGGCCGGCGCCGCGACCGAGGGCGGCATCGGCGAGGCGCACGAGCCGGAAACGCATCTGATCCCGAACGTGCTGCGCAGCGCGCTGGGGCGGGGGCCTGCGCTCAAGGTGTTCGGCACCGACTACCCGACCCGCGACGGCACCTGTGTGCGCGACTATGTGCACGTGGACGATTTGTGCGAGGCGCACCTGGCCGCGCTGAGGTTCATGGGCGAGACCGCCGGCGCGCATCTGTTCAATCTCGGCAACGGCCAGGGCTTCAGCGTGCTGGAAGTGCTGGACGCCGCCGCGCGCGTCGCCGGCGCCAAGATCGACTACGAAACCGCGCCGCGCCGCGCCGGCGATCCGGCGGTGCTGGTGGCCTCCAGCCGCAAGGCGCGCGAGCAGCTGGGCTGGTCGCCACAGCATACCGATATCGAAGCCATCATCGCCAGCGCCTGGAACTGGCATCGCGCTCCGGCGTACTAGGGCCGGGCTAGGAGTCCGTTCCGATACGAATGCCGATGATGCACATCGTTGCCGATGGTTTCGCGCGGGTTGAAGCCACGCTGCGCGCCAGCGCGGGCGAGCTGCAAGAGAAGGCCGGCGCGGCGCTCAAGCGCGCTATGACAGGTCGGGGCCGCATCTGCATCGAACAAACCGGCTTATGGCGGCTCTTTCGTTAGTGGGACATCGATGACGCTTCTAGCGAAGCCGGTCGGCGCCCTCTCAGCGGTCGTTTGGCTGCAGCGGAAACTGCGATGCGATTGCGCGCTGGAGTTTCTGGACGGCCGTGTTGGTGCAGTCCTGCTTGGACAATGTGTATCGACCATGCACGCAAGACTGGAGAACGCTGTTGCCGCCCGGGATACAGATCTGATCCGTTTGCGGCGATAGCCAGACTGCCGGGTCGCTCCAGGCCTCCTGGATCTTGGCCAGCTCGTGGATATCCGCACTATACGTACGGTGGAATCCGGACTGGCCCGTGGCCAGCCACCGCGGCGCTCGATTTACCTCGACCAGAGCGTTCATACCCTGAATATTGAAAGACACGCGATATGCGGGCTCGAATGCGCCGACATCGAAGATGGCGACGTAGCGCTCTTCTATGTGCCGATAACTGGCGTCTCCGCAAAAGTATGCGAGTTCCCTCGTATCCGTCGACTCTCGTCCCATGCCTGCGACAGACAATAGGGCCGCCCTGGAAGACTGGTCGCCGCTGAACTCGCTCTCAGCTGGAATGGAAACCCATGGCGCTTTGCGAGGCTGCGTCGGAAGCGCCTGGCGGCTGGCCCAGACGGCGATGACAATAATGCCGACGGCCAAGAGCGTGCAGACTGTCAGCAGGACACGCTCTGTTCGGATGGCCATCGGAATGCTGCGCTAGAGATTCTGGTAATTCGGCCCCGAGCCGCCTTCCGGCGTGACCCAGGTGATGATCTCGTAGGGGTCCTTGATGTCGCAGGTCTTGCAGTGCACGCAGTTGGCGGCGTTGATCTGCAGGCGCTTGGCGCTGCTTCCGTCGGCCGCGGCTTCCTCGACGATCTCGTAGACGCCGGCCGGGCAGAAGCGGGTGCAGGGGTTGTCGTATTCCTCGACGCAGCGGGTCACGCAGATCGAAGTGTCGGCGACCTTGAGGTGCACCGGCTGGTCTTCGTCGTGCTCGGTGGCGGCGAAGTAGACGCCGGCCAGGCGGTCGCGCGGCGCCAGCGTGCGGTCGACGTAGTCGCGCTTGGGCTTTTCGGCTTCGCTGAGCTTCTGCAGCGAGGACCAGTCGGGCTTGTTCTTCAGCGTCCACGGAGAGAGTCCGCCGGTGACGGTTTCCCAGGCCGCGTTGAGCATGCCGAACCACAGGCCGCGCTTGAAGGCGGGCTTGATGTTGCGGACCTTCTTGAGCTCGTCCATCGCCGGCGAGGCGCGCAGCTTGGCGTCGTAGCCTTCCGGCGCGAGCTCGGAGGCGGCCAGGTGTTCGGCGGCGAGCATGCCGCTGCGGATCGCCTGGTGGGTGCCCTTGATCTTGGGCACGTTGAGCAGGCCGGCGGTGTCGCCGATCAGCAGCGCGCCGGGCATCTCGACCTTGGGCAGCGACTGCCAGCCGCCGGTGACGATCGCGCGCGCGCCGGCCGAGACCAGGTTGCCGCCTTCGAGCAGGGGCTTCACCGTCGGGTGGTTCTTCCACTGCTGGAAGGCTTCCCAGGGCTTGTACTCGGGATCGCGGTAGTCGAGGCCGCTGACGTAGCCCAGGGCGATGCGGCCCTTGTCCAGGTGGTACAGGAAGCTGCCGCCGTAAGTGCGGTTGTCGGCCGGCCAACCGAAGCTGTGCACGACCTTGCCCGGCGTGACGCGGTCTTCCGGTACCTGCCACAGTTCCTTGATGCCGATCGAATAGCCCTGCGGATCGCTGTCCGCGTCCAGGCCGAAACGCTTGATCAGGCGCTTGGTCAGGTGCCCGCGCGCGCCCTCGGCGAACACGGTGACCTTGGCGCGGATGTCGATGCCGGGGGTATAGCCGGGCTTGTGCGATTCGTCCTTGGCCACGCCCATGTCGCCGATCCGCACGCCGGCCACGCGGCCCTCGTCGTCGTGCAGGGTCTCGGAGGCGGCGAAGCCGGCATAGATCTCCACGCCCAGGGCCTCGGCCTGCGGCGCCAGCCAGGCACAGGTCGCGCCCAGGCTGACGATCACGTTGCCGTGGTGGTTGTTCATGCCCGGCGGCACCGGCAGGCGGTGCGCGCCTTCCTTGGTCAGCAGCCAGAACTCGTCCTGGGTGACCGGCACGCAGATCGGCGGCGGGTTGTCGCGCCAGTTCGGCAGCAACGCGTCCAGGGGGCCGGTCTCGATCACCGCGCCGGAGATGATGTGGGCGCCGATGGTGCTGGACTTCTCGATCACGCAGACCGAGATCTCCGGGTTGAGCTGCTTGAGGCGGATCGCGAACGACAGGCCGGCCGGACCGGCGCCGACGGTGACGACGTCGTACTCCATGACGTCGCGTTCGACCTGCGCGGGGTTGGGGCTGTGTTCGCTCATGCTGGCTCTCCGCTTGCTGAGGCTGAATTGTCGCGGGTTTGCGCCCTCAGCTCAAAGCCGGGCGTCGCCCGGGCCCGCACGCGCGGCGGCGGCAGTATGCTCGGCGACGTTCCCACCCCGGTGCCTGCGCATGGCCAGCCCTGCCGATCGACCCGCACTGGAACCGCGCACGCCCGGCGGCGACGCCGCGCCGCGGCTGTTCCTGGCCGAGGTCGACGCCGCCCACGATGCCCTCTACGAGGCCCAGCGCGGCTTGCTGGGCGACGACGAGCGCGCGCGCCTGGATCGGCTGCGGATCGACGCGGTACGGCGCGAGGGCCTGGTCGCGCGCCTGCTGGTGCGGCACGCGCTGTCGGCGTGCCGGCCGCGGCCGCCGCAGGACTGGCGTTACGCGCGCGGCGCGTACGGGCGTCCGCGCGCGCTGGCGGCGCCGGGACTGGCGTTCAGCCTGTCGCATTGCGCCGGCCTGGTCGGCTGCCTGGTCGCGCCGGGCGGCCGCGCCGGTCTGGATCTGGAAGTGCGCGGCCGCGAAACCAGCGAGCTGTGGACGACGTACACCCTGGCGGCGGACGAACTGGCCGCGCTGCTGGCGCTGGCGCCGGAACGTCGCGGCGATGCCTTCCTGCGCAGTTGGACCTTGAAGGAGGCCTACGCCAAGGCCAGCGGGCGCGGCTTGCGGCTGCCGTTCGGCCGGATCGCGTTCGCGCCCGGCGCCGACGGCGCGCCGCGGCTGCAGCGCAACGGCGCGGCGTCGCCGGCCTGGCGCTTCTGGAGTTTCGGCGTCGACAGCGGCCACGTCGGCGCGATCGCCTTGCGCAGCCGGCGCGTCGGAGACGAAGCGATCGTGGTCGAAACCCTGCCGGCTCTACCCTATCGCGGCGCGGCGGCCGGCCGCGTGCTGCGGCCGACGGATACCTTCGAGGTGTGAGCGCGCCTCAGCGGTGCGCGCTGCGCGGGTGCTCGGCCTGCTCGTGGGCGTTGCCGCTGCTCAGGATCCAGCCGCCGAGGTCGCGGGTGATCGCGGCCAGGGCGCCGTCGAACGCGGCGACCACGTCCGGCACCGCGGTGGTGGACGCGCGCTGGCTCTGCACGAAGGTGCGCGCGGCGGCGATCTTCTGGTCGCTGTTGTGCAGCAGCTTGGCGCTGACTTCGATGGTCGCCGAGGGCAGCGCTTCGCCGTTGCCGTAGTCGGATTCGAAGCGGCGCAGGTCCAGCACCAGCTTGTAGTCGGCGGCGACGCCGCTGCCCTGGCGCGCGACCGCGCCGATCCGGCCCGAGTCCTCGAGCGCGCGCAGCAACGCGTCCTGCAGCATCTCGCCGGGCGGCTTGGCCCAGCCGGCGCCCTTGTAGACCTGCAGCTCGTTCGGTGCCGGCCGCACCGCGATGCGCAGGCTGTCGATCATGCGCGCGGAGGTCGGCGGGGTCAGCGACAGCTGCCAGTCGGCGTTCGGCCAGGAGGCGTCGGCCTGCACGCGCGGGTCGGGCGCGTACAGGGTCGAGCGCTCTTTGGGCTTGTCGCCCAGGATCGAACAGGCGCTCAGCGTCAGCAGCAGGCTCAGGCCGGCGGCGGCACGCAGCAAGGCATAAGGGCGGGGCAGGGCATGGGAGGTCATTGCGGCTCGAACTCCTTCTGGGCGTCGCGGCCGAGCAGGTAACGGGTCGGATTGCTGTCGATGCGGTCGCTGATGCGGCGCAGGTCGCGCACCAGCACGCGCAGTTCGGCCAGAGTGGGGCCGAGCTGGGCCAGGCCGTCGTTGGCGAAGCTGCTGATCGCGGCGCGGTTGTCGTTGAGGATGCCGTTGGCGCCGTTGGCGGCCGAGTCGAGGCGGGTCAGGGTGCTGTCGAGCTTGGAGATCAGGCCGGGCAGCTTGGCGACCAGTTCGCGGTCGACGTTCTTGACCGCCTGGTTGGTGGTGTCCAAGGTCGCCGACAGCTGTTCGCTGGACTTGCGCGCGTTGACGATCAGCGCGCGCAGGTCCTCGCGCTGGTCGGCGATCGAGCCGGTCATGGCCTCGATGTTCGACAGCGTGTTCGACACGCGCTTGACGTTCTCGTCGCTGAGCACCTGATCCAGGCGCGCGACCAGGCGATTGGCGGTGTCGGCGATGTTCTGCAGGGCCGAGGCTTCGGTCTGGATCACCGGGATTTCGCGGCGGTCGACGTCGGCCAGCGCCGGGCTGCCGGGGCTGCCGCCGGTGAGCTGGATGATCGGGCTGCCGGTGATGCCGGTCAGCGACAGCTTGGCGCGGGTGTCGGCCTTGATCGGCGCGTCGGCCTGCAGGCGCAGCTGCGCGATCACCCGGCGCGGGTCGTCCGGCGCCAGCCGCAGCAGCTTCACGGTGCCGACCGAGATGCCGTTGTATTGCACCGTGCTGCCTTCGGACAGGCCGGTGACGGGCTCGTTGAAGATCACCGCGTACTCGCGCCAGCTCTTCTCCGACGAATACTTGGCCGCCCACAGCGCGAACAGCAGCAGGAACAGCGTCGCGATGATCGTGAACGCGCCGATGAGGACGTAGTTGGCCTTGGTTTCCATCAGGCACCTGAAACGATGAGCCCCTGGGGGCGGTTCGTGGCGGACATCATGCCAGCATGGGGTAAGTGAACGCGGTGAAGTGCAGCAGGTTGAAGCCGAAGTGCGTCAGCATCGCGGCCTGCAATCCGCCCCGGCGATAGGCCACGCCGTAGCCGGCGCCGGCTACCGTGGCCAGCAGCGCTCAGGCCCAGCCGCCGGCCAGATGGACCAGGCCGAACGCGACGGCGGCGACCGCGATCGCGGCCGCGTCGCCCCAGCGCCGTTCGCGCCAGCGCCGCATCAGGCCTTCCTGCAGGTAGCCGCGGAACAGCGCCTCTTCGGCCAGGGTCACCAGCAGCAGGTTGTTGAACGCCCACAGCAGGCCCCAGGCCGGCCACTTCGGCGCCCAGGCGATCTGGCCCAGCGCATAGGCCAGGCCCAGGCACAGCGCCGCCGCGGCCAGGCAGGCCGGCAAGGCGGCCTTGAACCAATCGAGCGGCGCACGCTCGCGCTGTACGCCGCCCCAGGCCAGCAGCAACCAGAACCCGACCAGCGGCTTGTCGAGATTGAGGTACATGCTGAATTCGATCGCGTCGGGCGTGATCCGGGTCGGCGGGATCGCGAGCGGATTGTGGAAGCCCGGCGCGGCATGAAAACCCAGCGCGAGCGCGACCAGTACGAAAAGTACGTGCCCGGCGATGCGCGCGGCCTGCGCTCGCGCCGGCAGGATCATCCAGCCGGCCAGCGCCAGCAGCGCCAGTGCGATCAGCGCCCGGACGTCGAGTTGGCCGAGCGCGAAACCGGCCGCGCCGGCGAGCGCGAGCAGGACCAGGCTGGCGACGCGCAGGCGCGGCCACCACAGCAGCAGCGCGGCCAGCGCGAGCGCGGCCCAGGGCAGGTGGTCGATGGCGGCGATATGGGGGGAGAGTGCGGAGAGCAAACCTGTGCGTCCTTGCGTGGCCCGGTGTCAGGCGGTGTTCTTGTCGCGCGCGACCTGGGCGGCGCGCGCGCGCGGGCCGTGGAAGTATTCGTGCGCCCAGGGGTGATCGAGCCGTTCGATCTCGGCCATCGGCGCGCAGGCGATCACCTTGCGGTCGGCGAGCACGGCGATGCGGTCGCAGATCGCGTACAGGGTGTCGAGGTCGTGGGTGATCAGGAACACGGTCAGGCCCAGCGCCTGCTGCAGGGTGCGGATCAGGCGGTCGAACGCGGCCGCGCCGATCGGGTCCAGCCCGGCCGTGGGCTCGTCCAGGAACAGCAGCGGCGGGTCCAGCGCCAGCGCGCGCGCCAGCCCGGCGCGCTTGCGCATGCCGCCGGACAACTGCGAGGGCAGTTTGTTGATCGCGTCCGCGGGCAGGCCGGCGAGTTTGACCTTGAGCAGCGACAGCTCGTAGCGCAACGAATCGGGCAGGTCGCTGTGGTACTCCTTCAGCGGCACCTGCACGTTCTCGCCCACGGTCAGCGAGGAGAACAGCGCGCCGTCCTGGAACAGCACCCCGGTGTTGCGCTCGATCTCGCGCCGGCGCGCCGGGTCCTCGGTGCGCGCGTCGATGCCCAGCACGTCGATACGGCCCTCGTCGGGCCGGCGCAGGCCCAGGATCGAGCGCATCAGCACCGATTTACCGGTGCCCGAGCCGCCGACCACGCCGAGGATCTCGCCGGGCTTCACGTCCAGGTCCAGGCCGTCGTGCACGACCTGCTCGCCGAAGCGGTTGACCAGGCCGCGCACGCGGATGATCGGGGTGTCGGCGCCGATGTGTTCGCGCGGGTCGTCGATGGTCTGGTTCAAAATCCGATCTCCATGAACCAGATCGCGGCGAAGGCGTCGATGATGATCACCAGCGAGATGGCCTGGACCACGCTGGAGGTCGTGCGTTCGCCGACCGACTGCGCGGTGCCTTCGACCTGCAGGCCTTCCAGGCAGCCGATCAGGCTGATCAGCAGGGCGAACACCGGTGCCTTCGACAGGCCGACCAGGAAATGGCGCAGCTCCATGGTCTCGTGCATGCGCGCCAGGTACTGCTGCGGCGGGATGTCGAGGTTGTAGGCGCCGACGGTCAGGCCGCCGAGCAGGCCGAAGATCATCGCCACGAAGGTCAGCAGCGGCAGCATCACCAGCAGCGCCAGCACCCGCGGGATCACCAGCAGGTCGATCGGATCCATGCCCAGGGTGCGGATCGCGTCGACTTCCTCGCGGCTGACCATGGCGCCGATCTGGGCGGTGAACGCGCTGGCGGTGCGGCCGGCCAGCACGATCGCGGTCAGCAGCACGCCGAACTCGCGCAGGAACGAGATGCTGACCAGTTCGACCACGAAGATGGTCGCGCCGAAGTCACGCAGGATGGTCGCGCCCAGGAACGCCACCACCGCGCCGACCAGGTAGCACAGCAGGGCGACCAGCGGCACCGCGTCCAGGCCGACCTGCTCCATGTGGTGCACGGTCGCGGTCGGGCGGAAGCGGCTTGGCTCCTTGAACAGGCGCAGCATCTTCACCAGCGTTTCGCCGAAGAAGGCGATCAGCGCCAGCACTTCCTTCCAGTTGTCGGTGACCGCGTAGCCCAGGCGCGCGAGCGCGGCGTAGACGCCGTATTCGCGCTTCTTCTTCGGGCGCTCGTCGGAAACGTCCTCGATCGCGTTGACCAGGGCGCGATGGTTGTCGTGGAAGGCGAAGGCGTCGAAGTCGAGTCCGCGCCGGCGCGCGAAGCGCATCAGCTGCAGCACGCCGAGCGAATCCAGCCGCTCGACCGCGCCGGCGTCGACCGTGGTCGCCTCGTGCGGCGCGCCGTGCAGCGCGGCCGAGATCGCGTTGGCGTTCTCCAGCGTCCAGCGTCCGGATAGCCGCAATCGCGACGGCGTCCGGGCGTCGGCGGCGATCTGCGGCGTGTGCGTGGACGGTGCGGTCATAGGGCCTCGGGCGGAGGATACAGGCTAGGCACAGCGAGGTGAGTGTCCTGTAGGCACATCGTTCTGCCCAAGTCAGGGGTCCGCATGCGATCCTTCCGCGCATGTCGACATCAGCCTCCTCGAGCGCGCCGCCCGCCCCCTTGAGCGCGACCAGTTACGCCGCACGCATCGGCTTCGTGGTCGAACTGGCCGAACGCCTGCATGCCTACGGCACCACCGCGCAGCGCCTGGAGGGCGCGGTGTCGGCGGTGGCGCAGCGGCTGCGGCTGGAGTGCGAGCCCTGGTCGAATCCGACCGGCCTGATCCTGACCTTCAGCGACCCCAACCGCCCGCCCGGGGAAAGCGACACCACGCGCGTGATCCGGATGCCGCCGGGCGAGAACGACCTGTACAAGCTCAGCGAAACCGACCGCATCGCCGAGGACGTGATGGCCGGGCGGCTCGACCTCGCCGCCGGCCATGCCGCGCTGCAGGCGCTGGACCGGCCGCGCAGCGCGCGCTGGCGGGCGATGCAGGTGATCGCGTTCGGTCTGGCCGCGGCCGCGGTCGGCGGCTTGCTGCGGCTGCCCTGGCCGGACATCGCCACGGCCGGGGTCAACGGCCTGCTGACCGGCCTGCTGATCGAATGGTCGGGTGCGCGGCCGCGCTTCAAGGAAGCGGTGGACGCGGTCGCGGCGATGGTCGCGGCGATGGTCGCCGTGCTGGTCGCGGCGTTCCTGGTGCCGCTGAACCAGAACACGGTGATCATTGCCTCACTGATCGTGCTGCTGCCGGGCATGGCGCTGACCAATGCGGTCAACGAACTCACCAGCCAGCATCTGGTCTCGGGCACGGCGCGCTTCGCCGGCGCGGTCACCACGGTGGTCAAGCTCGCGGTCGGCACCATCATCGCCCTGTACCTGGCCGACCTGGTCGGCCTGGAGCCGGCGATCCGGGCCTCGCGGCCGCAGCCGGCTTGGGTCGAATGGTGCGGACTGGCGGTGGCGTCGTATGCGTTCGCGGTGCTATTCCGCGCCCACCGCAGCGATTACCCCAAGGTGATGGCGGCCGCGGCGACCGGTTATCTGATCTCGCGCTTCGCCGGCGAGGCCTGGGGCAACCCGGCCGGCATCTTCCTGGCCGCGCTGACCCTGACCGCGGTCGGCAACGCCTACGCGCGCTGGGGCAACCGCCCCGGCGCGATCGTGCGCGTACCCGGGATCATCATGCTGGTGCCAGGCAGCGCCAGCCTGCGCGGCCTGCTGACCCTGATCCAGCAGCAGGACATGGAGGTCGGCCAGGACGCGGTGCTGGCGGTGATCAACATCCTGCTGGCGCTGATCGCCGGCCTGCTGTTCGGCAACCTGCTGCTGCCGGCGCGGCGCAATCTGTAACCGTCGGATCGGCGCGGCGCGGGCACCGGATAATCGGCGCGATATACGGTTCAGATTCCTGCGATTACCTGGCCGATAATCGTGATGGATATCGCGGGACCGATAACGGAAAACGCCGGCGCGAGGCCGGCGTTTTCGTTGCCGCGGTGCGGATGGCCGCGCCAGACTTACTTGATCAGGAACTCGTCGAGCTTGCGGCCGTTGCCGGTATAGGCGGCCAGCCAGCGCGGCTGCTTGCCGCGGCCGGTCCAGGTTTCGCCGGTATTGGCCGGGTTGCGGTACTTCGGCGCGACCTTGCCCAGGGGCTTGCGCGCCTTGCGCGCGGCGGCCGGCTTGGCTGCGGCCGACTTGGCCGCGCGCGGCGCCGGGGCGCCGCCGAACAGCTCGGCGATGTCGTAACCCTCGGCCTTAGCGAGCTGGGTCAGCTTCTTGCGCACGACCGTGATCGGCTTGCGCTTGTTGAGCGTGGTCTTGCGCTTTTTCGCCTGCGCGATCAGCGATTCGAGTTCTTTCGCGGACAGCGAGTTCAGATCGATCGACATGGATGGCTCCGGTTGAATATCGGGTTGGATTATGAGCCGGTCCATGGCACGCCCGGCCATGTTAATCGGCCAGGCAGTCCGCGTAAATCTCCCGGGAGTATCCCGGGAGTTTCAAGACCCGATAATCCGGCTCAGGCGGCCGGCAGCAGACGCGCGAACAGGCGCTCGCGGTCGAGGTTCTCGGCCTCGGCGGCGCGGCGCTGGCGGTACTCGTAGGTGCCGGCGGCCAGGCCGCGCTCGGACACCACGATCCGGTGCGGGATGCCGATCAGTTCCATGTCCGCGAACATCGCGCCCGGGCGCAGGCCGCGGTCGTCCAGCGCGGTTTCGATGCCGGCCGCGTTGAGGTCGCGGTACAGCGCCGCGGCGGCGTCGGCCACGGCCGCGTCGTTCTTGGGATTGATCACGCACACCACCGCCGCCCACGGCGCCATCGCCTCGGGCCAGCAGATACCGGCTTCGTCGTGGTTCTGCTCGATCGCCGCGGCGACGATGCGCGACACGCCGATGCCGTAGCAGCCCATGGCCGGGACCGCGGCCTTGCCGGTCTCGTCGAGCACGCTGAGCTTCATCGCCGCGGCGTACTTGCGGCCCAGCTGGAACACATGGCCGACCTCGATGCCGCGCCCGATCCGCAGCGTGCCCTTGCCGTCCGGCGAGGGGTCGCCTTCGACCGCGTTGCGGATGTCGGCGACCTCGTCGGGCTCGGCCAGGTCGCGGCCCCAATTGACGCCGGCCAGGTGGTAGCCGTTCTCGTTGGCGCCGACCACGAAGTCGGCCATGGCCGCGACGCTGCGATCGGCGATCACGCGGATTTTCTTCGCGGTATTCGCCGGACCGAGGAAGCCGGGATTCGCGCCGAGGTGTTCGAGTATCTCGGCCTCGCTGGCCAGGCGGTATTCGCCCAGGCCGGCGAGTTTGCGCAGTTTGATTTCGTTGACGGCGTGGTCGCCGCGCACCAGCGCCAGCGCGAACTGGGGCTGGCCGTCGGCGTCGGCGCCGAGGACGGCCACCGACTTGACCGTGCGCGCCAGCGCCACGCCCATCAGCGCGGCCACGTCCTCGCAGGTCTTCTGGGTCGGGGTGTCGATCTTGCGCATCGTTTCGCTGGCCGCGGCGCGCGCGCCCGGCGCCAGCGCTTCGGCCAGTTCGACGTTGGCCGCGTAATCGGAACCGTCGGAGAACGCGATCGCGTCCTCGCCCGAATCGGCGACGACGTGGAATTCGTGCGAGGCGCTGCCGCCGATCGCGCCGGTGTCGGCGAACACGGCGCGGAACTGCAGGCCCAGGCGGGTAAAGATGCGGCCGTAGGCGTCGTACATGTTGCGGTACTCGCGGCCCAGGTCCTCGTCGCTGAGATGGAACGAGTAGGCGTCCTTCATCAGGAACTCGCGCGCGCGCATCACGCCGAAACGCGGGCGGATCTCGTCGCGGAACTTGGTCTGGACCTGATAGAAATTGACCGGCAGCTGTTTGTAGCTGGACAGCTCGTTGCGGGCGAAGTCGGTGATGACCTCCTCGGCGGTCGGGGCGTAGCAGTACTCGGCTTCCTTGCGGTCCTTGAGCTTGAGCAGCTGGCCGCCGAATTTCTCCCAGCGCCCGGTCTCTTCCCACAGCTCGCGCGGCTGCACGGTCGGCATCAGCACTTCGATCGCGCCGGCGGCGTCCATTTCTTCGCGCACCGCGCGCTCGACCTTGCGCAACACGCGCAGGCCCAGCGGCGACCAGGTGTACAGGCCGGCGGCGAGCTTGCGGATCATGCCGGCCTTGAGCATCAGCTTATGGCTGACGATTTCGGCTTCGGCGGGAGTTTCCTTGCTGGTATGGAGGTGGAACTGCGACAGACGCATCGGCGGGCATTCGAACCTGAGGGAGACCGACATTCTGCCGTGCGCGCGACCGGCGCGCGAATGCGGGGGGTCAATCGCGGTCGCCGTGGACCTCGATCCCGTCCCGCGGCTGGCGCTGCAGGCGCTCGTAGGGGCGGCCCTTGGGCGGGCGTTCGGTGATCTGGAGCCGGCCGGCGGCGTCGCGCCAGCGGTACAGCGGCGGCTCGGCGGCCTCGGCGCGGGCATCGGCGCCGGCCTGGGCGTGAGCAGCCTGGGCGCGAGCGGCCTCGGCCGGGGTGTCGCGTGCGGTCCACCAGGCCAGGCCAGCGCCGAGCACGATGCCCGCGACGATGGCCCAGCCCAGTTTCAAAGCGCGCTTACGGCTGGGTCGCGACCGCGGCGGCGGCCGGCTTGCAGTAGGCGCCGATCGAGGCCTCGGCCAGCTTGACCTGGGCGGCGCGCTGCTCCGGGGTGAAAGCGGTGTCGGCCTTGCCGTCCTTGTCGGTGTCCAGCCCGATCGGGGCGCTGCCCTGGAGCTGCTTGAGGTTGTTGCGCGCGGTGGTGCATTCGGCGCTTTCGGCCGGCTTGGCCTGGGTCACCGAGGGCGCGCCGGTCTTGTTCTGGATCTGGCGGCCC
This sequence comes from Lysobacter sp. Root667, assembly GCF_001427715.1. Lineage (NCBI taxonomy): Bacteria > Pseudomonadati > Pseudomonadota > Gammaproteobacteria > Lysobacterales > Lysobacteraceae > Lysobacter > Lysobacter sp. Root667. Next base: position 190,728 of record NZ_LMHF01000009.1, read on the forward strand.
TTGACGTTGCTCTGGTTCGGCGGCGGCGAATCGGAGTAGTGGGTGACGCCGTTGGCGTCCTTCCACTGGTAGACCTCGCCGGCGGCCGCGGGCAGGGCCAGCGCCAGCAGCGCGACGCCTAGCCACGCGCGGAGCGACGGGCGGAGGGGGGAAATACGGGACGGGCAGGACATGGTCGGCTCCGGGCAGGGTCGGTGCTGGACGGTGGTGGGTAGGGCAAAACCAGGGGGAATGCCGATTGCAGCACCGCGACGGCGTGCAGGCAAGCGCTACACTTCCGTTATGGAACCTACGCCTACGCCCCGACCGCGCGGACGCGGCATCTATCTGCTGCCGAATCTGTTCACCACCGGCGGCCTGTTTGCCGGCTTCTACGCCATCATCTCCGCCACCCAGGGCCGCTACGGCGACGCCTGCATCGCGATCTTCATCGCCGCGATCCTGGACGGGATCGACGGCCGGGTCGCGCGCCTGACCAATACCCAGAGCGAGTTCGGGGTCCAGTACGACTCGCTGGCCGACCTGATCAGCTTCGGCCTGGCGCCGTCGCTGGTGATGTACCACTGGGCGCTGGAGTCGATGAAGCACGATGGCCCGATGCTGGGCAAGATCGGCTGGATCGCCGCCTTCCTGTACGCGGCCTGCGCCGCGCTGCGGCTGGCGCGCTTCAATTCCCAGGTCGGCCAGGTCGACAAGCGCTGGTTCATCGGCCTGGCCAGCCCGGCCGCGGCCGGACTGGTCGCCAGCTTCGTCTGGACCTGCGACGAACTGGGCTGGACCGGCGAGGAGCTGCGCTACGCCGCGCTCGCGGTGACCGTGATCGCCGGCCTGCTGATGGTCAGCCGGCTGCGCTATTTCAGCTTCAAGGGCGGCGGTCCCAAGCACGACCGGGTGCCGTTCCTGGCGATTCTGATCGTGGTGGTGGTGGTGATCGCGATCGCGATCGATCCGCCCAGCGTGCTGCTGCTGATCTTCGCCCCGTACGCCCTGTCCGGACCGGTGTACTCCCTGTACCGGCGTGCGCGCCGACTGCCGCCGACCGACGTGGGGTCCGGCGCGGGGACCGGCACGTGAGCCTGTGGAGCGCGCAGCAGCGCGAATGGCTGCAGGCGCTGGGGCATCCGGCGCTGGCGCTGGCCGGCGCCGCGCCCGAGGCGGCGCCCGCGGCGCCTGAGGTCGCGCCCGCGCGCGTTCCCGGGCATGAGCGCGCACCTGGCCCGCGCGCCGCCCACGAGCGCATGCCCGCGGACGCGCCCGCGCCCGCGCCCGAGCGCGCACGGCCCGCGCCCGCGGCGCGTGGCGGCGATGACGCCCTGCTGCGCGCGGTGCTGCGGGCGGCCGGCCGTCGCCCCGGCGACGCGCCCGATGAAGCCGTGCTGGCCCTGTACGACGCCGCGGCCCTGCGCGGCTCTCCGGCCGCCAAGCGCGCGCTGTGGCCGTTGCTGCGCAGCCTGCGCCGGGGTCCGCGCCCATGAGCGCGCAGGCCGTCGAACGCGAATCGCCGGCCGCGGCCCTGCGGCCGATGCGCGAGGACGATCTCGACGCGGTCCATGCGATCGAGATACGCGCCTACGAATTCCCCTGGACCCTGGGCATCTTCCGCGACTGCCTGCGCGCGGATTACCCGTCCTGGGTGCTGTACAGCGGCGAGCGCATCCTCGGCTATTTCCTGCTGAGCCTGGCCGCCGGCGAGGCCCACGTGCTCAACGTCTGCGTCGCCCCCGAGCAGCAGGGCCACGGCTACGGCCGCCGCATGCTGCACGCGCTGATGCAGATCGCGCGCGGCCGCGGCGCCGAGCGCGTGTTCCTGGAAGTGCGTCCGTCCAACCCGGGCGCGATCGCGCTCTATCACGCCGAAGGCTTCAACGAGATCGGCCGCCGCCCGCGCTACTACCCGGCCCGCGACGGCCGCGAGGACGCGCTGGTAATGGCGATCGAACTGCTGCCGCCGGAATAAGCGCTATTGGCGGGCGCGCAGTAAGCGGGCTTCCTGTGGGAGCGGCGTAAGCCGCGATCGCTTACAAGAATGGGATGCGGTGCCAACCGCACCCTCGCAATCGCCGCCTGTCCGCATCGGTGCGGTACGCCTACGGCTTACCGCAGCCTACCTGGCGTCGAGCGTCGCTCAGCCCAGCTTCGCGCGCTGCGCCTGCAAGGCTTCGAGCTGCGCGCGCCAGTCGCTCAGGCGCTTGCGCTCCTGCTCGACCACCGCCGGCGGGGCGTTCTGGACGAAGGTTTCGCTGGCCAGCTTGTTCTCGCACTTGCCGATCTCGGTTTCGACGCGCTTGATCTCCTTGTCCAGGCGCACGCGTTCGGCGCCCAGGTCGACCAGGCCCTCCAGCGGCACCAGCAGGGTCAGGTCGCCGACCACGCCGGTCGCGGCGGCCGGCGATGCGGCGCCGGCGGCGAGCGCTTCGACGCGCTCCAGGCGATTGAGGAACCGCAACTGCGAGTCGAACCGCGCGGCGCGCGCGCGGTCGGCGTCGCCGCCCGAGAGCAGCAGCACGACGGTCTTGGACGGGGCCACGTTGAGCTCGCTGCGGATCTTGCGCAGCGCGGTGACCATCGCCTTGAGCCACTCGACGTCGGCCTCGGCGCCGGCGTAGTCGGCACCGAAATCCGCCGCCTGCGGATAGGGCCGCAGCATGATCGTGGTGTCGGCGATGCCCAGGCGCGGCGCCACCTGCTGCCACAGTTCCTCGGTCACGAACGGGATCAGCGGGTGCAGCAGCGACAGCAGGCGCTCGAGCACGTACAGCAGGGTGTGGCGGGTGCTCTGTGCGGCGGCGAGGTCCTCGCCCAGCAGCGCCGGCTTGGCCAGCTCGACGAACCAGTCGCAGAACTCGTTCCAGGCGAATTCGTACAGCGCCTGCGCGAGCAGGTCGAAGCGGTAGGCGGCGAACTGGGTTTCGGCCTCGGCCGAGACCCGCGCCAGGCGCGACAGAATCCAGCGCTCGGCGTCGGTCTGCGGGTCCGGTGTGCCGGCGAAGTTCGCGTCCTCGGTGTTCATCAGCACGAAACGCGTCGCGTTCCAGAGCTTGTTGCAGAAGTTCTTGTAGCCCTCGGCGCGACCCAGGTCGAACTTGATGTCGCGGCCGGGGCCGGCCAGCGCGGTCATGGTGAAGCGCAGCGCGTCGGCGCCGAAGGCGGGGATGCCGTCGGGGAATTCCTTGCGCGTGGCCTTTTCGATCTTCGGCGCGTCCTGCGGCTTCATCAGGCCGGTGGTGCGCTTGGCGACCAGGGCCTCGGCGGTGATGCCGTCGATGATGTCCAGCGGGTCGAGGATGTTGCCCTTCGACTTCGACATCTTCTGGCCGTCCTTGTCGCGGACCAGGCCGGTGATGTAGACGTCGCGGAACGGCACGCGGCCGACCAGCTCGTCGGTCATCATGATCATGCGCGCGACCCAGAAGAAGATGATGTCGAACCCGGTCACCAGCACGCTGGTCGGCAGCGCGATGTCGAAGCCGAGCTCGCCCATCTTGTCTTCGTTCGGCCAGCCTTGCGTGCTGAACGGGAACATCGCCGAGGAGAACCAGGTTTCCAGCACGTCCGGGTCTTGAACCAGTTCGATCCGATCCTTGACCTGCTCGTAGTTGTCTCGGCCGAGCGCGCCAAGCAGCTTGGCGTGAGCGGCAACTTCGGCCTCGGCTTCCGTGCGGGCGACGATCTCCCCGACGAGCGGCGTGAAATCCGAATCTTCCGAGCGCACGGTCCAGGCGGGGATGCGGTGGCCCCACCAGAGCTGGCGCGAAATCGTCCAGTCCTGGATGTTCTCCAGCCAATGGCGGTAGGTGTTGATCCAGTTCGACGGAACGAACTTCACTTCGCCGGATTCGACGAGTTCGAGGCCGCGCTGGGCCAAGCCGTCCATCTTCACGAACCACTGGTCGGTCAGATAGGGTTCGATCACCTGGCCGCTGCGGTCGCCGCGCGGCACCTGCAGGCGATGCGGTTTGACCTCGACCAGCAGTTCCGCGACGTCCAGATCCGCGACGATCATCTTGCGCGCCTCGAAGCGGTCGAGGCCCCGATACGTGGCCGGGATGTACTTCTCGACGATCGCCGCCATGCCTTGTTCGTCGAACAAGGAGAAATCGTCCATGTACTGAGCCTGCTGCGGCGTGCAGTGATCAGGTTCGATCTTGGTGAAATTCGGGTCGGCGGACGACAGGACGTGCTTGAGTGCGGCCGGGCCCGAGGTCGTCCACACCGATGCGTCGGGCGCGAAGATGTTGATCGACAGCAGAGAATGACGCTGGCCCACCGCGTAGTCGTTGGCGTCGTGGGCGGGCGTGACCTTGACCACGCCGGTGCCGAAGCTGCGGTCGACGTAGCTGTCGGTGATGACGGGAATGCGGCGGCCGGTCAGCGGCAGATCGACGAACTTGCCGTGGATCGCGGTGTAGCGTTCGTCCTCGGGGTGCACCATCACCGCGGTATCGCCCAGCATGGTTTCCGGGCGGGTGGTGGCGACCACGACGTAATCGCGGGTCTCGCGCAGGATTTCGTTGCCGTCGGCGTCGCGTTCGACGTATTCGTAGCTCTCGCCGTCGGCCAAGGGATAGCGGATCGACCACATGTGGCCGTTCTCTTCCTCGTTGGCCACCTCCAGGTCGGAGATCGCGGTCTTCAGCACCGGGTCCCAGTTGACCAGGCGCTGGCCGCGGTAAATCAGTCCCTTCTCATGCAGGCGCACGAAGGCTTCGGTGATCGCGTCCGAGGCCATCGGGTCCATGGTGAACACGCTGCGCGACCAGTCGCCGCTGGCGCCGAGGCGGCGCATCTGGCGTTCGATGGTGCCGCCGGACTGCTGCTTCCAGGCCCAGACCTTTTCGATGAACTTGTCGCGGCCCAGCGAGTCGCGGGTCTCGCCCTTGCCTTCGATGGCGAGGTTGCGGCCGACCACCATTTCCGTGGCGATGCCGGCATGGTCGGTGCCCATCTGCCACAGGGTGCGATAGCCGCGCATGCGGTGATAGCGGATCAGCGCGTCCTGCAGCGTGTGCTGGAACGCATGGCCCATGTGCAGGGTGCCGGTGACGTTGGGCGGCGGCAGCAGGATCGTATAAGGCTGGCCCTCGCCGCGCGGCTGGAATACGCCGCTGCTCTCCCATTGCTCGTACAGACGGGCTTCGAACTGCTTGGGGTCGTAGCTGGGGGCGAGGGACATAAGAGCCGGGATTCGGGATAAGGGATTCGGGATTAGGAAGAGCAGGCTAGGACTCGGTAGGGCTTTTTCGAATCTCGAATCCCCAATCCCGAATCCCGGCCTTGATCACATGTCGTGTTTCTTCAGCTCGAAACCGAGCGACTGGTAGTGCTTCCAGCGCTCGCGCAAGGGGCCGCGCGCCTCGGCGTCGGCCGGTACCACTTCCAGCACGCGGTCGAAGCTGCCCTGGACCGCGTCGGTGCGCAGGTTGATGACCAGCGCGCGCATCGGCGCGTCGATCTCCGGCGCGCTGATCAGCACGTCGGCTTCTTCCTCGTCGACGTCGGAGCCGGCGATCTGGTGCGGGATGTAGACGTCGTCGCCCATGTCCCACAGCAGGTCGTCCAGCGCCTCGGCCTGGGCCGCGTCGCGGGCCAGGATTAGGGTCGGCAGGCCGGCATCGAAGGCCTTGCGCGCCAGCTCGCCCACCAGCCGCAGCGGTTCCTCGCGGAAACGCGCGGTGGTGATCAGATAAAAGTCGGCGCGGGGCACCCGATGCGGTCCGTCGGGGCTCAGGCCGCGCGCTCGAGCAGCCACTGGCTCAGCAGGCCGACCGGACGGCCGGTGGCCAGGCCGCGCTTGCCTTCGTCGTTGGCGACGCCGGCGATGTCCAGGTGGGCCCAGCGCTGGCCTTCGGTGAAGCGGGCCAGGAAGCAGCCGGCGGTGATCGCGCCGGCCCAGCGGCCGCCGATGTTGTAGACGTCGGCGAAGGTCGATTCGAGCTGGGTCTGGTATTCGTCCCACAGCGGCAGGCGCCAGGCGCGGTCGAACACTTGCTCGCCGGCGCCGAGCAGCTCGGCGGCGAGGTCGTCGTCCTTGCTCATCAGGCCGGTGGCGTACTTGCCCAGGGCGACCACGCAGGCGCCGGTGAGGGTGGCCACGTCGAGCAGGGCCTGCGGCTCGAAACGCTGCGCGTAGGTCAGCGCGTCGCACAGGATCAGGCGGCCCTCGGCGTCGGTGTTGCCGACTTCGATGGTCTTGCCGGACATGCTGGTGAGCACGTCGGACGGTCGGTAGGCGTCGGCATCGGGCATGTTCTCGACCGCCGGCACCACCACCACCAGGTTGATCGGCAGCTGCATGCCGACCGCGGACACGAAGCTGCCCATCACCGTGGCGGCGCCGCACATGTCGAACTTCATCTCCTCGATGCCGCCCTGGACCTTGAGGTTGATGCCGCCGGTGTCGAAGGTGATGCCCTTGCCGACCATCACGTAGGGCTTGGCGTCGCCGCCGTTGCTGTACTTGAGCACGATCAGCTTGGGCGGATTGGCCGAGCCGCGCGCGACCGCGAGCAGCGAGCCCATGCCCAGTTCCTGCATCTGCGCGCGGTCCAGGACCTCGCAGCTGGTGGTCGGGAAGCGCGCGGCGAAGGTCTGGGCCTGCTCGGCCAGGTAGGACGGATTGCACACGTTCGGCGGCAGGTTGCCCAGCTCGCGCGCGAACGCGACGCCGGCGGCGATCGCCTGGCCCTGGGCCAGGGCGGCGGCATCGCTGCCGTTGATCGACAGCTTGCGCAGGCCCGGCTCGTCTTTCTTCTTGCCCAGCGTGGCGGTGTAGCGGTAGCAGGCGTGGTCGGCGGCGATCGCGGCCTGGCGGATCGCCCAGGCGGCGTCGCGGCCGGCGACCGGCTCGTCCGACAAGGTGAAGACCGCGTGTTCGACCGGGCCGGCCTTGAGCGCGCGCGCCGCGTCGGCGGCGGCCTTGAGGTACTGCGGCACGCCGAACTTGCCGGCTTCGCCCAGCCCGATCACCAGCACGCGCGGCGCCACCACGCCGGCCAGGTCGTGCAGCAGGGTGGTCTTGCCGGTCTTGCCGCCGACGTCGCCGCGCTCCACCAGGGCGCTCAGGCGGCCGCCGCTGGCGGCGTCCAGCGCCTGGGCGGCGGCGGTCAGGGTCTTGTCGGCATAGGCGCCGACCACGATGCAATCGGTTTTGACAGAGGCGGGCGCATCGCGGTTCAGGTCGAATTCGAGGGTCATCCAACAGATTCCCAGGTAGAAGTGCAGCTAAGGAAGATGAGTTCCGTACAATCGGGCGGCTTGCGGGGGCTGGACTTGCGCACGCTGCGCGAGCTGCAGCCGTCCCATGCCGTCGAACGAACCCCCGAGTTTAACGCAAGCCTACCCCGATGCCGAAGCCCGATGCCCAAGCTTGACCGCTACCTGCTGAGCGAATTCGCCCAGGCCACCTTCGCCACCCTGGTGGTGCTGCTGATCGTCGCGGTGGGCGGGGCCTTCACGGACGTGCTCGGGGACATCGCCCGCGGCCGGGTGCCGGCCGGGATGATGCTGGCCCAGCTGGGGCTGGTGTTGCTGAAGTGGCTGCCGCTGATCCTGCCGCTGGCGCTGATGCTGGGCCTGATGCTGGGCGTCGGCAGGCTTTACCGCGACTCGGAAATGCCGGTGATCGCCTCGATCGGCGTCGGCCCGCGCCGCTTGCTCAAGCCGCTGCTGATGCTGGTGCTGCCGATCGTGCTGGTGGTGGGCGCCTGCTCGCTGTGGCTGGGCCCCTGGGCCGAGCGCCTGTCCAAACAGATGATCAGCGAAGCCAACCGCAACCTGATCGTGGCCGGGCTGGAGCCGGGCAGCTTCACCGAACTGCCGGGAGGCAAGGGCGGGGTGATCTACGTCGGCGCCATGTCCAACGACGGCAGCCGCTTCCAGCGCGTGTTCGTCTACCGCCAAAGCGAGGACCGGCGCGAGATCACCACCTCCAACGACGGCGAGCTCAAGGTCGACGACCAGGGCAACCGCTATCTGACCCTCAACAAGGGCTTCCAGGTCGAAGGCCCGCGCGACAACGGCCTGGACTTCCGCATGATGAATTACGCCAGCAACGAGCTGCTGCTGCCGGCCGGCGCGACCAAGTTCGATCCGAACGATCCCGAACTGATGTCGACCCTGGCCCTGCTCGGCGACGGCCGCCGTGAGGCCGGTGCCCAGCTGCACTACCGCCTGGCGCCGCTGCTGCTGACCTTCGCCTTCGCCCTGATGGCGGTCCCGCTGGCGCGCAGCATGCCGCGCCAGGCGCGCTACGGGCGCATCCTGATCGGCTTCCTGACCTATTTGATTGGCATCAATTTGATGATCGCTGGCACCGGTTGGCTGGAAAGCGGCAAGCTCTCGATGAGCCTGGGGCTGTGGTGGCTGGTGCTGCCCATGCTGGCGCTGGCGCTGTGGCTGTACTTCGGCGACGGCCGCCTGGGCCGCGCGAAGGCCCTGGCATGAAGCCCTTCCCGAAGATCCACGACCTCTACGTCGGCCGCGTCGTGCTGGGCACGGTGCTGCTGACCTGGACGGTGCTGATGGGCCTGGACGTGATGCTGAACTTCGTCAGCAGCGAACTCAGCGACATCGGCAAAGGCAATTACGGCCTGCCCCAGGCCCTGACCTATATGGTCTATACGATTCCGCGCCGCGCCTACACCCTGTTCCCGACCTCGGCGGTGATCGGCGCGCTGATGGCGCTGGGCCAGCTCGCGGCGACCTCCGAGCTCACCGCGCTGCGCGCGGTCGGCCTGTCGCGCCGGCGCCTGAGCCTGGCCGTGGCCGGCGCGCTGGCGACCCTGACCCTGCTGATGGTGGTCAACGGCGAAACCCTGTCGCCGTGGGCGCAACGCAGCGCCGAAGCGCTCAAGGCCTCGGCCAAGTCCAAGAACATGATCGTGGCCCAGTACTCGGGCCTGTGGGCGCGCGAAGGCGAGTTCATCCTCAACGCCGGCAGCGGCCAGGACCGCAGCAACGGCACGGACACCTGGCTGGAACTGCGCGACGTGTTCTTCTACGAATTCGCCGACGACGGCCGCCTGAAGTCGGCCGCGATCGCGCACATCGCCGAACACCGCCCCGGCGGCTGGACGCTGCGCGACGTCACCCGCACCACGTTCGGCGCCAAATCGGTGGTCCAGACCCATGTCGCCCAGGAGCGCTGGGAGTCCAAGCTCGACGGCGCCGCGCTGATGGCCGGCTCCGATCGCCCGCGCTACCTCAGCTCGACCGCGCTGGCGGCGGCGATCGACTACCGCGAGCGCAACGGCCTGGAAGCGACCGAGTTCGAAGAACACTACTGGGGCCGCTGGTTCTACCCGATCAACGTGCTCGCCCTGTGCCTGGCGGCGATTCCGTTCTCGTTCGGCGCGCTGCGTAGCGGCGGCATGGGCAAGCGTTTGTTCATCGGCATCGTGTTCGCCTTGGGTTTCTGGCTGCTGCAGACGCAGTTCGTGAAGCTGGCCAGCGTCTACAAGTTCGATTTCCGGCTGGCGTATCTGACGCCTACGGTGATCATGGTCGGGGTGTCGGCGTTCTTGTTCAAGAAACGCTCGGGGTAGGGGAGTAGCGCTGGAGCGCGTGGCGATTGCTCGGTCCGCTTGCCGCTTCGGCTTCTGCCTTCTGTCAGGAGCGGCGTAAGCCGCGACCGCCAGTCCGGCGGCCGCGCCTGTTCCGCTCTGGCCTTGGGGTAGGAGCGGCGTAAGCCGCGACCGCGACCTTCGGCTACCGCGCTGGCTTCGATTCGGATTGGCTTCGCTTTCTGCTTTCTGTGGGAGCGGCGTAAGCCGCGATTGCGAACTCCGTTTGCTGTGTTGGTTTCGTTCTTAAGCAACAGCTTCCGCCTGCTGCGCATGCGGGTCACTTTCTCTTGCTAGCCCAAGAGAAAGTAACCAAAGAGAAGGGCTTGCCTAGACAACCCTCCCTTGCGAGATCGGAAGTGGCGCGGGGATTTTTCGAAGGAACATCCTGTTCCTCGAAAAACGGCGCGCGTCCTGCGCGCCGCCCTTCGGGTCTGGGTGGGATTGGGCGAGTGCGGTGCGTTGGATTTCAATGCCGGGGCAACGGCAACGGCAACGGCAACGGCAACCGCAAGGCGAATTGCAATTGCAACGGGCTAGTTCGCCTCAGCGTTCGGACGAAGGTCGGTGGCTCCGTAGGATGCGGTGAGCCGTAGGCGAACCGCATCGCCGTGCGGCCCCGCCGCCGCGCATCCCCGGATCAGGCCGGCTTCGGCGCCCGAATCAAACGCGTCCCGCTGGCGCGGTCGTGCCAGGTCAGGCGGTCGCGGTCCAGCCAGGCCCACCAGAAGCCCGCTCCGGCGGCGAGCAGGGACAAGGTGCCGACGCCGTAGCGGATCAGCAACGCCGTCCAGCCGGGGCGGCCGCCGTCGGCGGCGATCAGGCGCAGGCGCCAGGGCCGCATGCCCAGGGTCTGGCCGCCGCGGCGCCAGCTGATCGTGGCGTAGGCGCCGGTGAGCGCCCAGCACACCAGCCATAGCAGCCATTGCAGCGCGCTGAAGGGCGCGATGTTCTCGTGCACGTCGTGCCCGGACACGGTGTAGCCGACCGAGAACAGCGCCGACGCGAGCATCCACAGCGCCAGCGCCGGCCAGAAATCGTAGAACAGCGCGAACAGGCGCCAGGGCATCAGGGCGGCGGGTCGGGCGGGCGTGTTCGCGGCGGCGTGTTCGGTGCTCATCGCAACAGGATAGCCGTCGCGCGGTCGCGGTCGTAGCGCGAGTGCGCGCATGCGCGAGCGTTCGCGTATGCGGATCGGGCTTGCATCGCCGCGCCCGGCTGAGGGACGCTGCCGCGATGATGTCGCCGAAATCCCGCAAGACCACGCCTGCCGAGCGCCGCAGCTTGGCGATGTCGCTGCCGCCGCTGCCCGACGCCGACGAGGCGGCGATCCGGGTCTTCCTCGACGCGATCTGGGCCGAGAGCGGCCTCGCCCAGCAGACCCTGGACAGTTACCGCCGCGACCTCGAAGGCCTGGCGCGCTGGCGCGGCGGCCGCAACGGCGGCCTGGCCGGCGCGGATCGCGCGGCCCTGTTCGATTACCTGGCCTGGCGCACCCAGGAAGGTTATTCGCCGCGCAGCAACGCCCGCCTGCTGTCGGCGCTGCGCGCCTTCTACGCCCTGCGCCTGCGCCGCGGCGAGCGCGCCGACGATCCGACCGCGTTGCTGGAACCGCCGCGGCTGCCGCGTTCGCTGCCCAAGGCGCTGGCGGAAAGCCAGATCGAAGCGCTGCTGGCCGCGCCCGAAATCGCCACCCCGCAGGGCCTGCGCGACCGCGCCATGCTCGAGTTGATGTACGCCGCCGGCCTGCGCGTAAGCGAGCTGGTCAACCTGCCCGCGACCGCGGTTAACCTGCGCCAGGGCGTGCTGCGCGTGACCGGCAAGGGCGGCAAGGAGCGCCTGGTGCCGCTGGGCGAAGAAGCCCAGCACTGGCTGGAGCGCTACCTGGCCGAAGCGCGTCCGGCGCTGGCCGGCAAGCAGGCCTGGAAGTCGCTGTTCATCGGCGGCGCGGGCGAGGAGGGGGCGCCGACCCGCCAGCAGTTCTGGCTGCTGGTGAAGCGCTATGCCGCCGTCGCCGGCATCGACCCGGCCCGGATCAGCCCGCACGGCCTGCGCCACAGCTTCGCCACCCACCTGCTCAACCACGGCGCCGACCTGCGCGCGCTGCAGATGCTGCTGGGCCACAGCTCGCTGTCGACCACCSAGATCTACACCCTGGTGGCACGCGAGCAGCTCAAGCAGCTGCACGCCAAACACCACCCGCGTGGGTGAAAGCAGGCCGCTTACGCGGCACCGCCGCGTGGCCTGCTTGAACGCCTGGCGCGCTGCGCCAGGCCGGAAGAGCCCCTCCGAGCGCTCGCATTGCCACATCCTTCCGCGCACCGCCGCGTGGCCTGCTCGAACGCCCGGCGCGCTGCGCCAGGCTGGGTGAACCAAGCCTGTTTGTGCGGCACTGCCGCACAGGTTTGGTGAACGCCTGGCGCGCTGCGCCAGGCCGGAGGAGCCCCTCCAAGCCAAACCAACCCCGAGCCCGCAACGGCCGCTCCCGCCCCGTTTCCCCGTGTTCCCTGATTCCCCAAACCGCGAACCCCGTCGCGCTCGCGCGGTCCGGCCCCGGCCCGCGATCCGCCCCGGTTCCGCAGCCGTGCGACAATCCGTGAACCACTCCGTCCCCGCGCGGTCCAACGCCCGGTGAACCAGACAAGGACCCGATCGATGAAGTACGCCCTATTCGCCGTGCTCGGAGCGCTCAGCCTGTCGGCCTGCGCCGAGGCCCCCAAGCCCGCCGCCGATACCGCCGCTACGGCCCAGGCGACCGCCGCCAAGCCCTCCGCGGTCAAGGCCGCCGCCGGCACGCCGGATGCGCGCGCGATCGAGGCGATCCGCGTGCTGAACTCGCGCGTCACCGTCGAGCGCATCGGCGCGGCGCCGATGCCGGGCTTCCGCGAGGCGATCGTGTCCGGCCAGGTGGTCTACGTCAGCGACGACGGCCGCTACCTGTTCCTGCCCGGCTCCGGCGGCGCCCTGTTCGACACCACCGCCAAGAAGAACCTCAGCGAAGTCGCCCTGGCCGGCATGCGCAAGGAAGCCCTCAAGGCGATCCCGGCGGGCGAGCGCATCGTGTTCGCGCCGGCCAATCCGAAGTACACGGTGTCGGTGTTCACCGATGTCGAATGCGGCTACTGCCGCAAGCTGCACAGCGAAATCGCCGAGTACAACCGCCAGGGCATCGCGATCGAATATCTCGCCTTCCCGCGCGCCGGCATCGGCAGCCAGGACTTCACCAAGATGGTGTCGGTGTGGTGCGCGCCGGACCGCCGCAAGGCCCTGACCGACGCCAAGAACGACCACGCGATCCCGAACAAGAACTGCAAGAACTCCGTCACTCAGCAGTACGACGTCGGCCAGCGCGTGGGCCTGACTGGCACGCCGATGATCCTGGCCGCCGACGGCACCCAGCTCGGCGGCTACGTGCCCCCGGCGGCGCTGCGCGAGACCCTGGACAAGATGGCCGCCGACGGCAGCGCCAAGCCGACCGCGACCGGTCCGGTCGACGCCGTGCCGGCGGCGACCACGGCAGGCGGAGCCTGAGCCCCGCAGCCCGCCCGGCCAGGCCGGGCGAGGCCGCCAACGATGCCGCCGCAAGGCGGCATCGTCGTTTCCGGGCCCCGTGCGGCGGGCGTCCGAACGCCTCGAACCGCGTCCTGAACAGCGAAAACGGCGCAGAGGGGGGCGCTTGGATACAATACCGGGCCCGACGTTGCACGGTTCCCCGGACATGATCGTCCTCGAGGGCCTTTCGGCCCTGTCTCCGTTCCGCCGCGAACGGCTCCAAGCCCGCCTGCAAGCCATCCACCCCGAAGTCCGCCTGATCGACGCCTGGCCCGTGTACTGGGTCCGGCCCGACGACGGCGCGCAGCCCGACGGCGAGACCCTGCGCCGTATCCTGCAGGCCGAGCCGGACGCCGCCGCGCGCGCCGATGGTGCGGTCTCGCGCTACGTCACCCCGCGCCTGGGCACGCTGTCGCCCTGGGCCAGCAAGGCCACCGAACTGCTGCGCGGCGCCGGGCAACCGGTCGCGCGCGTGGAGCGCGGCACCCGCTACGACCTCGCCGGCTGGCCGGCCGACGCCGCCACTCAGGGCGCGCTGGCCAAGGCCCTGCACGATCCGATGACGCAATCGCTGCTGGAAGCGCGCGACGACGCCGCGGCGCTGTTCGCCGTGCCCGCGCGCGGCGAGCTCGAGCGCATCGCCCTGGATCAGCTGGAGAACGCCAACGCGCGCCTCGGCCTGGCCCTGGCCGAGGACGAGATCGCCTACCTGCGCGAGCGCTACGCCGCGCTCGGCCGCGCACCGGCCGACGTCGAACTGATGATGTTCGCCCAGGCCAACTCCGAGCACTGCCGGCACAAGATCTTCAACGCCTCCTGGACCATCGACGGCCGCGAGCAGACCAGCTCGCTGTTCAAGATGATCAAGCACACCCACGCGCAGACGCCGGAGAACACGCTGTCGGCGTACAGCGACAACGCCGCGGTGGTCGAAGGCTATCCGAGCCGGCGCTTCCGCCCGCAGCCGGGCAGCGGCGCCTACCTGGCCGAAGCCGAAACGCCGTCGGCGTTCTGCATCAAGGTCGAAACGCACAACCACCCGACCGCGATCGCGCCGTTCCCCGGCGCCAGCACCGGCAACGGCGGCGAGATCCGCGACGAAGGCGCGACCGGCCGCGGCGGGCGTCCCAAGGCCGGCCTGTGCGGTTTCAGCGTCTCGCACCTGCGCATCCCGACCCTGCCGCAGCCCTGGGAAGGCGAGCGCGCGCTCAATCCGCGCATGGCCCCGGCCCTGGAAATCATGCTCGACGGCCCGATCGGCGCGGCCGCGTTCAACAACGAGTTCGGCCGCCCCAACCTGGTCGGCTATTTCCGCAGCTTCGAGCTGTCCGAAGGCGGCCACGCGCGCGCCTACGACAAGCCGATCATGCTCGCCGGCGGCCTCGGCGCGATGGACCGCATCCAGGTCGCCAAGCTCGGCCTCAAGCCCGGCCACGCGGTGATCGTGCTCGGCGGCCCGGCGATGCTGATCGGCCTGGGCGGCGGTGCCGCCAGCTCGGTCGCGTCCGGCGATAGCGCCGAGGACCTGGATTTCGCCAGCGTCCAGCGCGACAACCCGGAGATGGAGCGTCGCTGCCAGGAAGTGATCGACCGCTGCGTCGCGCTCGGCCCCGACAATCCGATCGACAGCGCCCACGACGTCGGCGCCGGCGGCCTGTCCAACGCGATCCCGGAACTGCTGCACGACTCCGGCCTCGGCGGCGTGATCGACCTGGCGCGCGTGCCCAGCGACGATCCCTCGCTGTCGCCGATGCAGCTGTGGTGCAACGAATCGCAGGAGCGCTACGTGCTCGGCCTGCCGGCCGACCGCGTCGCCGATTTCGCCGCGATCTGCGAGCGCGAGCGCTGCCCGTTCGCGGTGGTCGGTTACGCGACCGCGGAAGAACGCCTGGTGGTGGGTTACGGCGCGACCGTCGAAGCGGTCTACGGCGCCGGCGCCGAGGCCGACGCGGACTGGTCGATCGACCTGCCCATGGACCTGCTGTTCGGCAAGCCGCCGAAGATGCACCGCGACACCCGTCGCCCGCCGCCCGCACCGTGGCCGGCGCTGCAGTGGAACGGCCTGGACCTGCATCAGGCCGCGCTGCGCGTGCTCGCGCATCCGACGGTCGCGTCCAAGCAGTTCCTGGTCACCATCGGCGACCGCAGCGTCGGCGGCCTGACCGCGCGTGACCAGATGATCGGCCCCTGGCAGCTGCCGCTGGCCGATTGCGCGATCACCCTGTCGGGCTTCGACGGCTATGTCGGCGAAGCGATGGCGATCGGCGAGCGCACGCCGCTGGCGCTGCTCGATGCCGGCGCCGCCGCGCGCATGGCCGTGGGCGAGGCGATCACCAACCTGTGCGCCGCGCCGGTGGAATCCTTGAACCGGATCAAGCTGTCGGCGAACTGGATGGCCGCGGCCGGCCACCCGGGCGAAGATGCGCTGCTGTTCGACGCGGTCAAGGCCGTGGGCCTGGAGCTGTGCCCGGAACTCGAACTGAGCATCCCGGTCGGCAAGGATTCGCTGTCGATGCAGGCGCAATGGCAGGCCGACGGCGTCGCCCACAAATCGGTGTCGCCGGTGTCGCTGATCGTCAGCGCGTTCGCGCCGGTGGTCGACGTGCGCCAGCAACTCACTCCGCTGCTCGCGCGCGAGCCCGAGAGCGAGCTGTGGCTGATCGGCCTGGGCGCCGGCAAGCAGCGCCTCGGCGGTTCGGTGCTGGCGCAATGCCATCCGCACGCCGCGGGCAACGCCAACGGCAACGGCCTGCCGGCATTCGCCGGCCTGTCCGCCGACGGCGACCGCGACGATCTGGGCGTGCCCGATCTGGATCATCCGCAGCGCCTGCGCGATTTCTTCGAGCTGATCCGCGACGCGCGCGAAGCCGGCCTGCTGCTGGCCTATCACGACCGCAGCGACGGCGGCGCCTTCGCCGCGCTGTGCGAAATGGCGTTCTGCTCGCGCCTGGGCCTGGACATCAGCCTCGACGGCTGGGGCGAGGATCCGTTCCGCACCCTGTTCAACGAGGAACTCGGCGCGATCGTGCAGATATCCTCCGAGGACCGCGCCGAGTTCGCCGACCTGGTCGCGCGCCACGGCCTGATCGACTGCGCCCAGCGCATCGCCAAGCCGGTGCTGAGCCGGGTCGAAGGCGCGGCCGCCGCGCCCGCGATCCGCGTGCGCGAGGACGGCGAGACCTTGGCCGAATGGCGCTGGGACGAGCTGTTCGATGCCTGGTGGTCGGTCAGCCACGCCATGCAGAAGCTGCGCGACAACCCCGACTGCGCCGACGAGGAGCGCGCGATCGCGCGCGACTTCACCGCGCCGGGCCTGAAGACCAAGCTCAGCTTCGATCCGGCCGACGACGTCGCCGCGCCGTTCGTCAACCTGGGCGTGCGCCCCAAGGTCGCGATCCTGCGCGAGCAGGGCGTCAACGGCCAGATCGAGATGGCCGCGGCGTTCGATCGCGCCGGTTTCGAAGCCTTCGACGTGCACATGAGCGACCTGATCTCCGGCCGCGTCTCGCTGCAGGACTACAAGGGCTTCGCCGCCTGCGGCGGTTTCAGCTACGGCGACGTGCTCGGCGCCGGCCGCGGCTGGGCCACCAGCGTGCTCGAACGCAGCGCGCTGCGCGATGCCTTCGCCGCGTTCTTCGCGCGCGAGGACAGCTTCTCGCTCGGCGTCTGCAACGGCTGCCAGATGCTGGCCCAGCTCAAGCCGATCATCCCCGGCGCCGAGCATTGGCCGCGCTTCCTGCGCAACCGCAGCGAGCAGTTCGAAGCGCGCCTGGGCTTGCTGGAAGTGGCCGAGTCGCCGTCGCTGTTCTTCCGCGGCATGGCCGGCTCGCGCATCCCGGTGTCGGTGGCGCACGGCGAAGGCCGCGCCAGCTTCGACAGCAATCTCGATCAGAGCGCCGCGGACATCTCGCTGCGCTATATCGACGGCGAAGGCCGCGTCGCCGAGCGCTATCCGCTGAACCCGAACGGCTCGCCCGACGGCATCGCCGGCCTGACCTCGCGCGACGGTCGCGCGACCATCCTGATGCCGCACCCCGAGCGCACCCTGCGCAGCGCCAACCTGAGCTGGGCGCCGCGCGACTGGAGCGGCGACTCGCCGTGGATGCGCATGTTCCGCAATGCGCGGGTGTGGGTGGGATAAGCGCGGGCGGAAAGCTGCGATGCAAGAGAAGGGCGTCCGCAAGGGCGCCCTTCTTTTTTTGATGGGCGAGGCTCGTCCACTGCAGGTTGAGGCTCGACAACGCCGGTAGCGCCACGCGTCGGGGATTTCCTTCGGTCCAACCGCAGGCGGGCATCGCCTGCGCCGAGTCGTGCCTGCGCTGCGCCGAGCCGTGGATGCATGCGAATCCGTTCGCACTCTCGTCGCGCATCGCAAATGGATGTTCGATTTTTCGACGATGCGAGCGTGCGATCAAGCGTGCGCGCACTGCGCCGAAGCGAACGCACTTGCGCATGCTTCGCGCCGACAATGCATCACACACGACCGGGCGATCAAAAACCGGTCTCACAGCGGGCCATGGGCCCAGGGTCGAGGGGAAGACCGTGCGATATCTGATCGGGGCATTGCTCACGCTAACGTCATGCGCGGTTTACGCGCAAAAGGCGCCGTGGGAGGAATACGACAAGCTCATCAAGTCGGCGCAGACCATCAAGTCCGAAGGGCCGACCTTGTTCGGCGATTCGGTAAATCTCTATACGGGCGCGACTTCGTTCGCGACCGTGGACGTGTCGATACCCGGCAATTTCCCGATTCCGGTCGCGCTGGGGAGACGCTTCTCTTCGGCGAGCGACGCGCGCAGCCGCCCGTTCGGCGATTGGGATTGGGACGTGCCCTACATCAGCGGCAACTTCAGCCGTGCTGAAGGCTGGGTGCTGGGGACCTCGGCTGCCACTGCCAGCGTAAATCGCTGCTCGTATCCCACCAGTCCGGAAACGGCGCGCCCGCCGTTGGTGAAGGTGCAAAGTTCGACGCCGGCCAGCGCGCCGGCGGTGCAGCCCTGGGAGTACTGGAGCGGCTACAACATGTCGGTCGCCGGCGGCAGTCAGGAACTGCTGATCGCGACGGCGGAGACGCGGCCGCGACCCACCGACGGCGGCGTCTATCCCTGGGTCACCAACAAGCATTGGCATCTGTCCTGCGTGCCCAGCCTGCAAAGCGGCCAGGCCGGCGAGGGCTTCATGGCGCGTTCGCCGGACGGTACTCGCTATCGCTTCGACTGGATGGTCGCGCGCCCCTCGGACGATCTGTTGAAGCCGGTCGTCAGTGGAGGCGTCGTGGTCCAGCGCCCGGTGCCGCGCGACGAAATTCGTTTGTATCCGACCCGCATCGAGGATCGTTTCGGCAACTGGGTCGCCTACGGCTGGAGCGGCAACAAGCTGCTGACGATCACCTCCAGCGATGGGCGTCAGCTCAGCCTGACCTGGGAGAACGTCAACGGCTACGACCGCGTCACCAAGGTGGCGACTAATACCGGGCGCGAGTGGAACTACAGCTACTCGCCGTACTCGCAGCTCACGGCGGTAACGCTGCCCGACAGTAGCCAGTGGGCGATCAATTTCAGCGCGCTTTGGGGAAACCCGTACTACGAGATCGAAGAAGAGACCATGACCGATGGTCGTCGCGTGCCTCTGCAGGACAAGGCCGTCTATTGCTCCTGGATGCGCAAGCTCAGGCCCTTGACGCGGACCGCGACCATTCGCCATCCGTCCGGGGCCAGCGGCGAGTTCGTGTTTCAGACGGTGCGTCATGGGCGTAAGGACGTGCCGTTCGACTGCATCATTCCGCCGATCATGGGGCCGCGTCCCGAGCCCGATTTCCAGCCTGGCGACGACACCTTGAGCGCCATGATCCCGGCGCGCTTCGACGTGCTCGCCCTGCAGACCAAACGCGTCACCGGGCCTGGGCTGCCGGGCCATGTCTGGAGTTACAGCTACACCACGCCGATCGGAAGCTGGGAAGGCGAGTGCCCGAGCTGCGCCACCACCAAGACCACCACCGTCACCGATCCCGACGGCGATCGCACGGTGAATACCTATGGCGTGGTCTACAACGACAACGAAGGCCAGCTCCTGAAGGTCGACGTCTACGCCGGCAGCAGCTTGCTACGCAGCTCGACCACCTCCTATCTCGGCAACGCAGCGGCGTCGCAGCAGGCGTTCGCCGACCGGATGGGTATCAGTCCGCAGATCCGTCTGGATTCGTTCTCGTCCGAACGTCAGCGGCCGAAGGTGTTCAATTCGGTGCAGCAGGACAGCGTGCGCTTCGATATCGCCTACGAAACCTTCGACGAGTTCGCCCAGGTAACGCGCACCGGGCAGTCGAGCACCCTGGGCTACAGCCGCACCGACCTCACCGAATACTTCAACGACAAGGCGAAGTGGATGATCGGGCAGGTTCAACGCGAGACCAACTTCAACACCGCTGCGATCCCGTCGCGCACCGAGTTCGACCCTGCCACCGCATTGCCGGTGCGCACCTTCGCCTACGAGAAGCCGCAGCAGACCTTGGCCTACAACGCCGACGGCACGCTGGCTTCCGTCGCCGACGGGCGCGGGCTGGCCACCGCGGTCAGCGACTGGAAACGCGGCATGCCGCAGACGGTGCGTTTCCACGACGGCAGCCAGAAGCTGGTGACCGTGGATGGCAATGGCTGGATCGGATCGGTCACCGACGAGAACGGCTACAGCACCGGCTACGCCTACGATTCGATGGGCCGGATCGCCCGTGTCACGCCGCCCGCGGGCGACGATGTGGCCTGGCTGGATACCGTGCTGCAGTTCGAGCCCGTCGCCCAGGCCGAGTACGGTGTCGAGCCCGGTCATTGGCGACAGGTGGTGACCACCGGCAACCGCAAGAAGGTCGTCGTCTTCGATGCCTTGTGGCGCCCGGTCGTCGAGCTCGAAGAGGATGCGTCGAACCCGAGCGGCACCCGTCGCTGGAACGCGAAGCGCTACGACGAGGACGGTCGAACGGTGTTCGCGTCCTACCCGCGCAATCCGTTCGTCGATGGCGAGACGAGCTTCTCCGATGCCGCGCTCAAGGGTACGAAGACCAGCTACGACGCGCTGGGTCGGCCGACGCGGACCGTGCAGGACGGCGAGGAAGGCCCCTTGACCACGGCGATCGACTATCTGGCCGGCTTCAAGCGTCGCACCACCGACCCGCGCGGCATCGCCACCAGCGAGAGCTTCGATGTCTACGGAACGCCGAGCTACGATGCGCCCAGACAGATCGACGCAGCCGAAAACACGGTCGACAAGGCCCGCACCACGATCGTTCGCGATGTGCTGGGCAACACCAAAGAGATCGTGCGCGGACCGGGCGGTTGATCCGGCGTTAGCTCAGGGGACCGCAGCCCGCGCGTCAGCGCGGAGCGCGGTAACGGCATAGGACAGCAGGCCGGGTTCGGCCAACAGGTCGGTTTATGTGCAAGACACGCAATGTGATGGCGCCCCGAGAGCGGGCGTCGAAGGCGCCGCTGCGGATGGCGATGTGGTTATGGCTGCTGCTGGCGACGTTGCTGCCGGGGCTGGCCGTCGCCGCCGCGGGGCCGACGCTGAGTTTCAGCTACCCCGCCGCGCCGGAGATGAACTTCGCCGCTCCGGCCAACGTCAAGGTGTTGCTGAACGCCACGGCGGGCTGCGGCCCGATCAACATCTTTGTCACCGGTCCAGGGTTGGATACCTCGATCAACAACGGCGACACGCTCAGCAATCTGCCGCCCGGCCGCTATTTCATCGATGCCTACTTCGAAATGTGCGACCGGCGTTGGCTCGAAACGCCGGTGAGCAACGGGCGCGCCTTCAACGTGCTCGGCGGTTCGATCACGGCGTCGCCGCAGACCTGCACCATTCCCTGGGGCGGCAACGCCTGCTACACCACGATCAACTGGAACTCGAACGCGGCCAACGCCGAGGTCTGGTACTCGTTGCCGGACGGCAGCATCATGACCCGCTGGGCCAGTGGGCAGAACGGCTCGGCCACCGGCGGCATAGACAGCCGAGGGCTGCGCCTCTACCTGAAGAGCGGCGATCTGACCCTGGCGACGGTCGATGTAAGCGCGGTGCCGACCAATAATGCCGCGCCCTCGGTGGCCCTGACCGCACCGGCGCAGAACCAGGTCTTCCTGGCCGGCAGCGCCATCGCGCTCACCGCGAACGCCAGCGACGCCGACGACGGTGTGCAGCGCGTGGAGTTCCTGGTCGACGGGATCAAGATGGGCGAGGACACCAGCGCGCCCTACGAACTGCATTGGACCATGCTCGAAGGCAGTCACGCGGTGACCGCGCGCGCCTTCGACACGCGCGGTGCGCAGACCACTTCGGCGGCGGTGAACATCATCGGCAACGGTCCGCCGTCGGTCGTGCTGACCGCTCCGGCCAACGGCGCCACGTCGGTCCTGCCCGGCAGCTTCCTGCTGAAGGCCAATGCGAGCGATCCCGACGGCATCGCGCGGGTCGAGTTCGTCGCCAACAGTGTCGTGGTGAGCAGCGACACCGTCGCACCCTATGAGTTCCAGTGGTCCGGCGTGGGCGTCGGAACGCACTCGGTCCACGCGGTGGCGACCGACGGTCGCGGCAGTCAGACCACGTCCGCGGCGGTGACGGTCACCGTCACTCAGCCGCCGTCCGGACCGACCGGCGTTGCGCGTCGCTACGTGTACGACACGTATCAGCAGCTGTGCAAGGTGATCGAACCCGAAACGGGCGCCACCGTGATGGGCTACGACGCAGCCGGCAACCTGGTCTGGTCGGCCGCCGGCCTGGATCTGCCGGATCCGAACAATTGCAATACCAACGAAGGCTATGCGTCCGGCCGTCGCGTCGATCGCGGCTACGACCAGCGCAATCGTCTGCACACCCTTGCGTTCCCCGACGGTCGCGGCAACCAGACCTGGATCTATACGCCCGACGGCCTGGCGAAAGAGGTAAGCACCAGCAACGATGGGCCGGATCTGGGGGTGGTCGTCAACACCTATGCCTACAACAAACGTCGTCTGCTGAGCGCCGAAACGCAGGCCCAGCCGGGCGCAGACACCGGCCTCATCGCCTATGCGTACGACGCCTACGGCAATCGCAGCCGCTACACCACGCCCGACGGCCAGCCGATCGATTACGCCAATAACGCGCTGGGTCAGCCGGTCGCTGTCAGCTCGAACTGGGGCAATCACGCCACCGGCATCAGCTATTACCCCAACGGTGCGATCAAGCAGTTCACCTACGGCAATGGCGTCGTCCACACCCTGACCCAGAACGCTCGTCAGCTGCCCAGTTCCAGCGCCGATGCGGGCGTGACCCGACTGGACTACACCTACGACCCCAACGGCAACGTCAACGGCATCCTGGATCGGGTGCGCGGCGACACCTACAGCCGCTGGATGACCTACGACCATCGAGACCGTCTGACCGCCGCGGGTTCGTGCAGCTTCCTGGGCGATTGCTGGCATCGCTTCACCTACGATCCGCTCGACAATCTCAAGAGCTGGAGCCTGGGCGGCGTCAAGGATTACGCAACCTACTACTACGACGATCGCAATCGCCTGACCAATATCCGCAATACCGCGGGCGCAGCGGTGGTCGGCCTGGGCTACGACGCACAGGGCAATCTGGAGAACAAGAACGGCCAGACCTATCAGTTCGACTACGGCAACCGTCTGCGCACGGTGATCGGCAAGGAGGCTTACCTGTACGACGCCCAGGGCCGGCGCGTAGCCACGATCGGGCGCCCCGACACCACGTACTCGCGGTCGTTCTACAGCCTCGACGGCCAGCTGCTTATGAGCGAGGACCACCACACCGGCGAAGCGCAGAACGACAGCCATCCCGAACTCACCGTGCCGCACGTCTATTTGAACGGCAGTCTGCTGGCGACGATCGAATGGAACCGGGCGGCGGGCAACGGTCAGCTCAAGTACCACCACACCGATGCGTTGGGCAGCCCGATCGCGGTCACGAATGCCGCTGGCGCGGTGATCGATCGCACCGATTGGGAGCCTTACGGCGCGGCGATCGGCAAGCCGAACTACAACGGCGTGGGCTATACCGGCCATGTGATGGACGGCGCGACCGGGCTGACCTACATGCAGCAGCGCTATTACGACCAGAGCGTGGGCAGGTTCTTGAGCGTCGATCCGGTTACGGTTTACGACAAAGGTCCGAAGCATTTCAATCGGTACAGCTACGCGTACAACAGTCCATATACGTTTACCGACCCCGACGGACGCTGTCCGATGTGCGCCGCCCACGAGATAATGGAAACCCCGGCCAAGTTCGCCGAAAAAATTGGCTCCGAGGTCCTGAATAGGACGGATGTGCGCCTTGAGTTCATGGTCGCGTACGGCATTGGTATAGAAGGTTCGATTAGCCTGATGCGTTTTGATGGCGAGTTGGGCATGGTGACGGTGGGGCAGGGCGCATCTGTAGGTGTCGCGCTGCAGCCCAGAGACGGCTACTCCATCGAACTGGATAATGCCGTGGACGCGCCTGTCGGCTTCAATGCGGAAGTGAGCGCGGGGGACGGTCTTTTTGTAAGCGCAGAAGGCTCTGTTAATGCGGGTGGTTCAGCGGAGCTGGTGCCGAAGATCGGGATTGGCTGGGGCGTATCGAGTAAGCAAGCGCCCAGCATCATGTTCCTGAAATCGAAAGGATTAGGGGAGGAGATTGAAGAGGATAAGAAGACCTCCGAGTGAGTTCCTCCCAAACATTCGCGAGGATTCGATGCCATGGATGCGTTCAGCTGCGAGAGCCCGTCGTGAACTCGCCGCCACCACTGTCGGCCGGGGGCTAGGTTCGGGCAGATTTGCCAACCGAAACTGCTAAAGTCCGGGTTCACGCGCAGGAGGGTGACGTGAACGCAGTAGCCACCAATATGGGATCGCCCGGGGCTCCGGAACCCGGGCCGTCCACCGCCGAGGCCGGGGCCGGAGGCCCGCAGGCCGCCGTCGACGCGGCCATCGTCGAGGCCCTGCTGGCCAAGGGCCGGCTCAAGGAGCCGGACCTGGCGCGCGCGCGCCGCCTGCAGGAGGAAACCGGCGGCAGCCTGCTGGCGCTGCTGGCCCGGCTGGGCCTGGTATCGGAGCGCGACCACGCCGAAACCGTGGCCGCGGTGCTGGACCTGCCCCTGGTCAGCGTCAAGGACGCACCGGAATTACCTCCTGAAGGTGTCGCCCTGACACCCAAATTCATGAAGCAATTCGCGGTTTGCCCGGTCCGCGAGACCGAGCAGGCGGTCGAAGTGCTGATGGCCGACCCGCAGGACGTCTACACCCTGGACGCCCTGCGCCTGGCCACCCAGCGCGATGTCCGCCCGTACGTGGCGCTGCGCTCGGAGATCGGCGACCTGATCGAGCGCTGGCACGGCCAGGGCCGCAGCGCGATGGGCGCGATAGTCGAGACCGCCGAAGGCGAGGGCAGCGGCGATCTGGACGATGTCGAGCACCTGCGCGACCTCGCCTCCGAGGCGCCGGTGATCCGGCTGGTGAACCTGGTGATCCAGCGCGCGGTCGAGCTGCGCGCCTCTGACATCCATATCGAGCCGTTCGAGAACCGCCTGAAGGTGCGCTATCGCGTCGACGGCGTTCTGGCCGAGGGCGAGAGCCCGCCGGCCAACCTGACCGCGGCGGTGATCAGCCGCATCAAGATCATGGCCAAGCTCAACATCGCCGAGCGCCGCCTGCCGCAGGACGGCCGCATCATGCTGCGCGTGCAGGGCAAGGAGCTGGACCTGCGCGTGAGCACGGTGCCGACCGCGCACGGCGAGTCGGTGGTGATGCGACTGCTGGACCGCGAGACGGTGGTGTTCGATTTCCACAAGCTGGGCTTCACCGACAACTTCCTGCCGCAGTTCCAGAAGGTGCTGGACCAGCCGCATGGCATCTTGCTGGTGACCGGCCCGACCGGCTCGGGCAAGACCACCACGCTGTACACCGCGCTGAGCAAGCTCAACACCAGCGACGTCAAGATCATCACCGTCGAAGACCCGGTCGAATATCAGATCGAGGGCATCAACCAGATCCAGGCCAAGCCGCAGATCGGCCTGGACTTCGCCCACGCGCTGCGCTCGATCGTGCGACAGGATCCGGACATCATCATGATCGGCGAAATGCGCGATCTGGAAACCGCGCGCATCGCGATCCAGTCCGCGCTGACCGGTCACCTGGTGCTGAGCACGCTGCATACCAACAACGCCGCCGGCGGCATCACCCGCCTGCTCGACATGGGCGTCGAGGACTATCTGCTGACCTCGACCATCAACGGCATCCTGGCCCAGCGTCTGGTGCGCCGGCTGGAGCCGACCCACGCCGAGAAGTACCCGGCCTCGCCGGAGGAAATCGACAAGTTCGATCTGCGCAAGTACCAGCCGCAGGGCGAGATCTTCCTGTACCGCCCGCGCGGTTCGGCGCTGGCGCCGACCGGCTACCACGGCCGCACCACGATCATGGAATTTCTGGTCATGAACGACGAGCTGCGGCGCGCGGTGATGCGTCATGCCGGCATGGGCGAGATCGAGCAGCTCGCGCGCGAGGCCGGCATGCGCACCATGTACGAGGACGGCATCGCCAAGGCGCTGGCCGGTTACACCACGATCGAGGAAGTGCTGCGCGTCACCGAGGACGCGTGACCGCATCGCGGCCGCGCGCAACATCCACAGAGGCAGAGCGTATGAAGATCGCAACGGTAAGGATATCGGGCGTGTGTCTGCTGGCCGCTGCGCTGGCCTTGGCCGGCGCCGCCCAGGCGGCGGGCAAGCCCGCGGCGAAATCGCTGGACAAGGCCGCGCTGCCGGCCGGCTTTGCGATCGGCAAGGGCCAGCCGCCGCTGGCGCTGAAGGTCGAACTCGCCGACGGCCAGGCCAGGAGCACGGTGGTGAGCGACGCCGCCCAGGCCAACGTCACCGCCAGCGGCAGCGCCGACGGCGGCGAGACCATGCTGACGATCCGCCACGATCTCGCGGTCGCGCTCAAGTTCGATCTGTACGTGTCGTCCGACGGCGAGCGCTTCGAGTACACCAGTTCCTGTGCGGTGACGCCGGGCATTTCCAGTTTCGAGATGTGGTCGCGTCCGATCCGGGCCTTCGCGCTGGGCAACCCGCGCGTGGTGCCGGCCGGGCGCATGGCCTGCGACTGAGCCGCCGATGCCCCTGTACCACTACAAGGCCCTAAACGCCCGCGGCGAAATGCTCGACGGGCAGATGGAGGCGGCGACCAACGCCGAGGTCGTGCAGCGCCTGCAGGAGCAGGGCCATCTGCCGGTCGAAGCCAAGCTCGCCAGCGAATCCGGCGGCGCGTCGGTGTGGAAGGGGCTGTTCAAGCCCAAGCCCTTCGCCGGTGCGCGCCTGGTCCAGTTCACCCAGCAGTTGGCGACCCTGCTCGGCGCCGGCCAGCCGCTGGACCGTGCGCTGACGATCCTGCTGGAACTGCCCGAGGACGAGGCGGCCCAGCGCACGATCACCGATGTGCGCGACGCGGTGCGCAGCGGCGCCTCGCTGTCGGCGGCGCTGGAGCGCCAGCACGGCACGTTTTCGCGGCTATACATCAACAT
This sequence comes from Lysobacter sp. Root667, assembly GCF_001427715.1. Lineage (NCBI taxonomy): Bacteria > Pseudomonadati > Pseudomonadota > Gammaproteobacteria > Lysobacterales > Lysobacteraceae > Lysobacter > Lysobacter sp. Root667. The sequence continues at coordinate 217,379 of NZ_LMHF01000009.1, forward strand.
GATCCGTGCCGGCGAGGCCGGCGGCAGCATGCACGAGACGCTGTCGCGCTTGGCCGACTATCTGGAGCGCAGCCGCGCCTTGCAGGGCCGCGTCATCAACGCGTTGATCTATCCCGCGATCCTGGTGGTGATGGTCGGCGCGAGTCTGCTGTTCCTGCTCGGCTACGTGGTGCCGCAGTTCGCGGCCATGTACGAAAGCCTGGACGCGCCGCTGCCGTTCTTCACCAAGATCGTGCTCAGCATCGGTCTGTTCGTGCGCGATTGGTGGGTGCTGCTGATCGCCACGCCGGCGCTGGGCGTGTGGTGGTTCGACCGCAAGCGCCGCGATCCGGTGTTCCGCGAGGCGCTGGACGGCTGGCTGCTGAAGCGCAAGTTCGCCGGCGCCCTGGTCGCCAAGATCGAAACCGCGCGCCTGGCGCGCACGCTCGGCACCCTGGTGCGCAACGGCGTGCCGCTGATGACCGCGCTGGGGATCGGCCGCAACGTGCTGGACAACCGCGTGCTCGCGGCCGATGTCGAGGCCGCGGCCGAGGAGGTCAAGAACGGCGTCGCCCTGTCGACCGCGCTGGGCAAGGGCAAGCGCTTCCCGCGCCTGGCCCTGCAGATGATCCAGGTCGGCGAGGAATCCGGCGCGCTCGACACCATGCTGGTCAAGACCGCCGAGACCTTCGAGCACGAAACCAGCCTGGCCCTGGACCGCATGCTGGCGGCGATGGTGCCGGTGATCACGGTGGTCCTGGCCGGCGTGGTCGGCACCGTGGTGCTGGCGGTGCTGACCCCGCTGTACGATCTGACCAATGCGATCGGCTGAACGCGGGGCCGCGGAACTGCGACGGATTGCCCCGTTCAGGCTCGCGCCTGGCGGTCCGGATCGGCGCGATTCCGCCGTTTTGAACGCAAGCTGTACCGCTTCCCGCGCGGCTGTTCCGGCGCCGGGATCGCGGCACAGAATCGAGCTGGACCTCGCCGCGCCGGAACCGTTCCGGCGAGCGGCGGTCGAATCGGAGCCCGGGGGCAGCGGAATCGTTCCTAGCACGGCCGCCTCTTCTGTGTACCCAACCACCTACGGATGAACGAAATGCGAAACCCCCGTTCCCTGCGTCGCCCGTCCGCCGCCCTGCAGCGCGGCATGAGCCTGATCGAAATCATCATCGTGATCGTGCTGATCGGCGCGGTGATGACGGTGGTCGGAGCCAAGGTGTTCGGCGCCAACGACAACGCCAAGTTCAAGCTCGCCAAGACCCAGGTCCAGACCCTGGCCGGCAAGGTCGAGTCCTTCCAGATGGACACCGGCCGCCTGCCCGGATCGCTGGAGGAACTGGTCAAGGCGCCGTCCGACGCCAGCGGCTGGCTCGGCCCCTACGTCAAGGAAAGCGACCTCAAGGACCCCTGGGGCCATCCGATCGAATACCGTTCGCCGGGCGAAGGCCGCGACTTCGACGTGGTGATCCTGGGCAAGGACGGCAAGCCCGGCGGCACCAGCGTCGACGGCGACATCAAGTTCGAGTAAGCCGCCGATGAAGCTGTTGCGGCATCGCCCTTCCGCTCCCGCGAGGGGAGACCGGGGCCCTGCCGCGGCGCGGGCGGCCGCGGCGCCGCCGCGCGCGGCGCGCGGTTTCACTCTGCTGGAAATGCTGCTGGTGATCGCGCTGATCGCCGCGATCGGCCTGTTGGCGGCGTTCGCGTTCACCGGCGGCATCGCCGGCATGCAGTTGCGCAGCAATGCCAAGGAGATCGCCGCGCAGTTGCGCTACACCCGCACCCAGGCGATTGCGACCGGCAACAAGCAGACCTTCACCATCGACCCGGGCGCGCATACCTGGACGGCGCCGAACGGGCGCTCGGGCGAGATTCCGAAATCCCTGAAAGTGTCCTTCCTCGGCGCGCGCCAGGTGCAGCCGCGCGATGGCGAGGGCGCGATCGCGTTCTTCAACGACGGCGCTTCCACCGGCGGCCGCATCCAGATCAGCGCCAAGCGCGCCGCCTGGAATGTCGACGTGACCTGGCTCACCGGCGAAGTGCGGCTCAAGCGCACCGAGGCACGCCCATGAGCGCCGCGCCGCTGCGTCGGTCCGGCTGGAGCGCGCCGCGTGCGACGCGCGGCTACACCTTGATCGAAGTCATCATCGCCTTTGCGCTGCTGGCGCTGGCGATGACGCTGTTGCTGGGCACGCTGACCGGCGCGGCTCGGCAGGTGCGCTGGTCCGGCGACGCCGGGCGCGCGGCGCTGCATGCGCAATCGCTGCTGGACCAGGTCGGCGTGGCCGCGCCGCTGACGCCGGGTCAGCAAAGCGGCGATTTCGAGGAAGGCCGCTACCGCTGGACCCTGGGCGTCGCGCCCTGGCGCGACCGCGCCGTGGCCGCGGCGGCGCAGCCGGTGGACGTGAACGGCCCGCAGCTGTTCGAGGTGACCCTGGCGGTGGAGTGGGGCGACGGCGGTCCCGCGCAGCGCTTCCAGTTGCGCAGCCTGCGCAGCGCGCTGCCCGGCGCCGAGGCGGCGCTGCCATGATCCGCGCGCCGCGTTCCTTGCCGCGCCGGCAGGCCGTCGCCGGTTTCACCCTGATCGAGATACTGCTCGCGACCGTGCTGCTGGCCGCGGGCCTGGCGCTGGCATTCGCGACCCTGTCGGCCGCGACCCAGACCGCGACCCGCGGCGAAGCCATGGCCCAACGCAGCGAACGCCAGCGCGCGGTCGAAGGTTTCATGCGCAAGCGCCTGACCGCGACCCGGCCGGTGCCGTTCGGTTTCGACCAGGCCAGCGCGCTGCCGCAGCGTTTCATCGGCGATCCCGACCGCATGCGTTTCGTCGCCGACCTGCCGGACTATCTCGGCCGCGGCGGCCCGTATCTGCACGATTTCGCGATCGAAAGCGACGGCGACCGGACGCGCATCATGCTGTCGCTGTCGATGGTGCTCGCCGGCCAGACCGTCGAGGAAGAGCAGGAGCGTCCGCCCGAATTGCTGGTGGAAGGGCTGAAGTCGGCGCGCTTCCGTTACCGCGCGCTGGACGAGACCGGCAAGCTCGGCGAATGGCAGGAGCGTTGGCAGGCGGTCGAGCAATTGCCGCTGATGGTCGAGGTCACGTTCACCGATGCCGACGGCCACGACTGGCCGCCGCTGGTGGTGTCGCTGCCGCTGGCCGCCAGCGCCGCGCGCGGCATCGTGCCGGGGCAGATATGAGCGCGCCGCGCACGCCCGCGTTCCTGCGCCAGCGCGGTGCCGCGCTGCTGCTGGTGATGTGGCTGATCGCGATGCTGACCGCGCTGATCGGCAGCTTCGCGCTGATGGCGCGGGTCGAGAACCTGCAGGGCCGGCTGTTGGTGCGTGGCATGGTTGCGCAAAACGCTGCGCGCGCTGGCATGGAATATGCACTGACTCGCGTCGCCCAGAGCGATCCGCGCCTGCAATGGCGCCCCGACGGCACGCCGTATCGCTGGGCCTATGCCGGTGCCGAGGTCGAAGTGAAGCTGATCGACGAGAACGGCAAAATCGATCTCAACCAGGCCGATCCGGCGCTGTTGACCGCATTGATACAGGGCGCCGGCGGCATCGAACAGCAGGCCGACGCGGCGCGGCTGGCTTCGGCGATCGCCGATTGGCGCGATCCCGATCCGCTGACCCAGGTCTCCGGCGGCGCCGAAGACCCCGATTACGCCTCCGCGGGCCTGCCCTACGGGGCCAAGGACGCCGAATTCGAAAGCGTGGCCGAACTGGAACAGGTGCTGGGCTTCACTCCGGCGCTGTACGCCAAGCTGGAGCCCTACCTGACGGTCTACAGCGGCCGTTCCCAGCCCGATCCCGCGTTCGCTGCGGCACCGGTATTGGATGCGATGGGTCTGAATGGTGCCGATGTGATCGCGCAGCGTGGCCGCCGTAACCCAGATGGCACACCGATGCCGGGTGGGGGCGTGCCCGGGCAATTGCCCGGGCTCGTCGGCGAAGGCAGTGGCACCTATAGTATCGACAGCCGCGCGCGGCTCTCCGATGGCCGCGAGTCGGTATTGCGAGCAGTCGTGCGCGCGGGAGGCGGTGCCGTGCCAGGCATGGCCTATACGCCGTTGCGTTGGGAGGAGGGAGCTTCGCCACGATGAACTCGCAAGTCGAAAGCCGGCCTGGAAGCTGGCAGACGGACAATCCGTTGCGACGCCTGGGCGGCCGTTTGATGCCCGGCGCGGGCGGTTTCCTGTCGTGGTGGGGACGCAACCTCGCCGCCTGGCTGCCGCTGCGCGCGCGCCAGGCGCTGGGCATGGACCGCGGCCGTCTGCTGCTGCAGGTGCAGGGCGAATCGCTGTCGCTGCGTTTGCAGCGCGGCGCCGAACTGCGCGAACTGGGCGTATTGCCCGGCCTGGCCGACTTCGCCGTGGCCGACCTCGGCGCGCTGACCGCGCCGCACGCCGTCGGCGCACGCAGCAACGATCCGCTGGCGCCGCTGCTGCCGTCCGGTCTGGCCGATCTGCCGCGCTGGCTGCTGCTGCCGGCGGCGAGCAGCCTGCGCCGCCGTCTGACCCTGCCCGCCGCCGCGGCCGAACGCCTGCGCGATGTGGTGGGTTTCGAAATCGACCGCCAGACCCCGTTCACCGCCGACGCGGTCGCGTTCGATGCGCGCGTGCTCGCGCGCCGCGACGGCGACGGCCAGCTCGACGCCGAACTGGTCGCGGTGCCGCGCCAGGCCCTGAACCCGCAATTGGCCGCGATCGGTCCGCTCGCCGACAGCCTGGCCGGCGTCGATGTCGCCGGCGCCGACGGCGCGCCGCTGTCGGTGAATCTGCTGCCGCCCTCGCAGCGGCGCAGTCACAGCGATCCGTTCCGGCTGTGGAACCTGGTGCTGGTCGCGGTCGCGCTGATCGCGATCGCCGCGACCCTGTGGCAGCTGCTGGCCAATCGCCGCAGCGCCGCCGACACCCTGGAGCAGACCATCGCCAGCCATGCCGCCGCCGCGCGCGACGCCGCCGCGCAGCGTCAGGAGCTGATCGGCTTGATCGAAGGCCAGGCCTTCCTCGACCGCACCGCCGCCGAGCGCCCGAGCACGGTCGAGCTCATCGACGAACTCAGCAAGCGCCTGCCCGACAGCACCTATCTGGAAAAACTCGCGATCGAGGACAACAGCCTGCTGCTGATCGGCCTCAGCCGCGAGGCTTCGTCGCTGATCGCGCGCCTGCAGGGCACGCCGCTGTGGCGCTCGCCGGCGCTGACCGGCGCGGTCCAGCCCGATCCGACCAGCGGCCGCGACCGTTTCACCCTGACCGCCGAGATCGGTCCGCCGCGAGCGGAGGCCGCCCGTGGCCAATGACCTCAAAGTCGGCGGCATCGAACGTGACCGCTGGGTCGCGCTGGGCCTGTTGCTGGCCGCGCTGGCGCTGGCCTACGCGGTGCTGGTGCATCCGTGGTGGACCGTGCCGATGATCGAGGCCAACGAACGCCTCGACAGCCTCAAGGAACGCGAACTGCGCCAGCGCATGCAACTGCAGCAGGCGCCGCAGGTGCAGCAACGCCTGCAGCAGGTGCGCCAGCAACAGGCCGGCCAGCCGGGGTTCCTGCCCGAGGCCAGCGCCGAACTCGCCAGCGCCGCGCTGGTGCAGCGTCTGGAAAACGTGGTCGCCCAGGCCAGCCCGGGCAACCGCAGCTGCCGCATCGACAACCGCTCGCCGCTGGCCGACAACTCGCGCCGCGACCGCTATACGCGCGTGGTGGTGCAGGTGCGCCTGCGTTGCGGCACCAGCGAGACCGCGGCCGTGCTGCATTCGCTGGAAAGCGGATCGCCGCGGCTGTTCGTCGGCAACCTCAATCTGCTGTCGGCGCGCGGCTACTTCGTGCCCGGCACCGGCCGGCCTTCGTCCGATGGCGGCATCGACGTGAGCTTCGACCTCTACGGTTACCTGCGTCCCAGCCCCGCCGCGCCCGCCGCACCCAAGGCCGCCAACGTCCCGGGGGCCGTCGATGCGTCTTGATGCCGCCAGCCCCCGCACCTGGCTGCTCGCCACCGTCGCCGGCTGGGCCGTGCTGGTCTGGCTGCTGGCCCTGGCCGGCATGGGCCGCAACGCGCAGTTGCTTGACGACGACGCCAGCCTGGTCGCGGCCTTGCCGCAATCGCGCGCGCCGGCCAAGCCACGGGTCGGGCCGCTGACCCAGTACGCCGAGATCGGCGCGCGTCCGCTGTTGATGGACGACCGCCGCCCGCGCGCCTTCTTCGTCCAGGGCAAGGGCGACGAGGCCGCGCAGGCCAACACCTTCGATTACGTGCTGAGCAGCGTGCTGATCACGCCGGACCTGAAGATGGCGATCCTGCAGCCGGCCGACGGCAGCGAGTCGGTACGGGTCAAGCTCGGCGACGTGCCCGAATCGCATCCGGCCTGGCGCCTGACCGCGCTGGAGCCGCGCAAGGCCGTGTTCGAAGGCCCCGAAGGCCGGCGCGAGATGGACCTGCGCGTGTACGACGGCCAGGGCGGACAAGCGCCGACCGCGATCGCCGTGCCGCCGCCGGTCCCCGGCGCGGCCTCGCCCGGCGCGCGCGCGCCGCAACCGCCGCAGGTGCAGCCGCAACCGCAGCCGCAGCCGCCGGGCCGCAACGCCGCCGCGCCGATGCCGCAGCAGCTCAATCCCGGCCCGCCCAAACCGGCCACGAGCACCAACCCGAATACCTCCGGCACCGAACCGATGACCGAGCAGGCACAGATGGAAGCCATCCGCAAAAGGATCGAGGCGCGTCGCGCCCAATTGCGGCAACAGCAAGCCCAGCAACCCCCGGCCAAGACGCCGTGAGAGTGAACGCATGAAGCTACGTCACAACCCAACCGCGTCCCGTGCCCTCGTCGGCCTCACCATCGCCAGCCTGCTGGCGGCCTGCGCCAGCGCGCCGGTCGCCGACATACGCCGCGACGCCGATCCGGCGGCGCTGCGCGGCAAGGCCGGTACCGCCGGCACCGCCGCCGCCGACCAGGTCTCATCGCAGCCGCTGGACGACAAGAGCCGGGGGCCGCGGCCGCAGATCCGTCGCGGCAGCGGCCAGGTCATCAACCGCAGTGCCGCCGCCGAAGCGCCGCCCGGCATCGGCGCCACCAGCGGCTCGGCGACCTTCAACTTCGAAGGCGAATCGCTGCACGCGGTGGTCAAGGCCATCCTCGGCGACATGCTCGGCCAGAACTACGTGATCGCGCCGGGCGTGCAGGGCACCGTGACCCTGTCCACGCCCAAGCCGGTCAGCCCGGCCGCGGCGATGAACCTGCTGGAAATGGTGCTGGGCTGGAACAACGCGCGCCTGGTCTACAGCGGCGGCCGTTACAACATCGTGCCCGCCGACCAGGCCCTGGCCGGCAACGTCGCGCCGCGCACCGGCTCGGCCTCGACCGCGCGCGGCTTCGAAGTGCGCACCGTGCCGCTGCGCTACATCTCGGCCACCGAGATGGAGAAGATCCTCAAGCCGTACGCGCGCCCGAACGCGATCGTCAACGTCGACGGCGCGCGCAACGTGATCAGCATCGGCGGCAGCCGCGCCGAGCTGGAGAACTACCTGCGCACGATCGAGATCTTCGACGTCGACTGGTTGTCGGGCATGTCGGTGGGCGTGTTCCCGCTGCAGTCGGGCAAGGCCGCCAAGGTCGTGGCCGATCTGGAGAAGGTGTTCGGCGAGCAGAGCAAGTCGCCGGTCGCCGGCATGTTCCGCTTCATGCCGCTGGAAGGCGCCAACGCGGTGCTGGTGATCAGCACCCAGCCCGACTACCTCGACGACATCCAGCAGTGGCTGGAGCGCATCGACGGCGCCGGCGGCGAAATGCAGCTGTTCACCTACGAACTCAAGTACATCAAGGCCAAGGAACTGGCCCAGCGCCTGTCGGAAGTGTTCGGCGGCGGCCGCAGCGGCGGTGGCGATTCCGGCGCCGGCGCGCCCTCGCTGATGCCCGGGCTGGAGCCGGTCGAACTGCAGGACGGCGCCAACGGCTCCACCGCCAACATCGGCGGCAAGGACAGCGGTACCGGCGGCACCGGCGGTAGCGGCGGCGAGATGTCGCTGGGCTCGCGCCAGAGCGGCAACGGTGCCGTGACCCTGGAAATCGACGGCGCCCGCGTGGGCGTGGCCGCGGTCGAGGAAACCAACTCGCTGCTGGTACGCAGCAGCCCCGGCGCCTGGCGTTCGATCCGCGACGTGATCGACAAGCTCGACGTCATGCCGATGCAGGTGCACATCGAGGCCCAGGTCGCGACCGTGCAGCTCAAGGGCGACCTGTCCTACGGCGTGAACTGGTTCTTCGAGCGCGCGGTCACCGACAACGGCCTGCCCGACGCGGTCGGCCGCACCACCTGGAGCACCCTGGCCGGCAGCATCAAGCCGGTGGATACCGCGTCCGGCACCGGCGGTCTGGGCTGGACTTTCCTCGGCCGCAACGCCGCCGCGGTGATCAGCGCCCTGGACGCGGTCACCGACGTACAGCTGCTGCAATCGCCATCGGTCCTGGTGCGCAACAACGCCGAGGCCACCCTCAACGTCGGCAGCCGCATTCCGATCGCCTCGGTCACGGTCAACCCGGGCTCCAACAACGACAACACCTACAGCCAGGTGCAGTACCTGGACACCGGCATCATCCTCAAGGTGCGTCCGCGCGTCAGCAAGGACGGCATGGTGTTCCTGGACATCGTTCAGGAGGTCAGCAGCCCGACCGGCCAGGCCGACCGCAACGGCAACGTCCGCATCGACACCCGCAAGCTCAAGACCGAAGCCGCGATCCAGAGCGGCGACACGGTGCTGATGGCGGGCCTGATCAGCGACGGCGTCACCCGCGGCTCGTCCGGCTTCCCCGGCTTGAGCCGGATTCCGGTGATCGGCGGCCTGTTCGGGCGTCAGAACTCGAACAACGCGCGCGAGGAGACCATCATCCTGCTGACGCCGACCATCGTGCGCAATCCGCAGGAAGCGCGCGACCTGACCGACGAGTACGGCCGTCGCTTCCGCGCCCTGGAGCCGCTGCAGAACAAGCCGCGCCGCAACAAGTGACCGCGCAGGCCCCGGCTTGACGGATCCGCGAGCGATCGCGGATCGTCTGCGCATGCCGCCCGAACTGCCCATCGTCGTGGTCCCGGTCGGCGTCGACGACGACGCGCTGGACGCCTGCCTGGCCGCGCTGGACGCGTGCACGCCGCCGGGCACCCGCGTCTGGCTGGCCGACGACGCCCAGGCCGGGCCGCGCGGCTACGCCATCATCGAACGCTGGATGGCGCGCACCCCGCTCAAGGCCGACTGCACCCGCCGCCAGCGCCCGATCGGCGAGGCCGCCCACGTCAGCGAGGTGCTGGCCGCCTGCGGCGACGCCGACGTCGCGGTGCTGGCGCCCGACGCGATCCCCGCGCCGGGTTGGCTGACGCGCTTGAGCGGCTGCCTGGCCAGCGACGGCGCGATCGCGACCGCGACCCCGTGGAGCAACGCCGGCGAGGCCGCGTCCTGGCCGCGCATCGGCGAGATCGCCGCGGTGCCCGCCGACCTCGAACGCCTGTCGCGCGCCGCGGCCGGCATGCCCGCGCTGTATCCCGAACTGCCGGCCGCGATCGGCCATGCCGTCGCCCTGCGCGGCAGCGCGCGCAAGCGCGCGGGCGGCCTGGACGGCGCCAGCTACGGCTCCTGGTACGCGGCGCTGATCGATCTGTCGCTGCGCCTGTCCGGGCTGGGCTGGCGTAATGCCTTGTGCGATACCGCCTTCGTCGCCCGCCGCGGCGAGGGCGGCCCTTACGACGGCGACATGGACCACCTCGCGGTGCGCTGGCCGGACTGGCACGCGCGCCTGGCGGGATTCTTGATGAGCGATCCGCTGCACGGATCGCGCGAACGACTGACCGGCCTGCTCGACGGCGTCGGCCCACCGGATCCGCAACGTGACCTCTTCACCTGACTCCCAACCGCGCGCGAGCGACGACGGCATCGCCGCGATCGTCGTGAGCTACCAAAGCGCGGCGACCATCGACGACTGCCTCAGCCGCCTGCGCGCCGCGCAGGGCGTGAGCGCGATCCGCGTGGTCGACAACCATTCCAGCGACGGCACCCTGGAAATCGTCCAGCGCCACGCGGCCGGCGACGCGCGCGTGCGTTTCATCGACAACCCGGACAATCCCGGCTTCGGCGTGGGCTGCAATCAGGGCGTGGACGATCTGGGCGATGCGCCGGCAGCGTGGCTGGCGTTCGTGAATCCCGACTGCCTGCTCGAAGCCGACGCGCTCGCGCGCCTGCGCGCGCTGGCGGCGCCGCTCGGCGATGCGCTGCTGGGTGCGGACCTGGTCGACGACGACGGCGTGCGCGACGGCGCGGCGCGGCGCAACGACCCCGATTTCGCCGGCATGCTGGCTGGCGCGCTGGGCCGAGCGCCGCGCGCCGCGCTCAATCTCGCCGCCGACGACAGCCAGCCGCTGCAACGCGTGCAGGCCGTATCCGGCGCCCTGATGCTGATGCCGCGCGCGCTGTTCGCGCGCATCGGCGGTTTCGACCCCGGCTATCGCCTGCATGCCGAGGACCTGGACCTGTGCCGGCGCGCGCGCGAAGCCGGCGCCGTGGTCGCGGTCGCCAACCGCGTGCGCGTGCTGCACGTGCGCGGCGTTTCCAGCCGCTCGCGGCCGCTGTTCGTGGAGTGGCACAAGCACCGCGGCCTGTGGCGCTACTTCAGCAAGTTCGAAGCCGGCCGCCGCGGCGTGTGGACCCGCCTCGGCGTGTTCGCCGCGATCTGGCTGCGGTTTCCGATCGCGGCCGCGCGCGCCTGGCTGCGCTGAGCGCGGCGGTCGCAGCCGCTCAGAGTTCGAGCAAATCCCGGCCGATCACCAGCTCGCCCTGGAAGTGAGGCGACACCGCGTCGCGCCAGACCTGATCGGTCAGCGAGGCATCGCCGCCCGGCACGAAGTGGCTCAGCACCAGAGTCTTCACGCCGGCCTCGCTGGCCAGGCGCCCGACTTGTTCGGTGGTGGTGTGGCTGTCCAGCAAATGTTGGCGCAGGCGCTGCGCGTTGGGCTCGCTGGCGATCAGCTTCTCCAGCGCCGGCAGATACATGACCTCGTGCACCAGCACGTCGGCGCCGCGCGCCAGTTCGATCAGGGCCGCGCTGGGGCGGGTGTCGCCGGAAAACACGATGGAGCGGTCCGGTCCGTCGAAGCGATACGCGAACGCCGGCGCGACCGGCGGATGCTCGACCAGCGCGGCGGTCACTTTCACCCGTTCGTCCTGCATCACCACGCCGCTGCGCTTGAGCTCGTGCGCGCGGATCAGCGGTGCCAGCGGCGGCCGGCCTTCGTCGGCGATGCGGGTGCGGATGTCGCTGTCGTTGAGCTGCAGGAACTGCCGGGTCATGCGCTTGAGCGGCGGCGGCCCCCAGGCATCGACCGGACGGCGCAGGTCGGCGGCCCAGGCCAGCCACAGCAAGTTGCCGTAGTCGGCGTTGTGATCGGAATGGTGGTGGGTGATGAAGACGTCGCGGATCGCGCCCAGCGACAGTCCGGCCAAGGCCAGCTGCCGGGCCACGCCGTTGCCGCAGTCGATCACGTAGACCGCATCGTCGATCACGACCGCGTTGGCGGGCGCGGCGCGCAGCGCTTTGGGCGTCGGTCCGCCGGCGGTGCCGAGCAGGATCAGGCGCGTGCGTTTGCGGGCGATGGAAGCGGCCAGCGCGGGAGCGACGGGCCAGGCGCCTGCGGCGAGCGCGAACGGGGCGGCGGCGAGCAGGCGGCGACGAGCGGCATCGGCGGGGTGGTCCATGCCGGCAAGCCTAGCGCGAACGCGCCGCGCCGCTCATGACGAACCGCGATGGCCCGCCTGCCGCGTGGCTTGCGCCGGACGAGGCCGGCGCACTGCTTCAACGGTGGCGGTTGATCTCGTCGCGCAGCGACTTCGCGGCCTGCGCCGCGGCCTCGGCGTAGTCGGCGCCGCCGGACGCGTACAGGATCGCGCGCGAGGAACTCACCATCAGGCCGGTGCCGTCGGCGGTCTTGGCGTTCCTGACCACCGCTTCGACGTCGCCGCCCTGGGCGCCGACGCCGGGCACCAGGAACGGCACGTCGCCGACGATCGCGCGCACTTCGCGCAACTGTTCCGGCCAGGTCGCGCCGACCACCAGCGCGCAGTTGCCGTGCGCGTTCCACTCGTGCGCGACCTTGTGGGCGACGTGCTGGTACAGCGGACGGCCGTCGACGACGAGGTCCTGCAGGTCGCCGGCGCCCGGGTTGGAGGTGCGGCAGAGCACGATCACGCCGCGTTCGGCGCGGTCGAGGAAGGGCTGCACCGAATCGCGGCCGAGGTAGGGGTTGGCGGTGACTGCGTCGGCGCCGTAGCGATCGAAAGCTTCGCTGGCGTAGTGCTCGGCGGTGCTGCCGATATCGCCGCGCTTGCTGTCCAGGATCACCGGCACGCCCGGGTGCGCGGCATGAATGTGCGCGATCAGCCGCGCCAGCGCATCCTCGGCGCCGAGCGCGGCGAAGTGCGCGATCTGCGGCTTGAACGCGCAGGCGTACTGCGCGGTGGCGTCGGCGATGTCGCGGCAGAACGCGAACACTGCGTCGGGATCGGCGGCGAACGCTGCCGGGAATTTGGCCGGTTCCGGGTCCAGTCCGACGCAGACCAGGGAGTCGGACTGGGTCCAGCGGGTGCGCAGCGCCTGCATGAAGCTCATGGGGGTGTCCTGTCGGTCTTTGCGAAGACGCCCACCGTTTCGGGTGGGCGCCGGGTGCTGCGGCTTACTTGAGCGCCTTGAAGCGCAGGCGATGCGGCTTGGCGCCTTCCTCGCCCATGCGGCGCTTCTTGTCTTCCTCGTACTCGCGGTAGTTGCCCTGGAAGAACTCGACGTGCGAGTCGCCTTCGAAGGCCAGGATGTGGGTGGCGATGCGGTCCAGGAACCAGCGGTCGTGCGAGATCACGAAGGTGTTGCCCGGGAATTCGAGCAGGGCGTCTTCGAGCGCGCGCAGGGTTTCGATGTCGAGGTCGTTGGACGGTTCGTCGAGCAGCAGTACGTTGCCGCCCTGCAGCAGGGTCTTGGCCATGTGCAGACGGCCGCGCTCGCCGCCCGACAGCGAGCCGACCATCTTCTGCTGGTCCTGGCCCTTGAAGTTGAAGCGGCCGATGTAGGCGCGCGACTGGATCTCGATGCCGTTGATGTTGAGGATGTCGAGACCGCCGGAGACTTCCTGGAACACGTTGTGGTTGCCGGTCAGGGCCTCGCGGCTCTGGTCGACGTAGGCCAGCTTGACGGTCGGGCCGGTCTCGATGGTGCCCGAGTCCGGCAGTTCCTTGCCGATGATCATCTTGAACAGGGTCGACTTGCCGGCGCCGTTGGGGCCGATGATGCCGACGATCGCGCCCGGCGGAACGCTGAAGCTCAGGTCCTCGATCAGCAGGCGGTCGCCGAACTTCTTGGTGACGTTCTTGAACTCGATGACCTTGTTGCCCAGGCGCTCGCCCGGCGGAATGAAGATCTCGTTGGTTTCCTGGCGCTTCTGGTAATCGACCGACTGCAGCTCATCGATGCGCGCAAGACGCGCCTTGCCCTTGCTGCGGCCGCCCTTGGCGTTGCTGCGCGCCCATTCGAGTTCCTTCTGGATCGCCTTCTGGCGCGACTTTTCCTGGTTCTCTTCCTGCTTCAGGCGCTCGTCCTTCTGCACCAGCCAGTCGGTGTAGTTGCCCTTCCACGGAATGCCGCGGCCGCGGTCGAGTTCGAGGATCCACTCGGCGGCGTTGTCGAGGAAGTAGCGATCGTGGGTGACGGCCACCACGGTGCCGGTGTAGCGGGCGAGGAACTGTTCCAGCCATTCGACCGATTCGGCGTCGAGGTGGTTGGTCGGTTCGTCGAGCAGCAGCATGTCGGGCTTCTGCAGCAGCAGCTGGCACAGCGCGACGCGGCGCTTCTCGCCGCCGGAGAGGTTGCCGACGACGGCTTCCCACGGCGGCAGGCGCAGCGCATCGGCGGCGACTTCGAGCTGGTTCTCCAGCGTGTGCGCATCGCCGGCGGCGAGGATCGACTCGAGGCGCTGCTGTTCGGCGGCGAGCTTGTCGAAGTCGGCGCCTTCCTCGGCGTAGGCGGCGTAGACCGCGTCCAGCGCGGCCTGCGCGTTGATGATCTCGCCCAGGCCGACTTCCACGGCCTGGCGCACGGTATGGGCCGGGTCCAGCTGCGGTTCCTGGGCCAGGTAGCCGACCTTGATGCCGTTGGCCGGGCGCGCTTCGCCGGTGAAGTCCTGGTCGACGCCGGCCATGATCTTCAGCACCGTCGACTTGCCGGCGCCGTTCAGGCCGAGCAGGCCGATCTTGGCGCCGGGGAAGAACGACAGCGAGATGTCCTTGATGATCTGACGCTTCGGCGGCACGGTCTTGCTGACGCCGTTCATGGTGTAGATGTATTGCATGCGGACTCCGAAGCATGGGCGCGCCTAGCCAGGCCGGGAATGGCCGGAGGGGGCGGGGCGGGAAGCGGCAATTATCCCGCAGGCGCGGGCGGGGTTCCAGCGCGGAGGTCGCCGGCGTTCATCCGGTCGGGTCCGAGGCGACGCGAGCCGCCTTCTGTGGGAGCGGCGTGAGCCGCGATTCGCGCCGCTCCCGATACCCGCGCAGGCCGCTCCCTGGGGAGGCGGTGGGCACCATGGGCGGCGCTGGCTAGGGCTGGGTCGGTCGGACCCGATCGCGGCTCACGCCGCTCCCACAGGGGCGCCGGTGGGGCCTACAGCCAGATCACGAAGCCGATCGCGGCCAGCACCAGGGCGTACTTGAGGGCGTAGTACAGGGTCTTGTTGCGCTCGCGCAGGCCCTTGGCCTTCAGGCGCAGAGCGTAGAAGTACTTGAACAGGCGGTTGATGCCGCCGGTCTTGTCGCCTTCCATGTTCGGCGAGGCGCCGGCGGCGATGAAATGCTTGGCCACGAAGCGGTTGATGGCGCGCGCCCAGGCGAAGCGCATCGGCCGCTCGATATCGCAGAACAGGATGATGCGGTTGGCCTGCGAGCCGTTCTGGGCCCAGTGGATGTAGGTCTCGTCGAACATGGTCCACTCGCCGTCGCGCCAGCTGTAGCGCTGGCCGTCGACGTCGATGAAGCAGGCGTCGTCGTTGGGCGTGTCCAGGCCCAGGTGCAGGCGCAGCGAGCCCGCGAACGGGTCGCGGTGCGGGCGCAGCTCGCCGCCGGGCGGCAGCTCGGCGAACATCGCGGCCTTGACCGCCGGGATCTGCCGCAGCAGCTCGGTGGTGCGCGGGCACAGCTCGGCGGCCGAGGGGTGTGCCTCGTCGTACCACTTCAGGTAGAAGCGCTTCCAGCCGCGCCGGAAGAACGAGTTGAAGCCGACGTCGTTGTAGCCGTCGGCGGCCTTGATGTGCTGCAACTCGCGCAGGTGCAGCGCTTCCTCGCGGATCTCGCGCCAGCGCGCGCGCAGGGGCTCGAGCTCGGGGAAATGGCGGTCGGGCTCGATGAAGGGGCTGGTCGGCACCCGCGAACAGGCGTACATCAGCACGTTGATCGGCGCCATGAAGGTCGAATGGTCCAGCAGCTGCCGCCCCAGACGGTGGCGTACCTTGCCGCGCAGATGCACGTACACGGCGCTGGCCAGGAACAGGAAGACGAAGACCCATTTCACGGTCGGGACATCCAGCAAAGCGGTGGGGTGGGGTGCGGGAGCGCTTTCGGGCGTCCCGGGGGCCTGCGAGCCCAACAGGGCGGTTGGCCGCCATACGCCCCTAGGCTAACATTTCAGGTCTTCCGTCAAGCCTGCTCGAAGGTTAACGCCGGCTCAGGCCCGACGCGCCGCTCTCCCTCCCCCCGTCCGTTTTTCCCTCCGAGGCCGCGAATGTTCCCCAGCCAGACCCGTATTGCCGGATTCGACGACGAGCTCGCCCAGGCCATCGCCGCCGAAGCGCGCCGCCAGGAAGACCACGTCGAACTGATCGCCTCGGAAAACTACGCCAGCCCGCGCGTGCTCGAAGCCCAGGGCAGCGTGCTGACCAACAAGTACGCCGAGGGTTACCCGGGCAAGCGCTATTACGGCGGCTGCGAGTACGTCGACATCGCCGAGCAGCTGGCGATCGACCGGGTCAAGCAGCTGTTCGGCGCCGACTATGCCAACGTCCAGCCGCATTCGGGCTCGCAGGCCAACCAGGCGGTGTACTTCGCCCTGCTCAACCCGGGCGATACCATCCTGGGCATGAGCCTGGCCCACGGCGGCCACCTCACCCACGGCGCCAAGGTCAACATCTCCGGCAAGCTGCTCAACGCCATCCAGTACGGCGTCGACGACCAGGGCCTGATCGATTACGACGAAGTCGAGCGCCTGGCCCTGGAGCACAAGCCGAAGATGGTCGTGGCCGGCTTCTCCGCGTACTCGCAGGTGGTCGACTGGGCGCGCTTCCGCGCCATCGCCGACAAGATCGGCGCCTACCTGTTCGTGGACATGGCCCACGTCGCCGGCCTGATCGCCGCCGGCGTCTACCCGAACCCGGTCCCGCACGCGCACGTGGTCACCTCGACCACCCACAAGACCCTGCGCGGCCCGCGCGGCGGCATCATCGTCGCCAAGGACGCGTCCGAGGACCTGGTCAAGAAGCTGCAGAGCATCGTCTTCCCGGGCATCCAGGGCGGTCCGCTGATGCACGTGATCGCGGCCAAGGCGGTCGCGTTCAAGGAAGCGCTGGAGCCGGAGTTCAAGGACTACCAGGCCCAGGTGGTCAAGAACGCCCAGGCCATGGCCAAGACCATCGTCGCGCGCGGCTACAAGATCGTCTCCGGCGGTACCCAGAACCACCTGATGCTGGTCGACATGATCGGCAAGGGCATCACCGGCAAGGCCGCCGAGGAAGCGCTGGGCAAGGCCCACATCACGGTCAACAAGAACGCGGTGCCGAACGACCCGCAGAAGCCGTTCGTGACCTCGGGCCTGCGCATCGGCACCCCGGCCGTCACCACCCGCGGCTACAAGGAAGCCGACTGCGTGGCCCTGGCCGAGTGGATCTGCGACGTGCTCGATCACCCGAACGACGACAAGGTCATCGCCGGCGTGCGCGAGAACGTGACCAAGCAGTGCGCTCAGTTCCCGGTGTATGGCTAAGGCCGGTTTACGGCTGGCGGCCATCGGCTGGCTTGCGTGCCTGAGCGCGCAGGCGGCCGCGGCTCCGCCGGCCGGAAACGACCCGCCGCCGGCGATCGAGTACAAGACGCTGACGCCGGCCGAAGCTGCCCAGGCGACAGCCGTCGAGATCAACGCGCCCGCGCCGCCGCCGCTGTCGCCCGCCTTGCGCGAAAGCATCGGCATGACCGAGACCTACTACGTCCCGATGTGCGAGATGTCGGCGGGGGCGGGGCCGTACCGGACTACCTGGCGCGAGATCTCGGATTTCCATGCGCGCAACCGCGTGGCCTGGTTGTCGGAGGCGGATCGCGGCCGATCGCAGGCCGCCTATACCCAAGACGGCAGCCGCGCGCCGGAGCCCAACAACCGCCCCGAGGCGGTCTACCCAGTCGCCGCCGGCGACAAGGTCGGCGAGGTGGTGGTCAAGGTCATCATCGACGCCAAGGGCCGCACTCGCGACGCGATGGTGATCTGCAGCAACGACCCGGTATTCCACGCGCCCGCGCTGGCGTTCGCCAGGCAGGTGACCTTCGTGCCGGCGCTGCGCGATGGCCGACCGGTTGCCGACTATGGCAATGTGAGCATGCGTTTTTACCCGGACGGGCCGAAATACGGGTTCCGGCGGCACAAATGATCGACTCCGGGCGCTGGCGTTCCTCGCTTCCGTACAAGCCTATGGTGCCCTGATGCATTGCCCCTTCTGTCAGCACCAGGACACCCGCGTGATCGATTCGCGCGTGTCCGACGACGGCGCCACCATCCGTCGGCGCCGCGTCTGCGAGGCCTGCGGAGAGCGCTTCAGCACGCTCGAGACGATCGAGCTGAAACTGCCGATGATCATCAAGGGCGACGGCCGCCGCGAGGCCTTCGACGCGCGCAAGCTGCGGGTGGGCTTCGACCGCGCGCTGCAGAAGCGGCCGGTGGCCGAAGAACAGATCGAAGCGGCGGTGCGCGCGGTGGTGCACCAGCTGCGCATGACCGCCGAACGCGAACTGCCTTCGCGCCGGGTCGGCGAGTTCGTGATGGCCGAACTGCGCAAGCTGGACCACGTCGGCTACGTGCGCTTCGCCTCGGTTTACCGCTCCTTCGAAGACGTGGCCGATTTCCGCGAGGAGCTCGACCGTCTGGAACGCGACATCCCGGGCGACGCGCAATTGCCTCTGCTGGGCGAGGACGAGCCGCGGCCGGACAAGAAGAAGCGCTGAGCCCGGGCGCGAACCCCCCGTTACGCGCCGAAAGGAATTCGCGCATGTCGAATGCATTGAGATTTTCGCTGCTCGTCCTGGGCCTGCTCGCCGGCGCGGCGCAGGCCGCCGACCCGATAGAGGACCGGCAGCGCGCGGCCTTGGCCGGCCGCTACGTCCTGGAAGGCGCGGCCGACGCGGCCTCGGAGTTGCTGCTCGAACCCGACGGGCGTTTCGAATGGAGCCTCAGCTACGGCTTGATGGTCGAATCCGCCAGCGGCCGATGGAACGTGGGCGGGGACCGCATCGTGCTGACCACGCAGGCGCCGGTGCCCAGCAAGCCCGCGTTCTCGCTCGACCAGACCCTGCCGTGGAATCCGGATGCGCAGAAGCGGCTCGGCGAGTTCGCGGAGGAGCGGCGCGAGGCGCTGATCGAAGAGGCCTGCGGTTTCGTGAAGACCTATCGGCTCGGGCTGGAGCTGGGCGAACTGGCCGCCATCGCGGACGTAAGCGCTGCGACCGATGCCGCGCGCCGCGGCGAAGCCGAGGCAGCCCTGGCGCCGGCGCTGGCTGCGCTCGAACAGGCGCGGCGGGCGCTGGAAACGGCGGGCGCCGCGGCGATCGAGGCGAGGGCCGCGCAACCCGAGCGCCGGCCGCCGCCGCTCCTGTCGGCGGCCGAGGCCGCCGCTGCCGCCGCGACCGCCGCCGCGAACGAAGCCGCTCTGCAAGGGCAAGCGCCGGCCGACGTCGTCCCCGTCGACGAGATGGAAGCGGCGGAGCGTGCGGCGCAAACCTACCTGCAGCGACTGCACGAGGTCTGGCGCCTGCATGCGATGGCCGATCGCCGCACGCTCGAGCTGCGCCCCGCGACCTTCGATTCGCGGCGCTGTCTGCCGCCGTCCGAGGCGGACATGCAAGGCGAGGGTTACGCGGTCGTCATCGGCGATCCGCAGCGCGGTCAGCGCGCCGAGGGAATCGGCGTGGGCTTCGTGTATTCGGACGGGCGCACGGAGCGCACCGAAACCGGTCCCAGCGGCTGGGCCCTGGCCGTACGGCGTCCGGGCGCGCGCTTGCAGCAGGTGATCCTGCAGGCCCCCGACATTCCGGCTCAAGCTCTGGCGCTGGACGAAAGCCGGGGCCGTATTTTCGCGATCGGCCTGGACAGCGCGGCGGCGACGCCGGTGCCGTTCGATCAGATCATCCTGAGCCAGGACGACGGGGCTCTGATCGCACCGCGGGTGCCCGGGCGCTATGTGCGGCATTGACGGCTTGCAGAGCACGCAGTGCGCGATGAACTCCCAAGCGCGTGCCCTGATCGCGCTCTTCGCCGCAGCCGGCGGGCGGGCGCTCCGGATCTCGACTTCGGGAGTGCGGGCCGCATGACGTCCCTAGCATCACGCGTTGCGCGCGCGGCCGGTGCGTGGCCGGTCCTGGCGATCGTGTGCGCCTGGCTGCTCGCATTGCCCGCCGTCGCGGGCTGCGCATCCGGCGACACGGCGCTGGCGGGGCGTTATGCCGCAACCGCCGGGGACACGAAGCCGAGCCTGCAATTGAATCCGGACGGCAGCTTCCGCATGCGCGACGTGCCGATGCCAGGCATGGACGTGAGCGGCTGCTGGCAAGGCGGCGAGCGCAGCGTGACGCTGGTGGAGCGCGCGCCCGACAGCGTGGACGGCATCAGGCGCGCACTGCCGCCGCCCTTGACCGAGGCCGATCTGAACGCAGTGCGCGGCGACGGTATCGACACCCTGCAGCAGGCGGTGGACGCGGGACTGTTGCCGGTCGGCAGCTGGTGGGCGCATCGGCCGCGTCGCGCCGGCGAGACCGTGTGGGTCAAAGTGTACGAGCCGCGTATCGGTCTGGCGGTAGGCGACGCCAAGGCCATGTTGCGTCTGGCCGACGGTCGGGTGATCGAACAAACCGCGAAGCAAGGCGGCGATGGCGAGTTCGAGTTCGCTGCCTTGCCGGCCGATGCCGCGGTGAAAGCCGTCGGCGTACGCTTCCCCGAGCAGCCCGACCGACCGCGCTGGCTAAGCGTGGACGATGCGACCAAGCTCTTGTACCTGATCGAATTCGACGCCAATGCGATCGGCGCTACCAAGGGCGGCGCCACCGAGGGCGGCGCGATGACCTTGACCGTGCAGGCCGATGGCAGCTTGGTCTCCGATTTTCCCGACGCCACCCATTTCAAGCGCGCGCCATGACCACGTCCTTCACCGCCACCGACCACGTCCACATGGCCCGCGCGCTGCGCCTGGCCGAGAAGGGCGCCTACACCACCAAGCCCAATCCCATGGTCGGCTGCGTGATCGCGCACGGCGACGTAGTCGTCGGCGAAGGCTGGCATGAGCGCGCCGGCGAGCCGCATGCGGAAGTGGATGCCCTGCGCGCGGCCGGCGAGCGCGCGCGCGGCGCGACCGCCTACGTGACGCTGGAACCCTGCGCCCACACCGGCCGCACCGGCCCCTGCAGCGAGGCGCTGATCGCGGCCGGCGTGACGCGCGTGGTCGCGGCGATGCGCGATCCGTTCCCGCAGGTCGATGGCGCCGGTTTTGCGAAGCTGCAGGCGGCCGGCATCGAGGTGGCCAGCGGACTGATGGAAACGCAGGCGCGTGCGCTCAATCGCGGCTTTCTGTCGCGGATCGAACGCGGTCGGCCGTGGCTGCGGGTCAAGCTGGCGACCAGCATCGACGGCCGCAGCGCGCTGGCCAGCGGCGAATCGAAGTGGATCAGCGGCGAAGCCTCGCGCCTGGACGTGCAGCGCTGGCGCGCGCGCGCGGGCGCGATCGTCACCGGCGCCGGCACCGTGCTCGCCGACGACCCCTCGCTGACCGTGCGCCTGGGCGACGACACTGCGTTCGTGGCGCCGCTGCGGGTGGTGCTGGACCCTGGTCTGGCCACGGTCGCACGCGGCCGCGTGCGCGAGGGCGATGCGCCGACGCTGTACCTGCACGCGCCCGACGCCAAGCCGCCGCGCGAGTTCAGCGCCCAGCACGCCGCGGTGGCGGTGCGCGACGGCTGCTTCGACCTGGAGGCGGTGCTGCGCCTGCTCGCGGAGCGCGACGTCAACGAGATCCAGCTCGAAGCCGGTGCCACCCTCGCCGGCGCCTTCCTCGCCGCGGGTTTGGTCGACGAGGTGTTGCTGTACGTGGCGCCGGTGTTGCTGGGGGCGAATGCGCGTCCGCTGTTCGACGGCTTGCAGATCGACGATATGACCCAGAAGCTGCGGTTGAACATCGTCGAGTCGCGGCGCATCGGCGACGACATGCGCCTGCTGCTGCGACCGGAAAGCAGCACCTGAGGAGCCGCGCATGAGCGAGCCCGGATTCAAAGACCATTTCTCCGGCGTCGCCGGTGCTTACGCGGCCGCGCGCCCGGAGTATCCCGATGCGCTGTTCGATGCGCTGCGCGCGGTGGTGCCGGCTTCGGCGCGGGTCTGGGAACCCGGCTGCGGCAGCGGCCAGGCCACGCGCGGCCTGGCCGCGCGCTTCGCCTGGGTCTACGCCAGCGATCCCAGCGCGCAGCAGATTGCCCAGCATTGGGCGAACGCGGGCGCCGAGCGGATCACGCTCGCGGTCGAACCCGGCGAGCGCACCGCTCTGGCCGATGCCAGCGTCGGGTTGATCGCGGTGGCGCAGGCCCTGCATTGGTTCGATCGCGAGGCGTTCTTTGGCGAATGCGAACGTGTGCTTGCGCCCGGCGGCGTGCTGGCGGCCTGGGGCTATCAGGACTTCCTGGCCCCGGAAGGCATGCAGGACCCGGTGGCCGCGTTCCGCGCCCAGATCGAGGAGTACTGGCCGCCGGAGCGGGCCCAGATCGACGCCGCCTACGCCGGTTACGCCTGGCCGTTCCCGGCGCTGCCGGCGCCGGCGCTGTGGCTGGAGGCCGAATGGACCCTGTCGCGGTTCCTGGGCTACCTGGCCAGCATGTCGGCCAGCGCGCGCTGCCTGGCCGCCACCGGCGACGACCCGGTCGCGCGCCATGCCCCGGCACTGGCCGCGGCCTGGGGGGCGGCGGAGGATGTGCGGACCTTGCAGTGGCCGCTGTTTCTGCATTTGCGGCGTAAGGCTTAGAAGCAACTCCCCCTCGATCCCCCTTTTTCAAAGGGGGAAGACCAGCGGGCGCCACCTTTCCAGGGGGGAGACCAGCAGGCGCCACCTTTCCAAAGGGAAAGGCCAGCGGGCGCCACCTTCCAAGGGGAGGATCAGCAGGCGCCATCTTTCCAAGGGGAGGATCAGCAGGCGCCATCTTTCCAAGGGGGCAGCAGGCGCCACCTTTCCAAGGGGGAGGATCAGCAGGCGCCTTTTTCCAAATAGGAAGACCGGCAAGCGCCCTCTCTACTGAGGGCCAGCAGCTCCGACGACGCGGCGCCGCTTTTTGCTGTTCCCCCCCCTTTGAAAAAGGGGGGCTAGGGGGGATTTGCTCTTAAACGCCCCCCAGAACACTGCGTCCGACCGGCCCCCTCCACCCCCGATGCTAGAATGCCCGCGCCGGTTTCCGGCACCACAACGTAACGTCTTCAGGGCGGGGTGAGATTCCCCACCGGCGGTAGGCGCAGGGCCGAAGGGTCCCCGCGCGAGCCCGCGAGCGCCTCCGGCCACGCCGGAGGGTCAGCAGATCCGGTCCGACGCCGGAGCCGACGGTCACAGTCCGGATGAAAGAAGACGGCTTTCGCATGGCGCGCGTCGCCGTGCGCTTGCCTCGTGCCTTGAGGCGTTTTTCGCTCACCATCATGCGGGAAACGTTTCATGTCCAAGCTCCACCTTTGCCATTGCGCGCTCACCCTGGGGGAGACGCGCTGATGTTCACCGGCATCATCGAAGGCGTCGGCGCGCTCGCCGGTCGCCAAAACCTGGGCGGCGACGTGCGGCTGCGCGTCGCCACCGGCAGTCTCGACTTCGACCAGCCCAAGCTGGGCGAGAGCATCGCGGTCAACGGCGTCTGCCTGACCGTGATCGGCTTCGGCGGCGACTGGTTCGAAGCCGACGCGTCCACCGAAACCCTGTCCCTGACCACCCTGGGCGGCCTGCACGACGGCGCCATGCTCAACCTGGAGCGGGCGATGCGGCCCAGCGACCGCCTCGGCGGGCACCTGGTCAGCGGCCACGTCGACGGCGTCGGCCGCGTGCTCGACGTGCGCGAGGACGCGCGCGCCCAGCGCTGGCGCTTCGAAGTGCCGGCCGCGCTGGCGCGCTACATCGCCAAGAAGGGCTCGATCTGCGTCGACGGCGTCAGCCTCACGGTCAACGAAGCCGATGCGCGCAGTTTCGAAGTCGCGCTGATTCCGCACACCGTCGCCCACACCGCGTTCGCGCAGACTGCGGTCGGCGCGGCGGTCAATCTCGAAATCGACCTGGTGGCGCGTTACGTCGAACGCCTGCTCGGCGCCCAAGCGGAGACCGGCGCATGAATTTCGCCAGCATTCCCGAGCTGTTGGAAGAAATCCGCAACGGCCGCATGGTCGTGATCGTCGACGACGAAGACCGCGAGAACGAAGGCGACCTGATCATGGCCGCCGAGCTGGTGCGGCCGTCCGACATCAACTTCATGGTCACGCACGCGCGCGGCCTGGTCTGCCTGTCGCTGATGCGCGAACGTTGCCTGCAGCTGGGCCTGGGGCCGATGGTGCGCGACAACACCTCCTCGCACCACACCAACTTCACCGTCAGCATCGAGGCCGCCGAGGGCGTCACCACCGGCATTTCGGCCTACGACCGCGCCCACACGGTACGCACCGCGGTGCGTCCGGACGCCAAGCCGGCCGATCTGGCCCAGCCCGGCCATATCTTCCCGCTGATGTCGCAGCCCGGCGGCGTGCTCAACCGCGCCGGCCACACCGAGGCGGCGAGCGATCTGGCGATGCTGGCCGGTCTGGAACCGGCTGGCGTGCTGGTCGAGATCCTCAACCCCGACGGCAGCATGGCGCGGCGTCCGCAGCTGGAAGCGTTCGCGGCCGAGCACGGTCTCAAGATCGGTTCGATCGAAGAGCTGATCCGCTACCGCCTGGCGACCGAGCACACGGTCGAGCGCGTCGACGAGCGCGAGATCGACACCGAGTACGGTCCGTTCCGCCTGATCAGTTATCGCGACCGCCTCAGCCACGGCCTGCATTTCGCGATGCTGCGCGGCCAGGCCGACGCGAGCGTCCCGACCCTGGTGCGCGTGCACGTGCAGAACCCGCTGGCCGACAGCCTGCATTGGCGGCGCGCCGACTTCGGCCCGGCGGTTGGCGACGTGCTGGCGGCGATCGCGCGCGAGGAGCGCGGCGCGCTGGTGCTGCTGGGCGACGCTCCCGACGCCGAGGCCCTGCTGGCGCGGGTGCGCGAGCAAGCGGCCGCGCACGAGGCCGAAGCCGTCGCCGCAGCGCCCAGCCGCGGCCACGCCCTGGCCGAATGGCGTCGAAACGGCGCCGGCGGCCAGATCCTGGCCGATCTCGGCCTGGCCCGGCTGCGCGTGCTGGGCACGCCGCGGCGCCAGGTCGGCCTGGCCGGGTTCGGGCTGGAAGTCGTCGAATACGTCGATCCCGCCTCGCTGGCCTGAGTCCGGGCCATGGACGAAGGCGACCTTCGGTGGTCGTCTTCGTGCGTTACGGTGGCCGCGGCGGCGCCGATTCGTCGGCACTGGCCGCCCCAGCCGCTAAACTACCCCTTTCGTCCAGACGGTTCTCCCATGCCCCATTACGAAGGCGATCTGCGCAGCCCCGAAGGCGCGCGCTACGCCATCATCGCCAGCCGCTGGAACCCGCGCATCACCGATACGCTGGTCGCCGGCGCGCGCCGCACCTTCGCCGAACACGGCGTCGCCGAGGACGCGATCGACGTGATCCGCGTGCCCGGCGCATGGGAGCTGCCGGTGGTCGCCGCGCGCCTGGCCCGCTCCGGCGCGCATGCCGCCGTGGTCGCGCTGGGCTGCGTGGTGCGTGGCGACACCCGCCATTACGAGCAGGTCGCCGACGGCTGCTCCGACGGCCTGATGCGGGTCGCGCTGGACTACGGCCTGCCGATCGCCAACGGCGTGCTCGCGGTGGAACGCCACGAGGATGCCGAGGCCCGCGCCGGCGGCAGCCACGGCAACAAGGGCGAGGAGTGCGCACTGGCCGCACTGGAAATGGCGCACCTGCTGGTGCAGGCGCCGCTCAAGCACGAATCACGGGAGCCGACGCGATGAACCGCCGCCGCCACGATGGCATAGACCCGGTCGCGCGTTCGCGCGCCCGCCGCCGCGCGCTGCAGGCCGTGTACGCCTGGCAGCTGTCGGGGGCGCGCGTCGAGGACGTGATCTCGCAGTTCGCCCACGAGCAGGCGCACGAAGTCGCCGACCTCATGTACTTCGAGGATCTGGTGCGCGGCGTCGACAAGTTCCAGGAAGAACTCGACGTCGCCCTGGCGCCGTACCTGGACCGCGACATCGAGCAGGTCGATCCGATCGAGCGCGCGGTGCTGCGCATCGCCGCCTACGAGTTGCGCCGCCGCCCCGACGTGCCGTATCGCGTGGTCCTCAACGAGGCCATCGAAACGGTGAAGCGTTTCGGCGCCGAGCACGGCCATACCTACGTCAACGGCGTGCTCGACCACGCAGCCGCGGCCTGGCGCCCGGTCGAAGTGCAGTCGCCGCGCGCCAAATAAGGCGCGCCGCCGCCGCGATGGCCGAATTCGACCTGATCGCGCGCATCCGCCGACGCGTCGCCACGCGCGACGACGTCGCGCTCGGCATCGGCGACGACGCCGCGCTGCTGCGCGTGCCCGCCGGTCGCGAGCTGGTGGTGGCGATGGACACGCTCAACGCGGGCGTGCATTTCCCCGACGACACCGCACCGGCCGACATCGGCTGGAAGGCGCTGGCGGTCAACCTGTCCGACCTGGCCGCGATGGCCGCCGAGCCGGCGTGGTGCACCTTGTCCTTGTCGCTGCCCCAGGCCGATGCGGCCTGGCTGGACGCGTTCCTGGACGGTTTCCTCGGCCTGGCCGAACAGCACGGCGTCGCCCTGGTCGGCGGCGACACCACCCGCGGCCCGCTGTCGGTCTGCGTGACCGCGCACGGTCTGGTCGAACCGGGCCGCGCGGCGCGCCGCGACGGCGCGCGCGTCGGCGACACGGTCTGGATCAGCGGCAGTCTCGGCGACGCGGCCGGCGCACTGGCGCAGTGGCGCGCCGGAGCGGCGATGGATGCTTATCTGCGCGCGCGCCTGGACCGGCCGACGCCGCGCCTGGCCTTGCTGCCGGCGTTGCGGCAGGCGCACGCCTGCATCGACGTGTCCGACGGCCTGTTGGCCGACCTGGGGCACGTGTGCGCGGCCAGCGGCGTCGCCGCGCAGGTCGATATCGATGCCTTGCCGGCCTCTGCGGCCTTACGCGCCAGCTTCGATGCCGAAACCCGGCGCAGATTGCAGGCAACCGGGGGCGACGACTACGAACTGTGCTTCACCGCGCCGGAGTCGGCGCGCGAGGCGATCGCGCGCGCTGCGGCCGACGCGGGCGTAGCGGTGACGGCGATCGGTCGCGTGGTGGCGGGTGAGGGCGTATCGGCGCTCCGCGCGGACGGTTCGCCCTGGCAAGCCCAGAACACCGGTTACGACCACTTCGCCGCGTAGGCGTTCATGGGGCGCGTTTCGCGTCGGTGGTACGCGCCTGCGCGCGGCCCCGCGACGACGCGGTTTGCCTGCGGCTCACCGCATCCTGAGGGTGTTGTGCTGGTTCGCAGCTGCCGAGTCACGCGATCGCGGCTTACGCCGCTCCCACAGGTACGAGGCCGTCCACTTGCTCCCTGTGGGAGCGACGTAAGTCGCGATCGACGAAGCTGCGATCCTACGATCGGCAGTGTGCTCACAAGCCGATCGAATCGTCGCCACGTCACTGCGGCAACAGCTTCCCCGGATTCAATATCCCGTCCGGATCGAACACCGTCTTCAGCTGCCGCATCAGCGCCAGCGTCGCCGCGTCGATGGCCTGCGGCATGAAGTCGCGTTTCGCCAGCCCGATGCCGTGCTCGCCCGAGAGCGTGCCGCCCAAAGCCAGGGCCAAGCCGAACACGCGCGCCATCGCCGCGTTCGCGCGTTCGCTCTGGGAAACGTCGGCGGGGTCGTACAGCAGATTCACGTGCAGGTTGCCGTTGCCGGCATGGCCGAAGCAGACGATGGGCAGCGCGAACTCGCGCGACAGCGCCTGCACGCCGTCGACCAGTTGCGGAATGCGCGATACCGGCACCACCACGTCTTCGTTGATCTTGCCCGGCGCCAGCGTGCGCAATGCCGGCGACAGCGCCTTGCGCGCCGCCCACAGTTTTTCGCTGGCGGCCTCGTCGGCGGCATCGTCCAGCGCCAGCAGGCCATCGCCGGCGGCCGCGCGTTTCAAGGCCGCGATCGCCTGCGGCAGGGTGTCGCCATCGCCGTCGGCTTCGATCATCAGCAGGGCGCCGGCCTCGTGCGGCAGATCCGCGCCACCGACATCGCGCGCCAGCCGCAGCGCGTCGCCGTCCATGAATTCCAGCATCGACGGGGTGACCGGCTGCGCCATCAGCCGGGCCACCGCTTGCGCCGCGGACGAGACGTCGCGGTAGATCGCGCGCACGGCGCGCCGTTGCGGCGCCGAGGGCGTGAGCCGCAGGCTGGCCTCGACGATCAGCGCCAGGGTGCCTTCGCTGCCGACCAGCAAGCGGTGCAGGTCGTAGCCGGTCGAACCCTTGGTGGTGGCGGTGCCGCAGACGATCAGTTCGCCGGCGCCGGTGACCGCGGTGATCGCGAGCACGTTGTCGCGGCTGGCGCCGTACTTCACCGCGCGCGGCCCGCCGGCGTTGCAGGCGAGGTTGCCGCCGACGGTGCTGAAGGCGGCGCTGGTCGGGTCCGGCGGCCAGAACAGGCCGTGCGGTTTGAGCGCGGTCTGCAGATCGCCGTTGATCACTCCGGGCTCGACCACCGCGCAGCGGTCGCCGGGGCGGATGTCGAGGATGCGGTTCATGCGTTCGAACGACACCACCACGCCGGCCGCGACCGGCACCGAGGCGCCGGTGGTGTTGGTGCCGCGTCCGCGCGCGACCACCGCCACCCGATGCGCGCGGCAGGCGCGCACCAGCGCCTGCACCTGCTCGCGCGTGCGCGGCAGCGCGACCGCATCGGGCAGCGCCTGCCGGCGCGAGTTGTCGTAGGCGTAGGCCAGGCGTTCGCCGGGATCGGTCAGCCAGCCGTCGCCGAGCAGCCCGGCGAGCGTGCGCGCGAGATCGGCCGGCAGCGCGCTCATACCGGCGCGTTCATGCCGCCGCGGCCTGGGCGCCGACGCGCGATCAGGGCCAGCGGTGCGGCCAGCAACAACGCCGGCAACCACACCCATTGCACTTCCGACCACAGCACCTGCAATCCGCGCAGACTGAAGAAGCCGGCGCCGATCGGCGACACCGCGATCGGCCGCCACGGCGCGAACAGGCGCGCATCCGACCACGGCCACAGCAGGGCGACGCCGAGCCCGCCGTCGGTGAACGCGTCCAACAGCGGATGCGAGGCCACGCACAGCGCCAGCCACAGCGCCGCCCACAGCGGCGGCGCGCGCAGCCAGCGGCTGGCGAGCGCGCCCAGCGCGCCGACCGCGGCGGCGAACGCGAAGGAATGGCTGGCGCCGCGATGGCCGAAATCGTCGGCGTAGGCGATGCCGAGCTTGAAGGCGACCACGTCGGCGTCCGGCAGCATGGCCGCGAGCGCGCCGGCGATCAGCAACCGGCGATCGACCCGGCGCGGGCCCAGGGCCCAGCCCAGGGCGAGCGGGACCACGGCATGGCTAATGACGGTCGGCATGGCGGATTCAGATCTCGTCGGCACGGAAGGCATCGCGCAGCCAATGCAGGCGCGGCGCGTCGGGATCGCCGTCGGCTTCGATCACGTCGAAGCGGCAGGGCGCGTTGCTGTACTGGCGGTGCGCGGCGAGGAAGGCAAGCGCCGCCTGCACCAGGCGCCGGCGCTTGCCGGCATCGACCGAGACCGCACCGCCGCCGAAGGCTGCGCTGCGGCGGTAACGCACTTCGACGAACACCACGCACGGCTCGCGCGGGCCCGGGTCGAGCATCACCAGATCGAGTTCGCCGAAACGGAAGCTGGCGTTTGCCGCGATCTCGCGCAGCCCGTGTGCGAGCAGGTGCGCACGCGCGGCCGCCTCGACCGCCGCGCCGCGGCTGCGTCGGTCCAGTGGCGCGGGCATGCGCTCAGGCCCGCTTAATGGCGCGCGACGTCGCTCAACGAGACGGCCACGCCGCTGCTGAAGACCGACCAGGCCGGCGTGCGCATCACATTGCCGAAGCCGTCGACGCGCAGGGTGCCGGTCGCGCCGGCGACCTGGCCGTCGGCGGCGGTCGCCAGGCGTTCCAGATACGCCGACAGCAGCCAGGCGTCGTAGCCGAACGCGAACAGGCGCGCGGCCGGCCCGCGTGCGGTCGGCAGGGTCTGACCGGCCGACGCCGCCGCCGGCAGGCCGCGCACGCCGCGCGTGGTCCAGGCTTCGGACGGGAACACGACGCCGTCGAGGACGCGGTCCTGTTCCGGCTTGCCGGTGCCCGAGAGCACGTAGGAGGTCGCCACGCGCGGCTTGCCGCCCAGGCCGGCCAGGGCCAGTTTCGGCATCAGCGTGCGCGCCGAGGCGCCCTTGACCGCGAGGAAGACCGCATCGACGCCGCCGTCCTTGCTGGCGAACGGCGCGAAGTCCGCGGTGCCTTCGCCGACCGTGTCGGTGACGCTGCCGCCGCGGTCGCCCAGGCGCGCGCGCAACGCGGCCACCGCGCGGTTCTGGCCGTCGTCGGCGCCGCCGACCACCAGCACGCGACGCGCGCCCTGGCTCAGCAGGTAATCGGCCGCGGCGATACCTTCGTCTTCCGGCGACAGCGAGAAGCTGGCATTGCCCGACGGCGGTGCGACCGAGCCGCGGTTGAGCGCGAGCACCGGCACCGGCAGCGCGCCCTTGCCGAACAGCGCGCTGACTTCGTCGCGGCCGAGCGGGCCGACCACGAAATCGTTGCCCTCGGCGGCGGCCTTGTCGTAGGCGGCGAGGGTGCCGCCGGCGGTGCCGAGCGTGTCGTAGAACACCACGTCCGGGCGCCGGCGGTTTTCGCCGTAGTAGCCGGCCAGGAAGCCGTCGCGCACCGGCGAGGCCGCAGTGGCCATGGCGCCGGACAAGGGCAGCAGCACCGCGATCTTGGTCGGCGGACGGTAGCCGTCGCTGTCGGCCGGCGGACGCTTGGCGTCGAAGCGCCAGCCTTCGCCGCGGTCGAACGGACGCGGCAGCGGCAGGCCGCGGCGCAGCAGGGCGCGGCCGGCGTAGTTGTAGAGCGGGTCGCCCGGCGGCAGCGCGGCGGCTTCGCGCGCCAGGCTGTCGTTGTCCAGCTGGGTCAGCAGGCGCTCGATTTGGCTGTCGTTCTCGGTGCGCGCGGCGCCGCTGAGGGCTGCGCCGTTGCGCGCGAGTTCGCTGGCCTGGACCACCAGCGGATGCCCGGCGGTGCGTGCCGGCGCCGGACCGGTGTGGGTGGTCACCGTGCCGCAGCCGGCCAGGGTCAGGCCGAGGGCCAGGGCGGCGAGCGCGATCCGGGCGCCGCGCCAACCGGCGCGCGCGGCGGAGCGCGTGGGGTGGGGGCGCGTGGGGTGGGATCCGGTGATCTCGGGCTGAAGGCGCATCGGCATGATTTCGCCGCGACGCGGCGTTCCTTGGGGGACCGGGTACGATTCTACCCGGCCCCGACACGGAAGCACGATGCAAAGCCCCGGTACCCTCCACATCGTTGCGACCCCGATCGGCAACCTCGGCGACCTCTCGCCGCGCGCGCTCGAGACCCTGCGAGGCGTCGCCGCGATCTGCGCCGAGGACACCCGCCACACCCGTCAGCTGCTCGCCCACTTCGGCCTGGAGCGGCCGCTGCTGGCCCTGCACCAGCACAACGAAGACGCGCAGGCGGCGCAGCTGGTCGCACGCCTGCAGGCGGGCGATTCGCTGGCGCTGGTCTCCGACGCCGGCACCCCGCTGGTCAGCGACCCCGGCTTCCGCCTGGTGCGGGCCGCGCGCGCCGCCGGCATCCGGGTTTCGCCGGTGCCCGGCGCCTGCGCCGCGATCGCCGCGCTGAGCGTGGCCGGGCTGGCCTCGGACCGGTTCGCGTTCGAGGGCTTCCTGCCGGCCAAGGCCTCCGCGCGCCGCGAGCGCCTGGCGCGGCTGGCCGCGGAACCTCGGACCCTGCTGTTCTACGAATCCGCGCACCGCATCGAGGAGGCGCTGGCCGACATGGCCGCGGCGTTCGGCGATGAGCGCCCGGCGGTGATCGCGCGCGAACTGACCAAGCTGTTCGAAACCGTGCTCGACGGAACCCTGGCGCAATTGCGCGAACGCGTCGCCGCCGATCCGAACCAGCGCAAGGGCGAGTTCGTGGTGATGATCGAAGGAGCGGGCGAAGACGCCGACGCCCAGGTAGTCGAGGGGCGCAGGCTGTACGCGAAACTGGTCGAGTACCTGAAGCCCTCGCAGGCGGCCAAGCTCGCTGCCGAACTCAGCGGTGCGCCGCGCAAGGCGCTGTACGGCGGCGATTGAAACGTCCCGCGCCTATGTTCGCGGCGGACGTGGGTGCGCAAGCGCGGCGACCAGTCGATCCATCAATTCCGGGCCGGCCAGTACCTGGAAGTTCCAGATATCTTCGGACACGAAGAGCGGCAGGCCGTTAAGCAGCATCACCCGCTCGCCGCCGTCGATGCCGGACGCCTGCTCCAGTTCGGCTTCGGTCTCGCGGATCGAGCGATAGGCGGGCCAGAAGGCGTCGCGCAGTTGCTGTTCGGTCCAGTCGGGCAGGCGCTCGGCCAGATCCTGAGCGCCGATCAGGCCATGACGGCGCAGCATGCCCAGCGGATACAGCGGGTAATGGTCTTCCGGGTCGTCGCTTTGCATGGGGCCAACTGATCCTCGCCTGAGCGCGGGCTGCGTCGTACTCGTCAATTTAGCCGTGCCGCGGCGTCGCACGTGCGACAATGCGCGCGGCGGAGTCGGCCAGGCAGTCGCGTCATCGGATCGCAAGATCGGGTGCCGAGGAAAGTCCGGGCTCCACAGGGCACGGTGCCAGGTAACGCCTGGGCGGCGCGAGCCGACGGAAAGTGCAACAGAGAGCAGACCGCCGAACGGCGTCGCAAGACGTGCGTGGTAAGGGTGAAACGGTGCGGTAAGAGCGCACCGCGAGTCCGGCAACGGACCGGCACGGCAAACCCCACCGGGAGCAAGGCCAAATAGGGAGACTATGCCGCGGCCCGCGGTGTCTCCGGGTAGGCTGCTTGAGCGTAGCGGTGACGCTGCGCCTAGAGGAATGACTGCTCACGACAGAACCCGGCTTATGGCCGGCTCCGCCGCTTTTTTAGACGCCGAGGGCGTCTAAAAAAGCCCCAAAGTTTGCGGAGCAAACTTTGGGCCCCGGGCCACTTCTCCAATCCCCGCGGCTGTCGCCGCGCCCCCTTACTAAGGGGGCTCTCCATAAGCGGGGCAGCGCTCCGTTTGTGGTCTGGGCGTTTCAGATTGAGAGGGTGAAACGGGCGCCAGTTTTCTCGCGTTCCTGCATTGGGCCTCTGACGAGTTGCATGCGATGCGTGCATTTATGTCGAACGCGCTTTTCGCTCCCTCTCCTGCTTGCGGGAGAGGGCTGGGGTGAGGGCGCGCCGAAGGCGCAAACGCACAAGATCGACGACGTTGAGACGACCTAGTCGCGTCAATCGGTGAGATTCCCCCTATTTCTGACCCACTCTGACCGCTTCCCTGTCCATTCCGCCGGCTCACGACACGCTGAGATTTATTGTTGCACCGCAGCATGCCCGCTCGGCTCCGGTTCAGGATTGCGACGACGGTCAAACTAATCGCCAGAATCTCAAAACATGAGACGAAACAAAGGTTAGTGGATAAGTCTTGAATAAAACTCTGAAGAGTGCCGCAAGCCATTGATGCGCCTAGCGAAATTCCGTCTCAAAAGTTGTTGACAACCTTGTGCGCAGTGCTAAGGTGGGCATCTGAGGGAAAACCGGGTTTTTTGTGGTTTTTCAGAGGCCTTGGCCGCCGGTTGGCGGCCAGAACGCAGGTAATCCGCCCACAAGGCGGACCTAACCAGGCGACCCGTCCGGTAGAGAGGGGCGCCGCACAAGGTGGGCAATGTTCCAGGGCGAAACCGCCATCACGATCGACGACAAGGGCCGGCTGGCGGTGCCCACCGCCTACCGCGATCTTGTCGCGCGCGATTGCGGCAACCGCCTGGTCATCACCTACAACCCGTTCGAGGCCGGCAGCCTCTATCTCTATCCGCTGACGGTCTGGGAGCGCGTGCGCGATCAGGTCAACGCCCTGCCCAAGGCCAAGAAGGTCAACCGCAACATCCAGCTCAAGCTGGTCGGTGCGGCGTCGTTCGTCGAGCTCGACGGCAACGGCCGCATCACTGTGCCGGCCAGCCATCGCGCCGCCGTGGGCATAGAGAAGAAGGCCGTGCTGCTGGGCATGGGCGACAAATTCGAGTTGTGGAGCGAGCAGGCGCATCACGCCCAGATCCGTCAGACCATTACCGACGACGATCTGAGCGACGAGCTGCTCGACCTGCAGCTGTGACGGGCGGTGGCATGGAGCGCCCGGGTGCGCGGTCCGGCCACCTCCCCGTCATGTATCGGCAGGTACTGGAAGGCCTGCAGGTCAACGGGAGTGGGACGTACCTGGATGGGACGTTCGGCCGTGGCGGTCACGCGCGCGGCGTACTCGATCAACTCGGCGCCGGAGGCCGGCTGCTGCTGATGGACAAGGATCCCGAAGCGATCGCCGTCGCCGAACGCGAGTTCGGCGCCGATCCGCGCGTGGCGATCTTCCGCGGCAGCTTCGCCGAACTGGCGCAGTGGGACGCGACCGCGTCCGGTCTGGACGGCGTGCTGCTGGACCTGGGCGTGTCCTCGCCGCAGCTGGACGTGGCCGAGCGCGGCTTCAGCTTCGGCAAGGACGGTCCGCTCGACATGCGCATGGACCCCGACAGCGGCGAAAGCGCGGCACAGTGGCTGGCGCGCGCGGACGAGCGCGAGATCGCCGACGTGCTGTGGACCTACGGCGAGGAGCGCCAGAGCCGCAAGATCGCGCGCACCATCGTCGCCCGCCGCGGCGAGCAGCCGCTGCTGCGCACCGCGCAGCTGGCCGACCTGATCGCCTCGGTGATCCCGCGCGGCGACCAGAAGATCCACCCGGCCACCCGCAGCTTCCAGGCCATCCGCATCTTCATCAATCGCGAGCTGGCCGATCTGGAAATCGGCCTGGACGCGGTATTGGCGCGGCTCAAGCCCGGCGGCCGGCTGGCCGTGATCAGTTTCCATTCGCTGGAAGACCGCATCGTCAAGCAGTTCATCGCGCGCCACAGCAAGGCTCCGCCGGCCAACCGACGCATGCCGGTCGAGATCGCATTCACCCCGACCCTGCTGGCGATCGGCGGCGCCCAGAAGGCCGACCACGACGAGACCTTCGACAACCCGCGCGCGCGCAGCGCGGTGCTGCGCGTGGCCGAGAAACTGGGGGAGGCGGCATGACCCTGCGCCTGCTCCTGACCGTGCTGGTGGTGGCGAACCTGGCCTCGGCCCTGGCCGTGGTCTACGCGCGCCATCAGCACCGCCAGTACTTCATCCAGCTCAACAAGCTCGACCGCGAGCGCGACGAACTCAACATCGAGTTCGGCCGCCTGCAGTTGGAGCAGGCGACCTGGGCCGAGAGCAACCGCATCGACCAGGTCGCGCGCGACCGCCTCGGCATGAAGTTCCCGGAAGGCGCCGAAACCGTGGTGATCAAGCCATGAGCGGCCGTCGCGACGACCATCGCAGCGGCCCGCTGGATCGCCTGCTGGGCGAGCGCGGCAAGCGCGGCAGCCCCGACCGCGGCGGCGGCAAGCCGCGCGGCCGCGCCCGCTTCGACCTGCGCAATCGTCTGCTGATCGTCGGCGGCGTCCTGGGCCTGTGCGCGGTGGCGCTGGTCGGGCGTGCGTTCTATCTGCAGGTGCTCGGCAACGACTTCTACCGCCAGCAGGGCGACGCGCGCGCGCTGCGCGAGATTCCGATCCCGACTTCGCGCGGCATGATCACCGATCGCAACGGCGAGCCGCTGGCGGTGTCGACGCCGGTCGAATCGATCTGGGGCAACCCCAAGGAACTGCTGAAGAATCCGGCCCGCCTGCCGGAACTCGCGGCCGCGCTGGGCGTGCCGACCGACTACCTGACCCGCAAGCTCAGCCAGCGCTCGGGCAAGGAATTCCTGTACCTCAAGCGCCGGATCAATCCGGACGAGGCGCACCGCATCCTCGCCCGCAAGATCCCGGGCGTGTTCTCGCAGCGCGAATTCCGCCGCTTCTACCCCCAGGGCGAAGCGATGGCGCACGTGCTGGGCTTCACCAATATCGACGACCGCGGCCAGGAAGGGCTGGAGCTGGCCTTCGACGACTGGCTGCGCGGCAAGCCCGGCGCCAAGCGCGTGATCCGCGACGGCGCCGGCCGCATCATCGAGAACGTCGATCTGCTCAAGTCGGCCGAGCCCGGCCACGACCTGACGCTCACGATCGACCGCCGCATCCAGTACCTGACCTACCGCGAACTGCGCCGCGCCCTGCTCGAAACCGGCGCCAGCAGCGGTTCGGCGGTGGTCCTGGACGTGGACACCGGCGAAGTGCTGGCGATGGCCAACCTGCCGACCTACAACCCGAACCTGCTCGGCTCGGGCAACCCGGACACGCACCGCAACCGCGCCGTCACCGACGTGGTCGAGCCGGGCTCGACCATGAAGCCGATCACCATCGCGGCGGCCCTGCAGTCGGGCCGGGTCACGCCCAACACCATCGTCGACACCACGCCCGGTTCGATGGCCAACGGCCGCTACCGCATCAACGACACCCATAACTATGGTGTGCTGACGGTCACCGGCGTGATCACCAAGAGTTCCAACGTCGGCGCGGCCAAGCTCGCGCTGCCGCTGCCGAACGACTACTACTACCAGTTCGTGAAGGGCTTCGGTTACGGCAGCAAGCCCGAAAGCGGCTTCCCGGGCGAGTCCTCGGGCGTGCTGATGGCGCCGGACCGCTGGAGCGGCACCACCAAGGCGACCATGTCCTACGGCTACGGCCTGTCGGCGACGCCGTTGCAGATCGCGATGGCCTACGCGGCGATGGCCAACGGCGGCAAGCTGATCGCGCCGACCTTCGTGCGCGGCCAGCGCAACGAGCCGCGCCAGGCGCTGGAACCGAAGATCGCGGCGGAAGTCATGAGCATGATGCAGACCGTGACCGAGCCCGGCGGCACCGCCAAGGCCGCGGCGATCCTGGGCTATCACGTCGCCGGCAAGACCGGCACCGCGCGCAAGTTCAGCGGCACGGGCGGCTATTCCAACAAGTACATCTCGCTGTTCGCCGGCGTGGTGCCGGTCAAGCGCCCGCGCTTCGCCATGACCGTGGTCATCAGCGAGCCGGATCCGTCGATGCGCGGTTACTACGGCGGCTCGGTGTCCGGTCCGGTGTTCCGCAACGTCATGGACGGTGCGCTGCGCCTGATGGACGTGGCGCCCGACGATATCGACACCTGGCTCGCGGCGCAGTCGGCGGCCGAGGCCAAGCGCCTCAGGGCCAACGGCGGCAAGCCCAGCGGCCCGGTGCTGCCGGTCGACGCCGACGCGGTCGCCGAGGGCTTCGAGGAACTGCCGGCCGACCTGCCGCCGGTGGCGGCCGGCGCGGTCGCGCCGATCGGAGCCGGGCGATGAGCGCCGTCCGCCGCCGCATGCCCTTGCGCGAACTGCTGCCCGACGTGGCCGGCGTTCCCGCGGACCTGGAAATCACCGGGCTTACCCTGGACAGCCGCAGCGTGCGCGCCGGCAACGCCTTCGTCGCGATCGCCGGTTTCGGCGCGCACGGGCTGAAGTTCGTCGCCCAGGCGCGCGCCGCGGGCGCGAGCGCGATCCTGTTCGAACCGCCGGCGCCCGCCGACCTGCCGGCGCCCGCCGACGCCATCGCCGTGCCCGGTTTGCGCGCGCGCCTGGGCGAGATGGGCGACCGCTTCCACGGCCGGGCCAGCGAGGCGATGACCGTGGTCGGGGTGACCGGCACCAACGGCAAGACCTCGACCGTGCAGCTGCTGGCGCAGGCCTGGACCTTGCGCGGCCTGCGCTGCGGCACCATCGGCACGCTCGGTGCCGGACTTTACGGCGAGGTCGTGCCGACCGGCTTCACCACGCCTTTGGTGTTGCAGTTGCACGAGCTGCTCGCCGAAATGCACGACGCCGGCGCCCAGGCCGTGGCGATGGAAGTCAGCTCGCACGCGCTCGACCAGGGCCGCGTCGACGGCACCCATTTCGATGTCGGCGTGTTCACCAATCTCACCCGCGATCACCTCGACTACCACGGCGACATGGCCAGCTACGGCGCGGCCAAGGCGCGCCTGTTCGCGTGGCCGGGCCTGAAGGCCGGCGCGATCAACCTCGACGACGAGTTCGGCCGCGGTTTGCACGCGAGCCTGCCGGCGACGGTGCGCGCGATCGGCCTGAGCTCGCGCGGCGCGGACCAGGCGCAGCTGCGTGCCGAGCGGCTGAGCTTCGATAACCGCGGTATCGGCTTCGATCTGGTGGTCGACGGCCAGGCCCATGCGGTGGTCTCGCCGCTGCTGGGCCGCTTCAACGTCGACAACCTGCTGGCCGTGGCCGGCGCGCTGTATGCGCTCGGCGACGCGCCGGCGCAGATCGCCGCGACCCTGTCGCAGCTGCAGCCGATCCACGGCCGCATGAACCGCCTCGGCGGCGACGCCGGCCGTCCGTTGGTGGTGATCGACTACGCCCACACCCCCGATGCGCTGGAGCAGGCGCTGACCTCGCTGCGCGGCCACGCGCGCGCGCGCCTGATCTGCGTGTTCGGCTGCGGCGGCGAGCGCGACCGCGGCAAGCGTCCGCAGATGGCGGCGATCGCCGAGGCCCGCGCCGACACGGTCGTGGTCACCGACGACAACCCGCGCCGCGAAGACGGCGATGCCATCGTCGCCGACATCGTCGCCGGCTTCGCCCATCCCGAGCGCGCGATCGTGCTGCGCGACCGTGCCGCGGCGATCGCGCGCGCGATCGCCGATGCCGGTCCGGACGACATCGTGCTGGTCGCCGGCAAGGGCCACGAGCCTTACCAGGAAATAGACGGCGTGCAGCATCCCTTCGACGACACTCGCATCGCGCATGCGGCGCTGGAGGCGAGGCCATGAAGCGGCTGCGCCTGTCCGAGATCGCGCGCATGACCGGCGGCCGCCTGCACGGCGAGGACGCCGTGGTCGCCGCAGTCGTCACCGATACCCGCGCCCTGGCCGAGGCGGGCGACGCCCTGTTCGTCGCGCTCAAGGGCGAGCGCTTCGACGGTCACGACCATGTCGGCGCCGCGGCCGCCGCCGGCGTGGCCGGCGCATTGGTGTCGCGCCAGCTCGATACGGCGCTGCCGCAGGTGATCGTCGCCGACACCGAGCGCGCGCTGGCCGCCTTCGCCACCGCGGTGCAGCGCGAGCGCACGGCCACGACCACGCTGGCGATCACCGGCAGCAGCGGCAAGACCAGCGTCAAGAACCTGACCATCGCGATCCTCGAACGCGCCGGCCGCGCCTACGCGACGCCGGGCAACCGCAACAACGAGATCGGCATGCCGCTGGCGGTGCTGGCCGCGCCCGAGGACGCGCAGTTCGCGGTCTACGAGATGGGCACCGGCGCGCCCGGCGATATCGCCTACCTGACCGCGATCGCGCCGCCGCGCGTGGCCGTGGTCAACAACGTCGCGCCCGCGCACCTGGAGCGCATGGGCAGCCTGCTCGCGATCGCCGATACCAAGGCCGCGGTCTACGACACGCTGCCGCCGGACGGGGTCGCGGTGATCAACGCCGACGATGCGTTCGCGCCGTTCTTCGCCGAACGCGCGCACGGCCGTCGCCTGATCCGTTTCGGCCTGGACACCAGCGCCGACGTGAGCGCGCGCGACATCCGCCTGGGCGAGGAAGGTTCGCAGTTCGTGCTGACCACGCCGCAGGGCGAGGCCGCGATCGCGCTCGCCATCCCCGGCCGCCACAACGTGCGCAACGCGCTCGCGGCCGCATCGCTGGCGCTGGGCGCAGGCGTGGCCCTGGCGACCATCGCCGAGGGCCTGAACGCCGCGCGTCCGGTGTCCGGGCGCCTGGTCACGCATCGCCTGCGTAGCGGCGCGGTGCTGATCGACGACAGCTACAACGCCAATCCCGGTTCGGTGGCCGCGGCCATCGACACGCTCGCCGATGCCACCGCGCACGGCCGCGCGGGCGAGGGCTGGCTGGTGCTGGGCGACATGCGCGAGCTCGGCCCGGACGGTGCGGCGATGCACGCCGAGGCCGGCCGACGTGCCAAGGGCGCCGGCCTCAAGCGCCTGTTCGCGCTGGGTCCGCTCAGCGTCGAAGCGGCGCGCGCATTCGGCGAAGGCGCCACGCATTACCAAAGCCATGAGGCGCTGTCGCAGGCGCTCGCGGCGGAGCTGCGCGAGGGTGTGCGCGCGCTGGTGAAGGGGTCGCGCGGTAGCGCGATGGATCGGATCGTGACTGCGCTGCTGGCCAGCGACGCGTCGCCGGATGGGGAGGAATCGACGCATGCTGCTTGAACTGACGCGCTGGCTGGAACAACTGCAGAGCCTGTTCGGTCTGTTCGGATACCTGACGTTCCGCGGCATCCTCAGCGCGCTGACCGCGCTCGGGCTGTCGTTGTGGTGGGGGCCGGCGGTGATCCGCAAGCTCGCCCAGTACAAGGGCGGCCAGCCGATCCGCAAGGACGGCCCGCAGTCGCACTTCTCCAAGGCCGGCACGCCGACCATGGGCGGGGCGCTGATCCTGATGACCGTGCTGGCCTCGGTGCTGCTGTGGGGCGACCTGCGCAACCGCTACGTCTGGCTGGTGATCGCGGTGATGCTCGCGTTCGGCGCGATCGGCTGGTACGACGACTGGATCAAGATCGTGCACCGCGATCCCAACGGCCTGAAGTCGCGCTGGAAGTATCTGCTGCAGTCGATCTTCGGCCTGGCCGCGGGCGTGTTCTTGTACTACACCGCCGATGCCCCGGCCGCGACCACCTTCTACATCCCGATGCTGAAGTCGGTCGCGCTGCCGCTGGTGGGCGTGAGCTTCATCGCGATCGCCTACTTCTGGATCGTCGGCTTCTCCAACGCGGTCAACCTGACCGATGGCCTGGATGGTCTGGCGATCATGCCGACCGTGCTGGTCGCCTGCGCGCTGGGCGTGTTCGCCTACGCCTCGGGCAACGCGGTGTTCTCCAACTACCTGCAGATCCCGCAGGTACCGGGCGCGGGCGAGCTGGTGATCATCTGCGCCGCGATCGCGGGCGCCGGCCTGGGCTTCCTGTGGTTCAACACCTATCCGGCGATGGTGTTCATGGGCGACATCGGTGCGCTGGCGCTGGGCGCGGTGCTCGGCACCGTCGCGGTGATCGTGCGCCAGGAACTGGTGCTGGTGGTCATGGGCGGCGTGTTCGTGATCGAAACGCTGTCGGTGATGATCCAGGTCGCCTCGTTCAAGCTCACCGGCAAGCGCGTGTTCCGGATGGCGCCGATCCATCACCACTTCGAGCTTAAGGGCTGGCCCGAGCCGCGCGTGATCGTGCGCTTCTGGATCATCTCGGTGGTGCTCGTCCTCGTCGGCCTGGCGACCTTGAAGGTGCGCTGATGAACGACTCCGCCGCTCGCCAGGCAACACGACTGGACGCCATCCACGGACGCTACGATCCGTGGCTGCTGGCGGTGTCGTGCGCGCTGGCCTGCGTCGGTCTGGTCATGGTCGGCTCGGCTTCCATCGGCGTGGCCGACGGCCACGACGTCGGGCCGTTCTACTTCCTGACCCGGCACGCGGTGTTCCTGGCGATCGGCCTGGTCGCGGCGGTGTGGCTGATGCGCACCGAACTCAAGACCATCGAGCAGCACAACCAGCTGCTGTTGCTGGTGTGCCTGGCCCTGCTGCTGGCGGTGTTCGTGCCCGGCATCGGCAAGAGCGTCAACGGCGCGCGCCGCTGGCTCAACCTGGGCGTGTCGAATTTTCAGGCCGTGGAAGCGGTCAAGCTGCTCTACATCCTGTGGCTGGCGAGCTATCTGAAGCGCTTCAGCGAGGATATCTCGGCGACCTGGCTGGCGATGCTCAAGCCGATCGGCGTGGCCGTGGTGCTGGTGGCGATGCTGCTGATGCAGCCGGACTTCGGTTCCTCGTCGCTGATCCTGGCGATCACTGCCGGCATGCTGGTGCTGGGCGGCGTGAACATGCCGCGCATGTTCGGCCCGGTGCTGATCGGCCTGCCGGTGCTGGCGATCGTCGCGATCGCCGAGCCCTACCGCGTGAGCCGTCTGACCTCGTTCCTGAATCCCTGGGCGGATCCGTTCAAGACCGGCTACCAGCTCACCAACGCGCTGATGGCGGTCGGCCGCGGCGAATGGCTGGGCGTGGGCCTGGGCGCGTCGGTGCAGAAGCTGTCGTACCTGCCCGAGGCGCATACCGACTTCATCCTGGCGGTGATCGCCGAGGAGTTCGGTTTCCTCGGCGTATGCCTGGTGGTCGGCCTGTACGCGCTGCTGGCCGGGCGCGCGTTCTGGATCGGATTGAAGTGCGTCGAGATGCGCCGCCACTTCTCCGGCTACATCGCCTTCGGTATCGCCCTGTGGATGAGCCTGCAGAGCTTCGTCTCGATCGGCGTGAACCTGGGCTTGCTGCCGACCAAGGGCCTGACCCTGCCGATGATTTCCTACGGCGGCTCCAGCGTGATCATGACCTGCGCCGCGCTGGGCGTGCTGCTGCGGGTGTCCTACGAGCTCGACCGCGCCCAGCGTCAGGTCGCGCGCCTGCGCAACGAGGCCGCGCAGCCTTCGGCCGGCGTGCCGGCGACCGCCAATCCGCTGCCGGGCGTCGCTGGCGATCCCGCGCGCGGCACCAGCCGCCTGCGCCAGCGCGCCGAACCCAGCCTGGGGAGGACGACGGCATGAGCGTGCACAGCGCTGCCACCGACTCCGACCTGCATCCGGTGATGATCCTCGCCGGCGGCACCGGCGGGCATATCTTCCCGGGGCTCGCGGTCGCGCATGCGCTGATCGCGCGCGGCGCGCCGGTGCTGTGGCTGGGCGCCGACGGCGGCATGGAAACGCGGCTGGTGCCGCAGCACGGCATCGCCATCGACACCATCGCGGTGCGCGGCATCCGCGGCAAGGGCGTGGCCGCTCTGCTGGCGGCGCCGTTCAAGGTGCTATCGGCGGTGCGTGCAGCGGCGCAAACCCTGCGCGAGCGTCAGCCGTGCGCGGTGATCAGCTTCGGCGGTTACGCCGCCGGGCCCGGCGGCATCGCTGCGCGCCTGGCCGGCATTCCGTTGATCGTGCACGAACAAAACCGCGCCCCCGGCATGACCAACCGCGTGCTCGCGCGTTTCGCCCGCCACGTGCTGACCGGTTTCCCGGACACCTTCACGAACCGCAACGAAGAAGTCGTCGGCAATCCGGTACGCGCCGAGATCGCCGCGGTCGCGCCTCCGGCCGAACGCTTCGGCGGACGCAGCGGGCCGCTGCGCCTGCTGGTGCTGGGCGGCAGCCAGGGCGCGCGCGCGCTCAACGCCGCCGTGCCCAAGGCGATCGCCGGTCTGCATGGCCGCCTGAGCTGCGAGGTGCGTCATCAGTGCGGCGAGAAGCTGCGCGACGACGCGGTGCGCGCCTATGCCGACGCCGGCGTGACCGCTTCGGTCGAACCGTTCATCGCAGACATGGCCGCCGCCTACGCCTGGGCCGATCTGGTGATCTGCCGGGCCGGCGCGCTGACCCTGGCCGAGCTGTGCGCCGTCGGCGTCGGCAGCGTGCTGGTGCCGTTCCCGCAGGCGGTCGACGACCACCAGACCAAGAACGCGCAGTACCTGGTCGATCGCGGCGCGGCCCAGCTGCTGCCGCAGAGCACCGATCTGGCCGAACGCATCTCGGCCACCATCGAAATTCTCGGCGAGCGCGAGGGCCTGCTGCAGATGGCCATCGCCGCGCGCGCCCTGGCCAAACCCGACGCGGCCGAACGGGTCGCCGACATCGTCCTGGAGCAATCGAACATGAGGAAGCCGGCATGAGTACGGCCCTGCGCCGCCGGCTGCAGCACACGGGCGATCTGGCCAAGGCCTTTCCGCGCGTGCACTTCGTCGGCATCGGCGGCACCGGCATGAGCGGTATCGCCGAGGTGATGTGCACGCTGGGCTATCAGGTGTCCGGCTCGGACATGGCCGACAACGCGGTCACCCGCCGCCTGGCCTCGCTGGGCATCGCCGTGCACCGCGGCCATGCCGCCGCCAACGTGCTCGGCAGCGACTGCGTGGTCGTGTCCAGCGCGATCAAGCGCGACAACCCGGAACTGATGGAAGCGCGCGCTCAGCGCATTCCGGTGGTGCCGCGCGCCGAGATGCTGGCCGAGCTGATGCGCTTCCGCCGAGGCATCGCCGTCGCCGGTACCCACGGCAAGACCACGACCACCTCGCTGGCCGCGAGCGTGCTCGGCGAGGGCGGCATCGATCCGACCTTCGTGATCGGCGGACAGCTGCTCGCCGCCGGCGCCAACGCGCGCCTGGGCGGCGGTCAGTGGCTGGTGGCCGAGGCCGACGAGAGCGACGGCAGCTTCCTGC
Organism: Lysobacter sp. Root667; assembly: GCF_001427715.1. Classification (NCBI taxonomy): domain Bacteria; kingdom Pseudomonadati; phylum Pseudomonadota; class Gammaproteobacteria; order Lysobacterales; family Lysobacteraceae; genus Lysobacter; species Lysobacter sp. Root667. The sequence goes on from NZ_LMHF01000009.1 coordinate 261,272, forward strand.
GCCTGAACCCGCAGATCGCGATCGTCACCAACATCGACGCCGATCACCTGGAGAACTACGGCGGCGACTTCGCCAAGGTGCTGGCCGCGTTCGAGGAATTCCTGCACCGCCTGCCGTTCTACGGCCTGGCGGTGCTGTGCATCGACGACCCCAAGGTCGCCGCGCTGGCCGCGGAAACGCCGCGCCACGTGATGACCTACGGCTTCGACGAGGCCGCCGACGTGCGCGCCGAGGATGTCGAGCAGCACGGTCCGAACATGCGTTTCACCCTATGCCTGCCGGACGCGACCCGCACCGAGGTGACGCTGGCCCTGCCGGGCCGGCACAACGTCCAGAACGCCCTGGCCGCGGCCGCGGTGGGCTGGCAGCTGGGCGTGCAGCCGGACGCGATCGCGCGTGCGCTGCAGAACTTCGCCGGCATCGGCCGCCGCTTCAACCTGCTCGCACAGTTGCGCACCGCCAAGGGCGCGACCGTGCAGCTGGTCGACGACTACGGCCATCACCCGAAGGAACTCGAGGCGGTGTTCGCCGCCGCCCGCGGCGGTTGGCCGGACAAGCGCCTGGTGGTGGCGTTCCAGCCGCACCGTTACAGCCGCACCCGCGATCTGTTCGACGAATTCGCCGCGGTGCTGTCCAGCGTCGACGCGCTGGTGCTCACCGAGATCTATCCGGCCGGCGAAGCGCCGATCGCCGGCGCCGACGCCAAGTCGCTGGCGCGCGCGATCCGCGCGCGCGGCCGCATCGATCCGGTCGTGGTCGGCGGTGCCGCCGAGTTGGCCGCGGTACTGCCCGACGTCCTCAACGACGGCGACCTGCTGCTGATGATGGGGGCCGGCGATATCGGTCATGCCGCGCAGCAGATCGCCAGCCAAGGTTTCCAGGGAGAATCCAAGTGAGTTCGCAGTTCGCTCCGCTCCGCGTCACCGATCCGGCCGTGTTCGGACGCGTTGCCGTGCTCATGGGCGGCACCAGCGCCGAGCGCGAGGTATCGCTGGATTCCGGCCGCGGCGTACTCGAAGCGCTGCGCTCGCGCGGCGTCGACGCATTCGCGGTCGACGGCATCCCGGCGCTGATCGAAGCGGTGATCGCCGGTCAACGATCCGGCGCCGGCCGCGTCGACCGCGTGTTCAACATCCTGCACGGCAACAAGGGCGGCGGCGAAGACGGCGTGCTGCAGGGCCTGCTCGAAGCGCTCGGCGTGCCCTACACCGGCTCGGACGTACTCGGCTCGGCGCTGGCCATGGACAAGATCCGAACCAAGCAGGTGTGGATGGCCGAAGGCCTGCCGACCCCGCGCTACAAGCGAATCGCCAAGGGCGACGACGTGCATGCGGCGGCGCGCGAAATCGGCCTGCCGGTGATCATCAAGCCGTCCAGCGAAGGTTCCAGCGTCGGCGTGTCGCGCGTGCTCAACGACGCCGACATCGACGAGGCCGTGGCCCTGGCCGCGCGCTACCCCGGCGAGATGCTGATGGAGCAGATGGTGGTCGGCGACGAGCTGACCGTGGCGGTGCTGATCAACGGCGACGGCTATACCGCGCTGCCGTCGATCCGGATCGTGCCCAAGGGGCTGTGGTACGACTACCACGCCAAGTACATCGCCGACGACACCCAGTACCTGTGCCCGGGCCTGGAGGGCGCGGCCGAGGACGAAATCCGCGACCTGGCGATGCGCGCCTTCGTCGCGGCCGGCTGCAAGGGCTGGGGCCGGGTCGACGTGATGCGCGACCGCGACAGCGGTCAGCTGTACCTGATCGAGGTCAACACCGCGCCGGGCATGACCAGCCATTCGCTGGTGCCCAAGGGCGCGCGCCAGGTCGGGATCGAATACGACGAGCTGTGCTGGCGCGTGCTGGAAGCGACCGTGCGAGGAGGTGCGCCGGCGTGAACGCCATGCTGCGCCTCATCGGTTGGCTGCTCGCGCTGGCACTGGTCGCGCTGCCGGTGGTCGCCGTGCTCAACGGTTGGATCGGCGCCGGCCAATGGCCGCTGCGCAAGCTGCGCGTGACCGGGCAGTTCGATCGGGTCGACGAGGCGCTGCTGCGACGCACGCTGCTGCCGTACGCGCAGCGCGGCTTCTTCGCGGTCGATCTGGCTTCGGCGCAGGGCGCGGTCGCCAGGCTGCCGTGGGTCGAACACGCCGAAGTGCGCAAGCGCTGGCCGGACGTGCTGGAAGTGAGCGTAGCCGAGCACCGTCCGTTCGCGCGCTGGGGCAAGGACCGCTTGCTGTCCGAGCAGGGCCGGCTGTTCCCGTCGCAGGGCGTCGAGGTGCCCAAGGGGCTGCCGCAGTTCGCCGGGCCTGATACGCGCGTGGCCGAAGTGGTCGCGCTTTACAACGAGTCGCGCGCGATGTTCGCGCCGATCGGAATGGACGTGCAGCGGGTCGAGATCGACCAGCGCGGCAGCTGCACGCTCGGCCTGGTCAACGGCGCCGCGCCGGAAGGCACCGAGGTGGTGGTCGGGCGCGATCAGGCGCGCGCGCGGCTGGCGCGCTTCGTGCGGCTGATGCCGCGACTGCTGGCGCAGCGGGTGCAGATCCTCGCCCGCGCCGATCTTCGTTACACCAACGGTTTCGCGCTGTCCTGGGCGCCGATCACGGCGCCCACGGCGGCAACGCAGCAACAGCAGGAAAAGTCATGAATCGCAAAGGCGACAAATCGCTGATCGTCGGTCTCGACATCGGCACCTCGAAGGTGGTCGCGCTGGTGGGCGAGTACTCGCCGGGCAATCCGATCGAGGTCATCGGCATCGGCTCGCACGAATCGCGCGGTCTCAAGCGCGGCGTGGTGGTCGATATCGAGTCGACAGTGCAGTCGATCCAGCGCGCGATCGAAGAGGCCGAGCTGATGGCCGGCTGCGAGATCCGCTCGGTCTACGCCTCGATCTCCGGCAATCACGTGCAGTGCCGCAACTCGCAGGGCATCGCCCCGATCCGCGACGGCGAGGTCACCTACGGCGACCTCGACCGGGTGCTGGAGGCGGCCAAGGCGGTGGCGATCCCGGCCGACCAGAAGATCCTGCATGCGATCCCGCGCGACTACGTGCTCGACGATTCGCAGGAAGGCATCCGCAATCCTGTCGGCATGACCGGCGTGCGCCTGGAGGTGCACGCGCACCTGGTGGTGTGCGCGCAGTCGGCCGCGGCCAACATCAGCAAGTGCGTGCAGCGCTGCGGGTTGCAGGTCGACGACCTGATCCTGAGCGTGCTCGCCTCCAGCACCGCGGTGCTGACCAGCGACGAGCGCGAACTGGGCGTGGTCCTGGTCGACATCGGCGCCGGCACCACCGACATCGCGGTGTTCGTGCAGGGCGCGATCGCGCACAGCGCGAGCCTGGCGATCGCCGGCGACAAGGTCACCGAGGACATCGCGCACATGCTGCGCACGCCCACACCCGAGGCCGAGCAGATCAAGGTCCGCTACGCCTGCGCGCTGGCGCAGATGGCGACCGCCGAGGAATCGATCCAGGTGCCCAGCGTCGGCGACCGGCCGCCGCGGCGCATGCCGCGCCACTCGCTGGCGCAGGCGGTGCAGGCGCGCTACGAGGAAATCTTCGAAATGATCCAGGCCGAGCTGCGCCGTTCGGGCTTCGAACAGCACGTGCGCGCCGGCATGGTCCTGACCGGCGGCGCCGCGAAGATGGAAGGCGTGGTCGAGCTGGCCGAGGAAATGCTGCAGATGCCGGTGCGCGTGGGCATTCCGCAGCACGTGACCGGCCTGGGCGAAGTGGTCGGCAACCCGGTCCACGCCACCGGCGTCGGGCTGCTGCTGATGGGCAGCCAGATCGAGCACCCCCGGCGCAGCTCGGTGATCCCGACCGGTCGCGCCGGCAGCTTCTTCAACAAGATCAAGAACTGGTACCGCGGCGAGTTCTGACCGATGCGAACGGTCGTGAGCGACGCGGGTTTCAAGGAATCGAGCCGGGCGACAGCGGCGCCGATTCCCGATCCGGACGCAGGTCCGGATCAAGCGGGCAGGCGAGGGCGGCGAAGGCGAAACGTTTTAAGCGGTATCAGCGAACTATCCATAACTAGCAACACATAACGAGGACGAGGACATGGCACATTTCGAATTGGTTGAAAAAATGGCCCCGAACGCGGTCATCAAGGTCGTCGGCGTGGGCGGCGGCGGCGGTAACGCCGTGGCGCACATGGTCAGCGGCAACGTCGACGGGGTGGAGTTCATCACCGCCAACACCGACGCCCAGGCGATCAAGAACTGCGGCGCCAAGCTGCAGCTGCAGTTGGGCAGCAACGTCACCAAGGGCCTGGGCGCAGGCGCGAATCCGGAAGTCGGCCGTCAGGCTGCGCTGGAAGATCGCGAACGCATCATGGACGCGCTGACCGGCGCCGACATGGTCTTCATTACCGCCGGCATGGGCGGCGGCACCGGCACCGGCGCGGCGCCGGTCGTGGCCCAGCTCGCCAAGGAAATGGGCATCCTGACCGTGGCAGTGGTCACCAAGCCGTTCCCGTTCGAAGGCCGCCGCCGCATGCAGGTCGCGCTCAAGGGCATCGAGGAGCTGTCGCACCACTGCGATTCGCTGATCACGATCCCGAACGAGAAGCTGATCACCGTGCTCGGCCGCAACGCGACCATGATCCAGGCCTTCCGCGCCGCCAACGACGTGCTGCTGGGCGCCGTGCAGGGCATCGCCGACCTGATCGTGCGTCCGGGCCTGATCAACGTCGACTTCGCCGACGTGCGCACCGTGATGTCCGAAATGGGCCTGGCGATGATGGGCACCGGTTCGGCGCGCGGCGACGACCGTGCCCAGGCCGCGGCCGAATCGGCGATCCAGAACCCGCTGCTCGACGACGTCAACCTGTCCGGCGCCAACGGCATCCTGGTCAACATCACCGCCGGTCCGGACTTCACCATGGCCGAGTTCGACGAGGTCGGCCGCACGATCGAGGGCTTCGCCTCCGAAGACGCGACCGTGGTCATCGGCACCGTGCTCGATCCGGACATGCAGGACGAGGTCAAGGTCACCGTGGTCGCCACCGGCCTCAACCGCGTCGCCGCCAAGCAGTCGGTGCGCGGCCAGGGCTACGACCGCGAATCGCAGCGCGCGCCGATCCAGCTGGTGCGCAACGCGACCACCGGTCAGCCGGAGTTCTCGGCCATGGACGAAATGCCGTCCTCGCCGATGCCCAGCTTCGGCGGCAGCCTGCGCGGCGGCTCGCGTCCGATCGAGACCTCGGCCCCGGCCGTGGCCGACTTCGGCAACGACAGCAGCTACCTGGACATCCCGGCGTTCCTGCGCCGCCAGGCGGACTGATCGCAAGACGGTCGCGGCACGGCGCCGCGGCGGTGGGGACGGGATCGCATTCCCGTTCCCGCGGCCGTAGCGCGGCGCCGCGGCCCGCCCGAAACGCTGGCCGGCTTCGTCCCCCGGCCAGCGGCAGCACCCCGCCGCCCGCTCCGGCGCGTGGCGTTTGGACCGGTCGACCCGTCCCTAGGCGGGTCGGCCGGTCGGTTTCTCGGTGCTGGACCACCGGTAGGACAGTGCGTCCTTTCCGTTCAGGTTCAGCTGCCTGCGTGCTAATCTTGCGCGGTTTCGACCCGGCCCCATAGAGATGGAGTCGGTCGCAGGCCCCAAGCTCCAATACCTTCAAGACCGGCCGTTCCCGCCAAGAGCCAGGTATCCACCGATCCATGTTGCGTCAGCGCACCCTCAAGAACGTGATCCGCGCCACCGGCGTGGGCCTGCACAGCGGCGAGAAGGTTTTTCTCACCCTGCGTCCGGCCCCGGTGGACGCCGGCGTCGTGTTCCGTCGCGTCGACCTGGATCCCGTGGTGGAGATTCCCGCGGCCGCGCAGCTGGTCACCGAGACCGTGCTGTGCACCGGCCTGACCCAGGGCCTGGGCAAGGTCATGACCGTCGAACACCTGCTGTCGGCCCTGGCCGGCCTGGGTATCGACAACATCTTTATTGAGCTGTCCGCGGCCGAAGTGCCGATCATGGACGGTTCCGCCGGTCCCTTCGTGTTCCTGCTGCAGTCGGCGGGCATCGCCGAGCAGGAGGCGCCGAAGCGCTTCATCCGCATCAAGCGCCCGATCGAGGTCAGCCACGGCGACAAGGTCGCCCGGTTCGAGCCCTACGACGGCTTCCGCCTGGGCTTCACCGTGGTCTTCGACCATCCGGCGATCCCGGCCTCGCAGTCGCGCGCGGAAGTGGAGTTCTCGACCGAGAATTACATCCGCGAGGTCAGCCGCGCCCGTACCTTCGGTTTCATGCGCGACCTGGAGTACATGCGCGAGCGCAACCTCGGCCTGGGCGGCTCGATGGACAACGCGATCGTGCTGGACGAGTTCCGGGTCCTGAACGACGACGGCCTGCGCTACGCCGACGAGTTCGTGCGCCACAAGATCCTCGACGCGGTCGGCGACCTGTACCTGGCCGGGCGCCCGATCATCGGCGCCTACGAGGGCTACAAGTCCGGTCACGCGCTCAACAACCAGCTCGTGCGCGCCCTGCTGGCCGAGCGTTCGGCTTGGGAAGAAGTCACCTACACCGACGTGGATGCGCCGCCGGTGGCCTACGGCGACCCGGTCACGGCCTGAGCCTGCCACCCGCCCTGGCACAGCCTGGGGACACAGGGTGCACAAAGCATGACCCCAACGTGCGACGGATCACAGACGTGAACGTCCGGTGACGCTTTAACTAAATTTTAACGGTTTCTTACCGAATCTTTAGTGCGTCTTTAACAAATTCAAGGATTTAGGCCGTTAGCATGCCCCGACCCGGCCTGTTGCCGGCGGCGTGCACAGACCGTGCCAGTCGTCGAACGGGGGTCAGGCGGCATCATCCGAGCCCGAAGGATCGGGTTCCTTCAACGATGCCAGGGCGTCCGCCAAAGCTTTTTGCGCGTACGCCGACATGGGTAAGGCTTTCCGGTTCGGCTGCACAGGCAGGGGAACCGGCGCTGTCGTTTTGACGATCAGTTCAGCTGCATCCAGCCCGACGGAACGGGCCGCGTCGAGTAGTTCCGGAGCCGCGAGCCGCAGCTTGGCCCGCCACACCGGAGCATCGACGACAAATACGAGCTTGCCGTTCTCGAAGTTAGCCAGCCGCGCGTGCGCGGCCAGCGAAGGCGGCAAGAGGGGGCGTAACCGTCGGTCCAGACCGTCCAGCCAGAGCGCTCGACGGATCGGGTTCCCCGCCGGCTCCGCGAGCAGCGCTTCGAGCGCGTCGCGAGGGGTCGAGGGGGGGCGCGTTGGTGGTTTGGACTTGGAATCAGACATAGAGCTAATGACCTATCAAACCATCGTAAACAAATCGCGGGCGCAGCTGGGGACGTTCTTCCAGCACGTCGGCCACTTCGGCGGACGCCGTCCTGCCGTAGCGGTCGCCCTGCTCCTGGGTACCGGCGTGGCGCTGGGCGCCGGCGCCGGCATCGCCGACAACGTCATGCTGCGCGCCCAGGTGCGCGAGCAGCAGGCCCAGATCGACGCCACCCGGCGCGACGCCCAGCGCGAGATCAACGCCCTGGCCGCACGCATGGGCGAGCTGCAGGCCGAGGCCAACCGCCTCAATGCCCTCGGCGAGCGGCTGACCCGGATCGGCCAGCTGCAGGACGGTGAGTTCGATTTCAACAAGCCGGTCGGTCAAGGTGGCGCGGGCCCGGTCCGCGACATGCCCAAGGCGGAATTATCGATGGGCATGGCCAAGCTGGACGGCCAGTTCAAGGCTTCCGGCGAGCAGCTCTCGGTGCTGGAGTCGCTGCTGTTCAACCGCCAGCTCGACATGAACGCGGTGCCTTCGCGCGCCCCGATCGCCAACAGCTATATCACCTCCGGCTTCGGCGGCCGCGCCGATCCGTTCAACGGCGGTAGCGCCTTCCACAAGGGCATCGACTTCGAAGCCGACGTCGGCGACCCGGTGCTGGCCGTGGCCGACGGCGTGGTCAGCTATTCCGGCGTGCGTTCGGGCTACGGCAACGTGGTCGAGGTCGACCACGGCAACGGCTACGTGACCCGCTACGCGCACAACTCGCGCCTGCTGCTCAAGGTCGGCGAGCTGGTCCGCGCGGGCCAGGAAGTCGCCAAGGCCGGCTCCACCGGCCGTTCGACCGGCGCCCACGTGCATTTCGAGGTCTGGGAGAACGGTCGGGTCGTGAACCCGGTCAAGTTCTTGAACCAGCAGTCGCCGCTGCGGGGCTGAGGCGAGCCCGCTTGCGAGCCACCGGCTCGCGGGCCTGACGAACGCCCGCCGCGCTGCGGCGGGCCGGAAGCGCCCATCAGCTCACCTCCTTAGCCCGAAGCACCGCCCAACGGCGCCCCATCCGGGCGCCGTTCGCATTTCCAGGCCCCCGCAACGCATGAATACGCCCTCAGCCGCCCGCCATTCCCCCTTGCAAGCACCAGACTCCGGCCCAAGCTAGAATGAGCGTTGGCTTAAGACCAGGCTCGATGCGATCGGGGCGCCACGCGCTCCGATTCCGTCTCTGGACCTTCTCAATCGGGAACTCGTCGGCGGTTAAGCGTTCTTAACGCGTTCCGCCCCCGGATTCCTGTTTCGCTTCACGGACCCGTTCATGCTCAACAGCCTGCTTACCCGCGTTTTCGGCAGCCGCAACGATCGCCTGCTGCGCCAACTGCAACGCTCCGTCGTCAAGATCAACGCCCTCGAACCGGAGATGGAGAAGCTCTCCGACGCGCAGCTGCAGGCCAAGACCCCCGAGTTCCAGCAGCGCATCGCCGACGGCGAGAGCCTGGACAAGCTGCTGCCGGAAGCGTTCGCGGTTTGCCGCGAGGCCTCCAAGCGCGTGCTCGGCATGCGTCATTACGATGTGCAGCTGATCGGCGGCATGGTCCTGCACCTGGGCAAGATCGCCGAGATGCGCACGGGCGAGGGCAAGACCCTGGTCGGCACGCTGCCGGTCTACCTCAACGCGCTCGAAGGCAAGGGCGTGCACGTGGTCACCGTCAACGACTACCTGGCGCGCCGCGACTCGGCCTGGATGGGTCGTCTGTACAATTGGCTGGGCCTGAGCGTCGACGTGGTCTACCCCGGTATGGCGCATAGCGACAAGCACGCCGCCTACGCCGCCGACATCACCTACGGCACCAACAACGAATTCGGCTTCGACTACCTGCGCGACAACATGGCGCTGTCGAAGGAAGACCGCTTCCAGCGCGGCCTGCATTACGCGATCGTCGACGAAGTCGACTCGATCCTGATCGACGAGGCGCGTACCCCGCTGATCATTTCCGGCCCCGCCGACGAGTCGCCGGAGCTGTACATCAAGGTCAACCGCATCGTGCCGTCGCTGATCCGTCAGGAGAAGGAAGACGGCGAGGGCGATTACTGGGTCGACGAGAAGGGCAAGCAGGTGCACCTGTCCGAGTCCGGCCAGGAGCACGCCGAGGACCTGCTGCGCCGCGCCGGCATCCTGCAGGGCGAGGAAGACAGCCTGTACGGCGCCAACAATCTCAGCGTCGTCCACCATCTCAACGCGGCGCTGCGCGCGCATGCGATCTACCAGCGCGACGTCGACTACATCGTGCGCGACGGCGAAGTGGTGATCGTCGACGAATTCACCGGCCGCACCCTGGCCGGCCGACGCTGGTCGGACGGCCTGCACCAGGCGGTCGAGGCGAAGGAAGGCGTGCCGGTCCAGCGCGAGAACCAGACGCTGGCCTCGATCACCTTCCAGAACCTGTTCCGCATGTACAAGAAGCTGGCCGGCATGACCGGTACGGCGGACACCGAGGCTTACGAATTCCAGAGCATCTACGGCCTGGAAGTGATCGTGATCCCGACCCACCGGACCATGGTGCGCAAGGACCATCCGGACCAGGTGTTCCTCAACCGCGCCGGCAAGTACCGCGCGGTGCTCAACGAGATCAAGGACGCGCACAGCCGCGGCCAGCCGGTGCTGGTCGGCACGACCTCCATCGAAGTCTCGGAAATGCTCAGCCAGCAGCTGCGCGAGGCCAACGTCGCGCATGAAGTGCTCAACGCCAAGCAGCACGAGCGCGAAGCCAACATCGTCGCCCAGGCGGGCCGCCCCGGCGCGATCACCATCGCCACCAACATGGCCGGCCGCGGTACCGACATCGTGCTCGGCGGCTCGCTGGAGAGCGAACTGGCGGACCTGGTGGCGCAGAACGACGGTCAGCCGGTCGACGAGGTGACCCATGCGCGCCTGAAGGCCGAATGGCAGCGCCGCCACGACGCGGTCAAGGCCTCCGGCGGCCTGCACATCGTCGGCACCGAGCGGCACGAGTCGCGCCGTATCGACAACCAGCTGCGCGGCCGCGCCGGTCGCCAGGGCGACCCGGGTTCCTCGCGCTTCTATCTGTCGCTCGAAGACAACCTGATGCGCATCTTCGCGGCCGACTGGGTGCAGCGCGTGATGGCGCGCATGGGCCTGAAGGAAGACGACATCATCGAAAGCCCGCTGGTGACCAAGCAGATCGCCAACGCGCAGCGCAAGGTCGAGGCCCACAACTTCGACATCCGCAAGAACCTGCTCGACTTCGACGACGTCAACAACGATCAGCGCAAGGTGATCTACGGCCAGCGCGACGAGCTGCTGGAAGCCGAGAGCGTGCAGGACAACGTCGACGGCATCCGCGAAGACGTGGTCGCCGACCTGGTCGCGCGTTACGTGCCGCCGAATTCGGTCGACGAGCAGTGGGACCTGCCGGGCCTGGAAGCCAGCATCGCCGAAGAATTCGGCGTGCAGGTGGCGCTGGTCGATTTCGCGCGCCAGCACGACGAGCTCGACGCCGAGGGCGTAGCCGCGCGCGTGGTCGAGGCGGTCAATCAGCATTTCGCCGATCGCGAAAACCAGCTCGGCGCGGAGACCATGCGCATGCTGGAGAAGCACATCATGCTCAACGTGCTCGACCAGAACTGGAAGGAGCACTTGGCGCGCATGGACTACCTGCGCCAGGGCATCCACCTGCGCGGCTACGCCCAGAAGCAGCCCAAGCAGGAATACAAGAAGGAAGCCTTCGAGCTGTTCTCGGACATGCTGGAGAAGGTCAAGCGCGAAGTGGTCACGCTGTTGTCGCGCGTGCGCATCCGCAACGAGGAAGAGATCGCGGCGATGGAAGCGCAGGAACGCGCGCAGGCCGAGGCCCAGGCCCGGCAGATGCAGTTCCAGCACGCCTCCGCCGGTGGTTTCGGCGCCGACGAGGAGGCCGCCGAGGTCTCCGAGGAAGCCTTCGCCAACGTCGGCCGCAACGATCCCTGTCCCTGCGGCAGCGGCAAGAAGTACAAGCACTGCCATGGGCAGCTGGCCTGACACTGACCGCCCTCTCCCGTCTGCGGGAGAGGGTGGGCTGAGGGTCGAATCTCCGCGACCGCCGCCGAAGCCGCGCCGGTCGCCACCCCTTTCATGACCATGAGCGATCCGATCGCCGTGCCGCAGCTGGTCCGCTCCGAGCGCGTGGTCGAGGTGGTCGCCGGCGTGATCCGCGACGCCCGCGGCCGGATCCTGCTGACCCGCCGCACCGAAGGCCGCGACCTGGCCGGGCTGTGGGAATTCCCCGGCGGCAAGCGCGAGCTCGGCGAATCGCCCGAGGCTGCCCTGCGGCGCGAGCTGCATGAAGAGCTCGGCATCGACTGCGAGGTCGGCGCGGCCCTGATCGACGTGCCGCAGGCCTACCCGGACAAGCGTCTGCGCCTGGATGTGCGCGAACTCAAGCACTGGCGCGGCAGCGTGCGCGGCCGCGAGGGCCAGGCGCTGGCCTGGGTGCCGCCGGACAAACTCGCGCGCTATGCGATGCCGCCCGCCGACCGCCCCGTGGTCGCGGCCCTGCTGCAGCCCGACCGTTATCTGGTGACGCCCGAGCCCGGTGCCGACGACGCGGCCTGGCTGTCCGCATTGGAGCGGGCCCTGGCCGCCGGCCTGCGTCGGATCCAGCTGCGCGCGCCCGCGACCGCGCCCGAGCGCTGGCGTGCGCTGGCGACCGCCGCGGTGGCGCGTTGCCGGGAGGCGCGCGCGGACGTATTGATCAACGGCGACGCCGAACTCGCCGCGAGCCTGGGCGTCGGCCTGCACCTGCGCGCCGCACAACTGCGGTTATGGACGCAGCGGCCGCTGGCGCAGGGTCTGTCCATGGCGGCGTCCTGCCACGACGCCGACGAATTGCATGCAGCGCAGGCGCTGGGCTGCGATTTCGCCGTGGTCGGCGCGGTCCGGGCCACGCCCAGTCACCCCGGTGTGGCCGGGATCGGCTGGGACGGTTTCGCCGCGCTGCGCGAGGCGGTGTCGCTGCCGATCTACGCCATCGGCGGCCTTGCCGCGGACGATGTGGCCGAGGCGCGCTCGCATGGCGCCCAGGGCGTGGCGGCGATTCGCGGTTTCTGGCCGGCTGCGCCCGCCGCCTGAGAGCGGGTCTCCGTCTGTGGGAGCGGCGTAAGCCGCGATTCGACTGCCTGCGCCGCTACCGTCTGGGCGCGATCGCGGCTTACGCCGCTCCCACAGGGAGCAGGAGGCCTAAGCCGCGGCCAGCGCCCGGTAGCGCCGATCCAGCGCCGCGATCTGACGCTCCAGCGCATCCAGCGGCCCATCGTTGACGATCACGTCGTCGGCGATCGCCAACCGCTCCGCACGCGTGGCCTGGGCCGCGATCATGCGTTCGGCCAGCTCGGCCTCGACCCGGTCGCGCGCCATCACCCGCGCGCGCTGGACCTCGACCGGCACGTCGACCAATAAGATGCGTTGCAGCCAGGGATAGGCCTCGCGGCCGCCGCCCTCGGTCAGCAGCGGGATCGCCGCGATCGCGTAAGCGCCGGGCGCGGCCTCGCACTGCGCGCGCAGCAGCGCGCGCACGCGCGGGTGGACGATGGCTTCCAGGCGGCGGCGCGCGTCGGGATCGGCGAACACCCGCCGCCGCATCGCCGCGCGGTCCAGGCCACCCTCGGGGGCCAACACTTCGTTGCCGAACGCGCTCACGACCTCGGCCAAGCCGTCCGAACCGGCCTCGACGGCCGCGCGTGCGGCCACGTCGGCATCGGCCACGATCACGCCCAGCGCCTCGAAACGGCGCGTCACTTCGCTCTTGCCCGAGGCCACGCCGCCGGTCACCCCGACGCAGAACGCGGCCATGGCGGTCAGCGCAGCCCGGCGTAGCGCATGTATGCGCCGACCAGTTGCTCGCCCCAGAAGAACACGATCCAGCCCGCGACCGCGAGGTAAGGACCGAACGGGATCGGGGTGGCCTTGTCGCGTCCGCGTGCGGTCAGCCAGATCGAGCCGATGATGGCGCCGACCAGCGACGACAGCAGGATGGTCGGCAGGACGCCCTTGAGCCCGACCCAGGCGCCGATCGCGGCCAGCAGCTTGAAGTCGCCGTGGCCCATGCCTTCCTTGCCGGTGAGCTGTTTGAACACCCACCACACCGACCACAGGCTCAGATAGCCGGCCATCGCGCCGAGCAGGGCCGGCTTGGTCGGGAAATACAGATTGTCGGAACTGGCGACCAGGCCCAACCACATCAACGGCAACGTCAGCTGATCGGGCAGCAGCTTGGTGCGGAAATCGATGCCCGACATCGCGATCAGGAAAGTGCTGAACACGATCGCGCCGAAGCCCTGCCAGCCGAAGCCGAAGCGCCAGACGCAGGCCAGCGTCACCAGCATGGTCAGCGCCTCGACCAGCGGGTACTGCGGCGAGATCGGCGCCTTGCAATTGCGGCAGCGCCCGCGCAGGAACAGGTAGCTGAAGACCGGGATGTTCTCGTACCAGCTCAGCTGATGCTTGCAGTGCGGGCAATGCGAGCGCTCGACCACGATGCCGGGCGGCGGCGGGTCGTAGATCTCCGGCAGTTCCAGGATCTCGCGCGCGTCGCGGTTCCACTGCCATTCCAGCCGCTTGGGCAGGCGCAGGATGACCACGTTGAGAAAACTACCGACCAACAGCCCGAAACCGGCCGCGAGCGGAAACCCGAGGCCGGGGTTCTGATCCAGGAATGCCATGCGAGAAGGATAACCCCAGGTCGGTCAGATCGTCGCGGCGAGCTTGAAGATCGGCAGGTACATGCCGATGACCATGCTGCCCACGATCACGCCCAGCACCATCATGATCAGCGGTTCGAGCAGGCTGGACAGCGCGTCGACCGCGTTGTTGACCTCTTCCTCGTAGAACTCCGCGACCTTGAACAGCATGGTGTCGAGCGCGCCGGCCTCTTCGCCGATCGCGGTCATCTGGATCACCATGTGCGGGAACAGGTTGACCTGCTTCATCGACATGTTGAGCTGGTAGCCCACGGAGACGTCGTCGCGGACGCGGCGCACGGCCGTTTCGTAGACCACGTTGCCGGTAGCGCCGGCGACGGTGTCCAGGGCCTCCACCAGCGGCACGCCGGCCTTGAAGGTCACCGCCAGGGTGCGGGCGAAGCGCGCGATCGCCGAGTTGTGCAGGATCTGCCCGACCACCGGGATCTTCAGCATCATGCGGTCGAGGAAGTGCGCGAACGCGGGCGAGCGGTTCTTGGCCATGATGAAGCCCACGCCGATGCCTATCACCAGCAGCAGCACCGCCCACCAGTACGCGATCATGAAATCGCTGGCGCCGATGATCATCAGGGTGAACGCCGGCAGTTCGGCGCCGAAGCTCTCGAAGGTCTTCTGGAACTGCGGCACCACGAAGATCAGCAGGATCGCGCTGACCAGGATCGCCACCGCCACGACCGTGGCCGGGTAGAACAGCGCCTTCTTGATCTTGCCCTTCAGGCTTTCGATGTTTTCCTTGTAGCTGGCGACGGTGTCGAGCACCGTTTCCAGCACACCCGCCGATTCGCCGGCCTTGACCAGGTTGCGGTAGAGCTCGTCGAACTGGACCGGGTGCTTGCTCAGCGCCTCGTGCATCGAGGAGCCGCTTTCCAGGTCGGCGCGGACCGTATTGATCAGCGCCTTCATCTTCGGATTCTTCTGGCCGCCGGCCATGATCTCCAGCGAGGTCACGATCGGCACGCCGGATTTCATCATGGTGGCGATCTGGCGGCTGAAGATGGCGATGTCGCGCGGCGTGATGCGCTTGCCGGCGCTGCCGAACAAGGGCTTGCCCTTGGGCTTGACCGTGCCGGGCGTGATGCCCTGGCGGCGCAGCTCGGCGCGCAGCATGTTGGCGTTCTTCGCCGACTGTTCGCCTTTCATGACGATGCCGCGCTTGTCCTTGCCTTCCCAGACAAAGGTTTCGAGCGGATTGGGGCGGCGGACGGGGGTCTGCTGCTTGGTCGCGGTGCGGGTCGCGGACATGGTTTAGTCCTTGGTAACGCGGTTGATTTCGGAGAGGCTGGTGACGCCGTTCCTGACCTTCATTAACGCCGATTGGCGCAGGTCGCGGACGCCGGATTTCAATGCGGCGGCGGCGATCTGCATCGCGTTGCCGCCTTCGAGCACGATCGCCTGGATCTGTTCGGTCATGGGCATGACCTGGTAGATGCCGGTACGGCCCTTATAGCCCTCGGTGCAGTCCGGACAGCCGGCGGGCTCGTAGATCTTGAGGCCGCCGACGATCTCGTCGTGGCTGAAGCCCTCGGCCAGCAGCGCGTGCTCGGGCAGGTGGACCTCGCGTTTGCAGTCGTGCAGGCGCCGGGCCAGGCGCTGAGCGATGACCAGGGTCACCGACGAGGTGATGTTGTACGGTGCCACGCCCATGTTCATCAGGCGCGCGATGGTCTGCGGGGCGTCGTTGGTGTGCAGGGTCGACAGCACCATGTGGCCGGTCTGGGCGGCCTTGATCGCGATTTCGGCGGTCTCAAGGTCGCGGATTTCGCCGACCATGATCACGTCCGGATCCTGGCGCAGGAAGCTGCGCAGCGCGGCGGCGAAGGTCATGCCGCGCTTCACGTTCATCTGCACCTGGTTGATGCCCGGTACGCGGATTTCGACCGGATCCTCGACGGTGGAGATGTTGCGCATGTCGTCGTTGAGGATATTGAGCGCGGTGTACAGCGACACCGTCTTGCCCGAGCCGGTCGGGCCGGTCACCAGGACCATGCCGTAAGGCTTGACCACGGCGCCGACGAACAGTTCTTTCTGATCTTCCTCGTAGCCGAGCTTGTCCACGCCCAGGCGCGCAGCGCTGCCGTCGAGGATACGCAGCACGATCTTCTCGCCGAACAGGGTCGGCAGGGTGCTGACGCGGAAGTCGATCTGCTTGGTCTTGGACAGGTTGAGCTTGATGCGGCCGTCCTGCGGCACGCGCTTTTCGGCGATGTCCAGCTGCGCCATCACCTTCAGGCGCGCGGCGATGCGCGGGCTGAGCTTGATCGGTACCTTGGCGACCTGCTTGAGGATGCCGTCGATACGCAGGCGCACCCGGTATTCGGTTTCGTAGGGCTCGAAGTGGATGTCCGAGGCGCCGCGGCGGATCGCGTCGACCAGCACCTTGTTGACGAACTTCACCACCGGGGTGTCGTCGCCCTTGGCGTCGACGCCGCTGTCGCCGGCGGCGGTCAGGTCGTCGTCGCCGCTGCCGACGTCGAGCGTCTCCAGCCCTTCCTCGTTGACGCCGTCGCCGAGCGCATCGGCCGATTCCAACCACTGGTCCAGGCTGCGACGGATGGTGTCCTCGTCGACCAGGATGGCCTCGACCACGAGGTTGGTCTGGAACTTGACCTCGTCCAGGGCACGGGTGTTGGTCGGATCGGCCAGGCCCACGAACAGCTTGTTGCCGCGCTTGAACAGCGGCAGCACGGCATGCTTGCGGACCAGTTCCTCGCTGACCAGCTTGATCGCCGATTGCGAGGAGTCGAGCGTGGAGGCATCGAACAGCGGCACGCCGAACTCGATCGAGTTGGCGGCGGCGAGCTGGCCGGCCGAAACCAGGCGCTTGTCGGACAGGTAGGTCGCGATCGGCTTGCGTTCGCTGCTGGCGGCGGCCATGGCTTCGCGGGCCGCGGACTCTTCCAGAGCGCCGTCCAGCACCAGACGCCGGGCAATGCCGGTGATCCCCACCAAATTGGCGGTAGCGACGCTAGACATCGCAGTCCTCGGTTTTTCCCCAGACCGACTTTACCCCAAACCTCGCTCAAGGCGAACGGACCGCCGTCGCTTTTCCGGACTAGGCGGGTTCTGGCTGGATCAGGGATCAGGGTATTCTGGGCTGAGAAGGGAGGAGTGTATGCGCGTATCAGTGATCTTGCCGGCAAAAAATGAATCCGAGGGGCTGGGGCGCGTGTTACCCCTCCTGCGCTCGGTTTTGCCCGAAGCCGAGATAGTCGTAGTCGATGACGGCTCCACCGACGATACCGCGGAGGTGGCCGCAGCGGCCGGCGCGCGGGTATTGTCATCCCCCTATTCGATGGGAAATGGGGCTGCGATCAAGCGGGGGGCTCGGGCTGCAAACGGGGAATTGTTGGTGTTCATGGACGCGGACGGTCAGCACAACCCCGCCGACATCCCCCTACTATTGGCGAGGATCGAGGCCGGTTTCGACATGGTAGTAGGTGCGCGCGGGGCCAGCGGCCAGGCCAGTACTGGCCGGGGGCTGGCCAATGCCTTCTACAACCGGTTGGCGACCTGGATGACCGGTCATCGAGTGCTCGACCTGACATCTGGTTTTCGGGTGGTCCGCGCCGACCGCTTTCGCGAGTTCCTGCACCTGCTGCCTAACGGATTCAGCTATCCGACGACCAGCACGATGGCCTTTTTCCGCAGCGCCTATCCAGTTGCGTTCGTGTCGGTGGACGTGGTCAAGCGCATCGGAAACGGTAGCCATATTCGGCCTTTGCGCGATGGCGTTCGTTTTCTTTTGATCATTTTCAAGATTGCTACCTTGTATTCTCCGCTAAAGCTGTTCGCTCCAGCAGGGTTGCTTTTCTTCCTGGTCGGTCTCGGATACTACGGGTTCACATACAGCACCATGGGGCGCTTTACGAACATGAGCTTGCTGCTGCTCAGTGCGTCGGTGATCATCTTCCTGATCGGCCTGGTCTCCGAGCAGATCACGGCGCTGACCTATACTCGGCCGGATCGGCCGTGATGTCGTGCAGATCGCCGGCGATTTCGTCCTATGCCGGCAGGCCGGGTCGTGGAGACCGTTCGGCGCAGTCCTGGCGCATGCGCAGCGGGTCACCGATGCCATCTTGGTCGAGCGAATTCAACTCGTGTTGGATCGACCGACCTGGCCGGCATGCTGCAATTTGATTCGGATGGCTGCCATGGCATCTAGCACTGCCCGGCCTGACATGACAATTCTTAGCGCGAAGGCTGCCAAGCCGTGAGCGCGGAAGCGGTTCTGCTCATCACCACTTCCTATCCACAGACCGATGACGGTAGCGAGGCTGCCGGCGCATTCGTGGCGGATCTCGCGGCCGAGCTTGCGAGACGGCGACCAGTGCGGGTTGTCGCTCCTGGACGAACCGAGGCCGTGCTTGCCGCTCGAGAAGGGGTGGAGGTACGGACGTTCGCCGCACCAGGTCGGCCGCTGTCGTTGCTCTCACCCGGCAATCCCGGGCATTGGCTGTCGATAGCCTCCACTTTAGCGTCGCTGCGCAGGCAGAGCCTGAGAGCTGCGGAGGATGGGCAGTTGCGCCATAGTCTGGCGTTTTGGGCTTTGCCTTCAGGGTGGGCTGCTCGGAGCGTACAGCGAAAGCACGCAGTCCCCTATTCGGTCTGGGCGTTGGGCAGCGATATCTGGTCGTTGGGGCGGCTGCCTATCGTGCGCGGAGTTCTGGGGGGCGTGATTCGGGGCGCCACGCATCGCTATGCGGACGGTGTGGGGTTGGCGCGCGAGGCCGAACGTGTCGCAGGAACAGCTGTGGAATTCTTGCCGAGCTCCCGAATCCGTAGTGGTCGGCGGATTCGGCCGCTTAACGACGCGCCGCCGTACAGATTGATGTTTCTAGGCCGATGGCACGAGAACAAAGGGGTGGATTTACTGCTCCAGGCGCTAGGTATGCTCGATGAAGAGACCTGGTCACGGATCGGAGCTGTGCACATCGCCGGCGGTGGTCCACTCGAGGAGAGAGTACGCACTGGATGTGAATGTCTCGTCGCCCAGGGCAGGCCGGTACGATTGAGCGGTTTCTTAGGGCGCATCGAGGCCGAGCATATGTTGGCTGAAGCGGACTACCTGCTATTGCCTTCGCGGGTAGAGAGCATCCCCTTGGTGTTCTCGGATGCTCTGAAGTTCGGTTTGCCTATCATCGCCAATCCGGTAGGTGATCTCCCAGATTTATTGACGCCTGCTGAAGGTTTCATCGCTGAAGCAGCGACCGCCGAAGCGTTCGCGCGTTCCATCAGCATAGCCATGCATGCATCGGCATCCAGCTACGCGCCAGCAATCACCGAGCTGGCTCGTACGTTCTCGCTACCTGACGTGGCCGCACGCCTGGAAACGACGTTTCGGAGTCCCGATGCAACCTGATAGACAAGGAACTGATGCGAAACCTATGGGGACACGTTTAGCGCCAACATGGAGCGCGCGTGTGGCTCTGCTGGCGTTGACCTTATCTGCGATCGGCTTCTTACTGCATTCGACACGCGAAGTGTTCCTGAGTCAGGGATTCCGGCCCGTTGGCATTCACCCGGGTTGGGCGGCCGTTTCAGTGTTACTGGCGGTCCTACACCTCGTGCCGCTGGCATGGCTTTTCGCGCGGTGCGTCACGCCGTCGCACCAATGGAAGGGCCGACTGGTGTTCATGGCCTCGCAAGCGGCGAAGTACGTACCCGGAAAGATCTGGGGCGTAACGCAGCAACGCTTGATGCTGGGCGGTTCGACCTCATGGAAGGACGTGTTGTGGGTGAACCTGTTCCTGATGGCGATCATCTCGTCGGCGCAATGTGCGTCCGCAGCCGCAGCTCTGGTGATCCTGCGGCAAGGGGCGTTCGCCGCTGCCGCCGCTGTCGGCGTGCTGAGCCTGATGCTCTGGCTGGCATTGCTCGCCAGCGGCCGCGTGATAGCGATTTTCTCGCCAAGATTTCTCCTCCTCGGCAACTGGCTAAAACGGCATGCGGGAGCCAGCACGGTTGCGTTTCTTGCGACCACCGTGTTCGCCAATGCGGCATGGTGGTCCTTTTATCAGGGCAGTTTGGGTCAGCCGCGCGATGCGGCCTTGGGTTTGGTCGCCGTTTCCGGTATTTCGGTGGTCGCCGGATTCGCTTCGGTCTTGCCCGGCGGGCTGGGGGTGCGCGAAGCTGTTTTCGTTTGGCTGGCAGATTTTCAGGCTCTGGCGCCTGATGGGCAGCTACTGGCGTTAACGTTGTGGTCGCGTATTTGGTTGATCGCGGTGGATATCGCCTCTGTGACCTTCGCGACCGCCGGATTGGCTCTCATGAAGAGGCAGAGGAAGCGGCATGGCTGAAACCTTGAGCATGGTCTGGTTCGTGCTCGCCGAGCGAGTGCTGAGATGGATGCCGCATCCTCGTTGGCGCGCCGCGGCCTTGCGTCTGCTCGGGGCGAGCATTGGCGCGAACGTTCGTGTGCACGAGTGTCGGTTCATGAACTACGAGCTCGGTTTTAGGCATCTGGTCGTGGAGCGGGATGTTTTCATCGGCGTCGATTGTTTGCTGGACCTGGCCGGTCCATTGCGAATAGGTGAAAAGTCCACGCTCTCTGCGCGGTCGATCGTGTTAACCCATTCTGATGTCGGCGCGTCGCATGATGCGCCGCTGATCTCGCGTTACCCGCCCACTCGCGTTGGAGTCACCATCGGGGCCGGTTGTTGGATCGGAGCTGGCGCCACACTGTTGGACGGCATTCGCATGCCGGACCGATCGGTTGTCGGTGCGGGAGCCGTGGTGGTCGACAGTCCGGAGTCTGCGGGCTTGTTGCTGGGCGTGCCGGCGCAATGGAGAAATGGGGCCGAGTGAACACGCGTACAGTCGATTAAGCGGCCGGTTCGAGCGCGCGACCTACGGTGGCGATTACTCGGTCCACATCGGCATCGGTCAGCTTTGGGGAGAGCGGCAAACTAACCGTCTCTCGACCTATGCGAGTCGCGTTCGGGTAGTGCTCCGGGTGCCAGCCCAATCGTTGCTGGTAATAGGGATGCTCCGGCAGCGAAAGGTAGTGCACGCCGGTGCCGACGCCGAGCTGGTTCATTCGATCCAGGAATGTATCGCGATTGATGCCGGCGCGGGTTCCATTCACCATAACGGTATAGAGATGATAAGCATGGCGCATGTCAGCGTTCGCGGACGCCGGTAGGCCCAGCGCGGTAGGGTCTAGTTCGAGGTCGTAGCGTTGCCAGATTTCACGACGTCGGCGCCAAGCGCTTTCCACGCGAGCCAGTTGGTGCAACCCGATCGCCGCCTGCAGGTCCATCATGTTGTACTTGAATCCGCATTCCACGACCTGATAGTGCCGATAACCTTTGTCGCTGAAGCGATGCCAAGCGTCCTTGTTCATGCCGTGGAGCGCCAGCGTACGGGCGCGGGCAATCTTCGCCGCGTCTTGGCCGATCACCATGCCGCCTTCGCCGGTCACGACGTTCTTGGTGACGTAAAAGCTAAAACAGCCGAAATCGCCGAAAGTTCCAGCCTTGCGCCCGCGGAACTCCGTTTCGATCGCGTGCGCGCAGTCCTCGATGACGACCAGATCATGTTTGCGCGCGATAGCCATGATCCGATCCATTTCGCAGGGGCGTCCAGCGAAATGCACAGGCAGGATGGCGCGGGTCCGCGGCGTGATAGCCGCCTCAATGGCCTCGGGATCGATGTTTTGGGTAAGCGGATCGACATCGGCCAGTACCGGCACCAACCCCGCATGCAGGATGGCATTCACGGTCGCGCAGAAGGTGAGGGGTGTGGTGATGACTTCGCTACCCGGCTCCAGGTCTGCAGCGACCATGCTTACGTGCAGCGCTGCCGTACAGGAGTTCACGCCGGCTACTTGGCTCGGCGTCAGGCCTTGGTAGACGGCGAAATCGGCTTCGAATCGCGCCACTCGCGGCCCGGTTCCCAGCCAACCAGAACGCAGGCAGGCTTCGACCTCGGCGATTTCCTCTTCCTGAATGTCCGGGGCAGCGAAGACTAAGAAGGGGGTTCGGGCGTCGACCGGGCTCATGGGAGTGTGCCGTCTGCTGATAAGGGTGCGACTTCAGCTGCTGCACGCGACGCATCAATCGCAGCCCGAGCGGTCGACAATACGACCTGTCCACCCTTGTCGCGGGCATCGATACGCTTCGCGAGCTGCTCCAGCAGGCGCTCGGCTTCCGCGCTACGTCCATTGCGTGCAAGCGCCTGTACTAGGAGACCTCCGATCTCCGGTGCCGATTGCGGTTGCCATGCGAGCCGGGCTTGGCTGAGAGCCTGTGGCCAGTTTTCGGAGCGGGCGTAGACCAGCGCGGCGGCATAGCGGAGTTGCCACTTCGGCAGAATGTCGTCGCGCTGCGCGGTCGCGGCGTCGGCGATCGCGACGATGGCGCCGGCGATACGTTCATCGTCCAACCCATGGCAGCGCCCCTCTTTACTGACTTGGACCAGCAGGCCCACTGCCTGGATCTCGCCTACCGTCATTTTCCGACGCGCGTCCGCGATTGCCGCATTCAGCCATTCCGGGTCGGTTTCGCTACCACTCAAACAGCTGATCGAAACCATATCCAGGTGGGCCAACAGGCGCGTACGGGGCTCCGAGTCGGCCGCCAGCGGCGCCAGTAGGCGCATCGCCGTTTCGTACTGGCCGCGATTGATCTCATCCACCACCTTGGCTTGGACGGCGCGTACCGAATTCGGCTGATTCGCGATGGCTTGGTCGACGATGGCGTCTTTGCTGCGCCACACCAGAACCTGTTGCCAGGTGATCGCGCTTAGACCTAGGGCGGCTAGTCCTACAGCGACGCCAAGCGCAGCGCGAAAGCTTCGGCGTGGGTCGGCGAAGCCGGGGAGCATTGCCAACAAACCGGCCAGCATGAGCAACAGGCCTATCGAGGGCAGATAGTTGCGATGTTCGTAGTAGAGCTCCAGCGGCAATACGCTGGACTCGATAGCATGAGCGACCAGGAAGAAGAACCAACCAGCGAACACGCTGGGCGCTCGGCGACGTAGCCGGATCGCGACGACGCTTATAGCCGCAAGCGTCAGGATCGAGAAGAACGTCGTCAACGGGGCGAACAATCCCGTCGAAGTCGCGAAACCATCCGTGTAAACGCCCATTTGCGGACCGCGCGGAAATATCAGCATGCCGAGATACGCGACCAGCGCCCGACTTTGCGACAGCAACCGCTCGTACATATTGAAGTCGCGGATTTCGTAACCGACCAGCAACAGGTTGGGGCGCAGCAAGATCGTCAAGACTCCGAGCATCGCCGGTAACAGTAGGCCTAGCCCGTAGAATGTGCCGAGCAACCGGCGTTGCGCGGACTCTCTCGAGAAATAGGCCAGTTCCAGCACCAGGCACAGGGCGGGTGCGACGGCAGCGTTCTCCTTGCTCAACAGTCCCAGTACGACCAGCGCCGGAAATGCCCCGAACAGCCAGAACAGAGCCTGACGACGTTGATCGTTGGCTAGTTTATTGCGACCGTGCACATAGACCAGCAACGAGGCCAGTACAAACAATGTGCTCAGTTGCGCCATGCGTTGGATGACGTACAGCACCGTGCTCACGTGCAGCGGATGCAACAGCCACAATGCGGTGGCCGCCGCCGCCATAGCTGCGGCGCGCGGGGCCAGGCTCGAATCTTTCGCCATCATGCGTCGTAGCAACGCATACGCGAGCAGGCCGCAGGCTAGGTGAACCAGCAAGTTGCCCAGTTTGAAGTAATAAGGGTTTGCGCCCCCGATCATTGCGCTGAGAAGGAACGAGGCCATCGATACGGAGCGGCCGAGCAGGCCGGAACCGTTTCCGAACACTACCGACTGCCAGCCGACATCGCCCGTCAGCCAAGGGCCGAGCGGAGCGAGATTGATGGCGTCGTCGAACAGGAAGGGGCCCGACAGCCCGATCCCGTACAGCAGGAACGAGGCGGCCAAGGCCGCATAGAGAAACAGCCTTGGTAGCACTTTTGATTCCTAGTTGAGGTCGACCGTTGACCGGATTATCTGCCGCTGTATCGGGCTTCGAGGCCCGATCGCGGTGCTTCCGGTCATAAGCCTCGGCATTCGGCCGGCACCAGAACCATATTCGTCCCGTTGGGCACCGTGCAAGTCCAATCCAGACCGCCCAGTCGCGACGTCGGTCTCAGGGTGAACACTACCGTACCGGTGCCGGTCGCTGTTGTGGCCGTGATCACGCCGCCGTTGCCTACAACGATGCTGGCGCAATGATCGGAACCGGTGAATTCGAATCCAGTGTTGGTCGCAGACACAAGGGAAAGCGAGCCGCGATCCTGGGCGGTTTCGGAGACTGACAGCTTGGCACCGGCTGAGATGCTGAGGCATTCGCTGTTCTTGGTGCGCGCGGTGTAGTCGAGATACAGCGGCAGCGCAATCGCGGTCAGGATGCCGATGATCGCGATGATGATCATCAGTTCGATCAGGGTGAAACCACGTTGGCTGGTCATAACAGTTTCCCGGCGATAGTAGGCGATGCGCCTGCGTGGGCATCGGATCGGGTCCCGGGGGAAAGACCATATGGCTCGGCTCTCAGCACTGGGCTGGTGGCCTCAAGAGAAACCCCGGCGCATTCGCCGGGGTTTCTCGGGTGTCGCACTAGCGATACAGCAACCACGAACTACGCTAAGCGATTAGCGGCACTCGGCCGGAATCTGCGCGTCGTTGGCCTGGCCGGAAGCGGTGCAACGCCATTCGATGCGGCCGCTGCCCGCCGGCATCGTCGGGGTCAGCTGGAATTGCACAATCGGGCCGCCCGTGGTGTTACGGGTGGTGGCGGTGATGACGCCGGTGCCAGCGGTGATGGCGATGGTGTCGCAGTAGTCGCTCTGGGTGAAGGCGAAGCCGGTGTTGGTGGCGGTGATCGCGGCCAGCGAGCCACGGTCCTGCGCAGTTTCGGCCACAGCCAGCTTGGCGCCGGCAGAGACGTTCAGGCACTCGGCGTTCTTGGTGCGGATGGTGTAGTTCTGGTACGCCGGCAGAGCAATGGCGATCAGGATGCCGAG
This sequence comes from Lysobacter sp. Root667, assembly GCF_001427715.1. NCBI lineage: Bacteria > Pseudomonadati > Pseudomonadota > Gammaproteobacteria > Lysobacterales > Lysobacteraceae > Lysobacter > Lysobacter sp. Root667. Next base: position 286,237 of record NZ_LMHF01000009.1, read on the forward strand.
GATCGCGATCACGATCATCAGTTCGATGAGGGTGAAGCCTTGCTGGTTCTTCTTCATTGGTGTTTCCCCTAGGAGTGGTGAACTTCACGTACCTGCAGGCCCGACTACTCGGTCCTTTGGCAGCCGTGCATGCCGCACGTGCACGTAAGAATACGCATAACCCATGCCAACAGCGGCCATCGCAGGTCTTTGGATCGAAACTGACAAGACGATCACGCAAGACGTGGGGTGTCGGTCGTGATGGGGTGACGCATTTGGTCATCCTGCGCGATTGGCTATGACGCTAAGCGTCACATTGTGGGCGTGCGGTCGCTTAATGCGAGGCCGAATCGAGCAAGTGGATGGCTGTTTCCGCTGCGTTGGTCGGGCATGTGCCAAGCGCGGCCAGCTGCGGCCGGAAATGCGAAGCGGGCCTAAAAGCCCGCTTCATATCTGCATGAAAATGGCTTTACGCCGTAGCGGCCCGCTCAGTCGATCCCGAGCTTCTTGAGCTTGTAGCGCAGCGCGCGGAAGGTGATGCCCAGCGCCGCGGCGGTGCGGGTCTTGTTGTAGCGGTTTTCCTGCAAAGCCTGCTGGATCGCGGCGCGTTCGATTTCCTCGATGTACGAGGGCAGGGCGCTGGTCGAGGTGTCGCGCGGGTTGAGCGTGCGCGGGTCGGCGCCCGCGGGCGTCGCGGCCGCAGCCGCGCCGGCGACCGGTGCGGGGGCCTGGGTCGACAGGCGCGGCAGGCGCAGATCGCTGGCGTTGAGCAGTTCGCCTTCGGCCAGGGCCAGGGCGCGTTCGAGGATGTTTTCCAGCTCGCGCACGTTGCCCGGGAAGGCGTAGGCGCGCAGCGCTTCGAGGGCGTCGTCGCCCAGGCGCGGGATCGGGCGGCCCTGGGCGTTGGCGAGGCGCTCGAGCACCTTGCTGGCCAGGCCGGGCAGGTCGTCCAGGCGCTCGCGCAGCGGCGGCACGCGCAGCTCGATCACGTTGATGCGGTAGTACAGGTCCTGGCGGAAGCGGCCGTCGGCGACCAGTGCAGCCAGGTCTTTGTGGGTGGCCGAGAGGATGCGCACGTCGACCACGACTTCGGCCTGGGCGCCGACCGGGCGGATCGACTTCTCCTGGATCGCGCGCAGCAGCTTGACCTGCATCGGCAGCGGCAGCTCGGCGACTTCGTCCAGGAACAGGGTGCCGCCGTCGGCGGCCTGGAACAGGCCGGGCTTGTCGGCGTGGGCGCCGGTGAAGCTGCCCTTCTTGTGGCCGAAGAACTCGCTTTCCATCAGCTCGGCCGGGATCGCGCCGCAGTTGACCGGCACGAACGGGCCGCTGGCGCGGCCGCCCTCGGCGTGGATGGTGCGGGCGACCAGCTCCTTGCCCACGCCGGACTCGCCGGCGATGTAGACGGGGGCCTGGCTGCGCGCGACCTTGCCGATGGTCTGGCGCAGTTTCGCCATCGCCGGCGACTCGCCGTACAGGCGCGAGGCCACGGTCTCGGCGGTGCTGCGGCGGCCCTCGTTCAGTTCCAGGGCGTGCCGGACCAGGTCGCGCAGCACGGTCAGCTCGACCGGCTTGGCGACGAAATCGAAGGCGCCGGCCTTGAGCGCCTCGACCGCGGCTTCGACGTTGCCGAAGGCGGTGATCATGGCGACGGGGGTGTCCGGATGCTTGTGGCTGATCTCGGCGATCAACTCCAGGCCCGAGCCGTCGGGCAGGCGCATGTCGGTCAGGCACAGATCGTAGCGATTGCGGGACAGCTGGCTGCGCGCCTCCGAAACGCTGGAGGCGGTGTCGCAACGCAGGCCCATGCGGCCCAAGGTCATGACCAGCAACTCGCGAATATCGCGCTCGTCGTCGATCACCAGTGCACTACGAGTTTCAGCCATTGCGTCCTCCGCCCGACACGATAGCTTAAGGGTGCGTCACGGCCAAGCCGGAAGCGTGCTCCAGATCACGCCGGGAGCATGGCATTGGTGCCTGAGAGGTGGATCCGGAAGCAGCCGCCGCCGCCGGGCATGGGTACGTAGTCGAGCGAGGCCTGGTTCGCCCGGCACAGTTCCCGGGCGATATACAGCCCCAATCCGGTGCCATGGCTGGAGGTGGTGAAGAACGGCCGGAACAGCCGCGCGGCCACCGATTCGGGGATGCCGGGGCCGCGGTCGAGCACGTCGATCACCGGCACCGCGTTCGCGTCCAGGTACGCATGCACGGTCACCCGCGCCGGTTCGCCGGGCATGCGGCCGTAGGTCAGGGCGTTGTGCACCAGCACGGTCAGGGCCTGGTGCAGCTGGCGCGGGTCGACCAGGGCCGCGATCCGCGGCTGGGTCGAGGTCGCGCGCAGGCTGTCGAGTTCGATCGGGTGGCTGCTGTTGTATTCGTCGACGAACTGGCGGTTGAAACCGACCAGTTCCACATGCTCGGGCTTGGCCGGTTCGCGCCGGGCCATGCCGAGCACGTTCTCGACGATGCCGTTCATGCGCGTGCCCTGCTGGCGCACGATCTCGAGCAGGCGGCGGTCGGCCACCGCGATGTCGCGCGACTCCTCCAGCAGTTGCACGGCATAGCTGATCGCCGCCAGCGGGTTGCGGATTTCGTGGGCCAGGCTGGCCGAGAACCGGCCCAGCGCGGCCAGGGTGATCGATTCGGCGCGGCGCGAGACCAGCGAGGTGTCGTCGAGGAAGATCAGGGTCTGGTCGCTGCCGGCGAGCAGGCGGGTGAAGCGCGGTACCACCTCGGGCTGGTCGGCCGCCATCTGCAGCGGGGTCTCGTCGGGGATGGCGTCGGCGCGCCAGCGGCCGAGCCGGCGCGCCAGCTCCGGGGACGCGATCGCCAGGTTGCGGTGACTGTGCTCGGAGTGCTCGCCGGGGTCGCCCAGCAGCAGCATCGCGGCCTCGTTGGCCAGGCGCAGGCGGCCTTCGCCGTCCACCAGCAGCACGCCGGTGCGCATGCGGCGGATGATCAGCTCGTTGATTTCGGCGTAATTGGCGGCTTCGGCGCCGCGGCGTTCGGCCAGGTCCGAGCTGGCGCGCATCTCGCGTCCGAGCAGGCTGGTCAGGGTGGCGATGGCCATGAAGCCCAGGGCGAACATCGCTGGCTCGCCGACCACGCGTTCGCTGCCGCCGGCGTACTCGCTGAGCGCGTATTCGCCCAGGATCAGGGCCACCGCGACCGCGGCCATGCCCAGCCCGTAGCGCATGCGCAGCAGCAGCGCCGCCGCGCCGACGTTGAACACCAGCATCAGGGCGATGCCGGTGCCGGCCGCGGGCAGGGCGTGCAGGGCCAGGATGCCGGCCGCCAGGTCGACGATGATGCCGATCAGGGCCTGGGTGTGGAGGTCGCCGCGGCGGCCGGACACGAACAGCAGCATCGCCGCCAGCATGTAGCCCAGGACCACGCCGCGGGCCAGCAGGGGCAGGGTCGGGGCGCGGATCAGGACCTGGGCCGGTCCGAACACCAGCAGCGCCAGCAGGGCGGCTTCCAGCAGCCGGTACAGGGTGAAGAAGTACAGCTCGCGGCGCAGCGCGTGGTCGGCATCGGTGGCGGCGACGGGGGCGAGACCTGACGGCAAGCGGCTGTCCCTGTTCGGACCTGGATGGCACCGAGTATGCGCGAAAGTGCACGGATCGCCCACGCGCCGGGGCCTCGCGCCGGCCAGCCGCGGGTCGCGCCGGGAGCGCTCCGGGGTCGGCGCGGCGGGCTTTGCCGGGTCTGGCCGGGCGGGCCGCGGCCGGAGCCGGTTTTGCTCGCCCAGCCGCGATGGGCGACAATGCGGCCCCCTCGCGCTGGCCCGTCCAACGGTCCGCTGTTCGCGCGGGACGTCTTTCACTCCCCTCGGTGACGCATGAATTTTCACGAATATCAGGCAAAGCAGCTGTTTGCCGACTACGGCATTGCAGTGCCGGCCGGGCGCGTCGCGCGCACGCCGGATGAGGCCGTTGCGGCCGCGAAGGCCATCCCCGGCGACCTTTGGGTGGTCAAGGCCCAGATCCACGCCGGCGGCCGCGGCAAGGCCGGCGGCGTCAAGCTGGCCAAGAGCTATGACGAAGTGAAGCAGTACGCCACCGCCATGCTCGGCACCAAGATGGAGACCTACCAGTCCGCCGGCGTCGCCCTGCCGATCGACACGGTGCTGATCTCCGAAGGCACCGACATCGCCAAGGAGCTGTACCTGTCGGTGTTGGTCGACCGCTCCACCAAGTCGATCACCTTCATCGCCTCCGCCGAAGGCGGCGTCGAGATCGAGAAGGTCGCGGCCGAGACGCCGGACCTGATCAAGACCCTGCACGTGAACTACATCCAGGGCCTGCAGCCCTACCAGTGCCGCGATCTGGGCTTCGACCTGGGCCTGAACGCCAAGCAGGTCGGCCAGCTGACCAAGATCATGCTGGGCCTGTACAAGCTGTTCAACGAGAAGGACCTGGCGCTGGTCGAACTGAACCCGCTGGCCATCCTCACCAACGGCGACCTCGCCGTGCTCGACGGCAAGATCAACAGCGACGACAACGCCACGTTCCGTCACAAGGACCTGGCCGCGATGCGCGACATCCGCCAGGAAGACGAGACCGAGGTGCTGGCCAGCCAGCACGACCTCAACTACGTCACCATGGACGGCAACATCGGCTGCATGGTCAACGGCGCCGGTCTGGCGATGGCGACCATGGACGTGATCGCGCTCAACGGCGGTTCGCCGGCCAACTTCCTCGACGTCGGCGGCGGCGCCACCAAGGAACGCGTGACCGAGGCGTTCAAGCTGATCCTCAGCTCGGACAAGGTCAAGGCGATCTTCGTCAACATCTTCGGCGGCATCGTCCGCTGCGACATGATCGCCGACGGCATCATCGCCGCGGTCAAGGAAGTCGACGTCAAGGTGCCGGTGATCGTGCGCCTGGAAGGCACCAACGTCGAAGCCGGCAAGGAACTGCTGAAGAATTCGGGTCTGGCCATTACCCCGGCGGACGACATCAACGACGGCGCGAAGAAGGCGGTTGCCGCCGTCGCCGGCAAGTAAGGGGCCAATGACATGTCCGTTTTGATCAACAAGAACACCAAGGTCATCGTCCAGGGCTTCACCGGTACCCAGGGCAGCTTCCACGCCGAGCAGATGCTCGATTACGGCACCAAGGTCGTCGGTGGCGTGACCCCGGGCAAGGGCGGCACCCAGCACCTGGGCCTGCCGGTCTTCAACACCGTGCGCGACGCGGTCGCCGAAACCGGCGCCGACGCGTCGGTGATCTACGTGCCGCCGCCGTTCGCGGCCGACGCGATCCTGGAAGCGGCCGAGGCCGGCATCAAGGTCATCGTCTGCATCACCGAAGGCATCCCGGTGCTGGACATGCTGCGGGTCAAGAACACCCTTGCCGGCTACCCGGACGCGGTCCTGATCGGTCCGAACTGCCCGGGCGTGATCACGCCGGGCGAGTGCAAGATCGGCATCATGCCGGGCCACATCCACCTGCCGGGCAAGATCGGCATCGTCTCGCGTTCGGGCACGCTCACGTACGAAGCCGTCAAGCAGACCACCGACGCCGGCCTCGGCCAGTCGACCTGCATCGGCATCGGCGGCGACCCGATCAACGGCACCAACTTCATCGACGCGCTGAAGCTGTTCCAGGAAGATCCGCAGACCGAGGGCATCATCATGGTCGGCGAAATCGGCGGTTCGGCCGAGGAAGAAGCGTCCGAGTACATCGCCAAGCACGTGACCAAGCCGGTGGTCGGCTTCATCGCCGGCGCCTCGGCTCCGGCCGGCAAGCGCATGGGCCACGCCGGCGCGATCGCGTCCGGTGGCCAGGGCACGGCCGCGGGCAAGTTCGCGGCGATGGAAAAGGCCGGCATCACCACGGTCAAGTCGCCGGGCGACCTGGGTGCGGCGATCGCGAAGCGTCTGGCGAAGTAAGCCGGGACGCTACGCTGTTGTGGAAAGGCCGCCTTCGGGCGGCCTTTTCGCTTTCTGGGGGTGTGTCGGCGGGCGGCCCTCACCCCAACCCCTCTCCCGCGAGCGGGAGAGGGGCTCAGGGCGCTGGGCTTGGTTTTAGCGCATCGTCTGCCGCGCGCGCGCGCCGCCTTCCCGAAATCCCACCCACCGCTGCGGCTTAGCCCCTCTCCCGCTCGCGGGAGAGGGGTTGGGGTGAGGGTCGGCTTCTAGCGCATCGTCTGCCGTACATGCGCGCCGGCTTCCCGAAGCCCCCACCTATCGCTGCAGCTTAGCCCCTCTCCCGCTCGCGGGAGAGGGGTTGGGGTGAGGGTTGGCTTCTAGCGCATCGTCTGCTGTACATGCGCGTCGCCTTCCCAAATTCCTACCCACCGCTGCGGCTTAGCCCCTCTCCCGTTCGCGGGAGAGGGGTTGGGGTGAGGGCGGCCCTTTCCGATACAACCCCAGCCCCCAAACCAAGAAGCTGTAACCCCAACCCACCCCAAAGAGAGCAAAGATGCGCCCAGCCCAGAAGCGCGACCGCGCACGCCGCCTGCGCCGGAGCATGACCGACGCCGAGCATCGCCTGTGGTTCCATCTGCGCAACCGGGCGCTGATGGGCTGCAAGTTCCGCCGCCAGCACCCGGTCGGCCCCTACGTCGCCGATTTCGCCTGCATCGAACGCAGCATGGTCGTCGAAGTCGATGGCGGCCAGCACGGATTCCGGCGCCGACCCGGGGCGGACCCGCTTCCTCGCCGCCTGCGGCTACCGTGTCCTCAGATTCTGGAACAATGACGTCCTGGCGCGGACCGATGCGGTGCTGGAGCAGATCCACGCCGCTTTGAGCCACGCCGCTTTGAGCCGCGCCGCCGTGAGCCCGCGCTGACCTTCCTGCCGACCGAGCCCCCATGTCCCAGATTCTCCGCATCGCCCTGGCCCAATTCGACTTTCCGGTCGGCGCCGTCGAGCGCAACGCCGAACGCATCGCGCAGATGATCGCGCAGGCGCGCGACGAGCATCGCGCCGACGTGGTGCTGTTCCCGGAACTGGCGATCAGCGGCTATCCGCCCGAAGACCTGCTGCTGCGCCCGAGCTTCCTGGCCGACTGCGAGGCCGCCTTGTTGCGCATCGCCGCCACCACCAACGGCATCACCGCCGTGATCGGCTGGCCGCAGGCGGCCGGTGCGGTGGTCTACAACGCCGCCAGCGTGCTGCGCGACGGACGCGTCCACGCCACCTACCGCAAGCGCGAGTTGCCCAACTACGCGGTGTTCGACGAGCGCCGGTACTTCGATGTCGACCCCGACGGCGAAAGCTGCGTATTCGAGGTCAAGGGCGTGCCGGTCGGGCTGGTGATCTGCGAGGACCTGTGGTTCCCCGAGCCGCTGGCCGCGACCGCCGCGGCCGGCGCCGAACTGGTGCTGGTGCCCAACGCTTCGCCGTTCGAGCGCGACAAGCACGCCCAGCGCGATGCCCTGATCGCCCAGCGCGTGCGCGAAAGCGGTTGCGCGCTGGCCTATCTCAACGTGGTCGGCGGCCAGGACGCGCTGGTGTTCGACGGCGCCTCGGTGCTCGCCGACGGCGGCGGGCGCGTGCACAACGCCGCGCGCGCGTTCGAGGACCATTGGCTGGTCGCCGACTACGACGCCGCCACGCGCGCGTTCGCGCCGGTGGCCTGGCCGGAAGAGGGCGACGACGGCCGCGATTCCCTGGCCTGGCGCGCGGTGGTGCGCGGCACCCGCGACTACTGCCGCAAGAACGGCTTCGACTCGGTCTGGCTGGGCCTGTCCGGCGGCATCGACTCCTCGCTGGTGCTGGCGATCGCGGTCGATGCGCTGGGCGCCGACAAGGTCACCGCGGTGCGCATGCCTTCGCGCTACACCGCCGGCCTGTCCAACGATCTCGCCGCCGAGCAGTGCCGGGCGCAGGGCGTACGCCTGATCGCGCTGCCGATCGAGAAGCCGTTCCAGGGCTATCTGGATGCCCTGGCCGAGGTATTCGCCGGCAAACCGGTCGATGTGACCGAGGAAAACCTGCAGTCGCGCACCCGCGGCGCGCTGCTGATGGCGCTGAGCAACAAGTTCGGCGGGCTGCTGCTGACCACCGGCAACAAGAGCGAGTACGCGGTCGGCTACGCCACCATCTACGGCGACATGTGCGGCGGATACGCGCCGATCAAGGATCTGTACAAGACCGAGATCTACGACCTGGCGCGCTGGCGCAACGCGGTCGCCGGCGAGCCGCTGATTCCGCCGGGCGTGATCGACCGTCCGCCCTCGGCCGAATTGCGCGACAACCAGAAGGATCAGGACTCGCTGCCGCCCTACGACGTGCTCGACGCGATCCTGCTGCGCCACGTCGACCAGGAGCAGTCGCGCGACGAGATCGTCGCCGCGGGTTTCGCCGCCGACACCGTCGACCGGGTGCTGCGTCTGGTGCGGATCAGCGAGTGGAAGCGGCACCAGGCCGCGCCCGGGCCCAAGGTCTCGCACCGCGCCTTCGGCCGCGAGCGCCGTTATCCGATCAGCAGCGGCTACCGCGGCTGAGACGCGGTCGGCGCAAACGCCTTAGCATTCCTGCTTTCCCCCCTGGCTCTCCCTACAGGATTCCGCCCATGTCCCGACAGATCGTCCACACCGACAAGGCTCCCGCCGCGATCGGCCCGTACTCGCAGGCCGTGCGCGTCGGCGACACCGTCTATCTCTCCGGCCAGATTCCGCTGGACCCTGCCACCGGCCTGGTCATCGAAGGCGACATCGAGGCGCAGGCGCACCGCGCCTTCAGCAACCTCAAGGCCGTCTGCGAAGCCGCCGGCGGTTCGCTCGAGAACGTCGTCCGCCTGGGCCTGTTCCTCACCGACCTGGGGCACTTCGGCCAGGTCAATGCGGTGATGGGCGAGTACTTCAACGCGCCGTACCCCGCGCGTTCGACCGTGCAGGTCTCGGCGCTGCCGCGCGGCGTCGGCTTCGAGGTCGACGCGATCATGGTGCTCGACTGAACGACCGCCGCCGCGCCGCGCTCAGGCGGGCGGCAGCGCTTTGCGCGGCATCGCTTCGTCCAGCAGCCGCTCGCGCGCCTCGCGCGGCGTGCTGCCGGTCAGGCGCTTGAACGCGCGACGGAATTCGCGCGGGTCCTTGTAGCCGATCGCCGCGGCGACGCCGGCGATCGGCCGTTCGCGGTCGCGCAACAGCGCATAGGCCTGATCGATCCGTAGCCGGTCGTGCAGCGCGTTGTAACGCGTGCCCTCGGCGCTGAGCTGGCGGCGCAGGGTGCGCTCGCTGACGTGCAACTGCGCGGCGATGTCGGCCAGCTTGGGGTCGCTCGCCAGTTGCGCGCGCAGCAGGCGCTCGACCGCGGCGGTGGTTTCGCCGGGGGACTGGGTCGCCGGCATCTGTGCGCGCAGCAGCTCCAGCACCTGGCGTGCCGCGATCGGGTTGTGGGTGCTCAGCGGATGCGCCAGCCAGCGCTCGTCCAGCACCAAGCGGTCCTGCGGCTGGTCGAACGCGACCGGGCATTCGAACACCTGGGCGTAGCGCTCGGCGTAGTCGGGCGCCGGATAGTTGAACTCCAGGCGCAGAGGCCGCAGCTCCGTGCCGACCAGTCCGCGCGCCAAGGCCAGGCAGCTGGCGAAGAACTCCTCGCAGACGAAGCGATGGATCGCCGGGATCGCCACGATCATCTCGCCGGCCAGGGCGATCTCGCCCGGTGCGGCCGCGCTTTCGACGAAGCGCATCAGGCTGCCGACCACGGGCGTGAAGCGCAGGCCCAGCGCGATCGCCTCGCCGAAGTTGGCGGCGGTGGTCATCGCCAGGCCGAGCAGGCCGAAGTTGCCGACGTTCTGCTGCGCCCCCAGGTCCAGGCCGATCGACGGCGGCAGCACCCGCAGCGCGCGTTCGACCACGATCGCGGTCTGGCGGTCGGGCAGGCGCACGCCGGGGTCGTCGATCTGGGCGCGGCTGAGGCCGGTGCCCTGCAGCCAGTCGGCGCTGGACACGCCGAGCTCCTCCGCGCTGCGGAACAGTCCCCACAGCAGATTCGGCGACATCAGGGCGATGTCGGCGCGCGGCGTCTCCTGGATCCGATGCGGCATCGTTCTCGCAACTTGGCCGTTAATCCCCCCTTAGTGTGCCGCAACTGCCCTCACGCGTGCTCGCGACCGCGGCCGAGACTCGTGGATGGAGCGGCGGCGCCGGCATGGGGGATGCGGCGCAGCCCGAACGCAGCGGCGCGCGAGCGCGCCGGCCACGACCACACGGGGAGCGCAAAACTCGATGAGCAGACTGATCCTGGCATTGTCGATCGTGATCGTCCTGGCCGCCTGCGGCCGCGACGCCGGACCGGCGCACGTGCCCAGCGCACAGGTCGCGGCCGGCGATCCGGCCTTTGCCGACACCCTGCGCACCCGCCTGCTCGACGCCAAACCCGGCGACGTGATCGAAGTGCCGGCCGGCCGCTACAGCTTCGACCGCAGCCTCAGCCTGCGCGTGGACGGGGTGACCCTGCGCGGTGCGGGGCCGGACAAGTCGGTGTTGAGCTTCAAGGGCCAGAAGGCCGGCGCCGAAGGCCTGCTGGTCAACGCCAGCAACTTCACCATCGAGAACATCGCCATCGAGGACAGCAAGGGCGACGGCCTCAAGGTCAACGAAGGCGAGCACATCACCATCCGCAACGTGCGCGTGGAATGGACCGGCGGCCCCAGCACCAAGAACGGCGCCTACGGCCTGTACCCGGTCAAGACCCGCAACGTGCTGATCGAGAATTCGGTCGCGATCGGCGCTTCCGACGCCGGCATCTACGTCGGCCAGTCGCGCGACGTGATCGTGCGCAACAGCCGCGCCGAGTTCAACGTCGCCGGCATCGAGATCGAGAACACGATCAACGCCGACGTCTACGACAACGTCGCCACCAACAACACTGGCGGCATCCTGGTGTTCAACATGCCGGCGCTGTCGCAGCAGGGCGGGGCGATCCGGGTGTTCAAGAACAAGGTGTACAAGAACAACACCGCCAACTTCGGCGCAAAGGGCACGCCTGTGTCGAGCGTGCCGGCGGGCAGCGGCATGGTCGTCAACTCCAACGACGACGTCGAGATCTTCGACAACGACATCAGCGACAACGCCACCGCCAACATCATCATCTCCAGCGTCTACTCCACCGGTTACAAGGACGAGCAGGCGGCCAAGGATTTCGACCCGTATCCGGAGCGCATCTCGGTCTACGGCAACCGCCTTTCCGGCGGCGGCGACGCCCCCGACGGCTTCGATCTCAAGGCCCTCAAGGTCGCCAGCTACGGCCTCAGCGGAAGCCTGCCCGACGTGCTCTGGGACGGTTACCGCAACCCCAGGCCGGCCAAGCCGGGCGATCCGCACTTGTGCCTGCGCGACGTGTCCGGCGTGCTCAATGCCGACGGTCCCGGCGGCTACAAGAATCCGAGCAAGGACATGGCGGGCTACGGCTGCACCCTGCCGAAGCTGCCGGCCATCGATCTCAAGCGCGGCTAAGCGATGACGGGATCGCGATCGCGCACCTGCTTGTTGTTGCTGCTGTTGTCGTGGCTGGCCGCCTGCGATCGCGCACCGGCGCCGGTGCGCTTCCACGCCCAGGGCCAGCCGGCCCTGCTCAGCGACTGGGGCGTGCTGCGCGTGGCCGACCACCATTTGCGTCTCAACGACGGCGTGGTGCCCTACGAACTCAACACGCCGCTGTTCAGCGACTACGCGCACAAGCTGCGCACGGTCTGGATGCCCAAGGGCGATGCGGCGCGCTACGTCGCCGACGGCGCCTTCGATTTCCCGGTCGGCACCGTGGTCAGCAAGACCTTCTACTACCCGCGCGTGCCCGGCGAGGCCGCCGATAGCGACGTGGTCGCGCGCAGCGGCAGCGCCGATGGCGAGTTCCATGACGGCGCGCTGGATCTGGCGAAGGTGCGGCTGATCGAAACCCGGCTGCTGGTGCGCCGCCAGGAAGGCTGGATTGCGCTGCCTTACGTCTGGAACGCCGAGCAGACCGAAGCCAGGCTGATGCGCGGCGGCGAACTGGTGGCGCTGAGCCTGCAGGCCGCCGACGGCAGCCGCGAAAGCGCGACCTACCAGGTGCCGGATCAGAACCAGTGCGGCGGCTGCCACGGCACCGACATCAAGAGCAAGGCGCTGCAGCCGATCGGGCTGAAGGCGCGCCATCTCAATCGCGACTTCGGCTACGCCGGCGGCCCCGCCAACCAGCTCGCACATTGGCAGCAATTGGGCTATCTGCGCGATGCGCCGGCGCCGGACGCCGCGCCGCACGCGGCCGACTGGCGCGACAGCGCCCGCGCCAGCCTGGACGCGCGGGCGCGCGCCTACCTCGACATCAATTGCGGCCATTGCCACAGCCCCAAAGGACCGGGCAACACCTCGGGCCTGTGGCTGGACGCGGCGACCGACGAACCGCTGCGCCTGGGCCGCTGCAAGCTGCCGATCGCGGCGGGCAAGGGCACCGGCGACCGCCGCCACGACATCGTGCCGGGCGATCCGGATGGGTCGATCCTGGTCTACCGCATGGGCAGCGACGACCCGTCGGCGATGATGCCGGAGGTCGGCCGCAGTGTGGTGCATCGCGAAGGCGTGACGCTGATCCGGGAATGGATCGCGGCGCAGCAGGGAGATTGCGGCTAGCGCCCGGCGAGGGCGTGCGCTGCGTGGGGAGGGCGACGGGCGTGTTCGGGGGAACGCGTCGCCCATGTCGAAAACGAGCGTGAAGGAAGATCCCGATGCTCTTGCGTAAACACAAGCTGGTCACCGCGATCGCCGCACTCTGCGGCGGCGCCGTCCTCACCTTCGGCGCGCCCGCGCCGGCGCGCGCGCAGACCGCGCCCGAGCCGCAGCCGCGCGCCGAGGCCAAGGACCTCGACACCATCACCGTCACCGCGCAGAGCCGCGAGCAGGAACTGCAGGACGTGCCGATCGCGCTGCAGGTCGTGACCGAGCAGCTGATCGACGATGTCGCCGCCGAGGACCTGGGCGATATCGACAGCTTCGTGCCGGGACTGGTGGTCAACAGTCAGCAGCCGACCCAGCCCAGCTTCCAGTTGCGCGGCATCAGCACCGACGACTTCGGCATCGGCACCGATCCGGCGGTCGGCATCTACGTCGACGGCGTCTATGCCGGTCGCGGCGGCGGCGTGCTGCTGCCGTTCACCGACGTCGAGCGCATCGAAGTGCTGAAGGGCCCGCAGGGCACCTTGTTCGGCCGCAACACCGCCGCCGGCGCGGTATCGATCGTGACCCGTAAACCCGGCAGCGAAACCGAGGCGCGGGCGCGCCTGCGCCTGGGCAACGAAGGCAAGATCTACACCGACGCCATGGTCAACCTGCCCACCGGCGAGGACTCGGCGCTGCGCGTCAACGCGCTGTTCAACCACAGCGACGGCTGGATCCAGGACGCCAACACCGGCCGCGACCTGAACCCGGAGAACAACTGGGCCACGCGCGCCGCGTTCAAGCTCGGCCTGGGCGAGCGCACCAGCGCCCTGATCAGCTGGGACCACGAGAACCTCGACCAGCTCGGCCAGGCCACCACCGGCATCGTGCCGCTGCCGCCCGCACCGGGCCTGCCGACGCTGCCGGTGGACGAGGCCGGCTACCTCGATCCGCGCAAGATCCCGACCGCGGTCGATGTCGAAGGTAACGAAGAGTCGCGCCGTTTCGACGGCATCACCTTCATCCTCGACCACGGCTTCGACTGGGGTTCGCTGACCGCGACCACTTCCTGGCGCGACTACGACTCGGTCAACCGGGTCGAAGAGGACGGCACCGACCGCAAGTACCTCTACGTCGACTCGACCAATACCGAGAGCAACCGCAGCCTGTACCAGGAGTTCAAGTTCGCCGGCAGCACCGACCGCATCGACTGGGTCGCCGGAGCGAGCTACTTCGAGGAAGAGGCGCGCCAGACCAGCGAAGTCAACGCGATGACCGACTCGGTCGACACCATCGTCCACAATCTGGGCATGGCGCCGACGCCGACCGGTTACTTGTTCGGCTACGTCGATCAGCAGCTCGAAGCCTTCGGCATTCCGGTCCGCCTGCTCGGCCATCGCTGGAACGAGAAGTTCAACAACACCCTCGACACCAAGTCCTATGCGGTGTTCGGCGACGTGATCTGGCACGCCACCGACAAGCTCAACCTGACCTTCGGCCTGCGCTACACCCGCGACGAGAAGGAGTTCAGCTGGCGCAACGATCCGCGCTACGCGCCGACCCTGGACGCCGCGCTGGACCAGCTGGAGGCGATGGGTTTCTTCAGTCTGGCCGGCATTCCGCGCGAGGCCTTCGTCTTCGATGTCGCCTTCATCGACCCGCCGGCGCTGCTCAACAAGGGCCTGACCAACCGCACCAAGCGTGCCTGGACCGACTTGAGCCCGCGCTTCGTGGTCGACTACCACTTCAGCGACGACACCATGGCCTTCGCTTCCTTGGCCAAGGGCTACAAGGCCGGCGGCTTCAACTCGCTGCAGATCGGCAGCCGCTTCGACAACGAGGACGTCTGGAACCTGGAGGCCGGCATCAAGCAGGCCTTCCCCGACCAGCGCCTGCAGTTCAACGCCTCGGCCTACTACTACGTCTACGACAACCGCCAGGCGGTGCGTCTGGACACCACCACCAGCATCCCGCGTTTCGTGGTCGACACCTCCGACCTGGAGGCCTACGGCCTGGACTTCGACGCGCGCTGGCAGGCCACCGACGCGCTGGGCCTGGACTTCAACGCCTCGTACATCGATTCGACCTACAAGAACTACGTCACCCCCGAGGGCGTGGACCTGGGCGGCAAGCCCACCGGCGTGCCGCATTGGTCCTTCGCCGGCGGCTTGACCTACCAGTGGTACTTCCAGGACGCCGGCGATCTGCGCTTCTCGCTGCGTCATGCCTACCGCGGCAAGAACCGCTGCACCGCCGAATCGCAGTCGCAGGGCAGCTGCGGCATCAGCCCGGCGCTGGACCTGGGCGAGGCGCGCAACCGCACCGACCTGCGTCTGGCCTGGACCGCCAACAGCGGCCATTGGGGCCTGGCGCTATACGGCAACAACGTGTTCGACAATCAGTACATCAACGCGCTGGGCACCTACGGCATGGGCGTGCTCGGCACCGTCGGCGCGCGCGTGAGCGAACCGCGCACCTACGGTGTGGAGTTCAACGCGAAGTTCTGAGGGCGCCGCAGCCCGGCCGCGCGCCGGGCGACGACACCGGACCCCGACGCCGCGAGGCGCCGGGGTTTTGGTTTGCGCGCGTTACCGGCATGCTTAGCCGATGCCGAAGCGCAAGGGCGGGGCATCCGTCGATCTCCAATTGCTGCCGCTCTCCAGCCTGCCCGGGGTCGGCCCGCGCGTGGCCGAGAAACTCGCCGCGCGGGGCCTGACCACCCTGCAGGACCTGTGGCTGCAGCTGCCGCGCCAGTACGAAGACCGCACCTCGATCACCCCGATCCAGCTGTTGCAGCCGGGCGTGGCGGCGCAGGTCGAAGGCCGCGTCGAAGCGGTCGAGCGCGGCTTCCGTTATCGGCCGGTGCTGCGCGTGGCGATCGGCGACGACAGCCGCGGCACCCTGGTGCTGCGTTTCTTCCATTTCCGCGCCGCCCAGGTCGCGCAGTTCCGGGTCGGCGCACGCGTGCGCTGCTACGGCACGCCCAAGCCCGGGCAGATCGGGCTGGAGATCGTGCATCCCAGCTATCGCGTGCTCGACGATAACGACGGCAGCGCGCTCGGCGACCAGCTCGATCCGGTCTATCCCGCCGTCGAAGGCATCGGCCCGGTCTCGCTGCGCCGGCTGATCGGCCTGGCCCTGGACCGCCTGCCCGACGAGGACGCGCTGGAGCTGCTGCCGCACGAGCTGCGCGAGCGCCTGCAGCTGCCGACCCTGCGCGAGGCCCTGCTGACCGTACACCGGCCGCCGCAGGACGCCGACGTCGCCGCATTGATCGCCGGCACCCACCCGGCGCAGCGTCGGCTCGCGCTGGAGGAATTGCTCGCGCATCACCTGAGCCTGCGCCGCCAGCGCATCGCCCAGCAGGCGCACAAGGCGCGCGCGCTGAAGGGGATGGCCCTGGCCGAGCGCCTGCGCAAGGCGTTGCCGTTCGCCCTGACCGGCGCCCAGCAGCGCGTGTTCGCGCAGATCCGTGCCGACCTCGCCAAGCCTTCGCCGATGCTGCGCCTGGTCCAGGGCGACGTCGGCAGCGGCAAGACCGTGGTCGCGGCGATGGCGGCGATGATCGCCGTGCATGCCGGTCGCCAGGCCGCGCTGATGGCGCCTACCGAACTGCTGGCCGAGCAGCACCTCAACAATCTGCGCGCCTGGCTGGAACCGCTGGACGTGCGCGTGGCCTGGCTGGCCGGCAAGGTCACCGGCCGTGCCCGCGCCAAGGTGCTGGAGGAAGTCGCCAACGGACAGGCCCAGGTCGTGGTCGGCACCCATGCCTTGATGCAGGAGGGCGTGGCTTTCCGCGATCTGGCCCTGGCGATCGTCGACGAGCAGCACCGCTTCGGCGTGCACCAGCGCCTGGCGCTGCGCGACAAGGGCGCCGGCGGCAGCGTCGGCGCCGACGCGATCGTGCCGCACCAACTGGTGATGACCGCGACGCCGATTCCGCGCACCCTGGCGATGGCGGCCTACGCCGACCTCGACGTCTCGGCGATCGACGAGCTGCCGCCCGGCCGCACGCCGGTGCAGACCGTGGCGCTCAGCGACGAGCGCCGGCCCGAGTTGGTGCAGCGTATCCGCAGCGCCTGCGCCGAGGGTCGCCAGGCGTATTGGGTCTGCACCTTGATCGACGACTCCGACGAGGTCGTGGCCCAGGCCGCGCAGACCACGTATGAGGAGCTGTCCCGGCAACTCACCGAACTGCGCATCGGCCTGGTCCACGGCCGCATGAAGGCCAGCGAGAAACAGGCGACGATGCGCGCATTCAAGGACGGCGCGGTCGATCTGCTGGTCGCGACCACCGTGATCGAAGTCGGCGTCGACGTGCCCAACGCCTCGCTGATGATCATCGAGAACGCCGAGCGCCTGGGCCTGGCGCAACTGCACCAGCTGCGTGGCCGGGTCGGCCGCGGCCGCGCGGCGTCGAGCTGCGTGCTGCTGTACCGCTCGCCCTTGTCGGGCCTGGCGCGGCAGCGCCTGGAGACCATGCGCCAGACTCACGACGGTTTCTTGATCGCCGAAAAGGACCTGGAACTACGCGGTCCCGGCGAACTGCTGGGCACGCGCCAGACCGGCCTGGCCGGCTTCCGCGTCGCCGATCTCGCGCGCGACGCCGACCTGCTGCCGCTGGTGCAGGAGGTCGGCGAAAAACTGCTCGCGCAATCGCCCGAACTGGCCGAGCGCATCGTCGCCCGCTGGGTCGGCGGGGCGGTGCGGTACGCGTCGGCTTGATCGGGAGGGGACGCGAGCGCGTGGTTGCGGGCTCGTTCCGGGTCCTCATTCGCCCTGCGGACACCTTCCCCCGCAAGCGGGAGCAGGCAGGATCGCAGGCTTGAGGGTCTGAAGCCCTCTCCCTGGAGTAGCGGTTAGGGGGAGGCCCGGTCTGGCGTCGATCCGGAATCCGCCGCGCGCCGCAAACGCCCGGGCCCTGACTTTCGCAGCCCCCGCCACACAAACCGCCGAAACTCTGGCTATAGTGTCCCGCCGCCAGGAGCGCACCCCCCGGATGCCGGGAGCCCCTCACAACGCGGCTACGCAATGGTTCGGCCCGGCTTTCGAGCGGCTGCACCCTCTGCTGCAAGCGCTGCACCGCAGCGGCGGCACTCTGAGCGGCGAAGTCGCGATCTCCACCGGTACCGGCCTGGCCGGGCGCCTCGGCAAGCGCCTGGCGCGACGCCTGGGCATTCCCCTGGATCGTCCGCGGCGCGGGTTTCAGGTCCGCATCGTCCACGACGGCGAAGCCATGCACTGGCGGCGCCGCTTCGACGACGGCAGCGAACTGGTCTCGATCTTCCATCCCGTCGGCCGTTACCCCGACGGGCATTGGCTGGAAAGCACCGGCCCGGCGCGCCTGCGCCTGGGCGTGGACCTCGACGGCGGCGGCTGGCGCTGGCACCTGCTCTCGGTCGCGCTGCGCGGCCTGCCGCTGCCGCGCGTCCTGTTCCCGCGCACCGACGCCTACAAACGCATCGAGGACGGCGACCGCTATCGCTTTGCCGTCGCCTTCTCCCTGTTTCCCCTCGGCGAACTGCTGCGCTACGAAGGCGCGCTGCACGCCATCCCGGCCGATCCGGCCGTTACTGTCGAAAGAGTGGTTACATGACCGACCGCATTCCCCTGCTTATCGATACCGACCCGGGCGTGGACGACGCGCTCGCACTGCTGATGGCGTTCAACGATCCGCGCCATGAGCTGGTCGGTCTGACCATCGCCGCCGGCAACGTCGGCCTCAAGCACACCGTCGCCAATGCGCTGAAGCTGTGCGAAGTGTCCGGGGTCGACGTGCCGGTGTTCGCCGGCGCCGCCGCGCCGTTGCTGCATCCTTCGCCGGACGCGGGCTACGTGCACGGCCAGGACGGCTTCGGCGACGTCGGCTACGAGGCCGCCCGGCGCCAGGTCGAGGCCGAGCACGCCGCGCTGGCGATCCTGCGCCTGTCGCACGAGCATGCCGGCAAGCTCCTGCTGGTCGCGCTGGGCCCGCTGACCAACATCGCGCTGGCGCTCAAGCTCGATCCGACCCTGCCCGAGCGCGTCGCGCGCTTCGTGGTCATGGGCGGGGCGGTCACCTGCCGCGGCAACATCACCCCGGCGGCCGAGTTCAACATCTACTTCGACCCGGAGGCCGCGCACATCGTGTTCGAGGCCTTCCCGCGCATCGAACTGGCGGACTGGGAGGCGGTGATCGCGCACGGCTTCCTGCACGACGACGTGGTCCAGTGGCTGCGGGCCGACAGCCCGCGCGCGCGCTTCTACGAGCGCATCTCGGAGAAGACCCGGCTGTGGTCGGCCGACCGCCGCGGCGCCCACTGGCATGCCGCCGACGCCCTGGCGATGGCCTTCGCGCTGGAGCCCGAGGGCGCCGTCGAGGTCCTGGACCGGGCCCTGGCGATCGAGCTGGAGGGGCAGCACGGCCGCGGCGCGACCGTGGTCGACTGGCGCGGCGAGGGCGGGGCTCCGGCCCGGGTCGCGATCCTGATGCGCTACGACCAGGAGCGCTTCCAGGGCCTGATCCGGGCTGCCCTGGCGGCCGTTTAGCCCAGGACTTGCCTCGGGCGGGAAGGGGCCGCTATAATGCCGCTCTTTCCCGCATCAATTTGTGAGTGCCATGAAGGCAGGTATCCATCCCGAGTACCGCGACGTCGTTTTCCAGGACGTCACCACCGATTTCCAGATCGTGACCCGTTCGACCCTGTCGAGCAAGGAAACGGTCAAGGTCGACGGCACTGAGTACCCGCTGATCAAGGTCGATATCTCGTCGGCTTCGCACCCGTTCTACACGGGCAAGCACAAGATCATGGACACCAGCGGTCGCGTCGACAAGTTCCGCAAGCGTTACGCGCAGAAGTAATCGCGGCGCAAAGTTGCACGCAGAACGGCTGCCTTCCGAGGCGGCCGTTTTTGCGTTTGCGGTCCGCCGACAGGAACCGGCCTGAAGCGGCCGTTCGCTTCCGCCGGCTTGCGGGCATCCCGATGCGGCGGATCGTTCGCGTCGGTCCCGGTGCGCTCCATCAATCGTCCTGACGGTCGTTCGCGATCGCGGCCGGCGCTTGCGCGGCCGATCGCCCGGCGGCCGCGTTCCGTGCCGGTCGGCGCTCCGTTCGTCCTGCCCATCCACCGTATGCGCAGCGCATCGCCGACGCCGCATCGACCCCGTCAACGGAACAGCCCGGCCCGTCCCCGCGACCAAAGTCCGAGCCGGTGCTCCACGTCGGTATGCGATAATTTGTGGACGCGGCATGTCCGCGATTCCCTGTCCCCACCTCGCCCGCGGCCATCCCTGCGGTGCGCAGACATGAGGAGCTGTTCGTGTCCGCTTCTGATAAATCCGCTGCTGAGAAAGCTGTCCCGAATAAACCCGGCTTCGACCAGGTGACCCTGGCCGCCGGCGACAAGAGCGTGACCCTTCCGGTCCAGCACCCGGTGCTCGGCGCTTCCTGCATCGACATCGCCAAGATGCCGAAGGAAACCGGTCTGTTCACCTACGACCCGGGCTTCACCGCGACCGCCAGCTGCAAGTCGGCGATCACCTACATCGACGGCGACGAGGGCGTGCTGCTGTACCGCGGCTATCCGATCGAACAGTTGGCCGAGAAGTCGAGCTTCCTCGAAGTCGCCTATCTGCTGATGAACGGCGAACTGCCGACCGCCAGCGAGTTCGACAAATTCGAGCACGAGGTCACGCATCACACGATGATGCACGAGGCCTTCCGCACCTTCCTGTACGGCTTCCGCCACGACGCCCATCCGATGGCGATGCTGGTCGGCATGCTCGGCTCGATGGCGAGCTTCTATCACAACGAATTGGACCTGGACGATCCGGAGCAGCGCCGCCTGACCGCGATCCGCCTGATCGCCAAGGTGCCGACGATCGCCGCGGCCTGCCATCGTTATTCGATCGGCTGGCCGATGCGCTATCCGAAGAACAACCTCGACTACACCACGCGCTTCCTGCACATGCTGTTCGAAGTGCCGAGCGAGCCGCTCGAGCTGAGCCCGGTCGCGGCCAAGGCGATGGACCTGTTGTTCATCCTGCACGCCGACCACGAGCAGAACGCCTCGACCTCGACCGTGCGTCTGGTCGGTTCGACCGGCGCCAACCCCTACGTCAGCGTCGCCTCGGGCGTCGCGGCGCTGTGGGGTCCGGCGCACGGCGGCGCCAACGAAGCCGTGCTCAAGATGCTCAACGAGATCGGCCGTCCCGAGAACGTCAAGGCGGCGGTCGACAAGGCCAAGGACAAGGAATCGGGCTTCCGCCTGATGGGCTTCGGCCACCGCGTCTACAAGAACTACGACCCGCGTGCGGCATTGGTGCGCAAGATGACCCACGACGTGCTCGGCGAGCTCGGCGTCAACGATCCGCTGCTGGAAGTGGCGATGAAGCTGGAAGAGGCGGCGCTGCAGGACGACTACTTCGTCCAGCGCAAGCTCTACCCGAACGTCGATTTCTACTCGGGCATCATCTACAAGGCGCTGGGCATTCCGGTGGAGATGTTCACCGTGATGTTCGCGATCGCGCGCACCGCGGGCTGGGTGTCGCATTGGCTGGAGCAGCAGAACGATCCGGAGAACAAGATCGGCCGCCCGCGCCAGATCTACACCGGTCACGGCGTGCGCGACTACGTGCCCACCGACAAGCGCTGAGCCGTCGTCACCGCGTCATCGAACGCCCCGCCCAGTGCGGGGCGTTTTCGTTTCCGGCGGCCGGATCGAGCCGGGGGTTACGGCTGAGTCGCGGCCGTCGGATGCCGTCGGGACTGTGCCGACTGTGAGAGCGGCGTAAGCCGCGATCGCTCGCGCGGACATCTCCCGCCCGCGCCGCGGCTCATCGCCGCGCCCGCAATCAGCCGCCGCTTTCGTAACCGGCGATTTCCTCGTCCGCCAGCAATTGCCGCAACTGCGCCGCCGAGGCGCGCTTCATCGGCTTCTCGTCGACGCCCGACAGAGGGGCCTGGCGCAGCACGTCCAGAGGCAGCACGGTCAGGTCGAAGCTCAGCTCCTCGGCGCTGAATATCCAGACAGGGAAGTCGTCGCTGCGTTCGCGGTCCAGGCGCAGGTGGCGGCTGCGGGCCTCGGCGGGAATGCCGTGCTGGTCGAGGAAGCGCGATGCGGCGTCGGGGTCGTCGCTGTACAGGTGCAGGGCGACCGGGCTGCGGGCATCGGCGGTGCCGTCCAGGACCGGGCCGACCAGGCGCGGCTCGAAGGCGCTGAAGAATTCCATCGCGCGCAACGCGGCTTCGCGGCGCTGGCGCAGGCCGACCAGGTTGTCGCGCTGGAACAGGCGCTGGTACTCGCGCAGCGCATCCTCGATCTCGCGATTTCGCGGTAGCGAGGCGTCGTCGTAGATGCCCAGGCGTTCGGCTGCCTTGAGCTTGGCTTGGTGGTAGTCGCGGATGCCGCCTTCGGCCATCAGCCGTGCGGCCTCGTGGGCGAGGCGGTGGCGTCGTTCGCGGGTGCGGGTCTCGGCATGCTGCTGTGCGTGCTGACGGGCGTGGTGTGGCATGACGACCTCCGCGGCTGGCACGGCGACGGCGAGGGGGCTCGCCGCGGCCGGCGGCCCGCGCCGGCGGTTTCAACGCTAACACGCCGATGCGGCTTTTCTCATCACATCGGCGCCGGAACGGCCGACGCCCGCGGCGAGGCGGGCGTCGGCGGGGTTCGAGGCCGGAAGCAACTCCGGCTCAGCAGGGGCTCCGGCTCAATAGGGCTCGGCTCAGAAAATGTCGAACGAATCTTCCGTCGGCGCCGCTTCGGCCGGGCCGTAGTCGACGTAGGACTGCATCTTGTCTAGGTCCTCGGCCTTGACCCATTCGACGATACCGCCGCCGCCGTCCGGGATCAGTGCGCCGTTGGCGCCGACCGAGACCTTGACCATGCCCTGCGGCGGCTCGTTGGCGGCGATCGGCTTGTCCTTCAGCGCGACCCGCATGTAGTCGATCCAGATCGGCAGCGCGGCCTTGCCGCCGTATTCGCGGTAGCCCAGCGACTTGTAGTTGTCGCGGCCGACCCAGACCGTGGTCACCAGCGGGCCGCCGAAGCCGGAGAACCAGGCATCGCGGTGGTCGTTGGTGGAGCCGGTCTTGCCGCCGACGTCCTCGCGGCCGAGCACCTTGGCCGCGGTGCCGGTGCCGCGCAGGACCACGTCGCGCAGCATCGACACGATCTGGTAGGCGATGCGGTCGTCGATCGCGCGCGGCGCGACGACCAGGTCGGCAGGCGGCTTGGTCGCGGGTTTGGCCGGCTCGGAGGCGGTGGCGCCGGCCTTGGGATCGGGCTTGGCGCCGCCTTCCGGGCCGAAGTTGAAGCCGTCGACCAGGCCGCCGGAGCGCACCGTGGTACCCGGGCCGCGGCCGCCGCATTCGGGACAGGCGGTGGCCGGCTTTTCCTTGAACACCACCGCGCCGGCGCGGTCCTTGATCTCGTCGATGAACCAGGGCGTGATGCGGAAACCGCCGTTGGCGAAGGTGGCGTAGCCGCGCGCGACCGACAGCGGGGTCAGCGAGGCGGTGCCCAGAGACATCGACAGGTTCGGCGGCAGCTGCTCGATGTCGAAGCCGAAGTTGCTGATGTACTTGCGGGCGAAGTCCACGCCCATCGCGTCGAGCAGGCGCACCGAGACCAGGTTGCGCGACTGCACCATCGCCTCGCGCACCCGCATCGGGCCGGCGAAATTGCCGCTGTCGTTCTGCGGGCGCCAGATGTGGCCGCGGCGGTCGCGGAACACCACCGGCGCGTCGAGCACGATCGAGGCCGGGTTGTAGCCGCGCTCGAACGAGGCCGCATACACGAACGGCTTGAAGCTGGAGCCGGGCTGGCGCCGGGCCTGGGTGGCGCGGTTGAACTTGGCGCCGGCGAAGCTGAAACCGCCGGACAGGGCGCGCAGGGCGCCGTTGGACGGTTCCAGCGAGACCAGCGCGGCCTGCGCCTGCGGCAGCTGCTCCAGACGGTAGCCCAGCGGCGCGCCGACCATCGGCGGCGCCTCGGCGAGCGGGGCGTCGGGCTTCTTCGGATCGGCCTTGGGCGCAGGCGGCTCGATCCGCTCGATCCGGACCAGGTCGCCGCGCTTGACCAGGCTGCCCGGGCTGCGGCCGCCCCAGCCCTGGCTGGCGTTGAGGCTGATTTCGCTGCCGTCGGCCAGGGCCAGGCGGGCGCCGCCGCCGGCGTCGTTGCCGAGCACAATCGCCGGCAGCAGGCCGGCCTGGGCCGGGATCGAGCGCAGGCGCTGCTTGGCGGTCGTGGCGTCTTCGTTGGCGGCCAGGTCGAAGTGCTGCTCGACGCCGTGCCAGCCGTGGCGGCGGTCGTAGACCTTGAGGCCGTCGCGCACGGCCTTGTCGGCCGCCATCTGCAGGGTCGGGTCGATGGTGGTGGTGACGTGGTAGCCCTTGGTCAGGGCCTCGGCGCCGTAGCGCTCGATCATCTGCTGGCGGACCATCTCGGCCACGTACGGCGCGTAGACCTCGACCGGGCGCTCGTGCGGGGTGGCGTGCATCGGCACGGCCTTGGCCGCGGCGGCCTCGGCGGCGCTGATGAAGCGCTGTTCGGCCATGCGATCGAGGATGTAGTCGCGGCGGACCTTGGCGCGCTCCGGATTGCTCAGCGGGTTGCCGCTGGACGGGAACTTGGGAATGCCGGCTAAGGAAGCCATTTCGTCGAGCGCAAGCTCGTTCATCTTCTTGCCGTAGTAGAACTCGGCGGCGGCGCCGACGCCGTAGGCGCGGTTGCCGAAGAAGCTCTTGTTCAAGTACAGCTCGAAGATCTCTTCCTTGCTCAGCTCGCGCTCCATCCGCATCGCCAGCAGCATTTCGCCGAGCTTGCGCTTGTAGCTGTATTCCGAGCTCAGGAAGAACTGGCGCGCGACCTGCTGGGTGATGGTCGAGCCGCCCGGGACGCGCTTGTCGTCGGTGGTCGCCAGCAGCCAGACCGCGCGCGCGACGCCCTTGTAGTCGATGCCGTGGTGCTTGTAGAAGCGGGCGTCCTCGATCGCGATGAAGGCCTGCTTGAGCCGGGTCGGCACGTCCTCGATCGCCACCGGGTAGCGCCGGGTCTCGCCGAACAGGGCCATCAGGCGGCCGTCGGCGGCATAGACGTACATCGGCTCCTGCAACTCGACGTTGCGCAGGGTTTCCACGTCCGGCAGTTTGGGGGCGATCAGGTAGTACAGGGTGCCGGCGGCGATCACCCCGAGCAGGGCCAGGCCGGCGAACGCATAGAGCGCCCAGCGCAAAAGACGGCGGAAACGGGGCATCGAAGCGGGTTCCGATTGCGGGTTGTAGTGGGCGTGGAGTATAGAGGAGCCGGGACAGGGACCGCCCCAGGGGGCGGGCGGCCGGTGGTTTCCGCTAAGGCCGTTACGCAAAAAAGGCGTTCTCGGTTGGCATTCCAGAAAGAAATGGTTGCCAGCCTGTGAAAAGTCCGTTATCTAAGGCGGGGCCACACGAAGTGCGCGTAAGCGCTTGTGGCATGGGGAGAAAACAGTGGGCGTCATCACAAAAAGCCAGCCGGCCCTCGTCGGTGTGGATATCAGTTCGACCGCAGTGAAGCTGTTGCAGCTCTCCCGAGCCGGCAACCGCTACCGGGTCGAGCATTACGCTGTCGAGCCGCTGCCGCCGAACGCCGTCGTCGAGAAGAACATCGTCGAGGTCGAGGCGGTGGGCGAGGCGATCAAGCGGGCGGTCGCACGGTCCGGCACCCGGTCCAAGCACGCCGCCGCGGCGGTCGCCGGGTCCTCGGTGATCACCAAGGTGATCCCGATGCCGGGAGACCTGGACGGCGAGGAACTCGAGTCGCAGGTCGAGCTGGAGGCGGTGAACTACGTGCCGTATCCGATCGAAGAAGTGAATCACGACTTCGAGGTGCTCGGCCCGATGCCCAACAGCCCGGACATGATCCAGGTGCTGCTGGCCGCGTCGCGCTCGGAAAACGTCGAAGTCCGCGCCTCGGCGCTGGAGCTCGGCGGCCTGACCCCCAAGGTCATGGACGTCGAGGCCTTCGCGATCGAGAACGCGTTCGCGCTGATCGCCGACCACCTCAGCACGCCGCGAGACGGCATCGTCGCCCTGATCGACTCGGGCGCGACCATGACCACGCTCAACGTGCTGCGCAACGGCCGCAGCCTCTACAGCCGCGAGCAGGTCTTCGGCGGCAAGCAGCTCACCGACGAGGTGATGCGCCGCTACGGCCTGAGCTACGAGGAGGCGGGCCTGGCCAAGCGCCAGGGCGGCCTGCCCGAGAGCTACTCGGCCGAAGTGCTGGAGCCGTTCAAGGAAGCGATGGTGCAGCAGGTCAGCCGCCTGCTGCAGTTCTTCTATGCCGGCAGCGAGTTCAACCGCGTCGACCAGATCGTGCTCGCCGGCGGCTGCGCCTCGATCCCCGGCATCGCCGAGATGGTCGAAGAGCAGTTGGGCGTGCCCACCATCATCGCCAACCCGCTGGCGCACATGACGCTCGGTCCGCGCGTGCAGGCGCACGCGCTCGCGCAGGATGCGCCGGCGTTGATGATCGCTTGCGGCCTCGCATTGAGGAGCTTCGACTGATGGCACGGATCAATCTGCTCCCGTGGCGAGCCGAACGCCGTAAACAGCGGCAGAAAGAATTCGTCACCATGATCGTGATGGCGGTTCTGGGCGCGCTCGTGCTGTCGGGCCTGATCGTGATGTTCTACAGCGGTCAGATCGACGGTCAGAACAAGCGCAACAACTTCCTCAAGGATCGCATCGCCGAGGTCGACCGGCAGATCAAGGAAATCGAGGAGCTCGACAAGAAGAAGTCGAAGCTTCTGGCGCGCAAGGAAGTGATCGAGCAGCTGCAGTCGAACCGTTCGCAGATGGTGCACCTGTTCGACTCGCTGGTGCGCACCATTCCCGACGGCGCGGTGCTGACGGCGATCAAGCAGGACGCCGACACCCTCACCCTGGAAGGCCGCGCGCAGTCCAACGCCCGCGTCAGTACCTACATGCGCAACCTGGAAGGCTCGGGCTGGATGACCAGCCCCGACCTGTCGATCATCGAGGCCAAGGGCACCGACAAGGGCCTGCCGTACGAGTTCAAGCTGCAGGTCAAGCTGGCCAACCCGAACGCGCCCAAGGACGAGGACGGCGACGGCCAGCCCGATGTGCCGGCCGCTGGCGCCGAGGCTGCAGTGGCCGAGGCCGCCGCCGCCAACGCCGCCGCTCCGGCCGCTGCTGCACCTGCGGCCGCCAACGCTCCGGCAGGCGCGACCGCTCCGGCCGCGATCGCTCCGGTGGCTCCGGCCGCGGCGCCCGCCGCCGCACCGAAGCCCGCTACCACCCCGGGCAGCGTTCCGACGCCCGCCCAGGCTCCGCCGGAAACGGCGCCGGCCGCTGGCAACAACAAGGGGGCCGAATCGTGAGCCAGAAGAAGATGTCGCTCAAGGACCTCGACTTCAACAACATGGGGTCGTGGCCGCAGCAGGCCAAAATCGGCTTCTGCGTGATCGTCGGCCTGGTGATCGTGGGCCTGGCCTGGTACCTGTTCGTCAGCGACAAGCGCACCCAGCTCGAAGGCCTGGAGCGCACCGAGACGGAACTGCGCACCGAGTTCGAGACCAAGCAGGGCCGCGCCGCCAATCTGGAGCCGCTGAAGCAGCAGCTCGTGCAGATGGAGCAGCAGTTGCAGCAGATGCTGCGCCAGCTGCCGAGCAAGACCGAAATGCCCGACCTGATCGTCGACATTTCGCAGACCGCGCTCGCCACCGGCATCACCAACGAACTGTTCCAGCCCGGTCCGGAGCAGCCCAAGGACTTCTACGCCGAGAAGCCGATCGCGCTGCGCATGGTGGGTACCTATCACCAGTTCGGCGGTTTCGTCAGCGGCGTCGCCTCGCTGCCGCGCGTGGTCATCATGACCATGCACGACATCTCGCTGCGTCCGCGCGGCGCTGCGGCCGGCGACAAGTCCGCGGTCATCACGCCCAACAGTCCGCTGGAATTGGCCGGCACGGTCAAGACCTACCGTTACCTGGACGAAGAAGAAGTGTCGGCGCAGGAAAAGGCCAACGGCGATCCTAACGCCGCCGCGGCCGCGCCTGCCGCGCCCACTGGCGACAAGAAGGAGGGCGGCTGATGCGTACGACATTCAACGCAGGCGCTCGCGGTCGCGTCCTGATCGCCGCGACGATGCTGCTGGCGGCCACCGCCTGCTCGCGCGGCATCACCAGTACGCCGGGCGATGCGCCGAACCTGGAAAAGTGGGTCGCCGAAGTGAAGGCGCGTCCGGCTCCGCCGCTGGATCCGCTGCCGGTGATGCAGCAGTTCGAAACCTTCGAATACGCCGCGCAGGCGATGCGCGATCCGTTCAGCAACGCGTTCACCGACCAGGGCGGCGGCAACGGTCCGCGTCCGGACGCCACGCGCCGCAAGCAGACCTTGGAACAGTTCCCGCTCGACAGCCTGGACATGGTCGGCACGCTCGGCCGTGGTCCCGGTGTGATCGCCCTGGTGATGGCGCCCGACAAGGTGACCTACCGGGTGCGGCCAGGCGCGTACATGGGGCAGAACGACGGTCGGGTGACCAGCGTGTCCGAAGACCGGATCGAGTTGGTGGAACTGGTGCCGGACGGCGCCGGTGGCTGGCTGGAACGTCCCGCCACCGTGGCGTTAGAAGACAATTGATTGGGGGATAGCACGATGACCGTATTCAACGCCAAATGCTCGCGGCCGGCCCGGCGCCCCTTGGCTTTCAGCACGCGCAGCGCCGGCCTGGTGGTCGGTTTGCTCGCCGGACTCAGCGCCGCGCACGCCGCGACGCCGGCGTCCGGGGCCGCGGCACCGGTCGCGGCTCCCGCCGCGCCTGTGGTCGCTCCCGCGCACAGCCTCGATCCGGCCAAGCAGCTGCCGGGCGCGATCTCGGTCGCGAACATCGATTTCAAGCGCGGCGACGGCGGCTCCGGCAAGCTGATCCTGAAGTTCAGCGGCGACGGCGCCGCGCCGGACCTGCGCAGCCAGGGCTCGAGCGTGATCATCAACGTCGGCAACGCCCAGTTGCCGGCTGCGCTGCAGCGTCCGCTGAACGTCACCGACTTCGCGACCCCGGTCCAGCGCATCGACGCGCGCGCCAGCGGTAACGGCACGCAGCTGGTGCTCAACACCAACGGCGGTTTCGAATCGCTGGCCTACCAGACCGGTCGCGAGTACATCGTCGAGATCGTGCCCAAGGCCGCCTCGGCCGTCGGCAGCCGCGCAGTCGGCGCCGCCGGCGGCGGTGCGACCGACTCGGCCAAGCGCGGCTACAGCGGCCGCCCGGTGACCTTCAACTTCCAGGACGTGCCGGTGCGCACCGTGCTGCAGCTGATCGCCGAGGAGTCCAACCTCAACGTGGTCGCCGCCGACACGGTCCAGGGCAACGTGACCCTGCGTCTGGTCAATGTGCCCTGGGATCAGGCGCTGGATCTGGTCCTGCAGGCCAAGGGCCTGGACAAGCGCCGCAGCGGCAACGTGGTGTGGATCGCGCCGCAGGCCGAAGTCGCCAAGTACGAGCAGGACAAGGAAGACGCGCGCATCGCGCTCGACAACCGCGTCGACCTGGTCACCGAGTACATCCAGATCAACTACCACAACGCAACGGCCATCTACAAAGCGCTGACCGAGGCCAAGGGCGTCGGCAGCAGCGGCAGTGGCGGCGGCGGTAGCGGCGGTCAGAGCCAGAACGAGAACGGCTTCCTCTCGCAGCGCGGCCGACTGGTCGCCGACGAGCGCACCAACACGCTGATGATCAGCGACATCCCGAAGAAGGTTCAGCAGATGCGCGAACTGGTTCGGGTGATCGATCGCCCGGTCGACCAGGTCGTGATCGAGGCCCGCATCGTGATCGCGACCGAATCGGTCTCGCGCGAACTCGGCGCCAAGTTCGGGATCAGCGGCAACAAGGACAATTCCTACTTCAGCGGCAACCTCGACGCCAACACCGCGACCCGCAATTCGCAGGTCGCCGCCGATACGGCCTATGCCAACGCCTTCCGCGACTGGCTCAACGGCGGTTCGGTCGGCTCGCCGCCGGTGCGTACGCTGGGCTCGATCACCCGCGGCCTGATGACCAACCTGGGCGTCGACAACCCGGCCGGCTCGCTGGCGCTGTCGATCCTCAACGCCGGTTACTTGCTCGATATCGAGCTCTCGGCGATCCAGGAAGAAGGCCGCGGCGAAGTCATCTCCAACCCGCGCGTCGTCACCAGCAACCAGCGCGAAGCGGTGATCAGCCAGGGCCAGGAAGTGGGCTACGTGACGATCTCCCCGCAGCAGGGCGGCAACAGCACGCCGATCCCGAACGTCCAGTTCAAGGACGTGCTGCTGGAGCTCAAGGTCACCCCGACCATCACCAACGACGGCCGCGTGTTCCTGAACATGGCGGTCAAGAAGGACGAGGTCGACGGCACCCTGAACACCTCGATCGGCCAGGTGCCGATCATCGCCAAGCGCTCGGTCAACACCGCGGTGCTGGTCGAGGACGGTCAGACCGTGGTGATCGGCGGCGTGTACGAGTTCCGCGACCGCAGCGACGTCACCAAGGTGCCGTTCCTGGGCGACATCCCCTTCCTGGGCAACCTGTTCAAGAAGAAGGGCCGCTCCAAGGAAAAGGCCGAGCTGCTGATCTTCGTGACGCCGAAAGTGCTCAAGGTCGCGCAGCGCTAAGCGCGGCCGATCCGGACGTGGTACGCAAGAGGGCCTTCGGGCCCTCTTCGCGTTTTCGGGGTCGGAAAGGGAGCGATGAGCTGAACGTGCCATTGGTTGGGTGAACCCCGGCCGCCAAGTTCGGTCAAAATCGGACCTCGCCCCGCGTCGGAACGCCGATGGAAACCCCCGAAATCCTCGCCGGCACCGCGCCGGTCCGTATGCCCGCCCTGCCGGATGCCGAACTGGCGCGCCTGCACGATGCCTTCCGCGGACTGCGTGAGGCGCTCTCGACCGAGATCGTCGGCCAGGCGGCGCTGATCGAGCGTCTGTTGATCGCCCTGCTCGGCGACGGCCATTTGCTGGTCGAAGGCGCGCCCGGCCTGGCCAAGACCAGCGCGGTGCGTGCGCTGGCGGCGCGCCTGGAGGCCGACTTCGCCCGCGTCCAGTTCACCCCCGACCTGCTGCCGGCCGATCTAACCGGTACCGAGGTCTGGCGTCCGCAGGACGGCCGCTTCGAGTTCCAGGCCGGGCCGATCTTCCATCCCATCCTGCTCGCCGACGAAATCAATCGCGCCCCGGCCAAGGTCCAGTCGGCGCTGCTGGAGGCGATGGGCGAACGCCAGGTCACGGTCGGCCGGGCTACGTATGCGCTGCCGCCGTTGTTCCTGGTCATGGCGACCCAGAACCCGATCGAGCAGGAGGGTACCTTCCCGCTGCCCGAGGCCCAGCTCGACCGTTTCCTGATGCACGTGCGCATCGGCTACCCGGAAGCGGCCGCGGAAGCCGAGATCCTGCGCCTGGCGCGCGAACGCGCACGCGACTCGCTGCGTACGGTGGCGCCGGTCGTGACCAAGATGCCGCTGGCCGACGTGTTCGCGGCGCGCGCCGCGGTGCTGTCGCTGCACGTCGCGCCCGCGGTCGAGCGCTATCTGATTGAACTGGTGCTGGCCTCGCGCGATGCCGCGCGCTACGACGCCGCGCTCGCGCGCCGGATCGCCTGGGGCGCCAGCCCGCGCGGCTCGATCGCGCTGGAGCGCTGCGCGCGCGCGCATGCCTGGCTGGCCGGTCGCGACTACGTGACCCCGGACGACGTGCGCGCGATCGCGCCCGAGGTGCTGCGCCATCGCATCCTGCCCAGCTACGAAGCCACCGCCGAGGGTTGGGACGGCGACCGCCTGGTCGCCGAACTGCTGCAGCGGGTGCCGCTGCCGTGAGCCGGCGCGACGCGTCGCCGCTGGTGGCGCGCGGCCCCGGTCCAGGATCGCCATGAGCGCTGCGTCCACCGAATCCAACGGCTTGCGTCCGCAATTGGCGGAACTGGTCGCGCTGCGCGCCGCCGTCGGCGGCCGCCGCAATGCGCGCCTGGGCCGTCACGGGGTCAGCGGCCATGCGCTGTCGCCCTTGCGCGGACGCGGCATGGAGTACGCCGAATCGCGCGAATATTCGAACGGCGACGATGCGCGCCACATCGACTGGCGCCTGACCGCCCGAACCGGCCGCGCCCACACCAAATTGTTCCAGGCCGAACGCGAGCGCTTGAGCCTGATCGTCGCCGACACCTCGCCGGCGCTGTATTTCGGCACCCGCGTGCGTTTCAAGTCGGTCCAGGCCGCGCGTGCCGGCGCGATCGCCGCCTGGGCGGCAGCGCGCGACGGCGACCGCATCGCCGCGTTGCGCGGCAGCCTGCGCGAAGCGCCGGTGGCGCCGGCGTCGGGACCGCGCGGCGCCTTACGCGCGCTCGACGCGCTGGTGCGCTGGTACGCGCAACCGCCCGCGGACGACGCCGGTCTCGCGGTCGCGCTCGACCACGCCACGCGTCTGCTGCGGCCGGGCTCGCGCCTGGTCGTGCTGGCCGATCCGCGCAGCCTGGAGCAGGTGCCCGAGCGGCGCTGGCCGGCACTGGCCCAGCACCACGAAGTGATCGTGCTGCTGCTGACCGATCCCTTGGAAAACGCGCCGCCGCAATCCGCGCTGCCGTTCCGCAGCGGCGAGCGCCGGATCGAAGTCGATCTCGGCGTGCCCGCGCAGCGCCGGCGCTGGGCCCAGGAATTCACCGCACCAGTCGCGGCCGCATTGGAAAAACTGCCCTCGCGCGGCGTGCGTGTGCAGGCCCTGTCCACCGATGCGCCCAGTGAATCCTGGTTGCCCTTGCTGGGCCGGGCACGGCCGCTGGTGGCGTGATGGCCGATCCGACCCTGCTCCTGCGCGACGTGCACGAGAGCGTGGCGCCGTCCTGGTGGCCGCCGGCGCCGGGCTGGTGGATGGTGTTCGCGGCCGCGCTGCTGGTCGTGGCCGCGGTGTGGTTCTGGCGCGCGCGCCGGCAGCGCCGGCGGCGCGCGATCGAGCGTGTGTTCGACGATGCGCTGGCCGAAGCGGCTACGCCGTCGGCGCAGGTCGCGGCGATGTCGGAACTATTGCGCCGTGCCGCGCGCCGCCGCGACGCGACGGCGGACCGCCTGCAGGGCGAAGACTGGCTGGCCTTTCTCGATCGCAGCGCGAAGTCGCCGCAGTTCGTCGAGGCCGCGGGCCGTCTGCTGCTCGACGGCGGTTACCGCCGCGACGTCGATCCTCTGCAGGCGGAGACCTTGCGCGAGCTGGTGCGCACGCGCTTCCTCGAACTGATGGGCGCAGGCCGATGATGGACGCGCTCGCCCGCGCCCTGGCCGATGCGCGCGACCTGTTCGCGTGGCCTTGGTGGCTGCTCGCGCTGCCCTTGCCGTGGCTGGCGCGCTGGCTGCTGCCGGCCGCGCGCGACGGCTCGGCGGCGCTGAAAGTACCGTTCGGCGAACGCCTGGATGCGGTCGCGGCCGTCGGCGGGCACGGCGTGCGCGGGCGTGGCCCGGGCTGGCTGATCTGGGCGGCGTGGATCCTGCTCTGCATCGCCGCCGCGCGGCCGCAACAGCTCGGCGACGCGGTGCAGCCGCCCCAGGTCGGCCGCGATCTGATGCTGGCCCTGGATCTATCGGGCAGCATGCGCGAGCCGGACATGGAACTCGGCGATCGCCCGGTGGATCGCCTGACCGCGGCCAAGGCGGTGCTCAACGACTTCCTCGAACGCCGGGTCGGCGACCGTGTCGGCCTGCTGGTGTTCGGCCGTCGCGCTTATGCGTTGGCACCGCTGACCCTGGACCGCGCGACCGTGCGCGATCAGCTCGCCGACAGCGTGGTCGGACTGGCCGGCCAGGAAACCGCGATCGGCGACGCGATCGCGCTGGCGGTGAAGCGCCTGCGCTCGCAGCCCGCCGAGCAGCGCGTGCTGATCCTGCTGACCGACGGCGTCAACACCGCCGGTGCGATCGAGCCCAAGAAGGCAGCCGAACTGGCCAGCGCCGATCACGTGCGCGTGCACACCATCGCCTTCGGCGGCGACGGCACGCTGTCGGTGCTCGGCATCAAGTTGCCGATACCCGGTGGCGGCGACGACATCGACGAGACCACCCTGCGCGCGGTGGCCAAGCAGACCGGCGGGCGTTTCTTCCGCGCCCGCGACACCTCCGAACTGGCCGGTATCTACGCCGAGATCGATCGGCTGGAGCCTATCCAGCGCCCAGGCGAGACCGTGCGCCCGCGCATCGAGCGCTACGTCTGGCCGCTCGCGGCCGCGTTCGTGCTGGCGCTGTTGGCGTTCGCCCTGCAAGGGAGGCGACGCGCATGAGCGGCGATTGGATGGGGACGTTCTCGCAATTGCACCTGTTGCGTCCGCACTGGCTGTGGGCGCTGCTGGCCTTGCCCTTGATCGCATTGTGGTGGCGCGCGCGCCGGCGTCGCGCCAGCGCCTGGCGCGATGTGGTCGATCCGCACCTGCTGCCGCACCTGCTCGAAGCCGGGCAGGACAAGCGCACGCGTTACGGCGCCTGGTTGGCGATGCTCGCCGGCGTGCTCGCGGTGTTCGCGCTGGCCGGCCCGAGTTGGCGCCAGACCGAGCAGGCCCTGTGGCAGAGCCGGGCGCCGCTGGTGATCGCGCTCGATCTGTCCAGCGCCGTGCTCGCCACCGACTTGCCGCCTACGCGCCTGGCGCAGGCGCGGGCCAAGATCGCGACCCTGCTGCGCGAGCGCGACGGCGGTCAGGTCGGGCTGGTGGCTTACGCGGGCGATGCGTTCACCGTCGCGCCGCTGACCGACGACGCGGCCAATGTCGCCTTGTTCCTGGACGCGCTCAATCCCGACGTGATGCCGGTCGACGGCCAGCGCGGCGATCGCGCCATCGTCTGGTCGACGCGCTTGCTGCGCCGCGCCGGCTTCGAGCGCGGCGACATCCTGTTGCTGACCGATCATAGCGATGCGCGCACCCGCGCCGCGGCGGCCGCAGCCGCGGCCGACGGCTACCGCGTGTCCGCGCTGGGCCTGGGCAGCGCCGCCGGGGCCGCGATCCGCCGCAGCGACGGCAGCATCGTCGGAGTCAAGCTCGAACCGGCCACCTTGCGCGATCTCGCCGGCGCTGGCGGCGGCAGCTACGCGGCCATGAGCGGCGACGACGAAGATCTGCGCGCGCTGGGCGTGCTCGAACCCAAGGCCACCGATGCCACCGCGGCCAAGGGCAGCAAGGGTCGTACCTGGCAGGACGAAGGCTATTGGCTGTTGCCGCCGCTGCTGCTGTTGGCGCTGTTCGCGTTTCGTCGCCGCAGCGGCGCGCTCGCCGCACTGCTGCTGTGCGCCTGGCTGCCCTGGCAACCCGCGCGGGCGGCCGAGCTATGGCGTCGTCCCGACCAGCTCGTCCACGAGCGCATGCAGGACGCGACCCAGGCCTACCGCCGCGGCGACTACCCGCGCGCCGCGCAGCTGTACCGCAGCTCGGACAGCGCCGATGCCCAATACAACCTCGGCAACGCGCTGGCCAAGGCCGGGCAGTACCCGCAGGCGATCGCCGCCTACGACCGCGCCTTGAGCCTGCAACCCGGCATGCCCGATGCGCTGGCCAACAAGCGCGCGGTCGAAGCGGCGATGAAGCGCAAGCCGCCGCCCAAGGACAAGTCGCAGCAGAACCAGTCGTCGCAGGGCGGGCAAGGCCAGCAGAACCAACCGCAGAAGCCGCAGCAGGGCCAGCAGAAACAGCAGAAGCCGGCCCAGGATCAGCCCAAGCCCGAGCGCGAGGAATCCGGTTCCAAATCCGAATCCGATCCCTCCGCCGCGGCCAAGGCGCAGGAACAGGCCGACCGCGCCCAGCGCGAGCGCATGCAGCGCGCCTTGCAGCAACAGCCGCGCGCCGAGCAGCCGGCGCAGGCGCGCGCGCGCGGCAAGGAAACCGCCCAGCAGCGCGAAATCCGGGTCGCCAACGAAGCCTGGCTCAGGCGCGTGCCGGACGATCCGGGCGGTCTGCTGCGCGAGAAATTCCGTATTGAGCACGAACGCCGCCAGGTTCTGGGCGAGCAAGGAGAATGACCGCGATGCCGCGCATGCCGTCCGTCCACGCCCGCACCGCCGGTCTGTTCGTCTTGTGGCTGGTGCTGTGCGCCGCCAGTTTCGGCGCGCTCGCGCAGCCGCGCGCGTGGCTGGACCGCGACGCCGTCAACGCCGGCGAAACCGTGACCCTCAA
Organism: Lysobacter sp. Root667; assembly: GCF_001427715.1. NCBI lineage: Bacteria > Pseudomonadati > Pseudomonadota > Gammaproteobacteria > Lysobacterales > Lysobacteraceae > Lysobacter > Lysobacter sp. Root667. The sequence continues at coordinate 321,956 of NZ_LMHF01000009.1, forward strand.
CATCGAGACCACCTCGCTCAGCGGCGCCGGTCCCGACTACTCGCCGCTGGCCAAGGACTTCGAGGTCAGCAACAACACCAGCCGGCGTTCGTTCGAACGCAGCAACGGCCAGTTCGTCACCCGCTCGCTGTACGGCGTGGCCCTGCGCCCGCGCCGCGACGGACGCCTGACGGTGCCGTCGCTGAGCGTGGGCGGCGAACGCACGGCGGCGCTGACCCTGGTGGTCGCGCCGGTGGCCGCGCGCGCGCCGGCGCACGCCGGCGACGACGTCTTCATCGAGAGCGAAGCCGACGCGACCGATCCCTATGTGCAGCAGGCGGTGGGCTGGGTGGTGCGGCTGTATTCGGCGGTGCCGATCGTGGCCGGTCAGCTCGACCAGCCGGCGCCCGAAGGCGCCTCGTTCCAGCGCATCGGCGACGACGCGCAGTACACCCGCGAACTCGGCGGGCGCCGCTACAACGTGGTCGAGCGCCGCTACCTGCTGGTGCCCGAGCGCAGCGGCGTGGTGCAGGTGCCGGGCGCGCGTTTCGAAGGCCGCAGCGCGCCCAATTTCTTCGAGGACATGTTCGGCGGCAACGGCGACACCCTGCGCGTCGCGGCCACGCCGCGGCGCCTGCAGGTACGCGCGATGCCGGCCAACGCACCGCAGCCCTGGCTGCCGCTGCGCGATCTGCAGCTGCGCTACCAGTCCGCGCCGCAGGACCTGCGCGCGGGCAGCGCCGCGACCCTGACCGTCGAGGTCACCGCCGACGGCGCCACCGCGGCGCAGATTCCGGAACTGCAGCTGCCGCCGATCGACGGCGTGCAGGTGTTCGCCGAACCGGTCCAATCCGACGAAAACTTCGCCAACGGCCGGCCGCGGGTCAAGCTCACGCGCAAGTTCTCGCTGGTGCCTTCGCGCACCGGCGAGGCGCGTCTGGACGGGCTGCGCCTGGGCTGGTGGGACGTGGGCTCGGGCACGGCGCGCAGCACCCAGCTACCAGCGCTGACCTGGAAGATCGCCGCCGCCGACGGATCGGCCCCGGCGCCGTTGCCGGCGCCCGCTGCGGACGAGGCCAAGGCCGGCGCGAACGCTTCGCCGATCGCGGCGATCGCGCAGGATCCGGCCGCGCGCTGGTGGGCGCTGGCGACGTTGGTGTTCGCGGCGCTGTGGCTGGCGACCCTGGTCTGGGCGCTGCAGCTGCGCGCGCATCCGGCGGCCGTCCGCGCCGGCGCAGCGCCGCCGCTGCCGGTGGCGGGCGAACCGCCTGCGGCGCCGCCGTCGGGCCGTCGCGGCGCGCTCAGGCAGGTGCTGGACAGCGGCGACTTCGGCGAGGTCGCGGCCGCGCTGTGCGCCCTGGCGAACCCGCCGGCGGCGGATATCGATGAGGTCATCGCGCGCCTGGACGACCCCGCCCAGCGCGAGGCTCTGCAGGCGATGCAGCGTGCGCGATGGGCCGGTGGCGATGGCCCGGCCGCGCGCGCGCAATTGCGCTCCGCGTTCGCGCAGGGGCCGCGCTGGCGCGCTGTCGCCGCGGTGGCGGCCTCGCCGCTGCCGCCGCTGTATCCGCCGGGCTAGCCGGCCCTGGGGTAGGAGCGGCGTAAGCCGCGACCGCGCAACTCCGATGGGCACACGGGTCGCGGCTTACGCCGCTCCTACCCCACAGCACGGCTGCTGCGGAGGCTTGGCGTGTTTACGGTAGCGATCCCCTTCGTTCAGCCTGGGGCGCAGGGCAGGCCGGATCGGGCAGGTTTGCTAAGCTCCGCGGGTTCAAGTCGGGGAGTACGCAAATGACCGAAGCGATGACCGGGGCCGACGGCGCCAAGCCCAAGAAGCTGCCGTTGCACTGGAAGATGGCGATCGGTTTCGCGGCCGGCATGGTGCTCGGCCTGCTCGTGCACTACCTCGTCGGCGGCGACGCGGGCTGGGTCAAGACCCTCACGACCTATGTCACCCAGCCGTTGGCGACGATCTTCCTGCGCCTGATCTTCATGCTGGTGATCCCGCTGCTGTTCTCGGCGCTGGTGATCGGCGTGTCGGAAATGGGCGACGTGCGCGCCTTCGGCCGCATCGGCTGGCGCACGCTGGCCTTCACGGTGCTGATGTCGGCGATCGCGGTCGCGATCGGCCTGGTGCTGGTGAACTGGATCCAGCCCGGCGCCGGCGTCGATCCGGCCTTGGCGAAGCAGTTGCTGGCCGAAAACGCCGAACGCGCCAAGGCCATCGTCAGCGACGTCGGCAGCCAGCCCAAGGGCATGGACATGCTGTTGTCGATCGTGCCCGACAACGTGGTCAAGGCCGCGGCCGAGAACACCATCCTGGCAGTGATGTTCTTCGCGCTGATGGTCGGTATCGGCATGGTGCTGACCCGCTCGGAGGCCGTGGACACGCTCAAGCGCGGCATCCAGGGCCTGTTCGAAGTGTCGATGACCCTGATCGGCCTGGTCATCCGCATGGCGCCGTACGCGGTGTTCTGCCTGATGTTCAACATGACCGTGGTGTTCGGCGCCGACTTGCTGGCCAAGCTCGCCAGCTACGTCGTGGTGGTGGTGCTGGCGCTGGCGCTGCACCTGTTCGTGACCTATTCGCTGGCGCTGCGCTTCCTCGGCGGCTGGTCGCCGCTGAAGTTCTTCCGCGGCGCGCAGGAGCTGATGCTGCTGGCGTTCTCCACCGCCTCCAGCAACGCCAGCCTGCCCACCGCGCTGCGCGTGGCCGACGAGATCGGCCTGCCGCGACGGGTGTCGCGCTTCGTGCTGACCGTGGGCGCGACCGCCAACCAGAACGGCACCGCGCTGTTCGAGGGCGTGACGGTGATCTTCCTGGCGCAGTTCTTCGGCGTCGAGCTGAGCCTGGCGCAGCAGGTCACGGTGATGTTCGTCTGCATCCTCGGCGGCATCGGTACCGCCGGCGTGCCCTCGGGCTCGCTGCCGGTGATCGCGCTGATCTGCGGCATGGTCGGGGTGCCGCCGGAAGGCATCGGCCTGATCCTGGGCGTGAACCACTTCCTCGACATGTGCCGGACCACGCTCAACGTCACCGGCGACCTGGCCGTGGCCGCGGTGGTCTCGCGCGGCGAGAGCGACCCGCCGATCGAGCGCCTGGCCGACTGAGCCCGGCCCGTGGCGCCTGCGCGGCGCCCCGGCACGATCCGCAAAGCCCGCTACGGCGGGCTTTGCCGTTTCCGGGCACCGGACCGGCCGATCCGGCGCGACAGGGCGGCGCGCGGATGGGACAATGGCGAGTCCGCCCGGCTGGTCCAGCCGCTCGCGCGGCCGCCTCCCGCCTCCAGAAGACCCCGTGCCCGACGCCATGACGACGCCCAGCCGCCGCGACCTCGCCAACGCCATCCGATTCCTCGCCATCGACGCGGTGCAGGCCGCCAACTCCGGTCATCCGGGCATGCCGATGGGCATGGCCGACATCGCCGAAGTGCTCTGGAACGATTACCTCAACCACAATCCGAACAATCCGAAGTGGTTCAACCGCGACCGCTTCATCCTCTCCAACGGCCACGGCTCGATGCTGCAGTACGCGCTGCTGCACCTGACCGGCTACGACCTGTCGATCGAGGACCTCAAGCGCTTCCGCCAGCTCGAGTCCAAGACTCCTGGCCACCCCGAGAACTTCATGACCCCGGGCGTGGAAACCACCACCGGTCCGCTCGGGCAGGGCTTCGCCAACGCGGTCGGCATGGCCCTGGCCGAGAAGCTGCTCGCGCAGCGCTTCAACCGTCCCGAACTGGCCGTGGTCGATCACCGCACCTGGGTGTTCATGGGCGACGGCTGCCTGATGGAAGGCATCTCGCACGAAGCCGCCTCGCTGGCCGGCACCTGGGGCCTGGGCAAGCTGGTCGCGTTCTGGGACGACAACAAGATCTCGATCGACGGCAACACCGACGGCTGGTTCACCGACGACACCCCGGCCCGCTTCGAGGCCTACGGCTGGCGCGTGATCCGCAACGTCGACGGCCACGATCCGGTCGAGATCAAGACCGCCATCGACACCGCGATGGCCAAGTCCGACAAGCCGACCTTGATCTGCTGCCGCACCACCATCGGTTTCGGCTCGCCGGCCAAGGCCGGCAAGGAATCCTCGCACGGCGCGCCGCTGGGCAAGGACGAAGTCGTCGCCACCCGCGAAGCGCTGCATTGGCCGCACCCGGCGTTCGAGATTCCGGAACCGATCTACGACGGCTGGCGTTCGCGCAGCACCGGCATGGTGCGCGAGGACCAGTGGAACCGCCTGTTCGACGCCTACGCCGCGCAGTACCCGGCCGAAGCCGCCGAACTGACCCGCCGCTCGCACGCCGATCTGCCGGAAACCTTCGCCGCCGACGCCGATGCCTACATCGCCAAGCTGCAGGCCGACGGCCAGACCATCGCCTCGCGCAAGGCCTCGCAGATGGCGATCGAGACCTTCGCGCCGCTGCTGCCGGAACTGATCGGCGGTTCGGCCGACCTCGCCCATTCCAACCTGACCCTGTGGAAGGGCAGCAAGTCGGTCGCCAGCGACGATCCGAACGCCAACTACATCTATTTCGGCGTGCGCGAATTCGCGATGACCGCGATCAGCAACGGCCTGAGCCTGCACGGCGGCTTCGTTCCCTACGACGCCACCTTCCTGGTGTTCAGCGACTACGCGCGCAACGCCGTGCGCATGAGCGCGCTGATGGGCGCCCACGCGATCCACGTCTACACCCACGATTCGATCGGCCTGGGCGAGGACGGCCCGACCCACCAGCCGATCGAGCACCTGGCCAGCCTGCGCTACATCCCGCACAACGACGTCTGGCGTCCCTGCGACGCGGTCGAGTCGGCGGTGTCCTGGCGCGCTGCGATCGAACGCAAGGACGGCCCCAGCTGCCTGATCTTCTCGCGCCAGAACCTGGCCCATCAGCCGCGCAGCGACGAGCAGCTAAAGCAGATCGGCCGCGGCGGCTACGTGCTGCGCGACAGCGACGGTACCCCGGAGCTGATCCTGATCGCGACCGGTTCCGAAGTCGGCCTGGCCACCCAGGCCGCCGACGCGCTCGCCGCCGAAGGCGTGAAGGTGCGCGTGGTGTCGATGCCGTCCAGCGACGTGTTCGACCGTCAGGACGCGGACTACCGCGAATCGGTGCTGCCCAACGCGGCGCGCAAGCGCGTCGCGATCGAAGCCGGCGTCAGCGATTTCTGGCGCAAGTACGTCGGCCTGGACGGCGCCGTGATCGGCATCGACGGCTTCGGCGCCTCGGCTCCGGCCGAAGCCCTGTTCCCGCACTTCGGCTTCACCGTCGAACGCGTGGTCGCGGCGGCGAAGGCGCTCTGATTCCTAGGATGCCCGCGATGATCGGGGCCGCAACGCCGGAGCGCGACGGTTGATCGCGGGCCCGGCGCGGGAGCAGGCATCGCCGCCGCAAACCTTGCGGCGCAATGCCGTCCCGCTCTGGGCGCGGCTGTTGGGAGTGCGGCTGTTGGGAGCGACGCTGTCCGGGACGATGCTGTTGTGCATCGCGACCGGCAGCGCGCTGGCGGCCGCACCGCCCACGCGCTGCGACGCCAGCCCGACACCGCGACCGCTGCCGGATCCGGCGAGCTGTCCGCGCCGGGTCGGTCTGGCCGAGGGCGCCGACCTGTCGACGGTCGCGCGCACCGGTGAAGCCCTGCTCGCACAGGCGCGCAACGAAATCGGCAGCGGCCGCTTCGAGCAGGCCGAACAGGCCTTGGATTGCGCCGAGGCCACGATCGGTCGCGATCCCGACTGGGAGCTGGGTTACGAACTGATGCGCCAGCGCGGCGTGCTCGCCTACCGCCGCGAATTGATTCCCGAAGCCCTGGGACGTTTCGAATGCGCGCTGCAGCTGTCGACCGCGCACGACGACAAAGACGCGATCGCGCGCGACCTGAGGAACGTCGGCAGCGCGCTGCGCCGGCTCGGCGATTTCCGCGGCGCCTTGCGCACGCTGACCGCGAGCCTGCAGATGCAGCGCGCCCGGGGCGAGGTCGGCGGCGCGGTGTTCAACAACATCGCCGATGTGTACCGGGAACTCGACGACCCCGACGAGGCCACCCGGCATTACCGCGAAGCGCTGGCGGCGTTCCGCGCCCAGGGCAACCGGGTCGAAGCCGGGCACGTACTCGAAAGCCTGAGCGAGCTGAGCCTGGATCGCGGCGACGCCGCGCAGGCCCAGCAGTGGCTGCAGGAGGCCTTGCAGACCTACCGCCAGGCCGGCAATCGCGCCTACGAGCTGCGCGTGTACGCGGGCCTGATGCGCGCCGCCCTGGCACGCGCGGACATCGCGCAGGCGCGGCAATGGCGCCTGGCCGCGTTCGCGATCGCGGCCGAACACCATCTGGCCTTGCCGGCGTCGCTGCAATTGCAGATCGCACGCAGCGAGCGCCTGGAAGGCCGCGCCGCCGCGGCGGCGACACGCCTGCACGAAGCGATCGCGGCCCTGCCCGAAGGCGGCGTCGAACGCATCGCGCTGCTGCAGGAACTGTCGCTGGCGGAGGAGGCCGCAGGCGACCGTAGCGCCGCCATCGCCACCCTGCGTCGCAGCCACGAGCAGGAGCGTGTACTCAGTCGGGCGCAGCAGGACCGGCAACTGGGCTGGCTACGCACGCGCTTCGAAACCGCCGAACGCGACCGCACCATCGCCGCGCTGGAAACCGAGAACCGACTGCGCCGGGTCGAACTGCGCCAGCGCACCTTGCTGCTGTGGCTGACCCTGGCCGCGACGCTGGCCGCAGCCTTGGCGCTGGGCCTGCTGCTGATGCGCCGGCGTCAGCGCGCGCGCCTGCTCGAAGCCGAGCGCCAGGTGCGCCAGGAAGAAGCGCTGGCGCGCTACCGTCACGCCGCCGATGCCCTGGCCGAAGACCGCAGCCTGCTCCAGGCCCTGCTCGACAGCCGCCAGGATGCGGTCTGCCTGGTCGATGCCGAAGGCCAGGTGCTGGCCGCCAATCGCGCCGCCTGCGGCCTGCTCGACGCGGACGGGCTGTCGCCGGTCGCGCAGTCGCCGGTCGGGCAGGCGCTGGGCGACTACGTCGGCGAGGCCGATCGCGAGTCGCTGGCCGCGGCCTTGGAGCGGATGGAGGATGCGAGCGCGCAGACCTTCGAATTCGCCCGCCGCGACGGCGCCGTGCGCCTGCAGGCCCAGCTCACGCCTTGGGAACGCGGCGACGGCCTGATCGTGCTCGGATTGCGCGAGGCCTCCGCGGCCTCCACGCCGATGGCGACGCTCGCGGACGGGACCGCGGGCGACGCCGATCCCGCCCGCGACGAGCGCATGCGCGAAGACTTCCGGCGCACCCTGGTGGAACTGATGCTGGCGGTGGTCGACACCTGGGAACGCAGCACCGGCAGCAGCCGGCTGGAACTGGCCGAACGCAGCCGCATCTGGCGCGTGACCATCGACGAAGGCCGCTTGCGCGTGCGTGCGATGGAGCGCTATCTGGTCTTGTCCAAGCTGCCGCGGCAACCGCGCTGGCGCGATGTGCTGCGTTCGGCCTACTACGTGCTCGGACATTGCACGATGGCGCCGCAGGAGCGCGAGGAACTGCAGCGCCGGGTCGACGCGGCGCTGGCCTACACCCGCCGCCGCGCCCTGGTGTGAACGCCGCGCTCAGCTATCGGGCGCGAGCACTTCGCCCGGCACCCGGTTGTCGACGCAGACCACGCACACGCCGCGCAGGTCGCCGTCCTTGAAACGGTACAGGTCGTGGTGGCTGCCGTTGTCGGGATTGAAGTCGGCCGGCCCCTGGACGAAGGGCATGGCCTGCTGACTGGGGCTTTGCATCGACTTGTCGCCCAGCGCCGAGCACTGGTCGTGCGCAGCCTGGTTGGCCCAATACCACTCGTCGACGATGCCGCAGGTCTTTTCCGGAACGCAGTAGCCGGATGCCTCCTGGCCCAGCAGCGGGGCGTGCTCGGCGCGGTACTGCGCCAGCGCGGCCGGAGTGATGCTGAAAGTGCTGACGATCTGCGGCGAGGCGTTCGGGTCCAGGCACCAGTTCTTGCTCTTGGCCAGGGGGTCGTGGGCGTGGGCGCAGGTGGCGAACAACAGGCTCAGGCCGAGCAGGCGGGGCAGGCAATGACGCGTCATGGCTCGATCACGGTGTGTGGATGACCCGGCCAGTGTAGGCGTCGGCCGCGCCGGGGCTCCATTGGTTTCGGGGGCGAAACGGGGCACGAATCCACGCCAAGCGATTGATTCTTCGAAACATCGCCGGGATTCGTTCCCGCCGCGGTCCGGTTTGGTCCCTGCTGCGTTCTGGTGGGCGGGCGGCACCGACCCTAGCGTGATCCGGCCCGGTCGGCCCGCGATCGCGTCGCTGCCCGGGAACCCGCATCGTCCGACCGCCGTGCCACGGCGGTCCCACCTGGAGACCGATATGAAGCTCAAGCTGTTCAACCTGGCCCTGATGACGACCGTGCTGCTCGGTGCCGGCCTCGCCTCCGATCCCGCCAGCGCCGCCAACGGCGTGCCGGGCCGGGTCATCAACGACCGCGACCCGAGCGGCCCGCAGACCGGCACCTGGCGCGGCAGCTACTACACCGAATACACCGTGTGGGGCGACGGCATCGAACACATCGGCGAGGTCGGCACCACCTTCCGCACCGGCCACGACGTCTACGGCACTTCGTACGCGAACTGCCACAGCGCCCTGATCGCCGAGATGAGCGCCGCCTACGCGTCCGGCTGGACCGACTGCTCGCCGATGTAAAGCGGTCCACGGCCGCGAGGGATCGCAGGCCGTCGCGTATCGGCATCGGCGCTCCGGACTCCCCCGGGGCGCCGATGTCTTTCCTTGAGGGCGCCGCAGGCTGGAACGCAGGCGGCGGATCGAACCGGCTGGCGCGGCCGTCAGCGGCGCGCGGGCTTGTCGGCCACGCTGATCACGCGTTGTTGCGCGGGTTTCGGCTCATCGGTTTCCAAGCGGCCCGGGTAGCGGTCGTATTCCGACATCGGGCTGTCCTGCGCGCAGCGCGCATCCGGGAAGCCGTAACGCTGGCGCAGGGCCAGGCCGCATTCGGCCATGGCTTCGAAGGCCTGGCCGACCTGCATGCACTGCTTGTCGAAGTCGCGCCGGAAGGCGTCGCGGCGGCGCATGAAGTCTTCGCCGCATTTGCGTCCGACCCGTATCCGGTCGAGATCGTCCTGGGCGGCGTTGCTGCCGGCCAGGCCGTATTCCTTGAGTTCCGCTTCGCTGAGGATGCGCAGGTCGCGGTTGGCGACCGTCATCATCTGGTCGGCGACCGCGGTGGCGACGCCGTTGCGTTCCAAGTAATCGCGGACCTGGGTATTGATCGCCTTGAGCTCGGCGCTGAGCTCGGCGCGCGAGGTCGCGGTGGAACGGTCGCGGATCAGGCGGTGGATCCCGACCTTGCCCGAAATCGAGCGGGTGTCGCCGGCGGCCAGCACCAGCACGCAGGCGCTGTGGCACAGCGAATCCTCGCGGATCCAGATCGCCCAATGCGATTCGGCGATCGAGTCGCCGGCGCGGATCGCTTCTTCGACGTGACCGCCGGTCGAATCCAGGTCGAGGATGCGGGTCGGGATTTCCATGCGGTCGGCCATCGCCGCCACGCGCTGGACCAGGGCGGTGAAGCCGGCGCCGATCTTGCCGCGGTAGCGGACCCGGACCATGCCGCGCGGCTGGCAGTCCCTGAGCGCGTCGACCAGGCTGAAGAATTCCAGCGAAGCGAGCGGTTCGCCGTCGCCATGCCGGGCGTAGTCGTATTCGCAACTGATCGAGGCTTCGCCGGCGTCGAGCCTGGCCGGCGGCCAATAGGTGCCCTTGAGTACGTCGGCCCGCGCCGGCGCGGCGTTGCCGGGCGCCGCGGAACGGTCGCCGGACTGGTCGCCGATAGTCACCGCCGCGGGCTGGGCGTCGTCGCTGGGCGCCCGCGGCTGGCAGGCCGCGGCCAGCAGGCACAGCGGTAACAGCCCCGATGCGAACGACCACCTCTTCGACATGCCTTGCCCGTCCTGGTTACGTTCCGGCCGCATCCGCGGCTGTGCTGCCACGGTAACCGGCGCTGGTTTCGACCTCGCCCGGCGCCGAGTTTCGTCCGCCGGTTGCAGCATGATCGCGGGTCGAGGATGAACGCGGGCGCGCTCGACGGTTTCCATGTCATGGATAACGGCATGGACGCCGCTGCCGGGACGCCGTCGTCGCGGGCGACGACGGCCGGGCATCGCGCTCAGGCCGCTGGGCGCGGCGTGTCGTGGCGCTTGAAGTAGCGGTGATGGCGCAGGTGGTCGTGCTGCTGTCCGATCGCGAAATAGGCCTTGCCGCCGCGCCGGCCGTCCTGCAGGCAGGGCAACTCGTACTGCGCGTCGGGATTGTTGGTGTAGTAGACCGGGACCTTGTCGATGAAACGGCTGAGCATGCCCGGCCCGCATTCGACGTCTTTGTAGCTGTCGAAGCCGAAGCGGGGGTTGCCGATGTTGAAGTCGTCGACGCAGACCACGCCGTTGTCGATCAGCGCCAGTTCGCGCTCCAGCGGCCAGGCGTCGTACCAGTGGGCGTCGAGGTAGTACAGCGGGCAGCGGAACTGGTCGCGGAATTTCGCGATCAGCTCGGGCGAATCGAGCTTTTCGACATGGGTATGCGGCATGAAGCCGACCCGGCGCTTGACCAGATCCACGTAACGGTCGACCACGTCGCAGGTGACGATGCTCAGGTGCGGGTAGGTGCGCGCCAGGTAGTCGGTGGTGTCGCCGACGTTGGAGCCCGTCTCGATGATCGCGTCGCACTGGTAGCGTTCGATCAGGTAGTCGAATTCCAGCGCAGTGGTGATGTCGAAGCCGAACGGCCCGCCGCCGTCGCTGAGTTCGGCCGCGCCCAGGCGCAGGGTGCGGTAGAAATGCTTGTAGACGTTCTCGGCGGACATCCGCGACGCGCTCCAGGGTTCGTAGCCGGGAAGTATAAGCGGCCGCCGTCCCGGCCATCGGTGTCGTGCCGTGCCCCCGAGAGAGCGATGCTGGCCGCGACCGCGGTCTCGCGATCCGTGGCGCTGGCTCCGTTGCACCGAAGCGCCCAGCTTTCTGTGGGAGCGGCGTAAGCCGCGATGGCGGTCTCACGGTCCGTGGCGCTGGCTCCGTTGCACCGGAGCGCCCAGCTTTCTGTGGGAGCGGCGTAAGCCGCGATGGCTACCGGCGGGGGCGGCGCCGCGACTGGCGAATTCGCGATCGCGGCTTACGCCGCTCCCACAGAAAGCTGGAGTGGGCCGGCTCAACTCCGCGTTTCGCGCAGCGCCAGCGCCAGCAGCCGGGCCTCCAGCCTGGCGCCGAGGCCGGACGGGGCGGCCAGGTCCATGCGCGCCAGCGCCTCGGCGTCGTCGCCGCTGCCGCCGAGCAGGGCGCGCGCGACCGTGGCCAGCTTGCCGGTCCGGCTCGCGGTGGCGGCCTTGAGCCAGCCCAGCGCCCGTACCAGGCGCTCCTCGACCGGGGTGAAGTCGCTGCCCAGCGGATAGTCGGGCAGCAGGCCCTCGCGGCGCAGCGGCGCCAGGGCCTGGCGCAGATGCTCGGGAGTGTTGCGGCGGGCCGCGGCAGTCAGGCTGAAGTCGGCGCGCAGCTTGCCTTCGCGGCGCGCGGTGTCCAGCAGGCCGCGGCCGTAGCGCGCGTCGGCGATGGCGGCCATCGCCTGCACGCAGTCCTCGTCGGCGCGGCCGCGCAGGTCGGCGATGCCGTACTCGCTGATGTAGATATCGCGCAGATGGCGCGGGATGGTGGTGTGGCCGTAGTTCCACACCAGGTTGGAGCGGTTCTCGCCGCCGGCGTCGCGGGTCGCGCGCAGCATCAGCACCGAGCGCGCGTCGGGCAGGGCGTGGGCCATGGCGACGAAGTTGTACTGCCCGCCGACCCCCGACACGACCCGGCCGTCGGCCAGGCCGTCCGACACCGCCGCGCCCAGCGCGGTCGCCATCATGCAGGTGTTGAAGAAGCGCGCGTCGCGGCGCTGCAGGCGTTCCAGCGCTTCGTGGCCACCATAGAGTTCGTTGACCTCGCTGATGCGGCGCATGCCGATGCCGCGGTGCTGGTCCTCGGGCAGGTGCCGCAACCAGTCGTAGAACTCGGGCGAGCCCAGGTAGAAGCCGCCGTGCAGATATTCGCCGTCGCGTTCCAGGACGGCGCGATCGGCATCGTCGGCGCGGCCGTCGGCGATGCGGCGCATCAGGGCTTCGTCGTCGACCACCTTGCGCCGGATCACCCCGACTTCGACCAGGCGCCGGAAGCCCTCGTTGATCATTTCGCTGCAGCCGTACAGACCTTCGGCGAACGGCGCCAGGTCCGGGCGCGAGGCCAGGGCCGGGTCGAGCGCCGCGAGCACGCGCCGGTAGCCGGCGTTGTCGGCGTGGCGCAGCGCCAGCGCGTGGCAGAGCGCGTCGGCGAGCGCGCCGATGCCGATCTGCAGGGTGCCGCCGTCGCGCACCAGGGTGCTGGCGTAGAAGCCGATCGCATAGTCGGCGTCGGTCACCGGCTGGCGCGGCAGGCCGAACAGTTTCGGATGCGGGCCGGGCGGGGTCACCACCGCGTCGAAGTAATCCTCGGCGACCGTCGCGCTGCCGCCCAGCCAGGGCAGCTGCGGATCGACCTCGGCGATCAGCAGCGGCCGCGGCAGGCCGCGGGCGACGATCGCATCGACCGCGTCCTGGGTCAGGTCGGTATTGCACGACAGCGACAGCCGCGCGTCGCCGTCGCGGCGCGCGACCTTCTGCACGATCGCGTTGACGCCACGGTCGGCGAGCGCGCGGGCGACGTGGGTGTAGTTGAGGCTGGCGTAACGCTGCTGCGCCGGCGGCGAATTCAGCAGCGCGCCGGATTGCAGGTAGAACTCTTCGATCTCGATATGCGCGGGCAGGGTATTGCGCTTGAGCGCGTCCACGTAGGCCAGGCGCGGGAAGTCGTCGCCGAAGTGGCGGCGCGCGAACGGCCCGACGAAGCGGCCCTCCAGGCCCTTGCCGGCGCCGGGCGGATCCAGCGACAGCGCGGTGTACAGATGCAGCGCGCGCGAGGGATCGGCGGCGATCCGCGCGTACAGCGCATTCAACAGCCGGTGCGGCTTGCCCAGGCCGAGCGGGGCACCCACGTGCAGCGGGCCCTGGGTGCGGGCGAGCAGGAAGTCGACGGCGTCGTCGATGCGTTCGAAGCGGGCGGGTGCGGTCATGGCGGCAGTATCGCATCGGCCCGGCGGATCGCTTGACATCGTCGTTTACGGGTGTAATCTCAAGAAAAATTACGGATGTAATCGATGCAGATCAGCGAAGCCGAATCGGTGGTGATGGACGTGCTCTGGCGGCGGCATCCGCTCGCCGCCGAGGACGTGGTCGCGGCGCTGTCCGAGCGCCAGGACTGGCAGGAGGCGACCATCAAGACCCTGCTCAACCGACTCTTGAACAAGGGCGCGGTGCGCGCCGAGAAGCAGGGCCGGCGTTATCTGTATGCGCCGGTGCTCAAGCGCGAGGACTGGGTGCTGGAGGAGAGCCAGGGCCTGCTGCAACGCCTGTTCGACGGCCGGGTCGCGCCGCTGGTCGCGCACTTCAGCGAGCAGCGCAAGCTCAGCCGCAAGGACATCGCCGAACTGCGCAAGCTGCTGGAGGAGCTGGACGATGGACAAGCTTGAGCTGCTGACCGCGCTGATCGAAACCGCGCTCGCCGGCAGTGGCGCGATCGTGCTGGTGTTGTTGCTGCGCCATCCGTTGCGGCGCGGCTTCGGCGCCGGCGCGGCCTATGCGCTGTGGGCGCTGGTGCCGGCGGCGATGTTCGCGGTGTTGCTGCCGGCGGCATCGGCGCCGATGCCGTCGCTCGTGCCGGTCATGGCCGTGGTCGCGTCGCCGTCGACTGCGGCGGCCTCGGGGTCGGCGCCGCTATCGCTGCCGACGCTGGCGCTGATGCTGTGGCTGGCCGGCACGCTCGCGACCGCGCTGGTCTTCGCCGTCCAGCAGCGCCGCTTCGTGCGCGCGCTGGGGCGGCTGCGCCTGCGCGCCGACGGACTGCATCAGGCCGATGCGGTCGCGGGCCTGCCGGCCGCGATCGGGGTGCTGCGACCGGCGATCGTGCTGCCGCAGGACTTCGAACAGCGCTACAGCGAGCAGCAGCAGGCGTTGCTGCGCGCCCACGAGCGCGAGCACATCGCGCGCGGCGACCTCTTGCTCAATGCCGCGGTGGCGCTGCTGCGCTGCCTGCACTGGTTCAATCCCTTGCTGCACTACGCCGCGCATCGCTTTCGCCACGATCAGGAACTGTCCTGCGACCAGCGCGTGATCCGGCGCCACCCGCAGGCACGACGCGCCTACGGCGAAGCCATGCTCAAGACCTCGTTGGCGTCGCGCCCCGCGCCTCTGGGGTGCCAATGGGGCCACGGTCATCCGCTCAAGGAGAGAATAGAAATGCTGAAGCGTCCCGATGTTTCGTCCCGGCGCTGGAAAGCCGGCGCCGTCCTGATCGCACTGCTCGCCGCCGCCACCGGCACCGCGGCCTGGTCGGCGCAGCCGCGGCGCGCGCCCGCCGCGCCGACGGACTTCGTGCGCGCCGACTTCGCGATCGCCCTCGATGGCGGGCAACCGGAAAACTTCTCGTTGATCCAGCGCCTCGGCGAGCCTTTCGAGGCGCGCGGTTCGTCCTGGCGCATCGAAGGCAAAGTGCTGCCCACGCGCGCAGGCCAGTTGAGCCTGGAAGCCTCGCTGCAGCGCGACGGCAAGACCCTGGGCGAGCCGCGTTTGCTGATGCGCAACGGAGAGCCCGCACGGATCACGCTGGGCAGCGTGCGCGGTTCCGGCCCGACCGAAACCCTGCAGGGCATCGACGTCACGGTGACGCTGACGGCGTCGGTGAAGCCGCCGCCGCCTATTCCGGCGTCGGCGTCCTCCGCCGCGACAGCGTCGACGCCGGTTGCGGCCGTCGCTGCCGACCGCGCGGTCGCGCAGTACGGCGCGCTATCGCCGCCGCCGTACCCGAAGGGCCGCAAAGTCAGCGGCCGTGTGCTGCTGCAGATCAAAGTCGGTGCCGACGGCAGCGCGCAGGAGGTCAAGCTGGCGCGCAGTTCCGGCGATGCCGAGCTCGACAGCAGCACCGTGACGGCGGCGAGCACGTGGCGCTTCTAACCCGCCGTCGAAGGCGGCGCGCCGGTCGAATCCTGGGTGCAGGTGCCGGTGGATTTCGCCACATCCAAGCCGGCCGAACCGGGTACGTCGGGCGGTGCCGCGACGCTGGATCCGATCCAGGTCGGGCAGGGCTGATCCAAGCGCGGCTGTGGTGCGTTCAAGTGCAGGCTAGGCAGTGCGTTGCGATCCATCGCCGACGACGTGGACCTCGTCGGCGATCCGGCGCACTTCGTCCGGGTAGTGGCTGACGTAGATCATTGGCAGTGCGATCTCGTCGCGCACCCGCTGCAGGTACGGCAGCAGCTCGTCGCGGCGATTCATGTCCAGCATCGACAGCGGTTCGTCCAGCAGCAGGATCTGCGGCTGCGACAGCAGCGCGCGGCCCAGGGCCACGCGCTGCATCTCACCGCCCGACAGGCCGGCGGTGGAACGCGACAGCAAGGCATCGATGCCCAGCAGGTCGACGACGGCGTCGAACTGGAACCGCGGCGCGGCCCGGGCGTCGCCGTGCAGGCCGTAGAGCAGGTTGCGGCGCACATCCAGGTGCGGGAACAGGCGCGCGTCCTGGAACACGTAGCCGATCCGGCGCCGATGCGCAGGCAGGTCGATGCCGGCGGCGGCATCGAACAGGCAGCGCCCGCCGATCTCGATGCGGCCGCGCTGCGGCCGCAGCAGGCCGGCGATGGCGTGCAGCAGCGAGGTCTTGCCGGCGCCCGAGTCGCCGACCAGGGCGATCACCCGGCGTTCGCTGCGGATGCTCACGCTGCGCTCGAACGCGCCGCGCCGCAGGCTGAAGTCGAGCAGATAGGTCGGCGCGGCGCTCATGCCTGCGTCTCGCGGCGCTGGCGCTGCACCAGCCATTCCGACAGCAGTACCGCGCCGAACGAGATCGCGACCGCGACCACGGTCAGCCGCCACAGCCCGGATTCGGCGCCGGGCACCTGCAGCAGGCCGTAGATCGCCGACGACAGGGTCTGGGTTTCGCCGGGGATGTTGGACACGAAGGTGATGGTGGCGCCGAACTCGCCCAGGGCCTTGGCGAAGCCGAGCACGGCGCCGGCGATCACGCCGGGCAGGGCCAGCGGCAGGGTCATGCCGAAGAACACCCGCCAGGGGTTCGCGCCCAGGGTCGCGGCGGCCTGCTCTAGGCGGCGGTCGACCGCTTCGATCGAGAGCCGGATCGCGCGCACCATCAGCGGGAAACCCATGATCGCGCAGGCCAGCGCCGCGCCGGTCCAGCGGAACGCGAAGCTCACGCCGAACCAGTCGGACAGGAACCGCCCGATCGGCCCCTGCGAGCCGAACAGGATCAGCAGCACGTAGCCGGTCACCACGGGCGGCAGCACCAGCGGCAGATGCAGCAGCGCGTCGAGCAAGAGCTTGCCGGGAAAGCGTTTGCGCGCGAGCAGCCAGCCCATCGCCACGCCCAAGGGCAGGCTGGCCAGCACCGCCACGGTCGCGACCTTGAGGCTCAGTGCGATCGCCGTCAGTTCGGCTGGGCTGAAGTCGAACATGCGCCGGTCGCGCTCAGTCCAGGACCGCGAAGCCGTGGCGGCGGAACACCGTCGCCGCCGCCGGGGTCTTGAGCCAGCGCACGAACGCGGCCGTCTGCGCGCGCTTGCTGGCGCGGATGCGCGCGACCGGGTAGACGATGGCGGGGTGGGTGTCGGCCGGGAAGGTCGCGAGCACGCGCACGTTCGGCTCGGCGCGCGCGTCGCTGGCATAGACCACGCCCAGCGGCGCTTCGCCGCGCGCGACCAGCATCAAGGCCGCGCGCACGTTTTCGGCTTCGGCGACCCTGGGCTGCAACTGTCGCCACACGCCCAGCGATTCGAACGCGGCGCGCGCGTACTTGCCGGCCGGCACGCTCGCGGTCAGCGCCAAGGCCAGGCGGCCGTCGCCGAGCAAGGGGCGCAGATCGACGCCGGGTTTCAGCGTCAGCGCCTGTGCGCTGCTGGTCCTGGGCGCGATCAGCACCAGGCTGTTGCCGAGCAGGTTGCGGCGGCTGCCCTCGTCGATCAGCTTGCGTTGCTGCAGGTAATCCATCCAGTCCAGGTCGGCGGACACGAACACGTCGGCCGGCGCACCCTGTTCGATCTGCCGCGCCAGCGCCGAACTGGCGGCGTAGGACATCCGCAGCGGTTGACCGGTCTGGCCCTCGTAGACCACCGCGGCTTCGTCCAGCGCTTCCTTGAGGCTGGCCGCGGCGAACACGGTGATCGGCTCGGCTTTGGGCGGAGCGGCAGCGGCGCTGGCCGCCAGGGACAGGCCGAGGGCGCAGAACGCGGCGAGCCAGCGGCGACGCGACAGGATCATGAGGGGACAGCTCCAGGGGCCACGGCGCGAGCGTAGCGCGAAACCGCTGCAGCGCAGAGGCGTGGACGCGCTGCGGGAAAGATCAGGGCGCGTCGATCACGCGGATCGATTCGATCTGGCGGATCCAGCGCGCGGGCCGCGATTCGCCCGGCGCGATCAGGCGCCAGGGACCGTCGTCCGCGCCGAGCGCGGCGCCGTCG
Organism: Lysobacter sp. Root667; assembly: GCF_001427715.1. Lineage (NCBI taxonomy): Bacteria > Pseudomonadati > Pseudomonadota > Gammaproteobacteria > Lysobacterales > Lysobacteraceae > Lysobacter > Lysobacter sp. Root667. The sequence goes on from NZ_LMHF01000009.1 coordinate 339,539, forward strand.
CAACGGTCGGTCAGGACCACCTCCCGTGCGCCCAGGCTGGCGTCGAGTTCGGCCAGCGAGTAGGCGACGCGATAGCCGTCGCGCGCCGACACCACCACCATGCGCGCCAGTTGCGGCCCGCGCAGCGGTTCCTCGGGCATGGCGCCGGACGCGCGCAGCAGCGCCGCCAGCGACACGCCTTCGCAGCTCAGGGTCTTGCCGTGCGCGTTGCCGGTGGCGACGACGCGCGGCAGGCCCGCGATCTTCGCCGCGTCCAGGGCCACGTCGATCGGCGCCATGCGCTGCGGCGGATCGGAGGCATGCGCGTGCGGGTTCTTATCGGGCTCCGCGGCGACAGCGGTCGACTGGGCCCCGATCAGCAGGCAGGCGATCGCGAGCGGCAGGCGGATCGGGCTCATGGCGGCCTCAGAGCTGATTGAGCGGAATCTTCAGGTAGCGCACGCCGTTGTCTTCGGCCTCGGGCAGGGCGCCCGCGCGCAGATTGACCTGCAAGGCCGGCAGGATCAGCGCCGGCACCGCCAGGGTCGCATCACGGGCCTCGCGCATGCGCACGAACTCGGCTTCGACGGTGTCGTCGCGGAGGTGGATGTTGGCGCGCTTCTGTTCGCCGATGCTGGTTTCGCAGCGCGGCGCGCGGCCGTCGGGGCCGTAGTCGTGGCAGACGAACACGCGGGTGGCGTCGGGCAGTTCGTACAGGTGCCGGATCGAGGCGTACAGCATGGCCGCGTCGCCGCCCGGGAAATCGCAGCGCGCGGTGCCGCTGTCGGGCATGAACAGCGAGTCGCCGGCGAACAGGGCGTCGTCGATCAGGTAGGCCAGGCTGTCGAGGGTGTGGCCGGGCACCGCGATGGCGCGTGCGCGCAGCTCGCCGATCGCGAACGTTTCCTCGTCCTCGAACAGGTGGTCGAACTGGCTGCCGTCGGCTTCGACCTTGGCGTCCAGGCCCAGCACCGGTACGAAGGTGCGCTGCACTTCGCGGATGCGGCGGCCGATCGCGATGCGCGCCTGCGGCAGGCGCTGCTTCAGCCAGTGCGCGGCGGTGAGGTGGTCGGCGTGGGCATGGGTTTCCAGCAGCCAGCGCACGTCCGCGCCGCAGGCTTGCGCAGCATCGAGGATCGCCTGCGCCGAGTTGCCGCCGGTGCGGCCGGAACGCGCGTCGTAGTCGAGCACCGGATCGACGATCGCGGCCTGCGACGTCGCCGGGTCCACGACCAGATAGCTCCAGGTCCCGGTGTCGGCATGATGGAAGGACTGCACCTGCGGGGACATCGGCTTCCTCTGACTGCGGCGTCCGTGCGATGGAGCCTGCGCGCGGTGTGCGGCGCGCGGCGTTTTGCGTCGCGCTCAGCGCTTGAGTGCGGCGTTGAGCAGGGCGGCGAGGCGGGTGCCGCCGCGGCGCAGCTGGGCTTCGGCTTCAGGTCGCCAAGTCTGCACGTATTCGTCGTCGATCGTCGCCCGCGGCGGATAGAAGCCTGGTTGCAGCGCGATCCGGCAGGAGGCCTCGGCCCAGCCCGCCGAATCCGGCGGCAGCGGCGGCTCCGACAGCGCCACCGCCAGCGGCAGCGCGCGCAGGCGTTGCAGCCAGGCGGCCTCGTCCAGGCCGGCGCGGTTGAGCATGCCGCTGTCCCACAGCGCGTGCAGGTTGGTGCCGCGCCCGCCGAGGTTGACCTGGACGTCGTTGCCGCCCTTGTCGCGGGCGTAGCCGGCATGCAGCGGCTGGTGCACGTCGCCGACGAAATGGACCACGAACTTCAATGCCTGCAGGCGTTCGGCACGCGGACGGTGGCGGTCGGCCAGGATCAGGCTCTGGTCGCGGATCGCCGCGACCACGCAGGCGTCGCCGGGGCAGTCGCGCTCGGGCTGGTAGACGCAGTCGTGCTCGGCGATGTTGACGTAGTGCCACTTCGCGCTCTTCTTGCCCAGGTCGGGGTCGTTGGCGCGCAGTTCGTCGGCCCAGTTGGCGACGCCGGGCAGGGTCGGGTCGGGTTCGCCGGCCAGCAGTTCGTCGATATCGCGGCGCACGGCCGGATCGAGTTCGTCCAGGGCCAGCAACGCGACCAGGCGGTGGCCGAGCGGGCCCCAGGCCAGGGCGTCGATCGGCAGCAGCAGAAGTAGGGCGAGGGAGAGGGCGCGGATCATGACGCCACTTTACCGGAGACGGCAGGGTTCCCGGCTGTAATCAGTGCACACGAATGGTGCCGCTCCTGTCGGTTCGCGCCCCGGCGCCGCGGTACCGCCGCAACGCCGGGGCTGCCGCCTTGGTCGGCGGGCTCAGAACCGGTAGATGTAGGCGACGCCGTAGGTCAGCGGATCGATCTGGGCGGTGCCGATCTTGACTCCGTCGACCTCGACATCGGTGTCGATGTCCATCCAGCGCACGTCGACCCGGATCGCGCCGCTCTCGCCGAGCATGAAGTCCACGCCCGCGTGCGCGGCCGGGCCCCAGGAGTCCTTGAGCTTGATCGTGGTGCCTTCGAGCGCGCCGCTGGTCTTCTCGCTGAAGAACAGGGTGTAGTTGATGCCGGCGCCGACGAACGGCGAAACCATGCCGCGGCTGTTGAAGTGGTACTGCAGGGTGACCGTCGGCGGCAGCTGCTTGGTCGTGGCGACCTGGCCGACGTCGACGATGTCGATGTCGTGCTCGAACGGGAGCGAGGCCAGCACCTCGATGCCCAGGTCGTTGCTGATGAAATACTCGAGCGTCACCGTCGGCTGGACGCTTTCGCTGACCTCCAGGTCGAACTCGCCGTCCAGGACGCTGCCGTTGTCGGAGGTCGGCGAGACCTGGTGGACCCCGACGCCGACGCTCCAGGTGCCGGCCGACTGGGCCAGGGCGGATTGCGACAGGCAGGCCAGGGCCAGGGCGGCGATCGCGCCACCGTAAGTACGCTTGTTCATTCCTTGAATCCCCTGTTGGATCGAGCTGATTTGATCGGGCTTGGCGTAGTTCGGTGCGTTACCGCATGGATCGCCACCCACTTTATGTGCGCCGAATCCTGCCCGTCCTTGACTTTGGTTGCAATATCGCCCGTCCGGAGGCCGCCCCGGCGTCCAGCCCGCCTGGGCCGCCCCGGGCCGGGGGCGGCGTCGGGCCGGGGTCGGGCCCGCGCTTGCTACAATGGCGGTTTCCCATCCCAGCCGCGTGTTGCGGGCCCAGGAGTTTGCAGAAATGGCGATCAAGGTAGGCATCAACGGCTTCGGCCGCATCGGACGCAACGTGCTGCGCTCGGCGGTGCAGAATTTCGGCGGCGAGATCGAGATCGTCGCGATCAACGACCTGCTCGAGCCGGACTACCTGGCCTACATGCTCCAGTACGACTCGGTCCACGGCCGCTTCAAGGGCGAGATCGCGGTCGAGGGCAACACCCTGATCGTCAACGGCCAGAAGATCCGCCTGACCCAGGAACGCGATCCGGCCAACCTCAAGTGGGACGAGGTCGGCGCCGAGGTGGTGATCGAATCGACCGGCCTGTTCCTGGACAAGGCCACCGCGCAGAAGCACCTCGACGCCGGCGCCAAGAAGGTCGTGCTGTCGGCGCCGTCCAAGGACGACACGCCGATGTTCGTCTACGGCGTCAACGACAAGACCTATAAGGGCGAGGCGATCATCTCCAACGCTTCGTGCACCACCAACTGCCTGGCCCCGCTGGCCAAGGTGCTGAACGACAAGTGGGGCATCAAGCGCGGCCTGATGACCACTGTGCACGCCGCCACCGCCACCCAGAAGACCGTCGACGGTCCGTCCAACAAGGACTGGCGCGGCGGCCGCGGCATCCTCGAGAACATCATCCCGTCCAGCACCGGCGCGGCCAAGGCGGTCGGCGTGGTGATCCCGGAGCTCAACAAGAAGCTCACCGGCATGTCGTTCCGCGTGCCGACCTCGGACGTCTCGGTGGTCGACCTGACCGTCGAACTGGTCAAGGACGCGACCTACGCCGAGATCTGCGCCGAAATGAAGGCGCAGAGCGAAGGCGCGCTCAAGGGCATCCTGGGCTACACCGAGGACAAGGTGGTCGCCACCGATTTCCGCGGCGACACCCGTACTTCGATCTTCGACGCCGACGCCGGCATCGCGCTCGACGGCACTTTCGTCAAGCTGGTGAGCTGGTACGACAACGAGTGGGGCTACTCGAACAAGTGCCTGGAAATGGTCAAGGTGGTCGCGGGCAAGTAAGCCGCGACGGTCCTGGCGATGCGAGAAAGCCCCGCGGTTGCGGGGCTTTTTCTTTGTGACGTCTTCTTCGGAAGGTCGAGCACGTAGCGGTCCCGAGTCTTCCCCGGCCCGCAGGAAGAGCCGTCGTCGGCTCAGGTCGCGGCCGTCGCTGAATCATGAGCTGGATTCGCAGCTCAACGACCTGCGCAAGTTCCTGCCGATCTCGACCAAGATGCTGGTCGGCGCAGGCGCGTCAATCTTCCGGATACGGCGGCACCGGCGTCGGCACGCCCTCGCGGTCCAGCGCGATCATGGTGAAACGGCCGCGCGTGGCCAGCTGCGACTCGCCGCTGAGCAGGTCCTCGCTGTGCATCTCGACCTCGACCTGCATCGAGGTGCGCCCCACCGAGACCACGCGCGCGATCAGTTCGACCAGCGCGCCCTTGGGTACGGCGGTATGGAAGTCGATCTGCTCCGAGCGCGCGGTCACCACGGTGCGGCGGGCGTAGCGCGAGGCGGCGACGAACGCGGCCTTGTCCATCCACGCCAGCGCCTGGCCGCCGAACAGGGTGCCGAGGTGGTTGGTGTGGTCGGGGAAGACGATTTCGATGATGCGGGCTTCGGTCATGGGGCTTGTGTGTTGGAGATAAGCGACGAGAGTGGCGTCGCAGCATCCCTCACCCCAACCCCTCTCAGCCTTGCACACCCTTCGGGCGCCGCAGGCGGGAGAGGGGCTTTAGCGATGAGAGTGGCGCCGCGGCGAACTGTTCCCTCTCCCGCTTGCGGGAGAGGGCTAGGGTGAGGGGGCTTTTGATCTTCAATAGGGGGAACGAGAGCAAAGGCATTCGCGCCTTTGGCTCTCATCCCTCACCCCAACCCCTCTCCCGCAGGCGGGAGAGGGGCTTTGAGCGGAGAGGCGCACTTCGATGTCCTCAGAACGTCTCGTCGAACGCCACTTCGCCCTGCACGCCAACCTGGTAGGCCGAGACCCGGCGTTCGAAGAAGTTGGTCACTTCCTGCACGTCCTGCAGGTCCATGAAGCCGAAGGGGTTGGTCGAGCCGAAATGCTTGGGCATGCCGAGCTGCGCCATGCGCTGGTCGGCGCAGTACTCCAGGTACTGGCGCATGTCCTTCAGCGACAGGCCGACCACGCCGCCGGACAGCACGTCCTGGGCGAACTGCAGCTCGCAATCCACCGCATCCTCGAACATCTTCACCACCTGCGCGCGCAGATCGGCGTCGAACAGGTCGGGCTCCTCTTCGCGCGCGGTGCGGATGACTTCGAAGGCGAAGGCCATGTGGCAGCTTTCGTCGCGGAACACCCAGTTGGTGCCCGAGGCCAGGCCGTTGAGCAGGCCGCGCGAACGCAGATAGTAGACATAGGCGAAGGCGGCGAAGAAGAACAGGCCTTCGATGCAGCCGGCGAAGCAGATCAGATTGAGCAGGAACTGGCGGCGCTGCTCGCGGGTCTCGATGCGCTTGAGGTCCTGCACCGAATCGATCCAGCGGAAACAGAACTCGGCCTTGGCCCGGATCGAAGGAATGTTCTCGACCGCGTCGAAGGCCTTGGCGCGCTCATTCGGATCAGGCAGGTAGGTGTCGAGCAGGGTCAGGTAGAACTGCACGTGCAGCGCTTCTTCGTACAGCTGCCGCGACAGGTACATGCGCGCTTCCGGCGCGTTGATGTGCTGGTAGAGATTCAGCACCAGGTTGTTGGCGACGATGCTGTCGCCGGTGGCGAAGAACGCGACCAGGCGCTCGACCAGATGGCGCTCGGCCGGGCCGAATTTGTGCTTGAGGTCGTTGACGTCCTGCGAGAAGTCGACCTCTTCGACGGTCCAGGTGTTGCGGATCGCGTCGCGGTACATCTCGTAGAAATGCGGATAGCGCATCGGCCGCAGGGTGAGATCGAAACCGGGATCGAGCAGGCGGGGCGTGGCGAGGGACATGGGATTTCCTTGAATTGCTTTCCTTCTCCCGCGTGCAGGCGAAGGTGCCCGGAGGGCGGATGAGGGCGCTTGGCTGGCGGTGAAGTCGCGAGCGGGCTGCCCTCACCCCAACCCCTCTCCCGCAGGCGGGAGAGGGGCTAAAGCGAAGCGGTGGGGATTACTGACAGGCTTCGCAGGACTCGGGGTTTTCCAGCGAGCAGGCGATCGCTTCGTCCGGGGTGTATTCCGGCTTCGGCGGTGCCGCCACCGGCGCGCTGACCGTGCTCTTGGCGATCTTGGTGGCCGGGCGCGAGCGCAGGTAGTAGGTGGTCTTCAGGCCCCTCTTCCAGGCGTACATGTACATCGAGCTGAGCTGGCCGATGTTCGGGCTTTCGATGAACAGGTTCAGCGACTGGCTCTGGTCGATGTAGGCGCCGCGCTCGGCGGCCATGTCGATCAGCGAACGCATCGGCAGTTCCCAGGCGGTGCGGTAGACCTGGCGCAGCGACTCGGGCACTTCGTGCACGGACTGGATCGAGCCTTCGGCCATCTTGATCCGGTCGCGCATCTCCGCCGTCCACAGGCCGAGCTTCTTGAGCTCCTCGACCAGGTACTTGTTGACCACCAGGAAGTCGCCGGACAGCGTTTCGCGCTTGAACAGGTTGGACACCTGCGGCTCGATGCATTCGTAGCAGCCGGCGATCGAGGCGATGGTCGCGGTCGGCGCGATCGCGATCAGCAGCGAGTTGCGCAGGCCGTGTTCGGCGATGCGCTGGCGCAGCGCGTCCCAGCGCTCGGGCTGCGACGGGGTCACGCCCCAGGCTTCGAACTGCAGCTCGCCGATGCTGGCGCGGGTGTCGTCGAAGCCGGGATGGCGGCCGTGTTCCAGCGCGAGTTCGTTCGAGGCCGACAGGGCGTGGAAGTAGATCGCCTCGGCGATGTCCTGCGACAGCTTGCGCGCGGCCTCGGAATCGAACGCTAGGCGCAGCTTGAAGAACACGTCCTGCAGGCCCATCGAGCCCAGGCCGACCGGGCGCCACTTCAGATTGGCGCGGCGCGCGGTCTCGATCGGGTAGAAGTTCAGGTCGATCACGCGGTCGAGCTGGCGCACGGCCAGGCGCACGGTTTCGGCGAGCTTGTCGAAATCGAAAGCGCCCTTGCCGTCTTCGTACATCTCGACGTGGTGGGAGAGGTTGATCGAGCCCAGGTTGCACACCGCGGTCTCGTCCTGCGAGGTGACCTCGAGGATTTCGGTGCACAGGTTGGACAAGTGGATGACGTTGCCGTCGCGCAGGGTCTGGTTGGAGGCTCGGTTGGACTTGTCCTTGAAGTTCATCCAGCCGTTGCCGGTCTGCGCCAGGGTCCGCATCATGCGGCCGTAGATGTCGCGCGCCTTGACCTTCTTGACCGCCAGGCCGGCGGCTTCGGCCGCGGCATAGGCTTGCTCGAAAGCTTCGCCCCACAGGTCGGTCAGCTGCGGCACCTTGGCCGGATCGAACAGCGACCAGTCGGCGTCGGCCTCGACCCGGCGCATGAATTCGTCGGGAATCCAGTTGGCGAGATTGAGGTTGTGGGTGCGGCGCGCTTCGTCGCCGGTGTTGTCGCGCAGTTCCAGGAACTCCTCGACGTCGGCATGCCACGGCTCCAGGTAGACGCAGGCCGCGCCCTTGCGCTTGCCGCCCTGGTTGACCGCGGCCACCGAGGCGTCGAGCGTCTTCAGCCACGGCACGATGCCGTTGGACAGGCCGTTGGTGGAACGGATCAGCGAGCCGCGCGAACGGATGCGGGTGTAGCTCAGGCCGATGCCGCCGCTGAACTTGCTGAGCTTGGCCACGTCCATGTAGCGCTTGTAGATCGACTCCAGCGAATCCTCGGGCGAGTCGAGCAGGAAGCAGCTCGACAGTTGCTCGTGGGTGGTGCCGGCGTTGAACAGGGTCGGCGAGGACGGGATGTAGTCGAGCTGGGCCATGCGCCGGTACAGGGCCAGGGCGTCGCCGACGTCTTCGCTGAGCGCGCAGGCGATGCGCAGGAAGAACTGCTGCGGGGTTTCGATCACGGTGCGCGCGGTCGGGTGGCGCAGCAGGTAGCGGTCGTACAGAGTGCGCAGGCCGAAGTAGTCGAAGCGCGCGTCCAGGCTGCGGTCGATGGCGTCGTTGAGCTTGCGCGCGTTGGCCTGCACGAAGCTCAGCAGGCGGTCGTTGATCAGGCCCAGTTCGTGGCCGCGCACGACCGACTGCGAGAACGCATGGATCTCGATGCCGGCGACTTCCTTTTCGATCACGTTGCTGAGCAGGCGCGCGGCGAGGCGGCCGTACTCGGGTTCCTCGGCGGTGAGCAGGGCGGCGGTGCGGATCGACAGCTCGTCGAGCTCGCGCGTGGTCGCGCCGTCGTAGAGGCCGGAGATGGTGCGGGTGGCCACGCGCATCGGATCGACCGCGTAGAGGTCCTCGCCGCAGCGGGTGACCGCGCGCACGATCTTGTTGAGGTCGACCGGCTCGCGGCGTCCGCTGCGCTTGGTCACGCTCATGGTGAGGTTGGCGGCCGGCGGGGTTAGGGCGAAACCGGGGGCGGCGTCGGTCTTGCGCGCGGGCGCTTCGGTGGGGGAGGGGGCGGAAGAGGAGGTGCTCGCTGCGGCGGGCGCTTCGGTGGTGGCGGTCATGGGGGCTCCGATGCGTGGGCGCACGGGTCGCCGGCCTCCCTCGAGGGCCGACGTGCGCGGACGCAGGACGCAACACCGGGTGGAGTCGGCGTTGCGGCGTGCGCCCCCGCGGGCGCGAAGTGTTCGAGGATGACGACAGGGTGTCGCGCAGTCCGAGACGGGCTGCGGCCGCGACGGAAGACCGAGGCGGCGGAACGACACCGGCCGCCTTCCCCCGAAGACTCCTGAGCCGGTACCGCGCGGTGTGCGACGCGCGGCTGTCGGCAGGTCTTCGGGCTCGGGACTTGGAGCGAGGGGCGAGTTAAGAGCGGTGGTCGGCAGGCCTCGGCCCGCGTCTCACTCCTCTCTACTCGCTCCTCGGCTCCTCCTAGTGGTGGTCGCTTCCCAGGCGCCGGGCGCCCAGTGCAATGACCACGTTCGTTTCCCATACCGCTGCGGGGCAGCGCCGGCTTTGTCGCCGTCCAGAAGGACGGGTCCGCACCGGCTTCCCTATTAAGCCGATCTCGCGATCGGCACCGACGGACACAACATATTAGGGGTACTTCGATCCGTCAACACGATATGTGGTGAGCGACAGCAGATTCGAAATAAAATCCCGGCGCCCTCGCAGCGGCGCGCTTGGTGTTAACGTGCGGGGCGACAAGGACAGGGGGCGCGGCGCGATGGCAGGACTGGTGACGTTGCTGGTGCTGGTGCTGCTGGCGGTACCGGCGCTGCTGATCGCGGCGCTGGTGATGATCTCCGGCCTCAAGGGCCGGGTCGCGATGTTGGAGGCGAGGGTCGACGAGCTCGGCTCGCGAGCCGCCCGTGCGGCCGATGCCCCGGTCGATGCGCGCGAGGCCGCGATGGCCGCCGAGCCGACCCTGGACGAGCTGATGCGCAGCGCGCCCACACCCGTGGTGCCCGAAAGTCGCGTCGATGCCACGCCGATTGCGCCGCCACGGACGCCTGTGCCCGAATCGTCGGTTCCGCCGCCGGTCGCACCGCCGCCCCTGCCGTCGACGCCACCGCGCGCGGTGTTCGACACGCCGCCGCCGAGCCCGCAGGCCGCCGCACCGGCGCGCGCCGCGCCTGCGGCGGTGCGTCGTCCGCCGCCGCCGGATCCGGCCACCGTATTCGTGCGTGCGGTCAAACGCTGGTTCACCGAAGGCAACGTGCCGGTCAAGGTCGGCATGCTGGTGCTGTTCGCCGGCGTCGCGGCCCTGCTCAAGTACGCGACCGATCAGGGCTGGATGCGCTTTCCGATCGAACTGCGCCTGGCCGGCATCGCCCTGGCCGCGCTGGGCGGAGTGGTGTTCGGCTGGTACCAGCGCGAGCGCAAGCGCAGTTTCGCCCTGAGTCTGCAGGGCGGCGCGATCGGCGTGCTGCTGTTGGTGGTATTCGCGGCCTTCAAGCTGTACGGCCTGATCGAAGCGGGCCCGGCGTTCGGGCTGAGCATCGTGCTGGTCGCCGGCGCCGGCGTGCTGGCGGTGCGGCAGAACGCGATCGCGCTGGCCCTGCTCGGCATCCTCGCTGGTTTCATGGCGCCGATCTGGCTCTCGACCGGGCAGGGCAACCACGTCGCCCTGTTCGGCTATTACGCGGTGCTCAACGCGGCGATCTTCGCGATCGCCTGGTGGCGGCCGTGGCGCGCGCTCAACCTGCTCGGTTTCGTCTTCACCTTCGGCATCGGCACCGCTTGGGGCGTACTGAGTTACCGCGCGCAGGACTACGCGACCACCGAACCGTTCCTGCTGCTGTTCTTCGGCTTCTATCTGCTGATTCCGATCCTGTACGCCTGGCGCCGTCCGGCCGGCAAGCGCGACCTGATCGACGGCTGCCTGGTGTTCGGCACGCCGCTGATCGCGTTCATGCTGCAGGCCGGCCTGCTCGAAGGCGAGCGCATGCCGCTGGCATTCTGCGCGCTAGGCCTGGCCGCGCTGTACGCGGCGCTGGCGTGGTGGCTGCAGCGGCGCGAGCACTTCGCCGCGCTGGCCACGCCGTATGCGCTGCTCGCGGTCGGCTTCGCGACGTTGGCGGTGCCGCTGGCGCTGTCGGCGCAGAGCACCGCCTGCGTGTTCGCGGTCGAAGGCGCGGCGCTGGTCTGGCTGGGGTTGCGTCAACAACGCATCCTGCCGCAGCTGGCCGGCTTCGCCCTGCAGCTGTTCGCCGCGGGCGGTTTCGCGATCGGCGTCAGCGACGGTCCCGAGCCGCTGACCGCGCTGCTCAACGCGCGTTTCATGGGCGCCTTGCTGATCGCGCTGGCCGCTTTCGCCAGCGCCTGGAGCTATCGCCGCGCCGAGCGGCGCGGCTTCGCCCTGGCCTATTACCTGTGGGGCCTGGGCTGGTGGTGCGGCAACGCGCTGGGCGAGATCGAGCGCTTTCTGATGTCGGACGTGCGCGCCGACGCGGTGCTCGCGTTCGCCGCGCTCAGCGCCTGGCTCGCGGCCGAGACCTATCGCCGTCTGCCGGCGCGCGCGCTGGCCTGGACGGTCGCGGCCGGTCTGGCCGCGGCGCTGCCGCTGGCGTTCGCGCAGGAGTCGGCGCATCTGCACCCGTTCGGCGGCTATGGCCTGGCGGCCTGGCTGGTCTACGCGATCGCCGGTGCGCGCGCCTTGCGCTGCCTGCGCGATCGGGCCGGCGGCGAGCTCGGTGTCGCGCATGCGGCCTGGCTGTGGGCCTGGCCGCTCGCGGCCAGCCTGTCGCTGCACGAGTTCGTCGGCCGCAACACGGTCGGCGACGGTTGGACCTGGGCTGCGCTGGCGCTGCCGTTCCTGGCGATGGCGGCGGCGCTGCAATGGCGTCCGGCCGCGATCGCGGCGCCGCTGAGCGAGCGTTTCGGGCAATGGCGCGGCGCGGTCCAGGGCACGTTCCTGTTCGCGCTGGTGCTGGGCGCGATCGTCGCCCTCGGCCAGCCCGGCGCGAGCGCGCCGCTGCCGTGGCTGCCGCTGCTCAATCCGCTCGATCTGAGCCAGCTCGCGGTGCTGGCGCTGTTCGCGTTCTGGCTGGCCTCGCCGGTGGGCCCGGACGATCTGCGCGCACGCCGGGTGCCGCTGCTGGCGACCGCCGGCTTCGCCCTGATCACCGTCGTCACCCTGCGCGCGACCCATCACTGGGGCGGCGTGCCCTGGGATGGCGCGATGTTCGGCACCGGCCTGGTTCAGACCAGCCTGACCGTGGTCTGGAGCCTGCTCGGCGTGCTCGGCTGGGTGATCGGTTCGCGCCGTGGCCAGCGCGCCTTGTGGCTGGCCGGCGCGGTGCTGATGGCGGTGGTGCTGGCCAAGCTGGTGTTGGTCGACCGCACCCACCTGGGCAACCTGCTCGGCATCGCCTCGTTCATCGCATACGGCTTGCTGTGCACGCTGGTCGGTTACCTCGCGCCGGCGCCGCCGAGCCGGGCCGCCGACGCCGAAGACCGCCAACCGGAGATCCCGGCATGAGCCTGGCCCGTACTGTCGCTGCGTTCGCTCTCGTACTTTTGCCCGCGTTGGCGAGCGCCGGGCCGCGCGACGATTACGCCCAGCAATGGCCGCTGCAACTGGGCAGCGAAGGCGCGGGCGCGTACCGGGTCGCGCTCGACGACAGCGTCTACCAACATGCGCGCCGCTCCGGCCTGCGCGATGTCGACGTGATCGACGGCGCCGGCAATCCGGTGCCGGCCGCGCTGTACCGGCCCGGTCCGGGCGAAGCGCGCGCGGCGGTCCGCGCCAGCCTGCCCTGGTTCGCCTTGCCGGCGCGTCCGGCCAGCGGCGCCCAGGAGTGGCAGTTGGTCAGCGAAGTCGAAGCCGACGGCCGCCTGCGCCGGGTCGAGGCGCGCGGCATCGGCCGCGGCGCGTCGATCGGGCCGCAGACCGCCTTGCTGATCGACGCCAGCACCTTGCGCGCGCCGATCCGCGCGCTGGAACTGGACTGGGCGCCGGGCACCGCGTTGGACGCCACCTACCGCGTCGAAGCCAGCGACGACCTCGAACATTGGCGGGATGTGGTCGCGCGCGGACGTCTGGTCGATCTGGAGCAGGGCGGCCGCCGCCTGCTGCAGCGCCGGATCGCGTTCGACCCCGACGGCCTGCGCGCGCGCTACCTGCGCCTGAGCCCGACCAACCCCGACGCGGTCGCGCCGATCCGCGCGGTCAGCGCCGAACTCGACGCCAGCGCCGATCCCTCGCCGCTGCGCTGGCGCCAGCTCAAGGGCCGCCGGGTCGCCGCCGAGCGCGCCGGCGAGAAGGGCGCGCGTTTCGAATTCGAACTCGACGGCCGCTTTCCGATCCAGCGCATCGACGTCGCGCTGCCCGGCAATTACGCGGTCGGCTGGAACCTGGAAAGCCGCGACCGCACCGACGCGCCCTGGCAGCGCCGGCTGGCGCCGTGGACCGCCTACCGCGTCGGCAGCGACGGCCGCTCCTCGTCGCGGGCGCTGCCGGTGCGCAGCGACGACCGCTATTGGCGCTTGAGCGCCGACGCGGCGGTGCCCGGCGAACCGAGCCTGCGCCTGGGCTACCAGCCCGAGATGATGGTGTTCATCGCCCAGGGCACACCGCCCTACGCCCTGGTCGCCGGTAGTGCGCGCACGGCGCGCGAAGACCTGCCGCTGCCGCAGACGATGCTGGCGCTGCAGGCCGAGCGCGGCCCGACCTGGCGCCCGGCCGAGGCCGCGCTGGGCCCGATGCAGGCCCTGGCCGGCGCCGCTGCGCTGGTGCCGGACGAACCCGAGCGCAACTGGCGCACCTGGCTGCTGTGGGCGGTGCTGGTGGTCGGCGCCGTGGTGGTCGCCGGATTCGCCGTCGCCTTGCTGCGCGGCAGCGCGCCGCCGGCGGCGTAGACGGTCGGGATTCGTCGCAGCGACCAAGGCCCGCCATCGCGGGCCTTTCGCATTTTCGAATCCCAAATCCCGAATCCCAAATGCCGGCCTTTACAATGTCCGGCTCCGGCAGTCGGCCCCGCGCGCGCCGCCGCCTTCCCCCTTTGTCCGCGCCCAGGAGGCCTCCGTGTCCATCGTCCGCATGACCGATCTCGATCTCGCCGGTAAACGCGTGTTGATTCGAGAAGATCTCAATGTGCCGATCGACGCCGGCCGCATCACCTCCGAACAACGCATCCTGGCCGCGCTGCCGACCCTGAAGCTGGCGCTGGAAAAAGGCGCCGCGGTGATGGTGACCTCGCACCTGGGCCGGCCCAAGGAAGGCGTGTGGAGCGAAGCCGATTCGCTGGCGCCGGTGGCCGCGCGCCTGTCGCAGTTGCTCGGCATCGACGTGCCGCTGATCAAGGACTGGGTCGACGGCGTCGATGTGCAGCCCGGCCAGCTGGTCCTGCTCGAGAACTGCCGCATGAACCCCGGCGAGGGCAAGGACGACGACGCCCTGTCGAAGAAGTACGCCGCGCTGTGCGACGTGTTCGTCATGGACGCTTTCGGCACGGCCCACCGCGCCCAGGCCTCGACCCACGGCGCGATCCGCCACGCCAAGCTCGCCGCCGGCGGCCCGCTGCTGATGGCCGAACTCGATGCCTTGGCCAAGGCCCTGGAGCAGCCGGCGCGTCCGCTGCTGGCGATCGTCGCCGGCTCCAAAGTCTCGACCAAGCTGGAATTGCTGTCCTCGCTGGTCGGCAAGGTCGATCAGCTGATCGTCGGCGGCGGCATCGCCAACACCTTCATCGCCGCGCTCGGCCACGGCGTCGGCAAGTCGCTGGTCGAAACCGACCTGATCGGCACCGCGAAGCAGATCATGGCCGACGCCAAGGCGCGCGGCGCCGACATTCCGGTGCCGACCGACGTGGTGGTCGCGCCGGCCTTCGCCGCCGACGCGCCGGCCACGGTCAAGGCCGTCGATGCGGTGGGCGCCGACGACATGATCCTCGACATCGGTCCGGACACCGCCGCGCGCTACGCCGAGCTGATCAAGAACGCCGGCACCGTGGTCTGGAACGGCCCGGTCGGCGTGTTCGAGTTCGACGCTTTCGGCCACGGCACCCAGGCCCTGGCGCGCGCGATCGCGGCGTCCAAGGCGTTCTCGATCGCCGGCGGCGGCGACACCCTGGCCGCGGTCGACAAGTACGGCATCGCCGACGACGTCAGCTACATTTCCACCGGCGGCGGCGCCTTCCTCGAATTCCTCGAAGGCAAGGAACTGCCGGCGGTCGCCGCGCTCAAGCAGGCGGGCGCGTGAGCGTGGCCACGGCCGCGCCGACGCTGTTCTTCGACCTGGACGGCACCCTGATCGACTCGGCGGTCGGCATCACCCGCTGCGTCGCCCATGCGCTGACCCAGATGCAGCATCCGGTGCCGCCGCAGGCCGAACTGCGGCGCTGGATCGGCCCCTCGCTACGCACCAGCTTCGGGCCGCTGTTCGCGCAGCCCGAGCAGGTCGAGCGCGCGGTCGAGCACTACCGCGAACGCTTCGAAACCCACGGCTGGGCCGAGCACGAGGTCTACGCCGGAATCGAGCGGACCGTGGAATCGCTGCATGCGGCCGGACACCGGCTGGCGATCGTGACCGCCAAGAACGAGCCGCATGCGCGCAAGATCATCGATCACCTGCCGTTCGGCCACCGTTTCGAAGACGTGATCGGCTCGACCCTGGACGGCCGTCTCAGCGACAAGCCCGAGCTGATCGCCGAGGCGCTGCAGCGCCTGTCGTTGACCGCGCAGGACTGCTGGATGATCGGCGATCGGCGTATGGACATCGAAGGCGCGCGCCACCACGGCATGCGCAACATCGGCGTGCTCTGGGGCTTCGGCGGCGAAGAGGAACTGCGTCGGGCCGGCGCGCAACGCCTGGTGGACGCGCCCGAGCAACTGCCGGCACTGCTCGCGGCCTGAGGCTGCCGCACTGCGGCATCGCGCGGCGCCGCAAGCGCCGCACGTCGGCCGGCGCGCGTGCGGATGTGCCGCTGCGCCCAATTCGCGGCCTCCGCTCGGCCGCCTGTGAACCGGATCAAGGTTTGCGGCGGCGGCGGGGGGTAGCGTCCGGTTGCGGTCAGGAGACCGCGTCGAACCGGAGATCGCATCATGCGTCGCAAGGGATTTCTGCTGTCGAACACGCTGATCGCCGCGGCCCTGCTCGGGCTGCTGCTGGCCGGCGCCGCCGTCGCCGGACGCGCCGGCGAGGCTTATTCGGTGATCTATTTCGACGACGCCGGCAACGAGGTCGGCGGCGCCACCGCCAACTGCGGCGGCCAGTATCTGTCCTGGGGCATCCGCACCACCCATTACACCCGCAACACCTGGATCTGCGACTGAGCGCAGCAGGGTCCCGCATCGGCCTCCCCGACGTAGGATGCGGTGAGCGCAGCGAAACGCATCGCTGCGGATCACCGACACAGGCGCCGCGTAGCGAAGCATCGCGGCGAGGCGGTTCGCCCATGGCTCATCGCATCCTACGGTTCCACCGCTGTTCGCAAGCCGTCGCCGCGCGTTTCCGTGCGCGGCGTCGCGTGCCGCCCGCGCCACCGTGAGCGTGGGCGCCACGACGATGCCGCGCTGTTCCGGTGCGCAAGCCCTTCAACGCAGGATGCGATGAGCGCGGCGACCCGCGTCCTTCAATCCGTCTGCGACCGCCACTCGCGCGCGAGCAGACCGTAGATCGCCGAATCCTGGCATTCGCCGGCGACGTTCCAGCGTTCGCGCAGCAGGCCCTCGCGGCGGAAACCCAGGCGTTCCACCAGCCGGCACGAGGGCAGGTTGCGCGGGTCGATATCGGCCTCGATGCGGCGCAGCGATAGGGTCGAATACGCGTAGTCCAGCACCAGCCGCAGCGCTTCCTGGGCGTAGCCGCGGCTCCAATGCGCGGATCGCAGCGCATAGCCGATCTCGGCCCGGCCCTGGGCGCGCTGGATGTCGAACAAGGTGGTCGCGCCGATCAGGCGGTCGTCGTCGCGCCCGACGACGGCCCAGCACAGCATCTCTTCGTTCGAGCGCGCCGCGATCGCCCGGGCCAGGTGGTCCTCGGCCTGATGGCGCTGGGTCCAGGCCGGGAAACTCCAGTAGCGCATCACCGCAGGGTCGGCGTGCAGGGCGAAGAAGTCGCCGAGGTCGTCGCTGCGGAAGCCGCGCAGGCGCAGGCGTTCGCCGCGCAGCAGCGGCAGGTCGTCGCGCTCGACCGTTTCATCGTGGACAAGATTCATCGTGGACAAGAGAGGACATGGGCGCGAAACCGATCGAAGGACGCGGCAGCTGTGCTAGCGTGGCCCGCAGTCACGGAACCGCAGTCTGCCATGTCCGCCAATCCTCGTCGCACCAAGATCCTCGCCACCCTCGGCCCGGCCACCGATCCGCCGGGCGTGCTCGATGCGCTGCTGACCGCAGGCGTCGACGTGGTCCGCCTCAATTTCTCCCACGGCGATCCCTCCTCGCAGGTCGCCCGCGCGACCGCGGTGCGCGAAGCCGCGCAGCGGGTCGGCGTCGAGGTCGGCATCCTCGCCGACCTGCCGGGTCCGAAGATCCGCATCGAGCGTTTCGCCGAAGGCCGGGTGCTGCTCAAGGCCGGCGACCGCTTCGACCTGGTCGCCAGCACCGACGCGCCGCCGGGCAGCCTGCGCGAAGTCGGGGTCAGCTACCTGGGTCTGCCCAACGACGTGAAGGCCGGCGACGTGCTGTTGCTCGACGACGGCCTGCTGCAGCTGCGCGTGGACGCGGTCGAAGGCCAGCGCATCGTCAACACCGTGCTCAACGACGGCGTGCTCTCGGACCGCAAGGGCCTGAACAAGCAGGGCGGCGGCCTGTCGCTGGGCGCGCTGACCGAGCGCGACAAGGAACTGATCGCGGTCGCCGCCGAACTCGGCGCCGACTTCATCGCGGTCTCGTTCTGCCGCAACGCCGCAGACATGAACGAGGCCCGCCGCATCGCCCGCGCCGCCGGCAGCGACGCCGCGCTGGTGTCCAAGATCGAGCGCGCCGAGGCGATCGAGAACCTCGCCGAGATCGTCGAGGCCAGCGACGTGGTCATGGTCGCGCGCGGCGACCTGGGCGTGGAGATCGGCGACGCCGAACTGCCCGGCCTGCAGAAGAAGATCATCCGCGAGTCGCTGGCCCGCAACCGCGTGGTCATCACCGCCACCCAGATGCTGCAGTCGATGGTCGACAGCCCGATCCCGACCCGCGCCGAAGTGCTGGACGTCGCCAACGCCGTGATCGACGGTACCGACGCGGTGATGCTGTCGCAGGAGTCCGCCGCCGGCCGCTATCCGATCAAGGCGGTGGAGGCGATGGCGCGCATCTGCCTGGGCGCCGAGCGCCAGTTCGACCACGACACCGATTTCGAAGCCGCGCCGCGCAACCTCGAACGCGCCGACCAGGCGATCGCGATGGCGGCGATGTTCCTGTCCGAGCACATCGGCGTGCGCGCGATCGTGGCCCTGACCGAGTCCGGCGGCACCGCGCGCTTCCTGTCGCGGTTCCGCTCCAACTCGCCGATCTACGCCTTCTCGCGTCATCCCGGCGCGCGCCGGCGCATGGCCCTGATGCGCGACGTCTACCCGATCGACTTCGACAGCCGCGGCCTGGCCTCGCGCGACGCCGCCCGCAGCGCGGTCAAGCAGCTGTTCGACACCGGCAAGCTGGCGATCGAGGAACGGGTGATCTTCACCAGCGGCGACACCATGGAACAGCACGGCGCCACCAACACCCTGCGCCTGCTCCAGGTCGGCGCCGGCGGCTCCGCCGAGGGCCTGGGCGAGCTGTAAGCCTGTTCGTCGCGGCCTCATCCTCGGCCGATCAGCACAAGGCCCAGCTCACGCTGGGCCTTTCTTCTATCGGTCGTTGACGATACAGGGTTCGCGTCCGTGACCGTCGTCGTCAAAGTTTCATGACTAAAGTGCTTTCAGCGGCATCGCGCCACATATCGGCATCGTGTATCAAGCGAGTTATTAGTGGCATAGCCAGTAGATGCCACTCCGATGATGCCGTATCGAGCATTTGAGGGGCCCGAGGCCTCCAGCAACAGCACCGAATCCAGCGTCGCATCGGCCTGGTCCGGGCTGCGCGGCGGCACCGCGGCCATGGCGGTGGCGACCAGCAGGCGCTTGCCGCCGGCGAGGGCGAGCGCTTGCACGCGCAGGCCGCTGCGCTCTTCGGCGTCGTAAGGGCGCAGTGCCTTGTCGACGGCGGCGCGGTCCAGGCGCCGCCGGCCCAACGGGGCGCGCAGCTCGCGCTCGACCGCACGGCGCTCGACCGCACTCACTTTCCCGCGATGACAGGTGCCGGCGCCGAGGGTTTCGTCGCTGGCCAGACCGATCAGCTGTTGGTCGCGCTCGGTCGCCACGGCGGTATATATCCCGGTCGGCCAGTCCCCACCCGTCGGGATGGCACATCTCGCTTGTTGCGATGAGCTCGGGTTACAACGGCGCTCGCGGCGGGCGAATGCGACCGCGGCGACTGGACCATCAAGGCAGGGGTTGGAATGAACAAGCGATTCAAATGGATATGGCGGGCGGCGCTGGCCGCGTCGATGCTGGCTTCGGCGTCGGCCTGGGCGGCGGACGAGGACGCCTACGATTTCGGCGGCATGTTCGGCCTGTACCCGGAGGGCGGGGTGGTCAAGTACTACAACAATCCCGCGACCGGAGCGGCCAGCTGTCCCGCGGGTTACGACGCCAGGCAAGTATTCGGCACCGGCAACGTGGATTGGTCGATGTTCCTGTGTACGCGACCGCATGTCGCCGGTCGCGCGCCGCTGTACGACTTCGGCGGTATGGTCGGTCTGGCCAATGGCTCGGAAGAGGGCGCGTTGCCCTGGCGCGGCTACTATTACTTCGTTAATCCTTTCACGCATACCCACGAGTGCCCGAACGGCTACCAGGCCCGGCAGGTCTTGGGTACGCCGAGCGTCGATAACAACTTGTTCTATTGCTACCGGCCGCATGTCGAAGGCGGTCTGCGCATGGATTTCGGCGGCATGACCGGCCTCGGTGCGGTCGAATACCCGAACCCCGCGACCGGCGTCGCTCGCATTTGCCCCTCCGGTTACTCTCGCTACGCGGCATTGGGGAGTCCCAATGTCGATTATCAATTCTTCTACTGCGGCAATCCGCGCAATGCGAATCTTCAGGCGGCCGGCAAGGGCAGCCTGGGCCTGGGCGAGCCGATTGTGCCGAATGCGATTAGTCGGTATCCGTACGACACGGCGAAGCAGATCGAGGATGTCGACCGGCAAGTGCTGGTCGCCAAGGGGTTCCGGCCCCGTGTCTTTCGCATGTGGATGCTGAATACCCATCTGCTGGTCGACGAGAACACGTTCGGTCCCTATCTCGGTCTGCATCGGCGGGCAGTGGACGGACTGAGGGACGCCAACATCACCTTGGTGGGCGTCGACAATAGCTTCCCGCAATGGCTGACCGGCCATGCATCGCGAAATAATTCGTGGGTTTTACCGTGCGTCGATACGCCTCTGCAGCCCAGTGCGGCCTATCGGGCCTTCCTTGCCCGCTATGAGCGCAGCTGGACCACGATCGCACGCGAATTCCCGGAGATCGAGCTGTGGCAGATCGCCAATGAGACCAACGGCCCCACAGTCCTTGCGCCTCCTTTGGTAGGCCAGGCTGACGCTTGTTCGGACAGACGCGAGGAATTCACCGAGATGGATCGGGTCAACATCACCCTGGACCTCATGTTTGCGGCCCGGCGTGGAATCAAGGCAGGTAACCCGGCCGCCAAGGCGGTGATGCCGCCGCCGTCGCCGCTGGGGCATAACGACCTTGAGCCGATCAAGACGTTCATCAAAGCCCTCTACGAAGGTATCGCCAGCGGGCGGCGCGGTCCGCCGGATGCGCGCCAGTACTTCGATGTGGCGTCGTGGCATCCGTACATCTTTCGCGATGCCGACGACAGCACCTGGGTCGCCAAGAACGAAGCCATTCACGATGTGCTGGAAGGCTATAACGACGACACTTTGCCGGTGATCCTGTCCGAGGCTGGCAACTCGAGTACGCGTTGCACCGGTACGCCGGATGAAGTCACCGGCCAGTATCCGTCCTGCGCCAAGGCTGATCCGGCAGAGCTGGCGCTGTGGATGAAGAACACGCTGTATCACACCCACAAGCTCGTGGAAACGGAGCCGGGCCAGTTCGAGGCTGCGCTACCTTGGCTGACCTATCTGATCTGGTTCCGCATGGCCGACGCACATGGCTTTGATCCCGACTTCCCCAGCCCGGAGCCGTTCTACGGACTGCTCAAGGTTGAAGGCGAGCCGTGGTCAGCATCGGCTGACGTGTTCTGCCGCCAGACCGGTTGCTACTGGCCGGAGAGCATCCCGTTCTGAAGGCGAGACGGCGGGCGGCATGGCCGCCCGCCGTCTCCGGCACGATTTCGCTCCAGTGCCTTCTTCGGGCCATGGCATCGGTATCGATCGACAAGGTGCCTCCCTGTAACCGATTACCGCGCAACGCGTCGCAAGTCACTGATTGAACAGGGTAAGGCTCAAGGCAAGGTTCACCGTCAGCGGCTATAATCGTGGGCTTCCCACCGCTGCCGCAGGATCTCCATGAGCATCGAACAGCTTGCCGAAACCGCCCAGGCCATGGTCGCCGCGGGCAAGGGCATCATCGCCATCGATGAGTCCAACAACACCATCGCCAAGCGCTTCGCCGGCGTGGGCATCGAGAACAGCGAAGAGAACCGCCGCGCTTACCGCGAGCTGCTGCTGAGCACGCCCAAGCTGGGCGACTACATCTCTGGCGCGATCCTGTACGACGAAACCATCCGCCAGTCGACCAAGTCCGGCGTGCCGTTCACCAAGCTGATGGCCGACAACGGCATCATTCCGGGCATCAAGGTCGACAAGGGCCCGCAGCCGCTCGCCGGCTTCCCGGGCGAAGTGGTCACCGAAGGCCTGGACGGCCTGCGCGCGCGCCTGGAGGAGTACTACAAGCTCGGCGCCCGCTTCGCCAAGTGGCGCGCGGTCATCAACATCGGCGACGACATCCCGTCGGGCACCTGCATCGAAGCCAACAGCCACGCCCTGGCGCGCTACGCCGCGCTCTGCCAGGAGCAGGGCCTGGTGCCGATGGTCGAGCCGGAAGTGATCATGGACGGCAGCCACGACATCGACGCCTGCTTCGAAGTCACCGAGGTCGTGCTGCGTTCGCTGTTCGGCGCGCTGTACGAGCAGAGCGTGATGCTCGAGGGCACGATCCTGAAGGCCTCGATGGTGCTGCCGGGCACCACCAGCGACGAGCAGGCCAGCGTCGAGGAAGTCGCCGCGGCGACCCTGCAGTGCCTGAAGTCGACCGTGCCGGCGATCCTGCCGGGCATCGTGTTCCTCTCGGGCGGCCAGTCCGACGAGGACGCGACCGCGCACCTGGATGCGATGAACCGCATGGGCCCGAATCCGTGGCCGCTGTCGTTCTCCTACGGCCGCGCCATGCAGTCGGCCGCGCTCAAGTTGTGGTCGCAGGACCTGGTCAACAACGTCGCGTCGGCGCAGCAGACCGTGTTCGCGCGCGCCCGCGACAACGGCCTTGCCGCGCTCGGCCAGTGGCAGTCGGCCGCGTAAATCGCGCAGCACGACTCGACTCAACGGAAACGCCGGCCTTGCGCCGGCGTTTTCGTTTCCGGGGTTCGCGCCGGCCCTTAGCCGACCCCGCTCCCGCCGAGCGGAAGAGGGGTGGGGGGAGGGCAGCGTTTCGGCCTCCGGCTAACGCCATTTAGCTAGATCGGCCGCCCGCCAAAGCCGGGTAGACTGACCGCAGTCGATGCAGGAGGCAGCGCGCATGGCCGAGTCGAAGAAGGTCGCGATTTCCCCCGAGGCCGCTGCGGCGGTCGCGCGCGGCGATCTGATCGCGGCGATCAAACTGGTGCGCGACAGCAACGGCAAGATCGAGCTGCGTCTGGCCAAGGAAGCGGTGGAGGCCTGGCGCGACAGCCGGCCGCTGCCCAGCGCGAGCGTGATCAAGCCCGCGTCGAGCCCGGGGTCGGCGCCATCGGCGCACGGCGGCCTGCCCGCGGCCGCGTTGCTGGCGCTGTCGCAGGGCAAGACCATCGAGGCGATCAAGGTTCTGCACCAGTCCGGCATGGACCTGCGCACCGCCAAGGAGCGGGTCGAAGCGCACATCCATGGGCATGCGAAGGCCGCGGCGACGATGCGTTCGGGCAATGCCGCTACGACCCGCCCGATCACAGCTGCGACCGTACGCCCGCCGACCGTGCAGCACGACGACAGCGACCGCCGAGTGGTGGTGTTCGCGCTGCTGGCGGTGGCCCTCGCCCTGATCGTCTACGTTTGGGACGCGGGCTGGTTGTAACGTCTGCGTCGCTGCGCAACGGCGGCCGCAACCCTCGCCGTAGGATGCACTGAGCGCAGCGAACCGCATCTGGCCACGAGGCACACCGTTATCGATGCGGCTCGTTGCGCTCACCGCACCCTATGAAGCGCGAGTTTGCGAAGTGCGGGGTCGCGAAGCGCAGATCCGTGCAGTGCGACCCGCGCTCACGTTTCCTCGTCGCCCGCTGCACTCGCGCAGCGACGGCATGCGTCGCCGCGCGTAGTAGCCGACGATCACGCTCTGGATCCAGTACGTCCACAGCAGCCTGCCCACGCTCCAGTGCAGCGCCAACGCTGCGACCAGGGTCGCGGCGTTGGACAGCAGCAGGTTGCGGGCCGACGGGCTCACGCGCTCAGGACAGGCCGGCCAGCCACTCGTCGTCGGAACCTTCGTTGACGCCTTCGAACAGCAGCGTGCTGAGATAGCGCTCGCCGGTGTCGGGCAGCATCGCCAGGATCACCGCGCCCGGCGCCGCGGTCTTGGCGACTTCCAGCGCCGCGGCCGCGGTCGCGCCTGCGGAAATGCCGACGAACACGCCTTCCTCGGCGGCGAGCCGGCGCGCGGTGTCGCGCGCGAGCATGTCCTCGACCGGCAGGATCGCGTCGGCGGCCTGAGGGTTGAGCACTTCCGGCACGAAGTCGGGGGTCCAGCCCTGGATCTTGTGCGGTTGCCACTCCTTGCCGCTGAGCAGGGCCGCGCCGGCCGGTTCGGACACGGTCACGCGCACCTCCGGCCGCGCCAGCTTGAGCATCTCGCCGACCCCGGTCAGGGTGCCGCCGGTGCCCCAACCGGTGACGAAATGGTCGAGCCTGCGGCCGGCGAAATCCTGCAGGATTTCCGCGGCGGTGGTCTGGCGGTGGTAGGCCGGGTTGGCCGGATTCTGGAACTGGCGGGCCAGGAACCAGCCGTGCTGTTTGGCCAGTTCCTCGGCGCGCCGGACCATGCCGCTGCCGCGCTCGGCGGCCGGCGTCAAGATCACCTTGGCGCCGTAGGCGCGCATCAATTTGCGGCGCTCGACCGAGAAGGTTTCCGACATCGTCGCCACGAAGTGGTAACCGCGCGAGGCGCAGACCATCGCCAGGGCCACGCCGGTGTTGCCGGAGGTCGCTTCGATCACGGTGTCGCCGGGCTTGAGCAGGCCGCGCGCCTCGGCGTCGAGAATGATCGCGATGGCGAGGCGGTCCTTGACCGAGCCGCCGGGATTGAAGGATTCGACCTTGGCGTACAGGGTGACGTGGGCGGGGGCGATGCGATGCAGCCGCACGATCGGCGTGCGGCCTATCGTGTCGAGAATGCTGTCGTAAATCATGTTCGGCGGCTCCTGAGTGGGGGACGGGAGGAGGATGGGGGAGGCGAACGGGGCGGGCGACCGCCGCGGACGATCTCCGACCCGATGCGGGTCCGGCTCGCGACCCGCCACATTCGGCAAACCTTACACGCGCTGGCCGGCGCGGGCCGGCCACGCAGGCCCGCGGCGTCAACCAATGGCCCACGCGAACGTTAACGCAGGGCCGCTAGAATCGCCCGGCTGGGCCTTTGCGCGCCTGTCGCGGCCGCGCGTCCAGTCTCCCTTCCGTGTTTCCCGTTCAGAGAACCGCATGCGCCTTGCCCCCGGATTCCGTGCAGCTTGCTTCCGCGCCAGCTGCGCGCTCGTCGTCGTTCTGGCCGTAGCGGCCTGCAGCAAGGGCGAGGAACGCCAGCAGGGCGGCGGCGGCGACCGGCCGGTGCCGGTCACGATCCAGGCGGCCGCGCTGCGGCCGTGGAACGACACCGTGCAGGCGCTGGGCAACGTCAAAGCGCGCGAATCGGTGACCGTCACCGCCAAGGTCAGCGAGACCGTGCAGCGCGTGCATTTCGACAGCGGCGACGTGGTCGCCGCGGGCGCGCCGCTGATCACCCTGACCGGACAGGTGCAGCAGGCGTCGCTGGAACAGGCGCAGGCCACCGCCAAGGAGGCCGAGAGCCTGTACCAGCGCCAGACCGAACTGGCCGCGCAGCAGTTGATCGCGCGCTCGGCGCTGGACACGCAGCGCGCCACCCGCGACGCGGCGCGCGCGCGCGTGGCGCAGATGGCCGCCGATCTCGACAACCGGGTGATCCGCGCACCGTTCAGCGGCGTGCTCGGCATCCGTCAGGTCAGCCCGGGTTCGCTGGTGACCCCGGGCACGCCGATCGCGACCCTGGACGACACCGCGCGCGTCTACGTCGATTTCCCAGTGCCGGAAACCCTGCTGGCCAACATCGCCGTCGGCCAGCGCGTGAGCGGCACCAGCGCCGCGTATCCGGGCCGCGCCTTCGAAGGCCAGGTCAGCACCGTCGACGCGCGCGTCGATCCGGCCACGCGCGCGATCACCGTGCGCGGCGACTTCGCCAACGGCGACCGCGCGCTGCGGCCGGGCATGCTGGTGCAGATCACCCTGGAACGCCCGCAGCGCCAGGCCTTGCTGATCCCGGAGATCGCGGTGGTCCAGGTCGGCAACGACTCGTTCGTGTATCGGGTCAAGCCCGACAGCACGGTCGAGCGCGCCGACGTCAAGATCGGCACTCGCCGCGAAGGCCTGGCCGAGATCGTCGAAGGCCTGAAGGCCGGCGACCGTGTCGTGATCGACGGCACCGGCAAGCTGCGCGCCGGCAGCAAGGTGGCCGAGGGCGGCAACAAGCCGGCCGCGGCCGCGAAGGACGGCGCCAATGGCTGAGCGCGCGCATCGGCTGTCCGCCAACGCCGCAGCGCAGGGCTGAGCGACGATGAATCTGTCCGATCTCTCGATCCGCCGTCCGGTGTTCGCCACCGTGATGAGCCTGCTGCTGATCACCCTGGGCGTGATGGCGTTCTCGCGCCTGACCCTGCGCGAACTGCCGGCGATCGATCCGCCCATCGTCTCGGTCGACGTGACCTATCCCGGCGCCTCGGCGGCGGTGGTCGAAACCCGCATCACCCAGGTGCTTGAGGACGCCCTGGCCGGCATCGAGGGCATCGAGACCATCGAGTCGCGCAGCGTCAACGGACGCGCCTCGATCAGCATCGAGTTCACCCTGCAGCGCGAGATCGAGGCCGCGGCCAACGATGTGCGCGACGCGGTCAGCCGCGTTACCAATCGCCTGCCCGAAGAAGCCGATCCGCCGCAGATCGAGAAGGTCGAGAGCGACGCCGACCCGATCATCTGGCTCAACATGAGCTCCAAGCAGATGGACACGCTGCAGCTGTCCGACTACGCGGAGCGCTACGTCGTCGATCGCCTGTCGTCGGTGGACGGCGTGGCCCAGGTCCGCATCGGCGGCCAGCAGCGCTACGCGATGCGGATCTGGCTGGACCGCGACGCCCTGGCCGCGCGCGACATCACCGTCAACGAGGTCGAGGCCGCGCTGCGCGCCGAGAACGTCGAGCTGCCGGCCGGCCGGATCGAATCCGAATCGCGCGACTTCACCCTGCGCGTGGCGCGCAGCTACCAGAAGCCCGAGGACTTCGCCCAGATTCCGCTGCGCAAGGGCGCCGACGGCTACGTGGTGCGCCTGGGCGACGTCGCCAAGATCCAGCTCGACTCGGCCGAACGCCGCGCCTACTACCGCAGCAACGGCGAACCCAACATCGGCCTGGGCATCGTCAAGACCTCGACCGCGAACAGCCTCGACGTGGCGCTGGCGGTGCGCAAGGCCGCCGACACCATCCGTCCGTCGCTGCCGCAGGGCACCGACATCTTCGTCGCCTTCGACACCACGGTGTTCATCGAATCGGCGGTGGAGCGCGTCTATCACACCCTGGCCGAAGCGATCGTGCTGGTGCTGATCGTGATCTGGCTGTTCCTGGGCAGTTTCCGCGCCGCGCTGATTCCGGCGGTGACGGTGCCGGTGTGCCTGATCGCCGCGTTCATTCCGCTGTACCTGTTCGGCTTCTCGATCAACCTGCTGACCCTGCTCGCGCTGGTGCTGTGCATCGGCCTGGTGGTCGACGACGCGATCGTGGTGCTGGAGAACATCCAGCGCCGCGCCGACCTGGGCGAACCCAAACTGGTCGCGGCCGCGCGCGGTACCAAGCAGGTCGCGTTCGCGGTGATCGCGACGACCGCGGTGCTGGTGGCGGTGTTCCTGCCGGTGGGCTTCATGGAAGGCAACACCGGGCGCCTGTTCCGCGAGTTGTCGGTGGCGCTGGCCGGCGCGGTCGCGATCTCGGCCTTCGTCGCCCTGACCCTGACGCCGATGATGTCGTCCAAGCTGGTACGCCCGCACAAGGACGAGAAGTCCAACCCGATCAACCGTTGGGTCAACGCGCGCCTGGACGGCGTCAGCGTCCGTTACCGGCGTTGGCTCGACCGCAGCGTCGAGCGCCCCTGGCTGTTCGGCATGCTGATGTTGGCCGCGATCGGCCTGAGCTACGGCCTGTTCCGTTACGTGCCCTCGGAACTGGCGCCGCCGGAAGACCGCGGCGCGTTCCAGATCTCGATCCTCGGCCCTGAGGGCGCCGGCTTCGATTACACGGTCAAGCAGGTGCAGCAGGTCGAGAAGATCGTCGCCGCGCACGTCGGCCCGGACAAGACCATCCAGCGCTACAACCCGCGCGTGCCCGGCGGCTTCGGCGCCAGCGAGGAAATGCACACCGGCCGCATCGCGGTGTTCCTGCAGGACTGGGACAAGCGCGACGTCAGCACCGCCGACGTCGCCGACAGCCTGCGCGCCGAGCTCGGCCAGCTCACCGGCGTGCGCGCGCTGCCGCAAGTCGGCGGCGGCCTGGTGCGCACGCGCGGCCAGCCGATCCAGATCGTGCTCGGCGGTCCCGAGTACACCGAGCTGGCGCAGTGGCGCGACAAGCTGCTCGCGCGCATCGAGAAGAACCCCGGTTTCTTCTCCGCCGATTCGGACTACAAGGAAACCCGGCCGCAGATGCGGGTCGAGATCGACCGCCAGCGCGCCGCCGACCTCGGCGTCAGCGTGACCGATATCGGCCACGCGCTGGAAACCATGATGGGTTCGCGCCGCGTCACCACCTTCGTCCAGAACGGCGAGGAGTACGACGTGATCGTGCAGTCCGACAAGGCCCTGCGCGCTTCGCCGGCCGATCTGGCCGCGATCCAGGTGCGCGCGCGCGACGGCGCGCTGGTGCCGCTGTCGAACCTGGTCACGCTGCAGGAACTGGCCGAACCCGGCAGCCTCAACCGCTTCAACCGCCTGCGTTCGATCACGATCAGCGCGGGCCTGACGCCGGGCTATCGCATGGGCGAGGCCATCACCTGGCTCAACCAGGCCGTGCGCGAGGAGTTGCCGGACCAGGCCCAGATCGACTGGAAGGGCGAATCGCGCGAGTACCAGGCTGCCGGCGGCGCGGTGCTGCTGACTTTCGCCCTGGCCCTGCTGGTGGTGTACCTGGTGCTGGCCGCGCAGTTCGAGAGCTTCATTCATCCGTTCGTGATCATGCTGACCGTGCCCTTGGGCGTGCTCGGCGCATTGATCGGCCTGGCCGTCACCGGCGGCACGCTCAACCTGTTCAGCCAGATCGGCATCGTCATGCTGGTCGGCCTGGCGGCGAAGAACGGCATCCTGATCGTCGAGTTCGCCAACCAGTTGCGCGACGAGGGCCGCAAGATCCACGAGGCGATCGTCGAGTCCGCGGCGGTGCGCCTGCGTCCGATCCTGATGACCTCGATCGCGACCGTGGTCGGTGCGCTGCCGCTGGTGCTAGCCGGCGGTCCGGGCTCGGCCAGCCGCGCGACCATCGGCGTGGTGGTGATCTTCGGCGTGTCGTTCTCGACCCTGCTGTCGCTGTTCATCGTGCCCGCGTTCTACGTGCTGCTGGCCAAGTACACCCAGTCGCCGGAAGCGGTCGCGCACGAGTTGGAGAAGCTGGAGCGCGAGACCCCGCAGGCCGGCGGTCACGCCTGATCCGCTGCGCGGGAGCGGTTTGCGCCGCTCCCGCCGCCGCCGTCGCGTATTTCGATTTGCGCCGGAGCGCGGGCGTATTAGGCTAGCGGCATGAACCGCGCCTCCAGCCGCCATGGCCCGCCTCCGACGGGCGCGGGCTACATCCTGCGCCGGTGGCGCGGCGACGACCTCGACAGCCTGCTCGCGCACGCCGACGACGCCCAGGTCGCGCGCGGCGTCAGCGACCGCTTCCCGCACCCGTACACGCGCGACGACGGCGAACGTTTCCTGGCCGGCGAAGTGGTGAGCTTCGACGATCCGGTCTACGCCATCGAGGTCGGCGGCCGTGCCTGCGGCGGCATCGGCGTGCGGCCGGGGCAGGGCGAACGCGGCTACGGCGCCGAGCTGGGCTATTGGCTGGGCCGCGCGCACTGGAACGGCGGCTTGATGACGCGGGTAGTCGGCGCGTTCGCGCCCTGGGTGATGGACGAACTCGGCCTGCACCGCCTGTTCGCGACGGTGCTGGACAGCAATCCGGCCTCGGCGCGGGTGTTGCTGAAGAACGGTTTTATCGAAGAGGGCGCGCAACGCTGCGCCGTGGTCAAGTACGGCGAACTGCACGATCTGCGTGTGTTCGCCAAGGTGAGAAGGAGTCTGCAAGATGCGCCGTGATCCTCCCCGTGGTCCGCGCCCGCCCGGCGGCGGCGATCCCTGGCGGCGCGAAGGCGCAGGCGACGAACGCAGGCCCGGCCGCGAACGCGCCGACGATCGCCCTGGCGAGCGTGCGAGACCCGAGCGTGCGACACCCGAGCGTGCGACACCAGAGCGTGCGACACCAGAGCGTGCGACACCAGAGCGTGCGACACCAGAGCGTGCGACACCAGAGCGTGGCCCGCGCGAACCGGGCAACGCCGGTCCCTGGGCCGGTCGCGGCGACGACCGCAACCCGCGCAACGACGATCGCAACCGCGGCGGCGAGCCCGCGCGCGGCCGCGACACGCCCTGGCGCGAGCGCGCACCGCAGGCGCCGCGCGGCGCCGAGCGCAGCGGCCCCGTGCATCCGCGCAGCGAACACCCGCGCAGCGAGCATGCGCGGCCTTCGCGTCCGCCGCGCGACGACGCTCAGGGTTACCAGGTCGGCGAGCGCCTGGACGAAGCGCAGCTGCAGGCCGAGGCCGCGCCGCGTCGCGCGCGCGATCTGGAGCTGCGCCTGTACGGACTCAACGCGGTGCGCGCGGCGTTCGCGCGCCGTCCGCAGGCGATCCGCAAGCTGTATCTGACCGAAGCGCGCATTCCAGCCCTGCAGCCCTTGCTGGCCTGGTGCGTCGCCCATCGCGTCGGTTATCGCGTGGTCGAGGAGGGCGATCTCGACAAGCTCGCCGCCAGCAGCCATCACGAAGGCGTGGTCGCCGACGTGCTGCGCGAGGAGGTCGGCTCGCTGTCGACCTGGCTGCGCGATCTGCCGGCCGGTCCGCAGGCCGCGCTGTGGCTGGACGGCGTCGGCAACCCGCACAACCTGGGCGCGATCCTGCGCGCCGCCGCGCATTTCGGCGTGTCGGCGGTGCTGCTGCCCAAGCATTCGCCCCTGGCCCTGTCCGGCGCCGCCGCGCGCGTCGCCGAGGGCGGCGCGGAGGCGGTGCCGATGGTGCGCCTGGGGCGCGAGGACAACGCGATCGCGCAATTGCACGGCGCCGGCTTCGCGCTGGCCGCGACCGTGGTCCACGGCGGCGGCGACCTGTTCGCGACCGCGCTGCCGGAGCGCTTGGTCTATGTGATCGGCGCGGAAGGCGAGGGCATGGATCGCGAACTGGCCGCGGCCTGCGACCTGCGCCTGTCGATCCCCGGCAGCGGCGCGGTCGAAAGCCTCAACGTCGCCTCGGCTACGGCGGTGTTCCTGGCGGCGTGGGCTGCGCGAAAGCGGGGCTGAGGGCGTTCGTAGGCGGCGGCGCGTCGCCGCAACACAGCAAGACCAAGTCCCACCAGTCCTCTCGACAAAGGGGACTTGTGGGCAAGTTCAATACTGCCGATAGCTCGCTGGCCCCCTTAAAAAAGGGGGGCAAACGTATGCGCAACGGGCGCTGGGGGATTTGCTGCGGCTGTTGTCCCAGCTCAGACGAACAGCCCCGCAGGTAGACGCCGAGCCGGCGCCGCGGCTCAGCTCAAGCGCCGGATCGCATCCATCACCACCGCATAGGCGTCGGCCTTGTCCGGGTCGGCGATCATCGCGCGCAGGCAGCTCGCGGTCGCGGCCAGTTTCACCGTGTCCAGCGCATCGTGGTGGGAGTTCTTGCTCATGTCGTCCAGCGCGGCCTGCATGGCCTGGGCCGCGCAGCGCACCGCGTAGGAGAAGTCGCCGGCGCTGTCGAGCACGCTGTGCAGGCTCAGTTTCACCGCGTCGACGATCTGCGGATTGACGCCGCCCATGACCGCGTTCTTGAGTTCGGCCGCGCTTTGTTCGGCCTTGGCCTGCAGTTGTTGCGGGCCGTCCGGCGCCTGCGTGTCCGTGCTGTAGATCTGGATCGCGCCCTGAGCGGCCGCGGATTGCAGCAGGATGTTCATCTGCTGTTGCTGCATCACCGCGTTCTCGAACAGGATGCCGGTGGAGCGGGCCATGCTTTGGTAGA
Organism: Lysobacter sp. Root667; assembly: GCF_001427715.1. Lineage (NCBI taxonomy): Bacteria > Pseudomonadati > Pseudomonadota > Gammaproteobacteria > Lysobacterales > Lysobacteraceae > Lysobacter > Lysobacter sp. Root667. The sequence goes on from NZ_LMHF01000009.1 coordinate 370,982, forward strand.
TCGAGCCCATCGCGAACGCCGGCGCTTCGCCGATGACTTTGACGTTGGACTGGGTGATGGAGTCGGTGATCTGGTCGTTGACGGCGGTCGGGAAGGACATGGCGGCGTTCCTGGTCGGTGAGTGGGCGTTCCTTGCGCGATCAGTCTAAGGCCGCGCAACGACGCCAGGGGGCGGCCGTGAACCGATACGACGAATGGATTCGGCGCGAGCGACGAACGGTCGTTGCCGGGGCGACGACGGGCTCGGCTAGGGCACGCCGCGGGCGATCAGCGGGCGAGGGCGCGACGACGCGCACGGCGACTTCGGCAAGGGAGCGCCGGCCGCAGCCGGCGCCCCGTGGTTGGAGCTTGCGCCTCGGAACTTACTCTTCGGAACTTACTCTTCAGGAACCGCGGCGGCCTTGGGCTGGCTGCCGAAATCGCCGTCGGCGGACGCGGCCAGGTAGGCGAACACCGCATAGGCCGCGACGTTCTGCGCCAGCGCCTGGGGATCGATCTTGTCGAAGGTATCGTCGGGCGTGTGGTGCAGGTCGAAGTAGTCGCTGCCGTCCTGGGCCAGGCGCGCCCAGGCCATGCCGCGCTCGGCGATCGGACCGATGTCCGGCCCCGGGCCGCCGCTGCCCGGCGTGTGCTCGATGCCCAGCGGCGCCAGCGCTTCGGCGATCTGCTTGTCGGCGGCCTGCGCGTGCGCGGGCGCCGAGCTGGAGTAGGCGTAGATGCGGCCGGCGCCGAAGTCGCTCTCGGCGCCGATCTGATGCTTGGCGACCGCATTGGCGTGCGCCGCCGCGTAGGCCTTGCCGCCGTACAGGCCCTGCTCTTCGTTGGCGTAGGCGATCACGCGGATGCTGCGCGCGGGGCGCTGTTTCATCTCGCCGATCAGCTTGCCGGCGGCCATGGTCAGGCCGACGCCGGCGCCGTCGTCGATCGCGCCGGTGCCCAGGTCCCAGGAATCCAGGTGGCCGCCGATCACCACGACCTCGTCGGGCTTCTTGCTGCCGCGGATTTCGCCGATCACGTTGTGCGAACTCACCTGGCCGTTCCAGCCGCAGTCCAGGGCCACGCGGACCTTGACCGGTCCCTTGGCGACCAGGCGCGCGAGCTGGTCGGCGTCGGGCGCGGCCAGCGCGGCCGACGGGATCGGGGTCAGGCCTTCGTCGAAACGGGTGATGCCGGTGTGCGGGGCGCGGTGCGAGTCGGTGCCGGCCGAGCGCATCAGCATCGCGCTGGCGCCGGCGCGGATCGCCGCCGACGGCGCGCGGCTGCGTACGCGCGAGCCGGGGCCGTAGCCGGCGCCGTCGCGGGCGCGCTGCATGCGGTAGTCGACGAAGGCGATCTTGCCGGCCAGCGAGCCGGCCGGCGCGGCTTCGAGCGCGGCCAGATCGGCGAAGCGCACGACTTCGGCCTCGACCGTGCCGCCCGGGCTGCCGCCCAGCGCGGTCAGGGTCAGCGGCTGGCGGTGCGCGCCCAGCACTTCGGCGCGCTCGCTGCGGCGCTCCCACTTCGGGAAGCTGACCGGCTCCAGCCAGACCTTGTCGAAGCCGAGTTCGCGGAACTTGGCTTCGGCCCAGGCGACCGCGCGCGCATCGGCTTCGCTGCCGGCCAGGCGCGGCCCGACTTCGGTGGTCAGCGATTCGGTGATGCGGTAGCCCAGGTCGCTGGCCAGCGCGCGCTCGCGCAATTGCGCGGCATTGGCGATCGCAGCTTCCGGAATGCGGGTTTCGCGCTCGGCGGCATGGGCCGGACCGATCAGCGACGAGACGGACAAGACGGCGACGATCGCCGCCCACAACGGTGCACGCATTCCCAACTCCCCGGCTGCAAAGACGAAGCGTCGAGCTTAGCAAGCCGGCGCGCTTCGCCTGCATGCCTCAAGTCACGCCGGACTTGAGCCTTATTTGTCGCTGCCTATCGCCGCGCTTGAGGCTGGTGCGAAAGTTTGCCGAAGCAGCGTTTTCGTTTCGGCGCGCGCCGCGCCTTTCGCTTCGGGACTTCGGGATTTCGGGCCTTCGTGGCTTCGGGCCTCGTGGCTTGGGGCCTGAGCGCTTTGGGGTAGGAGCGGCGTAAGCCGCGACCGCGCAATGGCCATGGATTCGCAATCGCGGCTCACGCCGCTCCCACATTGGCCCGGCGATTCCGCTGTGGGAGCGGCGTGAGCCGCGATTTCGCAGGCGCCGGAGCCGCGCGGTCGCGGCTGGCGCCGCCACTACCCCAAGCGGGACGCAGGACTCCAAAAAGCGCAACGGCCGCACTGGGCGGCCGTCGTGGGCTCTTCGCGGAGGAGCGCTTACTTCTTCAGCGAATCGCGAATCTCGCGCAGCAGCGCGATGTCCTCGGGCGTGGCCGGGGCTTCGGCGGGCTTGCGCAGCTTGTTGTACGCCTTGAGGACCAGGAAGATCACCAGCGCGATCAGCAGGAAATCGATCGCCGTCTGCAGGAACAGGCCGTACTTGACCGCGACTTCGGCCGCGACTTCCTTGCCGGCCGCGTCCAGCTGCGAGGGCTTGAGCACGAATTTCCAGTCGCTGACGCTGACGCCGCCGCTGGCGTAGCCGATCAGCGGCATCACGATGCCGTCGACCAGTGCGGTGACGATCTTGCCGAACGCGGCGCCGATCACCACGCCGACCGCGAGGTCGACGACGTTGCCGCGCGAAATGAATTCCTTGAACTCGCTGATCATGCCCATGGCGGATCTCCCTGGAAGTGCGGCACGGGGGTGCCTGGCGCCCGACTATACCGTCGCGGGCGCGATACGGCCGTGCAACTCGGCCACGCCTTCGAGCACGGCGTGGTAGCGGTCGCCCGGTTGCAGCGCGGCGACCCCGGCCGGCGTGCCCATGAACACCAGGTCGCCGGCGCGCAGCGCATACAGCCGCGACAACTCGTGCAGGATCTCGGGCACGTTCCACACCAGGTCGTCCAGCGAGCCGCGTTGGCGGATTTGGCCGTTGACCTCGAGGGTGAGCGCGCGTGCGCCGAGTTCGCCGACCTCGGCCGCGGGCACGATCGGGCTGATCGGCGCGGAATGGTCGAAGGCCTTGCCGGTGTCCCAGGGCAGGCCCTTGGCCTTGGCCGCGGTCTGCAGGTCGCGGCGGGTCAGGTCCAGGCCGACCGCGTAGCCGAAGATCAGCGCCGTGGCGTCGGCCGGGTCGAGTTCGCCGGCGGGCGCGTCGCGGCCCAGCGCCACCACCAGTTCGACTTCGTGGTGCAGGTCCTCGGTGCCGCGCGGGTAGGGCACGGCCTCGTCGAGCACGATCGCGTCGGCGGGCTTGAGGAAGAACACCGGGTTGCCGCGGTCGGCGGCGGAGGTCGGTACGGCGGCGCCCATTTCGCGCGCATGCTCGGCGAAATTGCGGCCGACGCAGTAAATGCGGCGGACCGGGAACTGTCCGCCGCCGCGGACCGGAATACGGGGCTGCGGCGCGGCCGCGATCACGTCGGTCATTGCTGGCCTTACAGGGGACGGGTGGTATCGGCGCGCTCGACGCGCGCGGCATCGACGACGCGGAACTCGCCTTCGACGATGCGCGGGTCGCGCGCCGCCATCGGCTGGCCGCGGCGCTTCCACAGTTTGTAGACGATGCCGGCGGCGATCATGGCCGTGCCGATCACGACGCTGAACATCACCAGCAGCGCCAGCAGTCCCAGGCCGACGATGCCGACGGCGAAGCGCAGCAGCCGGTGGCGCGGCTTGCGCGGCTCGAAAGCGTGGCGCATGCGCTGCTGGAACTGGTGGTGGTCGAAGCGGAAGCTGTGGGCGAACATTTCTTGCGTCGTGACACAATGCGGCAACAAGGCCGGGCAGGCGAGTATCGGACCAGCGATGAACGAGGGTGTGAGAACTTCGTTAAACCATGCCGAAGCCGGCATTTCGGCGGCGCAGCCCTTGATTTCATTGGAGCGCATCGCCGTCGGCGGCTTTGCCGAGGCCGAGGCGACCATCGACGGGGACGCCGAATCGCTGCTGCTGTACCGCGACGGCGACGCCGTGCGCGCCTGGCTCAACATCTGCCCGCACGCCGGCCGCCGGCTGGACTGGGCGCCGGGCCAGTTCCTCAGGAGCAAGGACGGGCTGCTGGTGTGCGCCGCGCATGGCGCCAGTTTCGAGCTGGCCGGCGGCGAATGCGTGGCCGGCCCCTGTCGCGGCGAAGCGCTGCGCCCGATCGCGGTGGTGGTGCGCGATGGGGCGGTCTGGTTGGCCTGAGGACAGGGATTTGCTCCCGCGCGCTTACTTTCCCCAGAACAGCAGGTTGACCATCAGCACCGCGATCAGGGTGTAGATCAGCGACAGCGGCGCGCCGATCTTCCACAATTCCTTACCGGTGTAACCGGCCGGGCCGGTGATCATCGAGATCACCGGGTTCGACGCGGTCATGAAATTGTTGGACGCCGACAGCGCCACGATCAGGGCGAACGCGGTCGGGTTGCCGCCCGCGGCCAGGGCCAGGTTGACCGCCAGCGGTACGACCACGATGGTCGCGCCGACGTGGCTGATCACCAGGGAAAAGATCGTCGTCAGCAGGCCGATCAGCAGCTCCAGCAGCCACACCGGCGTGCCTGTGGGCAATCGCTCGATGGTGTGGCCGGCGATCCAGGCCGCCGCGCCGCTGGAATCCATGGCCCAGCCCAGCGGGATCAGGCAGGCCATCAGGAATACGGTCTTCCAGTTGATCGCCGCGTAGGCCTCGTCGATGTTGATGACGCCGGCGATCAGCATGCCGGCCACACCGGTCATCAGCGCGATCGACACCGGCAGCCGCGACGACAGCGCCAGCAGCATGGCCACGGCGAAGATGGTCAGCGCCAGCTTGAGCTTGTGCGGACGCTGCTCGCCCTTGGGGTAGTCGGTAACGACGACCAGGTCCTTGCTCGCCGCGACATCGGCCAGGTCGGTCCAGATGCTGTGCAGTACCAGCATGTCGCCGGCGCGCAGCGGCACGTTGCGTACGTTCTCGCGCAGCACCTGCTTGTCGCGATTGACCGCGAGCAGGCTCAGGCCGGCCTGCTTGCGCAGGTGCAGGTCGCCGGCGGTCTTGCCGATGTAGCCCGAAGTGGCCGGGATCACCGCTTCGGAGATGCCGGCGCGGCTGGGATTGAACAGGTCGCCGAAGGTGCGCAGGCGCGAGGACAGGCGCAGGAAATGGTTCTGGGCGAAGTCGCTGACGTGCTGCTTGGATCCCATCGCGCCGAGCACGCTGCCGACCCAGATGCGGGTATCGGCCGGCGGCGACAGCCGCGATTCGTTGTCGCTTTTCAGCGCCAGCAGCAGCGGCGCGCCGCGCAGCGCTTCGGCCTCGCCCAGCGACATGCCGACCAGCGGGCTGTCGGCGGTGACGGTGAGCTCGTAGACATCGCCCTCGATGCCGTAGGCCTTGGCGAAGTAGCTCTGGGTGCGCGCCGGGGTCGCGCCCTTGTCGCTGTCGTCCTTGAGCAGCTTGTCGCCGAAGAAGTGGAAATACGCCAGCGAGGCGGCCAGCAGGGCCAGGCCGATCGGCAGCGGCGCGAACATCTTCAGCGGTTCGATCGTGGCCGCGCCCGAGGGCAGGTTGCTGTTGGCGTTGAGCAGCAAGTCGTTGAGCAGGATCAGCGGCGAGTTGCCGACCATGGTCAGGGCGCCGCCCATCACGATCGCCGCGGCGATCGGCAGCAGCAGGCGCGGCAGCGACAGGCCGGTGCGCGAGGACAGGCGCGAGGCGACCGGCATGTACAGCGCCATCACCGACGGGTTCTGCATGAACGAGGAATTGAGGCCGGCGACCGCGGTGGTCAGCAGCAGCAGGCGCTGTTCGACGCCGTGCGCGCGCCGCAGCAGCCAGCCGGCGAGCCGGTTGAGCGCGCCGGTGCGGTCCAGGCCGGCGCCCAGGATCATGGTCGCGATGATGCTGATCACCGCGTTGCCGGAGAAACCGTTGAACAGCTCGTCGGGTTCGACCAGGCCGGACAGGCCCAGCAACACCAGCACCACCAGCGCGACCACGTCGGCGCGGATGCGCTCGAACAGGAACATCGCCATCGTGAAGCCCACCAGCCCGAGTACGAGCTTCATGTCGGTGGTGAGCGTCAGCGCGGTGTCCATGCCGGATCGGTCAGGGCTCGTCAGGTGCGGTCGTAGAGCAGATCCCAGACGCCGTGTCCCAGCTTCTGGCCGCGGGTCTCGAAATGCGTTTGCGGGCGCCAGTCCGGACGGGGCACCGCGCCGCGCGCTCCGGCGCGGTTGGCGAGGCCCTGGGTCGCGTCCAGAACGTCCCACATCTGTTCGGCATAGTCCTGCCAATCGGTGGCGAGGTGCAAGCGACCGTCGCCGGCGAGCTTGCGCACCAGCAGCTGCGCGAACTCGGGTTGGACCAGACGGCGCTTGTTGTGGCGCTTCTTGTGCCAGGGGTCCGGGAAGTAGATCCGGATCTCGTCCAGCGCGCCGTCGGCGACTTCGTTGTTGAGCACCTCGACCGCGTCGTGGTGATAGAGGCGGACGTGGTCGCTGGCGTCTTCGGCCAGCGCGTTCAACAGGCGGCCGACGCCGGGGGCGTGGACCTCGATGCCGATCAGGTCGCGGTCCCGGTCGTGCCGGGCCGCGAAACGCAGGGCGTCGCCGTTGCCGAAACCGATTTCCATGACGCGCTTGGCGCTGCGGCCGAAGATCGCGTCGTAGTCGCGCGGCGCGCCTTGGTAGTCGATGCCGAAGCGCGGCCACAGCTCGTCGAAGGCGCGCTGCTGGGCCGGGGTGAAGCGGCCCTGGCGCAGCACGAAGCTGCGCACCTGGCGCCGGCCTTCCTCGACCGTGAACGGCTTGGGCGGGGTCTTGGCGCCGTCGCTGGAGAACGGATCGGTCATCAGCCGATCAAACCGTCGACCGGCGAGGACGCGCTGGCGTAGCGCTTGCGCGGGATGCGTCCGGCCTTGAACGCGGCGCGTCCGGCCTCGACCGCGAGCTTCATCGCATGCGCCATCAGGATCGGATCGCGGGCGCCGGCGATGGCGGTGTTCATCAGCACGCCGTCGCAACCCAGCTCCATCGCGATCGCCGCGTCCGAGGCGGTGCCGACGCCGGCGTCGACGATGATCGGCACCTTCGCGTTCTCGACGATTTCCAGCAGGTTGTACTTGTTCTGCACGCCCAGGCCCGAGCCGATCGGCGCGGCCAGCGGCATCACCGCGACGCAGCCGATCTCTTCCAGGCGCTTGGCCAGGATCGGATCGTCGGAGGTGTAGACCATCACGTCGAAACCGTCGCGCACCAGGATCTCGGCCGCGGCCAGGGTCTGGACCACGTCCGGGAACAGGGTGCGCTGGTCGCCCAGCACCTCCAGTTTCACCAGCGTGTGGCCGTCGAGCAGCTCGCGCGCCAGGCGGCAGGTGCGCACCGCGTCGTCGACGTTGTAGCAACCGGCGGTATTGGGCAGCAGGGTGTAGCGGTCCGGCGGCAGCACGTCGAGCAGGCTGGGCTCGCCGGGGTTCTGGCCGATGTTGGTGCGGCGGATCGCGACGGTGACGATCTCGGCGGCGGCGGCCTCGCTGGCCAGACGGGTTTCGGTCAGGTCTTTGAACTTGCCGGTGCCGGTCAGCAGGCGGGAACGGTAGGACTTGCCGGCGATGACCAGCGGATCGGAGAAGGCGGTGTCAGTCATCGCCCAATTATGGCCGATCGCACCCTCCAATGCCTGGCTGGAGCGGCGTGAGCCGCGATGGGGGCGGTGGCATGCGGTAGCAGCCGCGCGGTTTTGCGGAGGGGTGGGGCGGGGCGATGCGCTGCGCCTTTGGCTTACCGCGACCTGCGGGCCTTGGCTTTGGGGTAGGAGCGGCGTAAGCCGCGACCGGGGCCTGCGGGCGCGACACGGGTGATCGCGTTGCCGCTTCATGTGGGAGCGGCGTGAGCCGCGATGGGGGCTGCGCGGGCGATGTAGGTCTGGGTTGGGGCGTTGCGCTGTTTCCGGCGTCGCTTCGGTGAGCTGCGCGTTGCCGTCCTTGGCGCTACTTACTTAGCTTCGGATCGTCCGGCCCGGCCATCCCTGGCCGGGCGTTCGCCCGGACTGCGCGGCAGTGCCGCGCAAAGCTCGTCCGGGCTCACCCACCCCCCAGCGCATGCACGATCTCGACCTTGTCCCCCGCGCCCAGCGCATGCACGGCATGCGCGCCGCGTGGGACGATTTCGCCGTTGACCTCGACCGCGACCCGGCGTTCGCCCAGGCCCTCGTCCAGCAGCAGTTGCGCGACTGTGGTCGCGGCCGCGATCGCGCGCGGCTCGCCATTGAGAGTGATGTCCATGCCGGCTATTGTCCCGCGCCGCCCGGCGCTCGGCCAGGGCGGGCTGCGACCGCTGTGCCGAGGCTGGCCGCCGGGCTGGGGTTTTGCCGCACTGCGCCTTGTATGTCGCAGCGCCGCATGCTTCGATGCCGAGCCATCCGCGGGCGTACTGTCGCACCGCGGCAGACGTTGCGCCCCGATACCTAACGCTTACTCACGATCTCGCAGGGAATCCCATGATCAAACCCGTTCGCACCGTGCTCGCCGCCGCCCTGGCGCTGGCGACCGCGCCGGCCTTCGCCCAGACCTATTCGCAGACGGTCTTCTTCGGCGACAGCCTGACCGACTCCGGCCATTTCCGCCCCGCGCTGATCCAGGCGGTGGGCCCGAACGGCGCCTTGCTCGGTCGTTTCACCACCAACCCGGGCCTGGTCTGGTCGGAGTACCTGGCCGACTACTACGGCACCAACGCGGTCAGCGACAACCAGGGCGGCACCAATTACGCCGTCGGCGGCGCCCGCACCGGCACCAACACCAGCGGCGCGCTGGGCCCGATCCCGTCGCTGAACACCCAGGTCACCGGCTACCTCGCCGCCAACGGCGGCCGCGCCGACTCGCGCGCGCTGTACACCGTCTGGGGCGGCGCCAACGACCTGTTCGCGGTCGCCGGCGGCGCCCCGGCCAGCACCATCGGCACCGCCGTCGCCTCGCAGATCGGCGTGGTCGGCGCGCTGACCAACGCCGGCGCCAAGTACATCCTGGTCCCGACCATCCCCGACCTGGGCCTGACCCCGCAGTTCCGCGCCGGCGGCGCCGCCCAGCAGGCGGCGGGCACCCAGCTGTCGAGCACCTACAACACCGCCCTGTTCGGCGGCCTGGCCACGGCCGGCTACCGGGTGATCCCGCTCGACACCTTCAACCTGCTGCGCGAGATCACGTCCAACCCGGCGCCGTACGGCATCACCAACGTCACCGGCACCGCCTGCAATCCGCAAATCACGGCGTCCTCGCTGACCTGCAGCCCGCTCAACTACGCCGACCCGACCGCGCCGGACACCTACGCCTTCGCCGACGGCGTGCATCCGTCCTCGCGCGCGCACAAGATCCTCGGCGACTACGCCGTGTCGATCCTGGAGGCGCCGCGCCAGATCGCGCTGCTGCCCAATTCCGAAGCCATGGTCGGCCGCTCGCGCGCCGATCGCGTCGCCAATCACCTGGGCGCCAAGCCCGAGGGCGACGGCATGCGCTGGTGGGCCGACGCGCGCGGCGACTTCCAGCGCTACGGCAAGGGCGACAGCTACGACGGCGCCGGTCCCGGCCTGAGCGGCGGCGTCGACTGGACCCGCGGCGACTGGGTGTTCGGCGCCTTCGCCGGCTACAGCCGACAGAGCCTGGACTGGGGCCGCAACGGCGGCGAGTTCGACCAAAACGACGCCACCCTGGGCGGCTTCGCGGCCTGGTACGGCGCCAACGCGTGGGTCAACGGCCAGCTGAGCTGGACCAAGGTCGACTACGACACCGACCGCCGCGTCGTGCTCGGTCCGACCAGCCGCGTCCACAGCGGCTCCACCGACGGCCGCAACCTGACCGCCGCGATCAACGCCGGCTGGGAATTCGGCGAAGGCGCGCTGCGCCACGGCCCGGTGATCGGCGTGACCGCCCAGCAGATCGACGTCGACGGCTTCAAGGAAAGCGATCCGGCCCTGGCCACCTCGCTGGCCTACGGCGATCAGAACTACGACTCGCTGATCGGCAGCGCCGGCTGGCAGGTGAGCTACGCCATCAACGACCACCTCAAGCCCTACGCCCGCCTGACCTACGACCACGAGTTCGAGGACGCCGACAAGGAAGTGTTCGCGCGCCTGCAGTCGATGCCCGGCACCGCGCCGTACGCGGTTCCCGGCCACGACTTCGACCAGAGCTACGGCACCTTGCTGATCGGCGCGCGCACCCAGCTGTTCGGGCTCGACGCCAACCTCGGCACCAGCGTCACCGTGGGCCAGGCCGGCGGCAACCACGCCACCGTGTTCGCGACCATCGGCGCCGGCTTCTAAGCATCGGCGCAGGCACCACGCCGCGCGGGCCCGCAACGGGTCCGCGCGGTTTGCCAACCCGCAAGGGCGCGCATAGACTTCGCCGCATGCGGGTGTAGTTCAATGGTAGAACTGCAGCTTCCCAAGCTGCTAGCGTGGGTTCGATTCCCATCACCCGCTCCATATCGAGACGGCGGCACGTCCCAGCGGACGGCCGCTGTTTTTTCTTGAGGGCGACCTCGGCGCAGCGGAGACGCGATGGCAGCTCGTATCGTGCTCGGTTGGCGGGAGTGGGTGGCGTTGCCCGGCCTGGGCGTCGCCGCGCTGCGCGCGAAGATCGACAGCGGCGCGCGCAGTTCGTCCCTGCACGTCGACGCGCAATGGCAGTTCAGCGACGCCGGCACGCCTTGGGTCGGCTTCCGGTTCAGCCCGGGCGCGGTCGGCGCCGGCACGGTCGAATGCCAGGCCCCGATCCACGATATCCGCGACGTCACCGACTCCGGCGGCCACCGCACCCAGCGCCTGTTCGTGCGCACCGGCCTGCGCCTGGCCGGGGTCGAACGCGAAATTGAAATAAACCTCACGGATCGTCGCGGCATGCGATTCCCGATGCTGCTCGGGCGCACCGCGATGGCGCGCGTGTTCACGGTCGACCCCGCACGCTCGTTCCTGCACGGCAAAGCCGCCCCTATTCCGGATACCCCCTCGCCATGAAGCTCGCGATCCTGTCGCGCAACACCAAGCTCTATTCGACCCGGCGCCTGGTCGAGGCCGCGCGCCAGCACGGCCACAGCGTGCGCGTGCTGGACCCGCTGCGCTGCTACATGCGCATCGCCTCCGACGGTTTCGAGATGCATTACAAGGGCCGTGAGATCTCCGGCTACCACGCGGTGATCCCGCGCGTCGGCGCCTCGATCACCCGCTACGGTTCGGCGGTGCTGCGCCAGTTCGAGCTGATGGGCACCTACACCCCGAATTCGTCCGACGCGATCCTGCGCGCGCGCGACAAGCTGCGCAGCCACCAGCTGCTCGCCGCCGAGGGCATCGGCCTGCCGGCGACGGTGTTCGGCGATAACCCCGACGACACCGCCGACCTGCTGTCGATGCTCGGCCCGCCGCCGCACGTGATCAAGCTCAACGAAGGCACCCAGGGCGCCGGGGTGATGCTGACCGAGAAGCTGTCGGCCTCGCGCGGCGTGATCGAGGCGCTGCGCGGCCTGTACGCCAACTTCCTGGTGCAGGAGTTCATCGAGGAAGCCAAGGGTGCCGATCTGCGCTGCTTCGTGGTCGGCGGCAAGGTGGTCGCGACGATGAAGCGGCAGGCGCCGAAGGGCGACTTCCGCTCCAACCTGCATCGCGGCGGCACCGCCAAGGGCGTCAAGGCCAGCTTCGCCGAACAGGACGTGGCGATCCGCGCCGCGCGCGTGCTCGGCCTGGGCGTGGCCGGCGTCGATCTGATCCGCTCCGATCGAGGGCCGCTGGTGCTGGAGGTCAACGCCTCGCCCGGCCTGGAGGGGATCGAGGAGGCCAGCGGCGTGGACGTGGCCGGCGAGGTCATCGCCTACGTCGCCGCCAGCATGAAGCGGCGTGCGGCCCGACGGGCGGCGGCGAAGAAATAGTGACGGACCGCTCATTTTGAGGATTTGCCACGATCTGCCGCGAACGCCCGCCAATCGGCAGATTCGTCGGCCATCGGGCCCTGCCGGACGTCCTGGGCTTTGCCAGCGGCGCCAGCGTGGACCTGAACAAACTGCGATTTCGAGTTGCTGTTAACAAAAACATAACAAGCGTTTTAACAGCTGTTTAATCGATTTCCGCGTAGCGTGTCCGGACCGCAGCACTGCCGCTCTTCCAAGTCAGCGATCTGGTCGAAGCAGGTTACGGTAATCGGGGCAATACCCTTTTGGCCCAGGCGCGGTGGCCCCGCGCTTGGGCCTTTGTTTGCCCGGTGCGGCCCGTCATGAACGAGTGAGAAGCGCATGGCGCGGGCTCTGGCAGAATCATGAACTACGCCGCCTCGTCTTCACTATCGCCGCCGCGGGTCGCCGCCACAGAGTCAGGAACCTTGCAGCGACCGCAGGGTCGAAGGCACAAACAGGAAGGTCCAATGCGCATACTCGTAATCGAAGACAATCAGGACATCGCCGCCAACCTGGGCGACTTTCTCGAAGACCGCGGCCATACCGTGGACTTCGCCGCCGACGGCATCACCGGATTGCACCTGGCGGTGGTGCACGACTTCGACGCGATCGTGCTCGATCTGAACCTGCCCGGCCTGGACGGCCTGGAGGTCTGCCGCAAGCTGCGCAACGAAGCGCGCAAGCAGACCCCGGTGCTGATGCTGACCGCGCGCGACAGCCTCGACAACAAGCTCGCCGGCTTCGATTCCGGCGCCGACGACTATCTGATTAAGCCGTTCGCGCTGCAGGAAGTCGAGGTGCGCCTGAACGCGCTCTCGCGCCGCGGCCGTGGCGTGCAGACGCGCGTGCTCAACGCCGCCGATCTGGAATACAACCTGGACACGTTGGAAGTGCGTCGCCAGGGCAAGCTGCTGCAGCTCAACCCGACCGCGCTGAAGATCCTGCAGGCGCTGATGGAAGCCTCGCCGGCGGTGGTCACCCGCCAGGAACTGGAAACCCGGGTCTGGGGCGAAGAGCTGCCGGACTCCGACAGCCTGCGCGTGCACATCCACGGCCTGCGTGCGGTGGTCGACAAGCCCTTCGAAACGCCGCTGATCCAGACCCGTCACGGCATCGGCTACCGCATCGCGGCCCCCGAGAACGGTTGATCGCGTGGCGACAGGGGAATCGCCCGCGCCCGAACGGCGCAAGAAACGGGTTCGTTACCGGCGGCGCCTGCGCAGCCGCATCATCCTGTCTTTCGTCCTGCTCGGCTTCGGGCTGACGACCTTGTTCGCGTTCGCGACCAACTGGACCCGGACCCGGGTCGAGAACGCGCTGGTCGAAGACGTGATGAACCGCAACATCAGCCAGTTCGCGTTGCAGTTCGAGAAGGATCCGAAGAATCCTGAATTCGCGGTCGACCAGATCCGCGCGTTCGTCTACACCCAGGACAAGTTCGATTCGGTGCGGCTCAACCGGCCGGAGTGGTCCGAACTCAAGGACGGCATCCACGGCCTGCGCGGCCAGGACGAGAACGGCGAGTCGTTCGCCTACAAGCTCGCGGTGCGCAAGACCCCGAAGGCCTGGTTCTTCCTCGCCTACGACATGAGTTCGACCACGCGCGGCGAAATGCAGTTCAACCGCGCGATCTACGGCTCGGTGCTGGTGTTCACCCTGCTGTCGCTGCTGGTCGGCTGGTGGGCGGCCTCGCGCGTGATGAGCCCGGTGTCGGAACTGGCGCGGCGCCTGCGCCTGTCCGGCCGCGCCTCCCAGCCGGAAGGCCTGGCCACGCATTTCCCCGACGACGAGGTCGGCGAGCTGGCCAAGGCCCTGGACGACTACGCCGAGCGCCTGACCGACGTGGTCCAGCGCGACCGCGAGTTCAACGCCGACGTCAGCCACGAACTGCGCACGCCGCTGGCGGTGATCAAGGGCGCGGTCGAGCTGTTGCTGACGCGCTCGGACCTGGACGAGAAGACCCGCATCCGCCTGGCCCGCATCCAGCGCGCCGAACAGCAGTGCACCGATCTGATCAGCGCCTTGCTGCTGTTGTCGCGCAACGAACGCGGCCACGGCGCGACCGACATCGCGCGCCTGTCCGAGCAGCTGCTGGAAGCGCACCGCGCCCAGCTGGCCGGCAAGCCGCTGGACCTGCGCGTGGAAGGCGAACGCGGCCTGACCGTGGATGCGCCGGAGGCCGCGGTCGCGGTGGCGCTGGGCAACCTGATCGGCAACGCGGTCAAGTACACGACCCAGGGCGAAGTGATCGTGCGCCTGCATCCGACCTGGGTGGAAGTGATCGATTCCGGTCCCGGCCTCAGCGCCGAGGACGCGGCCAAGCTGTTCGAGCGCGGTTACCGCGGCACCCACGCCGGCCATTCGCAGGGCGGCGGCATCGGTCTGTCGATCGTGCGCCGGCTGTGCGAGCTCTACGGCTGGGACGTGCGGGTCAAGCCGGGCGAGCGCAAGGGCGTGGTGGCGACGCTGCGGTTCGACGGCTCGATGAACCGGCTGGGCTGACTGCCGCGTGGCGGCGCCGGCTGTGCGCTGGCGCCGCGGGTTCGTTCCTGCAATGGAATCTGTTTCCCCGCTTCATGCGTAGCGGGGAAACTCCGGCGCGGTCGCGCCGCGCGATCAATCGACGCGTTCGAGCCAGCCGTACTTGTCCGGCGTCTTGCCGTTGAACAGGCCGAAGAACAGCTCCTGCATGTGCTGGGTCACCGGGCCGGGCTTGCCGGCGCCGACCTGGCGGCCGTCGACCGAACGGATCGGGGTGATCTCGGCGGCGGTGCCGCACATGAACAGCTCGTCGCACAGGTACAGGTATTCGCGCGGCAGGTCGCGCTCGACCACCGTGTAGCCGGCGTCGCGGGCCAGGGTGATGATGGTGTTGCGGGTGATGCCGTTGAGCAGGGCGGCGCTGACCGGGGTGGTGTGCAGGGCGCCGTCGAAGACCAGGAACAGGTTCTCGCCCGCGCCCTCGGACAGCAGGCCGGTCGAGGCCAGGGCGATGCCTTCGCCGAAGCCCAGGCGACGCGCTTCGCGCGCGACCAGCTGGCCCGACAGGTAGTTGCCGCCGGCCTTGGCGCCGGCCGGAATGGTGTTCGGAGCGAAGCGCTGCCAGCTCGACACGCAGGCGTCGATGCCCTGCTCGAGCACGCTCGCGCCCAGGTACTGACCCATCTTCCAGGTCGCCACCGCCATGTCGGTCGGGGTGTCGGCGGACAGGCCGAAACCGCCCAGGCCGCGATAGGCGACCGGACGCAGGTAGTCGGTGGTGTAGTCGTTGGCCTTGAGCACGTCGCGGCAGGCCCGGTTGACCTGGTCCAGCGTGTACGGCATCGGCATGTCGTAGATCTTGGCCGAGGCGAACAGACGCGTGTTGTGCTCGCTCAGGCGGAAGATCATCGGCCCGTTCGGGGTGTCGTAGCTGCGGATGCCTTCGAACACCGACGAACCGTAATGCAGCGCATGCGACATCACATGGGTGGTGGCTTCGGCCCAGCGCTTGATCGCGCCGTTGTGCCAGATCCATTCGGGGTAGTTCATGCCGGCTTCCGTGGGGGGAGAAACCGCTATTGTGCCCTGAAGGCGCGACCGGACCCATCCGCACGTTCCGGCACGCTCGGGCCGCGGCGGTTCAGCCCTTGATCCACCAGCAGCCGAAATGCCGGATCAGCCCGAACACGGTGTGCGAGGGCGTGCTGCCGTTGGACAGGGTCTGCTCGACGCGCAGCGCCACTGGGGTGCGGCGGACGCTGGTCTGCGGGTAGTAGTCGGGGTCGGGCGGGACGGGGGTGAGCTCCGAGCCGGGTTCGGCATCGGCCGGCGCCGCATCGTCGCTGGCGACGACCCAGGCGGGCTCGGATGGCGGGACAGACGGCGCGGCCGGTGTCGACATCACCGGCACGATGTCGACCAGGGGCCGCCGGGCGATCGCGTCCAGCCGCTCCAGCACCGAATAACCGGTGCTGTCGGACATGCCGGTCCAGTGGTAGACCCCGGCCAGGCGATTGGCGTCGTGGCTCTCGATCGCGCTGGTCATCTGGAACACCAGGTCCTGCAGGTTGCGCGCGCAGCCGCCGCGGTAACCGCCCTTGGCGCCGGCGGCCGCCGCGGCCGGGGTGCGCGGCAGGCTGTCGACGCTGCCGATGTCCTCGCAGCGACGGTCGGTGAACACCGCCGCGCCGTCCGCTCCGACGCAGCGCCGGATCTGCGCCTGCGCCGCCCGCGGCCACAGCGACGCCGCGATCAGCAGCAGGACTAGGGCGCAGAAACGGACGTACCAAGGCATCGCCGCAGCGTAGCGCCGGTGCCGGGTGGGCGACAGTGCGAAGGTCGCAGTCCGTTCATCCGCCGTACGCGTAGCGCGCACGGCGGCGCATCAACCCAGGCGCGAGACCACGCTCAGCGTCGGCTTGGACAGATTCAGGGTGTAGAAGTGCAGGCCCGGCGCGCCGCCTTCGATCAGGCGCCGGCACAGCTGCGCGACCACGTCGGCGCCGAACTCGCGCAGGCTGTCGGCGTCGTCGCCGTAGGCCATCATGCGCTGCTGGATCCAGCGCGGGATTTCGGCGCCGCACAGGTCGGAGAAGCGGCGCAGCTGGCTGAAATTGGCGATCGGCATGATGCCCGGCACGATCGGAATGTCGATCCCGGCCGCGCGCACGTCGTCGACGAAACGGAAGTAGGCGTCGGCGTTGTAGAAGTACTGGGTGATCGCGCCGTTGGCGCCGGCGCGGACCTTGCGCTTGAAGTTTTCCAGGTCGCTGTGGGCGTCGCGCGCCTGCGGGTGCATTTCCGGATACGCCGCGACTTCGATGTGGAAGTGGTCGCCGGTTTCGGCGCGGATGAACTCGACCAGTTCGTTGGCGTAGCGCAGGTCGCCGGCGCTGGCCATGCCCGAGGGCAGGTCGCCGCGCAGGGTGACCAGGCGGCGGCAGCCGATATCGCGGTACTGGCTCAGCAGCTGGCGGATCTCGGCGCGGGTGCCGCCGACGCAGGACAGGTGCGGCGCGGCGTCCAGGCTGTGGGTTTCGCGCAGGTGGCGCACGGTGTCCGGGGTGTAGCTCAGGGTCGAGCCGCCGGCGCCGAAGGTGCAGGACACGTAGTGCGGCTTGCGCGCCTTGAGCTTGGCCGCGGTCTTGTCCAGCTGCGCGCGCTGCTCGTCGGTCTTGGGCGGGTAGAACTCGAAACTGATCGGCAGCATGGGCGAGGGACGCGCGACGGAGTGGCGTCCATGGTATCGCTTCATCGCGATGAAATAAAACGTAATCCGTTCAGCCCTTGATCGCCGCGCCCGCCGACCCAAACCTGCTCCTTAGACCCGTCTCAGCGCACACGGTGACCCCGCATGTCCGAACAAGTGCTCGATAACCCGATCTGGGAATCCCTGGCCAGCCGGCACCGGCCGCTGGCCTTGCGCGAGGGGCAGGCCGCGCGTTATCCGGCGCAGGTGGCGCCGTTCCTGGGCGTGCCGCAGGCCGGCCTGGAGGCACATACCGCGCTGCAGGCGCTGGTCCCGGCCGGCGATACCGCGCTGGTGCTGGGGCGCGCGCCGACGGTGTCCGCGGCCTGGCAGCTGACCCATCTGGCCGATCTGGCGCAGATGATCTGCGACCGCCCGGTGGCTGCGGTCGAAGGCCCGGAAATCGTGCCCCTGGATGAGAGCCGGCGCGAGGACGTGCTGGCCCTGACCGCCCTGGTGTATCCGCATTATTTCCGCCCGCGCACCATGGACCTGGGCCGCTACTTCGGCATCTACCAGGACGGCCGGCTCGCGGCCATGATCGGCGAGCGCATGGGCACGGATGCGTACACCGAGATCAGCGCGGTCTGCACGCATCCGGATTTCAACGGCCGCGGCTACGCGCGCCGGCTGCTGGTGTTCCTGTCCAACGACAACCATGCGCGCGGGCGGATCCCGTTCCTGCACGTGAGCCAGGAGAATCCGCGTGCGATCGCCCTGTACGAGCAGAACGGCTATCGACTGCGGCGCGAGATACCGTTCTGGTCGCTGCGTCGCGCGGACGGGTAGGGCGCGATAGTCAGCGCATTGTCTTGATGCGACGGACGATGCGCCGCGCCGGTGCATCGCCGCATCCCACGGGACCGAGGTTTTGGGGTAGGAGCGGCGTAAGCCGCGACCGCGCCGCTATGCCACCTTGCGCAATCGCGGCTCACGCCGCTCCCACAGGAGGCGGGCACACCTGTTGTGCGCCCGTCGCCATCGCGCCGATGCCGCAGCCCGTCCGCAAAAGAAAACGGGCGCCGTAGCGCCCGTTCCCGTCTTGCATCGCAGCGGCCTGGCGGCCGCCGCCGATCAGTAGCGGTAGTGATCCGGCTTGTACGGACCGTCGGCCGAGACGCCGAGGTAGGCGGCCTGCTCGTCGGTCAGACGGGTCAGCTTCACGCCGATCTTTTCCAGGTGCAGGCGTGCGACTTCCTCGTCCAGCTTCTTCGGCAGGATGTAGACCTTCGGCTCGTAGCTGTCCTTGTTCGCCCACAGGTCGATCTGGGCCAGGGTCTGGTTCGAGAACGAGTTCGACATCACGAAGCTCGGGTGGCCGGTGGCGCAGCCCAGGTTGACCAGGCGGCCTTCGGCCAGCAGGAAGATCGAGTTGCCGTTCTTGAGGGTGTACTTGTCGACCTGCGGCTTGATGTTGAGCTTGGTCGCGCCCGAGGCGTTCAGCGCATCGACCTGGATCTCGTTGTCGAAGTGGCCGATGTTGCAGACGATGGCCTGATCCTTCATCTGCGACATGTGCTCGAGCGTCAGCACGTCCTTGTTGCCGGTGGTGGTGACGTAGATGTCGCCGCGGCCGAGGGTGCTCTCGACGGTGTTGACCTCGAAGCCTTCCATCGCCGCCTGCAGGGCGTTGATCGGGTCGATTTCGGTGACCACGACGCGGGCGCCGTAAGCGCGCAGCGAATGGGCCGAGCCCTTGCCGACGTCGCCGTAGCCGCACACGACCGCGACCTTGCCGGCCAGCATCACGTCCATCGCGCGCTTGAGGCCGTCGGCCAGCGACTCGCGGCAGCCGTACAGGTTGTCGAACTTGGACTTGGTGACCGAGTCGTTGACGTTGATCGCCGGGACCAGCAGGGTGCCGGCTTCGGCCAGCTGGTACAGGCGGTGCACGCCGGTGGTGGTCTCTTCCGAGACGCCCTTCCAGTCCTTGACCACGGTATGCCAGAAGCCCGGACGTTCCTTGGCGACGCGCTTGAGCAGGTTCTTGATGATCTGCTCTTCGTGCGAGGACGCCGGCTCGTCGACCCACTTGGAGCCGTTCTCGAGCTCGTAGCCCTTGTGGATCAGCAGGGTCACGTCGCCGCCGTCGTCGACGACCAGCTCCGGGCCCTTGTTGCCCGGGAAGGTCAGCGCGTCGAGCGTGCAGTCCCAGTATTCCTCCAGGGTTTCGCCCTTCCAGGCGAACACCGGGGTGCCGGTGGCCGCGATCGCGGCGGCGGCGTGGTCCTGGGTCGAGAAGATGTTGCACGAGGCCCAGCGCACGTCGGCGCCGAGATCCTTCAGGGTCTCGATCAGGACCGCGGTCTGGATGGTCATGTGCAGCGAACCGGTCACGCGCACGCCCTTGAGCGACTGCGAGGCGGCGTACTTCTTGCGGATCGACATCAGGCCCGGCATTTCATGCTCGGCGATGTCGAGTTCCTTGCGGCCCCAATCGGCCAGCGAGATGTCGGCGACCTTGTAATCGCCGTCGGTGGAGAAGGTCTTGGCTACAGCGTTCATTGTTTAGCTCCGATTTTTGGGGTCTGCCGCGTCGAGACCGGCATGGGGCCGGAAAGCGCGGTGACCGCGGACATCGGGCGCCGTTACGTTTGGAATCCGCCAAGCCTGGCCGCGCTCTTGCGTCGCGGTCGCAGCGCCCCTCGGCGAACCGGCAGAATTGTACCGGTAGTCGCCGCCGGAAGCCGCTATCCTCGATCCTTGGGGAGGGCTCCGGCCCGGCCCCGTTCATCGACGGACCGCCGCCGGCAGGGGATCCACGCCGTGGCCGCGGCCGTTTCCGCCATCACTACGCAAGCGGATCGCCCATGAAGAAGCCCTTACGGCCTCGTTGTGTTTCCCTGGCCCTGGTTGCCAGCCTGATCGCGGGCGTGTCGCTCGCGCCTGCCGCCGCGTTCGCGGCCGCGCCTGCCAAGCCCGCCGCTGCCGCCGACAGCGGCTACCGCCTGCCGCCGCCCGCGCTGCAGGCCCTGGTCGACGCCCCGCGCCCGCCGCAGCTGATGCTGAGCCCGCGCCGCGACCTGGCGGCGATGATGCAGGTGCCCAGCCTGCCCGGCATCGACGTGGTCGCGCAGCCCGAGCTCAAGCTCGCCGGCCTGCGCATCAACCCGCGCACGTACGCGCAGAGCCGGTTCAGTTTCGGCACCGATCTGTGGCTGCTGGATATCGCGACCGGCAAGGACATCCGTCTGCAGGGCCTGCCGCAGCCGTTGGCCCTGGCCAGCGTCAGCTGGTCGCCGGACCAGAGCCAGATCGCGTTCAACCACATCGACGCCAAGACCGGCGCCAACGAACTGTGGGTGGTCGATGTGGCCGCGCGCAGCGCGCGCCGGCTGATCGCGCAACCGCTCAACACCGTCAGCGGCCGCGGTTACACCTGGATGCCCGACAGCCGCCGCCTGCTGGTGCAATTGCAGCCCGAAAACCAGGGCGCGCCGCCGGCATCCGACGGCATCCCGACCGGCCCGGCCACCCAGCAGACCCTGGGCGGCGGCACAGTGCGCCAACTGCGCACCTTCCAGGATCTGCTCAAGAACGAGAACGACGCGCGCCTGTTCGCGCATTACCTGCGCTCGCAGCCGGCCCTGATCGACCTGACCGGCAAGCTCGCCAAGGTCGGGCTGCCGGATCTCTACCAATCGCTGGCGCCGTCGCCGGACGGCAAGCTGCTGCTCGCGCAGCGGATCGAGCGGCCGTTCTCCTACGTGGTGCCGTCGTTCTATTTCCCGCGCCGGATCGAAGTGCTGGCGTTGGACGGCAAGCTGGTCCACGAAATCGCCAAGCTGCCGCTGTTCGAGGGCCTGCCCACCGGCAACGACGCCGTGCCCACCGGCGTGCGTAACATCGGCTGGCGCGGCGACGCGCCGGCGACCCTGGTCTGGGCCGAGGCGCAGGACGGCGGCGATCCGGCCAGGCAGGTCGCGATCCGCGACGCGGTGCTGATGCAGGCCGCGCCGTTCGAGAAGCCGCCGGTGACCCTGGCGCAGCTGGGCACGCGCGTGTCCGACATCGAATGGGGCCGCGGCGACCTGGCGCTGATCAGCGAGTCCTGGTGGAAGACCCGCCAGACCAAGCAGTGGCGCGTGGCGCCGGACGACGTCGGTCGCGAGCCGCAGTTGGTGTTCGAAGGTTCCTATGAGGACCGCTACAACGACCCCGGCACGCCGGCCACCGAAAGCGACGCGGCCGGCAATCCGCGCCTGATCCTGGACGGCGACAGCGTGTTCCTGATCGGCGACGGCGCCTCGTCCGAGGGCGACCGTCCGTTCGTGGACAAGCTGAACCTGGCCGACGGCAAGAAGACCCGGCTGTTCCACTCGCAGGCGCCGTACTACGAGTACCCGCGCGCGCTGCTCGACAACACCGGCACGCGAGCCGTCACCACGCGCGAATCGCCGACCGAGCCGACCAACTACTACATCCGCGACCTGGCCCGGGCCGACGCCGCGCCGACCGCGCTGACCCGCTTCCCGCATCCCACGCCGCAGCTCAAGGACGTCAAGAAGGAGCAGATCCGCTACAAGCGCGCCGACGGCGTCGAACTTACCGGCACGCTCTATCTGCCGCCCAAGTACGAACCCAAGCGCGACGGCCCGCTGCCGCTGCTGATGTGGGCCTATCCGCAGGAGTTCAAATCCGCCAGCGCCGCCAGCCAGGTCACCGACTCGCCGTACCGCTTCAACGCGGTCGGCTACTGGGGCCCGCAGGCGTTCCTGGCGATGGGCTACGCCGTGCTCGACGACCCCTCGATGCCGATCGTCGGCGAGGGCGACAAGGAACCCAACGACACCTATCTGCAGCAGCTCACCGCCAGCGCCCAGGCCGCGGTGGACGAAGTCGTGCGGCGCGGCGTCGCCGACCGCGAACGGATCGCGATCGGCGGTCATTCCTACGGCGCCTTCATGACCGCCAACCTGCTCGCGCATACGCGGCTGTTCAAGGCCGGCATCGCCCGCAGCGGCGCCTACAACCGCACCCTCACGCCGTTCGGTTTCCAGGCCGAGGAGCGCAACTACTGGCAGGCGCAGGGCACCTACGACACCATGTCGCCGTTCAACTTCGCCGACAAGATCAAGGATCCGATCCTGCTGATCCACGGCGAACAGGACAACAACTCCGGCACCTACCCGATCCAGAGCGAACGCATGTACGCCGCGATCAAGGGCCTGGGCGGCAATGCGCGCTTGGTGATGCTGCCGAACGAAGCGCACGGCTACCGCGCGCGCGAGTCGATCCTGCACATGCTGGCCGAGTCGAACGACTGGCTGGAGCGGTATGTGAAGAATGTCCAGCCCGCGATAAGCCGTAAATGACATAGAACCGGGCGCCTTCCCGGCGCCCGGTTCGCTTTGCGGCGCAGGCGACGGACGGCCGCACGGATCGCCGCGTACGCCGTGCGCTGGCGATGAGGTCGCGGTGAAGCAGCGTCAAGGTTCGTGGGCGGGATGGTGAGCCGTCACGGCGGCTTGCGTGAGCGGCATGGCTGGCGGAACGACTAGTGGAATGACGAGCGGAATGGTCAGCGCATCTTTCCAGGATCGTTGGGGTTGTGTGCTTGCTGTTGCGTTTGCGTGCGCTGGCGCTCCAGCTCCTGGTCGATCGCCTGGTTTGCGGCCGCGAGCTTCTGGTCGGACTGTTCCACCGGCGTCTTGAGCGCCTGTTCCGACGCAACGAACGCGCGTTTGTGGGCAGGGTCGTCGAGCTTGCCCTCGACCGCGAAGATATTGCCGTTGTTGGCGGCCACGACGTGATCCACGCGGCCGAGCGCATTGGCCGACGCCGACACGTTCGCACCCGGGTACCGGCCGCGAGGGTCCTTCGACTCGGCCAGCAAGGCGCGGCTGATCCGCTCGCTGCCTTCGTCGTAAGGCTTGCCGATCTGCGCATCGAGCTTGCGCACGCCATCGCGGATCTGCAGCAGCATCGAATGGTCGCGATGGCCGGGGTTGTCCGGACCCGCCGGCGCCGGCTTGGCAGCCGCCTGCGCCGGCGCCGGCGCGGTCAGTTGCGGGAACTCGGCACGCACGGCGCGTTCCTGCGCTTGCACGCGCGAGGCCATGCTCGGCAACACGGCTTCGGTCATCAGGTGGCGGGTGATGCCTTCTCCGCCCTGCGTATAAGCGCCGCGAGCGAAGCGCTCGGTCTGCACCAGGTCGCTCGGATTGAGGTGGCTCATCACGCCGGCCGCGCCGCCGGCGGCGGCGCCCGCGCCGGCGCCAAGCATCGGCGCGCGCGCGGTCACCGCGATCAGCGTGCGGCCGCCGGCATCCAAGGCCAGGTCCGCTGAAGCACCGGGCCCGGCGATGACCGAGCGCTGCGTATCTTCGACCACTGCCTGCACCCGCTCCAGATCGACCACGCGCGCGGACGCCGCGGCTCGGATCGAGCTCGCATCCTGAGTCGCCTCGGCGCGCGCCTGTGCGGCTTCGCCGCGATTGCGCGCGTGCGCCTCGACGCCGCCGCGCTCGATGCCGTCGGCGTGGTCGTGCGCCCAGCGCTGGACGTTGTCGGGCAGCACGTCCAAGCCGCTGATGTGGCGCAGCACGCCCGCCGCCGCTTGCGCGCCACGCAGTTGCGCCTGGCCCTGCGCCGTGTCGACGATCGCCTCGGCGTGGCCGGCCGCAAGCCGTACCTGCGCCGCGGCCTCGCCGCCGATGTGCACGCTGCCCTGCGCCGTCGCGTGCGAGACGTGGGACACGACATCGGCGAAATCGGCCGCGTTCGCGCTCGACATGCGCATGACGTTGCCGGCGCCGTCCAGGCCGTGCGCGGCGGCGCGCCCGGAGGTCGCCGTCAGTTCGCCGACTTCGCGGCCCGCGTGCGCGCCCAGCAAAGTGAGGTGTGCGGTTTCGAGCACCGGCTTGGCGAAGTTGGAGATTTCGGTGAGCGTCAATTGCTGCTCCCGATCGACCAGACGGCCGTTGTTCCAGACCTTCACGTCGTCCAAGGGCACCACCTTGCCCGCTGCGAGCGGCAGGTCGCGCAGCATCTGGCGGGTGTCGCCCTCGGCGAGTTCCTTGACGAACTCGCGGGCCGCGGGACGGGCGTGCTCCGGCAGCATGGCGTAGAGCTTGGAACTCAGCAGCCGCCGGCCCTCGGGCACGCTCCGCAACAGATCGCAACTTTCCTTGAGCACGCCGGCCAGCTGCGCGCGATGGTAGGCGTCGAGACGGTCGATATTGTGCTGGACACCGTCGTTGAGCAGCTCGCCGCGGATCTGGTAGGCGGTGACGGTGCGGTGGGTGTCGTGGACCTGCACTCCGGGATGTTCGCGAGCGAAGCGCGCGGCGGTTTCCGGGTGCAGGCCGGCGGCGTTGAAGGTGGTGGCCGGACGACCGGTGATGGCCGACATGGCAGAGGCCGTGCCTCCGCCGAGGGAGTGGCCGGCGTATTCGGCGATGAGGCCGTAGCTTTGCATGTCGAACGCCAGCCGCATCGCGCGATCATAGTAGTCGGCTTCTAAGCCGATGGACTGCGGAAAATTATTGGCGATGAAGTCTTCGGGGCCGGTGGCGTGCAACTTGCCGTCCGGGCCCATTACTTCGCCTGCCGAACCCTTCGGTACGATCACGGGTATGTAGCCAGGGCCCAGGATCTTCGGATCGGGCAGATAGATTTCGGCGCGAAAACCGGAATCGTCGGGCTTGAGATAGTCGAGCAATTGTTTGTCAGTCAAGCGTGCAAGCTTCGGTGCAGCCTGGCGCAGCATGTCGAGATTCTCGCTGGCGCGAATCCATCCAGCTGGTGGCTGCTTGCCTTCTTCTGGAACCAAGCTCCCCATCGCAGACCAGTACACGTCCTTGGCCAATGCGGCCATGTGGTCGTCGTGATAAGTACGCTGCAACTCGTTGGCGCGAGCGATGGCGGCCGGATCGCCGCTGCTGCGCAGTTGTTGCAACAAGACTTGGCGTTCCTTGAGTTCTTCGGCGTTCGGGAACACGGTGACTCCTTGCCCTTCTAACAATGCTGGCTACAACAACGGAATATCTTTCTCTTCGGTCGGATAGCCGAACGATTTGCGCATGTCTTTGATATAGGGTGGCATGGGCGGGCGCTTGTACCCGCGTTCAATCAGCCATCGCTGACACTTGCGCTGCCATTCGACATGATCCGGCTTGCTGGGGTACCAGAAGATCGAATTGATTGTTGTTTTGGATTCCGGATCGTCGGAATCGTTATCGGGATTGGCGCCGTGCTGGAGTAGCCAGTAAGCCGACTCAAAGCCGCCCGGGCCTGCGTACTCTGTGATGAATGGTTTAGCCTGGGTTTTCGCGTTCACGTCCGCACCGCGCTCGACCAGAAACTTCACGTTGTGCCATTGGTTGCCCCAAAGAAAGGCTTGAACCAGTAGCGTTTCGTCGTTGGAATTTCGAGTATTGGGGTCGCCACCATGATCGAGCAGTAGCTTGAGATAAATGGTGTCATCAGCTTTGGCCGCCCATACCATGGCGTTGTTCGGATAAGAAATATCGACACTGCCGTCCTTGTATTTGGTCACCTTCGGCGTCGGAAACCGGGCATTCGGATCGGCCCCGTTCTCCAGCAGCACTTGCAAGGCCTTCGGGTACTCGTACATGACCAAAAACGCGATCAGCGGCGCTTTGCCCTCTCGGCTGAAAATCTTGTCCGGGTTGACTCCTTCTTGTTTCATCAGCCGCCGTACTTCATCGACCCGGCCGGCATCGGCGGCCAGGATCAACTGCTGCGCCTTGGGGTTCTCCGGGAACCAGAACTCTGCGTCGGTCGCCAAAGACTGGTTGGACGGCGGCGCCTGCAAACAGCCCGCGCCGGCCAGCAGCACGAGAACGAGCATCGCGCGCAACGCGTGAGCGGCGAAACGCGGCAACGTGGATGAATGCAAGGTCATGTTCCTGATCCTTGGAAAAGCGCGGTACGAGGTGGTGTTGGATGAGCCGATGCTGCCATATCGTAGTCGCTCCAATAAAGGCGGAAACTAGGTGCCATTGCATACACTGACGGATGAAAGCGCGGGCCCTCGTTACGTTTGCTCATGAGTGCCTTGGCCCCTGCGGCGGTAGTGGTGCCGAACTACAACAACGGAATGTCTTTCTCTTCGGTCGGGTAGCCGAAAGACTTGCGCATGTCTTTAAAATGCGGTGGCATCGGTGTGCGCTTGTAGCCGCGTTCGAGCAGCCATTTCTGGCACTTGCGTTGCCATTCGACGTAGCCCGGTTTGCTGGGGTACCAGAAGATTGCGTTGATTGTTGTTTTATAGGTGGGGTTGTCGGAGTCATTGTCGGGATTGGCGCCGTGTTGGAGCAGCCAGTAAGTTGGTTCGAAGCCTCCGCCCCCCGCATATTCGCTAATAAAAGGTTGACTCCGGGTTGTTGCGTTCACGTCCGCACCGTGCTCGACCAGAAACTTCACGTTGTGCCATTGGTTGCCCCAAAGAAAGGCTTGAACCAGCAGCGTTTCGTCGTTGGAATTTCGAGTATTGGGGTCGCCGCCATGATCGAGCAGTAGCTTGAGGTAAACGGTGTCGTCGGCTTTTGCGGCCCAAACCATGGCATTGTCTTTGTAATAAGTTCCCACGCTGCCATCTTTGTATTTCACTACTTTCGGCGTCGGAAACCGGGCATTCGGATCGGCCCCGTTCTCCAGCAGCACTTGCAAGGCCTTCGGGTACTCGTACATGACCAAGAACGCGATCAGCGGCGCTTTGCCCTCTCGGCTGAAAATCTTGTCCGGGTTGACCCCTTCTTGTTTCATCAGCCGCCGTACTTCATCGACCTGGCCGGCATCGGCGGCCAGGATCAACTGCTGCGCCTTCGGGTTCTCCGGGAGCCAGGACTCTGCGTCGATCGCCAAAGCCCGGTTGGACGGCGGTGCCTGTAAGCAGCCCGCACCGGCCAACAGCACGAGCACGAGCAACGCTCGCAGGGCGCGGGCGGCCAAGCGCATCGAAATGACGGAGTGCAAGGTCATTCTCTCGGTCCTGGGATACGTACACGGTCCGGTCCGAGCCCGACCAGCGCCCCGCACCGCAACGCGCTCACTTTGCTTGCGGCAACGCTTGCAACTGCTTGAGTCCCGGCAACCCGGTCCAGGCCATCAGTTCGCGCTCGGCGGTTTCACCATTGGCCTTGAGCCACATCGCAGCGGCCTGGGCATGGCCTTCGCCGTAGTGCCGCTGTGCGAGGATCGTCACCAGGGCGCCTCCGTCATGGGCGGCGATGCGGGTGAACACCACTTCCGTGAAGTCCTTGCCCGGCAGCATGGCGGCCACCAGATACTCGGTCGCGCGGTCGGGCGTCGGTGCGGTAGACGCGGTCTTCAGGATCCCGCCGCCGATGCTCTTGTAAAAGTCGCGTGAGACCTCGGCCAGCTTGCGAACGTCGGCGTCGTCGCTCAATTGCGGGTGCGTTATGAAGGTCAGCATCTGCTGCCAGCGGCTCAGGTCTTGCTGTTCGGGTGGAGTGAACTCGTGCTGGTTCTTCGCCGACCAGCGATGCAGGTAGCGGGTGCCGTTGAAGTCCAGAGCGGTGACGGCGGCCGCGGGTTTCGCCGCCTGCATGTCCCTCTTCGTTTCGGCGGGCGCGGGCGAAACGGATATGCAGATCGCGAGGATGGCGAGAAACGCGCAACGCGCAGCAAGGCGATGGAGATGCATGGAGTGCCTCTGGAGTTCAGGAGTAACCAACGAGTGCTTGCGACAGTTTTCGACCACGGGAAGCGAATCGCGTTGCTCTGAACGCCTGGATCCGTGGCGAAAAACTCAACACCATGAGAAGGCAATCGGGGAGGGATTGCAACGGCAAGTGATAGTTGTGGTGATGAGTGATTCGAGCCGTCGAAAGAATGTTCGAGAGAACACTTTATTTGATTAATGGTTGTGTGGATTGGCTGGAAATGTTGCTGCTTGTATGTGCGAGCGCTGGCGATGAACAACGCAGAAGTCGCTCGCTGAAATTCAATCGAGCGTGGCGCGCATGCGCGTTCGCGCGCTCCTGTTCGCGACAGCCATGACTCGAACGTTCCGCGCGCCGGCTGCCGTCGCCGGACCTGGAGCAGGTTAGGGTGAGGACGCGAGTGGCCGCTCCGTTCTTCCATGCAGCCAGGCCGGGGCCGCGCGCGATGCGTTGCCGAGCGCGTCCACGACGCAGCAGGCGGTGGCGCACGGTCGCCAGGCGTAGCCGCGCGCATGCTGCCCGCTGCCTGGCGGAACCCCATAAAAAAAGGCCGCTTTCGCGGCCTTTTTTTATGATGCGGAGATGCTGGGCTTACTTCTTCAGCCCGGCGTCCTTGCGCAGATCGTCGGCCCGGTCGGTCTTTTCCCACGAGAACGCGGTCGCGGTGTGCTTCTTGCCGGCGGCGTCGACGTAGCTGACTTCCTTGGGCTTGCGGCCGAAGTGGCCGTAGGCCGCGGTCAGCTGGTAGACCGGGTGGATCAGGTCGAGCATCTTGACGATGCCGTACGGGCGCAGGTCGAAGTGCTTGCGGATCAGCTTCTCGATCTTGTCGTCGCTGATCTTGCCGGTGCCGAAGGTGGTGACCGAGATCGAGGTCGGCTCGGCGACGCCGATCGCGTAGGACACCTGCACTTCGCAGCGGTCGGCCAGGCCGGCGGCGACGATGTTCTTGGCGACGTAGCGCGCGGCGTACGCGGCCGAGCGGTCGACCTTGGACGGATCCTTGCCCGAGAACGCGCCGCCGCCGTGACGGGCCATGCCGCCGTAGCTGTCGACGATGATCTTGCGGCCGGTCAGGCCGCAGTCGCCGACCGGGCCGCCGATCACGAAGATGCCGGTCGGGTTGATGTGGACCTTGTTCTTGGGCAGCTTCTCGAGCCACGCCTTGGGCAGCACCGGCTTGAGGATGTGCTCGTACACGCCCTCGACCAGGTCCTTCTGCTTCACGCCCGGATCGTGCTGGGTCGACAGGACCACGGCGTCGAGGCCGGCGACCTGGTGCTTGTCGTCGTAGCGCAGGGTGACCTGCGACTTGGCGTCCGGACGCAGCCACGGCAGCTTGGAATTCTTCTGCTTGCGGACCTTGGCCTGCTGCTCGACCAGACGGTGCGAGTAGTAGATCGGCGCCGGCATGAACTCCGGAGCTTCGTTGCAGGCGTAGCCGAACATCAGGCCCTGGTCGCCCGCGCCCTGTTCTTCCGGCTTCTTGCGGTCCACGCCGGCGGCGATGTCCGGCGACTGCTTGCCGAGCATGTTGATGATCGCGCAGGTGTGGCCGTCGAAGCCGACGTTGGAATTGTTGTAGCCGATGTCGTTGATCACCTTGCGCGCCAGCGACTCGATGTCGACCCAGGCCGAGGTGGTGACTTCGCCGGCGACGATCGCCGCGCCGGTCTTGACCATGGTCTCGCAGGCCACGCGCGCGCGCTTGTCCTGGGCCAGGATCGCGTCCAGCACCGCATCGGAAATCTGGTCGGCGATCTTGTCCGGATGGCCTTCGGACACGGACTCGGAAGTGAACAGGTAGCTGGACATCAGGCGAATATCCTTCGATTCGGATAAAAAGATGGCCGCCCATGATACAGGCTCGGGCGGTTCGGCGCATTGTGCCCATTTCCGATGTTGATGGGTCGTTAAGCGGCCGCCGCAGGAAACCGCTGTCACATGGCTGAAGCGTCGGCGCCATCGGACTGTCGCCGGGGCGGCCCAGGCTGCGCGGCATAACGCCGCCACCGCGACGCCAGCCATGCTGCAACTCGAACGACGCCTGCAAGAACGCTTCCCGCAGTGGTTCCGGGGCCGCCGGGCACGGTTGGCCCGGCCGCTGCTGCGGACCATCGGCCGCTGGTCGAAGTTCGACGCCGTAGACGGCTTCCTGGCCGAGAACGGCCACCTGCGCGGCTTCGCCTTCGTCAGCGCCGGCCTGGAGTTCCTGCAAGCCCGCTACACCGCCGACCCGGCCGAGAAGCAGCGCATCCCGGCCAGCGGCCGCCTGCTGGTGGTCGCCAACCACCCCTCCGGGGCGATCGACGCGCTGGCCCTGCTGGACCTGGTGGGCAGTGTGCGCAGCGACGTGCGCATCGTCGCCAACGACCTGCTGCAGGCGCTGGACGGGCTGGACGGGCTGATCCTGCCGGTGAAGATTCTCGGCGGCCGGCCCAGCGCCGAGAGCCTGCAGGCGATCGAGGCAGCGCTGGAGGCCGAGCAGTGCGTGATCGTGTTCCCGGCCGGCGAAGTCGCGCGGCTGGGCCTGCGCGGCGTCACCGACGGGCGCTGGCGCCGCGGTTTCCTGCGTTTCGCCCGCAAGACCGGGGCGCCGGTGCTGCCGGTGCGGATCGAGGCGCGCAATTCGGCTTTGTTCTACGGCGCCTCGGCCCTGTTCAAGCCGGCCGGCACTGCGCTGCTGGCGCGCGAAATGTTCGCGCGCGGCGCACGCCGGATCGCCCTGCGCATCGGCCGCCCGCTGACCCTGCCGGCCGACGCCGATCCCAACCGCCTGCTGCGCGAGGTCCGGCGCGAACTGCATGCGATCGGCACGGTGCGCGAGCGCCCGGCGCCGGAAGGCCCGGAACCGCTGATCGACGCGGTCGATGCGGACGCGCTGCGCGTCGAGGCCGCCGCGCTGACCTCGCTGGGTCAGACCTTCGACGGCAAGCAGATCCGGGTCGGCCGCCTCCAGGCCGGTTCCAAGCTGTTGCGCGAAATCGGTCGCCTGCGCGAGCTGACCTTCCGCGCGGTCGGCGAGGGCACCGGGCGGCGCCTGGACGTGGACCTCTACGACAGCTGGTACGAGCACATCGTGCTGTGGGACGCGGCGGCTTCGAAGATCGCCGGCGCCTACCGCATCGCGCGCGGCGCCCAGGTGCTGGCCGAACGCGGCCTGGCCGGGCTCTACACCGCCTCGCTGTTCCGCTACGCCGACGACACCGTGCCGCGTCTGGCTCAGGGCATGGAGCTGGGCCGCAGCTTCGTCGCCCCCGATTACTGGGGCAGCCGCAGCATCGACTACCTGTGGCAGGGCATCGGCGCCTATCTCGCGCGCCATCGCAACGTGCGCTACCTGTACGGCCCGGTCTCGATCAGCGCCGCGCTGCCGCCGGCAGCGCGCGAGCAGATCGTCGCCTACTACGCGCGCTACTACGGCGCCGGCGAGGGCGCGGCGGTGTCCAGGCAGCCCTTCGCCTACCGCGCGGCGCCGCCGCAGTTCGACGAACTCGACGCCGGCACCGCGTTCCGGGTGCTGCGGGGCAACCTGGACGCGCTCGGCGCGACCCTGCCCATGCTCTACAAGCAATACACCGAACTGTGCGAGCCGGGCGGGGCGCGGTTCCTCGCCTTCGGCGTGGACCCGGCCTTCAGCGACGCGGTCGACGGCCTGATCGAGGTCGATCTGGAACGCGTGCGGCCGAAGAAGCGCGAACGCTATCTGAGCGTGGTCGATCCGGCGGCCGAAGCGGCCGCGTCGCGCCACGACGATGCTTCCGTCGCCAGCGAGAGCCGCGTATGAGCCCGTCGATCGCACAACTGCCACCGCGCCGCCGTGCCGTGTTCCTGTCGGACGTGCACCTGGGCGCCAAACACTGCCACGCCGCGGAACTGGCCGAGTTCCTGGGCAACCTGCGCTGCGACCGTCTGTACCTGGTCGGCGACATCGTCGACCTGTGGTGGATGGCGCAGCGGCGCATGAGTTGGGGCGCGGCCCAGTACCGGGTGATCGAATCCCTGCATGCGCTGCGCCGCGCCGGCACCGAACTGATCTACGTGCCCGGCAACCACGATCGCCCGATCCGCCGCTTCTGCGGCCTTGCGCTGCCGCGCATGTCGATCCGCCGCCGCACCATCCACGTCGCCGCCGACGGCCGCCGCCTGCTGGTCACCCACGGCGACGACTACGACGGCGTCACCCATTTCGGCGGCCTGCAGGAGCGCTTCGGCGACTGGCTCTACTACCGCATCCTCACCGGCAACCAGATGCTGAACCGGGTGCGCCGCCGCTTCGGGCTGCGCTACTGGTCGCTGTCGGAGTTCCTCAAGCGCCAGAGCGGCGCGGCCGAGCGCTACATTGCGCGCTTCGTCCAGGCCGGCATGGACGACGCACGCCGGCGCGGCCTGGACGGAGTGATCTGCGGCCATATCCACCGCCCGGGCCTGTTCGAGCGCGACGGCTGCGTCTACGCCAACGACGGCGACTGGGTCGAAAACCTGACTGCGCTGGCCGAAGATCCCGACGGCAGCCTGCGCCTGCTCTCGCACACCGGCGAAACCCTGGCGATGCTGCCCTCGCGCGAACCGCGCCAACTGCCCTCGGCGTTGCCGCAAGCGGCTTGAGCCGCAGCCGCCGGGCTTCGGTTTGGGAGCGACGCGTAGTCGCAGTAATCGGTGCTCGCGAGGTCCGCGCGGCTACGGGCCGGGTGGGTCCCAGCCATCTGCATGAACGCGCCCGCATTGCGTCCACTGCTGGTGAGAGCGCTCGCGCGCTACGGCTTCAAGCGGCGACGGCGCCTGTGGCCCGCATTCGCCATCCGCCCGCCTCGCCGAAGGGGAGGGAAGGCTGGCGGTGGCGAATGCGCCGCGGCTTACTTGGCCGCGACGTCGCGGTCCTGGACGCCGCCCAGCGCGACCTGGCGGTCGCCGATCTGAATCGCCTTGCCGGCCATCAGGCGCTGATAGCGCTCGTTGCCGAGTTCGCGCTTGAACTGCGCGAGCGAGCGATCGTAACTGCGCGTGTATTCGGCAAAGGCCGTGCGGTTGCCGATGATCATCTGGACCTTGCGTTCGCTCAGCCCGGTTTCCTGGGACAGCGTACTCACCACTTCATTGGCGTAGACCGGTGCGGCCGCGGCCATGGCGACGACGAACAGTGCGGTTCTTGCGTTCATTGACGTTCTCCGTTCGGGCCTCCTGGCCCTGTGGCTGCGACGTCGCCGCAGGCCGGTGTGGGGTGACTCCGGCACTGACATCATTCGCGTCTAAGCGCTTGCGCGCGAGTGCCGTACTGCCCCATGACTGATGTCACGTCTGCGTAGAAACCGACGAACGGCAGCAACGTTTTTTTGCGTTGCGGCATCGGAATTCGGATGAGTCGATGTTGCGTGCGTGCGTGCGCGCTGCGCGCGCATCGCGGATAACGTGTGCAGTCGTTGCGATCCCGTCGACGATGCGCGGCTCAGGCCGCTGCCGACAACTCCGGCGTCACGCCGGCGATCAGCGCGTCGAAGTAGTCGCGGGTCAGGCGCAGCTGCGCATCCGCGCTTTCGGCGCGGTTGACCACGGCGCGGAACGCGGCGTTCTCGGGCCGGTCCTTGGCGTACCAGCCCAGGTGCTTGCGCGCGATGCGCACGCCCGAGAGTTCGCCGTAGAACGCATGCAGATGTTCCAGGTGGCCGAGCAGCCAACCGCGGATATCGGCCAGCGAAGGCTCCGGCAGCAATTCGCCGTGAGCCAGGTAGTGCGCCACTTCGCGGAAGATCCACGGCCGCCCCTGCGCGGCGCGGCCGATCATCACCGCATCGCAGCCGGTGCGCGCAAGCACCGCCGCGGCCTTCTGCGGCGAGTCGATATCGCCGTTGGCCAACACCGGGATGCGCAGTTCGGCTTTGACCGCGGCGATGGTGTCGTACTCGGCCGTGCCGGTGTACTGCTGGTCGCGGGTACGTCCGTGCACGGCCAGGGCCTGGATGCCGGCGTCCTGGGCGATCCGCGCGATGTTCAGCGCGTTGCGTTGGTCGTGGTCCCAGCCGGTGCGGATCTTGAGCGTGACCGGCACGTCCACCGCCCGCACCACCGCTTCCAGGATGCGCGCCACCAGCGCCTCGTCGCGCATCAGCGCCGAGCCGGCCCAGGCGTTGCAGACCTTCTTGGCCGGGCAGCCCATGTTGATGTCGACGATCTGGGCGCCGTGATCGACGTTGTGGCGCGCCGCGTCGGCCATGATCTCAGGCACGGTGCCGGCGATCTGCACGCTGATCGGCGCCGGCTCGCCGCTGTGGTCCATGCGGTGGCGCGACTTGGCGGTGGCCCAGAAGCGCGCGTCGCTGGTGGTCATCTCCGACACGCACAGCCCTGCGCCCAGGCGCTTGCACAGCACCCGGAACGGTTTGTCGGTGACGCCGGCCATCGGCGCGAGCACCACGCGGGGATCGATGTCGTGGGGACCGATGCGCATGCGGCGATTGTACCGGGCCGCCGTACCGGGCCGCGGTGGCAGGTCCGAATCGCGAGGCATCGAAGCCCGGCCGGCGCTGGCCGGCCGGGCGCGGAACTCAGCCGGCCTGGTCGTCGACCGTGGCGCCCGGGGCGTTCAGGGTCACCGAGGCGATGCCGTTTTCGCGGCCGCTCTCGTCGGCGTACATCTGGCTGGTGCCGATCACCTGGCCGTTGGTCGCGGTCAGGTTGAAATAGAGCTTGGCGTTGCTGGCGGTCTTGCGGTCGTAGCGCTTCGGGTCCTGGCTGTTCTTGCGTACCGACTCGATGCCGGCGGTGCAGGATGCTTTGGCCGAATAGCCTTCGCTGGTCAGGATCACTTGGCCGTTGCCGGCCTTGAGCACGAACTGGGACTCGCCGTTGGAACGTTTGCTGATCTCGAATTTGCCGGCCATCGTGTTTCCTCTTGGGGAAGGGCAACTGCCCTAGTCAAGCACACTAGACCAGGCTGTGTTACCGATCCATTGACATTGAGCGGCCAGGACGGCTCAGTGGCGGGCGGTGCGGCGGCGCCAGAACAAGAAACCGGTGACCAACAGGAAGGCCGGCACCAGGCCGGTGAAGGCGACCAGCCATTGCCAGATGCGGCCGCCGACGAAACCGCCGTGCAAAGGGTAGAGGGCTTCGCTGACGCGTGCGCCGGTGCCCTGGGCGGTGGCGTCGTGCACACCGAGCACGACGCCCTTGTAGGGATCCAGCCAGACCGCGCTGCGCCCGACCGGGTGCCACTCGCCGGCGGCGCGCATGCGGATCGTGACCAGGCCGTTGTCGGCCTTGGGCAGGCCGATCCGGCGCAGCTCGGCGCCCGCCAATTGGCCGTCGGCGACGCGCAGCAGGGCCGGCCAGTCGATCGCCGCCTCGCGCGCGCCGAGCTTGGGCGGCTTGCGCGCATCCGCGCCATCGCCGAATACGGCTCGCAAGACCGTGCGGGTGGGGCCGTCGTAGACCATGCCGACGCCGGTCAGCACCGCCAGCAAGGTCAGCGGCAGCCACAGCACACCGGCGCCGCGGTGCCAGCTGAACCAGCGCCGGGTCGGCGGGCCGCGGTACCAGCGCAGGCTCGCGGCCAGCGCCGACCATCGCGGCCACCACAGGTAGAGACCGCTGAGCAGCAGGAGCAAGGCGATCAGGCCGACCACGCCCAGCACCTGTCCGCCGGCTTTGCCCGCGAGCAGATGGGTGTGCCAATCGCGCAGCCATAGCACAGCGTCGTTGTGCTTGTTGCGGATCAGCAGCAGCTCGCCGCTGGCGCCGTCGAAGTAGCGCCGTTCGCCGTCGGGGAAATAGCCTTGCCAGACCGGCAGCTGGGCGGTCGGCAGGTCGAGCGAACTCATGCCCTGCGGCTGCCAGTCGGCGACGATGCGCGCGAGCGCGGCTTCGCGTTGCGCCGGCGACGGCAGCGCGCGTTCGACCAGGTCCGGCTGCGACCACGCCAACAGCTCGCGCTGGAACGCCAGCACCGTGCCCGACAGCGCGACCAGGGCGAACACCAGGCCCACGCTCAGCCCCAGCCACAGATGTAGCCATTTCAGCGCCGCCCGCAGGCGGCGCTTGATCGGATGAGATGCCTGGCGTGAGGTCATGCTGGGCTCGGACTAGCGAGTGGCCGCTTAGAACCGGTGCGACCAGCTCGCGCTGAACACCCGGCCGCGGCCGGCGACGTAGGTGTCGGCGCGCGGCGTGCTCTGCGAGTAGTAGGTGATGTACTGCTCGTCGAACAGGTTTTCGATGCCCAGGCTCAGGCTGCCCAGCGGCAGGGCGAAGCGCGCCTGCAGGTCGACGGTGGTGTAACCGTCGGCGCTGGCGACCTGGACGCCGCGCAGGTCGAAGTCGCGGTCCAGCGAGCGGCTGCCCTGCAGGCGGGTGGAGATGCCGGGGGTCCAGGTCTGGTCCCAGAACGCGGTCACGCGGTCGGGGCTGATGTTGATGCCGGGCAGGTCGCTGTCGACGCGGTCGTCGCCGTTGCTGTCGTAGCGGCCCTTGGCGCCGGCGTAGCCCAGGCCGACGCGGCCGGCCTCGGAGAACTGGAACGCGACGTTGCCTTCGATGCCGCGGATCTCGGTGCGCTCGCGCACCACGTTGTAGCTCTGGGTGGCGGTGTCGAAGGCCAGGCGCGAGCCCAGGTCGGAGTCCGACCAGTACGCGGCCAGGTGCGCCAACCAGCGGCCGTTGTCGAAGTCCAGGCCGATCTCGCGGTTGTCCGACACCACCGGCGACAGATCGACCAGCCGGTCGACGCGCTGGTTCGGCGCGGTGATGCCGCGCAGCACGCGGCCGATGTCGGCGACGGTGTAGCCCTCGGAGTAGGAGGCGTAGAACTTGAGCGCGTCGGTGGCTTCGAATACCACGCCGAAGTTCGGCAGGGTTTCGCTGGTCTTGGGCGAGCCGCCTTCGACGAAACGGCTGCCGCCGGCGTTGGCGGGAATGGTGTTGAAGTCGTCGACCTTGAGCTTGCCGCGCTCGTAGCGCAGGCCGCCGGTCAGCATGATCTTGTCGGTAAGCCACCACTCGGCCTGCACGAACGGCGACCAGGATTCGTACTGCGTTTCCGGTACCCAGTTCAGCCGCGCCACCACCAGTTCCTGGTAGGTCTTGTCGCGCGCCCAGTCCAGGCCCAGGGTGACGCGCAGGCGCTGGTCGAACAAGTTGTCGCGCGACCAGCTGAACTTGCCGCCGAGCTTTTCCGAGACGTTCTGCGACTGGTCCCACCAATGGAGGTCGCGGCCGTCGCGCCAGAAATCGCCCCAGTCGGTGGCGCCGTACAGGCCTTTGAAATCGACCCAGTACAACTGCGCCTGGAAATAGCCGCCGGCCAGCGATTTGTCGGCGTAGTCCAGCGCCAGCGAGGTCGAACGGTTGCGCGCGCCTTCGCCCTCGCGGCTGCCGCGCGCGGAGGTCGCAAGCTGGCCGGTGGCGAGGTTGCCGTTGACGGTGATGTAGTCGTTGTTGCCCCGCAGCTCGTAACGGCTGGCGGTGAGCTGCAGGCGGCGTTCGTCGTCGAGTTCCCAGCCGGCCTTGGCGAACAGGTTGTGGCTGCGCGCGTCCATCAGGTCGCCCTGGATGTCGTTGACCGCGATCGCGTCGCCGTTGCCGTCGTAGTACAGGCCCTCGCTGGCGTAGGACAGGCCGCCGACGAAATCGAAGGCGCCGCTGCGGGTGCCGAACAGATAGGACGCGCGGTAGCCGGTGCTGTCGCTCTGGTGCGGCAGGGCGGTGCTGGCGCCGATGCTGACGTCCTGGAAGGTCTCGCCGTCCTGGCGCGGGGCGCGCTTGGTGATGATGTTGATGATGCCGCCCGACGCGCCCAGGCCCTGCAACGCGTTGGCGCCGTGGATCACTTCGATGCGCTCGATCATGGCCGGGTCGACGGTGTGACCGTCGCGTCCGCCTTCGCGCAGCGGCGTGGACTGCGGCACGCCGTCGACCAGGTACAGCGGCTTGCGTCCGCGCAGGGTCTCGCCGCCGTTGGTGAGCTTCTGGCGCGAGGGCGAGAACGAGGGGATCAGGTTGGCCAGCACCTGCGAGATGTCCTGGGTGACGGCGAGCTGCTGACGCAACTGCGTCTGGTCGATCACCGTGATGGTGTTCGGCAGCGCGGCCTCGGAGTCGGGGCTGCGGCTGGTGCTGGCCGACACGGTGACCCGATCGAGGTCGGTGGCCTCTTCGGCGTAGGCCACGGGCGAGGCGAGGACGGCCAGCAGGGCGCTGGCGAGCAGATGACGAGGGGGCATTACCGGGTCCGGGAACTGCAGGGGACCGCTATGATAATGCGAGTTATTCTCATTTGACAGCCAGGAGTGGGGTCGGCCGCCAGCCCGGAGTTGGAATCGTCGGCCCTGGGCCCCTGCTTACGCGCCGAAGCGGGCCCGCAGCTCGTGGTCGCGCGGCATCGCCGAAGCGGCCCCGGCGCGCTCGGTGGACAGGCCGGCGTAGCGATTGGCGTAGGCCACGTGGTCCGCGAACGGGGTCTGGGCGTGGCGCGCCAGTGAGGCGGCCAGGGCGCCGTTGAAGGCGTCGCCGGCGCCGGTGGTGTCGATTGCGCGCACCGGCGCGGCCGCGACCCGGTAATAGGCCTGCGCGTCGCCGTGCAGGCGGCCCTCGGCGTGGGACACGAAGCAGCCGGCCGAGCCCAGGGTCACCACCACGCTGCCGTGCGGCAGCAGGCGCCGACACTCGGCGTGCAGCTCGTCGTCGGCCAGGGCGGCGAGCTGGTCGGGATCGACCACGGCGCCGGTGTGGCGCTTGAGCTGGGCGCAGAACTCGGTTTCGTTGGGCGTGACCACGTCGGCCAGCGCCCACAGTTCCGGCGTCGCCACGGCGTCGGCCGGCGCCGGGTTGAGCAGGGCCAGCGCGCCGGCGCCGCGCGCGTGCGCGAACGCGGCCGCGACCGAGGCCGGCGGCGATTCCAGTTGTCCCAGCACCACGCGGGCCTGGGCGATGGCCTCGCGCTGCAGATCGACGAAAGCGGTCGACAGCTCGGCGTTGGCGCCCGGGCCGATCACGATGGAATTGCGGCCGTCGCGATCGACGTAGATGCCGGCGGTGCCGGTCGGCGCGTCGCTGCGCAGGTCGCGCAGGTCGATGCCGTCGGCGGTCGCCAGCGCGCGTGCGAGCTGTCCGCCCGCGTCCTCGCCCAGCGCGCAGACGAAGCTGGTGCTGGCGCCGGCGCGCGCCGAGGCGGTGGCCTGGTTGAAGCCCTTGCCGCCGGGGCCGGTGTGGTACTGCCCGGCCAGAGTCTCGCCCGGCCGCGGCAGCGCCGCGACCGACCAGACGTGATCGACGTTGAAGGAACCGACGACGACGACCTTGCTCAACTCAGGCTCCGAAGTGGGTGAGCACGCCGGCGATGGTCGCGGTCATGAAGGTCGCGATCGAACCGCCGAGCACCGCGCGCAGGCCGAAACGGGCCAGATCGGCGCGACGCTCGGGGGCCAGGCCGCCGATGCCGCCGATCTGGATCGCGATCGAGCTGAAGTTGGCGAAGCCGCACAGGGCGTAGGTCGCGATCAGGCGGCCCTGATCGGTCAGGACCGTGCCGGCGACCTTGCCGTTGACGATGTCGGCGAGGTGGGCGTAGGCCACGAACTCGTTGAGCACCACCTTCTCGCCGATCAGCCCGCCGACCGTGGTCGCGTCGACCCAGGGAGTGCCGATCACCCAGGCGATCGGCGCCAGCAGGTAGCCGAACAGGCTCGACAGATCGGTCGGCTTGCCGATCGCGGCGGCCAGGCCGGTGATGTCGCCGAGCCAGATCAGCGGATAATTGACCAGCGCGATCAGGGCGATGAAGGCCAGCAGCATCGCGCCGATGTTCAGCGCCAGGCGCAGGCCGTCGCCGGCGCCGGCCGCGGCCGCGTCGATGATGTTGGCGGTGCTCTTCTCGACTTCCATCTTGACCGTGCCGCGGGTCAGCGGCTCGCCGACTTCGGGGACCAGGATCTTGGCGATCACCAGGGTCGCGGGCGCGGCCATGATCGAAGCCGCGAGCAGATGCTTGGCATAGAACGCCTGCTGTTCCGGATCGCCGCCGCCGAGCATGCCGACATAGGCCGCGAGCACGCCGCCGGCGATATGGGCCATGCCGCCGATCATCATCGTGATCAGCTCGGACTCGGTCATCTTCGGAATGTAGGGGCGCACGGTCAGCGGCGCTTCGGTCTGGCCGATGAACACGCTGGCGCAGACGCTGGTGGTCTCGGCGCCGGACACGCGCATGACCTTGGTGATGACCCAGGCCATCGCGCGCACGATCGCCTGCATCACGCCCAGGTGGTACAGCACGCCCATCAGGGCGGCGAAGAAGATGATGGTCGGCAGCACCTGGAAGGCGAAGATGAAGCCGAACTTCGAGGTGTCCATCAGGCTGCCGAAGATGAACTCCGAGCCCTTGCCGACGAAGCTGAGCACCTTCACGAAGCCGTGGCCGATCGAATCGAACACGTCCTTGCCGCCAGGCACCAGCAGCACCACGGCCGCGAACGCGATCTGCAGCGACACGCCGGTCGCCACCAGCTTCCAGTCGACCCGGCGCTTGTTGTTGGAGAACAGCCATGCGATGCCGACCAGCACCGCCAAACCAAACAGGCCGAATAACACCCGGACGATCGAATCCACTCAGTTCTCCCCGTGCCGTCCGGGATCCCGGCGGCTGAAATTATCGTTATTGGACCACGCCGGGCGCGGCCGCCGGCCTCTACGCGGGCCGGAGGCGCAGCCTAGTCCACCGGTCCGCGCCGCGGCAAGCCGCGGGACCGGTTCAGGTGTCGCGCGCGACCACACGGTTGCGGCCGGTCTGCTTGGCCTGCTGCAGGCGGCGGTCGGCGCGGCGCAGCAGCCGCGACAGGTCCGAGCCCTCCTGCGGGTAGCCGGCCAGGCCGGCGCTGAAGGTCAGGTGCAGCGGATCGGCGCCGCGGCCGGGCTCGAACGGGCGCTCGGCCAGGACCTGCCGGATCGCGTCGACCTGCTCCCAGGCCGTGCCCAGGGGCTTGCGCAGCAGCAGCACGAACTCCTCGCCGCCCAGCCGCACCAGCCATTCGGTCGAGCCGGACTGCTCGCGCAGCACCGCGACCACGTGGCGCAGGGCGCGGTCGCCGGCGTGGTGGCCGTTGTCGTCGTTGATGCGCTTGAAGTGGTCCAGGTCGATCAGGGCCAGGGTCAGGCTGCCGCCGTCGTGGCGCACCGCGTCGAACAGGCGCTGGATGCGGTGCACCAGCCAGGTCCGGTTGGGCAGCCGGGTCAGGCCGTCGGTGCCGGACATCTCGATCAGGCGCTGCATGCGGTACACGACCATGGACGTGATCAACGCGAACATCAGCAGCAGCAGCACGCGCTGGCCCTGGCCGCCGGGGGCGACCGCGCCGTAGTCGCTGGAAATCAGCTGTTCGGGCGAGGACGTCAGCGCGAACACCGCCAGCACCAGCACACCGTACTGGACGATCGCCATCGCGCCCGCGAACAGGGTGACGCGGCCGTCGCTGCGTAGCGCGGTCAGCACGATCGACAGCGGGTAGCCGCACCACACGATCAGGCTGTTGAGGCCCGACGGCAGGTGCTGAAGCGCCAGCGCGATCAACACCAGGGTGGTCGCGGTGACGTCGAAGCCGGCGGTAGCGAACGGCAGCCAGCGGTAGCGTCGCGGCCGCCGCGCCAGCACCAGCCACAGCTGCGCGAACACGTTGACGAAGATCGCGCCGCCCAGGCCGATCAGGGTTTCCTGGATGGTGCCGCCGCCGATCGCGTTGACCAGCGGCAAAAGCAGCAGCATCGCCGCGAGCACGGCGCGCAGGCGCGCGACCATCAGCTCGCCGCCGGCGCCGATCTCGAGCATGATTTCGTCGGGTCGCGACGTCAGCGATACCGCGATGTCGCGCAAGCGTTCGCCCACTGCGTGCATGGTGTCTCCCCGTTGGGCCAGCCGAGCATAGCGCGCGTGCGTCGCCCAGGGCAGGGTGGCCCGCCGCCGCCGCCGGCGCCCGGGCTCAGATCCCGCGCACCGCCACCCACAGCGCCAGCACCGCGAACACCGCGGCGGCGACCAGGCGCGCGGCCTTCAGCGGCAGGCGGTCGGCGAAACGGCTGCCGAGCGCCACCACCGGCACATTGGCCAGCAGCATGCCGACGGTGGTCCCGGCGACCACCTCCCACAGCGGCGAATAGCGGGCCGCCAGCAGCACGGTCG
The DNA here is from genome assembly GCF_001427715.1 of Lysobacter sp. Root667. Taxonomy (NCBI): domain Bacteria; kingdom Pseudomonadati; phylum Pseudomonadota; class Gammaproteobacteria; order Lysobacterales; family Lysobacteraceae; genus Lysobacter; species Lysobacter sp. Root667. The sequence continues at coordinate 412,939 of NZ_LMHF01000009.1, forward strand.
CGACCTGGGTCTTGTCGCCGATTTCGGCGACGAAGAAGGCGATGGCGGTGGCGATGAAGGCGCCGCGCGCCGGCAGGCGCTCGCCTTCGCCGTCGAGCTGGTCCGGTTTCAGGGTCCACAGCGCCACCGCGAGGAAGCTGGCGGCGACGATCCAGCGCAGCACCGAGGGCTGCAGCCACTGGGCGGCCAGCGCGCCCAGCCAGGCGGCCAGGGCGTGATTGAGCAGGGTCGCGACCAGGATGCCGGCGACGATGGGCCAGGGCCGGCGGAAGCGTGCGGCCAGCAGCAGGGCCAGCAACTGGGTCTTGTCGCCGATTTCGGCGAGCGCGACCGTGCCGGTCGAAAGGGCGGCCGTAGCCAGTGGGGGCGTGCCCATCAAAAGCGTGTCCATCGGAACTCCGGGGCCGGGCTTCGCGCGGAGGCGAAGGCAAACGCTGCACGGCCCGACCCGGGTGCGCGCAACGCCTGCCTTCGGTCTTGCCCGTGGTCGCTGGCGCGGACATGCGTCGCGCGCTGGCTGCCGCTCCTGCGCCATGGCCGGTGGGCCAAGTGTGTTGACGCAGGTCCCCGCGTGCCGGATCGGCGGCGGAGGGGCTACTCCCCGGAGGAGGAAGTGCGCGCATTGTAGCCCCGGGCGGCGGCGAGTGCGTTAATGCTAGGAACTAGTAGAGGCAGGAATTAGGAACTAGTGAGTTTCTACTAATTCCTGCCTCTACTGGTTTCTGCCCCGAGTTCCTACTAGTTCCTAATTCCTGCTCCTTCTATTTCCTGCTATTTCCTGCCCCGAGTTCCTACAGTTCCCAATTCCTGTCCCCCTCCAATCCCGGCCCCGGTTAGCATGCGGGGGCGAACCTCTCGGAGCACCTCATGCAATACCGCCGCCTGGGTTCTTCCGGCCTGCAGCTGTCGGCGCTGTCCTTCGGCGCCTGGGTCACCTTCGGTGCCCAGATCGGCCGCAGCGCCGCACGCGAACTGATCGCCACCGCCTGGGACAACGGCGTCAATTTCTTCGACAACGCCGAGGGCTACGCCAACGGCGAAGCCGAGCGGGTGATGGGCGACGTGATCGCCGACCTGCGCCTGCCGCGCGACGGCTATTGCGTATCGAGCAAGGTGATGTTCGGCGCCGCCGCGGATCCTCTGCCGACTCAGAAAGGCTTGTCGCGCAAGCACGTGACCGAGGCCTGCCACGGCGCCCTCAAGCGCCTGCGCGTCGATCATCTGGATCTGTACTACTGCCACCGCCCCGATCCGGAGGTGCCGATCGAGGAAACCGTGTGGGCGATGGATGCGCTCATCCGCCAGGGCAAGGTGCTGTACTGGGGGACCTCGGAATGGTCGGCGGCGCAGATTCGCGAGGCCCACAAGGTCGCCCGCAACCATCATCTGCATGCGCCGACCATGGAGCAGCCGCAGTACAACCTGCTGCATCGCGAGCGGGTCGAACTGGAATACGCCTCGCTCTACGCCGAACTCGGCCTGGGCACCACGATCTGGTCGCCGCTGGCCTCGGGCCTGCTGACCGGCAAGTACAACGACGGCGTGCCCGAAGGTTCGCGCCTGGACCACGACGACTATCGCTGGCTGCAGCGCAGCGTGCTCAGCCCCGAGCAGCGCCGGATCGAGCGCGCACGCGCCTACTCCGCGGTCGCGCGCGAGCTGGGCACGGAGCCGGCACCGCTGGCGATCGCCTGGTGCTTGCGCAACCCGCACGTGTCCAGCGTGATCCTGGGCGCGACCCGGCCCGAGCAGCTGGTGCAGAACCTGCAGGCGCTGGAGCTGCTGGACCGTTACTCCGAGCCGGACTGGGACCGGGTCGAGAAAGCCACCGCCTGAGCCGTCCTGGTTGAAGCGGCCCGATCCGGGGCCCGTGCCCGGGCCGGCCTGCGGATGGGCGCAGGTCCGGGGTGCCGGCTGCGTTCCGGCCAGCAGTGCAAACAGGTGTTGACTGGCAAATGAGAATCATTATCATCCAACTCGACCCCTGATCGAGTCACCTGCCATGTCCCTGCGCCAGCCGGTGTTGCAGCTCAAACCTCGTACTGACCGCTCCCTTCCCCCGGTAGTAACCGCCGTCGCCCCCGCGGCGAGCGCCGTGACGGCGGCCAACGCCTTGTTGGTCGAAAGCGTCGCCCTGTTGCGCGGCGCGCGCGAAATCCTGATCCGCCACGGCGGGGAGGTCTATCGCCTGCGCCATACCCGCAACGACAAGCTGATCCTGACCAAGTAAGCGCCGTAGCCCGCGACACCCGTCACGGCATGGCCGCGCCGCAATCCCAGGGAAGGGAGGCGGTGCGGCCATGCCATGACGGGCGCGGCGGGCTCGCTGAGCGGCTTCGCGGCACATTCCGGTAACGCCAATCGGCAACCCGACCCGCTCGGGTTCCGCGCCACGGACGGCGCTCCAAACCCTCCTCCAGGCCGCCAGCCAGCCGTTCGACGGCATGCCAGCCAGCCCGAATCCACCACTCGAGCTGACTCCATGCATCGCGTCGATCGCAATGCCGGCCTGCGCCGGTCCGTCCGTACTTCCCTCGTTCCCAGCGCGCTCGCGCTGGCCCTGATGCTGGCTCTGCCGGACGTGGCGCTGGCCGCGCCCGCCGACGCCACGGCCGAATCGCCGGACGGTTCCGGCGCCGGCGCGCGCGAGCTCGAACGCATCGTCGTCACCGCCACCCGCACCGAGCGCGAACTGCAGGACGTGCCGGCCGTGGTTACCGCGATCGACCGCGAGCGCATGGACGAGGAGATCGTGCGCGATCTCAAGGATCTGTTCCGCTACGAGCCGGGCATCAGCGTGAGCAATGCGGTCGGTCGCTTCGGCCTCGGCGACATCCGCATCCGCGGCCTGGGCGGCAACCGCGTGCGCGTGGAGACCGATGGCATCCCGGTGTCGGACAGCTTCAGCATCGGCAGCTTCTCCAACGCCAACCGCAACTTCGTCGACCTCGACACCCTCAAGCGGGTCGAGATCGTGCGCGGCCCGAGCAGCGCGCTGTACGGTTCCGACGCGCTCGGCGGCGTGGTGTCCTTCGTCACCAAGGACCCATCCGACTACCTGCTCGACGGCAAGGACAGCTACTTCGGTTTCAAGCTCGGCTACCAGGGCGAGAACCGCGGCCTGTTCGGCGGCGCCACCGCGGCCTTCGGCGGCGAGCGCTGGTCGGGCCTGGTCGCGGTCGGCCACCGTCAGGGCAAGGAAACCGAAAGCATGGGCACGCGCCGCAGCGAGGACGCCACCCGCACCGCCGCCAATCCACAGGACAGCGACGGCCGCAGCCTGCTGGCCAAGCTGGTGTTCGCGCCCAGCGAGCACCAACGCTTCAAGCTGACCGTGGAAGGCAACGAGGATCAGACCGACACCGACGTGCTGAGCTCGCGCGGCAACGCCCTGGTCGCACCGGGCGCGCCGGCCGTGCGCACTCTGTCGCTGCTCGGCGACGATCATCAGACCCGCGCCCGGGTGTCGTTCGCGCACGAGATCGACGCGCTAGACGCCGCGTTCGCCGACTCGCTGCAGTGGCAGATCTTCCGTCAGGACAGCGAGACCACCCAGCGCACCAGCGAAGAACGCGTGACCATCGTCGGCGGCCGTCCGACCAACCCGACCCGGCGCGAGCGCGAGTTCAACTTCGACCAGCGTGCAACCGGCGCCGAGGCCACACTGCACAAGGGCTTCGTCACCGGTTCGGTCGAGCACACCCTGACCTACGGTTTCGAATACACCCGCACCGACATCCGCCAGAAGCGCGACGGCCAGGCCATCAATCTCACCACCGGCGCGGTCACCAAGAGCATCTCGCCGGACGTGTTTCCGGTGCGCGATTTCCCGGTCAGCCGGACCACGGTCGCGGCGCTGTTCGTGCAGGACGAGATCGGCTTCGCCGACGGCGCGTTCCGTCTGGTGCCGGCGCTGCGCGTGGACCGTTACGAACTCAAACCCGAAGTCGACGCGATCTTCGCCGGCGACAACCCCGGCGTGGCGGTGAGCGAACTCAAGGAAACCGCAGTGTCGCCGAAGCTGGGCGCGGTCTGGCATTTCGCCCAGGACTGGTCGCTGTTCGGCGGTTACCAGCACGGTTTCCGCGCGCCGCCGTACAACGACGTCAACCTGGGCTTCACCAACCTGCAGTTCGGCTACACCGCGATCCCCAACCCCGACCTCAAGCCCGAGACCAGCAACGGCGTCGAGCTGGGCCTGCGCTACTCGGGCGAGGCGGTCTACCTCGAGGCCTCGGCCTACTACAACCGCTACGACGACTTCATCGAATCGCAGCGCTACATCGGCGACAACGCCCAGGGCCTGATGGTGTTCCAGTCGCAAAACGTAGCCGAGGCCGAGATCCGCGGCGTCGAACTGCGCGGCGGCGTCGACTTCGCTGCGCTGTCGCCGGCGCTGGCCGGCTGGTCGCTGCGCGGCGCGGCGGCCTGGTCGAAGGGCAAGGACCGCAGCACCGGCGCAGCGCTGTCCTCGATCGACCCGCTGCGCGGCTCGCTGGGCCTGGCCTACGACCGCGACCGCTGGGGCATCGAGCTGGCCGGCCGTTTCGCGCGCCGCAAGAGCGATCTGCCGCAGACCGGCTTGTTCGCGACGCCGGGCTACGGCGTGCTCGATCTGCTCGCGCACTTCAGCTTCGCGCCGGGCGCCAAGGTCGACGTCGGCGTGTTCAACCTCGGCGACAAGAAGTACTGGGACGGCGGCGACCTGCCCAGCACCCTGGCGGCGACCAGCGGCACCGTCGACCGCTACAGCGCTTCGGGCCGCAACCTGGGCGTCAGCCTGGCGGTGAACTGGTAAGCGCATGCGCGCGTCGCGATCACGGCCGGGAGCGAACACGGACGCGGGCGCGCTGCCCGCGCCCGAGCGACTGGCTGCGGTCGCGACCGTGCTGTGCCTGTATCCGCGCCGCCACCACGACGCGCTGGCCGGCTGGCTGGACAGCGTCGACGTGCAGCGCTGCCTCGGCGAAGAGGTCGAGCCCGCGCGCGAGTCGATCCTGTTCCGCGACGCACGGGAACGCCCGTGCTGGCGCCTGTACCTGCTGCCCGACAGCGACTTCCTGGCCTGGGACCTCGCCGTCGGCGCCTTGCCCCACCATCGCGACGAACCGGCCGGCGGTCGCTTCGTCCGCGTTTGCCGTGGTCTGTGGCGCCGGCTGGGCAACGGTTGGAATGCGCAGGTGCTGCGCTTGCAACTGGCCCACGACGAAGCCGGCCGCCGCATCGTGGTCGCCGACAGTGCCACGCCTTCGGCGCTGGGCCTGGAGCATGCGCGCCGCATCGCCGTGGCCGAAGGCGCGCTCCTGCGCACCGGGCCGGACACCTGTTGCTGTATGACGCGTCGCGCCGCCGCATCCGGCTCGCAGCCGATCGCCTCGCATTGAGCTTCACCGAATCCGCCGAATTCAATTCGCCGCAACGAATCCGTTATCCATTCATCAACCGAGAACCGTACCCATGAATCTCCGACTGCTAGCCGCCTGCCTGACGCTCTCCTGCGCGGCAACGCCAGCCTTCGCCGCCGCGCCTGCCGCGGCCGACGCCGCGCGCGACCGCGCTTCGATCCTGGCCATGCAGGGCGAGTACATCGTCGATTTCGCGTTCGACGAAACCGTGCTGCTGCAACCCGGCTACGAGCGTGCGCCGGCCATGCGCAGCGGCGGCAACGAGACCGTGATCGTGGTCGAGGACACGCCGACCAAGATCGTCCTGCAGCACATCCTGGTCGATGAGAAGAGCGGCCACGTGACCAAACACTGGCGTCAGGATTGGACCTACGAGGCGCCGACGCGCTTCGAGTTCAGCGCCGACCAGACCTGGCAGGTGCGCGCGATCCCGGCCGAGCTGACCCGCGGCGCCTGGACCCAGTGCGTGTTCGAGGTCAGCGACGCGCCGCGCTACTGCGGCACCGGCCGTTGGGAATACCGCAACGGCGCGGCCACCTGGACCAGCGACCTGAGCTGGCGTCCGCTGCCTCGCCGCGAGTACACCAAGCGCAGCGACTACAACGCGGTCTCGGCGATCAACCGCCACACCCTGACCCCGGGCGGCTGGACCCACGAGCAGTTCAACACCAAGGTGCTGCGCAAGCCCGACGGCAGTCAGATCGAACTGGCGCGCGAGTTCGGCTTCAACGATTACCAGAAGACCAAGGACGTCGATTTCAAGCCGGCCTACAGCTACTGGGATGCGACCCGCGGCTACTGGGCCAAGGTTCGCCAGCGTTGGGACGGATTCCTGGGCAAGGCGCCGGGCGTGCACCTGAAGACCAAGATCGACGGCATGGCGATGATCGTTCCGCTGTTCGAGCAGGCCGGCGGCCTGGAGCAGGGCAAGGTCGTCGCCGACAGCGAGATCGATGCGGTGTTCGCCAAGTGGGTAGAGGCGGCGCCGCAGGAAAAGCGCTGAGCCGGCGCAGGCGGTGCGGACATTCGGCCGCGTCGTCGTGAAGCGCGGGGTTGGCGCGGATCGTCACTCGTACCGCGCCGCCTTGAACCGCGGTGTGAGATCGCGGCCGCGCGTCGCAAACGCGCTGCCGCCAATCCGCCGATGAACCGCTGCCGGCGCCCGATGCGGCGCCGGCTACGCGTACCGGATCAGACCAGGACCGGCGGGGGCGGCGGCGGAGGCGGTGCGGGAGGAGCCGGGGGCGCAGGCGGTGCCAGTGTCGGCGGTGCGTGCGGTGCCGCCGGCGGCCTCGGTGCGCGTGGCGCGGACGGCGGTGCGGGCGGCGCAGAGGGCGCCATCGCGTGCGGCGGTGCGGGCGGTGCCGGAGGAGCGGGCGGTGCCGGCGGCGTCGGCAGCAGCAGGCGCACGCTTTTGGGCACCTTGACCCGCGCGCTGGCTTCCTTGCGATCGCGCAGATAGGCGACCGCGACTTCGCTGCCTTCCGGACGCGCGCGCAGCGCTTCCATGGTGTCGCGCGGCGTGCTCACCGGCTTGCCGTCGATGCTGCGGATCACGTCGCCGGGTTCCAGGCCCGCCAGGTCGGCGCCGGCGCTGAGCACCAGCACGCCGCGGTCGGTGCCGAAGTAACGCCCCAGTCCGCGATCGACCGCGGCCAGGTTCAGGCCGTTCCAGCGGAACGCCTCGACCAGCGCCGGCGTCGGGCAGTCGCCGCCCTTGCAGGCGAAGATCGGGCCGGTCCGCGCGATGTCCGCACGCACGCGCTGCTTGATGGCCGGCAGCTGCTGCATGTCGAAGGCATAAGACTTGGCGTCTTCGGGATCGAAGGCGAATCGGCCCATGACCACGTTGCCGCCGGGCGTGACGATGCCGCCCTCGTCGCTGTCGAACACCAGCACGTGCTCGCCCAGCTGCGGCTTGATCTTGACCGTGGTCTTGCGGCCCTCGCGTTCGTAGCCGATCGTGATCGGCACATCCACGTCCAGCGAGTCGAGCGCGGAACGGGTCGCGGCCAGGCGGGTTTCGCTGTCGTCGCCGCGCACCGCGTCGCCGTTGACGGCGACGATGCGGTCGCCGCTGCGCAAGCCGGCCTTGGCCGCGGCGCTGTCGGGGGTGACGGCGACGATGCGCGCGCCGGCCTGCGGATCTGAATTGAGCACCACGCCCAGCAAGGGGCGCTGTTCGGTCTGGCGGATCACGATCTGGCGCTGCGCGTCGAGCGCCCCCAGCCGTGCGAGGCCGGCTTCGTCGCGGGCGACGTAAGCCTGGCCGCGCGCGCCTTCGGCGCGCGAGCGTGCCAGTTCGCTGACCCGGCGCTGGGCTTGGCGCAGCTGATCCAAGGCCGCTTTCATTTCGGCGTCGGTCTTGGCATCGGTCTTGGCGTCGCTGCGGGTCGTGACGGTGCGAGTGCGCACGGTCGCGTCCTGGGCGACCGCCACCGAAGCGACGGTCGCGGCGGTCGCGAGCGCGAGCGCGGTGATGCGGAGGCGGCGGGATGTCATACGGACCTCTGGAGGTGATGTGGACTGGACGGGCAGGAGATAAGGAGCGGCATGGCGGATCAGTCGACGCGCACCAGCGCGCCGTCGTAGCGCTCGCCGTGGGCGGCGAGCCAGCGTTGGGTGCTCTCGACGCCGGCCAGGTCGCGCAGCGTCTGCACCCGTTGTTCCCACAGCGAGGCGCGTTGCGCGGCCGGCAGGCCGTCCTGACGCAGGGCGGCGTCGATCACGCCGATCCGGCTGTCGAGGTCGGCGCTCATCAGGGTCGCGCCGGCGCTGCCGACGCGCTCGTCGCGGGCCAGCGCGACCAGGGCTTCCAATTGCGCCGACTCGGCCTGCCATTGCGCGATCGCGGCGGCTTCGGCGGTTTCGACATCGGTGGCATCGGCGGCGGCCAGCGCGGTCGCAGGTTCGGCGCTCGCCGATTCGATGACCGGCGCCGGGGCGCGGCGTTGCGGCTGACGCGCCTTCGGGTGCGGCTTGCGTTGTGTGCCGGCGATCTTGCCCGGCAGCTCACGGGTCGCGATGGCGGGCGCGGATGCGGCGATGTCCTGCGAGGAAGGGGCGGAGGGACGAGTGTCGGCGGCGATGCTCGGCGTCGGGGCCGGCTCGGCGCTGCGGTCGGGCGCCGGAACGATCGTGGCAGGCGCGTTCTTGGCCGGCACGTTCTTGGCCGGCGCGTTCGCAGTCGCGATGCGGCCCGGCTCAGGCGTGTCGGTACCACGCTGCAACGCGATCGGCACCAGCGCCATCACCGCCAAAGCCGCGGCGGCCGCGGTCCAGACCGGCCAGCGTCGACGCCGCGGCGAACGGGCGGCGCTCGGCGCTCTCGCACCGCCGCGCGCGTCCAGCGCTGCGGACAGGCGCGACCAGCCGTCGGCCGGTGGCGTCTCCGCCGGCAGGGCGGCGAAGGCGGTGGACCAGTCGCTCGGCGCGGGCACGCCGTGGCGGGAGCTGGCGTCAGGCATGGGTGGCCTCCGTGGTCGGTTCCAGCAGTTCGCGCAGGCGGCGACCGCCGCGCGCGAGTTGGGATTTGGAGAAACTCGGCGTGCGTTGCATCAGCGCGGCGATTTCGTCGTGGGTGTAGCCCTCGGCGTGGTACAGCCACAGCACGCTGCGGGTCGCGGCCGGCAACTGCGCCAGCGCGCGCCCCAGCGCCGAGGCGTCGGCGGCGGCCGGCGGCGGTGGCGCCTGTTCGTCGGCGTAGCGGTCGTCTTCCAGCACCAGGGCGTGCTCGTGGCGGCGCTGGCTGCGCAGGCGCATCAGGGCTTCGTTGATCGCGATCTGGCGCAACCAGCCCCAGAACGGGCTGTCGCCGCCGCCGCCCTGGCCGCGGAAGTCGCCGATCCGTCCCAGCACCTTGAGCATGGTGTCCTGCAGCACTTCGGCCGCCTCCTCGCGATCGCCGCCGCTGCCGCCCAGGATCCGCAGCGCCAGGGTGTAGACCGGGCGCTCGAACCAGCGATAGATCTGCTCGAACGCGGCCCGCTCGCCGGCGCGCGCACGGGCGAGCAGGGCGTCTGGCACATCGATCGCGAAGCTTGAGGTGGCTGGCATGTATTGATCTGGATGCGGCCGGGCGGCAAACCGTCGCAGCGGCCGGCTGGGCCTATACTCCGCCTATCTAAAGGGAGGGGACACCATGGGACCGATTCTGGCCGTCGTGCTGCTGGTAGCCGGCGTGATTATCCTGTTCAAGACCGTGCGGATGGTGCCGCAGGGTTACGAATGGACGGTGGAGCGCTTCGGCAAATACACCCACACCATGACCCCGGGGCTGCACTTCCTGATCCCGGTGGTCTACGGCGTCGGCCGCAAGATCAACATGATGGAGCAGGTGCTGGACGTGCCCTCGCAGGACGTCATCACCAAGGACAACGCCGTGGTCAAGGTCGACGGCGTGGTCTATTTCCAGGTGCTGGACGCGGCCAAGGCCGCCTACGAGGTCGCGCAGCTGGAAATCGCCACGCTCAACCTGGTGATGACCAACATCCGTACCTCGATCGGTTCGATGGACCTGGACGAATCGCTGTCGCGTCGCGACGAGATCAACGCCAAGGTGCTGGTCGCGGTCGATCAGGCCACCCATCCCTGGGGCCTGAAGGTCAACCGCATCGAGCTCAAGGACATCCAGCCGCCGCGCGACCTGGTCGATTCGATGGCCCGGCAGATGAAGGCCGAGCGCGAGAAGCGCGCCAACATCCTGGAGGCCGAGGGCTTCCGCCAGGCCGCGATCCTCAAGGCCGAAGGCGAGAAGCAGTCGGTGATCCTGGAAGCCGAGGGCGAACGCGAAGCCGCGTTCCGTCACGCCGAGGCGCGCGAACGCCTGGCCCAGGCCGAAGCCAAGGCGACCGAGATGGTGTCCAACGCGATCGCCCAGGGCAACGTGCAGGCGATCAATTACTTTGTCGCGCAGAAGTACATCGAGGCCTTCAAGTCGCTGGCCGAAGCGCCGAACGCGAAGTTCGTGATGATGCCGATGGAGTCGGCCGGCGTGATCGGTTCGCTGGGCGGCATCGCCGAACTGGCCAAGGAAGCGCTGGACCGTCAGCCCGGTCGTCCGGCCGCTCCGCCGCCGCGTCTTCCGGGGGCCTGAGCGATGCAGCTGAACTGGCAGATGGTGACCTGGGCCGCGGTGGCCCTGCTGCTGTTCGCGGCCGAGGCCTTGGCGCCGGGGGCGTTCATGCTCTGGCTCGGCTTCGCCGCGGGCGCGGTGTTCGTGGTGGTGCTGGTGTTCCCCGACCTGCCGGTGCTCGCGCAGGTAACGATGTTCGTGGTGCTGAGCTTCCTGTCGATCCAGGTCTACCGGACCTGGTTCCGCGGCCGCGAGCGCAGCAGCGACCAGCCGGCGCTGAACCGCCGCGGCGAACAACTGGTCGGCCGCGTGCTCGTGTTGGACCGCGCCATCGTCCAGGGCCGCGGCCGGGTACAGATCGCCGACGCGTACTGGGAAGTGATCGGCCCGGAGCTGCCGACCGGCGCCTCGGTGCGCGTGGTCGCCTGCGAGGGCATGAGCCTGCGGGTCGAGGCGTTCGGGCAATAAAGGGTTCGCGATATTGCGAGGAAGGGATGCGATGAAGCGCCGTGAAAGCCTGTGGATCGGTGTCGCCCTGGTTGCGCTCGCAGCCGTAGCCGCTTCGTGCCCGGCGCTCGCCGGGCGGGCCGTGCCCGCGGCCGCACCGGCGCAGGCACCGGCACCGGCACCGGCACCGGCACCGGCACCGGCACCGGCACCCGCGGCCAGTTGGATCGGCCGCGTGGTGCCGCCGTATCCGGACGGCCTGAAGTCCAATACCGGCAGTTGCGTGGGTTCGGGCAGCTCGCCGGAACAGATCTGCGCGCGTTCGATCGGAACCCTCGACGACGCCGAGGACCATTCGGTCAAGTTCTACGCCGGCGAATTCGCCGGCCGCGAAGGCAACGAGCCGCGTTGGAAGATCACCGACGTTATGCCTTATCCCAAGCTCAAGCGCGGCGAGTACGTTTCGGTCGCGACCTGCCAGCGCGACGGCGTCGACGACCCGGGCCTGGTCGCGATCGTCGATACCGCGGTACCCGATGCGGCTGCGCAGGAGATGTTCGAGGCCCGGCGCTGGGCGATGCGCCTGGACCGCGACAGCGGCAAGTTCGTCGAAGTGCCGCCGGCGAGCGTGCGCTGCTACAACGAAGGCTTCGGCGCCGAGTAAGGCTTGTCGTCCGGCCTGCTACCTGCGGCGACGACGTAGATCGCGGCCGGGTCCCCGGACGGCGGCGACGACCCGCATAGCGCATCGCGACTCACGTCGCTTCCACCGTCGTGCCACCGGTGCCGCGCCTGTCCGGCCCATGCGCCGGCGTACCGTGGGCCGGGGCGCATCGCGGTCGGTCTCCGTGGGATAATCCTGGGCTCCCCAACGTCCAGGCCCGCCGCTCATGACCCAGAAGACCATTCTTAACGACGCCCACCGCGCGCTCGGCGCCAAGATGGTCGACTTCGGCGGCTGGGACATGCCGATCAGCTACGGCTCGCAGATCGAAGAACATCACCAGGTCCGCCGCGATGCCGGCATGTTCGACGTCAGCCACATGACCGTGGTCGATCTGCGCGGCGCGCGCACCCGCGAGTTCCTGCGTCACCTGGTCGCCAACTCGGTCGACAAGCTGCAGAAATCCGGCAAGGCGCTCTACACCTGCATGCTCAACCCGCAGGGCGGCGTGATCGACGACCTGATCGTCTACTTCCTGGCCGAGGACTTCTTCCGCCTGGTGGTCAACGCCGCCACCCGCGAGAAGGACCTGGCCTGGATCGGCGAGCAGGCGCGCGCGTTCGACGTGCAGGTCACGGAGCGTCCGGACTACGCGATGATCGCGGTGCAGGGCCCGAACGCGCGCGACAAGGTGCTGAGCCTGCTGCGCGAGGAAGACCGCGCGCGCATCGGCAAGCTCGGCAAGTTCGTCGCCGGCGACGCACAGACCGCCGACGGCACCGCGCTGTTCGTCGCCCGCACCGGCTACACCGGCGAAGACGGCTTCGAAGTGGTAGTGCCGGAAACCGGCGCGGTTGCGCTGTGGAATGCGCTGCTGGCCGTGGGCGTGAAGCCGGCCGGCCTGGGCGCGCGCGACACCCTGCGCCTGGAAGCCGGCATGAATCTCTACGGCCAGGACATGGACGACCAGGTGTCGCCCTACGAGGCCGCGCTGGCCTGGACGGTCGCGCTCGACGAGGGCCGCGACTTCATCGGCCGCGCTCCGCTGGAGCAGCAGAAGGCCGCCGGCGCGCCGCGCCAGATGATCGGCCTGGTGATGGACGAGAAGGGCGTGCTGCGTCACGGCCAGAAGGTGCTGACCGCCAACGGCGACGGCGAAATCCTGTCGGGCACGTTCTCGCCGACCCTGAACAAGTCGATCGCGTTCGCGCGCGTGCCGGCCGGCGAGCCGGGCCAGGTGCGGGTCGACATCCGCGGCAGGGAAGTCCCGGTGCGCGTGGTCAAGTTCCCGTTCGTGCGCGACGGCCAGCCCCAGGACGGCGTGCTGGGCTGATCGCGACCATGGCCGCGCGCGTCGACTATTACTTCAGCCTGATCTCGCCCTACGCCTACTTCGGCCACGCCGCGTTCCTGGACGCGGTGCGCGAAGCGGGCGCCGAGGTGGCGTACCGGCCGTCGCGGATCTTCGACCTGTTCGCGGCCAACGGCGGTCTGCCGCTGGGTCAGCGCGCGCCGGCACGCCAGCGCTACCGCCTGATCGAGCTGCAGCGCTGGCGCGCCAAGCGCGGCTTGCCGCTGAACCTGGCGCCCAAGTACTTTCCGCTCGACCCCGGCCTGGCCGACCGCTGCGCGATCGCCCTGGTCGCGGCCGGCGCCGACCCGGCCGCATACATGGACGCCGCATTCCGCGCGCTGTGGGTGCACGACGCCGACATCGCCGTCCCGGCGGTCCTCGCAGAACTGTTGACGCGTCACGGTTTCGATGCCGCGCCGGTGCTCGCCGCGGCCGACGCGGCCGAGACCGTCGCCGCCTATCAGCGCAATACCGAGGCCGCGATCGCCGCCGATCTGCCGGGCCTGCCGGGCTACGTGCTCGACGGCGAGCCGTTCTGGGGCCAGGATCGCGTCGAGGATCTGCGCGAAGCCCTGATCAGCGGCCGCGCGCCCTTCCGGATCGGGCAGGACGACCGCGCATGAACACACCCTCTCGCATGTTGCTTCCGCGCCGCTAAACTAGGCGCAGTTCCCCAGCCGCCCCCGCAGAGTTTGAGGCCAGCCATGAGTGAAATCCCCGGCGATCTGAAGTTCATGAAATCCCACGAGTGGGCCCGCGTCGAAGGCGACGGCAAGGTCACGGTCGGCATCTCCGACCATGCCCAAGGCCTGCTCGGCGACCTGGTCTACGTCGAGCTACCGAACATCGGCGACCGCGTCGAAGCCGGCACCGCCTGTGCCGTGGTCGAGTCGGTGAAGGCCGCCTCCGACGTCTACGCGCCGATCAGCGGCACCGTCACCGCGGTCAACGCCGCGCTGGCCGACAAGCCGGAGACGATCAACGAAGACGCCTACGGCGAAGGCTGGATCTTCACCGTCGAGGTCGAGGAACCGGACCAGCTCAACGAACTGCTCGCACCGGACGACTACGCCGAGCTGCTCGAAGACGACGACCACTGAAGGCAGGCGTCGCCGGGCCCGCGCGGTCCGCGACGCAAGCCCGGCCGGACCGCAAGCGCGTCCGGCCTGTCCGCTACGGCCGCCTCGTGCGGCCGTTCGCTTTTGTGGAGGACGTCGGGCTCCGGCGCGCGGCCCGACGCGATGGCCTGGCTAAGAGGCTTGCGCGCGGCGCAGGTGGTCCGGTGCCCTGCAGCCGGGTGAGCGGCGTGGGCGTGGGCGAGGGCGCGGAGCGAACTCGGAACTCGCGACATCCGTCCATGCGACGTCCGCGCGTGCGACGCGCGGCCGTGCCGGGGCTGCGCGGCAGCAGGAGTGAGGCGCCGATCCGCGTCAGCTTCCGCTCTCGTTCGCCGGCTTCCGGCCGACGGCAACGCCCAGGCCGCGTCGTCGACGCTGGCCTGCCATCCACGCCAGTCCGGTATCTGCCGGTCGCATGCGGCGGCTGCAGCCAGACGCGCGCGGCGGCTATCGGTACCCGCCATAGTCGGTGCAGTGACGAAAGCGAGCAGGCGGCGCGTGCCTGTGGCTGACGTCAGCCTCTGACGACTTATGGCCGCCTACAGCGGGCGAAGCGGTTCGCGGACGCATATCGGTCGCCGCCGCGGTCGCCCGGTTTGCGGCCACGTACGGCGGGTGCAGCGCGTCGTCGGCGCGCATACGCCGTGCTCGATGGCCCTTCGATTCGTGGCCGCTCGCTGCGAAATCCGTCCCGCGTTCGGCGTCGGCGCCGCCGCCGTTCGTGCCGGCGCACACCCCGCGTCGGGCGCTCGGTCGCCGCGCGAGGCATGGAGTGGGCTCGCGATGCGAGGCCCGATCCGGTCGGCGACTCGCCCGCGGCGTCGGCGAACCGAGACGCTCCGCCGCGGCCGATGGGCGGCAGCGACCATGGTCGCCGTGCCGCTTCACCCACTCCTCACGCGTCCGACGTCGCCGCGTCCATCCCTCGTGCGCCGCGCCGATGCCGTTCGGCGGTCGCGCCGGAGCGGCGGCGTCGGTCGATCGGTTGCCGGTCCGATCGCCGACGAGGGCGAGCCGCCGCCTCCGCGATCTCCCTCCGCCGCCGACGATGGCCGCTGCCGCTGCCGCTGCCGATGCCCGATCGCGAACACGATTAAAAACCCCTTGTTTTCAGCGTCCGCGTGGATGCTGCGCGAGCGCTGCGCCGGCGCCGGAACCGACGTTCGGCGGCACCACATCGAACGCTCACCAGCGCCGCGCATGTGCCCACGCCGTATGCGCGCAGCGTCGCCGCCGATGCCGTTCGCGGTGCGTCGCCGGTCGCCGGCGGCTTCGAAGGCGGCGGAAAAAGTTCGCGCACTTTTGCGCAAATCGGCTTGTGCGGCGCGAAACGCGGCGCCCTTCGGCACCGTCGCCGACGGGCGCAAAACGACGCTCGGAACGACCGCGATCGCGCTGCGACGCAACGCGCGCATCGCAACGCGCACGCGCGATAAAAAAATCGCGATGCGCTGAAAGCCGCGCCAGATATGGCTTTCAGCGTAGTCGTTCGAATTCGATGCGATGCGCGACGCGCGATCGCCGCGTCGTCGCGTCGTCGTCGTGGTGGTTTTCCGTCAGGGTCGGCGGGAGCCGGTCCGAAAAAAAAGTTGCCGGAATTGTTGACAGTGCGAAAAAGCGTGATTAGGTTTCGCCCAGCAGACGTTTCCTGCGGAAGAGAGTGAGTACAACGAACGCGACAACGCGCAGCAAAAAACGAACCTCCGCCCGGACAGTCAAAACGGTGGACGCAGGATTCGTTTCCCTCGCGAAAACGCAATCGTTCTTCTCGGCCCCGTCGGCGTCGCGCCCCATACGACCCGGTTCGCCCTGTGCGGATCGGGTTTTTGTTTGGCCGCAGTACGCGGCCGGATGCGTTCCCGCCCCCGGGGAGCGTGTCGAAGAATCCGTTCCGGCGCGCTCTGCGCGTCGACGGCTGCTCGCGGGTCCGACTCCCGCGGCTCTGGTTCAACTGGGCTTTAAAACCTGCAATACCCCTGATCAATCGCTGATCAACCACTGACGAGGAGCCATAACATGGCCACGAAGAAAGCTGCGAAGAAGAAGCCCGCCGCCAAGAAGGCTGCTAAGAAGGTCGCCAAGAAGCCGGCCGCCAAGAAGGCCGTGAAGAAGGTAGCCAAGAAGGCCGCTAAGAAGGTCGCCAAGAAGCCGGCCAAGAAGGCCGCCAAGAAGGTCGCCCGCAAGCCGGCGAAGAAGGCCGCCAAGAAGACTGCCAAGAAGGCCGTCAAGAAGGCTGCTAAGAAGGCCGTCAAGAAGGCTGCCAAGAAGGTCGCCAAGAAGCCCGCTAAGAAGGCTGCTAAGAAGGCCGCCAAGAAAGTAGCCAAGAAGCCCGCTAAGAAGGCTGCTAAGAAGGCTGCTAAGAAGGCTGCCAAGAAGCCTGCCAAGAAGGCGAAGAAGGCCGCGAAGAAGTCGGCTCGCAAGCCGGCCGCAGCGGCCATGCCGGCGACCCCGGCTCCGCTGATCTAATAAAGCCCCGAAAGCCGTAATCCCGCTCTCTCCCCGCAGCCCAGGCGGGGGGAGAGTTTTTTATTTGGGGCCCGCGAAATCTTCGGGGACCCGCCATCGTCGGTGGCCAGCGTCGCCGATCCTGGTTTCTGCGCCTGAGCCGTGGTGTTCGACGGCCGCCTCCCGCGCGAGCCCTAAGGCACAGCCAGTGTGCCGCCGCTGACCATGGCAGCCCTCTCACCCTGGGCTCGGGTCGTAACGGCCTCGCTCAGGAGGGCGCTGGTGCCCACACGCATTCGCGAACGCCGTAGGGTGTGGTGAGCCGAAGGCGAACCGCACCATCGCCCGGACCCGGTGGTCCGCATCGATGCGGTTGCCGCCGCACCCGCGAGCCGCGAGCCGATCCCCAGGTAGATGCGCTCAGGAACGCCATCAGCTGGTCGCGCTCGATCCAGAGGATCATGGGCGCATAAGGACGCAGGCACGCCTACAGAAGACCGCCTGCGACGCGTGTAGCGCGCAGGCTGGGGTTTGGATCGTCTTGAGTCGCTGCGCGCCGCTTAGCGCGGCGCGGCGGTCGCGGTCGCGGCTTCGCTGCCGGGCGGGTTGGCCGGATTGCGGCCGCTGTCGGCGTCGACGTACAGGGTCGGATCGTCGAAGTCGACGTCGAGCCAGCGCTCCGGCGGCATGCCGATGGCGCGGTCGAGTATGGTCGGCAGCAGGCCGGAGGGCAGGGCGCTCTCGCTGTTCCAGAGCACGGCGATGCCGAGGTCGCGCTCGGGCAGCAGTGCGACCAGGCCGCGGTAGCCCTGCACCGCGCCGCCATGGAACACCAACTGGTGGCCGGCGTAGTCGTACACGCGCCAGCCCAGGGCGTAGCCGGCCGAGCTCACGCGCGAACGGCGCCAGGCCGAGCCGCGGGTTTCGCCAGGGGTATCGACCAGCGGCTGGTGCAGCGTCGCCAGCAGCGGCGCCGGCAGCACGTCGGGACGATGGCCGGTCTGTGCGAGCAGCCACTGCGCCATGTCGCTGGCGCTGGCGTTGACGCCGGCGGCCGGCGGCAACTGGTAGTAGGTCGGCTTGGGCGCGACCGAGGTCCAGCCGCCGCGCGCACGCACGTGCGGACGCGCCCAGCGCGCGCTGGCGGTGATGCCTTCCAGGCCGAGGCTGGCGTCGTTCATGCCCAGCGGCTTGAACAGACGGCGCTGCACTTCCTGGCTGTAGAAGTCGCCGGTGGCGGCGAAGACCACATCGCCGATCAGGCTGAAAGCGATGTTCTGGTAGCCGTAGCAGGTGCCGGGCTGGCAGGACATCGGCGCGTACGCGAGCTTCTGCGTCAGCGTGCGGTAGTCGGTGTAGTTCTCGAGATCGCGGTCGTAGGTGTTGTGGGTCAGGCCGACGCGATGGCTGAGCAGATCGGCGACGGTGATCTGCTGCGCCGCAGAAGGATCGACCAGCTGGAAGCCGGGCATGTAGTCGAGCAGCTTGCTGTCCCAGCGCAGAGTGCCGTCGTTGACCAGCACACCGGCCATGGTCGCGGCCACGCCTTTGGACAACGAAGCCAGGCGGAATACGGTGTGGGCATCGACCGGCTCGGCCGCGCGCACGTCGGTGATGCCGTAGCCGCGCGCGCTGAGGATGCGGCCGTTGTGCACGATCGCCATCGCCAGTCCCGGCACGCGCTGGTTGGCGACCAACTGCTGGGCCATGGCTTCGAACTGCTGCACCTCGAAGCCCGCAGCCAGCGGCATGACCGCATTGCGGGTCGCGTAATTCGCCACGGGTTGCGGCAGGCCATGCGCCGGTTCGGCGGTGGCGACGCGCGCGCTCGACGTCGGCGGGTTCCAGCGCAACGAAGTCTGCGCGGCGGAACCCAGGGTCAAAGTAAGCAGGCCGGCGAGGCTCGCTACACGCCAGAACGTGCGTCGCGACCGCGGGATCGGCTCTTCTTTCATCGGTCGCAGCGCCTGCGTATGCTGGGTTGCGCTCGATAATAGCGCCGATCTAAGGGGATTGGGGAACAACCATGTTCAGCATTCTGATTTTGTTGGCTTTAGTGGCCATCGTCGCAGTTTGGATCGTGGGCATTTACAACGCCCTGGTGACGTCCCGGAACGCCTATAAAAACGCCTTCGCCCAGATCGACGTGCAGCTGCAGCGGCGCTTCGACCTGATCCCGAACCTGGTCGAGACGGTCAAAGGCTATCTGACCCATGAACGCGAGACCCTGGAAGCGGTGATCGCGGCCCGCGGCGCGGCGGTGTCGGGCCTGGCCGCGGCCAAGGCCAACCCGGGCGATCCGGCGGCCATGGAGCAATTGGCGGCGAGCCAGGGCCAGCTGAATGGGGCGCTCGGGCGTTTGCTCGCGGTCTCGGAGGCCTACCCGGAGCTCAAGGCCAACCAGAACATGATGCAGCTCACCGAGGAGCTGACCAGCACCGAGAACAAGGTCGCGTTCGCGCGCCAGGCCTACAACGACTCGGTGATGGCCTACAACAATCGGCGCGAGATCTTCCCGTCCAGCGTGGTCGCCGGCATGTTCAGCTTCGCCGCCGCCGCGCTGCTGGAAATCCCGGCCGAGCGCGCGGAAATGCGCGAAGCGCCGAAGGTGAAGTTCTAACCGGCCCGGATCCGGAATCGGGAAGGCCGGATTCGCCGGGCAAGCGCCGGCGAGCCGCGCCACGAATCCCCGAATCCCGGGTCTCCCATCTCGGATTCCCTGCATGAATTTCTTCGAACGCCAGGCGCAGGCCCGGCGCACGTCGGCCCGGCTGGTGTTGCTGTTCGGGCTGGCCGTGGCCGGCATCGTGTTGGCAGTGGACCTGGCGGTGCTGGTGTTCGCCGGTGCCGATCCGGTAACGCTGACCCTGGCCAGCTTGGGCACGATCGCCGTGATCGGCTTGGGTTCGTTGTTCCGCATCGCCTCGCTGCGCGGCGGCGGCGAATCGGTCGCCTTGCAGATGGGCGGCGTGCCGGTGCCGGAAGACACCCGCGATCTCAACCTGCGCCGCTTGCGTAACGTGGTCGAGGAGATCGCGATCGCGTCCGGCGTGCCGATGCCCAGGCTCTACGTGCTCGAACACGAGGCCGGCATCAACGCGTTCGCGGCCGGCTACTCGGCGTCGGACGCGGTGGTCGCGGTGACCCGTGGCGCGCTCGACCGGCTCAATCGCGACGAGCTGCAGGGCGTGATCGCGCACGAGTTCAGCCACATCCTCAACGGCGACATGCGCTTGAACATCCGCCTGATGGGGGGGCTGTTCGGGATCCTGATGCTGGCCATCATCGGCCGCAAGATCCTCGAGGGCGGCCGCCTCGGCGGGCGCAACAGCAAGGGCCTGGGCGCGATTCTGGTGGCGGCGCTGGTGGCGATGCTGGTCGGCTACATCGGTCTGTTCTTCGGCCGCATGATCAAGGCCAGCGTGAGCCGCAGCCGCGAGCGCCTGGCCGATGCCTCGGCGGTGCAGTTCACCCGCCAGACCGCGGGCCTGGCCGGCGCGCTGAAGAAGATCGGCGGCCTGCATGAAGGCGCCCAGCTCAACGACCGCGCCGATGCCGAGGAGGTCAGCCACATGCTGTTCGGCGACGGCGTCGGTTTCAGCGGCCTGTTCGCGACCCATCCGCCGCTGCTGGAGCGCATCCGCGCGCTGGAGCCGTCGTTCCGCGCCGATCAGCTGGAAAGCCTGAGCCGCCGCTGGTCGATCGAGCCGCCGCAAGGCCTGGCCGAGGACGTGGCGATGGGCTTCACCGATCCGGCGCCACCGCCGCCGCTGCCGCCGGTCGAAAGCCTGCACGCGGTGACGCCGCCGATGGTCGCGGCCCAGGTCGCTCGCCCCGGCGCCGACGACTACCGCCGCGCCGACCTCATCGCCGCGACTCTGCCCGATGGATTGCGCGCGCTGGCGGCGCAGCGCGACGCGGTGGTGCCGCTGTTGCTGGCCCTGCTGCTGGACGACGACGCCCAGATCGCCGCGCGTCAGCATTACGAGATCGCCGCGCGCCTGGGGCCGGAACTGGCCGACGAGGCGCGCCGTCTGCGCCTGCAAGCACTGGCCGACCTGCACCCGATGCTGCGCCTGCCGCTGGCGTCGCTGGCGTTCCCGGTGCTGCGCTTGCGCCCGCGTCCGCAGCTGGACATGTTCATGGACGCGGTGCAGGCGGCGGTCAACGCCGACGGCCGGGTCTCGCTGTTCGAGTACTGCCTGGCGCGGTTGCTGACCGTGCAGGTGGTGGAGTCGCTGGATCCGTCGCGGCACGCGCGCTTCGGCCGGCGCAAGCCGCAGGCGGTGGCGGCGGAACTGGCGACCTTGCTGGCGGTGGTCGCGCAGAGCGGGCACGCCGATGCGGCGTCCGCGCAGCGCGCCTACCTTGCCGGCCTGCAGCGCGTACTGCCGCAGGAGCACCGTCCTTACGCGCCGCCGGCCGACGGCGTGCTGGCCCTGGATCGTGTGTGGGAGGCCTTGGATGCGCTGGATCCGCTGGCCAAGCAACTGCTGGTGGAAGCGGTGACCGCGGCGGGCAGCCACGACAACCGGATCGCGGTCGCGGAAGCGGAATTGCTGCGCACGATCTGCGCGGTGTTGCATTGTCCGCTGCCGCCGGTGTTGGCGAAGGCCTAGCTGCGGGGCGCGCTGTTTTTTTGGTGGGGGCGCGACGTGCGGCGGTCGAGCTTCGAATGTGTTCCGGCGTGTGCATGGCCCGCTGCCGTCGCTTTGGGGTAGGAGCGGCGTAAGCCGCGACCGCGAACTTCGCCTGCCGGTAGAGGTTTCGCTACGACTCTGCCTTCTGCTTTCTGTGGGAGCGGCGTGAGCCGCGATCGCGAATTCCGAAGTTCGGCAAAGGTTTCAATTCTTGGCTTCCGCCTGCTGCGCATGCGGGTCGCTTTCTCTTGCCACTCGCCTTGGGGTAGGAGCGGCATGAGCCGCGACCACGACCTCCGGCTGCCGCGCTGGCTCGATTCGGAGTGGCATCGCTTTCTGTGGGAGCGGCGTAAGCCGCGATCGCGAATTCCGTTTGCTGCGTGGGTTTCGTTACTTAAGTCAAAGGCTTCCGCCTGCTGCGCATGCGGGTCACTTTCTCTTGCTAGCCCAAGAGAAAGTAACCAAAGAGAAGGGCTTGCCTAGACAACCCTCCCGTGCGAGATAAAACGGCGCGCGTCCTGCGCGCCGCCCTTCGGGTCTGAGTGGGGTTGGGCGAGTGCGGGGGCATTGGATTTCAATGCAACAGCAACAACAACGGCAACAGCAACGGCAACAGCAACGGCAACGGCAACGGCAGTCGTGGGGCACCAGCACCAGCACCAGAAACAGGGCCGCCGTTCGCCGCATGCATCGCCAAGCCGATCCCCCAATCTCGGGAGCGATCCGCACTGCAACGCATCATCTGCTAGCGTTGGCCCCGCCGTGCATCGAGAGGCTGCCGCCGCCTCCGTAAAGCCGCTCGCCGTGGCTGTCGCACTGGCAAGGCGAGCGCTTTCGTTGCCTGGAAAGGGACGACTTCCGGCGGTTTTCAATGGAGGAAAACGCAATGAAGAAATGGACTGCGAAAGGCGCTGTGTTGGCTCTGTTCGTCGGGATGGGTGCGACCGCTCCGGTCGCGGCGGAACCGACCTATGCCTGCACGGCGGAGACGGAAGGGCATATGTTCCTGGTGGCTTACGATCACCCGGTCGATCCGGGCTACTACTACCAGTGCCGCGGCGGCGCATGGCGTCTGGTCGGTATCTGCGCGGCGGGCGGGGGCTGTCCTCCCGAGCCGGACCCGAATGGGCCGATCGTGGAAATGTAGCGCCGTAGGATGCGCTGAGCCGCAGGCGAACCGCATCGTCGCGCGAATCGGTGATTGGCGGTGGCGCGGTTGTCCGCACCCTGCGGCCTACTGGCTACGCTGCTCGATCCGCATGCGCATCCGCTCCCTCTCCCGCTTGCGGGAGAGGGTTGGGATGAGGGGATGAGCGCCGCAGGCGCGAAGGCCGTTGCGCGAAACTCCGCAAATGGCTGCGTTAGCCGCAGCCTGCGACATGCCGCCGATGCTTACTGCGCTCGGCCGCGAATCAAATCCGCCGCGCGCTCGGCGATCATCATCGTCGGCGCGTTGGTATTGCCACCGATCAAGGTCGGCATCACCGAGGCGTCGACCACGCGCAGGCCTTCGACGCCGCGGACGCGCAGTTGCGGGTCGACCACCGATTCCTCGTCGCTGCCCATGCGGCAGGTGCCGATCGGGTGGTAGACGGTTTCGGCCTTTTCGCGGATGAACTCGATCAGCTCGGCGTCGCTGTAGTCGTTGCGGGGCGGGAAGATCGGCGCGCCGCGGTAGGCGTCGAAGGCCTTCTGCGCGAACAGTTCGCGCGAGAGCTTGGCGCATTCGAGCATCATCTTCAGATCGAAACCTTCCGGATCGCTCAGATAACGCGCTTCGATGCGGGCCTTGTCCGCGGCGCGCGCGCTGACCAGGCCGATGCGGCCACGGCTGCGCGGGCGCAGGAAGCAGGCGTGCAGGGTGTAGCCGTCGCCGACGAGGCGGCGGCGGCCGTGGTCGTCGAGCATGGCCGGCACGAAATGCAGCTGGATGTCGGCGCGCTCGTCCGGCGCCAGCGCCGAACGCACGAATGCGCCGGCCTCCGCGATATTGCTGCTGCCGGGGCCGCTGTGGCCGCGCAGGTAGTAGTCGAAGGCGATGCGCAGGTCGCTGACGCGGTCGTAGGTGACGCGTTGGGTCGAGTGCTGCAGGGTGCAGATGTCGAGGTGATCCTGCAGGTTCTCGCCGACCTGAGGCGCGTCGGCGACCACGTCGATACCGTGCTTGCGCAATTGCGCGGCCGGACCGACGCCGGACAGCATCAGCAGCTGCGGCGAGTTGATCGCGCCGCCGCTGAGCAGGACCTCGCGCGAGACTTCCTGGTGATAGGGCTGGCCGTTGGCGACGTAGATCACGCCGTTGGCGCGGCCTTTGTCGAAAGTGATGCGGTTGACCTGGGCGCCGGTGACGATGGTCAGGTTGTGGCGTTCGCGCGCCGGGTCGAGGTAGGCGACCGCGCTGGAGCAGCGCGCGCCGTTCTTCTGGGTGACCTGGTAATAGCCGAAACCCTGCTGGGCGGCGCCGTTGAAGTCGCGGTTGACCGCATAGCCGGCTTCGCGGCCGGCCTCGATGAACACCTGCGACAGCGGGTTGGTGTAGCGCAGGTCGGAGACGTAGAGCGGGCCGTTGGCGCCGTGCAGGGCGTCGTCGCCGCGGCTGTTGCGCTCGGAGCGGCGGAAGTAGGGCAGCACCGTCTTCCAATCCCAGCCTGTCGCGCCTTGCGCGGACCAGTCGTCGTAGTCGCCGGACACGCCGCGGATGTAGCACATGGCGTTGATCGAACTCGACCCACCCAGCACTTTGCCGCGCGGCCACCACAGGGTGCGGCCGTTGAGCTCGTGCTCGGGTGCGGTGTCGTAATCCCAGTTCACGCCCTTCTTGTTGACCAGCTTGGACAGGCCGGCGGGCATGTGGATGAAGGGATGGCGGTCGCGCGGCCCGGCTTCGAGCAGCAACACCTTGGTGTCCGGGTCTTCGCTGAGGCGGTTGGCGAGCACGCAGCCGGCCGAACCGGCACCGATGATGATGTAGTCGTACACGCCCACGCCCTGTCTGTGACCGGGCGACCGTAAGCCTGGCGATTAGAGCAAATGCTCCCAATAACGCGCGAGCGGCCGGCATGCGCCGCGGTGGCGGGGTGGGGCGGGTTCGGCTAACGTTCCGCCAGCACGTGCCGGCCAGCGCGCACGGGAGCGAGGACATGAGGCGCGATCCCAGCCAGCCGACACCGACCGCGGGACGCTGCGCGTGACCGATCCGATACGGACCGACGCCGCGCCCGCGCCCGCCACCGGTCGCTGGGGCCGTTTCCGCGCCGCGCTGGCCGAGTCGCCGCCGCTGTGGTGGTCGCTGCTGTACTTCTTCAGCCTGCTCTGCGGCTACTACGTGCTGCGCCCGGTGCGCGACGCGATGGGCGCCTCGGGCGATATCGAGACCGTGTTCCCGCCCGGGTTGATCGCCTGGGCCCTGAGCCACGGCGTGTCGCTGAAGGAGTTCACCCTGCAGGTGCTGTTCACCTGCACCTTCCTGAGCATGCTGGCCTTGCAGCCGGTGTACGGCGCGCTGGTGTCGCGCTTCCCGCGCCGGGTATTCCTGCCGGTGGTGTACCTGATCTTCATCGCCTGCCTGCTCGGTTTCTACTGGGCCTTCCACCACGAATTGGCGGGGCGCGGCGCGCTGTTCTTCGTCTGGACCGCGGTGTTCAACCTGTTCGCGGTGACGGTGTTCTGGAGCTTCATGGCCGACGTGTTCGACCACGAGCATTCCAAGCGGGTATACGGCTACATCGGCGCCGGCGGCACGGTCGGCGCCCTGTTGGGGCCGCTGATCACCGGCCTGCTGGTCGGCCGTCTGGGCGTGGCCAATCTGCTGCTGGTGTCGGCCGCGTTCCTGGCGGTGTGCCTGCTGTGCATCCTGCGCCTGCGGGTGTGGGCGATCCGGCGCGAGCAGGTCAGCGGCGCGGCCAGCGGCGAAGTCGCGATGGGCGGTTCGGTGCTGGCCGGCCTGAAACTGGTCTGGCAGCGGCCGGTGCTGCGCGCGCTGGCGCTGGTGATGTTCTTCGGCGTCGGCGTGGGCACGCTGCTCTACAACGAGCAGGCCGCGATCGTGAAACAGTTCTACCCGAACGCGCAGGCGGCGGCGCGCTACTACTCGATCATCGACGGCTTCGTGAACGGCACCACCATCCTGGTGCAGCTGTTGCTCACGCGCTTCCTGCTGCGGCGCTGGGGCGTGGCGCCGACCCTGCTGGTGCCGGCGTTCGCGATCCTGTTCGGCTATGCGCTGCTGGCGCTGTCGCCGCTGCCGCTGCTGGTGGCGATCGTGCAGGTGGCCACGCGCGCGGGCGAGTTCTCGCTGGCCAAGCCCGGCCGCGAGACGATCTACACGCGGGTCGACCGCGAATCGCGCTACAAGGCCAAGGCGGTGATCGACACCGTGGTCTACCGCGCAGGCGATCTGACCTTCGTCTGGCTGCACAAGGCGCTGGCGATCTTCGGCACGCGCATGGTGTTCGTGGCTGGCATCGGCGTGGCCCTGGGCATGACCTTCGGCGCATGGCGGGTGATCCGTGCCCAGCGCACGCTGCCGGTCGACGCCGCCACGCCCGGGACCGACCGATGACCCACCGCCGCGATTTCCTCGCCGTCGGCCTCGCCGGCGCCGGCCTGCTGGTCCTGCCCTCGTTCGCGCGCAGCAAGGCACGTCCGAAGCCGCTGAAGATCCTGGTCATGGGCGGCACCGGTTTTCTCGGCCCGCATTTCGTCGAGGCCGCGCGCAAGGCCGGCCATACCCTGACCCTGTTCAACCGCGGCAAGACCAACCCGGAGCGTTTCGCGGGCGCGGACTACCGCGATGTCGAGCAACTGCACGGCGACCGCAAGACCGACATGAAGGCGCTGGAAGGCGAGCGCCGCTGGGACGCGGTGCTGGACACGTCCGCGTATCTGCCCGCCGACGTGACCCGCGCGGCCAAGCTGCTGGGCTCGCGGGTGGGCCAGTACCTGCTGGTGTCGACGATCTCGGTCTACGCCAAGACCGATACCCCGAACCAGGACGAGACCGCGCCGCTGGCGCAGCTGGCCGATCCCACCGTTACCGAGGTCACCGGCGAAACCTACGGCGGCCTCAAGGCGCTGTGCGAACGCGCCGCCGAAGCCGAACTGCCGGGCCGCACGACCGTGGTGCGGCCGGGCCTGATCGTCGGTCCCGGCGACACCACCGACCGCTTCACCTATTGGCCGGCGCGCGCGGACCGCGGCGGCGAGATCCTCGCCCCGGGCAGCGCTAAGGATCCGACCCAGTTCATCGACGTGCGCGATCTGGCCGCGTTCCTGCTGCGCACGCTGGAGCAACGCAGCTTCGGCATCTACAACGCCGACGCGCCGGCCGGAAAACTGAGCATGGGCGAGGTGCTGGGCGTCTGCCAGCAGGTCGCGGGCGCAATGAAGGCGCCGAAATCGACCCTGACCTGGGTGCCGGCCGCGTTCCTCGAAGCGCAGAAGGTCAGCCCTTGGCAGGACATGCCGATCTGGATTCCGGCCAGCGGCGACTACGCCGGCTTCGGCCGCATCAGCAGCGCCAAGGCGCAGGCGGCGGGCCTGACCTACCGGCCGCTGCGCGAGACCGTGCGCGACACCCTGGCGTATTGGCGCGGCCTGCCCGCCGAACGTCGCGCCAAGCCCAAGGCCGGCCTGTCCGCCGCGCGCGAAGCCGAAGTGCTCGCGGCCTGGCACGCGCAGGCCAAGCAAACCGCGGGATGAACCGGCCGGATCGGCGGCGGCGATGGTGGCGGCGCTGGAGCGCGCGCATCCTCGCTCTGCTGGTGCTGGTCTTCGCGGTCTGGGGCTGCGTGATCGAGCCCGGCTCCTTGACCGAGCGCGACTACGCGTTTTCCCTGCCGAACTGGTCGCCGGAGTGCGACGGTCTGCGCGTGGAACTGGTGTCGGACCTGCACGTGGGTTCGCCGCGCAACGGCCTGGCCCAGTTCGACCGGCTGGTCGCGCGGCTGGCCGTCAGCGATTCGCAGGCGGTGCTGATGGCCGGCGACTACGTGATCCTGAGCGTATTCCTGGGCACCTACATCCCCGCCGACACCATCGCCGAGCACCTCAAACCGCTGACCGCGCGCAAGCCGGTGTATGCGGTGCTCGGCAACCACGACTGGTGGAAGGACGGCGTACGCGTGCGCCGCGCGCTGGAGTCGGTCGGCGTGGTGGTGCTGGAGGACCAGGCGCGCGAGGTGCAGCTCGGCCGCTGCCGGCTGTGGATGGTCGGCGTGGGCGACCTGCTGGAGGCGCCGCACGATGTCGGCCGCGCGTTTTCCGCAATCGACGACAAGGCGCCTGCCCTGGCGATCACGCACAATCCCTTGCTGTTCCGGCGGATGCCGGCGCGCGCTTCGCTGGTCGTGGCCGGGCATACCCATGGCGGCCAGATCGCGTTCCCGCTGCTGGGCCGGCCGGGTTTGTGGAAGGAAGTCGATGGCGCCTATCCGGTCGGCCGTTTCGAAGAGGACGGACGGCAGCTGTTCGTGACCCAGGGCATCGGCACCAGCATCCTGCCGATCCGGTTCGGCGTGCCGCCGGAGATTTCGCGACTGCATTTGTGCGGGCAGGGCGCGGGCCGCGACGCGGCCTGCCGTTGATACCGAGGAGCGAACGCATGGCCGCAGGACGGCGCGCGTGGCGACTGACGGTCCCGCTGTGGGGCCTGGCGTCGCTGTGCGCCGCGGCGCCGCCGGTCGAGACGCCGAACGCCGAGGTCAGCATCGAGGAGCGCATCGTCCGCTACCGCATCTTCGGCCGCAGCGCGCTGGAGCTGGCCGGGCAGATGCGCCAGCACGGCCCCGAGCACGCCCTCGGCGGCCGCCGCCTCGCCGGCAGCACCGACTGGCACGTGACCTGGTCCTACCAGTCGCTGCCGCGCCACGGGCGCTGCGAGCTGATTTCGGTGACGGTCGGCGCCGAGATCGTGACCACCCTTCCGGAGTGGAGCGGCGCACGCGTCGAAAGCGACCTGGCGCGCGAATGGCGGCGCTTCTACGCCGGTCTGCAACGGCACGAGGCCGGCCACGTCCAGCATGGCCGCGAAGCCGCGCTGGCGGTGCGCGACGCGATGCTGGCGGCAACCGCGCAGCCGGATTGCAAACTGCTGCGGCGTGCCCTGGACGACGCCGCGCGCGCGCAGCTGCGGCGCTACGCCAGCCTCACCCGCCGCTACGACGCCGAGACCGACTTCGGCCTCCAGCAGGGCGTGCAGCTGCGGCCGTGAGCGCGGCGCCGGTTCCGGCCCTAGACTAGGCCGAACGCACGTCCACTTTCGGAGTCGCCCATGTCCTTGCTCGCCGTCTCGCTGATCCTGCTGGTCGCCGCGCTGCATGCCGGCTTCCTGGTGCTGGAGATGTTCCTGTGGACCAAGCCCGCCGGCCTCAAGGTGTTCCGCCAGTCGCGCGAGAAGGCCGAGCAGTCCAAGGCGCTCGCCGCCAATCAGGGCCTGTACAACGGTTTCCTCGCCGCCGGCCTGATCTGGGCCGCGGCCGGCGGGCGCCGCGACGTGGCGCTGTTCTTCCTGGGCTGCGTGGTGGTCGCCGGCGTTTACGGCGCGGCCACGGTCAACCGCCGCATCTTCTTCGTCCAGGCGGTGCCGGCGCTGCTTGCGATCGCCGCGGTCTGCCTGGCTGGTTGACGGCGACGGCCGGTCAGGCCAGTAACGGCATCGCGAACGCGATCGCACCGAGCACGAACAGCGCGGTCAGCGCGTGCACCAGCGGCCGGTCGATGCGCAGGAACACGAACTGCTCGACGGTGCGTCCGATCCAGAACAGCGACATGCCGGCCAGCAGCGCGCGGCCCAGCGCGCTGCCGTGCAACTCGTCGGTGAAGACGAAGCACAGCGTGGCCACGCCCAGCAGCACGTAGATCAGGCGCAGGTTGAGGATCTGCAGGATCGCGCGGTCGGCGACGGTCGCCGTCTTCAAACTCTCGCGCCAACGGAACAGCTTCCAGAACGCCATATGGAACATGGCGAAGGCGAGGCTGTGCAGGCCGCAGAGCCAGATCCAGGTGTGCGCGCTCATGGCCGGCACTCTAGCCGATGCGGGCTGCATGGGTTGTGCGGGACCGTCCGCAAGACCTGTGCTTGCGCACGCAGCGCCCTCGGCCCGGGCCTAGGGTGCGGTGAGCCGAAGGCGACCATCGCACCGTCGCGTCGCGCCGATGCGGCGGTCGCCGCCTCCTGCGAGCGATGTCTCGATCGCGGCATTCGTTGGGGCAAGCGCTTCAAGCCTTGCGCGGCGATACCCACATCGCGATGCGGGCGCGGAACACCGCTTCGCCGGCGTCGTTGTTGACCACCACGCTGACCGGCAGGTCGTAGCCGGCGGCGGCTTCGACCACCGGGATGTCGGGCGTGGCGATGCCGTGCATGGTGCCGGTCGCCTTCTTCAGGTATTCGACCGTCATGCCCTTGGGGATCCAGCGCATGCTGCGCGGGATCGTGGCGTCGGTCATCACCCCTGCGGTGAGTTCGGCCAGGTTGCACAGCGCGATCGCGTGCACGGTGCCGAGATGGTTGGTGACGCGGCGGCGATGGCGCAGGGTGGCGACGCAGCGGCCGGGCTCCAGCGACTGGAAACGCGGCGCGATGCTGGCGAAGTAGGGCGCCTTGTGGCAGACCGCGCGCGAGAACAGCCAGCGGCCCGCGGGCAGGCGCTCTAGTTTGCGGTAGGTGGCGAGGATGTTGGTGCTCATCGGTGGACTCCGCTGGAGGGTGGCGACGTCGCGGCGCGGGCCGACGGCGCGCGGCGGCGTATCGAATGGATCGGCTTCGCGCTGTCGGCGGGCGCGCGACGGCCGCATGCGAAAACGGCGGACCCGAAGGCCCGCCGTTTCAGTTCAAGCGACGAGGCGGTGCACGCCGCGGTTCCGCGTCAGGCCGCGGCGCGTGCGTCGTGGCCGTGGTCGCGCAGGTTGCGGTACCCGGCCGAACGCAGCTCCTCGGTGTCGAAGTCGTCGACGCTGATCGCGTCGATCGTCATCTCACGCAGTTCTTCCAGTTGCTTGCGTTCCTCGGCGGTGATCCAGCCCTCGCGCACGCCCTCGTCGAGCTGGCTGGGGAAATCCAGCGCTTCGATGTCGCTGTTCTTCAGGGCCTTGAGGAACTTGCGCTCGACTGGCTCGGCCAGGATCACCTTTTGCAGGTAGCTATTGATGCGGCCGGCCGGGTTGTTGGCGCAGGGCGTGGTGAACACGCCCTGGGCGAGGCGGTCGCGGGCGTCGTTGGGCGACATCAGCAGCGCCGCGGCGCGATGGCCGAGGCGGTCGCTCGGGGCCTGGGCACGACGGCCCCAGGGGAAGATCAGCGCCCACAGCAGCCAGCCGACCGGACGGATCGGGAAGTTGCGCAACGCGCCCGACAGCGCCAGTTCGATCTTGTGCACGGCGTCGTGGAAGGCCCAGGCCAGCAGCGGCTGGTCGCCGACCGGACGGCCCTCGTCCTCGTAACGCTTGAGCATGCTGCTGGCGATGTAGAGCTGGCTGAGCACGTCGCCCAGGCGTCCGGACAGCGACTCCTTGAACTTGAGCTTGCCGCCCAGCAGCAGCATCGAGGTGTCGGCCATCACCGCCAGGGTCGCCGAGTAGCGGTTGAGCTTGCGGTAGTAGCGGCGCGTGTAGGCGTCGCCCGGGGCGGCGCCGATGCGCGCGCCGGTGAAGCCGTACCACCAGCTGCGCACGGCGTTGGAGATCGCGAAGCCGATATGGCCGAACAGGTTCTTATCGAACTCGCGCAGCGCCTGCGCCTTGTCGGGCAGCATCGCCGCCTTCATTTCCTTGAGCACCCACGGGTGGCACAGGATCGCGCCCTGGCCGAAGATCATCAGCGAGCGCGTCATGATGTTCGCGCCTTCCACCGTGATCATGATCGGCAGCGCCTGCCAGTTGCGGCCGGCGTAGTTCTGCGGTCCCAGGATGATGCCCTTGCCGCCGTGGATGTCCATCACGTCCTTGGCGACTTCGCGCGCCATCTCGGTGCAGTGGTACTTGGCGATGGTCGAAGGCACGGCCGGGTTCTCGCCGCGGGCGACCGCCGCGGCGGTGGCCTGCGACAGCGCACTGACCGCGTAGGCGCGGCCGGCGATGCGCGCCAGCGCTTCCTCGACGCCTTCGAAGCGGCCGACCGAGAGGCCGAACTGCTTGCGGATGCGGGCGTAGGCGCCGGTGACGATCGCGCCCATCTTGGCGCCGCCGCTGCCGGTGGAGGGCAGGGTGATCGAGCGGCCGATCGACAGGCACTCGACCAGCATCTGCCAGCCCTTGCCGGCGTAGGCTTCGCCGCCGATCAGCTGGCTGAGCGGAATGAACACTTCGTGGCCGCGGATCGGGCCGTTCTGGAAGGTGCTGTTGAGCGGGAAGTGGCGGCGGCCGATTTCGACGCCGGCGGTATCCCGCGGCAGCAGCGCGATGGTGATGCCGATGTCGCGCTTGTCGCCGATCAGGCCGTCCGGGTCGTACATGCGGAAGGCCAGGCCGATCAGGGTCGCGACCGGCGCCAGGGTGATGTAGCGCTTGTCGAACGTCAGCTTGACGCCGACCACGCGCGCGCCGTTCCAGTCGCCCATGGTCACGATGCCGAAGTCCGGAATCGACGTGGCGTCCGAACCGGCCCAGGGACCGGTCAGGCCGAAGCAGGGCACTTCGCGGCCGTCGGCCAGGCGCGGCAGGTAGTGGTCCTTCTGTTCCTGGGTGCCGTAGTGCATCAGCAGTTCGGCCGGGCCCAGCGAGTTGGGCACGCCGACGGTGGAGCTGACCACGCTCGATACCGAGGCCAGCTTCTGGATGACCTTGTGGTTGGCCAGCGCGCTGAAACCCAGGCCGCCGTATTCCTTCGGGATGTTGAGGCCGAAGAATTTGTTTTGCTTGATGTAGGACCAGACTTCCGGCTGCAGATCGGCGTAGACGTGGGTGATTTCCCAGTCGTTGGTCATCTTGCACAGCTCTTCGACCGGGCCGTCGAGGAAGGCCTGTTCTTCGGCGCTGAGTACCGGCTTGGGCTGCGACAGCAGCGCGTCCCAGTCCGGCTTGCCCGAGAACAGCTCGCCCTCGAACCCGACCGTGCCGGCTTCCAGCGCAGTCCGCTCGGTTTCCGACAGCGGCGGCAGGATCTTGGTGTAGAAGCCCAGCAGCGGCTTGGTGATCAGCGGCAGGCGGATCTGCGGGATCAGCAGCGGCACCGCGATCAGGGCCACGATCGCCGCGGCGATGACGGTCGCGACCGGATTGGCGCCGAACAGCCAGCAAGCCACCAGCACGGTGGCGGTCAGCGCGGCCCAGACCGGCAAACGCAGCCGGTGGTAGGCGGCGATCGCACCAATAAGAAGGAAAGCGATAAAGGGAATGGCGATGCTCATGGCGACGCTCCAGCGGCGTTACGGCGTGTTGGCTAGGCTCAGGCTAGTCGGGCATGCGTGATGCTGGAGGAGTTTGCGTGGGCTTCCTGGCCGCACCGCCTTCAAACGCCAGCATCAAACGCTCAACATACGCACGAGTATGGTAAGGTTCCCGGGTCGCTGTCAACTGACGGATGCTGCACTGCATACTGTTCCCGTCGGTGGCGTATGGTTACACTTGTCATCCATGAGCCATCCCGTCCAGACCAAGCAAGAACGCAACGGCCGATTGAGCGCCGACGACTGGGCGCAGGCCGCCCTCGACCTGATCGCCGAACAGGGCGTGGCCGCGGTCGCGGTCGAACCCCTGGCCCGGCGGCTCGGGGTCACCAAAGGCAGCTTCTACTGGCACTTCCCTTCGCGCGACGCCCTGCTGGTCGCGGCGCTGGAGCGCTGGGAAAAGGTCGAGCAGGAGACCGTGTTCGGCCAGCTCGAACCGATCCCTGATCCGCGCCAGCGCCTGCGCTCGCTGTTCCACCTCGTCGCCCACGAGGTCAAGTCGCACATCATCTATTCCGAGCTGCTCAAGGCGCTGGACCATCCGGCGGTGCAGCCGGTGATCGGCCGCGTGTCCGAGCGGCGTCTGGACTATCTCACCGCTTCCTTCCGCCAGGCCGGGCTCAGCCGCACCGACGCGCAGCATCGCGCGCGACTGCTGTACGCCGCCTACGTCGGTTTCCTGCAGCTCAACCTGCAGTTGCACCAGACGCGGATGCAGCACGACGAATTCGAGGCCTATGTCGAGCACATGATGGCCACGCTCATTCCTAACTCTTAATCAATCCCCCCGGCTGGAGGCCCTTGCCGTGAACGCCCTTTCCAAAGACGTACCGACTGCTCCAGCGCCGGGGAGCGCCGGCAGCCGTTTGGCCGCATTGAACGAGTGGGTCGCGCAGGTCGCGGCCCTGACCCGTCCCGACCATATCCATTGGTGCGACGGCAGCGACGCCGAGAACGCCGCCCTGATCGAGCGCATGCTCGCCGACGGCACCTTGGAGAAGCTCAACGGGGACACCCACCCGGGCAGCTACCTGCACCGTTCGCATCCCGACGACGTCGCCCGCGTCGAGCACCTGACCTTCGTGTGCACGCGCGAGCGCGACGATGCCGGTCCGAACAACCATTGGATGGAGCCGGCCGAGGCCCACGCCAAGATGGACGCGCTGTACGACGGCTGCATGCGCGGCCGCACCCTGTACGTGATCCCGTACTGCATGGGTCCGATCGATTCGCCGCTGTCGCGTTGCGGCGTGGAGATCACCGACAGCCCGTACGTGGTCGCCAACATGCGCATCATGACCCGCATGGGCGCGCCGGCGCTGGCCCGGATCGAGCGCGAGGGCACTGAGAGAGCCGCTCGCGGCGAACGGAACGACACGTTCGTGCGCGGCCTGCATTCGATCGGCGAGCTCGACCCCGAGCGCCGTTTCATCATGCATTTCCCGGAAGAGCTGACGATCAAGTCGTTCGGCTCCGGCTACGGCGGCAACGCTTTGCTGGGCAAGAAGTGCCACGCCCTGCGCATCGCCTCGCACCAGGCGCGCAGCGAAGGCTGGCTGGCCGAGCACATGCTGATCCTGGGCATCGAGAATCCGCAGGGCGAGATCCACTACGTCGCCGCCGCGTTCCCCTCGGCGTGCGGCAAGACCAACCTGGCGATGCTGATCCCGCCGCAGGGCTATCGCGACGCCGGCTGGAAGGTCTGGACGGTCGGCGACGACATCTGCTGGATGCGTCCGGGCGCCGACGGCCGCCTGTACGCGATCAATCCGGAAGCCGGTTTCTTCGGCGTCGCCCCGGGCACCTCAAGCAAGTCGAACCCGAACGCGCTGGCAACGATCCAGCGCGACACCATCTTCACCAACGTCGGCGTCACCGCCGACGGCCAGCCGTGGTGGGAAGGCCTGGACAACGGCCAGACTCCGGTCACCGACTGGCGCGGCCATCCCTACGATCCGGCCAAGGGCCCGGCCGCGCACCCGAATTCGCGCTTCACCGTCTCGGCCAAGCAGTGCCCGAGCTATTCGGACAAGGCCGAGGACGCGCAGGGCGTGCCGATCTCGGCGATCGTATTTGGCGGCCGCCGCGCCTCGCTGGTGCCGCTGGTGTTCGAGGCCCGCGACTGGACCCACGGCGTGCTGGTCGGCGCCGCGATGGGCTCGGAAACCACCGCCGCCGCGACCGGCGCGGTCGGCGTCATGCGCCGCGATCCGATGGCGATGAAGCCGTTCTGCGGCTACAACTTCGCCGACTACTTCAGCCACTGGCTGTCGTTCGACAGCGAGCAGGTCCAGTTGCCCAAGGTCTTCCACGTCAACTGGTTCCGCAAGGGCGACGACGGCAAGTTCCTGTGGCCGGGCTTCGGCGACAACCTGCGCGTGCTGGAATGGATGATCGGCCGGGTCAAGGGCGAGGCGGGCGCGGTGGAAACGCCGATCGGCCACCTGCCGGCGACCACCGACCTCAACCTCGATGGCATCGGCCTGTCGGACGAAGCGCGCGCCAAGCTGTTCGGCTTCGACCATGCCGGCTGGAGCGCCGAGTTCGACAGTATCGGCGGCTACCTGGACGAGTACGGTCCGCGCATGCCGCAGGCGCTGAAGGACGAACAGCAGCGCATCGCCGCCGCACTGGCCCGCTGAGACCTCCATGTCCGTCGCACATCCTGCCGCGCTCGCGGCCAGTCGTGAAATCCTGATCGACGGCCGCCTGCTGCGGGTGTACGACGGCTTGCTGGACAACGT
This sequence comes from Lysobacter sp. Root667, assembly GCF_001427715.1. NCBI lineage: Bacteria > Pseudomonadati > Pseudomonadota > Gammaproteobacteria > Lysobacterales > Lysobacteraceae > Lysobacter > Lysobacter sp. Root667. Next base: position 448,214 of record NZ_LMHF01000009.1, read on the forward strand.
CGGCGAGTACGTGCGCGGCCTGGCGCGGGCGCCGTTCACCCGCACCGAGGTCGCGCGGCCGGAAACCAACGACTACAAGCACTGGGCCACCGAGGTGAAACTCGAAGCCCTGGTGCAGCAGCCGATCTTCGACCTGACCCGGCGCGCGGTGCTCGGCTTCACCGGCCCGAACTTCGGCTACAAGCCGTACCGCGCCTACACCAACGTCGCCAGCTTCGGCGACATGCTGTTCACCCATACCGACTGCCTGCCGGACCAGCACGACCTGACCGCGCTGTGGTACCTGTGCGAGCAGTGGGACCTGGAGTGGGGCGGCGAGACCATGTTCTACGACGCCGCCGACGAGGTCGCCTGCGCGGTCACGCCGCGCCCGGGCCGGCTGGTGATCTTCGACGGTGCGATCAAGCATGCCGGACGGCCGCCGAACCGGATCTGCTACGCGCCGCGCTACACCTTCGCGATCAAGTTCGAACGCGTGGCCGTCGCCGCCGGCCACGGCCCGGGATGAGCGCCGCCGGCGCGGCGCCGCCGTCGCCCGAACTGGGCGACGCGCGCTGGTTCCCGGTCGATCTGCACGTACCCGGACGGGTGTACGGTTTTCTGCGCCTGGACGAAGGCGTGCTGGAACGTTCCAGCTTCCTCGACACCCGCATCGACGCGCCGCTGGCGCAGGCGCGGCCGCTGCCGGCCGACGCCGTCGACGCCGCCGGCCTGGCGCAGGCGCCATTGGGCTGGCTGTTCCACACCTCGTTCTGCGGCTCGACCCTGCTGGCGCGCGCGCTGCACCTGCCGCCGTACCAGGTGGCGCTGAAGGAGCCGATGCTGCTGCGCCGGCTCGGCGATGCGCGTCACGAAGGCCAGGCGTTGGGCGATCTGGTCGCGACCAGCGTGCGGCTGCTGGCGCGGCCCTGGCACGCGGACGGCGCGGTCCTGGTCAAGCCGACCCATGCCGCGCTCAACCTCGCCCTGCCGCTGCTGGACGCCGCCCCGGCCAGCCGGGCGCTGGTGCTGAGCTCGTCGCTGGACGATTTCCTGGTCTCGAATCTGAAGAAGCGCCCCGAATCGCAGGCGCGGATACCCGAGCTGGCCGAACGCGCGCTGCGCGCGGGTGCGTTCCACCGGCGCCTGTCCGCGACCGCGCTGCAACCGCCGGACCTACTGTGCGCGGCCGGCCTGCAGTGGGCGGCGCAGCGCGAGCTGGTGCTGGACCTGGTCGAAAGCGCCGGCGTCGGGCGCGTGCGCCTGCTCGACATGCAGACCCTGCTCGACGATGTCGCCGGCACCGCCTGGGCCTGTGCGCAGTGGCTGGGCCTGCCGGCGCCGCGTGCGGCCCTGCTCGCGCAGGCCGAGGCGGTCGCCGGACGCAACGCCAAAGCGGTCGAAACCGCTTACGACGCGCAGCGCCGGGCCCGGGAAGCGGATATCGTGATCGGCATGTATGCCGACCCGCTGGCGCGCGCGCGCGACTGGCTGGGCGAACATGTGCTGCCGGCGATGCGTCCGGCGGCGCGGGCCACACCGCATTGGGAATCGCAGTGAACCGTCCACCGTCCAATATCCAACCGGCCGCGGCCGGCGAGTCCAAGCAGCAGCGCCTGTGGCGCAACGGCGAGGACTACATCACCCGCAAGCAGTGGCGCGAGGCCGCCGACTGTTTCGAGCAGATCGTCGCCCACGAGCCCGGCCATCTGCCGGCGCTGCTCAAGAGCTGCAGCACGCTGCTGCAGTTGGACCGCTATCGCGATGCGCGCGCGCGTTTGTTCGCGGCGCTGCCGCTGGCCAACGCGCACCCGGGCCTGGTGATGGAGCTGGGCCGCAAGCTGCGCCAGTTCCACGAGGCGGCGATCCTGCTCGATCTGGTCCGGCATTCGGGTTTCCTGCGTTCGGCGTCGCCGCCGATGCTGACCGAGATGGCGCTGATCGTGAGCTCGGTCGGCGACCAGGAAATGGCCCTGGAGCTGGTCAGCCGCGCCGCCGCGCTCGACCCCAACGCGGCGCATCCGCACTACCTGCGCGGCACGGTGCTGATGTTCCTGGGCCGCATGGAAGAGGCCGAAACCGAGCTGGAAACCTGCATCCGGATCTCGCCCAGCTTCCCGCAGGCGCATTGGGTGCTGTCGCGGCTGCGCAAGTGGAGCGACGCCGACAACCACGTCGAACGGCTGCAGCGCGAAATCGCGCGCGTCCCGGCCGGCACCGAGGCCGAGGCTTATTTCGCCTACGCGCTGCACAATGAACTGCACGACCTCAAGCGCTACGAGGAATCGTTCCGGGCGCTGGAGCGCGGTTGCGCCGCCAAGCGCAAGCTCGACCCCTACAACGAGAGCAAGACCACCGAGCTGTTCGCCGCGATCAAGGCCCTGTGCACGCCCGAGTTCGTGCGCGCGCAGCCGCGCGAGCACGAGTACACGCCGATCTTCATCGTCGGCATGCACCGTTCCGGCACGACCTTGCTCGAACGCATCCTCGGCGGCCACAGCCTGGTATCCGACGGCGGCGAGACCTACGCCTTCACTGCGCAGATCAAGGTCGCGACCGACCACAAATGCTCGCAGGCGCTGGACCTGCTGTCGGTGCAGCGCCTGGCCGAGGCCGATTTCGAGGCGATCGGGCGCGGCTTCATCGCCGGCTCGCGCTGGCGCGCCAAGGGCAAGCCGTTCCTGACCGAGAAGCTGCCGCCCAATCTGACCAACGCCGGCTTCATCGCCAAGGCGCTGCCGAACGCGCGCATCCTGCACATGGTGCGCGACCCGGTCGATACCTGTTTCTCCAACCTGCGCACCTACTTTTCGAACGCGGCGCTGTATTCGTTCGACCAGACCGACCTGGGCAACTATTTCGGCCATTACAGCGGCCTGATGCAGCACTGGCGCCAGGTCATGCCGGACCGCATCCTGGACGTGTCCTACGACGCACTGGTCAGCGATACCGAGGCCACCGCGCGGCGGGTGTTCGAGTTCTGCGGTCTGCCGTACGAGGCCGAAGCGCTGCAGGTGGAGCGTTCTTCGGGCGCGGTGTCCACCGCCAGCAGCGCGAGCGTGCGCCAGGGCATCCTGACCAACCGCGGCGCGGCCTGGAAGCCGTACGAGCCTTACCTGCAGCCTCTGCTGGAGCGTCTGGCCGCGCAGGGCCTGATCTGAGCGTCCCGTCCGCCCGCCGGCCGTCCGCGCCGTCGGGGCGGTATTTAAACCCGGAGCCATGGCCGGACATCCCATGGACATGCTGACCGCTTACGTGACCCAAGACTGGACCACTCGCGACGCCAGGACCGAAACGGCCGGTGCCGACGGCGACCTCGCCCTGGTGCGCGCGGCGGCCGGCGGCGACGTCCGCGCCTTCGAGGCCTTGTACCGGCAGCATGCGGGCCGGGTCCACGGCGTGATCGCGCGGCTGGTCGGCCAGCACGGCGCCCGCGCCGAGGACCTCACCCAGGAGGCCTTCGTGCGGGCCTGGCAGGCGCTGCCGGCGTTCCGGTTCGAGTCGGCCTTCACGACCTGGCTGCATCGGCTGGCGGTCAATACCGCGCTGATGGAGCTGCGCAGCCGCCGCGGCAAGCCGCAGGAGGATGGCGACGACGAGGTGTTCGAACTGGTCGGCAGCGCCGACTCGGCCGGACACATCACCGCGCTGTCGATGGACCTGGAGCGTGCCGTCGCCAGCCTGCCGCCGCGTGCCCGCGCGGTGCTGGTGCTGTACGACGTGGAAGGCTGGAAGCATGAGGAGATCGCCGCCGAACTCGGCATGGCGGTCGGCAGCAGCAAGGCGCAATTGCACCGGGCGCGCGGATTGTTGCGCGAACGGCTAGGAGGACAGGCATGAACACCGAACATCGAGACCCCGCAGCGGACGGCGAACTGCCCGACGCCCTGCGCTTCCAGCTGCGCGCGCTGCGCCGCGACCAGCCGCCGGCCGCCGACCTGTGGCCCGGGATCGCTGCGCGCCTGCAGCCGCAGGCCGTGGCGCCGGTGCGCGCGCCGCGTCCGCGCTGGCTGGCGCCGTTCGCGGTCGCCGCGACCCTGGCGCTCGCGATCGGCTTCACCGGCGTCTGGCGCGACCAGGCCGCGAACGACGCGCCGCAGGCGCAGGCCGAATCGCTGGTCCAGCGCGAAGCCGCCGGCATGACCCTGCAGTACCAGGCCGCGATGCACGAAATGCAGCGCACCGCGCCGGCCGCGACCGCGACCACCCTGCAGCCCACCTTCGACGAGCTGGACCGCAACGCCGCCCTGATCCTGGATGCGCTGGCCCACGACCCCGATTCGCGCCTGCTGCTGGATCAGCTGCGCCGCACCTACGCACGACGCCTCGCGCTCGCCCAGCGCGTGGCCTATACCTGATTACCGGAGGACGACCATGACCCGCGCAACCCATCAAGCAAGCAAGCTCGGACTCGCCCTCGGCTTGGCTTTGGCCGTCGCCCCGGCGTTCGCCGCTACCCCCATCAACCAGACCCGCCCGCTGGATCCGCGCGGACGGGTCGAGATCGAAAACGTCAAAGGCCGCATCGACGTGCGCGCCTGGGACCGGCCGGAAGTGAAGATCGAAGGCAGCCTCGGCAACGGTGTCGAGAAGCTGGAGATCGAAGGCAACGGCGAGCGTCTGTCGATCAAGGTCAAGTACCCCAACCGCGGCAGCGGCATGGGCTTCCTGATGGGCGGCGACAAGAGCGAGCCCACCGACCTGAAGGTGACCCTGCCGCTGCGTGCCGACGTCGAGATTGATGGCGTCTCGGCCGACATCGACGTCACCGGCGTGGCCTCCTCGGTGCTGTCGATCGACAGCGTCAGCGGCGACGTCGCGGTGGCCGCGGCCCCGCGCGAGGCCCGGATCGACAGCGTCAGCGGCGATCTCACCCTCACGCTCAACAGCAGCAAGGTCAGCGCCGAGACGGTCAGCGGCGACATGCAGTTGCGCGGCCGCCTGGACGGCGATGTCGACGTGGAGACGGTGTCCGGCCGGGTCGACGTGACGGTGCGCGAATCGTCGCTGCACCGCTTCAGCGGCAATTCGGTGTCCGGCGACATCCGCCTGGCGACCGCGCTGACCGGCAACGGCGAGATCTCGGTGGAAACGGTCAGCGGCGATGTCCAGCTGACCCTGCCGCGCAATCTGTCGGCGACCGTGCACGGCCAGAGCTTCAGCGGCGACCTGTCGGCGCCGGATGCGCAGATCGTCAAGCCCAAGCACGGCCCGGGTTCGAGCTTCGAGCACCGCTACGGCAGCGGCAGCGGCGAAGTCCGGATCGAGACCTTCTCCGGCGACGCGACCCTGCAGCTCGACTGAGCCGCGCGCGCCTGCCGGGACGAAACGACGCCGCCGCTCAGGCGGCGTCTTTCATTCCGAACCAGCAATTGAAGGCGATGGTGATGCGCTCGTCGTTGCCGTAGAAGGGCAGGACTTCGTGCTGCAGCCAGGACGGGAAGAGCACCAGCTGGCCCGGCTGGAGGCGGATGCTCCAGGTGCCGTGATGGTAGGGCTGCTGCTGACGCATGTTGCCGGCGTCCATGAAGTAATTGCTGTAGTGGTGCGGGTTGTGGAAGCGCAGTACGCCCGATTCGGGGCGGTCTTCCGGCATCTCGCCCGGGGTCACGCAGTACACGCCCGACCACGACGCCATCGGGTGGGTATGCAGAATCGTGAAGCCGCCGTGGCGGGTCACGTGGTACCAGGTGTGCGAGAAGATCTGCAGGCGCTGCATTTCCTCGACGCTGTAGCCGTTGAGTTCCTGGATGGTGCGGCCCAGGACGGTCCAGCAGAACTGGCGCAGTTGCTGCACGCAGGCGTCCGGCCACGAGAACAGGTTGAAGTCGCTTTCGAACACGCCGGGCTGCTGCTTCAGCGACGGGTTCGGGTTGGCGTAGCCGCCCTGTTTCTCGCGGGTCAGCAGCAGCGATTTGAGCTGCGCGTTGAGACCCTCGGGACTGGGCACGAAGTCCTGCGCGAAGGGGACCGAAAAGGCGGGGTAGAGCTCGAAGGGCATGGTGCGGTTCCGGGATCGGAGGCCGCGCGCGCGGCCGCGTCGGGAGTGTAGCGCGGCGGGCCGGGCGCTGGCGCGCGGCCGGCGCCGCAAAGAACTACGGCCCCTTTCGGGGCCGTAGCGGGTGTTGCGTACAGCGGGTCGATCAGAACTTCTGCGCGTAGCGGAAGTAGATGAAGCGGCCCGGGACTTCGTACTGCGGGTCGAAGCTGTTGGCGAAGGCCGACACCGAACGCGGCGGATCCTTGTCGAACAGGTTGTTCACGCCGATGGTGACCTTGGAGTTCCACGGCGTGTTCCAGAAGACGCTGGCGTCGTGGTAGGTGGTCGCACCGATGTGGTTGCGGGCGTGCTGGACCGAGACCAGGGTATCGCCACCAGCGCCGGTGCCGTCCCAAACGCCGTTGCCGTTGGTGTCCTGCGGCTCAGCCGTGAAGCGGTTCGGATCCGAGCAGAGGAAGCTGTAGCCGTAGTCCACGAAGGTCTGGCAGTCCTCTTCCTGGCCCGAGAAGTAACGCACGTTCCAGGTCGCGCCGAAGTCGCCCTTCTCCCAGCGCATGGCCAGGTTGGAGCGGATACGCCAGGCGTTGGAGTTCTGTGCGTACAGGCCCGGAGCGTTGTTGGACTCGTCGATGCCCCAGGTTGCGACCGGAGCGCCGACAGCCGGCACGTCGTTCTTGCGCTCGTTGAAGCGGCCGTCGCCGTCCAGGTCGAAGTCCGACTTGGCCAGGTAGGTCGTATCCCAGCTGAAGCTGAACTTGCCCCACGAGTTTTCCGGCAGCTTGTAACCGATGGTCAGGTCGTAGCCTTCGGTCGTGATGCCGCCAACGTTGCCCGGCTGCGCAGTCAGGTTGAGGCTGCCACCCGGGTTGCGGGTGAACATGTTGCAGTAGAACTGGACGTTACCGACGATGCACTCGTCGACGATGAACTGACCGGTCGGCAGCGTCAGCGCGTTGTCGATCTCGATCTTCCACCAATCGAGGCTGACGTCGAAACCTTCGATCCAGCTCGGGCTGTAGACGAAGCCGAGGGTGGTCGATTCGCTGCTTTCCGGCTTCAGGTTCGGGTTGCCGCCCGAGTTGATACGGATCTGCGGGTTGCCCTGGTCGTAACCGCCGGCCGGGACGCCCTGCGCGATGCATCGGGCCTGGGCGTCGGGCGCCAGGTTGCCGAAGCCGGCGAGGGCGCAAGGATCGGCGATGGTCGGGAACGAGTCGCCGATACCGGTGAACAGCTCGCCGATGGACGGAGCGCGGAAGCCCTCCGACCAGTTGCCGCGGATCATCAGGTCGTCGATCGGCTTCCAGCGGAAACCGAACTTGCTGTTGAGCGTGTCGCCGACGTTGCTGTAATCCGAGTAGCGGGTGGCCACCGAGAAGTCGAGCAGCTTGGCGAACGGCATGTCGGCCAGGACCGGCACGGCCAGTTCGAGGTAGGCCTCGTCCAGGCTGTAGCCGCCGGCGGTCGGAGCCGTGGCGTTACCGGTGGTGTTGCCCGAGGCGATCAGCGCGTCCGGCTGCGAGAAGCCGTTTTCGCTGCGGTGCTCGAGGCCGAACGAGAAGGCCAGCGGGCCGCCCGGCAGATCGAACAGGTCGCCGCCGATGTTGGCGTAGTAGCTCTTCTGCTTGTAGCCGAGCTGGTCGTGGGCGACGAAGGTCGAGTAGGCCAGCATTTCCGGGGTGATCGTGCCGACGGCGCCGAGCAAGTTCAGCGGCACGCAGCCGGTGATGACCGCGGTCGGGGTGCCGCAACGGGCCACGCCGTTGGCATCGCGGAACGACGGGCCGAGCGCGTTGCGCAGCGCCAGCACGTTGAACAGGCCTTCGGTGACGTTGTTCTGCTTGTTCTCGCCGTAGAAGTAGCCCGCTTCCCAGTCGAACGGCTTGCTGCCGACGTTCAGGGTGCCTTCGAGACCGAAGTTGGCGGCGAAGGTGTCGACGTCCTGCTCGAAGGTGCGGTAGCCGGCTTCGATCGCGCGGCGCTGGATACGCGACACGGTCTGGCCGAAGGGGTTGTAGATGCTGTCCGGGCTGATCGTGAGCTGCTTGGACTGGGCGTTGGCGCCCGGGCCGCTGCCGAGCACGATCGGCATCGCCGCCAGCAACTGTTCCGACTTGCGGTTGTTGTAGGTCAGCGTGGTCTTGAAGCGCAGGTTGTCGGTGATGTCCAACGAACCGGCCGCGAACAGCGACTTGCGCTCCTGCGGGGTCAGCAGGTAGTTGTCCGGGGCGAAGTTGTAGATGTCCGCGCCGGTGCGGTTACGCCAATTCAGGCCCGACTGGCCGTCGTTGTAGGTGAACTGACCGGCGGTGCCGTTGGGACGGGTCTCGCCGACCGAACAGGTGCCGGTGGCCGGATCGTAGGTGCCGCCGCAGAGGGCGAAGCGGCCGTTGGGCACGGTCGAGCTGCCGAAGGCGTTGCCGGTACCGGCGACGGGCTCCTTCGAGATCTTGCGATCGCCGGCCATGACCGGCTCTTCCTTGACGTAGCCGACGCCGAACATGGCGGTCCAGCGGTCGGAGGCGGCGCCGACGGTGAAGTCGTAGGCTTCGCGGAAGCCGTCGCCGTCGGAGTAGGTACCGAGGTAGGCGTTGGCTTCGGCGCCTTCGTAGTTCTGGCGCAGGATCACGTTGACGACGCCGGCGATGGCGTCGGAACCGTAGATCGTCGAGGCGCCGTCCTTCAGGACTTCAATGCGCTCGACGGCTGCGGTCGGGATGGTGTTGAGGTCGACCGCGCCACCGAGGCCGGTGCCGCCGACCCAACGACGGCCGTTGACCAGCACCAGGGTGCGGTTCGAGCCGAGGTTGCGCAGGCTGACGCGGGTTTCGCCGTTGCCGCCGTTATTGAAGGTGCTGTTGAGGGTGGAGCCGTTGGCGGTGATGTTCTGGATCACATCGCCGACCGAGGTCAGGCCCTGGGCCTGGATGTCGTCGCGGCTCAGCGAGAACACCGGCTGCGAGGTTTCGATGTCGGTGCGCTTGATGCGCGAGCCGGTCACCTCGATGCGATCGAGGGTAGTGGCTTCCTTTTCGGTTTCCTGGGCAAAGGCTACGCCGGTGCCCGCCGCTGCGGTGGCGCCCACGGCGAGCGCGAAGGTAATCGCGTCGCGGAGCTGGGTGGTCTTCAAGGTCATCTCTCTCTCCAAGTCAGTCTTGGTGTCCCATGGGAGCCTGCCGGGTGGCGCAAAATGAATGGCCTAAATCGGCAAGGCTGCGGCCGATACTAGCTGCGTCCGCCAAGTAATTAAAGTGTTGTTAACTGACTGGGCTGTGGTCGCACGAGTTGGTGAGATGGCCCCCAAAAAGCTACGGCCCCGTATGGGGCCGTAGCGGTTTGCAGCATTTGCAGCGGGTCGATCAGAACTTCTGCGAGTAGCGGAAGTACAGGAATCGGCCCGGGATTTCGTACTGCGGGTCGAAGCTGTTGGCGAAGGTCGACGCAGCGCGCGGCGGATCCTTGTCGAAGATGTTGTTCACGCCAACGGTGATGCGGGCGTTCCACGGCGCGTTGAAGAAGACGCTGGCGTCGTGATACGTGGTCGCGGCGATGCGGTTCTCCGGGCGGGCGCGCGGACCGTCCGGGGCGGTACCCGGGTCATTGCCGTCGAGGTTGGTGAAGCGGGTCGGATCCGAGCAGAGGTTCGCCCACTGGGTCGAATTGATCGTGGCGCACGATTCGTCCTGAGCCGAGAAGTAGCGCACGAACCAGGTCGCACCGAAGTCGCCCTTCTCCCAGTTGACGGCCAGGTTGGAACGGATACGCCAGTTGTTGTTGCGGCTGAAGTATTCGCCAACGGTGTCGCCGCCCTCGCCAGTCACCGGGTCTTCGGAGACGACGCCGTCGCCGTTGACGTCGGTGGTCGACTTGGCCAAGTAGGTCGTATCCCACACGAAGCGGAACTTGCCCCACGAGGTTTCCGGCAACTTGTAGCCGACGGTCAGGTCGTAGCCTTCGTTGAAGATCGTGCCGACGTTGGCCGGGGTCGCCTGCAGGCCGGAGATCTGGCCGTCAGCCGCGCGGCTGATCAGCGCGCAAGCGCTGGCCGTGCCGTTGCGGTAGCAGTTGTCCAGGATCGCCTGCGCGGTCTGGGTGAAGATCGCGTTCTCGATCTTGATCTCCCACCAGTCCAGCGAGATGTCCAGACCTTCCGCCCAGCTCGGGCTGTACACGAAGCCCAAGGTCTTGGAGGTGGAGTTCTCCGGGCCGAGCTGCGTGTTGCCGCCGGTGGTGGTACGGATCTGGTTGTTGGCCTGGACGTATGCCGGAATGCTGGCGCACGAAGCAGGACGATCCGGATTCGCATTACCCGGTGCGTTCGAGCCGAGGAAGCCGCGGCACGGATCGGTGACGTTCTGGAAGGTGTCGGAGACGCCGGTGAACAGCTCTGCAATCGACGGAGCGCGGAAGCCTTCCGACCAGTTGCCGCGGATCATCAGGTCGTCGATCGGCTTCCAGCGGAAACCGAACTTGCTGTTCAGCGTGTCGCCGAAGTTGCTGTAGTCCGAGTAGCGGGTCGCCAGCGAGAAGTCGAGCAGCTTGGCGAACGGCACGTCGGCCAGGACCGGCACGGCCAGTTCGAGGTAGGCCTCGTCCAGCGAGTAGCCGCCGGCGGTCGCCTTACGCGAGTTGCCGGTGGTGTCGCCGGTGTTGACGATCGCGTCGGGCTGGTCGAAGCCGCTTTCGCTGCGGTGTTCCATGCCGAACGAGAAGGCCAGCGGGCCGCCCGGCAGGTCGAACAGGTCGCCGCCGACGTTGGCGTAGTAGGTCTTCTGCTTGTAGCCACGGTTGTCGTGAGCCACGAAGCCGGAGTAGGACGCCATTTCCGGGGTGAAGCCGCCACCGCCGCTGAGCAGGTTCAGCGGCACGCAACCGGAGATGACCGCGGTCGGGGTACCGCAACGGGCCACGCCCTGGGCGTCGCGGAACGACGGGCCCAGCGCATTGCGCAGCGCGCTGATGTTGTACAGGCCAAAGGTCGTGTCGTAGCGCTTGTTCTCGCCGTAGAAATAGCCGGCTTCCCAATCGAAAGTGCGCTCACCGAGATCGAAGTTGCCTTCAAACGCGCCGTCGAAGGCGTAGGTGCTGACTTCCTGATTGAAGCTACGGCCACCCAGTTCCGTCGGACGGTACTGAATGCTGGTGACGTCGGCGCCGTAAGGATTGTAGATGCTCTGCGACGAGATGAAGATGTTGGCGCCGTTCGTGCCCGGCGCGATCGTGCCGAGGTTGATCGGGCTGGCGGCGAGCAACTGCTCCGACACGCGCTCGTTGTACGTCGTGGTGATCTTGAAGCGGACGTTGTCGGTGATGTCGAGGGTGCCCGACGCGAACAACGACTTGCGCTCCTGCGGCGTGATCAGATAGTTGTCCGGCGCAAAGTTGTAGGCGTCGGATGCAGGGTCGTAGGTGCGCGTGCTGGTCGGAGTGCCCGAGGTCGGCGTCGGCACGAAGAAGCGCGAGGTGCCGCGCAGCTGCATGCGGCCCTGAGGCGTGGTGCTGCTGTTGCCGAAGCCGGCGCTGGCGCCAAAGTTCGGCACCGCCGAGATCTTGCGATCGCCTGCACTGACCGGCTCTTCCTTCACGTAACCGACGCCGAGCATTGCGCTCCAGCGGTCGGACGAGGTGCCGATGGTGAAGTCGTAGGACTGACGCTCGCCGTCGCCCTTGTCGAACGCGCCGATATAGGCGTTGGCTTCGGCGCCTTCGAAGTTGCGGCGCAGGATCACGTTGACCACGCCGGCGATGGCGTCGGAACCGTAGATGGTCGAGGCGCCGTCCTTCAGGACTTCGATGCGCTCGACGGCTGCGGTCGGGATCGTGTTGAGGTCGACCGCGCCACCGAGACCGGTGCCACCGACCCAACGACGGCCGTTGACCAGCACCAGGGTGCGGTTCGAGCCAACGTTGCGCAGGTTGACGCGGGTTTCGCCGTTGCCGCCGTTGTTGTACGTGCTGTTCAGCGTCGAGCCGTTGGACGTGATGTTCTGGATCACGTCGCCGACCGAGGTCAGGCCCTGGGCGCTGATGTCTTCGCGGCTGAGCGAGAAGATCGGCTGCGAGGTTTCGATGTCGGCGCGCTTGATGCGCGAACCGGTTACTTCGATGCGATCGAGGGTGGTGGGATCTTTGCTCTCTTCTTGCGCAAAGGCCACACCCGTGCCGGCGGCGGCAGTGGCGCCCACGGCGAGCGCGAAGGTAATCGCGTCGCGGAGCTGGGTGGTCTTAAAGGTCATCTCTCTCTCCAGAAATCGGAATGGTGGTACCCATGGGACCAAGCCGGCGGAGTCAAGTAAGACGCCAATTCCAGCAAGGTGCGCTGGATCGTACCGATGAGATGGCAAAAATTAAAGTGTCGTTAAATGTCGAGTTTTGACAAATTCTTCACTTCATTCAGCTAGCGTTGCCCACGAGCGGCCCTATGCCGCATTCAGCCGCCTAAGTACGCAAACGTATTGAAGTTTTAACCCCGATCGAAATGGTTGGGCGCCCTATGGAATTGCGCCGCGTGGGCGTCGGGCAGGGCAAGAAACGAGACGCGGAACCGAACTGGCGCATCGGCGACGGAGCCCTGTCCGGCTTGCCGGTCGCGGAACTACGGCACGTCGTCGGTCGTGCGCGGCCGAGGGCGTCGCCTGCGTTCAGGGGGCTGGGTCGACTGCGCGAATGAGCATGCCGATCGTGACTGACGAGGCACGTTCAACGCGGCACCAAGATGCCCGGAAGCTGCGAAACGGAATGGAGAGGCACCGCGATCGCGGTGCCGGCGAGGAGCCTGCTTAGAGGTCCTGCTCGTAGCGGACGTAGGGCACGGTGCCTTCGTCCTTGTCGCTGTTGCCCGGCGCGAACGGGTTCTTGCCGCGGGTGATCACGTTCTCGGCGCCGACCGAGAGCTGTCCGCTCCACGGGGTGCGCCAGGTCAGGCCGACGCCCAGGCCTTCCCACTGACCCGGCTGGCCGGGGGTGTCGACCACGCGGCCGACGATGTTGGCGCCGAAGTTGCCGTAGCCGGCGCCGATGGTGAGGCTCTTGCTGTTCCAGCGGTCGGCGATGGTCGGCATTTCGCCGGCGGGAATCAGGCGCGCACGCGCCCAGGTGCCGCCGATCGACACCGTGGCCTCGCGGCCGATGTTCTTCTGGCCGTAGACGGTCAGGGTGTGCTGGTCGAGTTTGCTGTTGCGGCCGTTCGGACTCAGCCAGGCGGGCAAGTTGTCCTTGCCGGTGCCGACGGTGAGCCCGATCTTGCCGCCGGGGCGGCTCAATGCCGCACCCGCGGACACCTGACGCGCACCGCCGCGGTCGTCTTCATCGAGCGCGGCGAGCATGCAGTGATTGGCGAGGTTGCCGATCGCGCCGGCGAGGCCGGTCTTGCGATCGCAGACCAGCCCCAGGGTGTCGCCCGCATCGAGGCCGAATGCGGCATCGAGCGAATTGCTGCCGACACGCCAGCGCGCGCCGGCGACCGGGGCGTTGGTGGGTTCGAGTTGCAGCAGGTATTCGACCTTGCCGTTGGACTGGTTCCAGACCGGCAGATACGTCGTGTCGCCGCGCTTGGACGACTGCGCATGCGCGCCGGACGCCGCGCCGAAGGCGAGCATCAAGGCAAACGACAGGCGTAGCGAGCGCGTGAGCATGGTGACGATACGACCGGGTTGGGCCGGTCAAGTTCCCCTAGAACCTGGATGAAGACTATAGACGGTTTATGTTTATTTAACAAACCGAGACGACGGTGTGAAGGCCCTATTGCAGGCGGTCCGGGCCTGCCACTTCGGCGGCCGCGACCGCGAACAGGCGGCCGATCTGCTCGGCGCCGAAACGATAGCTCTGGCCACAGAACTCGCAACGGATATGGGCCTCGCCATCGGCCGCGGCGGCCGCCGCCTCGGCCTCCTCCTGGCCCAGCGAGACCAGCATGGCCTCGACCCGTTCGCGCGAACAGGAGCAGGCGAAGCTCAGGGCCTTGCCGCCCAGCAGCTGGATCCCGTCCTCGTGGAACAGGCGGGTCAACAGGGTGGCGGTATCCCAATCCAGCAGTTCGCCGGGCCGGAGGGTGTCGAACAGGGCCCCGACCCGGGCCCAGCCGTCCTCGTCGCCGCCGTCGCCGGGCAGCTTCTGCAGCATCAGGCCGGCGGCCTGGCGCTCGTCGGCGACCAGCAGCAGCCGGGTCGGCAGCTGTTCGGACTGGCGGAAATAGTCCTCGAAGGCGCCGCTGAGCGAATCCGAGTCCAGCGCCACCAGGCCCTGGTAGCGGGCCGGGTCGCGGTCGTCGCCGGCGCGGCTGCCGACCGGCGGGTTCTCGATGGTGATCGCCAGGACCGCGTCCGGGCCGAGCTGGCGCAGGTCGCGCGAGACCTCGCCGCCTTCCTCGGCCAGCTGGGCGATGCCGCGCAGGGTGCCGGCCGCGGTGCATTCGGCGAACAGGGTGCGCAGGGCGCCCTCGCCGCGCAGTTGCACGGACAGCCGGCCCTCGACCTTGGCATGGCCGGTGAACAGCGCCGCCGCGGCCGCGGCCTCGCCCAGCAGCTCGGCCGCCGCGGGCGGATACTCGGCGCGTTCGCGGATCTGGCGCCAGGTCTGGTCCAGGTGCACGCGCACGCCGCGCACGCCGGCGCCTTCGATCAGGAACCGGGTCAGGCGGTCGCGGTCGTCGCGGGCGGCATCGGTGGGGGCGGGGGTGGCGTCGTTCATTGCGGGACTCGTGCGGCGCGGTGCGTGCTGCATTCTTATCCGATCACGGATAATGCGGGCGACCGCGTGAAAGGGGAGACCGGGCTAGATGGGGATGGAGTGCAGGCAGTGCAAGTCGTGAACGAGTCCGTCCCCGCAGCGGCGGCGCCCCGCCGCCGACGCCGTTGGCTGCGCTGGCTGCTGGCGCTGCCCTTCCTGTTCCTGGCCGCCTCGATCCTGCAGGTCGCGGTGCTGCGCTTCATCGATCCGCCGCTCAGCGCCTTCATGGTCGCGCGCCAGTTCGAGGCCTGGGGCAGCGGCGATTTCGGCTTCCGCGTCGCCTACGACTGGCGCGACCTGGACGAGATCTCGTCCAACGTGCCGGTCGCGCTGGTCGCCTCGGAGGACCAGAACTTCGCCGAGCACTTCGGCTTCGATCTCAAGGCCATCGAGAAGGCGCGCAAGAGCAACGCGCGCGGCCGCAAGGTCCGCGGCGGCAGCACCATCAGCCAGCAGACCGCGAAGAACCTGTTCCTGTGGAGCGGCCGCAGCTGGGTGCGCAAGGGCATCGAGGCTTGGTACACCCTACTGATCGAGCTGATGTGGCCCAAGCACCGCATCATCGAGGTCTACGCCAACATCGCCGAGTTCGGCGACGGCGTGTACGGCGCCCAGGCCGCCGCCCGCACCTATTACCGCAAGGACGCCTCGCGCCTGAGCCCGGCCGAAGCCGCGCGCATGGCCGCGGTACTGCCCAACCCCAGGCGCTACAGCATCGCCCGCCCCGGTCCTTACGTGCAGCGCCGCGCCAACGCGATCCAGCGCCAGATGCGCTACATCGGCGGCAACGGCTACCTCAAGCAGATCGACTGAGCGCGCCCGCGGGGGCTGGGCCGCGGCGCGATTCCGGCCAAGCCTGCGCACACCGCCGTCGCGCCCGGCGGCTATGATTGAGCGCATGAATCGCGATCTGCTCACCGTCGTCGTCGCCGCCTACAACGAGGCCGACAGCCTGCCGCTGCTGCAGCCGCGCATCGCCGCGGCGTTGGATGCGGTCGCCGCCGACGGCGTCGAGGGCCGCGTGCTCTACGTCGACGACGGCAGCCGCGACGGCACCTGGACGGTGCTGGAAGGTATCGCCGCCGCCGATCCGCGGGTCGCGCTGCTGCGCTTGTCGCGCAACTTCGGCAAGGAGCTGGCGCTGACCGCCGGCCTGGACCGGGTCGAGCGCGGCGCCGCCCTGATCCTGGACGCCGACGGCCAGGATCCGCCGGAACTGATCCCGGCCTTCATCGTCAAATGGCGCGAAGGCTACGACGACGTCTACGGCACCCGCATCGAACGCGAAGGCGAGGGCTGGATCAAGCGCACCACCGCGCATGCCTTCTATCGGGTGATCGGGCGGCTGTCCAAGACCCCGATCCCGGCCGACACCGGCGACTTCCGCCTGCTGTCGGAACGCGCCCTGGCCGGCCTGCACCAGCTGCGCGAACGTCACCGTTTCATGAAGGGCCTGTTCGGCTGGGTCGGCTACAACCGGGTCGCGCTGCCCTATCACCGCGAGGCGCGCGTGGCCGGCGCCAGCAAGTTCAATTTCTGGCGGCTGTGGAACCTTGCGCTGGAAGGCATCACCAGTTTCTCGACCGCGCCGCTGCGGCTGGCGACCTACCTGGGTCTGGCGACCGCGCTGTTCGCGTTCGGCTTCGGCGTCTGGGTCGTGGCCAAGGCGCTGCTGTGGGGCGACCCGGTCGCCGGTTGGCCGACCATGATGGCGGTAATCCTGTTCCTGGGCGGCGTGCAACTGATCGCGCTGGGCCTGATAGGCGAATACCTGGGTCGCTTGTACGAAGAATCCAAGCAGCGGCCGCTCTACCTCGTAGACACCTGGTGGCCGGCGGCAGGAGTATCCTCGGGTCAGGGCTCGCTGCCCCCGTCCCAGATCGCGGAAGGAGAAGGCCATGCGTACCGTACGGCAACTGCTCGAAGCGAAAGCGTCTGAAGTGTTCGCGATCGGTCCGGACGCGCCGGTCATCGACGCGATCCGGCTGATGGCCGAAAAGCGCATCGGCGCGGTATTGGTAATGGAAGGCCCGCGATTGGCCGGGATCCTGTCCGAGCGCGATTACGCGCGCAAGATCGTGCTGCAGGGCCGCTCATCGGCGGACACGCCGGTGCGCGACATCATGACCGTCGAAGTGCTCAGCGTCGGCCTGGACGACAGCGCCGAGCGCTGCATGCAGATCGTCACCGACCGCCGCATCCGCCATCTGCCGGTGGTGCAGGGCGGGCAGGTGGTGGGCGTGGTTTCGATCGGCGACCTGGTCAAGGCGGTGATCGAGGACCAGCAGCTCGAACTCGACCAGTTGCAGCGCTACATCGCCAGTTGAGCATCGCCAGCTGAGCGTTGCTGGCTGAGCGATCCGCGCCGGACCGACCCGCATCCAGCGGCGCCGATTAGCGTGCGTAATGGCCGCCGCAGGCCGCGTCCTTGCCCGGTCCCCATTCTATCGTCGCCAGCAGGGCCGCCGGCGGAGCGATCGTGGCCAGCGTCAGGGCCACCGCGCCGCGCAGCCCCACGCGAGCGTAGTCGGGCTTGGCGCTGGGATGCTTGAACGTGCCGCTGACCTTCAACGGCGAGCGCAGCGCCAGCAGGCTTCGGTCTTTCGGCCGCGCGCGGACGGTCAGGTCCAGGGTTTCGTCGCGCAGATTGATATCGCCTTCGCCGATCAGGATGGTGTCGCTGGTGTCGAACGCGAGCGCATGGCTGTGCATCAGGCCGTCGCGCACGTCGAAGTCGCCGAACGCGCAGCGGATCGGGATCTGGCGGTCGTGGCTGAGCTTGAATTTGACGATCTCGGCGATGTCGATGCCGGTGTATTCCATCAGCAGGTTGCTGATCCGTCCCGGACCCATGCCGATCGCGACGTCGCCGTCGCTGCTGCCGAGCATGGCGGCGATCGAATTGCCTTCGCCGTCGAGCACGACCCGGCCGCCGACCTTGCCGATCGCGTCGCGCGCCAGTTCCACCGTCGGCATCAGCTTGGCCAGGGTCAGGCCGCGCGCTTCGATCTCGGCGCGGGTCGCGATGGTCGGACGGCGCGCGTCCATGTGCACGGTCGAGCGGATGCGGCCGTCGGCGACGCCGAAATCCAGCGGCTGCAGCCGCAGGACTCCGCCTTCCAGCAGCAGGTTCGCGTCCATGTCGTCGATCGGCCAACCCGGGGCGTTGATGCGCTGCGCCTTCCAGCGCACGTCGGCGTCCATCGCGCGCAGCTTGTCCAGGCGGTAGGGCTTGTCGGGCAGCACGCGCGCGCTGGCGCGTTCGCGCGCGGCTTGCGCTGCGAGTTCGGCATTGCTGGATTCGCCGCCGCCGGTTTGCGGCGCGGCGCCGACGAAGCCGGACAGGTCGTCGAAATCGAGCCGGCGCGAGTGCAGGTCGGCGCGCAGATGGGGGCGGGCGCCGCCGGTCTCGACGCTGGCGCGGCCGGACAGGTCGCTGTCGCCGACCTTGCCGGTGAAACCGTCGTAGTGCCAGGTGGTGTGGGTGCCGGCGATATCGCGGCGCAAGCGGCCGTCGAGCGCATAGGGCGGGGTCGGCGGGGTGGCCACGCCGATCAGCGGATACAGATCGGCCATGTCCTGACCCGACAAGGCCAGGCGCAGGTCGAAGTCGCGCAGCCGCAACGGATCGAGCAATGTGCCGCGCGCATGCGCGTGAGTCGCGCCGGCGCTGGCGCGCACGTCGACCTGGTACGGGCGTTCGCGATCGCGCAGTTCCAACGGCGATTCGGCGCGTCCCTGCAGAGTGAAACGGTTGCCTTTCCAGCGCCCGCTGCCGCGCGCGGCGATCGGCGCGGCGTCGTCGCCCGCGCGCGCTGCCTGGCTGGCGATCTCGAAGCGCATGTCGCTGCGGCTGGACGGGTCGAGGAAGCTCAACTCGCCGCGGTCGATCCAGATCCGGCGCAACTGCAGGGCATCGCCGCCGGATTCGCCGAACACCCAATTTCCGCCCTGCTTGGCATCGTTTTCCAGATACAGGCGCGGGCGGCTCAGGCGCAGTTCGGGGATACGCACTTCGCCGCGCAGCAGCGGCAACAGTTCGACTTTGAACTGCAGGCGGTCGGCGGCCGCCATGGTCGGTCGCTGCGACCACGCGGCATTGCCGAAGCGCAGCGCGTCGGCGCGGATGGTCGGGGTCCAGCCCAGGTCGACGTCGAGATCGCCGGCGATGTCGAAATCGCGGCCGGTGCGAGCCTGCACCTGGCGCTCGATCGGGCCGCGCAGCCAGTTCCAGTCCCACAGCGCCACCAGGAGCGCGATGGCCAGCAGGATCAGCGCGGCGGCGCTGCACCAGGGATGCCGCCGCAGCGCGATCGCCGCGCGCTGCGCAGGGCTCGGATGTGCGGCGATGTCGGGTCGGGTGTCGCCCCGGCCGGCGTGGGGGTCGTTGGCGCTCATGCGTGTGGGGCGGTTCCGGAGCGGTCCGGACTCGGTGCCGTCCGGAGTCGGCGCCGTCGTTCGCGCGCCGCCGCCTTCCTGATGCGGATGCCCCACGATCCGCAGTCGGCGGTCAAGCGCAGGTGAACGTGTTGCGCGGGGTTCAGGCAGATGAGCGCGGCGTCGGCTCAGCGCGTGGGAATCACCTGCGCCATGACCGCGACGTAGTGGCAGACGCTGCCGCCGATCACGAACATATGCCAGATCGCATGCGAGTAAGGCAGCGCGGGCCGGTGGTAGAACACGGTGCCCAGCGTGTAGCTCAGGCCGCCGGCGAGCAGCCAGCCCAGGGTCCAGGCGTCGAGCGCGCCGATCAGCGGCTTGATCGCCACGATCACCAGCCAACCCATCGCGATGTAGATCGCGGTCGACAGCAACTTGAAGCGGCCGGTGTAGAACAGCTTGAACACGATTCCGGCGAAGGCCAGCAACCAGATCGCGGTGAACAAGCCCCAGCCCCAAGGGCCGCGCAGGACCAGGGTGAACGGGGTGTAGGTGCCGGCGATCAGCAGGTAGATCGCGCAGTGGTCGAACACCTTCAACCGCGCCTTGGCGGTCGGGTGCTGGATCGCGTGGTACAGGGTCGAGGCGACGTACAGCAGCAGCAGGCTGACGCCGAACACGATCGCGCCGGCCAATTGCCAGGTGCTGCCGTACAGCGCCGCGAGGGTGATCAGGACCGCGCCGCCGGCGAGCGCGGCGGTCGCGCCCAGGCCGTGGGTGAGCGCGTTGGCGATCTCCTCGCGGACCGAGCCGTGGTGGGCGTGGGCGGTGGGCATACGACCAGCATCCTAGCGCGGACTGGAGCAATTACTCAGTGTGACGCCGGCGCCGGATTGCCTATGATCGGCGTACCGCTCCGCGACCACGCGCATGATCATTTCCCACCAGCACCGTTTCGTCTTCGCCGCGATCCCCAAAACCGGCACCCACTCGGTGCGCCAGGCCCTGCGCGCGCATATGAGCGCCGACGATCTGGAGCAGGTCGCGCTGTTCGTGAACAAGCGCTTCCCGTTCGAGGAACTGGCCGCGATCACCCACGGCCACATCAGCCTGCAGCAGGTGCGGCCGTTCCTCGGCGAGGACGCGTTCGGCGGTTATCTGAAGTTCGCCTTCGTGCGCAATCCCTACGACCGCTTCGTGTCCTACTGCGCGTTCATGACCCGCGCCAACGACGCGTTCTCGCGCAATCCCAAAGGGGTGATGCGGCACATTCTGTTCGAGGCGCGGCCGATGCAGCACATCCTGTTCGTGCCGCAGCACAGCTTCGTCACCGGCGCCGACGGCGAAATGCTGGCCGACACGGTCGGCCGGGTCGAGGACATGCAGGGCTCGTACGACGCGATCTGCGCGCGCCTGGGGCTGCCCACCACCGAACTGGGCGTGATCAACAGCTCGCGCCGCGGACACTATCGCGACTACTACGATCCAGAACTGATCGACGGCGTGTCCGCGCTGTACCGGCGCGACCTGGAACTGTTCGGCTACGAGTTCTGAGCGGTCGCCGGGTTCCGGCGCGGATGGAATCAAGACGTCCGGCGCGGCCAGCGCGCCGGACGGTGCCGCTTCACGCCGCCGGCTGCGCGCCAGCGGCGATCTCCGACATCGACGGCATGCCCATGACCGTCAGCACGGCGCCGATCACGCAGATCAGCAGCGGGATCTTGTTCGCGGAGAAGTTCATGATCGCGAAGATCAACGCGACCAACGGGATCAACAGCGAACCCAGCCCCCACAGCAAGCTTTCACGGAACGCGTTGACGACGATCCACAGCCCGCCGACCACGCTCAAAATCAAACCCAATAGATACATAGAGCTCCCCTTGCGGTTGATACCGCGGCCCCCTGCCGCGGTGGCAAGATCCTAGCCGATCTATTCAGATTTGTGATGGGGTGCGTAATTTGCGCGGCGGGGCGGGACTTCGCGCCCAGCGTTTCATTCCAGCTCGTTGAGCCGGCGCACCCGCCGCAGCCGGCGCTGGATCTTGTGCGGCCGCCCGAAGCGGTATTCCTCGACCTCGACCGCCAGGGCGCAGTCCGCGCCGAAGGCCTCGCGCATGGCATAGAGCCGGCCGTTGCCCTCGAACGCGAGCCAGCGCTCGCCGTCCTGGACGACCTTGATCTGCGAGACCGAGGGGATGATCTCGGTCAGGGCGGCCAGGTCGAGGCGGCCGTGGGCGAGCAGTTCCTCGCGCCGCGCCGCCAGGGCCTGGGCGCGGGCCCGGGTGGCCTGCTGCGCGGATTCGCGGTCGATGCGGTGGATCGGGTGCAGGGCGTGCAGCGGCACCATCGCCTGCGCCTTGTCGCTGCGCAGGCGGTGGATGTCCATGATCACCTTGGCCATGTAGGCGTCCTTGTAGTCGAGCGCGGCGACTTCGCTGCGCTTGCTCAACAAGTAGAGCCACCACTGCCGCAGCCGCGACATCAGTCGACGGCCACCGCGTGCGCATGCTCGCGCGTGGCCAGGAACTGCACGCCCGGCGCGCGCTCCTGCGCCAGTTGCAGGTTGACCCGGGTCGGGGCCAGGTAGACCAGTTCGCCGGCGGCGTCGAGGGCGAGGTTCATCGCGTTCTTGTCGCGGAACTCTTCCAGCTTCTTGGCGTCGCTGCAGCGGATCCAGCGCGCGGTGGCGACGCTGACCTGCTCGAAGCTGGCGTCGACGCTGTACTCGTCCTTGAGCCGATAGGCGACCACGTCGAACTGCAGCACGCCCACCGCACCCAGGATCAGGTCGTTGCTCATCAGCGGCCGGAAGAACTGGGTCGCGCCCTCTTCGGACAGCTGGGCCAGACCCTTCTGCAACTGCTTGAGCTTGAGCGGGTCGCGCAGGCGCGCGCGCCGGAACAGCTCCGGCGCGAAGTTCGGGATGCCGGTGAACGACAGCGCCTCGCCCTCGGTGAAACTGTCGCCGATCGAAATCGTGCCGTGGTTGTGGATGCCGATGACGTCGCCGGAGTAGGCGGTTTCGGCGATCTCGCGGTCGGAAGCCATGAACGTCAGCGCATTGGCCAGCTTCACTTCCTTGCCGGTGCGCACCTGGAAAGCCTTCATGCCGGCACTGAACTTGCCAGAGCAGATGCGCATGAACGCCACGCGGTCGCGGTGCTGCGGATCCATGTTCGCCTGGATCTTGAACACGAAACCGGTGAGCTTGTTTTCCGTCGCCGCGACTTCGCGGCCGGTGGTCTCGCGCGGCTTCGGCGGCGGTGCGTGCTCGACGAAGAAATCCAGCAGCAGCTGCACGCCGAAGTTGTTGACCGCCGAGCCGAACGACACCGGCGTCTGCTTGCCGGCAAGATAGGCCTGCTTGTCGAACGGGTGCGATGCGCCCTGCACGAGTTCGAGCTCGTCGCGCACTTCGCGCAGCGCGTCCGCGCCGATGCGCGCCTCCAGCGCCGGGTCGTCGATCGAGGCGAAAATAGTCGAATCCTGGCGGGTGAAGTTGCGGCCCTGTTCGAACAGATGCACTTCGCCGGTAAGCAGATGCACCACGCCCTTGAGGCGCTGGCCCATGCCGATCGGCCAGGTGATCGGCGCGCACTGGATGCCCAGCACCGATTCCACTTCATCCAGCAGGTCGATCGGGTTCTTGCCCTCGCGGTCGAGTTTGTTGATGAAGGTCATGATCGGCGTGTCGCGCAGGCGGCAGACCTCCATCAGCTTGATCGTGCGTTCCTCGACGCCCTTGGCGACGTCGATCACCATCAGCGCCGAGTCGACCGCGGTCAGCACGCGGTAGGTGTCCTCGCCGAAGTCGGCGTGGCCGGGGGTGTCGAGCAGGTTGACGATGCGGCCTTCGTACGGGAACTGCATCACCGACGAGGTCACCGAGATGCCGCGCTCTTTTTCCAGCGCCATCCAGTCCGAGGTCGCATGGCGCGCGGCCTTGCGGCCCTTGACCGAGCCGGCCATCTGGATCGCGCCGCCGAACAGCAGCAGCTTCTCGGTCAGGGTGGTCTTGCCGGCGTCGGGGTGCGAAATGATCGCGAAGGTGCGGCGGCGGAGGGCTTCTAGGGAAACGTCGGACATGGCGACGGCGCGCACCGGGCGCGCCGGAAGGTAAGGAGTAGGCCGGCGATTATAGCCGCCTGGAAAAGCCCTATACCGACTGCCTTCCCCCGCCCGCGGGGGAAGCTGGCCCGCGGGGCCGGACGGGGGCGCGCGAATCCCGCCTGCGTCGTCAGCCCCGAAGCACCGCTCCAGCCCTCAAGGCCCGCCCGAAATCCGCAACGGCCCCGCCCGCCCGTTCATCCGGAACGGAATCGACTCCAGGCGCATGCCGCGGTTGACCTGGATCGCGAAGTGCAGGTGCGGCCCGGTGGTGAAGCCGGTGTTGCCGGACAGGCCGATCTGCTGGCCGGCGCGCACGCGCTGGCCGACCCGGACCAGCGCCCCGTCGGCCTTGAGGTGGGCGTACAGGGCCATGCTGCCGTCGTCGTGGACGATGCGGACGAAGTTGGCGCGGCCGCCGTACCGCTCGCGATTGAGGCCGGCCTTGTCGAAGTCCGACTCGACCTGCATCACCACGCCTTCGCGCGCGGCCAGCACCGGGGTGCCGATCTCGGCGGCGAAATCGACCGCGTAGCGGTTCTCGGGATCGCTGTGGCTGAACTGGCCGCCGTAGCCCTGGTCGATGCGGAAATTGTTCTGGCGCAGCGGCAGCAGGTAATCGACGTTGCGCGGACGCGCGCTGGGGTCGCCGGGCAGGCTTTCCATCTGCAGTTCCACGCCGCGCCCGGAATCCTCGCTGCTGAGCACCGCGACCAGGGCGCTGGCGCGCGCGGCGACCGTGGCCCGCGCCGGCAGGGTCGAAGTGCCGCCCACACCGCCGCCGTAGCTCTGGCTGTAGTCGACCTTGACCTCGATCGGCCCGGACAGGTTGTTGTCGGCCCAGGCCAGGTAGCGGCTGCCGTCGGACTCGATCCGCAGCCGCGCGATCGCGCCGGGCTCGCTGTGGACCGGGATCACCTTGACCTCGGACGGCGGCGCGGCGTCGGGGACGTGGTCGCCGTAGTGGGTGATGCCGCTGCGGTCGGTCCAGCGGTAGATCTTGGCGGCATGCGCCTGCGGCGCGGCGGCCAGGGCCGCCACGCACAGCGATACGGCTAAGGCGCGCGGCCCCCAAACCATGCGATTTCCTACTCGGTGCAGCCCGGTTTCAAGTTTAGCGCGTGGGCGACATCGGCGAGGTCGAACGCGGTCACGGCTTTATCGTCGTGTACGGCGAACAGCGCGCCGCTGGGGAAGGCCGCGGTGGCGGCGGCGTGCAGGGCGACGCCGTCGGTGTGCGAGGTGACCTTGCCTTCGAAGCTGCCCACCGGCGCCAGGGTGATGCGGTCGAACAGGTGGAACACGGTCAGCGGCGCGAGTTGGTCGACCGCGATCCAGTAGCCGCCGCCGTCCGGGCAGGTCCACAGCGCCACGCCCTCGGCCTCGGCGCCGAAGCTGCGGTCGGGCAGGCTGCGGCCGGTGTACTTGCCGCCGAAGGTGTACTCGCGCAGGGTCGATTCGTGGCGGCGGTCTTCGTCGGCGATCAGCATGCGGTCGTTGGCCGGGTCGCCGGCGATCGACTCGACCATGCGCAGGGCTGCGGCCTCGCTGGTGTCGCCGAAGGAGCCGCCGTAGTTGGCGCGCAGGCGGCCGTCCTGGTCGAACTGGACGCGGTAACGGCGCACGCGCTGGTCGAGCTCGGCCCACGGCGGCACTTCGTCGAACTTCTTGCCGTACATGAAGCTGTCGGTGACGTAGACCTCGAGCTCGCCCGGCTCGGTCTCGGTCAGCCAGATGCCGTAGGGGCTGCGCAGCTCCTGTTCGCCGAAGCTGCCCAGCGGGGTGAAGTCGGGCAGCGCGAACACCTGCACGCGGCGGTTGTCGCGTTCCACCACGAACACGTGGTCGGCGTAGACCGCGATGCCGTTGGGGCGGTCGAACTGGCCGATCGCCTTGCCTTCGCCGCCGACCGTGCGCAACGCGGCGCCGGTGTCGGCGTCGTAGACGTCCAGGCGGTGGGTCGATTTGGCGGTCGCGATCAGCCAGGTCTTGCCGTCCTCGGTCGGCCAGGTGGCGAGCGAATCCAGCTCTTCCTTCGGCGTCTCGGCCGAGACGTAGCGCTCGGCGATCGAGGTGACGCCCGGGGTGCGGACGGCGGGGGCGGGAGCGGTCCGCGTGGTCGCGCAGGCGGCGAGCAGGGCGGCGAGGCTGGCCGCGACAAGAAGGCGTGGGGTCATGGACGCGAAGTGTATGCGGCGGCCGCCGGCTTTTGCGATGCCGGTTGTCGGCTTATGATTAATCGCTATATGCGGATGAAGCGATTGACAGGCCTCCGAGGCGCGGGCAGACTGGCCGCATCCATCGAGACCGGCTGAGGGACAGGCCCTTTGAAGCCGGGGCAACCCAACGCGACGCAAGTCGTGTGAAGGTGCCAATTCCTGCGGCCCGCTCTGCGTTGGTCGGAAGATGGTTGCGACGTGCGCCCTGGCGTACGTGCGACTTGCAAGCTCGATGGCCCCGTCACTTCGGATGCCCGCCATGAGCTTTGCCCCCGCTACCGCCTTCGCCGAAACCCACGCCCCCATCGCCTTCGAGCGCAGCGAGGCCTTCATCGCCGCCGCCAGCGAACGCGACGCCGTGCGCGGCGAGCTGCGGATCGAGCTGAACCTGCGCCACGCCGGCCGCCGCGATGTGGTACTGCGTTACGAAGTCCAGGGCGACACCGCGCTGCCGGTGCTGTTCGTGGCCGGCGGCATCTCCGCGCACCGCCACCTTGCGCCCAGCCGCGCCCACCCCGAGGGCGGCTGGTGGGAAGCCCAGGTCGGCCCAGGCCGCGCGCTGGATCCGGGTCGCCACCGCCTGCTCTCGTTCGACTGGCTCGGCGCCGACGGCACGCTCGACGTGGCCCTGGACCCGGCCGACCAGGCCGACGCGATCGCCGCCTTGCTGGACGCGCTGCGCATCGAGCGCCTAGAAGCCTTCGTCGGCTATTCCTACGGCGCCATGGTCGGCCTGCAGTTCGCGGCGCGTCATCCGCAGCGGCTCGGCGCGCTGGTCTCGATCAGCGGCACCCACCGCGCGCATCCCTATGCCGCCGCCTGGCGCGCCCTGCAGCGCCGCGCGGTCGCGCTGGGCGCGCTGCAGTGCGACGAAAGCCAGGGCCTGGCGCTGGCGCGCGAACTGGCCGTGCTCAGCTACCGCACCCCGGAAGAATTCGCCGAGCGCTTCGGCGCCGCCCAGGTGCGCGATGGCCGCGTCCGCGTCGATGCCGAGGACTACCTCGATCATTGCGGCGCCAAGTACGTCGCGCGCACCCCGACCACCGCGTTCCTGCGCCTGTCCGAGTCGATCGACCTGCAGCAACTCGACCCGAGCCTGATCCGCGCCCCGGTGACGGTGGTCGCGGTCAGCGAAGATCGCCTGATTCCGCTGTCCGAATCCTACGACCTGGTCGAGCGCCTGCGCGGCGAAACCCGCCTGCGCGTGCTGCGCTCGATCTACGGACACGACGCCTGCCTCAAGGAAGCCGGCGACATCGACACCATCCTGCGCGAAGCGCTGGCCGACTGTAGCCAGGCGGCGGCATGAGCACTCATAACAAAGGAACGACCGCCGTGACCCAGAACCGCACCCGCAACGCCTGCACCGCCGCCGTCCGTGCCGGCATCGACCGCGACGCGGCGTACGGAGCGGTCACGCCGCCGATCGTGCTGTCGTCCAACTTCAGCTTCGCCGGCTACAACGACAAGCGCCAGTACGACTACACCCGCAGCGGCAATCCCACCCGCGACCTGCTCGGCGAAGCCCTGGCCGAACTCGAAGGCGGCGCCGGCGGCGTCGTCACCAGCACCGGCATGGCCGCGATCACCCTGGTGCTGCATGCCTTTCTCAAGCCCGGCGACCGCATCGTGGTGCCGCACGATGGCTACGGCGGCAGCTGGCGCCTGTTCAACGCGCTGGCCGCCAAGGGCGCGTTCGAACTGATCACCGCCGACCTGACCGATCCGCGTTCGCTGACCGAAGCGCTGGCGGCCAAGCCGGCCGTGGTCTGGATCGAAACGCCGTCGAACCCGTTGCTGCGCATCACCGATCTACGCTTCGTGATCGAGGCCGCGCACGCGCAGGGCGCGCTGACCGTGGTCGACAACACCTTTCTGTCGCCGGCGCTGCAGCGTCCGATCGAATTCGGCGCCGACCTGGTCGTGCACTCGACCACCAAGTACGTCAACGGCCACAGCGACGTGGTCGGCGGCGCGGTCGTGGCCAAGAGCGCCGAGCACCACCAGCAGCTGACCTGGTGGGCCAACGCGCTGGGCCTGACCGGCTCGCCGTTCGACGCCTTTCTGACCTTGCGCGGCCTGCGTACCCTGGACGCGCGCCTGCGCGTGCACCAGGAGAACACCCACGCGATCGCGGCGCTGCTGGACGCGCACCCGGCGGTGCGCGTGGTCCATTACCCGGGCCTGGAATCGCATCCGGGCCATGCCCTGGCGGCACGCCAGCAGCGTGGCTTCGGCGCCATGCTCAGCGTCGAGATCGAAGGCGGCGAAGCGGCCGTGCGCGCCTTCGTCGACGGCCTGGAGTGCTTCACCCTGGCCGAATCGCTGGGCGGCGTGGAAAGCCTGATCGCGCATCCGGCGACCATGACCCATGCCGCCATGTCGCCGGAAGCGCGCGCCGCGGCCGGCATCGGCGACGGCCTGCTGCGCCTGTCGGTCGGCATCGAGCACGTCGACGATCTGATCGCCGACCTCGAGGCCGCGCTGGAGCGCGCCGCCGACGCGATGGCCACGGCGGCGCGCGCGAAACGATGAGCGCCGCGGCCGACGTCCTGCAGCAGGTGCAGGTTCAGCAGGCGCCCGCGCCGCATCCCTATCGCGCGCCGGCGCCGGCGCGGCTGGCGCTGCTGGGCACCGGCACCGTCGGCAGCGCCGTGCTGGCGCGCCTGCAAAGCTGGCAGGGCGCGCCGCTGGGCGAGCGTCTGGCGCTGGTGCATGTGGCCAATTCGCGCCGGGCCCTGGCCGCTGCCGACGGCCTGGCGCCGGAACGCGCGGCTTCGCTGCTGGCCGAGGCGCCGCAGGCCAGTTCGCTCGACGCCGTCGCCGCCGCGCTGGGCGAGGTCGGGTCGCGGGTGGTGATCGACGCCACCGCCAGCACCGCGGTCGCCGAGCATCATGCGCAGTGGCTGGCCCAGGGCATCCACGTCGTCACCGCCTGCAAGATCGGCCAGGGCACCTCGCTGGCGCGCTGGCGCGCGATCCGCGCCGCCTGCGCGGCCGGCGCCAGCGGCTACGGCGACAGCGCCACGGTCGGTGCGGGCCTGCCGCTGCTGCGTTCGCTGCGCGAACTGCAGGCCGGCGGCGACCGCATCCGCGCGATCGCCGGCGTGCTTTCGGGTTCGCTGGCCTGGCTGTTCAATCATTACGACGGCATGCGCCCGTTCTCGTCGCTGGTGCGGCAGGCGCGCGACGCCGGCTACACCGAGCCCGATCCGCGCGACGATCTGTCCGGCGAAGACGTGCGGCGCAAGCTGCTGATCCTGGCGCGCGCGTCCGGCGTGGCGCTGGACGCGGACGAGGTCGCCGTCGCCTCGCTGGTGCCGCCGGAGCTGGCGATCCTCTCGCGCGACGGCGTCGACGCCGCCCTGCCGGCGCTGGACCTGCCGTTGCGCGAGCGCTACGCGCAGGCCTACAAGAACGGCGAGCGCCTGCGCTTCATCGCCCGCCTGGAAAACGGCACGGCGCGGGTAGGCCTGGAATCGCTGCCGGCCGATCATCCGCTGGCCGGCGGCGCCGGCACCGACAACAAGGTCGCGATCTGGTCCGACCGTTACCGCGAACAGCCGCTGGTGATCCAGGGCCCGGGCGCGGGCGCTGAGGTCACCGCCGCCGGCCTGCTCGACGACGTGCTGCGCCTCGTCCGCTGAAGCGCGAACGCCGAGGCCGCGACCCGGCCTTCAGCCGGCCAGGCGCCGGGCGAAGAACGCGAGGATCTCGTCGCGCGCGGCGATCGTGGGTTGCCCGGCTTCGTCGATCAGATGCGCCGTGACCACGCTGTGCGGCCCGGCGACCAAGTGCTCGAAGAACGGCGGCAGCTCGTCGCGTTTGGCTGCGCTGTCGGGCAGCACGCGTGCGACGAAGCGATCGCCTAGCGCCTGCGCATAGGCGGCGAAACGCTGCGCCTGGCAGAACCGATCGCCTTCGAAACGGTAGGCCAGCACGCTGAGATCGTCGCGCTCCAGGCGCTGCCGCACCGCCGACAGTTCCTCGGGCGCCATCTCGATACCGGCCGGGTCGTCCAGCGGCAGGCTCGGCTGCGACAGCACCGGCGCCAGCATCGCCGGTTCCAGCATCATCGTCAGGGCGAAGTTGCCGGTGAAGCACATGCCGATCGCGCCGATCCCGGGCCCGCCGCATTCGCCATGCGCCAGCCGCGCCAGCGCGCGCAGCCATTGCGTCACCGGGCTGGATCCCTTGCCCGCGAACGCGCGGAACTCGGCGCTGACGCAGGCGCGCTGGAAGACCGCCTTGCTCTCGTCCAGGTCCGGTATCGCGCCGTCGCGGCCGAACAGCGAGGGCAGATAGACGGTGAACCCGGCGTCGCGCACCCAGCGACTGAATCGCGCGACCTGCGGGCTGATGCCGGGCATTTCGGCCATCACGATCACCGCCGGCCCGCTGCCGGCGACGTAGACGCGCTTGCGGCTGCCGTCGAGGACGATCTGGCGGACGACGAAATCCTCCAGCGGATCGGGCTGAGTCTGGCTGCGGCTCGGCATCGCATGGTTCCTCGGTGGGCGTGACGGCATTGCACACCGCGCGGCGCTAGACTGGCAGTGTCTGTTTAGACATCTTTCGAGCGTTTTCGGCCATGCACGATTTCAGCGTCCTGGTGCTGCCCGGCGCCTATGCCAGCAGCGTCGCGAACACATTGGACATACTCGGCACCGCCGCCGTACTCGCGCCGCGCCTGCGTCTGCCGCGACCGCGCTGGCGCTTGCTGTCGCCGCAGGGCGGGGACGTGGCGCTGAGCAGCGGCATGCGGATCGGAACCCGGGCCTTGCCCGGCCGCGCCGGCGCCGACGTTTCGACCTGGATCGTTCCCGGCCTGGGCGTGGACAACCCGCCCGAACTCGCCGCGCGCCTGGCCCGCGACGACGCCGCGCTCGCGATCGCGGCGTTGCGCCGGCATGGCGCGCGCGGCGGCGCGGTGGCGGCCTCGTGCTCGGCGGTGTTCCTGCTGCAGGCCGGCGGGCTGCTGCGCGGCCGCCACGTCACTACATCGTGGTGGCTGGCCTCGGAGTTGCGCCGGCTGCAACCCGATTGCGTGGTCGATGCCGATCGCATGGTCTGCGCGGACGGCCCGGTCAGCAGCGCCGGTGCGGCGTTCGCGCAGTCGGATCTGATGCTGCATCTGCTGCGCAGCCGCTTCGGCACTGCGCTCGCCGACATGGTCGGCAAGGTGCTGCTGATCGATGGACGCCAGGCCCAGGCGCCGTTCGTGGTGCCGTCGATGCTGTCCAACGGCAACGAGCTGGTGCGGCGCCTGACCCAGCGCATCGAAGCCGCGTTGCCGCGGCCGCCCAGCGTCGCGGCCCTGGCCGAAGAGTTCGCGATGTCGCCGCGTACCCTGGCCCGGCACGTGCGCGCCGCGACCGGTACCGGCGCACTGGCCCTGGTCCAGAGCGTGCGCCTGAACCGGGCACGGGCCCTGATCGAGAGCAGTCGCATGACGATCGAGCAGGTCGCCGCGCAAGTCGGCTACGAGGACGCGACCGCGCTGCGCCGGCTGATGCGGCGCTCGGCGGGGGCGACGCCGAGCCGGTTCCGCTCCGGCTCGCGCAGCGTCTGAGTCGGACCTCGTGCGGCGTTCGCGTGCCGCTCATGCAAGACGGCCGCATGCAGGCATGCGGCCGTCGTCTTCATACTCAGAAAAATCATGCCCAAGAAAATCATGCCTGGGCAAAGCATGCCCGGATAAATCCGGGGCGCCGACCCGAGGGGAGGCCGGCGCCCCGAGGCAAGCGCCGGACCGCGAACGGTCCGGCGCTGCACAAGCTCACTGCAGGCCGTCGCGGATCGCGGTGGCCAGGCTGCCCTGGGCGTCGTCGCCGCTGAACTCCCAGAAGAACGCGCCGCCGAGGTTCTGCGCCTTCACGTAGCTCATCTTCTCGATGACCATGGCCGGCGTGTCGTAGCTCCAGAACGTGCTGCCGTCGTACTTCCAGGTCGCACGCGCGTTGGCGTCGGTGTAGATCGTGCCGGGCCGGTTCTTGAGCACCTTGTAGTCCTCGTTGCCGGCCTCGTAGGTGCCGGGCGCCGCGCTACCGCTCTGGTACAGACCGTTGTTGACGTTGGCCACGCCGGTCCAGCCGCGGCCGTAGAAGCCGATGCCCAGGTTGAGCTTGGCCGCCGGTACGCCGCGCGACAGGAAGGCCTCGAGCGCATCGTTGGTGTTGTAGAACTTCTGGTCGCCGGTCGACGGATCGTTCGGCGAATTGAACAGCGCCGAGTGATGGTTGGTCTTCGCATCCCAGGTACCGTGGAAGTCGTAGGTCATCACGTTGATGAAGTCGAGATACGAGTGATACGCGGCCGGGTTGGTGACGCGCACCTTGTCGACGCCCGCACCCGCGGCGATGGTCAGCAACAGGCCGGGGCGCACCGCGTTGAGCTGGCTGCGGAACTCGGCCAGCAGGGCGGTGAAGTTGGCGTTGTCCTCGGGCGTGCCGCAGGTCAGGCCGCAGGCTGCGGGGTATTCCCAATCCAGATCGATGCCGTCGAACACGCCGGCTGCCGCGCCCACGCCGCCGGCACCGTCGGTGACCGGCAGGTTGCCGCGGATGTAGGCGTCGATGCACGAGGCGACGAAGGCCTGGCGGTTCTCCGGGCGTGCCGCGCTGGCGAAACCGCGCGACCAGGTCCAGCCGCCGAGCGAGATCAGCACCTTCAGGCCCGGGTACTTGGCCTTGAGCTGCTTGAGCTGGTTCCAGTTGCCGCGCAGCGGCTGGTCCCAGGTGTCGGCCGCGCCGCTCACGCTTTCGGCCGCGCCGAAGGCTTTGCTGTAGTCGGCGAAGGCGTCGCCGCCGGCGCCGGTGTTGGGATCGGAGGGTTGGATCACGCCGACTTCGCAGCGGTTGTTACGCACGTTGCCGAAGGCGTAGTTGATGTGGGTGATCTTGGCCGCCGAGCCGCTGGTGTCGATGTTCTTGACCCGGTAGTTGCGGCCGTAGATGCCCCACTGGGCGAAGTAGCCGATCACCCGCTTGTTGCCGCCGCCGCCGCCCTGGGTGGTGCTGGCGCTGATCTGCGCGCTCTGCGCGGAGGCGTTGCCGGCGTTGTCGCGGGCGCGCACGCGGAAGGCGTAGGCGGTGTTGGCGCTGAGGCCGGTGGCGGTGTAGCTGGTCGCGGTCGGCGAACCGACCAGGCTGCCGTCGCGGTACACGTCGTAGCCGGCCACGCCGCTGCCGCCGCTGTTGTCGGTCGACGCGTTCCAGGTCAGCGAGATGCTGCTGGAGGTCTGCGAGGGCGAGCTCAGGCCGCCGGGCACGCTTGGCGGGGTGGTGTCGGTGGACGGCGCGGTCACGGTGATCGTCGAAGTCGCCGAGGTCGTGCTGGCGCCCTGGTTGTCGGTCGCCACCGCCTTGAAGGCGTGGCTGCCGGCGCTGGCGTTGCTCCAGGTCACGCTATAGGGGGAGCTGGTGTCGACGCCCAGCGAAACGGTGCCGCGGAAGAACTCGACCTGGGCGACGCTGCCGTCGCTGTCGGAGGCGTTGGCGCTGACGGCGATATTGGCGCCGGTGGTGTAGCTGCCGCCGTTGGCCGGCGAGGTCAGGCTGACGCTGGGAGGCTGGTTGGTGCCGCCGCCGCTGCAGGCGCCGAGGTCCTGGTACCAGCCGCAGCTGGGGCAGTGGGTCGGCGGCGCGTTCCAGATCTGGATGTTGGCCTGGTAGAGCCGGTTCTGATAGACCAGCTTGTCGCCGGGGTTGTAGATGGTCGACGCGTTCCAGGCCGGAATGTTGGCGCAGCTGGCGCTTTGCGCCAACGCGTTCGAGCCCCAGGACGCTGCCAGCAGGCAGGTCCATAGCGCCAGTGTGGTCGATCTTGCGTGCTTCATGAGCGTCCTCTCCCTGTGCGAAGTCCGATGCGAAATCCCGGGCCGTCGCCGGCCGGTGCTGTCCCTCTGTGTTCGGAAAGGAGGCGCGTGGCCTCGGTGCTGCGCGGGAGGTTCGGACCTCCTCGTAGATCGCCGCAGTGCGGCGCGAAAGCGGAGCGGGCGCGGCCCGCGCGTGTTGCCTGCTGGTTCCTCCCCATGCCGTTGCGGCGGCGCGCGGGCCGTTTCAGCGGTCCCTGCGCCTGTTTCGGGGGTCGAGGCTGTTTTTTGCTGACAACGTTGTCAATCGCGTCAGTATGGGTTTGCGGCGCAGTTCACAAATATTGATGACAACGTCGGTCAGCAGAGGCCCTGTTTGTTGCATCGCAACGAGTCAGAAATGACCGGAAGACAATCGCATCATGCGCTGCGACGGCGCCTGAAGGTATGGAGTCGGCCGATAGCTTTTAGCTTTGGGGTAGGAGCGGCGTAAGCCGCGACCGTGATCTCACGACCGACCATGCGCCGCGGCCATGCGGATTGGTGCGGTCGCGGCTTACACCGCTCCTACCCCAAAGCCGAGCGCGGGCTTGGGGGGCTCAGTGCGCGCGCTGGTCCTTGCGCAGCTTGGCGACGGTGTCGGCGTTCACGGGGGCGGCGCCGCGCTGCGCGCGCAGCCAACTCGCGAGCTTGGCGACCTCGGCATCGTCGAGATCCTGGGAGAAGCCCGGCATGGCCTGCATCCGCTCCAGCCCCGGCAGATCGTGTTCGGGGAAACCGTCCAGGATGGCGACTATCAGATTGTGCGGATCGCTGTCGCGGACGCTGCTGTTGTCGCGCAGGCCCGGCGCGACGTGCGGGACGCCCTGGCGGTCGCTGCCGTGGCAGCCGGCGCAGAGATTGGCGTAGTCGAGACGGGCGGACTCGGAGAACCCGGCATTCGACAGGTTCACGACCGACTTCGCTTTCGGCGTCGTATCGCCGAGCAGGTAGGCGGTCATCGCATCCAGGTCCGCAGACGTAAGCCGGCTGGTCGACAGATTCACCACGGTCAGCATCTCGTCGGAAGCCACCGCACGGGCGCTGAGCCCGGTGGCGAGGTAGCCGCGCAATTGCGCCGCGTTCCAGCCGCGCGCGACCAGGCCTTGCGGTGTGATGTCGGGCGCGGCGAAGCGTCCGAGTTCGTTGTTGCCGGCGAGCGGCTGCGCGCGTTTCAGTTGCCCCGCCCAGCCGCGCGGGCTGTGGCATTCGCCGCAATGGCCGAGGGTGTCGACCAGATAGCGCCCGCGCCGCCAGGCAGGCGACGATCCTTGCGAAGCCGGTGCCGCGTCGGCCCCGGCGCCGGCGAAGGCCAGATTCCACAGCGCGATGCCGCTGCGGATGTTGAACGGGAAACCGACGTCGTTCTTGCGATTGGCCTGTGCCACCGCGGGCTGGTTCATCAGATAGGCGTAGATTGCGTCCGAGTCTTCGCGCGCGATCGGGCGATACGACACGTAGGGCATCGCCGGATACAACTGGTGGCCGTCGCGCGCTTCGCCGCGCGTGAGCGCGTGGTGGAAGTCGTCGGCGTCGTAGCGGCCGATGCCGTGGTCGGGATCGGGGGTGATGTTGGTGCCGTGGATGGTGCCGAACGGCGAGGCCAGGGGCACGCCGCCCGCGAACGGCGCGCCGCCGGGCGCGGTGTGGCAGGCGGCGCAGTCGGCGGCGTCGGTCAGGTAGCGGCCGCGCGCGAGTTGCGCGGCCGTGGCGTCGACCTTCCGCACCGGGCCGCGCCCGGCCCACCACTGCAGCAGCCAGCAGCCGATCAGCCAGATCGCGATCAGCAGCACCGCCCAGGCGACGATGCGCCGCCAGCCGATCCGAGTCATGGCGCGTTCTCCCGCACCAGGCCCGGCGTCGCCAGCACCAGCGCCTTCACCGCCTGGTAGTAGCGCACGTAGCCGGTGCAGCGGCACAGGTGTGGGTCCAGGGCTTCGGTGATCGCGGCTTCGACTTCGGCGGCGGCCACCGGTGTTTTCTTCAGCCGCTCCAGCAGCACCGTGGCGGCGTTGACGAAGCCCGGCGTGCAGTAGCCGCACTGGAAGCTGAAATGGTCGAGGAAGGCCTGTTGCACCGGCGAGAGCTCGACGATGGCGCCGGCGTCGTCGCGCTTGGCATGGCCTTCGACGGTGCGGATGCGCTTGCCGGCGAAGTAGTGCGCGCCGGTGATGCAGCTGCGCACTTCGCGCGGGCCGTTCTCGTCGTCGACGATGACCGTGCAGGCGCGGCACACGCCCTGGCCGCAGCCGAAGCGGGTGCCGGTGAGACCGAGGTATTCGTGCAGTACGTCGACCAGCATCATGTCTTCGGGCACGTCGATCGGGCCGTGGGCGCGGCCGTTGACGTGCAGGGCCAGCGGTCGTTTGACGATGGGCGCGCTCATGCGGCGCTCTCCGAAGCATTGGTTTCCGTGGCCGCGCCCGACAACGCCGCGCGCACCTTGTCCGGGGTGATCGGCAGCTCGCGGAAGCGGTGCCCGGTGGCGTGCGCGACCGCGTTGGCGATCGCCGGCACCACCGCGATCATCACCACTTCGGCCATGCCCTTGGGCGGATCGGTGTCGGACAGCGCCGGCAGCACTTCGCCGCTCTGCTTCCATACCGCGACGTCGCGCGCGCGCGGCAGGCTGTAGCGGTTGAAGTTCCAGGTGCCGTTGCCGGGTCCGTCCTCGTACAGCGGCAGGAACTCGTGCAGGGCATGGCCGATGCCCATCGCCAGCCCGCCCTGCAACTGGCCGGACACCAGCTCGGGCACGATCTGATTGCCGCATTCGAGTATGGAATGGTGGTTCAGCAGTTCGACCGCACCGCTGGCGGTGTCGACCGCGACTTCGGCGAGGGTGCCGATCGCACTGTAGTAGACGACGCCGGCGTTGTTGCGCTGGGTCGGTGGGTAATGGGCGCGCGTGCGTTCGATCATGCGGTAGCCGTTCGCGGTCGGCGTGCCGGCACCGGCGCCGCTGCCGTCGCCCCAGCGCAGGGCGATGCCGTCCAGCGGCAGGCGCGCGTCGTCGCCGGGCAATGGGAACTCGGCTTCGGCCCATTGCCAGCGGTTGAAGGTGTGCACGATCGCGCCGGTCGCCAGCCCCAGTTCGTGCGCCTTCGCCGCCAGTTGCGCCAGCGTCAGCGCCACCAGTCCGCCGGCGGTGAGCTTGCCTTCGACCCAGCGCGCGTCCTCGCGGCGCACCGCCAGCGGCGCCAGCTGGCCGCCGCCGTAGCCCTGGCCCCACAGCGCCAGCGCCGCCGACCACAGGCCCTGGGTGAACAGCAGCCGCGAGGCTTCGCGGGTAGCGTGCCCGTAGAAATACGCGGAGTTGCTGGCGCTGCTCGGGATCACCCGGTTCGGAGTCCAGCGAGGATCGCCCTGCTGGCGATCCTGGTCGGCCTGCGACATCAGCCAGGGATCGCCGGTCGCGACCATCGGCAGCTCCGGCCAGTCGCTCTCGCCGGTGCGCACGTCGTCGGCGGGACGGCCGAGCCACTGCACGCAGAGCGCGGCCTGGCTGGTGGTCATGCCGGTGCCCATTTCGACCGCGACATGGCGCAGCCCGACGCGGCCGTCGCGGGACAGCGAGACTTCGGCGAAAGCCGATTCGGCGCCGGTGCCGAAATCCTTCTGCACGCAGCCGAAGCCGACGCCATAGCGCTTGCCCGGGTGCGCGGCTTCGTATTCGCGTTTGCGCTCGGCCCGTTCGCGCCACAGCGGATGCGCCTTGGCCTTGGCCAGCACTTCGTCGGCGCGCTGGGCGCCGCCCGGGATCGCGCCCTGGGTGTTCTTCATCCCGGACTTGAACACGTTGCGCTCGCGCAGTTCGATGGGGTCCAGCCCGAGTTCGGCCGCGACCTCGTCGACCAGTATCTCGGTCGCGCCCATGCTTTGCAGCGTGCCGTAGCCGCGCGCCGAGCCGGCGTCGAGCGCGCGCGATGAGATCACGGTGCTGGCCAGGTCGCTGCGCGGGAAGTAGTAGATCGACTGCGCCGCGGTCGCCGCGACCAGGCATACCGAGGGCGAGAAGTTGCGCCGGCCGCCGCCGTCGCCGCGCATCTCGCCTTGCAGGATCTCGAAGCGGCCGCTCTTGCGATCCACCGCGATCCGATAGCGCATACGGAAACTGTGGCGCTTGAGGCTGGCCTGGAACTGTTCGTAACGGTCGTTGGCCAGGCGCACCGCGCGGCCGTCGCCGTACAGGCCCGCGACCAAGGCATAGAACGGATACGGATTGTGATCCTTGGAGCCGTAGCCGACGGTGTAGCAGGGATGCAGCACCAGCCGCTTCACGTCCAAGCCGCTGGCGGCGAGCGCGCGCGCGCCGTCCTCGGCGATTTCCTGCGGCGACTGCGTGGCCACGACCAGGTGCAAGCTGGCGCTGTCGCGGTCGAACCAGCCGTTGCCGTTGTCGGGCTCCAGCGCGGCGGTGTCGATGGATTGCGAGAAGTATTCGCGCTGCAACACCAGGCGCCCGTCGTCGGGCGCGTCCAGGCTGGCCGCGATCGCGCTTGCGTGGGCCATGCCCTGGGCATCGATCGCGCCCGCCGCGTCGGCCTGCGGCCATTGCGGCTGGTTCTTGCGATAGCCGGCCGGGAACAGCGGCGTGTCTTTAAGACTGGAATAGGCGTCGTCGTCGAACGCGGTCGCGCCGCCGACGCGCACGTAGCGGAAGCTCGCCCAGGGCTCGCGTTCCAGCGGCCCGGTCTGCGCGCCCCAGCGGATCAGGTCGTCGCGGAACTTCAGCCGGGTCTTGGCCGCGCGGAAACGCGCGAAGTCGTGCCAGATCAGCAGCGCCACCGCGTGGCCCAGATAGGCCGGCGTCCGGCCTTCGGGCAGCAGCATGTGCTCTCCGTAGAACGGCGGAAACCCGAGCCCGTCGCGGGCGAGATCGGCGGCGGTGACGATGCGGTCGGGCTGCAGACCGTCGCCCAGCACCGACAGGTCGAACCCGGCGTAGGCGCGGTCGGCGCGGGTCACCCGCAGCAGCATCGCGTGCGCCTGCTCCTGCGGCCAGCCCGGCAGGTCGCGCGCGCGCACGTCGAAGCTGAAGAGCTTTTCGCCGCAGACCTTGGCGGTGGCGTCGGTGCGGTAGCGGATCTTGCCGGTGGTCGCGTCCCAGGGCATCGGCCGCAGGCGGTCGCGTTCGAACAGGGCCGCCAGCGCGGCGCTGCCCGGCGCGGCGACGTAGACCGAGATGCCGGCCACCACGCTGCATTTGAGGAAATCGCGACGGCTGAGGCGGGCTGGCATGGAGGGCGTCCTAGCTGGCTCTGGCGAATAGTAACCACAAGTCCGGCGGGAAAAATCGCCTTGCGCCGCGTGGCCGGCGCCGGGCGCGCTTTCTCCTTCGGCGATGTGTAGGCATCGTGAGGACGAGGGCGACGGCCGCTCAGCCCGGCCGCTTCGAGGCCTCGTCCACGCCGGCGTAAGCATCGGACCGTTGCGGGCATCCGCGCCGCACCGGCCGCGCAAGGCTGCGCGAACAGGGACGTCGGCCGTCGACGTGGCGCGCTTAGATCGCGAACGCGCGCTTGATCGCGTCGGCCGCCTCGACGGCCTTCGCCTGCAGCAGGAAGTGCGGGCCGTCGAGTT
The DNA here is from genome assembly GCF_001427715.1 of Lysobacter sp. Root667. Taxonomy (NCBI): domain Bacteria; kingdom Pseudomonadati; phylum Pseudomonadota; class Gammaproteobacteria; order Lysobacterales; family Lysobacteraceae; genus Lysobacter; species Lysobacter sp. Root667. Next base: position 487,062 of record NZ_LMHF01000009.1, read on the forward strand.
CCACGTAGTTCGCCAGCGGCAGGATCGCGCGTATGTGCTCCCAGCTGTGCCGCGACACCAGCCGGTCGCGGCGGCCGCGCAGGTACAGCAGCGGGCAGGCGACCCGGGCCAGGGCCGCGGTTTCCTCGGCCGTGCTGCCCGCATGCATGCGCGCACGGATCGCCGCCGGATCCAGCGTGGCCAGCACCTCGCGCGTGCGCGTAAGCCATTCCTCGCTGGCCCAGGCGCCGAGCATCGCCGCCGCCGTCAGTCGGGTCGGGAGTCGGCCGATCGGCAAGACGGCACCGATCCGGCCCAGCCACGAGGCGGGCAACCGCCAGCCCGGCGGACTGGGTGCCCGCGCGAAGCTGGCGCACAACACCAGGCCGCGCAGACCGTCGGGACGCGATGCGGCGATGCGGATCGCGATCGGCCCGGAGAAGGATTCGCCCAGCAGCACGAAGGGCTGGTCGCGCGGCAGGCGTGCGCGCACGTAGTCGGTGAGTGGGTCGTAGCCCCAGGCCGCGTCGCGCGGATAGGCGACGACTTCGGGGCGGAACTGCGGCGCCAGCGCCGCGGCGAAATCGCTGAGCAGCGCGCCGGTGCCGTCCATGCCCGGGAGCAGCAGGCAGCGCATGCTCAGGCCTCGTCGGATGTCGGCAGGCGCAGCTGCAGGCGATCCAGCATGCGCAATACGTAGCCGCGGTTGCGCGCGAGCTTGATCCAGGTCGGCAGGCGCGAAATCATCGAGCGGTTGGTCAGGACCCGCCGTTCGCGCTGCTGCGCGCCTACATAGCGGCGCAGCTCTTCGAGATGGGCGCGGTTGTACACCCACAGCGGGCCGGCGCTGGTCGTTTCGATCAGCCGCAGCGGCAGACCGAAGTGCGGATCGCGACCGTCGGCGACGTGCAGGCGCTGCGCCGATACTTCCACCATGCTGCTGCGCCCGCAGATCGGACAGGTTCGGGCGAGGCGGCCGAATCCGGGGCTCGAATACAGATCCGGCACCTGGGTCGAGCCTGCTTCGTCGTCGCGCCGCTCGTTCACGTGCAGCCACTGATGGCCGCAGTAGCCGCAGGGTCGGCGGCCCCACAGGCGGACTGGACCCAGCCAGTCGTGGCGCTCGCTGCGCGCTTCCAGGCCGCAATGCGTGCACACGTAGCGCGCGGTCCAGCGCCGTTCGACCCAACTGGCCGTCACCGCGCCGGGCCGGTCGCAACGCTTGCAGCGGACTTCGACGCGTTGCGCGAACGACCACAGGCCCAGGCCGGTATCGCGATGGCGGGCCGGTTCGACGGCGAGCTCCTGGGGCCGCGTCTCGTCGCTCATGCCGTGCTCCGCACGTTCCTCAGCACTCGATGACGTTGACCGCCAAACCGCCGCGCGAAGTTTCCTTGTACTTGTCCTGCATGTCGCGGCCGGTGTCGCGCATGGTCTTGATGACCTTGTCGAGGCTGACCTTGTGCTTGCCGTCGCCGCGTATGGCCATGCGGTAGGCGTTGATCGCCTTGACCGCGCCCATCGCGTTGCGCTCGATGCAGGGGATCTGGACCAGGCCGCCGATCGGGTCGCAGGTCAGGCCCAGGTTGTGTTCCATGCCGATCTCGGCCGCGTTCTCGATCTGGCTGGCGGTGCCGCCCAAAGCCGCGACCAGGCCGGCGGCGGCCATCGAGCAGGCCACGCCGACCTCGCCCTGGCAGCCGACTTCGGCGCCGCTGATCGAGGCGTTTTCCTTGTACAGGATGCCGACCGCGGCGGCGGTGAGCAGGAAGTTGCGGATGCCCTGGATGTTGGCGCCGGGGCAGAAGCGGTCGTAGTAGTGCAGCACCGAGGGGATGATGCCGGCCGCGCCGTTGGTGGGCGCGGTGACCACGCGACCGCCGGCGGCGTTCTCTTCGTTGACCGCGAGCGCGTACAGGTTGACCCAGTCCAGCACGGTCAGCGGGTCGCGCATCGCCGCCTCGGGCTTGCTCGACAGTTCGGCGAACAAGGCCGGCGCGCGCCGCGACACGTGCAGGCCGCCGGGCAGGGTGCCGGTCTGGCGGATGCCGCGTTCGACGCAGGCCTGCATCGCCTTCCAGATTTCGTCGAGGCCGGCGTTGATCTGTTCCGGCGTGCGCCAGGCCTGCTCGTTGGCGAACATCAGATCGGCGATGCTCAGCCCGCTGCGCTGCGCCTGGGCTAGCAGTGCGTCGCCGGAGTGGAAGGGGTAGGGGAGGTCGGTGGTGTCGGCGACGATGCGGTCTTCGGCCGCTTCGTCCTGATTGACCACGAAACCGCCGCCGACCGAGTAATAGTCGCGCGTGGCGATGGTTTCGCCTTCGCTGTCGTAGGCAGTGAAGCGCATGCCGTTGGTGTGGAACGGCAGCTTCTGGCGCTTGTTCATGATCAGGTCGTGCTTCTCGTCGAAGCCGATCTCGCGCTGGCCGAACAGGCGCAGGCGCTTGCTGCTGCGGATGCGCTCGAGCGCGTCCGGGATGATGTCGGGATCGATCTGGTTCGGCCAATGGCCTTCCAGGCCCATCAGCACGGCCTTGTCGGTGCCGTGGCCGCGGCCGGTGAGGGCGAGCGAGCCGAACACTTCGGCGCGCACGCGCGTGCAGCGTTCGAGGTCGCTGCCGTTACCGGTGCCGCCTTCGATCAGCCAGCGTTCGACGAAACGCGCGGCGGCGCTCATCGGGCCGACGGTGTGCGAGGAACTCGGCCCGATGCCGATTTTGAAAAGATCGAAGGTGCTGACGGCCATGGGCTGGGGGATGCTCGGCTGGAGGGCGATGGGACGCGATCAGCGTCCGTTGGCGGTCTTGCGGTGGCGGGCGCCGCGGCGTTCTGCGGGTTCGCGCGGCGGCGGGGTTCGCCGGTCGCTCCTGCCCGCGGCGGGCGCCGGCAGCGGCGCGCCCGGGGTCGCGGTGCGGATCGAGCGGAGGACCATGAACCCGTCCCAAAATGGACTCCAGGTATTCTAGACGCTCGCGAACCCCGCCACCTCAGTACGCAAGCGCATGCACCTGATTCTCTACCAGCGCGACGATTGCCACCTCTGCGACCTGGCCCTGGAGGTGCTGGCGCAGGCGCGCGCGCCCGAGTTCGACAGCGTCTTCATCGACGAGGATGAGGCCTTGGAGGAGCGCTACGGTACGCGCGTGCCGGTGCTGCGCGACGAGGGCCGCGGGCGCGAGCTGGAATGGCCGTTCGATGCGGCGCGCCTGCAGGATTTTCTGGGCGCCTGATTCGGCTCGGGGTGTCGCTGGAGCGCCGTGCTGTGCGCCTTCGGCTGACTGAACGCTACGGGCGGTGGATGCGGCGGTAACCGCATCGCACCGCACCGCTGCCGCCGGCTTACTTCGCCGCCGGCACCAGGATTACCTTGGTGCTGACCGCGACTTCGTTCGGAATGATCGAGGTGTCGGCCCAATCGCCGCCGCCGACGCCGAAGTCCAGGCGCTTGACCGTGGCCTTGCCGCTGAGCACGGGCTTGGCGCCGCCGGTCCAGGTGAAGGTCAGGGTGACCGGCTTGCTCACGCCGCGCAGGGTCAGGCTGCCGTCGGCGGCGTAGTTGTTGCCGCCCATGCTGCGGAACTTGGTGGCGACGAAGCGCGCCTGCGGGAATTTGGCGATGCTGAAGAAATCGGTGCCCTTGAGGGTGTCGTCGCGCTCGGCGTTCTTGGTGTCGGCGCCGGCCAGCGGGATGGTCACATCGAACTTCGAGGTGTCCAGCCGGGCCGGATCGAAGCTGATCTTGCTGGTGAAGCCGGGCAGGCGGCCGCTGAACACCTCGCCCTGGTACTTGGTGGCGAAGGTCAGGGTCGAGCCGGGCGCCTGCACGTAGTCGGCGGCGTAGGCCGGTGCGGCGGCGAACAGCAGAGCGTAGGCGAGGGGCTTAAGGGACATCGGGGTTCTCCGGAGTGGGGGCGGGGGCGACGACGGCGGGCACAGCTTCGACCGCGACCGGCGCCTGGCGCAGGCGCATCGGCAGCATGCGTCGCAGGGTGTCGTCGTGCTGGAACAGGTGGTGGTAGAACGCGGCGCCCGCATGCGCGAGCACCAGCAGCAGGAGCAGCCAGAAGCCGTTCGCGTGCAGCGACTGGCTCAGGTCGGCCAGGCCGGGGTTCACCGCCGCGATCTTGGGCAGGTTGAACAGGCCGAAGTACTGCAGCGGGTAGCCGGAGCTGGAGTTGAACAGCCAGCCGGTGATGGGCAGGGCGAACATCAGCAGGTACAGCGCCCCGTGGGTGAGCGCCGCGATGCGCTCCTGCCAGTGCGGCGTGCCGGGCACCGGCTTGGGCGCGCCGGCGTAGTAGCGCCACAGCAGGCGCAGCACGACCAGGCTCAGCAGGGTCAGGCCCAGGGATTTGTGCAGGGCGTAGATCTTGATCTTCGACGGGCCGTTGGCCATGTCGGTCATGGTCAGGCCGAGGATCGCGATCGCCGTGATCAGCAGCACGATGGCCCAATGCAGCAACTGGCTGATCGCGCCCCAGCGTAGTTCGGTGTTCTTGATCGTCATGCGTGCGGTACCGGGACGGGTTCGTAGGGATCGTTGTCGGGTTTGCTCGGCGGACCCGGTGGCGCGGCTTCGGGTTCGGACGGCGCCGGCATGGCGTCGTCGGGCTCGCCGGCGTTGCGCTCGCGCACCGCTTCGGCCTCGATGCGCAGCTCGACGCTGTCGCCGATCATCGACTTCCAGGCGTCGATGCCGAACTCGGCGCGGCTCAGGGTGGCGGTCGCGGAAAAGCCGGCGGTGCGGCGGAACGGCGGCAGCGGATGGCGCTTGAGCGCATTGAGGGTCACGTCCATGCACAGCGGCCGGGGCTGGCCGCGCAGGCTGAGCTGGCCGCAGACCCGGGCGTGGTCGGCGTCGACCGGTTCGATCTGGTCGGAGACGAAACGCGCTTCGGGATGGCGCTCGCCGTCGAGCAGGCCGGCGGCGAGCGCGGCGGCGTTCCATTTGGCGTCGCCCAGGTCGAGCCTGGCGATCGGCACGCGCACGTCCAGGCGCGCGCTGCGCCAGTCGTCGCGGTCGAAACTGAGCGTGCCGGTGCTGCCGGAGACGGTGCCCAGGGCCTTGGAGAAGCCGGCGTGCGAAATCGCGAACATCACCCGCGTATGCACCGGATCCAGCGCGTAAGTGTCCGGCCCGGCGGCGCGCACGCCCGGCGCCAGCACGCAAAGCGCGAGCGCACAGACGAGCGGTCGGATGGGCTGGTTCGGCACGCGACGCTCCAAAGGCAGGGCCAGCCTGCATCGTCCGGGGATTCTATGGACCGCACGATGAACCCGTAGAGCCGTGTCCGCAACGGTCCGTTGCGGACCGGCCGCGGAACGCACCTATGAGTTGCGCGGTCGCGGCCCTTGCTTCGCCGGGGCCGGATCGGGGAGCCTAGCGTCCGTACTGCGAAGGAATCGGACCGGGGATGCTCAGGCCAGCGGTGGTGCACGGAAGCCCCGCTTGGGCGGGTTGGGCCTTGTGGCTGCTGCTCGCGGCGCTGGCCCTGCCGGCGCGCGCGGCGCTGCCGGAGACGCCGCAGTTCCGCTACTACGGCGTCGCCGAGGGCATGCCGTCGAGCACCGTCGCCGCCCTGGCGCAGGACGCCGAAGGCTACATCTGGCTGGCCACCCACGATGGCCTGGCGCGCTACGACGGGATCAGTTTCAGGGTCTGGCGGCACGTGCCCGGCGATCCGGGTTCGCTGCCCAGCAATATGATCCAGGCCCTGCACGTGGACGCGCGCAACCGGGTCTGGGTCGGGCTCAGCGGCGGCGGTCTGCACATGCTCGATCGCGAGCGCCAGAACTTCGTCCACTACAGCCGCGACACCCATCCCGACATCGGCAGCGACGAGATCTACACGATCGCGTCCACGTCCGACGGCGCGATCTGGTTCGGCACCGACGGCGCCGGCGTGCACCGGCTCGACGCGGACGGCCGCATCACCCGCTACATGCCGAGCCGGGACGCGGGCCAGGACGGCCTGCCCGGCGAATACATCTGGACCCTGAAGACCGACAGCGCCGGCAGGCTCTGGGTCGGCACCACCACCGGCCTGGGCTATTGGGACGGCACGCGTTTCCGCACGGTCGCGCATCCGGGCATCAGCGGCGCATGGGTCACCGCGCTGTCGCCGGCGGACGACGGTTCGCTGTGGATCGGCGCCGGCTTGCGCGCGTTTCGGCGCACGCCCGACGGCCGCATCGAGCAGAAGCCGTGGTTCGCGCCGGGCGACAAGACCGGCGTCTACGGCGTGGTCGGCGACGGCCCCGGCAACTACTGGGTCGCGACCCATCGCGGTCTGCGCCGCGTGCTGGGTGGACGGCTCACGCCGCTGGCGGGCGATGTCGCCATCGCGCAGATCAACACGCTCGATCTGCTCCAGGATCACGAAGGCGGCTGGTGGTTCGCGACCGAGGAGAAGGGCGTGGCCTACCTGGCGCCGAACTGGCGCCAGTTCACCGTGCTCAAGCCCGGCACCGGCCGCCCGGGTGCGCCGCGCGTGGCCTACATGCGCGATCTGGCCCCGGCCCGCGACGGCAATGTATGGATGGTCGGCGAGCGCGGCGTGATCGATCGCCTCGATCTGGGCGACGGCCGCTCGCATTCGCTGGCGGTGCCGCTGCTGGCCGACGCCGCCTTGTACTCGGTGATGGAAACGCGCCGGGGCGTGATGTGGTTCGGCAGCACGCTCGGACTGGCGCGCGTGTCCGAGGACGGCGGCCCGGTGCGCGACTGGACCGTCACTTCGCCGCGCGACGCCACCTTCAGCGATATTCCGGACCAACTGGTCGAGACCCCCGACGGCAACGTCTGGGTCTCTTACATGCCGCCGTCCCTGCAGATGCGCGACAGCGAAGGCCGGGTGCAGCTGGCGGTGAAGCCGGAGGACGAGCGTGGCGTCAGCACGCTCTACATCGAGCAGATCGAGGTCGGCCCGGACGGCGCGCTGTGGATGGCCGGGCCCAACGGCCTGTCGCGCTGGAACGTCCGCACACGCCGCTTCGACGCCTTGCCCGGCGGTCCCGAGGGCCGCGTGTTCGGCTTCGCCATGGCCGGCAAGGACCGGCTCTGGCTGCATCGGCTAGAAGCGCTGGAACAGTACGCCTGGGACGGCCGCGGGCTGCGCCTGCTCAAGCGCGTCAGCGGCGACGAAGGCCTGCCCGCGACCGAATCCGGCGGCGTGCTGGCCTGGGGCGACAACGTCTGGCTGACCACGCGCCGCGGCCTGATCTGCTGGAACCAGCGCCGCGAGCGGCTGCGCATCTACGGCATGCGCGACGGCCTGCCCAGCCAGGAGTTCACCGAACGCAATCCGCTGCTCACCCGTTCCGGCATCGCGGTCGCCAGCACCATGGACGGTGTGGTCCTGTTCGACGCCGGACGCGCGTTCGGCGAGGCCAAGGCGCCGCGGCTGGTGATCGAAACCCTGAGCTACCGCCGCGACGAGGACGAATTCAAGCTCGATCCCGACCGCCCGGTGGTGCTGGGACCGCAGGACCGCGACCTGCGCGTGTCGGCGCGCCTGCTGTCCTTCGTCGATCTGCAATCGCACCGCTACCGTTTCCGCCTGCACGGCTACGACCCGGACTGGGTGATCCAGCCCGCCAACGGCGAGCGCGTGTTCTCGAAACTGGAACCGGGCAGCTACCGGATGGAAGTGCAGGCGGCCAACGCCGACGGCATCTGGTCGCAGTCGCGCCAGTTTTCGCTGACCGTGCAGCCGCCGTGGTGGCGCACGCCGCCGGCGCTGGCGGCGCTGGTCGGTCTGATCATCCTCGGCGCGTGGTGGGCGGCCGACCGCTACCGCCGGCGCCTGAAGCGCAGGCTGGACTGGCAGGCCGCCGAGCACGAACGCGAGATCGCCAAGCAGGCCTCGCTGGCCAAGACCCGGTTCCTGGCCACGCTCGGCCATGAAGTGCGCACGCCGATGACCGGCGTGCTCGGCATGAGCGAGCTGTTGCTGGATACGCCGCTGGATCAGCAGCAGCGCGGCTACACCGAATCGATCCAGCGCGCCGGCAAGCACCTGCTGCGCCTGGTCAACGACGCCCTGGATCTGGCCCGGATCGAATCGGGCAAGCTCGAACTGACCGACGAAGCCTTCGATCTGCGCGTGCTGGTCGAGGACGCGAGCGCGTTGATGGCGCCGCTGGCGCGCAAGCGCGGGCTCGAATTCGAACTGGATGTCGCGAAAGACGTGCCGCGCGGCCTGCGCGGCGATCCGCACCGGGTGCGGCAGATCCTGCTCAACCTGCTCGGCAACGCGATCAAGTTCACCGAGCGCGGCAAGGTCTCGCTGCGGGTGTCGGTGCTGGTGCCGCAGGGCGTGCGCTTCGAGGTCGCCGACACCGGGCCGGGCCTGGACGAGGAGCAGAAGTCGCGTTTGTTCCGCCGTTTCGAGCAGGCCGAAGGCGTGCGCACCGCGGTGCGCTACGGCGGCAGCGGCCTGGGCCTGGCGATCTGCCAGGAACTGGCGGCGGCGATGAACGGCCGGATCGTGGTCGAGAGCACCCTGGGCGAGGGCGCGCGCTTCTCGTTCGAACTGCCGCTGCCGGCGGCGATCGTCGGCGGCGGCGCGACCGCGCCCGACCGGGTCGGCGAATCGCGGCGCGCGCCGCTGGCGCTGCTGCTGGTCGAGGACGACCCGACCGTGGCCCAGGTCCTCGCCGGGCTGCTGCGCGTGCAGGGGCATCGGGTCACCCATGTCGGCAATGGCCTGGCCGCGCTGACCGAGATCGCCACCGCGAATTACGACGCCGCGCTGCTGGATCTGGACCTGCCCGGCCTGAATGGCCTGGACCTGGCGCGCCAGTTGCGCGCCCAGGGCTATGCGCGGCCGCTGATCGCGGTTACCGCGCGCGCCGATGCCGAGGCCGAGCCGCAGGCGGTCGCGGCCGGTTTCGACTGTTTCCTGCGTAAACCGGTAACCGGCTCGCTGCTGGCCGCGGTGCTCGACGTCGCGCTGCCGCCGGCGCGGTGAAGGCGGCGCGGTGGGCGCAATATCCTCCCGCGCCGCATGGACTGGCCGGCGGCGCGGAAGCGGCGCATGATCGCGGCGGGACATCGCGACGGAATAGGTTGGAGTCGGGTTGGGGTCGGATCGGGCGCGATGGCGTGCAGCGGAGTCGGGGTGGCGGCGATGATCGGTAAGCAAGTTCGCGCAGGTGCCTGCGCAGTAGCCGTCGGCTGGGCCTTGGCGCTCGCGTCGGCGCCGGGCGCGGCGATCGCCGCCGACACCACCACCGCGAGCGTGACGTCGAGCGCGCCCGCCGGCGCCGCCAAGGAGCCGGCGATCCCGCTGCTGGGCGGCTTTCTGCGCGAGACCCGCGTGGTCTATCCGCTGCGCCTGGGCAAGTGGCAGGCGGTCGACGAACACCGCTTCGATCGGCAGGAGTTCGGCGTCTCGGTGCGCTACGCGCTGAGCAACCGCAGCGACCGCTGGATCGACGTCTATTTCTATCCCGCGGGCCTGCTGACGCCGAGCGAGTTCGAACAGATCGCGCGCGAGGAGCGCGATGCGCTCGCGCAGATCGGCAAACAGTCCGGCGGCTACGAAGCGATGGAGATGGGCGAGCTGCGCGACTTCGCCTACGCGCGCCGCAACGGCGCCGCGCTGAGCGGGCGTTCGCTGGACCTGGGCTTCGACAGCCAGGGCGAACGCAAGAGTTCGGCGATGACCTTGCAGCTCGATCGCATGTACCTGATCAAGGGCCGCTACAGCGTCGCGGCCAAGGCGGCGTCGCGCGAGCAGGCGCGCGGTTCGCTGGAGGAGTTCATGGCCGATCTGTCCGCACGCTTGACCGTGGCCAGCACCGGCCGCTGCTGGAATCCGCTGCCGATCGAAAAGCTCGAAGCCGGCGCGCCCAAACCCAGCGGCGCGGTGTCGTCGGTATCCAAGGACGGCCGCGACAGCGCGTATCTGATGGGCGACCGGGTGCTCGCGCGCGAACCCCAGTCGGACGAGGCGCAGGCCTTGATGATGATCGGCATGGGCCTGGGCAAGCGCCTGCTCCCGGGCTGCGAGCCGCCCGAAGACATCGAGCAGTCGGTGCCGAAGGACATGCGCGAGATCCGACTGGAATACAGCGTGCCCAGCGACGCGCCGGCGGATCCGTCGCGGCGGCTGCGCAGCAACAAGATCGACGTCGGCTGAGCGCCGCACGCGGGCGCTGGAAACGCGGACACGAAAAAGCCGGCGCATGCGCCGGCTTTTTTCTTTACCGCCCGGCGGCCAGGATCAGCGCGCGCTGAGTTCGTGCACCGCGCTGACCATGGCCGCGACGTGGTCGGGGCTCATGTCCGGCGACAGGCCGTGGCCGAGGTTGAACACGTGGCCCTCGCGCGAACCGCCGTTGCCGTCGCGGTAGTCGTCCAGGGCGCGGCCGACTTCGCTGCGGATCGCCGCGGGCGTGGCGTACAGGGTGACCGGATCCAGGTTGCCCTGGATCGCGACGCGGCCGCCGATGCGGCGCGCGGTGTCGCCCAGGCCGATGGTCCAGTCGACGCCGACCGCTTCGGCGCCGCTGGCGGCGAGGTCTTCCAGATACGGATCGTTGCCCTTGCCGAACAGGATCAGCGGCGCGCGCGCCGCGCCTTCGCCGCGCGGCAGCTCGGCGGCGATGCGCTGCAGGTAGCGCAGCGAGAACTCGCGGTACATGGACGGCGACAGCACGCCGCCCCAGGTGTCGAACACCTGCAGCGCCTGCGCGCCGGCCGCGTGCTGGGCCTTGAGGTAGGCGATCACCGCGTCGGTGACCACGCCCAGCAGCTTGTGCATCGCCGCCGGCTCGTTGAGCGCCAGCGCCTTGACCTTGGAATAGTTGTCGCTGCCGCCGCCTTCGACCATGTAGCAGGCGATGGTCCAGGGGCTGCCGGAGAAGCCGATCAGCGGCACCGAGCCGTCGAGTTCGCGGCGGATCGTGCGCACGGCGTCCATCACATAGCGCAGCTCGCCTTCCATGTCCGGCACGGCCAGGCGGTCGATGTCGGCGGCGCTGCGGATCGGACGCTCGAACTTCGGGCCTTCGCCGTCGGCGAAGTACAGGCCCAGGCCCATCGCGTCGGGCACGGTGAGGATGTCGGAGAACAGGATCGCGGCGTCCAGCGGGAAGCGGCGCAGCGGTTGCAGGGTGACTTCGCAGGCCAGTTCGGGATTCTTGGCCAGGTTGAGGAAGCTGCCGGCCTGGGCGCGGGTGGCGCGGTACTCGGGCAGGTAGCGGCCGGCCTGGCGCATCAGCCACACCGGGGTGCGGTCGACCGGCTCGCGGCGCAGGGCGCGCAGGAATCGGTCGTTGGCGGGCGTGGTGTGGGGAGCGGTCATTCGGGGTCCTGGTGCGTGGGGCGTCGGTTCGGGGGCGCATTATCGCGGCCCGGCGGGGTGCGGCGCGAGCCGGACAGGGGCGTTGCTGTGTTCTGTTGCGGTGCCGGCCCGGTCTGAAGGCTCGCCGCCATGCCGTCGGCAGCGCTCAGGCGGCGGACGGAGCCTCCATCGTTTCTGTTGCGCACGGTACTGCCCGATTCGGACGGCGGGGCGGGGCCGGCGCTTACTTGGGCGCTTCCGCGCCCTGCGCGAACATCAGATGGAAGCCGCGCTTCAACTGCTGGTCGCGCGCCTTTTCCAGCGCGGCCAAGGCGCTGTCGCGATCCATGAACTGCTCCCGGCGCAGCGTGCTGCGGCCGCCGATCTGGCCGGTTTCGCGCACCAGCGCCCAGCCGCCGAGCAGGTCGGGCTGCAGCATCAGTTGCACGAAGCGCGGGGCTTCGCGGCCGTCGGGGCGTTGTTGTAGGAGCAGGCGCACGGCCCGATTGTAGCTATATGTCGTAGCGGCAGGCGGCGTCGCGGCGGGGTTCAGGCGCCGCGGAAGTCGCGCCGGTAGGCCGAAGGCGAGGTCTTGAGCGCGGCGGCGAAGCGCTGGCGCAGCGACACCGCCGAGCCGAAGCCGGTGTCGGCGGCGATCGCCTCGACCGCGCGGTCGGTGGTTTCCAGCAGGCGTTGCGCCCGCGCCAGGCGCTGGCTCAGCAGCCACTGCGCGACCGTGGTGCCGGTGGTCTGGCGGAAGCGGCGGGTGAAGCTGCGCCGGCTCATCAGCGCGCGTTCGGCCAGCGCGTCCAGGCTGTGCGGCTGGTCCAGATGCGCCAGCGCCCAGCTCAGCACGCCCGACAGGCGCTCGTCCTGGGCCGAGGCCGGCACCGGCTGTTCGATGTACTGGGCCTGCCCGCCCTGGCGGTGCGGGGCCACGACCAGGCGCCGCGCGACCCGGCTGGCGAGTTCGGCGCCGCAGCGCCGGCGCAGCAGGTGCAGGCAGCAGTCCAGCGCGGCCGCGGTCCCGGCCGAGGTGGTCAGCTCGCCGTCTTCGACATAGAGCACGTCCCACTGCAGCCCTACCTGCGGATAGCGGCGCGCGAAATGCTCGCTCCAGTGCCAGTGGGTGGTGGCGCGGCGGCCGTCGAGCAGGCCGGCCTCGGCCAGCACGTAAGCGCCCAGGCACAGGCCGACGATCTGCGCGCCGCGCGCGTGGGCCCGGCGCAGGGCTTGCAGCAGCGGTTCGGGTGGGCGTTCGTCGGCGTTGCGCCAGGACGGCACGATCACCACCCCGGCATCGTCCAGGCCCTCCAGGCCGTGTTCGGGCCCGATGCTGAAACCGGCCTGGGTGCGCAGCGGCCCGGGTTCGGCCGCGCAGACCCGCAGCTCGAAGCGCGGCTGGCCGTCGAAACCGCGGTCCTCGAACACGATGCAGGGCACCGAGAGGTGGAAGGGGCTGATGCGGTCGAAGGCGACCACGGCGATGGTGTCGGGATTCATGGCCCGATTCTATCGAATATTGGCAGTCGGGCCACTGTCGGCGATTCCGGCCCAGGCGGAGCATAGGCGTCGTCAGCTTCTTCCCATCCCGCACCTCTCATCACTTAGGAGTTCCGCCATGACCCGCAAGCGCGCCCTGATCGTCGTCGACGTCCAGAACGAATACTTCAGCGGCGGCCTGCTCATCGAGCACCCGCCGGTGAGCCAGACCCTGCCCAACATCGGCCGCGCCATGGACGCCGCCCGCGCCGCCGGCGTGCCGGTGGTGGTGGTGCAGAACACCGCGCGCCCGGATGCGCCGGTGTTCGTCAAAGGCACGCCGACCTGGGAGCTCAACGAGGTGGTCGCCTCGCGTCCGCGCGATCACTACATCGAAAAGAACCTGCCCAGCGTCTTCACCGGCACCGACCTCAAGGACTGGATCGCGCACAACGGCGTCGACACCCTGACGGTGGTCGGCTACATGACCCACAACTGCGACGCCTCGACCATCTTCGAAGCCGCGCACCTGGGCCTGAACGTCGAATTCCTCAGCGACGCCAGCGGCTCGCTGTCGTACGAGAACAGCGCCGGCCGGGCCAGCGCCGAAGAGATCCATCGCGTGTTCTCGGTGGTGTTCCAGAGCCGCTTCGCCGCGGTGCTGGGCACCGACGAATGGATCGCCGCGCTCGCGAGCGACGCGGCGCCGTACCTCGACAATCCGTATGCGTCGAATCAAAGGGCGCTGGCGCGGGTGAAGGCGGCGGCGTAAGCGCGACGCCCGCAACCCTAAAGCTTGCTCAACGTCACCACGCCTCGACATCGCAGGTCGCGTGCCCCTCTCCGGATCGCGGAGTGAGGCTCGCGCTGCACTGAACGCCCGGCCGCTGTGCGGTCGGGCCGGGGCGGGCTGGAAGGCGAAGCGCGCCACTCCAACCGTTCCCAAGTGCCAAGCGCTCCGAACCCTACTGCGGCGGCAGTTCGACCGGACCGACCAGCGTCCCGAACAGATGCTCGAAGTGCACGACCTCGCCCAGCTGCGGCGGATTGCCGACCGCGGTCGCCGTCACCTGGACCGCGCCGTCGCGATACTCATTGACCCGATAGACCGTGCCGCCGCCTTGCGAATAGCGCCCGGCGCTGACGAAGCGCATGTCGGTGAGGACGATGCGCCATTGCCGTTTTCCGGCGTCCAGCGTGGCCGTGCCGGCCGCGGATCCCGCGCCGCGATCCGAATAGGCGCGCACCACCTGGGCGATGGATTCGGTCCAGGCCTGCCAGTCGATGGCGTAGATCACCACGGCGGTGCGGGTGCGCGGGAAGGGACCGTAGCGCTCGAACGCGATTTGCGCCGCGACCTGGGCCGAGTCGGTCGCGCAGTGATGCTTGTCGAGAAATTCGAACTGCGAGCTCATGCGGTCGCCCCTGTGCGCCTGCAACGGATGGGGCCGCCGGTTGCGGCAGCGGCCCGCCGACCTCGCAGGCCGGTGGCGCACTGTGCGGCCCGGACGTTGTTCAGGCAAGGCCGGATGCGCGGCGCTCGCCGCGGCAACCCGCCTCAACCGCTGGCGAGTACGCGCAGTACCGTCTCGTCGGCCACGCCCGCGACGACCCTGGCCTGACCGGCGTGGTCCCAGAGGACGAAGCGCAGGCCGGCGGCGTCGGCTTTCTTGTCCAGGCGCATGCGCGCGAGCAGGGCTTCCGGCGTGAGCCCGGCCGGAATCGCAGTCGGCAGGCCGAAACGTTCGAGTAGGGCGCGCAGGCGCTGCGCGTCGGTGGCGCTGGCCATGCCCAGCTCGGCCGACAGCCGTGCCGCCAGGACCATGCCGACCGCGACCGCTTCGCCGTGGTTGAGGCCGTCGCCGGTGGCGCCGGCATAGCCTTGTTCGGTTTCGATCGCATGGCCGAAGGTGTGGCCGAAGTTGAGCAGGGCGCGGTCGCCGCGCTCGTAGGGATCGCGCGCGACCACGTCGGCCTTGTAGACGCAGCTGCGTGCGATCGCCTGGGCCAGGGCCGCATCGTCGCCGGCCAGCAGCGCTTCGGCATGCGCTTCCAGCCAGTCCAGGAACGTGTCGTCGAAGATCGCGCCGTACTTCACCACTTCGGCCAGGCCGGCGCGCAGTTCGCGCGCGGGCAGGCTGCGCAGGGTCGAGGTGTCGGCGAAGACCGCGCGCGGTGCATGGAAGGCGCCGACCAGGTTCTTGCCGCTGGGCAGGTCGACCGCGGTCTTGCCGCCGACCGAGGAGTCGACCATCGCCAGCAGCGTGGTCGGCAGCTGCACCACGTCGACGCCGCGCATCCAGCAGGCCGCGGCGAAACCGGCCAGGTCGCCGACCACGCCGCCGCCCAGCGCCAGCACGGTGGCGTCGCGGGTCGCGCCGAGCTGGGCCAGCGCGGCCAGGCATTCGCCGAAGCGGGCCAGGGTCTTTTCGTGTTCGCCCGGCGGCAGCACGTAACGCGCCAGCGCCAGTTTCGGCTTGGCCGCGCGCAGCGCCGTTTCCAGCGCATCGGCGTACAGCGGCGCGACGTTGCCGTCGCTGACGATCAGCGCATGGCGGCCGCGCAGGTGCACGGCGATGCGCTCGGCCTGCGCGAGCAGGCCGGGGCCGATGTCGATCGCGTAGCTCGCGTCGCCGGAGACTTTGACGTGATGCAGGACGGGGGTGGACGCTGCGGTCATGCGGGGGCTCCGTGCGCGTGCGCAAGGCGGCGCCAGCGGATATCGAGTTGGTCGGCGAGCTTGTCCGCGGCCTCGGCCGCGGTCATGCGTTCGGTATCGAAGCGCAGGTCGGCGACGTCGGCGTACAGCGGCGCGCGTTGCGCGGACAGCGTGCGCAACACGTCCTCGCGGTCGTCGCGTGCGAGCAAGGGGCGAGTACGGTCACGCGCGAGGCGCTCCAACTGTGCCTCTACGCTCACTTGCAGGTGCACCACATAGCCGCGTTCGCGCAGCAGCGCGCGGCTGTCCGGGTCCAGCACCGCGCCGCCGCCGGTGGCCAGCAACAGCCCGTCCGCGGCCAGCAGTTCGGCCAGGGTGGCGCGCTCGCGGGCACGGAAGCCGGCCTCGCCCTCGCATTCGAAGATGGTCGCGACCGTGGTCCCGGTGCGCTGCTCGATCTCGCGGTCGGCGTCGGCCAG
The DNA here is from genome assembly GCF_001427715.1 of Lysobacter sp. Root667. NCBI lineage: Bacteria > Pseudomonadati > Pseudomonadota > Gammaproteobacteria > Lysobacterales > Lysobacteraceae > Lysobacter > Lysobacter sp. Root667. Next base: position 502,952 of record NZ_LMHF01000009.1, read on the forward strand.
GCGCAGGCCGTAGCGCTCGGCCAGGCGGCGGCCGATACAGCTCTTGCCGGCCCCCATCGGGCCCACCAGGATCAGATTGCTCGCGGGATTCATGCGGCGATTGTAGCCAGCCGCGGCCCGGCATTGGCGCCTGCCAATTGTTGCGTCGCCTTAACGCCGGCCGGCCTAGGCTCGCTGTTCCGGCCGCAAGCCCGCGCGCCGGCCAGACAGGAGCACGCCATGGCGATCGCCAAGATCATCGAACTCAACGCATCCTCCAAGACCAGCATGGAGGACGCGGTCAAATCGGGACTGAAGAAGTGCGCCGAATCGGTGAAGAACATCAAGGGCGCCTGGGTCAACGAGATCAAGGTCGTGACCGACGACGACGGCACGGTCAGCGAGTGGCGGGTCAACCTGCGCGTGAGCTTCATCGTCGAATGACGCCGTCGCCGCACGGCGGCGCGGCGCTCTAGCCGAGCACGCGCCGGCGCGCGTCGACCGCCACCGTCCAGTCCGCGATCTCCGGCAGCCGCGCCAGCGCCTGCCGGCTCACGCGTTCGAACAGGCGCACGAAACGTTCGATCCCGGCGCGGTCCATGCCGACGCGTCCGGGGCTGGCGGCCTGCAACGAGCGCTCCTGTTGCCAGCGCCATTCCGGCACGTGCTCGAAGCCCGGCGGCTGCAGGAACAGCAGCCGGTCCAGGCGCGCCCACAGCGGCGGGTAGTCCCGCGCCAGGGCGCGGTTGCAATAGCCGCGCCAGAGACCGTCGCGGTCTTCGTCGCGTTCCAGCGCGTTGACCGGCTCGATCAGTTCCTGCGCCGACTGCGCCGGGGTCTTGAGGAACCAGCCTTCGAACAGGGTCAGGTCGATGCCGCGCACCTGCGGCCAGCGCGACGGCGGCAGGCGCCGGTCGCCGAGTTTGTCGAAGCGCGGCAGCCGCACCGCGCCGCGCGTGCGCAGGGCGTCCAGGGTCGCGCAGGCCAGTTCGGGTTCGTGCGTGCCCGGCGGCCCGCGCGTGGCCAGCAAGGGATGCACGTCGCGGCCCAGGCGCGCGCGTTCGCGGCGGCCGAGGTAGCAGTCGTCGACCGACAGCACCGCCACCCGCAAGCCGCGTTCCCGGGCGCGCGCCGCGACCTGCGCGGCGAGGGTCGATTTGCCGCTGCCCTGCAGGCCGGCGATGGCATAGACGCGGGCGCCGTGGCTCAGCGCGTCGTCCAGCACGCGCTCGACGAAATCCGCACCGTAAGCGTCGGAGGCGGAGGGGTGCGCGGCGGACGGCATCGCGCCACAATAACCCAATGACCACACACACTCTGTTAGCCGAAGCCGTCGCCGGTTTCTCCGCCCTGTTCGAGGAAGCGCGTGTCGCCGGCGAGCCCGATCCCACCGCCATGACCGTCGCCACCGCCGGCCTGGACGCGCGGCCGTCGGCGCGCACCGTGCTGTTGAAAGCGCACGACGCGCGCGGTTTCGTGTTCTACACCCATCTGGACGGCCGCAAGGGCCGCGAGCTGCAGGCCAATCCGCACGCCGCGCTGCTGTTCCATTGGCCGCGCGTGCGCAACGGCGTGCAGGTGCGGGTCGAGGGCGCGGTCGAGATCGTCTCCGACGCCGAAGCCGACGCCTACTTCGCCTCGCGTCCGCGCGTGAGCCAGCTCGGCGCCTGGGCCTCGCTGCAGTCGGAGACGCTGGAGTCGCGCGAGACCTTCGAGCAGCGCCTGAGCCAGGTCGAGCAGCGCTTCGACGGCCGCGAGGTGCCGCGCCCGCCGCGCTGGACCGGCCTGCGCGTGCGCCCGGAAAAGATCGAGTTCTGGTACGGCGCCGATTTCCGCCTGCACGAGCGCTGGCTGTACGAATGCGACCGCGCCGGCGAATGGTCCAAGCGGATGCTGTATCCGTGAACGACGGCTGGCGGGTGCGGCCGGCGACCGAGGCCGATCTCGCGGCCTGGGCGCAGCTGCGCCGCGCCCTGTGGCCGGACGACGAGGGCGAGACGCCGTCCGGTCACGGCGACGACATGCACGGGCTGCTGTCGCGTCCGGATCGCAATGTCTGCCTGCTCGCCTTCGATGAGCGCGGCCAAGCCTGCGGTTTCGCCGAGGCCAGTCTGCGTACCGACTACGTCAACGGCACCGACGGCTCGCCGGTCGGCTTTCTCGAAGGCTGGTACGTGGTGCCCGAACTGCGCGGCAACGGCGTCGGTCGGGTTTTGATCGCCGCGGTCGAAGCTTGGACGAAGCAGCGCGGCTGCGCGGAACTCGCCTCCGATTCCCTGCTCGACAACCGCGACGCGCATCGCGCGCACGCGGCCTGCGGCTTCGAGGAAACCGAGCGCGTGGTGTATTTCCGCAAGTCGCTGCGCTGAGGCTCGTAACCACGATGGTGTGGTCGCCGCCGCGCCGCATCGGCGCACCGCGCGGCAGCCCGATGGCATGGATGCCACCGCAACCAGCGCTCAATACTCGCGCTTGTACCAGAACGTGTGCTGCATCGGCGCCATGCCGGCGCGTTCGTAGAAGCCGACCGCGTCGGGCACCGAGGCCAGGATCAGGCTGACGCTGGGGCCAAGCTGGCGCCGCGCCTCGTCGAGCAGGCCTTCGCCGATCCCCAGCCCCTGCGCCGATTGCGACACCGCCAGTTCCGACAGATAGCAGCACCAGGCGAAGTCGGTCACGCAGCGCGCGATCCCGACCAGCTCGCCGTCGGGCCGGCGCGCGGTCACGATCAGGTTGGCCGCATCCAGCATCTGCTGCAGGCGCGGCTCGTCGCCGACCGGGCGGATCGCGCCCAGTCCGGAGTCGACCAATACCTGGCGGAAGTCGGCGACGGCGACGCTGGCCTCGCGGGCATAAATGATGGCGGGTTCCATGGACGCGAAGATCGCATCGCACGACGCGGATGGCAATCGCCGGCGCGCGCAAGCCGGTAATGCGACAATCCCGTCATGGGCCCCCAACGCATCGTCTGCCTCACCGAAGAACCCACCGAGACCCTGTACGCGCTCGGCGAGCAGCACCGCATCGTCGGCATCAGCGGCTTCACCGTGCGCCCGGCGATCGCGCGCAAGGAGAAGCCCAAGGTCAGCGCCTTCACCAGCGCCAAGATCGACGAGATCCTGAAGCTCGAACCCGACTTCGTGATCGGCTTCTCCGACATCCAGTCCGAGATCGCCGCCGCGCTGATCAAGCAGGGCATCGAGGTATGGATCAGCAATCACCGCAGCGTCGAAGGCATCCTCGACTACATCGTGCGCCTGGGCGCCCTGGTCGGCGCCGCCGATAAGGCCGTGGCCTACGCCGGCGAACTGCGCCGCGGGCTGGAGGAGATCGAACGCGAGACGCTCGCGTACCCGCGCCGCCCCAAGGTGTATTTCGAGGAGTGGGACGAGCCGCTGATCACCGGCATCCGCTGGGTCGCCGAGCTGGTCCGGATCGCCGGCGGCGACGACGTGTTCCCGCAGCACGCCGCGCAGTCGCTGGCCAAGCACCGCATCCTCGCCGACTCGGCCGAAGTGATCCCGCTGGCGCCGGACATCGTGTTCGGATCGTGGTGCGGCAAGAAGTTCCGTCCGCAGCGGGTCGCTGCGCGCCCGGGCTGGGAGGCGATCCCGGCGGTGCGCGACGGCGAGCTGCACGAGATCAAGTCGCCGCTGATCCTGCAGCCGGGGCCGGCCGCACTCAGCGACGGAGTGCGCGAAATCGCCGGCCATATCCGCGCCTGGGTGCAGCGCAACAATTAGCCGGCGCCGCTTCGGCCTCCTGCGGAGGGCGGCGCGATGGGCATCACAGTTCGCTCCCGTATGGTGCGCTGCGGCGTGCAGGCTCCATACGCATTCGTACAGTCGACCGGGCCGGCGCCGCCGGCCTCGCCAACGGTACGGCACGGTTTCTGGGAGGGAACATGTCGCGATCGAATCTGCGTCCGGGCGCGCTGCGCATCGGAGTCTGGGGCCGCGTGCTCGCGGTCCTGCTGTTGCTGGCGGCGGCCCTGCCGGCCAGCGCCGACGATTACACCAAGACCAAGAACCCGGTCGTGCTGGTGCACGGCCTGTTCGGCTTCGACGAACTCGGCGGCATCTACGACTACTGGTACGACATTCCCGGGCAACTGCGCGCGGGCGGGGCCAAGGTCTACGTCGCCAACGTGTCCTCGGCCAACTCCAGCGAACTGCGCGGCGAGCAGCTGATCGACTACCTGGAAACCCTGCAGGCGACCTACGGCTACAGCCGCTTCAACCTGATCGGCCACAGCCATGGCGGCCCGACCGTGCGTTATGTCGCCTCGGTGCGGCCGGACCTGGTCGCCTCGATCACCTCCATGGGCAGCCCGCACACCGGCAGCAAGGTCGCCGACGGTATCGGCACCGCGTTCCCGCCGGGATCGCCGGGGCGCGGCCTGGTCGCCGGCCTCGCCGACGCGCTGGGCTCGTTCCTGGAATTCCTGTCCGGCGACGACGATCCGCAGGATGCGCTGGCCGCCCTGGCCTCGCTCGACAGCGCCGGCGCGGCAGCGTTCAACGCCCGCTATCCGGAAGGCCTGCCGGCCAGCGCCTGCGGCCAGGGCGCTGCCAGCGTGCGCGGCGTGCGCTATTACTCGATGGGCGGCACCTCGCCGCTGAGCAACGCGTTCGACCCCAGCGACCTGCTGATGGGCGCGGGCGCGCTGTTCTTCGGTTTCGAAGCCAACGACGGCCTGGTCGGACGCTGTTCCTCGCACCTGGGCAGCGTGATCCGCGACGACTACGCCTGGAACCATCTCGACGAGGTCAATCAGGTCGCCGGCCTGCGCGGCCTGTTCGCATCCAGCCCGCCCAGCGTCTATCGTGCCCACCTCAACAGACTGAAAAACGCCGGACTCTAGATGCTGCGCTTCACCCTCGCACTGATGTTGGCCGCCGCCGTGGCGCTGGTGCTGGGACTGTCGGGTTGGCGTCGCGACGCGGCGCCAACCCGCGCGGCCGGACCGTCGGCGGCGAGCGTGCAGGCGGCCCTGGCTGCGCAGCGCGGGCGCGCGCATGCCCCCGCGGGCGCCCAAGACGACTCCCTGCGCGACACCGCCGTCGACGGGGCGTTGACCCTGAATGCCGCGGGCAAGGCGGTGCCGGACCGCGCCATGCGACGCCTGTTCGACTATTTCCTCACCCGCCTGGGCGAGCGCTCGCCCGCGGAGATCCGCGACGACCTGCGCCGCCATCTGCAGCCGCGCGTCGGTGCGGCCGTGCTCGCGCAGGTACTGGCCTGGTTCGATGCCTATGTCGCGCTGGAGCGCGAAAGCGCGGCCCTGGACACGGGCAGCGATCTGCGCGCCGATCTCGAACGCCGGCGCGAGCTGCGCCGGCGTCGCCTGGGCGCCACGGTCGCGCAGGCCTGGTACGGCGAGGAAGAGCGCCGCCTCGAGCACGCGATCGCGCGCCAGGCGCTGCTGCACGATCGCAGGCTCACGCCTGCGCAACGCGCCGTGCGCCTGCGGGAACTCGATGTTGCATACGGGTTGGACGCCGATCCGACCCGCACCGAAAGCGACGCTGTGGCCCTGGCGATGCGCCAGAGCGCGCAGTTCGAAGCGCAGGGCGCCGCGCCGGAACGCCGCTACGCCGAACGCGAGGCGACGTTCGGGCCCGAGGCGGCGCAACGGCTGGCCGAGCTCGACCAGCGCCGCGCGCAATGGAATCGACGCGTGGCCGCGTATCGCGCCGGGCGCGAGCGAGTGCTGGCCGATCGCAGTCTGGATGCGGCGCAACGCCAGGTCCGGCTGGCCGCCTTGCTGGCGCCGTTCGATGCGCGCGAACGGCTGCGCATCGAAGCGCTGACCCGCGACGATCCGGGCAGATGAAGCGTTCGCCGACGCTCAGCGCGGATAGAACTCGCGGCTGAACTGCAGATTGGTGCCGACGCCGCTTTCCGGCACCACCGTCACGTCGAATCGCATGGTATCGGGCAAGGCGATGTCGACCGTGCCGATGTAGTCCAGCAACTGCGCGCTGCCGGCTTCGCCGGTACGCAGCTCGCGCAGTTCCAGGGTATGGCGTTGGCCGCGCAGGTCGGTCGCGGTGGCGCTGACGCGCGCCGGAACCGCGACGTCCTGGCCGTCGGGACCGCGCCGCACCGCCACCAGCAGCATCACCACCGCGTCGTCGCGCACGATCCCGTACTGCTGCGCGACCGCCGGCGACAGCGCCGACGTCTGCAGGACGCTGGCGTGCACGGTGACGTCGCCGCTGCGCGCGGTCGCCTCCTGCGGCGCGGCGCCGACGCTGCCGGAGCCGGTGGGCACCGCAGCCTCGCGGCCGCAAGCACTCAGCAGCGCGAGAGTGAGCAGGCAGAGGGCGAGAGTCGTGCGCATGGCGGCGGTTCCGGTGGTCGGGAGATCAATCGTTGGCGGCGGAGAGCTCGCGGCCGCGTTCGGTGGCGGCCTTGATCGCGGCCTCGACCAGGGCGCGGAAGCCGCCCATCTCGAAGGTTTCGATCGCGGCCTGGGTGGTGCCGCCGGGCGAGGTCACGCGCGCGCGCAGCACCTGCGCGGCTTCGTCGCTGCGGGTCAGCATGGTCGCCGCGCCGAGCAGGGTCTGGTTGACCAGGGCGCGTGCGGCGTCCGGGGTCAGGCCCTGGCTCACGCCCGCGGCCTGCATCGCCTCGGCCAGCAGGAACACATAGGCCGGGCCGCTGCCGGACACCGCGGTGACTGCGTCCATCTGCGCTTCCTGTTCGATCCACACCGTCGGCCCGACCGCGTCCAGCAGCGCCGCGGCGCGCGCGCGTTGCGGCGCGCCGGTGACGGCGTTGGCGTACAGCCCGGTGATGCCGGCGCCGAGCAGGGCCGGCGTATTCGGCATCGCCCGCACCACCGCCTGTCCGCCGCCCAGCCAATGCTCGAGCTGGCCGGCGGTGATGCCGGCCGCGATCGAGATCACCAGCGGCCGCTGCGCCTGCGCCAGCGGCGCCAGCGCCGCGCAGACGCTGCGCATCACCTGCGGTTTGACCGCGAGCAGCCACACGCTGGCACCGTCCGCGGCCTCGGCGGCGTTGCCGTAGCTGCGTACGCCGAAGTCGCGCTGCAGCGCTTCGCGCAGCACCTCCACCGGCTCGGCGACGCGGATCGCGTCGGCGTCGCCGCCGCGCGCGACCAGGCCGCCGATCAGGCTGCGCGCCATGTTGCCGCCGCCGATGAAGGCGACCGGGCTGAGCGGGGATAGGGCGGTATCGGCTACGGACATGAGGGCGGCGGCGCACGGTATCGGAACGCCAGCATACCGAGGCGGCCGCGCTCCCGCGCTAACCCGTCGCTCTCAGTCGAGACAAGCCAAGTCGCGGGCGCAGGTTTCGAAGTGTGGATCGCCGATGCAGCGCAGGCGGCGCTCGCCGATCCGCTGCCCGCTCATGCCGATGCTTTCGGCGGCCTGGCCCCGAACAACGCGGTGCCGATCCGGACCATGGTCGCGCCTTCCGCTATCGCGATGGCGTAGTCGTCGCTCATGCCCATCGACAGGGTATCGACGCCGGGATCGGCGCTGCGCAGGGCCTGGAACAGCGCAGCGCTGCGGCGGAACGCGGGCCGGCGCCGCTCCGGGTCCTCGTGCGGGGTCGGGATCACCATCAGCCCGCGCAGCCGCAGGCGCGGTTCGGCCGCGATCGCCGCCGCCAGCGCCGGCACGTCTTCGGGGCGGCAGCCGTGCTTGCTGGCCTCGTCGTCGATGTTGACCTGGATCAGCACCTGCAAGGGCGCGCGTGCCGGGTCCCGGTGGCGCGCCAGCGCAGCGACCAGCTTGGGCCGGTCCACGGTCTGCACCCAGTCGAACAAGTGCGCGGCCTGCTCGGCCTTGTTCGACTGCAGATGGCCGATCAGGTGCCACTGCAGTTCCAGGCCGGCCAGGGCCGCGGTTTTGGCCGCCGCTTCCTGAACATAGTTCTCGCCGAAGGCGCGCTGGCCGGCCGCCGCCAGTTCCGCGACGGCGGTCGCATCCTGGGTCTTGCTCACCGCCAACAACTGCGGTACTGGCCGCTGCGCAAGGCTCGCGGCGTTATCCAACTGGTGCAAGATGCCGTGCAGGGCGTGCGCGCGCACGTAGGGAATCCTGTGAAAGAGGGCTGGTTCGGCAATGCGGGTACGGGGCTATACTGCCTCGCAGGGGACGCTTCCCGCTACTTGCGGTTGGCCACATTCGTCGCTCGTTCGCGTTTTAGCGTTTCCGCTGTAGCTACGATACGTTTCGTCTGAAGTTTCCATCTGAAGTTCTGTTGCAGTGCGGGGGAGCACGCATGGATATCGCCGAACTGTTGGCGTTTTCGGTCAAGAACAAGGCATCCGACTTGCACCTGTCGGCCGGCCTGCCGCCGATGATCCGCGTCGACGGCGACGTGCGACGCATCAATATTCCGGCACTGGATCACAAACAGGTCCATTCGCTGGTCTACGACATCATGTCGGACAAGCAGCGTCGCGACTACGAAGAATTCCTCGAGGTCGACTTCTCGTTCGAGATTCCCGGCCTGGCCCGTTTCCGCGTCAACGCGTTCAACCAGAACCGCGGCGCCGGTGCGGTGTTCCGTACCATTCCTTCGGAAGTGCTGAGCCTGGAAGACCTGGGCTGCCCGCGCATCTTCAAGGAACTGATCGAGCAGCCGCAGGGCCTGATCCTGGTGACCGGACCGACCGGTTCGGGCAAGTCGACCACGCTCGCGGCGATGATCGACCACATCAACAAGAACGAGTACGCGCACATCCTCTCGGTCGAGGATCCGATCGAGTTCGTGCACACCTCGCAGAAGTGCCTGATCAACCAGCGCGAAGTCCACCGCGACACCCACGGCTTCAACGAGGCCCTGCGTTCGGCCTTGCGCGAAGACCCGGACTACATCCTGGTCGGCGAGTTGCGCGATCTCGAAACCATCCGCCTGGCGCTGACCGCGGCCGAAACCGGCCACTTGGTGTTCGGCACCCTGCATACCTCGTCCGCGGCCAAGACGGTGGACCGCATCATCGACGTGTTCCCGGCCGGCGAAAAGCCGATGGTGCGTTCGATGCTGTCGGAATCGCTGCGCGCGGTGATCTCGCAGGCGCTGCTGAAGAAGGTCGGCGGCGGCCGTACCGCGGCCTGGGAGATCATGGTCGGCATCCCGGCGGTGCGTAACCTGATCCGCGAGGACAAGGTCGCGCAGATGTATTCGGCGATCCAGACAGGCCAGAACCACGGCATGATGACCCTGGACCAGCACCTGCAGGACCTGGTGAAGCGCGGCATGATCCTGCGCCCGCAGGCCCGCGAGTACGCCAAGGACAAGCGTCTGTTCGACTAAGTGAAGCAGGTCCCGGTTGCCTGCGGTCGGTTGCTGGCACAGTGCCGGCGCCGACCCCTCAACCGCAGCGGCACGGCATCGTCTTTCAAGTTTCAGACCTCCCGAGGAGGCAGCCCCATGAGCACCATCGACTTCACCTCGTTCCTCAAGCTGATGGCGCACCAGAAGGCGTCGGACCTGTTCATCACCGCCGGCATGCCGCCGTCGATGAAGGTCCACGGCAAGATCTCGCCGATCACCCAGAATCCGCTGACCCCGCAACAGAGCCGCGATCTCGTGCTCAACGTCATGAACCCTCAGCAGCGCGAGGAGTTCGAGAAGACCCACGAGTGCAACTTCGCCATCGGCGTGACCGGCGTCGGCCGCTTCCGCGTCAGCTGCTTCTACCAGCGCAACCAGGTCGGCATGGTCCTGCGCCGCATCGAGACCAAGATCCCGACCGTCGAAGAGCTGAACCTGCCGCCGATCATCAAGACGCTGGCGATGACCAAGCGCGGCATCATCATCTTCGTCGGCGCGACCGGTACCGGTAAGTCGACCTCGCTGGCGGCGATGATCGGCTACCGCAACCTGAACTCGACCGGCCACATCATCACGATCGAGGACCCGATCGAGTTCGTGCACAAGCACGAGGGCTGCATCATCACCCAGCGCGAAGTCGGCATCGACACCGACAGCTGGGACGCCGCGCTCAAGAACACCCTGCGCCAGGCGCCGGACGTGATCATGATCGGCGAGGTGCGTACCCGCGAGGGCATGGACCACGCGATCGCCTTCGCCGAAACCGGTCACCTGGTGCTGTGCACCCTGCACGCCAACAACGCCAACCAGGCGATGGACCGCATCATCAACTTCTTCCCCGAGGACCGCCGCGGCCAGTTGCTGATGGACCTGTCGCTGAACCTCAAGGGCGTGGTCGCGCAGCAGCTGATCCCGACTCCGGACGGCAAGGGCCGCCGGGTGGCGATGGAAATCCTGCTGGGCACGCCGCTGATCCAGGATTACATCCGCGAAGGCGAGATCCACAAGCTCAAGGAAGTGATGAAGGAGTCGACCAACCTGGGCATGAAGACCTTCGACCAGGCCCTGTTCGAGCTCTATCAGGCCGGCGAGATCAGCTACGAAGACGCGCTGCGCTACGCCGACTCGCAGAACGAAGTGCGTCTGCGCATCAAACTCGCCCAGGGCGGCGACGCGCGCACCCTGGCCCAGGGCCTGGACGGCGTCGAGGTCGCGGAAGTGCGCTGACGCCGCGCCGCGGTTTCCGTCGCAACAAGAAGCCCGGCTGGTCCGGGCTTCTTGCCGTTTGGGCGTTACGCAGGCGCCGGGCGATCGGTGCCGCGAGAGTCCTAGATCTCGGCGCAATCTCGGCGCAAATCTCGGTGCAACGGGCCCACGCGCCTCCGGTTCCATCGGCATCGCCGGGCGCGTCGGCCCGCCCGACGGCCGGCGCCGTGTCCTGTCGCGCGCATCTGTATCGTTAGCCGCTAGCAGGGATGTAGCCAACGACACGGAGCATGTCGCATGACCAGCACCGATCACGGACCCGCAGCGTCCGGCCCGGACCGCACGCCCACGCCTGCCGGTGCGCATGAGCGCGGCACGGGTCCGCAACACGCGAACGCCGATGCGAACGCGGACGCGATGGCCGCGGCGATCGACGCCGCCGAGCGCGCCGCGATCGACGCCCGTCGCGCAGTCGCCGGTGTCGCCGGCCCCGAAAGCGGTCCGACCAGCACCATCGGCCTGGCCTTGTCCGGCGGCGGCGTTCGTAGCGCGACCTTCTGCCTGGGCCTGATCCGCGGCCTGGCCCAGAACGGTCTGTTGCCGCGCTTCGACTACCTGTCCACGGTCTCCGGCGGCGGTTACGCGGGCGCGGCGCTGGGGCGGTTGATCGCGTCCGTCGGCGTGGCCCAGGCGCAGGAACTGCTGCGTCGCAGCGATACCCTACTGCTGGGCTGGCTGCGCCGCTACGGCCGCTACCTGGTTCCGCGCGGTGCGCGCGACTACGGCGTCGCCATCGCCACCTATCTGCGCGCCGGCTTGGCGGTGCACCTGGAATTCGCGCTGCTGGCGATCGCGATCGGCGCGATCGTGGTCCTGCCGCACATGGTCCAGAGCCACACTTCGCTGCTTTCGCCGCAGGACTGGAGTGCGTGGCGCAGCGCGTGGTGGCCTCTGACGGCGTTGGTCTGGCTGTCGTTGGCGCCGGGCAATCTGATGGCCTACTGGGCGTTGCGCGATGTGGCGCCGAAGAACGCGGCCGTGCTCAGCGAGCGCGCGCGTTTCCGGCTTTGGGACATGGCCATGGTGCTGGGCCCGGCCGCCTTGGCGGTGCTGCTGTATCTGAGTCTGCCCAGCGCCGCGGTGCCGCTGCCCGGCTACTCGGGCAAGTTCCTCGCCTGCGTGGCGCTGGTCAGTATCGCCGCCTACGGCTTGTGGCTATGGCTGCGGATCGCGCGTGCGCGCGAGGATCGCGACACGGTCAACGCGCGCGAACGCGATCGACTGACCGCGCATCTGCGCTGGATCAATATCGCCGCCCTGCTGCCGGCGTTCGCGGGCCTGCTCGATTGGGCCAGCTGGAGCCTGCTCAAGACGCTGGAGTCCGGCGCGCTCTGGGTGTACGGCAGCGTCGGTCTGGGCAGCCTGCTGGTGATCGTGGTCCGCGCGTTCGGCGAGCCGATCCAGCGCCTGCTGTCGAGCGACGAGGGGCCGCGCCCCGGCCTGATGCCCTTGCTGATCAACGTGCTCGGCTTGGGCGCGACCCTGGTCTTGCTGGTGCTGTGGGTGACCGTGGTGCAGTGGTGGGTGTTCGGCGATCACGCCGGCGAGTCCGGCTGGCGCATCTGGGCGATGCAGCAGTCGACCCTGCAACGCGTGGGTTGGCTGATGCTGGGGCTGCTGGTCTGGTTCATCGGCACCGGCCTGCACACCGAAACCGTCAACACCACTTCGCTGCACGGTTTCTATCGCTCGCGTCTCACCCGTGCCTACCTGGCGGTGGGCAGCCGGCGCCGGTTCCCGGGCGAGGCCGTGCTCGGCGCGCGGCGCGCCAGTCCGGAAGAAGTGTCGAACATCGTCGAGACCGTGGACGACGACGATGTCGCCATGGCGCAGTACCGGCCCGACCTTCGCGGCGGCCCGCTGCATCTGGTCAACACCTGCCTCAACCAGACCCGCGGCGCCAGCAGCAAGCTCTACAACGCCGACCGCAAGGGCGTGCCGTTGGTGGCGAGCGCGTTCGGTCTGGAGGTCGGCCGCGACGGCGAACGCGCCCAGATCACGCCGCAGCGGCTGGACAAGCTCGGCCGCTGGATCGCGATCTCCGGCGCCGCGGCTTCGCCGGGCGCGGGCTCCAACACCACCACGGGTTGGGCGATGCTGCTGTTCCTGGTCGGGGCGCGTCTTGGATATTGGTTCGATACCGGCCGCGGCAACGCCCAGCTCGATCCGCCGATGGCCGGGGTCGGGCCGGCGCGCACTCACGGCCCCGGCAAATGGACGCTGGCGCTGGCGCGCAGCTGTCGCAATTCCAAGTTCGGGCGCCTGGTTTCGGAAGCCCTGGCGTCGTTCGACGGCGCCGCCGCGCGCGCCTGGTACCTGTCCGACGGCGGTCACTTCGACAACACCGGCGTGCACTCGCTGCTGCGGCGCCAGCTCGATTTCATCGTGCTGGCCGATTGCGGCGCCGACCCCCACTACGAGTACGCCGATCTGGAGAACCTGATCCGCAAGGCGCGCATCGACTTCGGCGCCGAGATCGAGTTCTACACCGAGGACAGCGCCTGCCACCTGCCGCTGATGCAGGACGAGCACATCTGCGTGCTGGCGCCGGAGAAGCTGCACGACAACTACACCGCGCGCGGGGTGATGCTGGCGCGCATCCGCTATCGTCCCGACCGGCAAGGCCGCAGCAAGCAGGGCACCTTGCTGGTGGTGAAGCCGAACCTGCATTTCGCGCTCGACAGCGATGTGCTGGCCTACGCGCGCCGCAATCCCGAATTCCCGCAGCAGCCGACCGCGGACCAGTTCTTCGACGAGGCGCAGTGGGAGAGTTACCACCGGCTCGGCGAGGACTTCGGCCGCGCCCTGAAGCCGGGTTGGCTGGAGCAACTGCCGGGATGGTCGGCACCGGTCGAGCCGCAGGACGCGCTGCCCTCGCTGCGCCGCCTGCGTCCGTCCACGGCGCAGGCCGACGAAGCGGTCAAGGCATTCTGGCGGCCGGAGACCAAGGCCGCGGCGATCAGCGCAGGCCTCGGCGCGGGCCTGGTCGCGACCCTGCTGGTGCCGGCCTGGACCGCGTTCGACAAATTCTCCGAACAACGCCGGCAGGAGGCGACCGCCTCCGGCGTGCGCCTCAAGGAACTGCGTCAAAAGCTGCCGTCCTGGGCCAGCGCCGGTGCCCTGGCGCCGGCCGGCGAGGAAAACGCCGATATCGACGAGGATCTGCAGGCGCTGCTCAACGGCGTCTATCAGCAAGTGCGGCGCGAGCGCGACCAGGTCAGTGCCGGCGGCGGCTTGGTCAAGAAGGTGCAGGCCAGTTGCGGCCTGGCGCCGTCGCGGTCGGTGGCCAAGGCCTGTCCGGCGGTGCAAAGCGCGCATCGCACGCTGTGCGAGGCGGTCTGCGATCCGCCTGCGCGCGATCCGTATTGGGAGCGCAGCACCGCGGCGACCGCGTTGGCGGTGCCGCTCGGCGCCATCGCAGCCGCGACCGATGCCGCGACCGATGCCGGCCGACCCATGGTGCGCGGCGCCGCTGCGCCGGGCGGCGCTTTGCCGAGCGCGTCCGACTTACCGGCGGGGGTGACCACCGCACCGCCGCAACAAACCGGCGCCAAGAAGCAGGTCGGCGCCGAGAAGCAGGCCAGCGTCGAGCCAGCGCGGCCATCGCCGACACTGGCCGTGCAGCAGGCCTGCGGTGCCTATCCAGTGGTGGTTTACGTGCAGGTCTACGACGAGGCGACGCGCAAGCGCGCGGCGGCCTTGCCCTGGACCCAGCTGAAGCCCGCCGCGACCATGCCCGGGATCGAGAACGTGGTGCGTTCGGCGCGCGCGCGCAATGCCGATCCGCCCAAGTCCTACCTGCAGCCGACCCTGGTCGTGCATCGCATGGACGACCAGGGCGCTTGCGCGGCCGCGCTCAAGGACTGGCTGACGCCGAACATCGCGGCCTGGTACGCCGGCACGACCGAGATCGAGCTGCTCAAGCTGCCCGGCGCGTTCAAGCCCGAGGAGCGCGTGATCGAACTGTGGTTGCCGAATGCGTCTCCGTAGCTACCGGCAGAGGCGCCGCTCGGACGCCGCCGTCTGCGGTGGATTTGGATTCCGTAGCCGTTGTGCCGCGAAGTCCGCAAGGACGCCTACGCACCAAAGCGGAGGTGTCCTTCGCTCGATCGGCCCGAAGGTGCTTGCCGGCCTACGGTAGCGTCCCTTCGTACCAACAGATCTCCCAGCTGTTCGGGTCGCCGCTGCCGCTGCAGCCGTGGTTGACGGAAATGTTGGGCAGTTGTCCATCCAGACTGCCGTATAGATTGGTGAGGAAGCCGGGCTCGACCTCGACCGGTTTGACATGGGTGCTGTCCAGTACCCGCGTCCACGTGCCGGTGAACGCATCTTCGCCTTCTGCGCGATAGACACAGACGGCCTTGGCGGTTCCCCATTCAGGGTGGTTGGGCCCGAACGGGCCATCGTTGTGGGTCTCGCAGACGTTGACCAGATAGTAGAAGTAATGGTCCTGATAGGCGCCCGGAGCGAATCCGATCGCAGAGTTGGCATGCGAGATGCCCGGCACGCCGTTGAGCGTGAGGCCTGCTTGGCTCAGTTCGCGCCGGGCTCCGAAATTGACGCCGTCGGCAGACTCTCGGTAGTAGTACTTAATGAGGCCGGCGCCGTCGACGAAGGTGTAGGTGGTGCGAACGCCGGCGCCGCCGCTTGCGCTCCATGCGACGGATTGACCGGTGCCATAGGTGCCGGTAATGCCTTCATCGATCACGGGTGCTTCGTGCTTGATCCAAAGCTTTCCGTCGTTCGAGAAAGCCACGCCGATCCTATTGTCGAGACCGGCGGTTCCGGGGCGCTCCGTGGTGTAGTAGAGCGCATAGGTGTAGGTCGTTCCGAAGTAGTTCCAGGTTCCGCGGGTCACGCTGGGGTCGCAAGTGTGGATGCCTTCCCACGGCAGGTCCGCACTGGGCAGGAAGCGATTGGATTGCAGGACCACCTGGGCGGGGCTCCAGGGGCCCGTCGCCGTGCGCTCCCGGTACTTGATGACGTCATGGCCGTCGAGATGTCCGCACCACCAGACCTTCTCCTTTCCGTCCAGGTCCAGCATGGCGCTGGGCGAATAGTCCCAGCCCGGCTGATCGAACAACAGTTCCCCGTCGTCGAAACTCGTTGCGTTGGCGTGTCCGTAAAACGCAGTGCATAGAACGGCGACGGCGAGGTAGAGGGTTTTGCTCACAGGAAGCTCCTTGAAGAAGAACGCGATCACCGGATAAAACCGGCGCGCGCCGAACGATGCCGATGCGTTCGAGCGCGACGGCGGAAACGATGGGCATTTTCGCCCGCCGTCGTCGCAGCAGGAGAGACGTTCGGTTGCGCAATTGGCAGCGGTCGGTTGCTTCTTCGGGCAGTTGTGCGGGGCGGCACAACCGCTGTGCTTGAATGCCGCAATTCGGCGCTTGGGCAGAACCCGGCTCGCTCAGCCCTTCGCCGCCCGTATCCACGGCGGCGGCGGCCGCAGCTTCGCCAGCGTGGCGTACACCGGGCAGGTCTCGCGGTGGCCGCCGGGCAGGTAGCCCAGGCTCATCAGGAATTCGTTGGTGATCTCGCCGCCGGTGAAGCGGAAGGTCTTCTTGAACAGCTTGACCCAGCCGGCCTTGTCGCGCGGGCGGTCGTCCAGGATCAGGTGTGCGTCCAGCCACTGCGCGAAACCGCCATGGCTGGCGCGCAGGGTCTGCACGACCTGGGCGTTGTGGATCGCCGCATCGACCTTGAGCCGGTTGCGGATGATGCCGGCGTCGGCCAGCAGGCGCTCGCGTTCGCGCTCGCCGTAGGCCGCCACGGTGTCGACGTCGAAACCGTCGTAGGCCAGGCGGAAACCCTCGCGCTTGCGCAGGATGGTTTCCCAGCTCAGGCCGGCCTGGTTGATCTCCAGGATCAGGCGCTCGAACAGCTCGGCCTCGGCGCGTTGCGGGAAGCCGTATTCGCGGTCGTGGTAAGGGCCGTGCAGAGGATGGCCCGGGGCGTAGTCGCAATAGCCGGACATGGTTCAGGAGCTTCCGCGAGGGCGCGAAACGGCGGCCGCGGCCGGCGCCGGGACACGGAGGGGCGACCGGGGCATGGCGCGGTTCCGAAGGGGCAAACCCCATGCTACGACGGATCGGCCGCGACCCGCGAGCGCGGCGCCCACGTTAGAATGGGCCCCATGTCCGTGATGCCCACGCCCCTGGCCAATCAGCTCCTGATCGCGCTGCCCGCGCTGTCGGACACCAATTTTTCGCGCAGCGTCGCTCTGATCTGCCAGCACGACGGCGACGGTGCCATGGGCATCGTGGTCAACCGCCCGTCCGAGTACACCCTGGGCGAGGTCTTCGGCCAGATGGGCGTGGACGGCGGCGACGATTCGCTGCGCTCGCAGGTCGTGCTCGCCGGCGGTCCGGTCCATCCGGAGCGCGGTTTCGTGCTGCACGACGGCGGCATGCAGTGGGATTCGACCCTGGCGATCGCCGATGCGCTGTTCCTGACCACTTCGCGCGACATCCTCGAAGCGATGGCGCGCGGCGAAGGTCCGGACAACGCGATCGTCGCGCTGGGCTGCGCCGGCTGGGGTTCGGGCCAGCTCGAACACGAACTGACCGAAAACGACTGGCTGACCGCGCCGGCCGACGCCGAATTGCTGTTCGATCTGCCGCTGGACGCGCGCTGGCAGGCCGCCGCGGGCCGCATCGGCGTCGATTTCGCGCACCTGGCCGATTACGCCGGCCACGCATGAACGCCGACGCCGACCAGCGCACAGGCATCCGGCGCGACGGCACGGTCCTGGGCTTCGATGTCGGCGCGCGCCGGATCGGCGTGGCCGTCGGCAGCGCCTTCGGCCATGGCGCGCGCGCACTGGCGGTGGTCGATGTGCACGGCCACGGCCCGGACTGGAGCGCGCTCGACCGCCTGCGCGGCGAATGGCGCCCGGACGGGCTGATCGTCGGCGACCCGATGACCCTGGAAGGCGGCGATCAGCCCGCCCGCGCCCGCGCCCACGCCTTCGCGCGCGAGCTGCACGCACGCTACAAATTGCCGGTGGTGCTCGTCGACGAGCGCTCCAGCTCGATCGAGGCCGCGCAGCGTTTCGCCGCCGACCGCGCCGAAGGCCGCAAGCGCCGGCGCGACGCCGAGGCGCTGGATGCGGTCGCCGCGGCGGTGATCGTCGAGCGCTACCTGGCCGCCCCCGACGACGCCACCGACCTGAACCAACTGCCCATCGCATGAATTCTCCGCTTTCGCATCCGACGCCGGCTTCCCCGCCGCGCCATCTGCTGACCCTGGACGGGATGTCGCGCGACGCGCTGACCGCGTTGCTGATCCGCGCCCAGGCCTTCGCCGAAGGCCATTACGACCGCCGGGCGCTGGACGGGCTGGCGGTGTGCACGCTGTTCTTCGAGCCGTCCACGCGCACCCGCATGAGCTTCCAGCTCGCGGCCCAGCGCCTGGGCGCGCACACCATCAACTTCGACGCCTCGACCTCGTCCACGCGCAAGGGCGAGACCGCGCTGGACACGCTCAAGAACCTCGAAGCCATGGGCGTGCGCGGTTTCGTGATCCGCCACCACGAGGACGGCGCGGTCGCCGCGCTGGCCGAGCACGTCAATCCGGGCACGAGCCTGGTCAACGCCGGCGACGGCCGCAGCGCCCATCCGACCCAGGGTCTGCTCGACATGCTGACCCTGCGCCAGGCCAAGGGCGTCGATTTCTCGGCGTTGCGCGTGCTGATCGTCGGCGACGTGCGCCATTCGCGCGTCGCCCGTTCGGACCTGCATGCGCTGCGCGCGCTGGGCACGGGCGAGATCCGGATCTGCGGCCCGGCCTCGCTGCTGCCCGACGACGGCACGCTGCGCGGCTGCACGGTCTCCCAGGACTTCGACGCTGCGCTGGAGGGCGTGGATGCGGTGATGATGCTGCGTCTGCAGCGCGAACGCATGGAAGAGGGCCTGGTGGCGTCGCTGGACGACTACCACCGCGACTACGGCCTCACTGCGGCGCGCCTCAAGCGTGCCGCTGCGGACGCGGTGGTCATGCATCCGGGCCCGATCAATCGCGGCGTCGAGATCACCGACGAAGTCGCCGACGGCGCGCAATCGCTGATCCTGACCCAGGTCGCCAACGGCGTCGCCGCGCGCATGGCGGTACTCGAAGCCCTGCTCAAGGGCTGATCCCACACTAAAGACGCCGCCCATCCCTGCGCGGCCGGAAGGACTGCAAGATGATCGTGAAAGACAGCAATGGCACCACATTGGCCGACGGCGACTCGGTGCTCGTGATCAAGGACCTGAAGGTGAAGGGCACTTCAGTGACGCTCAAGCGCGGCACCCTGTGCAAGAACATCCGCCTGACCGACGACGAAGAGCTGATCGAATGCAACGTCGAAAAGGTCAAAGGGCTGGTGCTGCGGACCGAGTTCCTGAAGAAGGCTTGACCTGAAGAAGGCTGGATCGGCGGCGAGGGGCGCAATCCCCTAGTGCCGACGCTGCCGCCACAGCCACGCCCACAGTTCGGCGGTCGCGTACGCCGGGTCCCAGGCGTTGTGGTTGGCTTGCGCGAACTCGGTGTAGCGCACGTCGCCGCCGGCCTGCTTCAGGGCTTCGACCATGCGTCGCGACTGTTCGGGCGGCACGACATCGTCGCGCGCGCCGTGGAAGGCCCACACCGGAATGCGGTGCAGGCGCTGGGCGGCGATGGTGAACGGGTCGTCGGCCGTCGCCACCTCGTGCAGGTACAGATCGCCGATCGCGGCCGGCGCGGTGACGCCGCCGCAGATCGGAACCAGCGCGGCGAAGCGGTCGGGTTGCATCAGGGCCAGTTCATAGACGCCGTAGCCGCCACGCGACAGGCCGGTCAGCGCGACCCGGTCGGGGTCGCCGCCGAATTCGCCCATCGCCGCGTCCAGGGCGGCCAGCGCCATGCGCGCGGTCTCGCCGGTCCAGGAGGCGCCCTCGGGCGACTGCGGGAACACCGCGATCGCGGGGAAGTCGTCGCGCATGCGGCCGATGTAGGGGCCCAGCCCGGCCGCGAGCTGGCGCTGGTTGTCGTCGCCGCGCTCGCCCGAGCCGTGCAGGAACAGCACGACCGGCGGCCGCGCCCCGCCGGCGCTGCGGGAGGGCACGAACACCTGATAGCGATACGTCCTGCCGTCCAGGTCGAGGGCACGGGCGACGAAGGCCCCGTGCTGGCGGCTCGCCGGCGTGTGCGTGCAGGAGCCCGCGGCCATCAGCGCGAACAACAGGAAGATCGCCCATTGGCGGGCGGGTAGTGCGCGCAGCATCGTGCTGTCCAGGGCGTCCTTGTTGGTCGCATGATTCCGCGCGATTTCGGCGCTGTCCATGCGCGATTCGGCGATTTGACGCGACCGCCACATCGGGACAAGTCCGCGGTCACGTTCCGCCGCGTAATCGCGCCGGCCTGCTCAATCGTGCGGATGGTTGGGCGATCGAATGGCGGCATCGGATTCGCTCGAAGGATGGCGCCGGCGATAAGCCAGCCCTGTGCGCCGCACTCAACGCAGCAGGATCAGCGTCGCCAGGCCGAGGAAGCTCAGGAAGCCCATCACATCGGTCAGCGTGGTCAGCACTACGCCGCCGGCCAGGGCCGGGTCGAAGCCCAGGCGCTTGAGCGTGACCGGCACCAGCACGCCGCCGGCGGCGGCGGTCAGCAGGTTGACGGTCAGGGCGACGCCGATCACCAGCGACAGCCCCGGCTGGCGGAACCACAGCAGCACGATCAGCCCCAGGCCGACGCCCAGCACCAGGCCGTTGATCAGAGCGACCGAGAGTTCCTTGCGCAGCAACACGCCGACGTTGGAAGCGCCGATCTGGCCCAGGGCCAGGCCCCGGATCATCAGCGCCAGCACCTGGGTGCCGGCGTTGCCGCCCATGCCGGCGACGATCGGCATCAGTGCGGCCAGCGCGACCAGCTTGGCGATGGAGTCCTCGAACTGGCCGACCACGCTGGCGGCCAGGAAGGCGGTGCACAGATTGACGCTGAGCCAGATCAGGCGGCGCCGGAACGCGCGCCGCACCGGGCTGAACAGGTCCTCGTCCTCGTCCAGGCCGGCCGCGCTCAAGGCCTGGTGCTCGGCCTGGTCGCGGATGATGTCGACCACGTCGTCGATGGTGATGCGGCCGAGCAGGATGTTGTTGTCGTCGACGACCGGGGCGCTGATCCAGTCGTGGTCGGAGAACTGGCGCGCGACTTCGGACGCGGTCTCGGTCATGTCGATCGCCGGCTGCTCGTCGTCGATCAGCTTGTTGATCGGGGTGCCGGGCTCGTGGGTCAGCAACGCGGCCAGGGCGATCCGGCCCAGGTACTGGTGGCGGCGGCTGACCACGTACAGGTGGTCGGTGTGTTCGGGCAGTTCGCCGCGCAGGCGCAGGTAACGCAGGACCACGTCGATGGTGGTGTCGGCGCGCACCGTGACCACATCCGGGTTCATCAGGCGGCCGGCGGTGTCCTCCGGGTACGACAGCACCTGCTCCAGGCGCTCGCGGTTCTCGCGGTCCATCGACTTGAGGACTTCGTCGATGACGGTGTCGGGCAGGTCTTCGACCAGGTCGGCGAGGTCGTCGATGTCGAGGTCTTCGACCGCGGCGACGATCTCGTCGGTGTCCATGTCCGCGAGCAGGCTTTCGCGCACTTCGTCGCCGACGTGGACCAGCACCTCGCCGTCGTCTTCGGGATCGACCAGGCCCCAGACCACCACGCGCTTGGCGGGCGGCAGCGATTCGAGCAGGTTGCCGATCTCGGCGGGGGAGAGGGTGTTGACCAGGCGGCGGACCGGCCCCAGACGGCCGCTGTCGAGCGCGTCGGAAAGCAGTCGCAGCTGACGTGCGGTCTTGTCGTGGCGGACGGCTTCGGCCATGCGGTACTTCCGTTGGCGCGTCGCGGCCACGAGGGCGGCGACTGGGTTAAGCGTTCATAGGGGCATTATCGCCCGCGTCGGCGGCAAAGCCCAGCAAAATCGGCGTTACGACGATGACTCGTGTCGCGTGCGGATGCGTGTTCGCAGGCCATGGGCCCGATGCGAACGCGCGCTGGCGACCGGCTCGCCGCACTTTCGCGGGACAGTCCGGTCCCGCATCGGGCCCGGCCGCGCATGTTGGCCACAATGCGCGTGCCGGCGAGATCGCGGCGTCTACGCATCAGGAGGATGCATGAACATCAGAACGCTGGTCCTGCTCGGACTGATCGTCGCGATCGGCGACGCCCACGCCGAGCAGGGTTGCCCGGACGGCCAATATCCGGGCGGCAATCCGACCGGGCAGCTGTGCATTCCGCTCCCCGGCTACGGTCTCAACGGCGACAGCAAACCCGCCGACGCGGCGCCCGACACGCCGCAGGCGATCAAGCGCGAGTACAAGGCCTGGGCCGCGATCGCCCACGACCCGGGCAAGCGCAGTCTGGGCATGGCCGGGCAGGACAACGGCATCAGCGAGAAAAAGGAAGCCGAGCAGGCCGCGCTCGAAGCCTGCCGCGACAACGGCGGCGGCACCGGCTGCGCGATCCTGCTGAGCTACCGCTCCGAATGCGCGGCGATCGCGGTGGGGATGGGCGCGGACGGCAACGCCGCGCTGTTCGCCGACAAGGGCCGCAGCGAAGCGCAGGCGCTGGCGACTGCGCTCGCGCGCTGCGCCAAGAGCGCGCAGAGGTGCCAGAAGCTCAACAGCAACTGCGTGACCGGGAGTTTCCACTTCGACGGCTGGCGCTGAACGCCGCCGCGGTCCCGTTGCCGTGGGGCGCGGCGTGAGCCGCGCTAGCTCGCTTCGACTGCCGGTACGGTCGCGGCAGAGGCTGCTCCTGCATCGCTCATCGACGACGGATTTGGTCTCGCGGCCGCAACCGCCCGACTCAACACGAGCGCAACCAGGCCTCGATCGCCTTGCGGTCGCGCGCGCGCAGCAGGGCCGGCGCGCGCGCGCGCAGCGCGCCCAGGTCCAGTTCGCGGATCGCACGGCGCAGTTCCAGCAAGGTCGCCGGGTGCAGGCTGAATTCCTCCAGCCCCAGCGCCAGCAGCAGCGGCGCGAACGCCGGGTCGCCGGCCATCTCGCCGCATACCGCCACCGATTTGCCGCGCGCCTTGGACAGGCGGATCACGTCGCGGATCAGCCGCAGCACGGCCGGGTGCAGCGGCGTGTAGAGCTCGCCCAGGGCTTCGTTGTTGCGGTCGGCGGCGAGCAGGTACTGGATCAGGTCGTTGGTGCCGATCGACAGGAAGTCGATCGCGCCGATGAAGCTGGGCAGGGCGATGGCGGCCGCGGGCACTTCGATCATCGCGCCCAGCGGGACCTGCTCGGCGATGTCGTGGCCTTCGCGGCGCAGGTCGACCGCGACCCGGTCGAGCATGCGGCGCACGCGCCGGACCTCCTCGCGCGAGCTCACCATCGGCACCAGCACCCGCAGCGGGCCGTAGTTTGAAGCCCGCAGCAGCGCACGCAGCTGGGTTTCGAGCAGGCCGTCGCGGGCCAGCGACAGGCGCACGCCGCGCAGGCCCAGGGCCGGATTGGGTTCGTCGCGCAAGGCCAGGCCGGTGCGGTCGGCCTTGTCCGCGCCCAGGTCGAGCGTGCGGATGGTGACCGAGCGACCGGTCATGCCCAGGACCACGTCGCGGTAGGCGCGGAACTGTTCTTCCTCGGTCGGCAGCTCGTTGCGCTGCAGGAACAGGAATTCGGTGCGGTACAGGCCGACGCCGGCCGCCCCCAGGGCGTGCGCTTCGGCCACGTCCTCGCGAGATTCGGCATTGGCGTAGAGACGGATGTCGACGCCGTCGACGGTGCGGGTCGGTTCGCGGCGCAGGCGGTGCAGCTGCTTGCGCTCGCGCGCGTGTTCGCGCATGCGGTCGCGGTGCGCTCGCAGGTCGTCGGCGTCGGGTTCCAGGATCACCGTGCCGCTGCTGCCGTCGACGGTCAGGGCATCGCCGTCGTTGATCTTGAGCAGGGCCTGGGCGGCGCCGACCACCAGCGGCAAGTGCAGGCTGCGCGCCAGGATGGCGCTGTGCGACAGCGCGCTGCCGGCGGAGGTGACGATCGCCAGCACGCCCTGGGCCTGCAGCTGCGCCAGTTCGGCCGGCGCGACGTTGTCGGTGACCAGGATTTCGCCGGCCACGCCCTGCATCTCGCCGGCGCGGCGGTGCAGGGCGGCGTGGATGCGGCCGATCACCTGGTCGATGTCGTCGACGCGGCTGCGGAAGTAGGCGTCGTCCATGGCCTCGAACACCGCGGCGATGCGGTCGCGTTGCAGGCGCAGGGCGTAGTCGGCGGCGTAGCGGCCGGTGCGGATCAGTTCGTCCAGGCCATGCAGCAGTTCGGGGTCGTCGAGCAGCAGGGTGTGCAGGTCGAGGAACTCGCCGACCTCGTGCGCGAGCGCGCCGTGCAGGCGGTCGCGCAGCGAGTGCATTTCCCCGCGCACGGTTTCGATGGCGGCGTGCAGGCGTGCCAGTTCGGCCTCGACCTGGGCCGGCTCGATCCGTTCCTCGGCGACTTCCAGCGCATGCGGCAGGCGGACCCGGGCGCGGCCCAGGGCGCTGCCACGCGACGCGCCATGTCCGAAGAACGCTTGCCTCATCGAGTCTGCCTCACTGCCGCGCCCTCGCTCAGCTGTCTTCGTCGAAACGGCGATCGAACAGCGCGATCACCGCGTCGGCCGCGGAGGTTTCGTCTTCGCCCTCGACCCGCAGCTTGACCGAGGTGCCCTGGCCGGCGGCGAGCAGCATCACGCCCATGATGCTCTTGGCGTTGACCTCGCGGCCTTTGGCGGTAAGCGTGGCGGAGCTGCGGAAGCCGGAGAGCACCTGCACCAGCTTGGCGGTGGCGCGCGCGTGCAGGCCCAGGCGGTTGGAGACGGTCAGTTCGCGTTCGATCATTGCGGGTTCCTCAAAAGCCGTCTCGTCGTTGCGGTGTTGCGGTGTGGTCTGGGGTAGGACATCAGGCCTCGTCGATGATCACGCCGTTGCGCGCGCCGGCCGCGGCGACCGCGGGCAGTTCGTCCAGTTCGAGGTCGGAATAGTTCAATACGCGCAGCAGCATCGGCAGGCTCAGCGCCGAGACCCGGCGCACCGGCGTGCCCAGGCGGGCGACGCGGGCGGCGAGGTTGCTCGGCGATGCGCCGTACAGGTCGGTCAGCACCAGCACGCCCTGGCCGCCGTCGACGCGGCGCAGCGCGGCGCTGGCCATCGGCAGCAGCAGGTCGTGATCGGCGTCGAACGGCACTTCCAGCGCTTCCACCTTCAGCGGCAGCGGGCGCAGCAAACGGCTCGCCACCGCGACCAGCGCGTTGCCGATGCCTTCGTGGGTGATGAGGAGGATGCCGACGCTCATGCAGCCAACTTAACAGACGCCGGTGACAGGCCGGAAGCGTCTGAAGCGCTGCGGATGCGATTTTGCGAGCGGCGTCGGCGACTGCTGCGGCACGGGCAGCCCGGAGGCTGCCCGTGCATGGGGCGGACCGGCGGCGGGGCCGTCAGTGGGCCGGCTGCTTGGTGTCGGTCTTGGGCTCGTCCGGCGGGGTCTGGGTGGAGGTGCCTTCGACCGGGGGAGGTGTGCCGGTATCGGTGGCCGGCGGTGGCGGGGTGGTGGTGTCGGTCGGTGGGGCGGCCGTGTCCGCGGGCGGCGCGGTGGTGTCGGCCGGTGCGGTGTCGGCGGCCGGCGGCGGCAGTTCCCCGGCCGGCGGTTCGGGCTTGTTGCAGGCACCGAGCGCAACGGTGGCCAGCAGCGCGCCCAGGGCCAGCGCCAACTTGCGATAAGCGAAAGTGTTCATGTGGGGCTCCTTGGTTTCGGGCCGGCCCGCGAGCGCAGTGCGCTCGCCGGCATCGGCTTACTTGCGTTTTTCGCCGTCGTGGCGGTCGCGCCCGGCGAGGTACTCGGCTTGGCTGAGCGCGCCGTCGCCGTCCTGATCGCGGGCGACGAACTCGGCGCTGAGCTTGCTGTCGATCGCGGCTTCGGCCTTGCTGATCTTGCCGTCGCTGTCGACGTCGTACTCGGCGAAGGTGGGAGTGATGCCGGCGGCGTCCTTCGACGGCAGGGGTTGCGAGACCTCGCCGCGGGCGGTCGGCGGCGGGTCCTGCGGCGAGTTGGATTGAGCGAGCGCCAGAGGCGTCGCCAATGCTGCGGACAGCGCGATCAACCACGGCAGCGGGGTGCGAATGGGTGAGGTCATCGTCGGTGCTCCGGTGTGGACGCAGTGCGCTGCGGACAGCGCAGCCTCACCGTACGGTCGCGCGTGTAGAAACGCGGTACGGATGCGCAAAAGTTTCGTAAGGAACTCCGCGCTTAGCGCCGATTCACCTGGTCGACGTGGCGGGGCGGGCGATGAATGCGCCGCGCCGCCGATCGCGCGATGCGATGCGACGCGACCGACGGCCGCGCGGCCGCGGCGTTCAGTCCAACTCGCGATGGTGCACCGCGACTTCGTTCCAACCGCGTTCGCGTGCGTGTTCGGCCAGGCGTTCGGCGAGGTAGACCGAGCGGTGACGTCCGCCGGTGCAGCCGAAGGCGACGGTGGCGTAGCTGCGAGTGCTGTCGGCCTGCAGGCGCGGCAGCCAGGTGTCGAGGAACTGGCCGATCTGCTCGACGAACTGCTGCACGTAAGGCTGCCCTTCAAGGTACTCGCGCACGCCGGCGTCGCGGCCGGACAGCGGCCGCAGGGTCGGGTCCCAGTGCGGATTCGGCAGGGCGCGCGCGTCGAACACGAAATCGGCGTCGGCCGGCACGCCGCGCCGGTAGGCGAAGGATTCGAACAGCAGCGACATGCCGGTCTCGCCGCCCATGCCGAATTCGGTGATCACGTAGCGACGCAACTGGTGCACGTTGAGGTCGCTGGTATCGACCACGGCGTCGGCGATCTGGCGCAGCGGACGCAGCACCTGGTGTTCGAGCGCGATCGCGTCGGCCAGGGCCAGGCCGAGCTGGCTCAGCGGATGGCGGCGGCGGGTGTCGGCGTAGCGCTTGAGCAGTACCTCGTCGCGGGCATCGAAGAACACCAGCTTGGGATCGACCCCGAGCGCGCCCACCGTCGACAGCCAGCCGGGAATATTGGCCAGATCGCTATGGCGGTTGCGCACGTCGATGCTGACCGCGAGCTTGGCCGGGGCGCCGTCGCCGGCCTGGACCACGCTGCGCACGAATGCGGGCAGCAGCTCGGCGGGCAGGTTGTCGACGCAGTAGTAACCCAGATCCTCGAAGGTGTGCAGCGCCACCGACTTGCCCGAGCCGGACAGGCCGCTGACGATGATCAGGATCGGTTCGACGTTCTGGTTCATGATTCGCCGCGCTCGAGGAAATTGCTGTGGCGCGCGATGAAGGCCGCGGCCGGATCCAGGCCCTTCATGCGCAGGCTGTGCAGACGGGTCGCGGCTTCGGTCAGCACCGCGAGGTTGCGGCCGGGCATGACCGGCAGCGTGATCACCGGCACGTCCAGGTCGAGCACGCGGCGCAGGCCGGTGTCGCCGGTGAGGCGCTCGATGCCCGAGGGCAGGGGCTCGGTCATCGGCTTGGTCAGGTGCACGATCAGGCGCAGGTATTTGTTGTTCTTGACCGCGGTGTCGCCGAACATCTGGCGGATGTTGAGCACGCCCAGGCCGCGCACTTCGAGCAGGTCCTGCAGCATCTCGGGGCAGGTGCCGTCGAGCACGTCGGGCGCGATCTGGGTGAACTCGGGCGCGTCGTCGGCGACCAGGCGGTGGCCGCGCGTGACCAGTTCCAGCGCCAGCTCGCTCTTGCCCGATCCGGACTCGCCGGTGATCAGCACGCCGATCGAGTAGATCTCCATGAACACGCCGTGCATGGTGATGCGCGGCGCCAGGGTGCGGGCCAGGTGGTACTGCAGATGGTTGAGCAGTTCGTGGCCGCGCCGCGGCGAGACCCACAGCGCGGTGCCGCTTTCCTCGGCGGCCTGGCGCAGGTCCTCGGGACAGGCCTGGTCCTTGCTGATCACCAGCGCCAGCGGGCGGAACTGGATGATCTTTTCGATGGTTTCCCAGCGCAGGCGCGAGTCCAGCCCGTCCAGCCAGGACAGTTCCTCGCTGCCGAGGATCTGCACCTTGTTGGGGTAGATCGCGTTGAGATAACCGGCCAGCGACGGGCGCCGCGCGACCGTCTCCACCGCTTCGACCACGCGGTCGTCGCCGCGTTGCCCGGCCAGCCAGCGCAGGCTCAGACGTTCGCGTTGCTGTTCGAACAGTTCCCCGGCGCTGATGCTGGTGGTCATGCGCGCGCCCCGCTGCGCAGGGCGTCGCCGCCGAGCAGGCGCCGGCTCAGCTCGTCGACGTCGGCCGCGCCGCGCAGGGCGGCGCGGAATTCGGCGTCGCCGAAGTGCTCGGCCAGTTCGGCCAGCAGTTGCAGATGCTGTTGCACGTAGTGTTCGGGTACGGTCATGGCGAGCACCAGGTCGACCTTTTCGCCGTCGGCAGCGCCGAAGTCTACCGGTTGTTCGAGGCGCAGAAAGGCGCCGCGGCTGTCGCCGAACAGGGCGCTGCGGCCGTGCGGGATGGCCACGCCGTGGCCGATGGCGGTGCTGGCGAGGCGCTCGCGCGCGCGCAGGCTGTCGGCGACGGCGCCGGTCGCCGCCGGCGTGCCGTCGGCCAGCAGGCGCGCAGCGGCTTCCAGCACGGCGTCGCGATCGCTGGATTGCTCCAGGATCGCGACCCGTTGCGCGCTCAGCAGTTCATGAAGCGGCATCGTTCAACACAGCGTCGGGAGGCGCCGCATTATCCTCGAACGATCAGGTTAATTCGCCGTTCCGGGCGAGACTTTCTCCGCGGTGGTGGTCGACGAGCTTGCTCTTGTGCTTCATCAGCAGGCGGTCGAGCTTGTCTGCGAGCAGGTCGATGGCCGCGTACATGTCGATGGCGGCGGCGTCGCAGTGCAGGGTGCGGCCGGCGAGGTTCACGGTCGCTTCGGCGCGATGGTCGGGCTTGTCGAGGCTGAGTTGGGTGCGAATGTCGAAAGGCTGTTCGTAGTGACGTTGCAGCCGCGCCAGCTTGGATTCGACGTAGTCACGCAGCGCACTGGTGACTTCGAGCTGCTGGCCGTGGGTTTCGATACGCATCGGAGGCCTCCTTACACATCAACTAGGGAATGCGGCTCCGTAGCCGGAGCCACGAGCCCAGCATCGCACGCTGGCGACAAGGCGCAAGGGGTGGAAGACACGAAATCGGGCGGCTGGCGTGAAAAGCCTTGATCCGATGCGGATTTCGCGTGCACTACGACCGCGGGTTGCGACCAAAGTCGGGTGCGGGAGTAAAAACGAGGTTAAAAGGCAAGGTGAAGGATGTTCCACGAGGCGGAGGCGATGGCTCCACGCGGCGAAGGCGGCCTTCGTTTCCGTTCTTTCTTCTCCGCTTGCGGTAGACGTTACCCGAAAGGGCGGATGAGGCAGTCGATGAGGCGGCGTTCCGCGTTCGCGGCCGGCCTCAGCCCATTCGCACCCGGTCCTGCGACGACGGAATGCTCATCGCCTCGCGGTACTTGGCGACGGTGCGGCGCGCCACCGGCACGCCGGTGGCCTTGAGGGTCTCGGCCAGGCGCGCGTCGGACAGCGGCTTGCGCGGGTTTTCGGCCTCGATCAGGCGCCGGATCATGGACTGGATCGCGGTGCTGGAGGCCTCGCCGCCGGCGCCGGTGTCGATGCCGGAGGCGAAGAAGGCGCGCAGCGGCACGGTCCCGCGCGGGGTGCGCGCGTACTTGCGCGAGATCGCGCGCGAGACCGTGGATTCGTGCAGGCCGATCTCGTTGGCGACTTCGCGCAGGGTCAGTGGGCGCAGCGCGCTGTCGCCGAATTCCAGGAACGCGGCCTGCTGCTTGAGCAGGCAGCGGGTGACCTTGAGCAGGGTGTCGCCGCGCGCTTCCAGGCTCTTGAGCAGCCAGCGCGCTTCCTGCAGGTGGCCGCGCAGGTAACTGGCGTCGGCCGCGCTGGCGTGGCGGATCATGCCCTCGTAGGCGCGGTGGATCGACACCCGCGGGCGCATGCCGTCGGCCAGGGCGACCCGCCACAGGCCGTGCTGGCGCCAGATCACCACGTCCGGGGCGACGTAGGTATCGGCCGCGATCGCGCCGATCTGGGCGCCCGGGCGGGGGTCCAGCGAGCGCAGCAGCTGGACGGCGGTCTCGACCTCGGCCACTTCCAGCTTGAGTTCGCTGGCCAGCCCGGCCGCGCCGATCTTGGGCAGGCGCTCGAGCGGACCGTTGGCGAGGCGGTCGGCCAGTTCGCGGCCGGGCGTCTCCGCGGGCAGCTGGGCCAGCTGCAGGCTCAGGCATTCGCCCAGCGAGCGCGCGCCGACCCCGACCGGGTCGTAGCGCTGGATCTGGTGCAGGACCGTGGTCAGCTCGTCCACGCCGGCGTCGATGGCCGGACCCAGCGAGGCGGCGATCGCGTCCAGCGGCTCGCGCAGGTAGCCGTCGTCGTCGATGGCCTCGATCAGGGACACCCCGAGCAGGCGGTCGCGCGCGGTCAGCGGGCTCAGGTGCAGCTGCCACAGCAGGTGGTCGTGCAGGGTGTCGGCGTCGGCGACCTGTTCAGCGGCCGGGCCGTCGTCGTCCTGGTCGGACGGGCCGATGCGCTGGTACCAGGGTTCGCCGTCGCTGGCGCCCCAGTCGGCTTCCGGCGGCAGGACTTCGCGATCTTCGCCGGAGGACTCGGGAGAGGAGCTTTCGCGCTCGTCTCCGCCGCCGTCGGCACCGTTGCTGACGCTGATCGCGGTCTCGGTCCAGTCCAGCAGCGGATTGCTTTCCACCGCGGTGACCAGCTCGGCTTCCAGTTCCACCGCCGACAACTGCAACAGACGGATGGCCTGACGCAATTGCGGCGTCATCACCAGCTGTTGGCCTAGCGAGGCTTGGAGGCGGGGCTTCATGCTCGGCTTCTAACGCGACCTGATGGGGCGGGCGGCCGCAAGCGCGTTCCAGGTCTGGCGAAAAACGACGCCTGGAACCCTGCACAATCGAGCTAAGGTTACAGACGGAAGGTTTCGCCCAGGTACACGCGACGGACGTCGGGATTGGCCAGCAGCGCGTCCGGAGCCCCCTGCGCGAGCACGCCGCCTTCGTTGAGGATATACGCCCGGTCGCAAATGCCCAAGGTCTCGCGCACGTTATGGTCGGTGATCAGCACGCCGATGCCGCGATTCTTGAGGTGGCGCACGATTCGCTGGATCTCGCCGACCGAAATCGGGTCGACGCCGGCGAAGGGTTCGTCCAGCAGCATCAGGCGGGGCTTGGCCGCCAGCGCGCGCGCGATCTCGACGCGGCGGCGCTCGCCGCCGGACAGGCTGGCGCCGATCTGGTCGGCGACGTGGGTCACCTGCAGTTCGTCCATCAGGTTGGCCAGCTCGCGCTCGCGGCCGTTGCGGTCGAGGTCGTCGCGCAGTTCCAGCACCAGGCGCAGGTTGTCGGCGACGCTGAGCTTGCGGAACACCGAGGGTTCCTGCGGCAGGTAGCCGACGCCATACTTGGCGCGCGCGTACATCGGTTCGCTGGTGATGTCCTTGCCGTCGAGCACGATCTGGCCGGCATCGGCCGGGACCAGTCCGACGATCATGTAGAAGCAGGTGGTCTTGCCGGCGCCGTTGGGACCGAGCAGGCCGACCACTTCGCCGGCGTCCAGCGTCAGGCCGAAATCGCGCACCACTTCACGCGAACGGTAGGCCTTGCGCAGGCCGCGGGCGACCAGCATCAGCGGCCTCCCTTGGGCGGCGCGGCGGGCTTGCTCTTGGGCTTGAGCGTCATGTTGACGCGGCCGCCGGTGCCGCCGCTTTCGATCTGGCCGGTCTTCATGTTGTAGACGATGCGGTCGCTCTTGATCGTATCGCCGCCCTTGTCGACGTAGGCGTTGCCGGTGAGGATCACGGTGTCCTTCGGCATGTCGTAGTCGACCTTGTTGGCGCGGCCGTTGAACGGCGAGCCGTCGTCCATTTCCTGCTTCAGCGTGACCTGCGAGCCGGTCATGGTGACGTAGCTGATGTCGCCGTCGGCGCGCTTGATGTCGGCCTTGGCGGCGTTGATGACCAAGGTGCCCTGGACGATCTTGACGTTGCCGCTGAGCAGGCACGGACCGCTGTCGCTGCTGACCGAGCAGTTGCTCTGGTCGGCGCCGACGTCCATGGGCTGGTTGCGGTCCGAAGAACGCGCATGCGCCGCGGTGGCCGCCAGCAGGGCGACGACCAGGCACAGCACCTGCGGCTTAGCGGGCTTTCGCTTCATAGCGGACCTTGACGTTGGGGATGTTGACGTTCTTGGTATCGAGATCGGCCTGCAGTCCCGAGCCGGTCATTATAGTGCCCGGCTGAACCAGCTTAACCGGGGCCGCCGAAGTCGCCTTGTTCGTGTCCGGGAACACGTTCAGCTCCTCGGAGGTGATGGCGACCGGTTTGCCGGAGGCGTCGGTGCTGTCGGCCTGGACAGCGCCGCGCAGGCGCACCTCGTCGGCCTTGGCGCTGACCCAGGCGCTCTTGGAGCGCACTTCCCAGGCGCCGCCCTGGGTTTCGGCCCGCGGCGGGATCAGGAAGGTCGGAGTGGCGATGTCCATGGTCTTGATATTGGGATCGCGCACCAGCTTGGGGGCGCGCAGGGTGAAGGACTCCTTGCCCTGCTTGTCCAGCACGACCACTTCGAAGTCGTTGAGCACGTAGTCCGAGCGCCCGCCGCTGGCCGGAATGCCGCGGTCCTTGTGGCGCTGCGACCACAGCGCCCAGCCGCTGGAGAGCGCGCCGAGCAGCAGGATCGCGGTGATCAGGCCGCGCCAGCTCATGCCAGCACCTGCGCCAGCAGGCGCTCGGCGTGACCCTGCGCGGCCAGCAACAGGTCGCACAGTTCGCGTCCGGCGCCGGCGCCGCCCTGCGCGCCGGTGCGCCAGTGCGCGCGCTCGCGCACCCAGGGGTGGGCGTTGGCGGGCGCGACCGCCAGGCCGACGTGCGCCAGCACTTTCAGGTCGGGCAGGTCGTCGCCCATGAAGGCGACCTCGTCCAGGCCCAGGCCCAGCCGCTGCGCGATCTCGCGCACGCAGGCCAGCTTGTCGGCGACGCGGGTATGCGCCTCGACCCCGAGTTCGGCCGCGCGCTGCTCGGCGATGGTGCTGGCGCGCGCGGTGACGAAGGCCACGGCGATCCCGACCTTGCGCAGCAGCACCAGGCCCTGGCCGTCGTGGACGTGGAAGGCTTTGAGCTCGCGGCCATCGCTGTCGTAGATCAGGCGGCCGTCGGTCAGGGTGCCGTCGACGTCGAAGCAGGCCAGCCGGATCCGGGCGGCGCGTTCGCGGACTTCGGCGGGATAGTCGTTGAGGTGGCTGTAGGGCACGTGGGGATTCGGAATGGGAGGGAGCCGCGAGGCGGGTAGTGCGGGGAAAGGGATCGCGGATCCCGAATCCTGGCCTTTAAACCACTCTAGCGCGCAACAAGTCATGAATATTGAGCGCGCCGACCACGCGCTGTTCAGCGTCCACCACCAGCAGGCCGCTGATCTTGTGGGTTTCCATGAGCTGCGCGGCTTCCACCGCCAGCGCCTCGGGGCCGATGGTCTTGGGCGCGCGGGTCATGACTTCGACGATGCGGGTCGAGCGCAGGTCCACGCCCGGGTCGTCGAGGGTGCGGCGCAGGTCGCCGTCGGTGTACAGGCCGAGCAGGCGGCCGGCCTCGTCGACCACCGCGGTCATGCCCAGCCGCTTGCGGCTCATTTCCACCAGCGCCTCGCTGACGCTGGCGTCGGCAGCGATCCTGGGCACGTCGTCGCCGGCGTGCATGATGTCGGTGATGTGCAGCAGCAGGCGCCGGCCGAGCGCGCCGGCCGGGTGCGAGCGGGCGAAATCGTCGGCGGTGAAGCCACGCGCTTCCAGCAGCGCGACCGCGAGCGCGTCGCCCATCGCCAGCGAGGCGGTGGTGCTGGAGGTCGGCGCCAGCGCCAGCGGACAGGCCTCGGCGGGGACGCTGACGTCGAGGTGAACGTCGGCTTCGCGGGCCATGGTCGACTGGGCGCGGCCGGTCATCGAGATCAGCTTGTTGCCCTGGCGCCTGAGCACCGGCAGCAGCATCAGCACTTCGTCGCTCTCGCCCGAGTAGGACAGCGCCAGCACGATGTCGGCGTCGGTGATCATGCCCAGGTCGCCGTGGCCGGCTTCGCCCGGGTGCACGTAGAAGGCCGGGGTGCCGGTCGAGGCCAGGGTCGCGGCGATCTTGCGCGCGACGTGGCCGGACTTGCCCATGCCGGTGCAGACCACCCGCCCGTGCGCCGCCAGCATCAGCCGGCAGGCCGCGGTGAAGGCGCCGTCGATGCGCGCGGCGACCGCGGCCAGGGCCTGGCCCTCGATCTCGAACACGCGCCGGCCGCTGGCGGCCAGGCCGGCATCGGTGACCGGGTGCGGCGCGGACGCCGCGGTGAGGGGGGAGATCGTCATCGGCACAGGTCGCTCTGGGGACGAAGCGCCGGGCGCTCCGGGTCGGAAAGGGGCCGGCGGCCGGGGCCGCGTCGGCGGGCCTGGCTCGCCGCGCGTTGCCCGAATGCTGGGGCGGGGCGACCGCTGGGACGGGCCGTTCCTTTGCCGCCATTCCGGACCGCGGGGCTTTCCGCTAGGCTAATCCGTGAATTCTATGCGGTTCGTCCGCTGAATGCCCGTCCACCCGGGCGTTACCCCCACTCTCCACGGCTCGCCGTGCCGCGCGCGCAATCGCGCCGACCGGCGTACCGTCGTCCTCCGTCCGAATCCAAGGCTGTGCCCCGAACGTGAACGCCGAAACCATCCAATCCTTGATCGAACAGGGCCTGCCCGGCGCCCGCGCCGACGTGCGCGGCGACGACGGCGTGCATTTCGAAGCCACGGTCGTGGCCGAAGCCTTCCGCGGCAAGCTGCCGCTGGCCCGCCACCGCCTGGTCTACGCGACCCTGGGCGACCGCATGGGCGGCGAGATCCACGCCCTGGCCCTGAAGACCCTCACCCCCGACGAAGCCGCCGCGGCCTGAACCGAGTAGACATTCCATGCAGAAGATCGTGGTCGAGGGCGGGCCGGCACTGAACGGCGAAGTCCAGATTTCCGGCGCCAAGAACGCCGTGCTCCCTATCCTGTGCGCGACCTTGCTGGCCGATGCGCCGGTGACGATCCGCAACGTGCCGCACCTGCACGACGTGGTCACCACCGCCAAGCTGCTGGGCGAGCTCGGTGCCGGCGTGGTCACCGACGGCGCGACCATCACCGTCGATCCGACCACGGTCAACAGCCACGTCGCGCCCTACGAGCTGGTCAAAACCATGCGCGCCTCGGTGCTGGTGCTGGGCCCGCTGCTGGCCAAGTACGGCGAGGCCGAAGTCTCGCTGCCCGGCGGTTGCGCGATCGGTTCGCGTCCCGTCGATCAGCACATCAAGGGCCTGCAGGCGCTGGGTGCGGAGATCACGGTCGAGAACGGCTACATCAAGGCCCACCGCAACGGCCGCCTCAAAGGCGCGCGCTTCGTCTTCGACGTGGTCAGCGTGACCGGCACCGAGAACGTGCTGATGGCCGCGGTCCTGGCCGAAGGCACCAGCGTGCTCGAGAACGCGGCGATGGAGCCGGAAGTGGTCGACCTGGCCGACTGCCTCAACGCCCTGGGCGCCAACATCGAACACGCCGGCAGCGGCCGCATCGTCGTCCACGGCGTCGAACGCCTGCATGGCGGCAGCCACGACGTGCTGCCCGACCGCATCGAGACCGGCACCTTCCTGGTCGCCGCCGCGATGACCGGCGGCCGCGTCACCACCACCAGCAGCCGCGCCGACACCCTCGACGCCGTGCTCGACAAGCTGCGCGACGCCGGCGCCAAGATCGAAGTCGACGGCGACCGCATCACCCTGGACATGCAGGGCCGCCGGCCGCGCTCGGTCGACCTGACCACCGCGCCGTACCCGGCGTTCCCGACCGACATGCAGGCGCAGTTCATGGCGCTGAACTGCATCGCCGAAGGCGCGGGCGTGATCAACGAAACGATCTTCGAAAACCGCTTCATGCACGTCAACGAGCTGCTGCGCCTGGGCGCCGACATCCGCGTCGACGGCCACACCTCGGTGGTGCGCGGCGTCGCCAAGCTCAGCGGCGCGCCGGTGATGGCCACGGATCTGCGCGCCTCGGCTTCGCTGATCCTGGCCGGCCTGGTCGCCGACGGCGAAACCACGATCGACCGCATCTACCACCTGGATCGCGGCTACGAGAACATCGAGGCCAAGCTGTCCAAGCTGGGCGCGAAGATCCGTCGCGTGAGTTGACCTTCGGGTCGGCGGTGCAGCGATCGAAAGCCCCGCTGCCGCGGGGCTTTTTTTGGTTCGGGCGCGATGCATAAAAAAAGCCCCGCGCTCGCGGGGCTCTTGTTTGGGTCGCGTCGCCGGCCGCGTCAGCGCATGCCGCGCACGCGCAGGTCGATCGCGTCCTGGCCCTTGTCGCGCTGCAGGATCCGCGCCGGTACCGGCATGCCGTCGACGACCCAGGCGATGGTCTGCTTGTCGCCGTTGGTGCTGGTGACCTTGGTCGCGGTCTGGCTCTTGCCGCCGACGTCGATGGTTTCCTTGCCGGCCACGGTGTAGGTCAGCTGCTTGACCCGTCCATCCTCGACCATGCGGTAGCTCATCGGCTTGCCGGCCAGCGCGTCGCGGACCAGGGCCAGGTTGATCAACAGCGCGTCCAGGTCGCCGCTCTGCAGCTTGATCGGGCCGGCGCGGTCGGGCTTGACGTCGCCGCCCCAGGTCGCCACGCCACGGCTCCAGTCGTAGGTCGCGGTCTTGTTCTTGCCGCGGGTCAGCACTTTGCTGCTGTCGTTGCCCGACAGGGGCCGCCACTGGCCGGCCTTTTCCTCGAACACGGTCGACTGGCTCAGATTGGCCAGGGCGCTGCTCACTTCCAGGCTGTACTTCCAGCGGCCGGGGCCGGCCGCGGCCAGGGTCATGCGGCCGTTGCCCTGCATGCCCATGTAGCTGGCGGTGTAGTCGGCGCTGAAGGGCTTGATCGCCAGCGCGGGCAGGCTGGCCGTCAGCAACGCGCCGGCCAGCAGCCAGGGCGACAGACGCAGCGACGGAACCTTGGGGGTAGGGGCCATCAGGGAACTCCTCGGTATTCGACCAGACGCAGGTCGTAGGTATCTTGACCGTTTTCGCGCTGCAGTATCCGAACGGGGGTCGGAACGCCCTCCACGACCCAGATCACGGTCTCTTCGTTGCCGCTCTGGACCCGGTTCACGCGCATCGCGCTGTAGCCCATGTCGGCGACCGACACGCTTTCCAGCTCCTGCGCGACCACGTACTGGTGCGGGCGCGCGCGGCCGCCGTCGACGAAACGGTAGCTCAGGGTCTTGCCGGGCTGGGCGTCGCGTATCACCGCCAGATTGATCAGCAGGCCGCTCATGTCGCCCTCCTGCAGGGCGATGGGCTTCTGGCGGGCTTCCTTGACGTCGCCGGTCCAGTGCGCGCTGAGCTTGTTCCAGTCGTAGACGCCGACCACTCGGCGCTTGGAGAACGCCACCTTGCGCAGCAGCGCCTGGCTGAGCGGACGGTAGGTCTCGCCGACCAGGTCGAATACGGTGCTCTGCTGCGCGGCGGCGCCGGCCAGGCCCAACATGCCGTGCTCGGCGCGGATATCCAGGTCGATGCGCCAGTGGCCGCCGGAGGGCACCACCTGCATGGTCGCGTCGCCCAGCACCTTGCCGCTGTTGTAGACCTGATAGTCGGCCACGAACGGTTCCAGCGCGGACGCACGTGCGGGGAGCAGCGCGCCGAGCAGGGCGGCCGCGAGCAGGGGCAGGAGTGACTTCATAAGCGGAGCGAAGGTCCTTGGGGCGCAGGGCGTCGACGGACGGGGTGGATCGGTGTGAAGGCCCGGTGCGATGGGCGCGGAGCCCTCGACCAAGTGGTCCGCTTCCGGGTTCAGCGGCTCAGCGAATTCCCGGCGGAATCTAAACGCAGGGGGGTAAATAGCGGATGACCGTCCAGGGTCACGTTTGCGCCCTGTTCAGTAATCCGGCCCGCCATGACCAACTGCAAGGTGGCCAACAGCAGCGGGTGTTCCACCGAAAGCACGCGCGCGGCGAGGGTGTCGGCATCGTCGCCGGGAACGATCGGTACCACCGCCTGGGCGATCACCGAGCCGGCATCGAGCTCCGGGATCACGAAATGCACGCTGGCGCCGTGTTCGCGGTCGCCGGCGGCGATCGCGCGCGCATGCGTGCGCAGGCCGCGATGCAGCGGCAGCAGGGAGGGGTGGATGTTGAGCAGGCGGCCGCGGAAGCGGTCCACGAATCCGTTGCCGAGGATGCGCAGGTAGCCCGCGCACAGCACCCAGTCCGGCGCGGATGCGGCGACCGCGTCGGCGAGCGCCGCGTCGAAGTCCTCGCGCGAGGCGTAAGCGCGCGGATCGGCGCTCCAGCGCTGCGCGGCCGGCACCCGCTGCAGGGCGGCGGCCTCGGGCTTGTCCGAGTAGACCCCGACCACCTCGGCGGCCAGACGGCCGTCCGCGATCGCGTCCAGCACCGCCTGCAGGTTGCTGCCGCGTCCCGAGGCGAGGACGGCGATCCGGGGAAGCTGGGGCATGCGGGCGGGGATTCGGGAGCGGAGGCGCATTTTAGGCGATCCGCCGCGGCCGGCGGCGCACGGAGGGCCATCGGCCGACGCCGGTGCGCGGATCGAGTGCCGCCAGGCGTTGCGAAGCGTGCCCGCTCGCTGGGCTCGAATCCGGTCAGGCGAATCCGGTCGAACGAATCTGTTCAG
Source organism: Lysobacter sp. Root667 (assembly GCF_001427715.1). Lineage (NCBI taxonomy): Bacteria > Pseudomonadati > Pseudomonadota > Gammaproteobacteria > Lysobacterales > Lysobacteraceae > Lysobacter > Lysobacter sp. Root667. The sequence goes on from NZ_LMHF01000009.1 coordinate 541,190, forward strand.
AGCGGCGGCCGTCGCCCGGCCGCGCGGGGTTACGCGGTCAAATGCGAACGCAGGCGTCCGACGTCGGCGCGCCAGTCGTCGTAGTCCTCAGTTTCTTCCCAGAGCTCGCGCAGCTCCGATTCCGGCGCCAGGATCCGGTCGATCGCGCGCAGGGCTTCGCGCACCAGCGCCGTGTCGGCCTGCGGCTGCAGCCGCGCCAGCCAGGCCCGCAGATCGTCCTCGTCGGTGATCGCGGCGGTCGGGCGGCCCAGGGTCGCGGCCAGCACTTCGATCGCCGCCAGGGCCTCGACCGCGACATCCGAATCCAGATAGTCGTCGTCGGCCAGCACCTGCGTAATCGCCACGCGCAGCGGCGCGAGATCCTCACCGTCGATCAGGTCCAGCAGCCAGTCGCAGGCGTTGTCGTTGTCGAACGAACCGATGCCCCAGGCGCCCATGCATCCTCCATGAAGGTCGGCCGTGCGCCGCGCGGGTCCGCGCGGCCAGGCCGTCCGCGCGGCCAGTGTCGCAAGAAACCCAGGGCCGTGCGCGCCCGCGCTCAGTCCGGGCCGGGTTCCAGGCCCAGCAGGGCCTGATGGGCGGTGACCGCGTCGGCGCCGCCTTGCGCGGCGATGGCTTCCAGCACCGGGCGCAGGGCGCGCGCCTGCCGCGCCAGTTCGGCGACGAGCGCCTGCTGGCCGGCGTCGGGCTCGAACGACAGGGCGAGGTCGACGAAGGCTTCCAGGGCCGTGCTGCGCGGCCAGCTGTCGCCGTGGCGCATCAATTCGCCCAGGAACGGCAGCACCGCGACCGCGACCGCGCAGTAGCTGCCGGCGCGATCGTCGCCGACCGCCTGCAGCACGGCGCGATAGGCGCGCTCGCTGCTGCTGCGGTCGTGCGCGTGCAGGGCTTGCGCCAGGGCGTCGCGCACCGCGGCGGCGTCGATCCCATCGGGACGGGCGTAGGCGTTCCAGCCGACCGCGGCGACGCGGCCTGCGAAGTCGTGCAGGGGCGAAGGCTCGCTCGCGCTCATGCCCGGCGGCGGCGCGGCCATGCCGCCAGCGCACCCAGGGTCGCCAGGAACATGTCGGTGTGCGCGTCCCAGACATCGCCCTGCTGGCCGTTGTAGGACTCGGCCGCCTCAGGCGACATAGCCAGCGCGATCGCCCATTCGATCCATTCGTAGATCAGGCTGGTGCACATGATCGCGGCGACCGCGAGCACGAACGCCTGGCGCGCGCTCAGGGCGGGCCAGCGCTGGCGGAAGTATTCGCGCACCGCTGGCGCGAAGCACACGCCGTAGAGGAAATGGATCAGGCGGTCGAAGTGATTGCGTTCGAAGCCCAGCGCGCGATCCAGCGACCAGCCGCCGCTCAGCCACTGGATCCAGCGGTCGTAAGGCACGTAGGAATACAGCCAACGCGCGGCGACGCAGTGCGCGATCATGAAGACGCAGATCGCGACGAAGTGGCTGTCGCGCATCGGCCAGCGCCGGTTGTGCAGCCACAGCCAGGCCAGGCCGACCACCGTCAGCACACTGTGCATGCCTTGTTCGAACGGGCTGGTCGGCGCGATCCAGCTGATCGCGAACACGACCAGCACCGCGCCCAGCGCGATCCGTTGGACCGTGCTCATGCGTCCCTGCGCGTACCTCACCCGCGGCTCAGCCGATATGCACGCGTTCGCCATCGGCACGCGCGACCACCTTGCCGATGCGCCAGTGGGCCAGCTCCATGCGCTGCAGCTCGGCTTCGATCGCGGCGGCGTCCTGCGGCGCCACGATCAGCACGAAACCGATGCCGCAGTTGAAGGTGCGCCACATTTCTTCCTGCGGCACCGCGCCTTCGCGCTGCAGCCACTGGAACACCGGCGGCAGTTCCCAGGACGCGGCGTCGATGTCCAGGCCGAGGCCGTCGGGCACCACGCGGATGATGTTCTCGGTCAGGCCGCCACCGGTGATGTGGGCCATGCCGTGGATCGTGTGCTCGCCGCCGTTGCCGCGCAGCAGTTCCAGCACCGGCTTCACGTACAGGCGAGTCGGCGCCATCAGCGCGTCGATCAGCTTGACCCCGCCCAGGTCGGTGTCGGCCGGGCGGCCGGCGCGGTCGTAGATGCGCCGGATCAGCGAGTAGCCGTTGGAATGCGGGCCGCTGGAGGCCAGGCCGATCAGCAGATCGCCCTCGCCGACACGGCTGCCATCGAGCAACTGCGACTTCTCGACCGCGCCGACGGTGAAGCCGGCCAGGTCGTACTCGCCCGGCGGGTACATGTCGGGCATCTCGGCGGTTTCGCCGCCGATCAGCGCGCAGCCGGACTGCTCGCAGCCGCTCGCGATGCCGCTCACCACCGCCGCGGCGGTGTCCACGTCGAGCTTGCCGGTGGCGAAGTAGTCGAGGAAGAACAGCGGCTCGGCGCCCTGCACCAGGATGTCGTTCACGCACATGCCGACCAGATCGATGCCGATGCTGTCGTGGCGGCCGAGCTGCTGCGCCAGCTTGAGCTTGGTGCCGACGCCGTCGGTGCCGGAGACCAGCACCGGCTCGCGGTACTTGCCGGACAAGTCGAACAGCGCGCCGAAACCGCCCAGCCCGCCCATGACTTCGGGGCGGAAGCTGCGCTTGACCATCGGCTTGATGCGTTCGACCAGGGCATTGCCCGCGTCGATGTCGACACCGGCGTCGCGGTAGGTCAGGGGAGTGGGAGCGTCGGGGGTGGAAGCGGTCACGGCGGCTCCGGCGGGCGCGTTTGAAGAGGACGAGCCCGATATTTTAACAGTCGCGGAGCGTGTGAATGGACGTTGCGGCCCCACTACGGCACCATTTCCTCCATTACGCACCTATGTAGGGACAGCGATGGTTCGGGCAATCCGCGTTTTTCTGGTCGCGACCCTGCTGCTGGCGAGCTCTGCCGCCTTCGCGCAGCGTGTCGAAGGCGATCGTGCCAAGGCTGAGGGCGTCTATGCGGCCGAGGTGCCGGTCAACGGCCAGGGCGAAGCCGAGCGCAACGCCGGTTTCGCGCGCGCGCTGGCGCAGGTGCTGGGCAAGCTCTCCGGCGACCGCGGCGCGGCCGCGCGCCCGGGCGTGGGCCAGGAACTGCGCCGCGCCAAGGACTACGTGGCCGGCTACGACTACCGCCAGGACGAGGGCGTGGGCCCGACCGGGGCGCCCAGCTACCGCACGACTTTGGTGGTCAATTTCGACCAGTCCCAGGTCGACAGCCTGGCCTCGGTGCTGGGCCTGCCGGTCTGGCCGACCCCGCGCCCCAAGCCGGTGCTGTGGCTGGCCATCGACGACGGCAGCGGCCCGCGCCTGGTCAGCCTGGCCCAGGCCAACGCCGCCCGTTCGACCCTGAACCGCGCGATCGAGCGCGGCTACCGGCTCGGCCTGCCCACCGGCAACGCCGCTGAACAGGCCACGGTCGGTGCGATCTGGCGCGGCGACAGCGCCGCGGTGGCGCGCGCTTCGGCCCGCTACAGCCCGCCGATGCAGCTGATCGGCAAGCTCTATCGCTCCAAGGCCGGCTGGAAGGCCGATTGGATCTTCGTCGACAGCGGCAAGGTGCTGTCGACCTGGTCCAGCGAAGAGCCCGACGCCCGCCGCGCCATGTCCGGCGGCGCCGACGGTGCCGCCGACGCCCTGATGCGCCGCTACGCCAAGCGCGGCACCGCCGCGGGCCCGCCGGGCATCTACCGCGTCACCTTCACCGGCCTCACCAGCAGCGACGACTTCATCCGCCTGTCCGGCTACCTGCAGCGGCTGGCCGTGGTGCGCCGGATCACCCCGGTGCGCGCGACCCCGGGCGGGGTCGAGTTCGAGCTGGACCTGATCTCCGGCCTGCAGGGCTTCAATCGCATGACCCAGGGCGACGACGTGCTCGAGGCGCAGGAAGGCCTGGAAGGCCAGCCGCCGGTGTACCGGCTGCGTTGATCGGCTGGGTTAACCAGCTGGATTGACCGGCTGGTCGACCGGCTGCGCTGAATCACGAACCGCGACGCGCCGCTCCTCGGCGCGTCGCACGCTCGAACCGACAGGATCCCCGGATGGAAACCTCGCCCCTGCACGACATCGCCCAATTCCTGCGCCGCCTGCAGTGGGCCGCGCTCGGCCTGGGCGCATGCTGGCTGCTGTGGCTGCTGGCGCCGATCCTGACCCCGTTCGTGGTCGCGGCCCTGCTGGGCTGGCTGGGCGATCCGCTGGTCGACCGGCTCGAACGCGCCGGACGCTCGCGCAACGTCGCCGTGACCCTGGTGTTCACCGCGATGGCATTGCTGGTGCTGCTGGTGCTGGTGATCCTGGTGCCGCTGATCGAACGCCAGATCACCACCCTGATCGCCTCGCTGCCCAGCTACCGCGACTGGTTCATGAACACCGCGCTGCCGTGGGTCGAAGCGCGCAGCGGTCTGGAAATCACCAACTGGCTGGACCTGGAACACATCACCCAGCTGCTGCGCAGCAACTGGGAGCGCGCCGGCGGCGTCGCCAGCACCCTGCTGGGCTACCTGTCGCGCTCGGGCTTCGCCCTGATCGGCATGGCCGCCAACATCGCCCTGCTGCCGGTGATCACCTTCTTCTTCCTGCGCGACTGGGACCTGATGGTCGCGCGCGTGGCTTCGCTGATTCCGCGCAACCACCTCGACATCGTCGGCCGCCTCGCGCGCGAGTCCAGCGACGTGCTCGGCGCGTTCCTGCGCGGCCAGTTCCTGGTCATGCTGATCCTGGGCGTGATGTACGGCCTGGGCCTGTGGGCGGTGGGTCTGGACCTGGGCATCCTGATCGGCCTGATCGCCGGCCTGCTGACCTTCGTGCCCTACCTGGGCCCGGCCAGCGGCATCATCCTGGGCACCATCGCCGCGCTGGTCCAGTACGGCGACTGGAGGTACGTCGCCGGCGTGCTGACGGTGTTCGGCATCGGCCAGCTGATCGAAGGCTATTGGCTCACGCCCAAGCTGGTCGGCGACCGCATCGGCCTGCATCCGGTGGCGGTGATCTTCGCCGTGCTCGCCGGCGGCCAGCTGTTCGGTTTCCTCGGCATGCTGCTGGCGCTGCCGGTGGCGGCGGTCGCCAACGTGCTGCTGCGCTACGCCCAGGAACGCTACACCCACAGCCGCCTGTACGCGGGCACGCCGTCGGCGATCCTGCTGGAGCCGGGTCCGCACATCGTGACGGCGCCGAGCGAGCGCGAAGCCGAGTGAATACGTCCGTATGAGCGCGAAGCAGCTGCCGCTGGCGCTGCGCTACCCGCCGGATCAGCGACTGGATACCTTCGTCGCCGCGCCGGCCGGGGCGATCGCGCAACTGCGCGCGCTGGCCGAGCAGCCCGGCGGCGACTGGCTGTACCTGGCCGGGCCCGCGGGCGTCGGCAAGACCCACCTGCTGCTCGCCGCCTGCGCCGCCGCCGAAGCGGCCGGACGCCGCGCCGCCTACCTGCCGCTGGTCGCGGCCGCCGGGCGCCTGCGCGACGCGCTCGACGCGCTGGAAGGCAACGACCTGCTCGCCCTGGACGGCCTGGACGTCATCGCCGGCACGCGCGAGGACGAGGTCGCCCTGTTCGACGCCCACAACCGCGCCCGCGCCGCTGGCGCCGCGGTGATCTACGCCGGCCGCGACGCCCCCGACGGCCTCGCCCTGAGCCTGCCGGACCTGCGCTCGCGGCTCTCGCAATGCGCACGCATCGCGCTGTCGCCGCTGGACGACGACGGCCGCGCCGAAGTGCTGCGCCAACGCGCGCAACGCCGCGGCCTGGTGCTGGAAGAGGCCGCGCTGGAATGGCTGCTCAAGCGCGTCGACCGTGATCTGGCCGGCCTGACCGCGCTGCTCGACCGCCTCGACCGCGCCTCGCTCGCGGCCCAGCGCCGGATCACGGTGCCGTTCCTGCGGCAGACGCTGGAGCAGCGCTGAATCTCCGGGCCTGTGGGAGCGGCGTGAGCCGCGATTGCAGTAGCGCGGAAACACTGGGCATCCGACGCAGGCAGGTGTCGCGGTCGCGGCTTACGCCGCTCCTACAGTGAAAGACGTTCGCTCGTGGTGCCAGATCCGGTGACCTTGCATAGCTTGGATCGTGTTGCGGTGGGGGGCTTCTGTGCAGGAGCGGCGCACCGCGGCTGCAACACGGGCCTGCGTCGAACGCATTCGTGCGTCGACACGAATCGCGGCTTACGCCGTGCCTATGCGGGACGCCTGTGCGGCTCGGGTTCGCCGGCCCGCAGCGCCGTCGCAGCGCTTCGTCCCGCGTGTCGCCGCCGCAGACGTTGGCGTGTATCAGATCCGCTTAGCCCGACAAGGCCGCGTCGAGTTCGGCCAGCCGTTGCGGCGTGCCGACATCGGTCCAGCGGCCGCGGTGGTGTTCGCCGCTGATCAGGCCGCCGGCCATGTGTGCGCGCAGGATCGGCGCCAGGCGGAAGCGCGGCGGCGTTTCGTCGGCGCCGGCGTCGCGGCTGTGCGCGCGCCAACCGTCGAGCAGTTGCGGCCGGTAGACGCCCAGGCCGGCGTAGGTAAGGCGCTGCTCGCCGTCGCTGCGCACCAGGCCGTCGGCGTCGAGCGCGAAATCGCCCTGGGTCGCCTGCGGCGGCCGATCCACCATCACCAGATGCGCCAGGCCGGCCGGCTCGCGCGGCAGGCGCGCGAAGTCGGCATCGGTCCAGACATCGCCGTTGACCAGCAGGAACGGCGCATCGCCGAGCAAGGGCAGGGCGTGCAGCATGCCGCCGCCGGTTTCCAGCGGCGTGGCGCCTTCATAGGAATAGACGATGCGCAGGCCCCAGCGTGCGCCGTCGCCGAGCGCCTGCGGGAACTGCTGCGCCAGCCACGAGGTGTTGACCACCACGTCGCGCACGCCGCAGGCCGCGAGTTTTTCCAGGTGCCATTCGATCAGCGGCTTGCCGGCGACGGCGAGCAGCGGCTTGGGCGTGGTGTCGGTCAGCGGGCGCATGCGCTCGCCCAGGCCGGCGGCGAAGATCAACGCCTTCATGCCGGAATCCTCGCCAGCGCCGGGCGGATGCGGGCGTCCAGCAACTCCGCCAGCGGTTGCAGCTCGGCATGACGCGGCAGCACTTCGTCCAGGTAGGCGATGAAGCGCGGCGCGTCGGGCAGGTACTTGGTCTTGCCGTCGCGGTAGTGCAGGCGCGCGAAGATGCCGAGGATCTTCAGGTGACGCTGCACGCCCAGCCAATCGGCGTCGCGGCGGAAACGCGCCAGCGGCGGCACCGGCACCCCGGCGGCCACAGCACGCTCGTGGTAGCGCGCCAGCCAGCCGTCGACGCGCTGCAGCGGCCAGCTCAGGAACGCGTCCTTGAACAGGCTGACCGCGTCGTAGGCCACCGGCCCGCGCACGCAGTCCTGGAAATCCAGCACCGCCGGGCCTGGCTGCACCGGCATCAGGTTGCGCGGCATGAAGTCGCGATGGGTGAGCACCTGGGCCTGCGCCAGGGCGTTGTCCATCAGCCGGCGTTGCACCAGTTCCAGTCGATCGCTGTCGTCGCAGTCCAGTTCCAGGCCGAGGTGGCGGCGCAGGAACCATTCTTCGAACAATCCGGCATCGCGCTGCAGCAGGGCCTCGCCGAACTCGCCCATGCCTTCGGGCGGCGCGATCGCCTGCAGCTTCAGCAACTGGTCGATCGCGGCCTCGAAGTGGGTGTCGGCGTTGTCGGCATCGATCACCTGGGCCAGGGTCGGGCCGCCGAGGTCTTCGAGCAACAGGAAGCCGGCCTCCACGTCCTCGACCAGCACCCGCGGCACGCGCACGCCGCCGCGTTCCAGCAGTTCGCGCAGACGCAGCCAGGGGCGCACGTCCTCCAGCGCGGGCGGCGAGTCCATGACGATGACGCTGGCCGGCGTGCCGGCGGCCTCGGGCGCTGCGCGCCAGTAGCTGCGGAAACCGGCGTCGACCGAGGCGCGCTGCAGTTGCAGGCCCTCGTCGCCGGTGGCGGCGCGGGCCCAGTTCAGGCGCGCGTCGGCGCGGTCGGGTGATTCGGGGTGGGACATGGGGGCTCCGGGCGGGGGTGGGCCGCCAGGGCACAGGGTAAACGTTGAGGTGGGGGTGGAGGTATGCGGGGTCGCCGACGGTTCGCACTCTTCGCCTTTTTGGAGTTGATTGGCTGGGTGCGCTATGGCCTTGGGTTTAAGTCGAAGGCTGCAGTCCGATGGGCATGCGAGTCAGCCGCTCGCTTTGGGGTGGGCGCGGCGTGAGCCGCGACCGCGACCTCCGGCTGCTGCGTGAGTTTCGATGCGGATCGGCTTCGCTTTCTGCTTTTTGCTTTCTGTGGGAGCGGCGTAAGCCGCGATCGCGAATTCCGTTTGCTGCGTTGGTTTCGTTCTTAAGCAACAGCTTCCGCCCACTGCGCGTGCGGGTCACTTTCTCTTGCCACTCGCCTTGGGGTAGGAGCGGCGTGAGCCGCGACCGCGACCTTCGGCTGCTGCGCGAGTTTCGATTCGGATCGGCTTCGCTTTCTGCTTTCTGTGGGAGCGGCGTAAGTCGCGATCGCGAATTCCGTTTGCTGCGTTGGTTTCGTTCTTAAGCAACAGCTTCCGCCCGCTGCGCGTGCGGGTCACTTTCTCTTGCCACTCGCCTTGGGGTAGGAGCGGCGTGAGCCGCGACCGCGACCTTCGGCTAACGCGCTGGCTTCGATTCGGATTGGCTTTGCTTCGCTTTCTGTGGGAGCGGCGTAAGCCGCGATTGCGAATCCCAGCTACTTCGTGGGTTTCGTTCTTAAGCAAAGGCTTCCGCCCGCTGCGCGAGCGGGTCACTTTCTCTTGCTAGCCCAAGAGAAAGTAACCAAAGAGAAGGGCTTGCCTAGACAACCCTCCCGTGCGAATTCGGAGCTGGCGCGGTGATTTTTCGAAGGAACATCCTGTTCCTCGAAAAACGGCGCGCGTCCTGCGCGCCGCCCTTCGGGTCTNCCCTCCCGTGCGAATTCGGAGCTGGCGCGGTGATTTTTCGAAGGAACATCCTGTTCCTCGAAAAACGGCGCGCGTCCTGCGCGCCGCCCTTCGGGTCTACGGTTGCTCGTCGTAGTGCGGCTCAATGGATTCCAATGCAACGGCAACGGCAACGGCAACGGCAACGGCAACCGCAACCGCAACCGCAACCGCAACCGCAACCGCAACCGCAACGGCAACCGCAACCGCAACGGCAACGGCAATCGCAACCGCAGCCGCAGCCGCAGCCGCAGCCGCAGCCGCAACCGCAACCGCAACCGCAACCGCAACCGCGATCGTTGAGCGGCATGGCGGTGAGGGCGCTAGGGAGGCCGCGACAGTGGGCTTACGGGCATCGTGGCGATGCCCGGTTTCCGTCACCCCGCGCAGGGCGGGGATACGCTGACTTCAGCGCGGTATTCGCGCCCGTGGTGAACGAAGGTGCGGAGGAGAGAACTACGTGCTGATGGCTCGCATCCAGCCGTAACGCGAACGCGCCGGTGTCAGGCTTCTACGGCTTCCCGTTCCAACGACGCCAGCCATTCGTCATCCGAGCCCTCGGCGACGCCTTCGAACAGGAACGTCGAGAGATAGCGCTCGCCGGTATCGGGGAGCATCGCCAGCAGCACCGTGCCGGCCGGTGCCTGCTCGGCGACCTGCAACGCCGCGGCGACGGTGGCGCCGGCGGAGATGCCGACGAACACGCCTTCTTCGGCGGCGAGGCGGCGCGAGGTGTCGCGGGCGAGCACATCGTCCACCGGGCGGATCTCGTCGGCGACGCCGCGGTCGAGCACGGCCGGTACGAAGTCCGGGGTCCAGCCCTGGATCTTGTGCGGCTGCCAGTCCTTGCCGCTCAGCAACGAGGCGCCGGCGGGTTCGGAGGCGATGATCTTCAGGTCGGGGCGGGCCAGCTTGAGCACCTGGCCGGCGCCGCTGAGCGTGCCGCCGGTGCCCCAGCCGGTGACGAAGTAGTCCAGGCGCTTGCCGGCGAAATCGCGCAGGATTTCCGGACCGGTGGTGCTGCGGTGATAGGCCGGATTGGCGGGGTTCTCGAACTGGCGCGCCAGGAACCAGCCGTGCTTGGCCGCCAGTTCCGCGGCCTTGCGCACCATGCCGCTGCCGCGTTCGGCGGCGGGAGTCAGGATCACCTTGGCGCCGTACGCGCGCATCAACTTGCGTCGTTCGACCGAGAAGGTTTCGGTCATCACCGCTACGAACGGATACCCGCGCGCCGCGGCGACCATCGCCAGGGCGATGCCGGTGTTGCCCGAAGTCGCTTCGACGATGGTCTGGCCGGGCTTGAGCGCGCCGCTGCGTTCGGCGTCGAGCACGATCGCCAGCGCCAGGCGGTCCTTGACCGAGCCGCCGGGATTGAAGGATTCGACTTTGGCGTACAGCGATACGTGCGCCGGCGCGATCCGCTGCAGTTTGACGATGGGCGTGTTGCCGATGGTATCGAGGATGCTGTCGTACAGGGCCATGGCGGCGATCCGGAAAGAGCGGAGAGAGGGGTAGGGACGCAGCTCAGGCCGCCGCGGCCAGCGCCGGCGCGTAGCGCAGCGGCGGTGCGCCGTGCCAGTGCAGGCGTTCGGCCAGGGCCGCGACTTCGCCCAGGATCAGCAGCGCCGGCGAACGCACGTCGTGAGCGAGCGCGGCATCGGGCAGTTCGGCCAGGCTGCCGACGACGGTGCGCTGGTTGGCGCGCGAGCCGTTCTCGATCAGCGCGAACGGCGTGTCGGGCGCGCGGCCGTGGGCGATGAGGCGGTCGCGCAGCTTGTCCAGGCCGGCCACGCCCATATAGACCGCGAGCGTCTGCCGCTCCTGCGCCAACGCGGCCCAGTCGAGCGTGTCGTCGGAATCCTTGCAGTGCGCGGTGACCAGGCGCACCGACTGCGCGTGCTCGCGATGGGTCAGCGGCACGCCGGCATAGGCCGCGCAGGCCAGCGCCGCGGTGATGCCGGGCACCACCTCGTAGGCGATGCCGTGGGCGCGCAGCACTTCGATTTCCTCGCCGCCGCGACCGAACACGAACGGGTCGCCGCCCTTGAGCCGGACCACGCGCTTGCCGGCGCGTGCGTGTTCCAGCATCAGTTCGTGGATGCGGTCCTGGCTGGTGTGGTGGTCGCCGGCTTGCTTGCCGACTTCGATGCGCTCGGCGTCGCGCCGGGCCAGACGCAACACGTCGGCGCTGACCAGGCGGTCGTGCAGAATCACGTCGGCTTCGTTGAGCGCGCGCAGGCCGCGCAGGGTCAGCAGGCCCGGGTCGCCGGGGCCGGCGCCGACCAGCACCACCGAACCCTTGCGCGCGCCCGGGTCGCGTTCTTCGAGCGCGGCGGCGAAGGCGCGTTCGGCCGCGCGTTCGCGACGCTGGCGCAGCAGGGCCGGCAGCGGGCCGTCGAGCAGACGATCGAAAAAGCGCCGGCGCGCGCCCAGTTCGGGATGGCGCGCGCGGATGCGCAGGCGCTCGCGGCCGAGCAACTCGGCCAGTTCGCCCAGCGAGGGATCGAGTTGGGTCTCCAGGCGTTCGCGCAGGTGCCGCGCCAGCATCGGCGCGCCGCCGCCGCTGGAAATCGCGATCTGCAGCGGTCCGCGCTCGACCCTGGCCGGCACGTGGAAGCTCGAGGCCTCAGCGTCGTCGACTACGTTGACCCAGACCCGGCGCGCTTCGCCGGCCGCGGCGACGGCGCGGTTGACCGCTACGTCGTCGGTGGCGGCGATCGCCAGCCAGACCTCGTCCAGCCAGTGCTCGGCGAATTCGCCGGGCAGGTGCTCGATGCGTCCCTGCGCGGCCAGTTTGGCCAGGGCCGGCTGCAGCGCGGGCGCGCCGACCCGCACCTGCGCGCCGGCCTCCAGCAAGGCCTCGGCCTTGCGCTGCGCGACCGCGCCGCCGCCCACCACGAGAACGGCGCGGCCGCGCAGGGCGGCGAACAAGGGAAAAAGACGGGTGCTCATGGGCTGGGTCGGGGCGCGACAGGCCGGGGACGATGGATCGAACCTACAAATCCCGGCCCGGCGGGGGAAATGACGCCCCCGCCTGTGCCCATGCCCTAACGGCATGAGCGCCGCGCCCCCGGCGGGCGGACACTACTGGACAGGAGCCATGGGGCGGCTTAGGCTATAAATCCTTTCATCCGAATAGAGAGATAAACGTGAACGCGAGGTCCTGCCGGATGCCCGGGTGTTGCCGCCGCGCCGCCGCCTGCCGTCGTCCCGTGATCTCCCTGCTTCGGATACCGCCGTTATGACCCTGACCCAACTCCGCTACCTCGTCGCGATCGCCGACTCCGGCCTCAACATCACCCTGGCCGCCGAGCGCGTGCACGCGACCCAGCCCGGTCTGTCCAAGCAGCTCAAGCAGCTGGAGGACGAACTGGGCTTCCAGCTGTTCGTGCGCAAGGGCCGCAGCCTGGAGGCGATCGCCCCGGCCGGCGAACGCGTGCTCGCGCATGCGCGCCGCATCCTCGACGAGGCCGGCAACATCCGCGCCTACGCCGCCAACGAACGCGGCCAGCACGCCGGCCGCCTGGTCCTGGCGACCACCCACACCCAGGCCCGCTACGTGCTGCCGCCGGTGATCGCGAACGTGAAGCGCGGCTTCCCGGAGGTCAGCGTGCATCTGCAGGCGACCGCCGACGGCGAAGTCCTGGAGCATCTGTCGCACGGCAACGCCGATCTGGCGGTGATCAGCACCGCCGGCGCCGCGCCCGAGGGCGGCCTGGCGGTGCCGCTGTTCCGTTGGCGGCGGGTGGTGCTGGTGCCGCGCACGCATGCGCTGGCGTCGCTCAAGCGCGCTCCGGCCCTGGCCGAACTGGCCGCGCATCCGCTGATCAGCTACGAATCCTCGACCCGTCCGGAGTCCTCGCTGCGGCGCGCCTTCGCGGCTGGCGGTTTCGAGCCGCAACTGGCGATGACCGCGCGCGATGCCGACCTGATCAAGACCTACGTGCGCGCCGGCCTCGGCGTCGGCGTGCTCGCCGAAATGGCCGTGACCGGCCGCGACGAGGACCTCAAGGCGCTCACCGCGCCCGACGCGCTGCCCGAATGCGTGACCTGGGCGGTGATCCCGCGCGCGCGCGTGCTGCGCGACTACGCGCTGGAACTGCTGCACGGCCTGGCCCCGCACATCGACCGTCGCGACCTGCGCCGGGTGCTCGAGGGCAACCTGGAAGCGCAGTGGCCGCTCGCGCCGAGCTGGGAAGAACTGATGCGCACGACCGCTGCCTGAGCGTAGCGTTCGGCTCAGGCTTTGCCGCGCAGCAATTGCACCGCCAGCGCGAGATTCCACGCCGCCGGCGCCGACAGGGCCAGGATCGCGTCGTGCAAGTCCAGGCGCAGTGCGCCCGCTGCGATCGCCAGCGCCGGCACACCGCCGGCCAACAGGCCGAACGCGGCGAGCACGCGATTGCGGCGCAAGTGCAGCAAGGCGCACGACCACAGCACCACGCCCAGCCCGCGTCCGATCTCGCCCAGGCCGGCCAAGGCCTGGTTGCCGCGCCAGCACAGGCGCAGCAGGTGGCGCAGTTGCTCCAATGCGGAAGCGTCGGCGCCGACATAGCGCAGGCTCAGTTCGGGGGCGACGATGCCGTTGATCAGCGCCGCGCCGATGCTGGCGGCCACGCCGATGGCGTAGGCCAGCAAGGCGGCGCGCACCAATGGCCGATCCATGCCCGCGCGCGCCGAGTATTCGCCGAAGCCGAACAGCAACGCCGCCAGCAAGGCGATCAGGCCGCCGTGGACGTAACGGTCGAGCGCGGCTTTACGCGCGATCTCGGCGACCACCTCGGGCATGCCGTGAGCGGACACGGTCGGGTGGTGTGCCATCATCAGGATCGCCAACAAGGTGGCGATGCCGATGATCGAGCCGATCGCTCGATCGCTGGACGGGATGCGGACGGGGGCGTGCATGTCGCTAGGGAAATTCATCGGCGTCGGGGTTCCGGTCTGCGTTGCTGCGCAGCCTAGCCGTGGTCGCTGGTGCGGCGGACGCGGTCGCGGGCGTTTCCGGACGCATCCGCGCGATTGTCCGGAAAGCGCATGAGCGCCGCCCCCGACGACCCGCGCGTCGAGCGTACGCTCGCAGCCCTGCGCCAGGCCTTCGTCGCATTGTTCTTCGCGCATGGCTACGACGAGATTTCGGTGGCCGACATCGCCGCGCGTGCCGGCGTCGGCCGCTCGACCCTGTACGAGCACTATCGGGGCAAGGAAGACCTGCTGCTGGATACCGTGCGTTACCCGTTCGAGGGCCTGGCCGTGGCGGTCGATGCCGACGCGGATCCGGCCCGGGTGCTGGCGACCTTGCAGCACTTCTGGGGCAATCGCGCCAACGCGCGCGCGTACCGGCGCGAGTCGTCGCGGCGTGCGATGGCGCGAGTGTTGGCGATATTGATCGAGCGGCAGCTGGCGCGCCTGCATCCGTCGGCGCCGACACCACGCCGTCGCGCGGCGGCGGTCTACGTGGCCGAGGCGATGTTCGGCACGATCAGCGCATGGCTGGCCGGCGATCTGGTGCTGGGGGCGCCGGAACTGGCGCGCGTGCTGCGCGAGATGGCGCTGCGGGATTGCGCGGCTTTGCTGGGGCAGGAGGGGGCTCTTGAAACCCGCGCGCCCTAAGCCGCCTGCTCCGCCGTCCCTTCATCGTCGAAGTGCAGGCCGCACTCGCGCTTGAGCCCGAAGAAGCGCGTGTCCTCCTCGCGCATGCCGGCTTCCAGCTTGCGGGTGGTGTGGACGTCGCCGATCGACACGTAGCCGTCGTGCCAGAGCGGGTGGTAGGGCAGGTCGTGCGTCTGCAGGTAATGCCAGACGTCGCGATCGGTCCAGTCGGCCAGCGGATGCAGTTTCCAGCGGCCGTCGCGCAGGCTCACGATGTCGAGGTTGGCGCGGGTGCTGGACTGGCTGCGGCGCAGGCCGGCGATCCAGGTGCGCACACCGAGTTCGTTCAAGGCGCGCTGCATCGGTTCGACCTTGCGTAAGCGGTTGTAGCGCTCGATGCCGTCCACACCCTGTTCCCAGATACGGCCCATGCGCGCTTCCATCCAGGCGACGCCGATCTGCGGACGGTAGACCTTGAGGTTGAGGTCCAGGCGCTGGCTCATCTCGTCGACGAAGCGATAGGTCTCCGGGAACAGATAGCCTGTGTCGACCAGGATCACCGGAATCTTCGGTGCCTGCCGGGTGACCATGTGCAGCGATACCGCGGCCTGCGCACCGAAGCTGGACGAGAGCGCATGCTCGCCGGCGGTGTTCTCCAGCGCCCAGGCCACGCGGTCCTGCGCGCTCAGGCGCTCCAGCCAACGGTTGAGATCGGCCAGCGCGCGCGGCGATTCGGCGGCGGTGATCGGATCGGGAGGGCTCATGCGCGGACCTCGGTGGCGACGACCGTGACGGGGATGCCCGGTCGGATGGCGTGGGGCGGAATCGCGACGGTTTCGCTGCGCAGCAGGTAGTCGCCGAAGCCTTCGTCGGGCTGGCGTTGCGCGGCGTAGCCGGCGAACAGCGGATCGAGCGCGGCCAGGATCTCCGGCTCGGCGATGTTCTCGCGGTACAGGGTGTTGAGGCGCTGGCCGCGGTGATCGGCGCCCAGCATCAGGTTGTAGCGGCCGGGCGCCTTGCCGACCAGGGCGATCTCGCCCAGGTAGGGACGCGAGCAACCGTTCGGGCAGCCGCTGATGCGCAGATGGATCGGCGCGTCGCCGATGCCATGGTTATGCAGCAGGCCTTCGACCTTGCCGATCAGCTCCGGCAGGTAACGCTCGGCTTCGGCCATGGCCAGGCCGCAGGTCGGCAGGGCGACGCAGGCCAGGGCGTTGCGACGCAAGGGGCTGGCCTCGCGATAGCCGTCGAGCGCGTACTGCGCGATCAGCGCGTCGACGCGCTCGCGCAGGCCCGGCGCGATCCCGGCCACGGTCAGGTTCTGGTTGGGCGTCATGCGGAATTCCGCGGTCGCGCCGTCTTCGTGTTCGCTCAGCAATTGCGCGAGTTCGCGCAGGCCGCTGAGATGGCGCACCTGGCTGCCGTCGGCCGATTCGCCGTCGACGATGCGGCCGGCGGGGATGCGCAGGGTCAGGTGCGCGCGCCCGTCCTCGCCTTCGACCCAGCCGAAGCGGTCGCCGTTGTGGATGAAGGCGAACGGCCGCGCCGGGGAGAGAGGGAACCCGGCGCGGCGTTCGACTTCGGCCTGGAACCAGTCCAGCCCATGGTCGTCGATGGTGTATTTGAGGCGCGCGCGCTTGCGCACCGCGCGGTTGCCATGATCGCGCTGGGCGGTGACCACCGCTACGCCGACCGCGACGACCTGGTCGGGCGTGACGAAGCCGATCACGTTGCCCAGGCGCGGATAGGTCTCCGGATCGCCGTGGGTCGCGCCCATGCCGCCGCCGACGCTGACGTTGTAGCCGAGCAGTTCGCCGGCTTCGTCGAGCACCGCGATATAGCCCAGGTCCTGGGCGAACACGTCGACGTCGTTGTAAGGCGGGATCGCGAAGCCGATCTTGAACTTGCGCGGCAGGTAGGCGTTGCCGTAGATCGGTTCTTCCTCGCCGCCGCTGCCGACGACGCGCTCCTCGTCCAGCCAGATCTCGTAGTAGGCGCGGGTGTTGGGCAGCAGGTGTTCGGACAATGCGGCGGCCTGCGCGTACACCGCCGCATGCGCTTGCGAGCGCTGCGGATTGGCGGCGACCGCGACGTTGCGGTTGACGTCGCCGCACGCGGCCAGGGTATCGATCAGCGCGGCGTTGATCGCCTGCATGGTCGGCTTGAGTTCGGTCTTGATCACGCCGTGGAACTGGAACGCCTGGCGCGTGGTGATGCGCAGGCCGCGTTCGGCGTAGGTGGTCGCGATGGCGTCCAGCTTCAGCCACTGCGCCGGGCTGACCACGCCGCCCGGGGTGCGGGTACGGATCATGAAACTGTAGGCCGGTTCCAGCTTGGCCAGGCGGCGTTCCTCGCGGATGTCGCGGTCGTCCTGCTGGTAGCTGCCGTGGTACTTGATCAGGGTCTGGTCGTCCTCGCGCAGGCTGCCTGTGACCGGGTCGGCCAGGCTGTCGAGCAGGCTGCCACGCAGGCGCAAGCTTCCGCGCTTGATGTCTTCGACCGAATGCGCGGCCATATCAGTACACGTCCCGGGCGTAGCGGCCCTGTTGCTGCAAGGCGTTGAGGTGGTCTTCGGCGTCTTCGGCGCTCTTGCCGCCGTGTTCGGCGATGACCGCCAGCAGCGCGGCGTGCACGTCGCGGGCCATGCGCGTGGCATCGCCGCAGACGTACAAATGGGCGCCGCCTTCGAGCCAGTCGTAGAGATCGCGGCCGGCCTGGCGCAGCCGGTCCTGGACGTAGATCTTGTGGGCCTGGTCGCGCGAGAACGCCAGGTCCAGGCGATGCAGCTGGCCGGACTTGAGCGCCGCCTGCCATTCGGTCTGATAGAGGAAGTCGCTGCGGAAATGCGGATTGCCGAACAGCAGCCAGTTGCGGCCGTCGGCGCCGTCGGCGGCGCGTTCCTGGACGAAGCCGCGGAACGGCGCGACGCCGGTCCCGGGGCCGATCATGATCACGTCGCGAGCGCCGTCGCGGGGCAGGCGGAAGCGTTCGTTGTGTTCGACGAAGACCGGCAGGCGCGCGCCTTCTTCGCTGCGCGCGAGCAGGTGCGAGGCGGCGCCCCAGCGAGTGCCGCCGGCACTGGCGTATTCGACATGGGCGACGGTCAGGTGCACTTCGTCGCCGACCAGCTTCTGGCTGGACGCGATCGAGTACAGGCGCGGCGTCAGCGGACGCAGCGCGGCGACCAGTTCCTCGCCGGACCAATGGCCTTCGTAGCGCTGCAGCAGGTCGATGACCTGACTGTCGGCGAGCAGGCGGGTGAATGCGGCGGCGTTGTCCGGCGCCAGCAGGCGGTTGAGTTCGTCGCTGCGCGCATGCGCGGCGTGACTGGCGACGAAGGGCCGCGCCAGCTTGGTCAGTTCGCGCTTCTCGCCCAGCCACTGGCGCAGCGGCAGGCGCTGGCCGCCGTGTTCGACCTCGCCGTCGCCGTCCAGCTCGAGGCTGCGCAGCACCGCTTCGACCAGCGCCGGCGGGTTGCGCGGCCACAGGCCGAGCGCATCGCCGGGCGCGTAGCTGAGGCCGGAGCCTTCCAGCGACAGCTCGATATGGCGCACGTCCTTGTCGCTGCCGCCCACGGTCAGACGCTGGTTGACCAGCAGCTCGGCCGCGAACGGCGTCTCGCGGCTGTGGGCCGGCGTGGCCGCCAGCGGGCGCAGCGGCGTCACCGTGGCGCGCGGCGTGCTCGGCTTCAGCGCTTCCTTGGCCGCGGCCAGAGCGTTCTGCAGCCAGGGCGTGGCGACGGTTTCGATGTCGAGGTCGGCATCGGCGCGGGCCAGCAGCCGGGTCGCGCCCAGTTCGGCCAGGCGCGCGTCGAGCTTGAGCCCGATCGCGCAGAACTGCGGATAGCTGGAGTCGCCCAGGCCGAGCACCGCGTAATGCAGTTGCTTGAGCTCGGGTGCGCGCCTGCCGGCGATGAACTCGACCAGGCCGCGGGCGTCGTCGGAGGGATCGCCGTCGCCCTGGGTGCTGACGACCAGGTAGAGGTGGCGCTCGTTCTTGAGTTCGCGGGTCGGGTAGGCGTCGGCGCGCAGCAGGCGCACCGACAGGCCGGCCTGTTCGGCCTGGGCCGCGAGCTGTTCGGCCAGGCGCTTGGCATTGCCGGTCTGGCTGCCGTAGACCACGGTCAGGCGCTCGCCGGTGCGGGCCTCGGGCGCGAGCGGGGACGGCGCCGGGGCGCCGCCGGCGGTGCGCGCGGCCAGGCCGGCGGCGTAGCCGGACAACCACCACAGGCCGTCGCGGTCGAGGCCGTCGGTCAGGCGCAGCAGCGCAGACTGCCGGTCCTCGGTCAGCGGGGAGGCTGGGTTGGCGAGTAGCGCGGACGCGGGCGCGGGCATGGCGAGGGCGGGCTCGGGGTAGGGAACGGCAAGGTTCGGAGCCTGCAGGCTAGGACCCGGGCGGCGCGCGCGGAAAGGATGCTCGGTTATGCATTCATGCCCTGCGCTCATTTCCGGCCCAGGCGGCCGCGACCGCCTAATGGCGGCCCGTTCGCTGGTACGTCGTCCTCTGGCATGTCTCCCGATTCCCTTCTGTGGTCAGATAGTCCCGGTCGCGCCGGGCCCCGGCGCGGCGACTTCGCACGTCCCACAGCCACGAGCCCGACCTTGGATCTGAGCCATCTCGACCGCCTGGAAGCCGAGAGCATCCACATTCTTCGAGAGGTAGCGGCCGAGTTCCGCAACCCGGTGATGCTGTATTCGGTCGGCAAGGACAGCTCGGTGCTGCTGCACCTGCTGCTCAAGGCTTTCTACCCGGCGCGCCCGCCGATCCCGCTGCTGCACGTGGACACCGGCTGGAAGTTCCGCGAGATGATCGCCTTCCGTGACCGCCGCGCCGCCGAAACCGGCGTCGACCTGCGCGTGCACACCAATCCCGACGGCCTGGCCCGCGGCATCGGCCCGATCAGCCACGGCGCCAGCGTCCACACCGACGTGATGAAAACCCAGGGCCTGAAGCAGGCCCTGGATGCGGCGCGCCACGACGCCGCGATCGGCGGCGCCCGCCGCGACGAGGAGAAGTCGCGCGCCAAGGAGCGGATCTTTTCGTTCCGCAACGAACAACACCGTTGGGACCCGAAGAACCAGCGCCCGGAACTGTGGAACCTCTACAACACCCGCATCCGCAGCGGCGAGAGCGTGCGCGTGTTCCCGATCTCGAACTGGACCGAACTCGACGTCTGGCTCTACATCTACCGCGAGAGCATCCCGGTGCCGTCGCTGTACTTCGCCGCCGAGCGTCCGGTGGTCGAACGCGACGGCGCGCTGATCCTGGTCGACGACGAACGCCTGCCGCTCGAGCCGGGCGAACGCCCGCAACTGCGCCGGGTGCGCTTCCGCACGCTGGGCTGCTATCCGCTGACCGGCGCCATCGAATCCGAGGCCGACAGCCTGGAGAAGATCATCGCCGAGATGCTGGTCGCGACCACCTCCGAGCGCCAGGGCCGGGTGATCGACCACGATCCCTCCGCCTCGATGGAGAAGAAGAAGCAGGAGGGCTATTTCTGATGGCCGCCGCCGAAGACATCGCCGCCTACCTGCATCTGCACGAATCCAAGGGCCTGCTGCGCTTCATCACCTGCGGCAGCGTCGACGACGGCAAGAGCACCCTGATCGGGCGCCTGCTGCACGACACCCGCCTGCTGTTCGACGACCAGCTCGCCGCGCTCAGCGCCGACAGCCGCCGCCACGGCACCCAGAACGGCGAGATCGACTACGCGCTGCTGGTCGACGGCCTGGCCGCCGAGCGCGAGCAGGGCATCACCATCGACGTCGCCTACCGTTACTTCGGCACCGAGCGGCGCAAGTTCATCGTCGCCGACTGCCCGGGCCACGAGCAGTACACCCGCAATATGGCCACCGGCGCGTCCACCGCCGACCTGGCCGTGGTCCTGGTCGATGCGCGCAAGGGCCTGCTCACCCAGACCCGTCGCCACACCTATATCGCGGCCTTGCTCGGTATCCGCCACGTCCTGCTCGCGGTCAACAAGATGGATCTGGTCGGCTACGACCAGGGCGTGTTCGAAACCATCGCCGGCGAGTACCGCGAACTCGCGGCCCAGCGCGGCATCACCCAGGTGACCGCGATTCCGCTGTCGGCGCTGCGCGGCGACAACCTGCTGCAGCGCTCGCAAGCCATGCCCTGGTACCGCGGGATCAGCGTGCTCGAGCACCTGGAAACCGTCGACGTCGGCCGCGACGAAGCCGACATCGGTTTCCGCCTGCCGGTGCAGTGGGTCAACCGGCCGAACCAGAACTTCCGCGGCTTCGCCGGCACCGTCGCCGCGGGCGAAGTGCGGCCCGGCGACGAGATCGCGGTGCTGCCCTCGGGCCGGCGCTCCAAGGTCGCGCGCATCGTCGCCGCCGACGGCGACCTCGCCGTGGCCGGCGTCGGCCAGGCGATCACCCTGACCCTGGACGACGAACTCGACATCAGTCGCGGCGACGTGATCGCCTCGGCGGCCGCGCCGGCCCAGGTCGCCGATCAGTTCGCCGCGCACCTGCTGTGGATGGGCGAGAGCCCGCTGCTGCCTGGGCGGCCGTACTGGCTGAAGATCGGCACGCGCACGGTCAGCGCCACGGTCACCGAGATCAAGCACAAGATCGACGTCAACACCCAGGCGCAGCTCGCCGCCAAGCATCTGGAACTCAACGAGGTCGCCTACTGCAACCTCAACCTCGACCAGCCGGTCGCGTTCGAGGCCTACGGCGACAACCGCGCGCTCGGCGGCTTCATCCTGATCGATCGCGAAGACAACGCCACCGTCGCCGCTGGTACGCTCGATTTCGCATTGCGTCGCGCCGGCAACATCCATTGGCAGCACGTCGACGTCGACAAGGCCGCACGCGCGCGCAGCAAGGCGCAGACGCCGCGCTGCGTGTGGTTCACCGGCCTGTCGGGCTCGGGCAAGTCGACCATCGCCAACCTGGTCGAGAAGCGCCTGCACGCGCTCGGCCACCACACCTACATCCTCGACGGCGACAACGTCCGCCACGGCCTCAACAAGGACCTGGGCTTCACCGACGAGGACCGGGTCGAAAACATCCGCCGCGTCGCCGAAGTCGCGCGGTTGATGACCGACGCCGGCCTGATCGTGCTGGTCAGCTTCATCTCGCCGTTCCGCGCCGAGCGGCGCATGGCGCGCGAACTGTTCGGTCCGGACGAGTTCGTCGAGGTCTACGTCGACACGCCGTTGGCGGTGGCCGAGCAACGCGACGTCAAGGGCCTGTACGCCAAGGCCCGCGCCGGGCAGATTCCCAATTTCACCGGCATCGATTCGGCTTACGAAGCGCCGGAGTCGCCGGAGCTGGTGCTGAGCACGGTGGAGCAGGATGCCGAGGCGTTGGCGCAGCGGGTGATTGATCGGTTGCTGGGGTGAGCGGGCGGTGCATGGCTCCGCGAGCCCGAGCCTCGCTCACCGCCGACTCTGCAATCGCGTGCTCCCTCTCGAACGATTGCGCACCTGAGCCCCTCTCCCGCTGGCGGGAGAGGGGTTGGGGTGAGGGCAGCGCCGCAAGCGCGCAGTTCAACCTCGTTCCGCCACCCTCATCCGCCCTCCGGGCACCTTCTCAGCCTTGCACACCCTTCGGGCGCCGCTAGCGGGAGAAGGGGATCCTGCCGCTGCCGCAAACGCGCGCTGCCGATCCATTCAACTACGCACTGGAGCCCCTCTCCCGCTTGCGGGAGAGGGGTTGGGGTGAGGGCAGCGCCGCAAGTGCGCAGATCAACCTCGCCCCACCACCCTCATCCGCCCTCCGGGCAGCTTCTCAGCCTTGCACACCCTTCGGGCGCCGCTAGCGGGAGAAGGGGGCGCTGCAGCAGCGCGATAACTCCCCCCAAAAACGCAAACGCCCCGACCAAAGCCGGGGCGCCCGTATCGCCGCGCGAACCGTCGTCAGCGTTTCGCGGTCTTGCTGCGGATGATCTCGTAGAGGAACAGCAACACGATTGCGCAGATGATCGAGACGATGAAGCCGATCAGTCCGGCGCCGCCATAGAGCAGGCTACCGATGTAGGCGCCGGCGATGCCGAGCAGGATGGTCAGGATCCAACCCATCGGGTCGGCGCCCGGTTTGAAGAAACGAGCCAGCACACCAATGACCGCACCGATGATGATCGTATAAACGATACCGCCCATAGCCTTCCCCTCCTCAGGGTCGTGGTGATGCCAGGCGATCCTAGCAGTCAGGAGGGTGAGCGCGGTGTCGCGGCGCGGCGCTTCGGGGGCGCGATCTCAGTGCGGGCACTACAAGCGTGCCTGTCGCCGGCGAGCTGCCTGGCGATCGGCCGTTCATCGGCACCAACCTGATGCCGCCAACACCGGCCGCGTCGTCTCGCTCCACGACCGCAGCGGCGGGTCCGTGCAGTGACCCCGGTGCGCCGCGATCCATCGCAAGCCGACGCATACCGTGCACCGCTTCATCCGACCGCGCCGGACCTGTCGGCTCCGGCACGGCGCATCGCGCCGATCGGTGGTCTCCCGATCGGCGCTGTCGCGATCAGCAGCAGCCGTGATCGCCGTGCTGCTCGCCGCCGGCCACCGCGGCCACGCCGCTGGTTTCGCCGCGCTGGCTGGCCGCATGGTGCTCGGCGACCACGCGCGCGACGCAGGCGGTCACGCGCTTGCCCATCGGGATGTGCAGGAACTCGTTCGGGCCGTGCGCATTGGAGTGCGGGCCGAGCACGCCGGTGATCATGAACTGCGCGCCCGGGAACTTCTCGCCGAGCATGCCCATGAACGGAATCGTGCCGCCTTCGCCCATGTACATCGCCGGCTGGCCGAAGAACTCGCGGCTGGAGGCGTCGATGGCGCGCGTCAGCCAGCCCGATTGCGCCGGCGCGTTCCAGCCGGTCGAGGCCTTCTCCAGCTCCATCGTCACCTGCGCGCCGTACGGCGGGTCGCGTTCCAGCACTTCCTTGAGCAGCTCGCCGGCGCGCTTGCCGTCCAGGGTCGGCGGTAGGCGCAGGCTGAGCTTGACCGAGGTGTGCGGGCGCAGCACGTTGCCGGCCGACGACAGCGGCGGCATGCCGTCCACGCCGGTGACCGACAGCGCCGGGCGCCAGGTGCGGTTGAGCACCAGTTCCGACAGCTCACTGGCCATCGGCTTCATGCCGGGCAGGAACGGGAACTTGTCGTAGACCGCGTTGCCCAGCACCTTGGCAGCCTGGCGCGCCTGCTCCAGGCGTTCCTCGGGCACGTCCACGTACAGGCCTTCGACCAGGATCTTGCCGCTGGTCTCGTCTTCCAGGCGCGACAGCAGCTGGCGCAGCAGGCGGAAGCTCGACGGCACGATGCCGGACGCGTCGCCGGAGTGCACGCCTTCGCTGAGCACCTTGACCGTGAAGTTGCCGCCGGCCAGGCCGCGCAGCGAGGTCGTGCACCACAGCTGCTCGTAGTTGCCGCAGCCCGAATCCAGGCACACCACCAACGAAGGCTTGCCGATACGGTCGGCGAGGTGGTCGACATAGGCCGGCAGGTCGTAGCTGCCGGATTCCTCGCAGGCCTCGATCAGGATCACGCAGCGCGCGTGCGGCAGCTGCTGTTCCTGCAGGGCCATGATCGCGGCCAGCGAACCGAAGATCGCATAGCCGTCGTCGGCGCCGCCGCGGCCGTACAGGCGGTCGCCCTTGATGACCGGGTTCCAGGGGCCGAGGTCGGCGTCCCAGCCGGTCATTTCCGGCTGCTTGTCGAGGTGGCCGTACAGCAGCACGCAATCCTCGTTGCTGCCGCCCTGGGAGGCCGGGATGTCGATGAAGATCAGCGGCGTGCGGCCTTCCAGGCGCACCACCTCGATCTGCATGCCCGGGATGGTCTGGGCGCGCGCCCAGGACTCCATCAGCTTGACCGCGTCGTCCATGTAGCCGTGCTTGACCCAGTCCGCATCGAACATCGGCGATTTGTTGGGAATACGAATGTATTCAACCAGTTGCGGGACGATTTCGTCGTCCCATTTTTCGCTGACGTAGCGGTCGACCTTGCTGGCGTCCATGGATAGCCTCGAGCTGGGGATTAGACCGGCAAGTTTACGCCTCCGCGCCGTGTAGGACTTTTCCTACCCTGCGGTGCGGCTTTCACTGGCTTTTTCGCGGCCGGTGCGGCGATACGCTGGCCCCGTCGAGTTGCGGAGACTGTTTCCACCGGCGGACACCTACGGAAAGCCCCGCCGGCACCGGAACGGAATCCCACCTCAAGGAGCTGAACAATATGAAATCTTTCGCAATCGCCGCCCGCTCGCTGGTCCTGTCCCTGCTGCTCGCCGGCAGCGCCTATGCCGCCGAACAGGTGAACATCAATAGCGCCGACGCCGCCACTCTGGACCGCGTCCTGCTGAACGTCGGCGCCTCCAAGGCCGAGGCCATCGTCGCCTACCGCAAGGCCAACGGCGCCTTCCGCAGTCCGGAACAGCTGGCCGAGGTCAAGGGCATCGGCCTGAAGACCGTCGAGAAGAACCGCGACCGCATCGTGGTCGGCGGCGCCGGCCCCGCTCCCAAGCCGGCCGCGCCTGCCGCCGCCGGTGGCGGCAACGCCCAGCGCGCGGCCAGCCGCCGCTGACGGACCGTCGGCCCCGCATGGATGCGCGGACCGGCAACGCACGGGCAGGGACGCCCGACGAATGCAGGGGGAGACCCTGGACAAGGATGTGAGCCGCCCGTTCGCGGAAGGATCCGCGGGCGGCGGCGCTTTTTTTGGGCATGGACAAAGGCCTGCCCCGCCAGGCCCCGCGCTCCGGCCTGCTGCGCGTGGCCATCGCTGGTTAGACTCTGGCCATCCCGGCAGACGAAGCGCCATGGCACAGAGCAACGAAGCGGACGGCGGCAGCCGTTCCTGGGTGATCCCCGCCAACGAGTACCGGCGCGAGCGTTGGCGCAACCAGCTCGGCTGGACCCGCGAGATCCTGCGCCTGGACGCCGCCGCGCGGCCCGCGGCCGGCGACGACTGGGACTGGCGGCTGTCGATCGCCGAGATCGAGCAGGATGCCGCGTTCTCCGCGTTTCCCGGGATCGAGCGCGAGCTGGTGCTGCTCAGCGGCAACGGCCTGCGCCTGCGCTTCGACGACGGCGAACTGCACGAGCTGCATCCGCCGCACGACAAGCTGCGCTTCGCCGGCGAACGCGGCGTGCACGGCGAACTGGTCGACGGCACCACCCACGACTTCAACCTGATGTGGCGGCGCGAGCGCGTGCAGGCGCAGCTCTGGCACCGGCCGTTGGTCGGGCCGATGGTGATCTTCGCCGAGCCCGGCCAGACCTGGGCCGTGCACCTGATGGCCGGCCATGCGCGTTTCGCCGACGACACCGGCCTGCCGCCGCTGGCGGCGGGCGACACCGCGGTGCTGGCCGCGGGCGGGGAACGCCTGCGCGCGGTGCTGGAAGGCGGTGGCGAGGTGTTGCTGGTGCGGGTGGCTGCGGTCGCCGAACAGGCGGGGCCTCTCTCCGGCTTGAATCCCTTGCCCGCTTAGGCCCGCTTAGGCCTGCTCCCGCTCGCGGCTGCGGGTGTGGGTGAGCGCACGTCGCACGCGTGCGGACTCACCGGAATCGTGTCGCTCTCATCCACTCTTTGGGATGCGCCCTTCGGGCGCCTTCTCCCGCCAGCGGAGATGGACATCGATGTCCGTGGCCTGTTGCGGGCATGTTCAACCGGTCCCACAGCCCGCGCAAAGCGCTCGCTCAGTACACGTCGCGCCGGTAACGCCCATCCAGCGCCATCGCCTCCAGCGTTTCCAGGCCCACCGTTTCGCGCAGCACCGCATCGACCCCCGGCGCCATGCCTTCCAGGCTGCCGCAGACGTAGACCGCCGCGCCTGCGTCCAGCCATTCGCGCAGGCGCGCGCTCTGCTCGCGCAGGCGCTGCTGCACGTACACGCGCTCGGCGCTGTCGCGCGAGAACGCCAGGTCGATGCGCTCGATGCGGCCTTCGCGCAGCCAGCCCTCGAGCTCGTCGCGGTAGTGGAAATCGTGGGCCGCGCTGCGCTCGCCGAACAGCAGCCAGTTGCGCGTATGACCGGCGGCGACGCGGGTCTTGAGCAATGCGCGCAGGCCGGCGATGCCGGTGCCGTTGCCGATCAGGATCATCGGCCGCGCGTCGGCGGGCGCATGGAAGGACGGGTTGCGGCGGATGCGCAGGTCGATGCGTTCGCCGTGGCCGGCGTGCGCGCTCAGCCAGCCGCTGCCGCTGCCCAGGCGTCCATCGGGCTGACGCATCTGCCGCACCAGCAATTGCAGACTGCCGTCGGCCGGCAGCGATGCGATCGAATACTCGCGATGCGGCAGCGGCTGCAGCGCCGCGACGATGGCCTGCGGCGACGATGCGCGCATCGTCGCCGGATCGGGCAGGCGCGAGCGCCGCAGCAGCGCGGCGAGCGTGTCGGTTTCATTGCCGATGCCGACCGCGGCCGCGCCGTCCTGGTTCGCCGCGAGCAGCCATGCCGCCACGTCCGCCTCGCCGTTGCGTGGGCCGATCTCGGCGATGTCGCCGGCCAACCACTGCAGATCGGCCGCGTCTTCCGGTGTGAGCGCGACATGGAACGCGGGGCCGCCGGCGCTGCCCGCGTTGAGGTGCACGCGCTCGCTCAGCCGCCACGGTCGGTACGAGGGCGCGCTCCAGTCGGGCAGTTCGGTATGCCCGGCGAGCAGGCCCAGGTGATGCTGCCAATGGCGCAGCGCGCCGGCGTCGCCGTCGTCGACTTCGACCAGGTCGAACATCGATTCGGCGCCGGCATGGCGCAGCCAATGATCGAGGCGGTGGCCGAAGCTGCAGAACTGTTCGTACTGGCGGTCGCCCAATGCCAGCACGCCATAGCGCAGGCCGGGCAGGGCGGCCGAGGCGCCCAGCACGACGCGCACGAAACGCGCAGCCGAGTCCGGCGCGTCGCCCTCGCCGGTGGTGCTGACCACGAACAGGACTTGGCGGTAGCGCGCGAGCGCGTTTGCGTCCAGCGCGCCCAGCATGAGGAGGTCGGCGCCGACGCCGCTGTCGGCCAGGGTCTGCCAGCTGCGGCGCGCCAGGAATTCGGCGTGCCCGGTCTGGCTGGCGAACGCGACCAGCCATTGGTTGGCGCCGTCGGCGGCCGCGCGCGGCAGCGCCTGCGCGCGCCGGCGGCGCGCGCGCACCCAGGCGACGCCGCCGACGAAGCCGGCGTAGGCCGTCGCCAGTCCCGCCGCCCATAGCAGACGGTCGCGCCCCGGCGCGAGCCAGCGCACCGGTTCGGCCTGCCAATGCAGCAGCAGGCAGGCGAGCGCGATCAGCGCGAGCAGCACCACTGCGTTGCCGACGGTGCCGGCGTCGATGCGCCGCATGGCGGAGGAGGATTCGGACGCTTGCATCTGCGACGGTGCTCGCGTGCTCAGGCCGCGCGCTGGCGCGCGATGAAGGCCGGCGTCTTCCGGGTCAGGAAGCCGTCGCCGTCGTGCAGCACGAACATCGCCGCGAGCTGGCGGCGGTTGGCGTAGGCCATGCCGGCCTGCGGCCCGAGCACCGCCAGCACCGTGGCCAGCCCGTCGGCCTGCATGCATTGCGGGTGCAAGACGCTGACCGAGGCCAGCGCGTGCGTCACCGGGCGACCGCTGCGCGGATCGACGGTGTGCGAATAGCGCCGGCCGTCATGATCGAAGTAACGCCGGTAGTCGCCTGAGGTCGCGATCGCATAACCGTCCAGCGTCAGCGCCGCGGCGCCGTCGTCGTCGCGCGCGTCGCCCGCGGGGCGTTCGACCGCGATCCGCCAGGCGCTGCCGTCGGGTTTGCGGCCGCGTCCGTAAAGTTCGCCGCCGACTTCGACCAGGAACGCAGCGACACCGCGTTCGCCCAGCCACTCGGCCACGCGGTCCACGCCGTAACCCTTGGCGATCGAGGAAAAATCCAGATAGAGGCCGCCGCTCTGGGTCGCGGTGCGCGCGAGCGGATCGAAGCCCACCCGTTGCCAGCCCACGCGCGACTGCGCCTGCGCGATGGCTGCGTCCGACGGCGCCGCAGCGCGCGCGCCGTCGGGGCCGAAGCCCCACAGATTGACCAGCGGCCCGATCGTGGGGTCGTAGGCGCCGCCACTGTCGGCGGCGAGTTTCAGCGCCGCGTCCAATACCGCGTAGAAGCCGTCGGGAAGCGCCTGCACCGTGCCGGCCTCGGCGCGGTTGTAGCGGCTGATCTCGGAGTCGGCTTCCCAGGTGCTCATCTGGGCGACGACTCCGTCCAGGCGGGCCTGGATGCCGTGCTCCAGTTCCGGCAGCGCGGCCGCGTCGGCGACCAGCTTCACCGACCATTGCGTGCCCATGCTGCGCCCGGCCAGCGCATGCACCCCGGTCGTGGCCGTGGCCGCCCGGGCTGCGGCGGGCTGGGGCGCGACGCCCCAGCTCGTGCCGCTCCATGTCATGCGGATGGTGGGCGGTCGCACGGCGTGTCGCGGCTTACTGCGCCAGCACTTCGAACACGGCGACGTAGCTCAGGCGACGCTGCTTGGCGTCCGGCAGCGTGGTCTTGGCGTCTTCGCTGGCGGTTTCCAGCCAGTACATGCCGGCCTGCGGCCAGGTCAGTTCGAACTTGCCGTCGGCGCCGGTGGTCAGCTGCATGTCGTTCTGCTGATCGCGGTAGCGGGTCGCGCCCGGCACCACTTCGATCTTCAGGCCCGCGGCCGGCTTGCCGTCGACCAGCAACTGGAACGTCGCCTTCTCGCCCGCGAACAGATCGTTCGGGTGAGTGACCGGGACCAGCTCGATGCCCTTGCCGCTGGTCTTGAACGCGGTGGTGGTCGGCGAGCCGACGGTGGCGAAGGTCTCGACCCGGCCCAGGCTTTCCGACGCGCTGATTTCGGTGGCGCCGGCCGGGATGCCGGTCTTGAAATCCTCGGCCTTGCCGCGCCAACGCTTGGCTTCGCCGTCGAGCTTGTAGCTGGCGAACATGCCTTCGTTGACCATCGCGATCTTGTAGGTGCCTTCCTGCGCCAGCTCGACGTCGAACACGCTGCGCAGCTTGCCGGTGGACGCGTTCTGCGGCTGCACCGCGCTGCCGTCCGGCGCGGTGATGCGCAGGCGTTCCAGCGGCAGCGCCACGTGGTTGAAGTAGAACAGGTCGTTGGATACGGCCGCATCGACCGTGAGCCAGGCGCCCTTGTCGGAGAACACGGTCTGCGACGGCTGCAGCCAGGCCTTGTGCGCCTGCGCGGAGGTGGCGAAGCCGAGCGCGGCGAGCGCGACGGCGGCGAGTTTGATCTTCATGGCGCAGCTCCTGAAATGGTGATGGTTCGTCGTAAGCGAAACAGGCGCGAGGTAGCGGCGCGGGCGCGCGCTGCCTCGCTGCGGATCAGGGTTTCACCGCCAGGCGCACCGCGCCCAGCTCGGTCTTGCCTTGCGCCGACAAGGTCTGCGCGCCGCCCTTGGCCGGCCACTGGAACGGGATGCTGAGCAGTTCGCGGCCGCCGACTTCGCGCGCGGCTTCGACCACCAGGGTGTACTGACCCGGCGCCAGCCCGGCCAGCGGCTTGCTGCCGCCCTTGAAGTTCAGGCTGTGCTGGCCGACCGCGCGAGTCGCGCCGCTGACGCCGTCGACCGGCATCTTCAGGCTGCGGCCGCTGCGTCGCCACCACTGGCGGATGTCCTTCAGCCACTTGCTGCCTTCGCCGTTCTTCATGTCGACGTCGTACCAGACCGCGAGGTCGGCGGCGACGCTGTTGTCGGGGCGCTCGATCCAGGCCGCGACGTAGGGGCGGTGGTACTCGGCGACTTTCAGGCGCGGGATCTCGATGCTGAGCTCGAGGTCGGCGGCGATCGCCGCCACCGGCATCGCCAGGGCGACGATCAGTGCGGTACGGGGCAACAACTTCATCGCAGGCTCCAAAGGGTCAATGCATGAAAAGGACGATCAGCAGCGCCGGCAGCGCCAGGCCGGCCGCGACCAGCGGCCAGGTCTTGCCGCGCTGGCGCGCGTGCAACTGCAGCAGCCACAGACCGGTCAGCGCGAACAGCAGGCAGGCGACCGCGAACAGGTCGATGAACCAGCGCCAGACCGCGCCGGTGTTGCGGCCCTTGTGCAGGTCGTTCAACCAGGCGATCCAGCCGCGACGGGTGACTTCGTATTCGATGGCGCCGCTCTCGCGGTCGATGCTGAGCCAGGCGTCGCCGCCGGGGCGCGGCAGCGAGACGTAGACCTCGCCGTCCGACCATTCCACGCTGCGGCCTTCGGTGTTCACGCCCAACTGCGCCGTGAGCCAGTCGCGCGCGCCGGCCGGCAGCGGCGCATCCGTCGCACGCTCGCCCTGCAGGCTGCGCAGGGCGCTCGCGGGCAGGGTGTCCTTGACCGTGACCACCTGCGGCTCGGCTTCGATCTGCGCGGCATGGTTGAGGGTGATGCCGGTCGCGGCGAACACCAGCAGCGCGAACAGGCTCAGCGCGGCGCTGATCCAATGCCAGCGGTGCAGGGTCTTGAGCCAGTACGCGCGCCGGTTCGGATCGCCGGCCTGGTTCGCGGGTTCGCGCGCGCGTGCGGCGTCGCTGGCGTTCAAGGCTCGCTCCAGCGCCGCAGCAGGTTGTGGTAGACGCCGGTCAGCTGCACCAGCGCGGGGTGCTCGGGCACATCCGCGGTCAGGCGCCGGATCGACACGTCGAGTTCGAACATCAGCCGGCGTTGCGCGTCCTCGCGCAGCAGGCTCTGGATCCAGAAGAACGAAGCCAGGCGCGCGCCGCGGGTGACCGGAGTGACCTTGTGCAGGCTGGTGCCGGGGTACAGCACCAGATCGCCGGCGGGCAGCTTGATGCTGTGGCTGCCGTAGGTGTCCTCGATGACCAGCTCGCCGCCGTCGTAGTCCTCCGGCGCGCTCAGGAACAAGGTCGCCGACAGATCGGTGCGCACCGTGTCCATGCCGCCGCGGCTGCGGTCGTAGCGGATCGCGTTGTCGACGTGGAAGCCGAACGCCTGGCCGCCTTCATAGCGGTTGAACAGCGGCGGGAACACGCGCTGGGGCAAGGCCGCGGAGAAGAAGGTCGGGTTCTTGGCCAGAGCATCGAGGATGATCGCCCCGAGCTCGCGCGCGACCGGATCGTTCTCGGGCAGTTGCGCGTTGTCCTTGGCCTTGGCCGACTGGTAGCCGGCGGTGATCCGGCCGTCGGCCCAACCGGCCTGCGCCAGCCGCTCGCGGCAATGCGCGACCTGTTCGACGCTGAGGACTTTGGGCACGTGCAGCAGCATGATTTTCCTCAATGCGGCCGCCCGGGAGGTCCCGGGCGGCGCGCGCGGACGGTGGGTCCGAGAGTATGACGTCCGGGATTAGAACGTGAAGTTGGCGCTCAATACCACCTGGCGCGTTTCGCCCGGCGTCGCCCAGCCGTTGTTGCGGATGCGGGTGTAGTACTCCTCGTCGGCCAGGTTGCTGACGTTGAGCTGCAGGGCGGCATTGCGGTTGATCTTGTAGTTGACCATCGCGCGGTGGGTCCAGTAGCTGTCGGCCGTGACCAGGGCGCCGTTGGGGTTGGTCGCGCTGTGCTGGGTCAGCCAGATCTTGCCCTGGTAGGTCGCGCCGTAGCCGATCTGCCACTTCGGCGACAGGTCGTAGGTGGTCCACAGGCTGAAGGAATGCTCCGGCACGTTCAGGAGGCGGTCGCCCTTGGCGTAGTCCAGACCCAGGCCGGCCTGGCGGTCGGACACGCCCTGCAGCACTTCGCTGTCCAGGTAGGCGTAGTTGGCGTAGACCGCCCAACGATCGGTGATCAGGCCGGACACGCCGAGCATCGCGCCGTCGACGCGCGCGCGGCCGTCGAGCTGCTGCGTGCCGGTCGGATTGCTCGGGTTGCCCGGATCGGAGACCTTGTAGTTCTTACGGTCGTTGCGGAACAGCGAACCGGTCAGCGCCAGGCGGCCGTCGAACAGATCCCACTTGGTGCCGATTTCGTAGTTGACCGCGGTTTCCGGATCGACCGTGCAGTTGGCGGTGCCGGTAGTGCTGATGAGCGTGCACGAACCGTTGACCGAAGCCTTGGACGGCGTCTTCGAGTTGCCGTAGGCGGCGTACACGCTCACGTTCTCGACCGGCTTGTAGACCAGGCCGGCGCGGTAGGAGAACAGGTCGTCGGTGTTCTTGGCCGGTACGCCGTAGCCGGTGACGGTGCCGATCGGCTGCGCCGGCAGCGGCGCGCCCACGGTGGTCGGCGCCAGCACGACGGTGGCGGTGTTGGTCTTGCCTTCGTTGTGCTCGTAGCGCGCGCCCAGGCTCAGCAGCCACTGCTCGCTGAACTTGATGGTGTCGAAAACGTAGAGGGCCTGGTTGTCCAGTTCGCCTTCGGTGCGGCCGGTCAGGGTGCGGTTGATCGGGCCGCGGTAGACGTTGTCCGGATTGAACATGTCCATCGTCGGCAGGCCGGCGATGTACGGGTTGGTGCCGTCGGCGTTGCGGAAATCGCTGGTGGTATCGAGGTCGAAGCTCTCGTGCATCACCGAGAAACCCGCGACCAAAGTGTGCTGCACCGCGCCGGTGTTGAACTCGGTGGTCAGGTCGGTCTGGGTGTAGAGCGTGGTGTTGCGGGTGTCGCGGCCGAAACCGCGCGGACCGCTGGGCAGGTAACGGCCCGGACCCACGCCGGCCGGGCAGGCGACGCCGAGCGGGGTGAGGCTGTTGGGCATGCACCAGGTGCCCTGGACCGCGTCCACCAGCGAGAACTGGTCGACCTGCTGCCAGCGCGTCAGGTTGCGCACCTTCATGGTGTCGCTGAAGTTGTGCTCCAGGATCGAGGTCAGCGAGTCGTACTCGATTTCCTGCTTGTCGATGTTCTTGTAGCCGTAGTAGGTCGACGGATCGATGCCCGGCAGCGGACCGCCGTTGAAGAAGGGCACGCCGTACTCGGGGATGTTGTCGTCTTCCTGGTGGACGTAGTTCAGGGTCCAGGTGGTGTTGCTGCCCAGGCCGAAGCTCAGCGAGGGCGCGATGCCCCAGCGCTCGTTGCGCTCGACGTCGCGGCCCGGGATGTCGTTCTGGTGCGCCATCACGTTGATGCGGAACGCGCTGCTGTCGCCGATCAGGAAGTTGCTGTCGGCGGTGACGCGAGCGTAGCTGTCGGTGCCGGCGGCGATGCTGGCGTGTTTGAACTCGGTCGCGCCGGCCGTCTTGCTGACCAGGTTGATGGTGCCGGCGACCGAGCCCGCGCCCGAATACACCGAGTTGGCGCCGTTGATGACCTCGACCGACTCCAGGTTGAAGGGATCGGTGCGGCTGTACAGACCGCTGTCGCGCACGCCGTCGACGGTGATGTCGTTGCTGGCGTCGAAGCCGCGCAGGTTGATCTTGTCGCCGAAACCGCCGCCGCCTTCGCCGGCGCCGAAGGTGATGCCCGGCAGGGTGGCCATGATGTCCTGCAACGACAGCAGATTCTGGCCGTCGATGGTGCTGCGGTCGATCACGGTGATCGTCTGCGGCGTGTCGCGCAGCGGCGCGGTGTACTTGCCCGAGCTGGCCTTCTGGACCTTCACGCCACGGACTTCGACGCCGTCGAGGTCCTTGGCCTGGGGGTCGGGCGCCGGTGCGGCGGCGGCGGGAAGGCTGAGAGCGAGAGCAAGTGCGCCGGCGAGCGGCGACACGACGAACTTCGTGGTCGACATGGGGGATTTCCGTGAACCGAGGGGTGCGGCGGCCTGGGCCGCGTCAACCGGGAATATTAATGAGATCGATTCGCATTTGCAACGGAAAGTGAACGGGCGAATCGCAGCGAGCGGAGCGGAATAGCTCCAGGAGCGGCGGTCCGACCCAAGGACGCATTGGGGAGGTGCTCTGCCGACTGTCGGAGAGCTATCGCGACGAAGCCATTCGGCGAGCGGCCGTGGCTAAAACCCGACCTTGCGCGGACGCACGGCCGGCCGGATTGCGCGCTGTCGCGCGCCTCGCGCGTGGACTAAGTGAGGCCAGGACGCGAGCGGGCAGCCGCCGATCGGGAGACGGTGCCGGGGCCCGGGGAACGCATCAGGCGCGGTCGTCGCGGGTCCAGATCCCGTCGTTCTCGACCTTGACCGGGAACTTGGTCACCGGGCTATAGGCCGGCGCGCACAGCGGGCGACCGTCGCGGATGTCGAACTTGGCTCCGTGCAGCACGCACTCGACCGTGGCTTCCTCGCCGTCGTAGTTGCCGGCCGAGAGTTCGAAGTCCTCATGCGAGCACTTGTCCTCCAGCGCGTAGTAGTCGCCGTCGTAGTTGCAGACCAGGATCGGCGTGTCGCCGTCCCAGGCCACGGTGGACTCGCCCGGCAGCAGCTGCGAGGTGGCGCAAACGAAAACCCAGTCGCCCATGGCGTGCTCTCGAAAATCCGGGGTTGGGGATGCGGGATCGGCGGCGGACTCGCTCGGCGAATCCCGGCTCCCGACGCTTAGAACGTTTTTTCCAGAACCTCGAAACGCAGATCGTCGCGCTTGGGCAGGCCGAAGCGCGTATCGCCGTACGGGAACGGCTTGATCTGGCCGGTGCGGCGGTAGCCGCGGCGTTCGTAGTAGGCGATCAGTTCGCTGCGGATGTCGATCACGGTCATGCGCATCGCCGGCAGCTTCCAGTCCTCGCGCGCGATGCGTTCGGCCTCGTTGATGACGATCTTGCCGATGCCGCCGCCCTGCAGGTTCGGGCGCACCGAGAACATGCCGAAGTAGCCGGCGCCGTCCTCGATCGCGACATGCGCGCAGGCCAGCAGTTCCGGCGCAGCGCCGTCGGCTCCCGGGCGCTCGGCGATCAGCAGCACGCTCTGCGGGCGATCGATGCACTCGGCGATATCGTCGGCGCCGGTGCGGCGGCCGTCGAGGTAGTCGGCTTCGGTGGTCCAGCCGGCGCGGCTGCTGTCGCCGCGGTAGGCGGACTCGACCAGCGCGACCAGGGCGTCGGTGTCGGCGTGGGTGGCGGGACGGAAACTTAGGGTCGTGTCGTTCATGCGAGCAGTTTGCGGACTTTATTCAAGGCGGCGACGAAGGCGTCGACCTCGTCGAAGGTGTTGTAGTACGCCAGCGAGGCGCGGCAGGTCGCGGGCACGCCGAAATGATGCATCAGCGGATGCGCGCAGTGATGGCCGGAGCGGATCGCGACGCCTTCCAGGTCGAGCAGGGTCGCCAGATCGTGCGCGTGCGCGCCCTCGACCAGAAAGCTGATCACCGCGGCCTTGTCCGGAGCCTGGCCGAAGATGCGCAGGCCGGGCACTTGGGACAACGCGCGGGTGGCGTGGTCGAGCAGGGCCTGCTCGCGCGCTTCGACGTGGTGCATGCCCAGCGCCGACAGATAGTCGACCGCCGCGCCGAGGCCGATGAAACCGGCGATGTTGGGCGTTCCGGCTTCGAACTTGTGCGGGGCGTCGTTGAACACGGTGCCTTCGAAGCGCACTTCCTTGATCATCTCGCCGCCGCCGAGGAAGGGCGGCATCTCGGCCAGGTGCTCGCGGCGCGCCCATAGCGCGCCGGTGCCGGTCGGGCCGCTCATCTTGTGGCCGGTGATGGCGTAGAAATCGCAGCCGATCGCGGCGATGTCGAGTGCACGGTGCGGCGCGGCCTGCGAGCCGTCGACCACGCTGACGATGCCGCGCTTGCGCGCTTCGCGGCAGATCTCGCGCACCGGATTGACCGTGCCCAGCACGTTGGAGACGTGGGTCAGGGCGAGCAGCTTCACTTCCGGGGTCAGCAATGAATACAGCTGCGCCAGGTCCAGCCGGCCGAGCTCGTCGATCTCGGCGACCTTGATGATGGCGCCGGTGCGCTGGGCGACCAACTGCCAGGGCACGATGTTGGCATGGTGCTCCATGCGGGTGAGCACGATCGCGTCGCCCGGCCGCAGCCGCGGCAGCGCCCAGGAATAGGCGACCAGGTTCAGGGCGAAGGTGGTGCCGCTGCACAGCACCAGCTCGTCGGCGCGCACGTTGAGGAACCTGGCGAGCTTGCCGCGCGCACCCTCGTAGGCCTCGGTGGCTTCGGTGCCTAGCGCGTGCACCGCGCGGCTGACGTTGGCGTTGTGGTGGCGGTAGAAGTCGTCGACCGCGGCGATCACGGCCTCGGGCTTCTGTCCGGTATTGGCCGAATCCAGATACACCAGCGGCTTGCCGTGGACTTCGCGGCTCAGCAGCGGGAAGTCGGCGCGGACCGCGGCCCAGTCGATTGCGGCGGCTGGGGCGTTCATGCGCTTGCGACCTCTTCCAGCGCCGTCAGTGCGGCGTCGAGGCGCGCTTCCAGGGTCGCGCGCAATTGCGGGTCTTCGAACACGGACAGGGTTTCGCGGCAGAACGCGGCGGTCAGCAGCGCCCGCGCTTGCTCGGCGGGCAGGCCGCGCGAGCGCAGATAGAACAGGGCGTTGCCGTCGAGTTGGCCGACGGTGGCGCCGTGCGCGGCCTGGACTTCGTCGGCGTGGATCTCCAGCACCGGTTGGGTGTCGATCTCCGCGCCTTCGGACAACAGCAGGTTCTTGTTCGACAGCATCGCGGCGGTGCCGTCGGCGCCTTCGCGGATCAGGATGCCGCCGTGGAACGCAGCGCGCGAACGGCCTGCGCCCATGCCGCGCCAGACCAGGTCGCAGCGGCTGTCGCGGCCGACGTGGTCGATACCCAGGCGGGTGTCGAGGTGGCGCTTGCCGGTCGCCAGCAGCACGCCGTTGGCGTGCAACTGCGCGGCCTCGCCGTGCAGGGCGACGTTGAGCTCGTGCCGCGACAGCGCGGCACCCAGTTCCAGGTCGAGGCGGCGGTAGACCGATTCGCGCGACAGCACCGCGTCGGTGCGTGCGATCGCGACGGCGCTCGCGGCCTCGTCCTGCACGCGTGCATGCGAGAGCGTCGCGCGCGGCGCCAGATGCACGTGGCTGAGGCTGTTGCCGAGATGGCTGTGGCTGCCGGCACCGAGCGTATGCTCGATCAGGGTCAGGGCCGCGCCTTCCTGCAGTTCGATCAGGTTGCGCAGGTGCCAGGCGATGTCGCCCGCGACAGGCGCGCCGACGAAGACCAGGTGCACGGTGCCGGCCTGCACGCCGGCCTCGACCCGCAGCACGGCGCCGTCGTCGGCGAGGGCGGCGTTGATCCGGGCGAAGATCTCTTCGGGACGCTCGAAGCGGCGTTCCAGGAAATTGGATGCGCGCGCGTCGTCGCCGGCCAGCAGCTGCGACAGCGGGCGCAGCGACACACCGGCGGCGAGGCCGTCGAGGTCGGAGTGCGCGGCGTCGTAGCGGCCGTTGTTGAACACCAGCCGCGGCGCCGGGATCGTCGCAAGCAGCGCGTCGTCGAAGGCGCCGGCCTGCGGCTGCGCGTAGCTGCGACGCTCCAGATTGCGCAGAGGGGTGTA
The DNA here is from genome assembly GCF_001427715.1 of Lysobacter sp. Root667. Classification (NCBI taxonomy): domain Bacteria; kingdom Pseudomonadati; phylum Pseudomonadota; class Gammaproteobacteria; order Lysobacterales; family Lysobacteraceae; genus Lysobacter; species Lysobacter sp. Root667. The sequence goes on from NZ_LMHF01000009.1 coordinate 578,919, forward strand.
CTTCCAGGCTTCGCTGCGCGCATGCGGCAGGCCGGCCTGGAGCGCGCTTTCCATGGCCTGCACGCGCGCAGGGCCGTGCAGGCGCTGGCGTTGCAGCAGCGGGTTCAGCGCTTCGGAGAAGGAATCGAGCAGTGCGCTCATGTCAGGCCACCGCGGTCGGCGCGATGCGGTCCTTGAGCCAGGCGTAGCCGTGCGCTTCCAGCTCCAGCGCCAGCTCCGGCCCGCCGCTCTCGACGATGCGGCCGTCGGCGAGCACGTGCACCACGTCGGGCTTGATGTAGTCCAGCAGGCGCTGGTAGTGGGTGATCACCAGGAACGCGCGGTCGGGCGCACGCAGGGCGTTGACGCCCTCGGCGACGTTCTTCAGCGCGTCGATGTCGAGACCGGAGTCGGTCTCGTCGAGGATCGCCAGCTTGGGTTCCAGCACGGCCATCTGGAAGATCTCGTTGCGCTTCTTCTCGCCGCCGCTGAAGCCTTCGTTGACGCCGCGGTTGAGCAGTTCGTCCTTCAGGTGCAGCACTGCCAGCTTCTCGCGCACCAGCTTGAGGAACTGCATCGAGTCCAGTTCGGCCTGGCCGCGCGCCTTGCGCTGGGCGTTGAGCGCGGCGCGCAGGAAGTAGGTGTTGTTGACGCCGGCGATCTCGACCGGGTACTGGAAGGCCAGGAACACGCCTTCGGCGGCGCGTTCTTCCGGCTCCAGCGCGAGCAGGTCGCGGCCCTGGAACGTCACCGAGCCCTCGACCACCTCGTAGCCTTCGCGCCCGGCGATAACGTTGCCCAGGGTCGACTTGCCGGCGCCGTTGGGCCCCATGACCGCGTGCACCTGGCCCGGCTGCAGTTCCAGCGAGAGGCCCTTGAGGATGTCCTTGCCGGCGACTCGGACGTGGAGGTTTTCGATCTTGAGCATCTTCTTCGTATCCAGTGGTGGAGCGGCATCCCGGTTGCCGGGAGCCGCTTATAGCCCCTCTCCCGCGTGCGGGAGAGGGGTTGGGGTGAGGGTCGCGGCGGTCCGCTTGCCCTCATCCGCCCTTCGGGCACCTTCTCAGCCTTGCACACCCTTCGGGCGCCGCTCGCGGGAGAAGGGCAAAGCAAACTCCTGCTCGCGGGAGCAGGCACAGCAGAATCGTCAGCCGACGGAACCTTCCAGGCTGACTTCCAGCAACTTCTTGGCCTCGACCGCGAACTCCATCGGCAGTTCCTTGAACACCGACTTGCAGAAGCCGTCGACGATCATCGACACCGCGTCCTCCTGGCCGATGCCGCGGCTGCGGCAATAGAACAGCTGGTCGTCGCTGATCTTGGAGGTGGTAGCCTCGTGCTCGACGGTGGCGTTGGGGTGGCGGACTTCGATGTAGGGGAAGGTGTGGGCGCCGCACTTCTTGCCGATCAGCAGGCTGTCGCATTGGGTGTGGTTGCGCGCGCCTTCGGCGCTGCGCTCGACCTTGACCAGGCCGCGGTAGGTGTTCTGGCCGCGGCCGGCGCTGATGCCCTTGCTGACGATCTTGGACTTGGTGCGCTTGCCGACGTGGATCATCTTGGTGCCGGTGTCGGCCTGCTGGCGGTGATGGGTCAGGGCCACCGAATAGAACTCGCCGCTGGAATCGTCGCCGATCAGCACGCAGGACGGATACTTCCAGGTGATCGCCGAACCGGTTTCGACCTGGGTCCAGCTGATCTTGCTGCGCGCGCCACGGCATTCGCCGCGCTTGGTGACGAAGTTGTAGATGCCGCCGACGCCGTTCTCGTCGCCGGGGTACCAGTTCTGCACGGTCGAATACTTGATCTCGGCGTCTTCCAGCGCGACCAGCTCGACCACCGCCGCGTGCAGCTGGTTCTCGTCGCGCATCGGCGCGGTGCAGCCTTCGAGGTAGCTGACGTAGCTCTTATCCTCGGCCACGATCAGGGTGCGCTCGAACTGGCCGGTGTTGAGGGCGTTGATGCGGAAGTAGGTGCTCAGCTCCATCGGGCAGCGCACGCCCTTGGGGATGAACACGAAGCTGCCGTCGGAGAACACCGCCGAATTGAGCGCGGCGAAGTAATTGTCGTGGGTCGGCACCACGCTGCCGAGATACTTCTGCACCAATTCGGGGTGCTCGCGGATCGCCTCGGACATCGAGCAGAAGATCACGCCCTTCTCGGCCAGTTCCTTGCGGAAGGTGGTGCCGACCGAAACCGAGTCGAACACCGCGTCGACCGCGACGCCGGCGAGCTTGGCGCGTTCGTGCAGCGGCACGCCGAGCTTGTCGTAGGTGTCGATCAGTTCCTGCGGCACCTCGTCCAGCGAGGCGTACTTGGCCTTGGGCGCGGAGTAGTAGCTCACGCCCTGGAAGTCGATCGGGGCGATGTTGAGCTTGGCCCAGTGCGGCATCGGCATGGTCAGCCAATGCCGGTACGCGGCCAGGCGCCAGTCCAGCATCCACTGCGGCTCTTCCTTCTTGGCCGAAAGCGCACGGATGATGTCTTCGCTGAGCCCGGGCGGCAGGCTGTCGGATTCGATGTCGGTGACGAAGCCGGCCTCGTAGCGGCGGCCGAGCTGCTCGTGGATCGCTTCGTTCTGGAGCGGGCGGTCGGCGAGGTCGGTGGCGGGCGCGGCGATGGGGGCGGTCTTTTCGATGATGTCGGTGGCCATGGGGCTGCCTACTGTCTATGCGTTGGCCAGGTGCAGTGCGATGCGCCTGGTTTCGGGTTCGGGCGGCGGCGCGGGAGGCGCCAGCATCTGCGCCAGGGTCACGCTGCGCAGGGCTTCGACCACGACGTCGTTGATGCGGCGCCAGTTGGCGCGCACGCCGCACTGCTGCTCGATGCCGCAGTTGCCGGCGTGGACGCTGCACTCGGTCATGCCGAGCGGACCCTCCATGGCCTCGACGATTTCGATCAGGCCGATCTCCTGGGCCGGGCGCGCCAGGCGATAGCCGCCGTTGGCGCCGCGGAAGCCCTCGACTAGGCCGGCCTGGGCCAGCGGCTTGAGCAGTTTGCTCACGGTCGGCGTTTCCAGGCCGGCGCGCTCGGCCAGTTCCGAGGCGCTGAGCACGGCATCGGGCACGCCTTCCAATTGGGCGGCGAGCACGGTCAGGACGACCGTCGCGTAGTCGGTGAGTTTGGTGACGCGGAGCATCGGCGTGGGGTCGGTTTAATCCGTACCGGAATTGTACGGTTTAAGGCCGGCCAGGGCCAGCACCCGCATTCAGGTAGGGCGGGGTTGGCGAGCCTGGGCTGCGGGACGGGTCCGGTCGAGGTGGGCGGGTTGGGGTGGCCGGGTGCGAGGGATTCTCCGGGGCGGGCGTTCGACCCGGCCGGGAGGGGGCCGGTATCGGTCGTGGCCGGCACTTATTGCGTGACCCGAGCCGAGGCGTCTGAAAGCGACGGGTCTCCGGCACAGGATGGCGTGCGTGGCGTGGCCGAACGGAGCGGGCATCGGGCCTTGGGCGATGCCGTGCACAGCACAGGCCCGCGGAGCAGGCGAGTTGCGCCGAGCGTCGCGACGAAAGCGGAACAGTCGTCGCGGCCGGTGCATGCGGGCGATGGCCGCGGACCTGCATTTGCGGTCAAAATGCCGGCTCGTCTCTTCTGGATTACCGCATGCCGCGCAAGATCGCCGCCCGCCGTTCCGCCATCCACGGTAACGGCGTCTTCGCCGTCAATCCGATCGCCAAGGGCGAACGCGTAATCGAATACAAGGGTAGCCGCCGTACCCACGAAGAGGTCGATGCGGGCGATTCCGGCGACACCGACTCCGGTCACACCTTCCTGTTCACGCTCAACGACGAGTACGTGATCGACGCCAACTTCGAAGGCAACAGCGCGCGCTGGATCAACCACAGCTGCGCGCCGAACTGCGAAGCCGTGCTGGACGAGGACGAGGGCGACGACCGCCGCAAGGACCGGGTATTCATCGAGGCGATTCGCGCCATCGCGCCGGGCGAGGAGCTGTCCTACAACTACGGCATCACCCTGGCCGAGAAGCACACCAAGCGTCTGAAGAAGATCTGGGAATGCCGCTGCGGCGCGGAAAACTGCACCGGCACCATGCTGCAGCCGAAGAAGGACAAGAAAGACAAGAAGAATAAGAAGAAGGACAAGGACAAGAAGAAAAAGAAGGACAAGAAGAAGTCCAAGAAGGATTGAGGCCTCGCGCCCGTTAGCACGGGCGCGGCGGCTGGGATCGGACGGCTTTGGGGTAGGAGCGGCGTGAGCCGCGACCGCGCCCTCCGCCTGCGACGCCCTCTCGATGTCGCGATCGCGGCTCACGCCGCTCCCACAGGAAGCCCTTCGCGGCTCACGCCGCTCCCACAGGAAGCGATCGCGGCTCACGCCGCTCCTACAGGGAGCATCCGTCGCAGGGCCGGCTGGTACCAATGGCCGATGGCCGCCGCGGCTGTGCCCGCGGGACACTGCGGTCCCGCGCCGCAACACCGCGATAACGCACGGCGGCGACAATGGCCGCCCACGCGCCCGCCGCGGCCGCGTCCCCCCATCCGCATAGCATCCCCAGGAGTCGCCATGAGTTCGATCCAAGGCCAGGTCGCCGTCGTCACCGGAGCCGCCAGCGGCATCGGCAAGGAAATCGCCCACGAACTGGCCCGCGCCGGCGCCGCGATCGCGATCGCCGATCTCAACCAGGCCGGTGCCCAGGCCGTGGCCGACGAGATCGTCGCCGCAGGGGGCCGAGCGATCGGCGTGGCCATGGACGTCACCGACGAGGCCGCGGTCGACGCCGGCATCGCGCGCGTGGTGGCCGAGCTCGGCGGCATCGACATCCTGGTGTCCAACGCCGGCATCCAGATCGTCAATCCGATCGAGAACTACGCCTTCGGCGATTGGAAGAAGATGCTGGCGATCCACCTCGACGGCGCCTTCCTGACCACCAAGGCGGCGTTGCCGCATATGTACAAGGACAACAAGGGCGGCACCGTGATCTACATGGGCTCGGTGCATTCGCACGAGGCCTCGCCGCTGAAGTCGGCCTACGTCACCGCCAAGCACGGCCTGCTGGGCCTGGCGCGGGTGCTGGCCAAGGAAGGCGCCAAGCACGGCGTGCGCAGCCACGTGGTCTGCCCGGGCTTCGTGCGCACCCCGCTGGTCGACAAGCAGATTCCGGAGCAGGCCAAGGAACTGGGCATCAGCGAGGACGAGGTGATCCGCAAGGTGATGCTGGGCAACACCGTCGACGGCGTGTTCACCACGGTCGAAGACGTGGCCAAGACCGTGCGCTTCCTGTCCGAGTTCCCGAGCGCGGCCCTGACAGGGCAGAGCATCGTGGTCAGCCACGGCTGGTACATGCAGTAAGGTCGGGGCATGGCGACGACTCCCGGCAAGCGTGCTTCCTCCGCGCCGCGCAAGCGCGCGGCCGCGAAACCCAGGCCCGCGAAACCCGATCCCGCGGCGGTGCCGCCGCCGCAGCGCCGGCCCGAGCGCACCGCCCTGGTCTTGCAGGGCGGCGGCGCGCTCGGCGCCTACCAGGCCGGCGTCTACCAGGGACTGGACGAAGCGGGGATCGCACCGGACTGGCTGGCCGGCACCTCGATCGGCGCCTTCAATACCGCGATCGTGGCCGGCAACGCGCCCGGGCGCCGGGTCGAGGCCCTGCGCGAGTTCTGGGACACGATCTCGCAGCCGACCCTGCTGCCGGCGACCACGCTGGGGCAGGAAGCGCGCTATGCCGGCCTCGGCGACGACCTGCGCGCCTGGCTCGACACCTGGGAGGCCTGGCGCGCCCTGGTCGAGGGCCAGCGCGGCTTCTACCGACCGCGCGGCCTGGAGTCGCTGGCGCCCGGCCCCGGCGACTCCAGCTGGTACGACACCTCGCCGATGATCGCGACCCTGGAGCGCATGGTCGATTTCGATCGCCTCAACGACGGCGGCATCCGGGTCTCGGTCGGTGCGGTCAATGTGCGTACCGGCAATCTCGAATACTTCGACAACACCCAGATGCGCCTGGACGCACGCCATATCCTCGCCTCCGGCGCGCTGCCGCCGGCGTTCCCGGCGGTCGAGATCGACGGCGAGTACTACTGGGACGGAGGTCTGGTCTCGAACACGCCGCTGTCGCAGGTGTTGGCCAGCGAGCCACGCCGCGACACCTTGGTGTTCCAGGTCGACCTGTGGAGCGCGCGGGGCGAGTTGCCGCAGACCCTGCTGGACGTCGCCGAGCGCCAGAAGGAGATCCAGTACTCCAGCCGCACCCGCCTGATCACCGAGACCCAGCGCGTGGCCCAGCATTACCGCCGGCTGCTGCGCGAGCTGCTCGAGGAAATCCCCGAGGACGTGCGCCGCAGCAATCCCTGGGCGCAGTACGCGGCGCAGTTGGCCTGCGACCGCCGCTACAGCGTGATCCACCTGATCTACCGCGATCGCGCCCGGATCGGGCACTTCAAGGACTACCAGTTCGGCCGGGTCGCGATGCGCGAGCACTGGCTGTCGGGCCAGGCCGACATCGCACGCGCGCTGGCCCATCCGGAATGGCTGGAACTGCCGACCGGCGAGGCTGCCTTCGTTTCGCACGACGCGACCGCCTGAGTCCCTGGCCTGCAATCTTCCCTGCCCCCCGCGGGAGAAGGGCGCGCGCAGCGCCGGATGAGGGCGGGGATGAAATTCCCCTGAACGCGATGCCGCGGATTTCCCGACCATGCGCGCGCGAATGCGCGGCAAAAACCCTGCCTGCAGCGGATGCGCAACGACTGCGAAGGGTTGCCATGACTTTTGCCATTCGGTAACTGCGCGCGCGCCGTCTAGGCTTCGCCACGCTCGGGTGCCGCGACCGCCGGGGCCCGCTCCACACGCAACCTTTCGGTCGGCGTTCGCATCCCACCGATGCCGAACGTCCGCGCGGCGGTTCGTGCCGGCATCTCCATCAGTACCGAGGCACCCGCGATGCGCGCACCCCTGACTCTGTCCATCCTCGCCGCGCTTGCCGTCGCACCGCTCGCGCAGGCGGTCGAAATCGACGGCCGCATCGACCCGGCCGAATGGGACGGCGCGCAACGCATCACCGACTTCCGCCTGACCCAGCCGCTGTCGCGGACGCCGGCGCCGCAGCCGACCGAGGCCTTGGTGCTGGCCACGCCGCAGGGCCTGGCGATCGGCTTCCGCAATACCCAGGCGCAGAGCATTCCGCGCACGCGCCAGTTTGCCCAGCGCGATGAGGGCGGCCCGGTCGACCGGGTCAACCTGTACGTCGATTTCGACGGCGACGGCCGCAACGGCTACAACTTCACCGTGCTGCTGTCCAACAGCATCAACGACACCACGATCGGCAACGAGAACCAGTTCAACGACGACTGGGACGGCGACTGGCGCCACGCCACCAGCGAGGACGAGACGGGCTGGTACGTCGAGATGCTGATTCCCTGGCATATAGCGCCGATGCGCGCGGCCAGCGCCGACGGCAAGCGCACGCTGGGACTGTCGCTGGACCGGGTGATCGGCGCCACCGGCGAGCGCGCCTCATGGCCGGCGGTGAGCTTCAACGAAAGCCGCTTCCTGACCGCGCTCGAGCGCATCCAGGTGCCGGCCTACAGCCAGTCGCTGCTCGCGATCACGCCCTACGTATCCGGCATCTACGACGCGGTCGGCCGGGGCAGCGACTTCGACGGCGGCGTCGACTTGTTCTGGAAGCCGAACGGCCGTTTCCAGCTCAGTGCCACGCTCAACCCGGATTTCGGTCAGGTCGAGAGCGACGAACTTACGGTCAACTTCAGCGCCACCGAAACCTTCTTCAGCGACAAGCGCCCGTTCTTCACCGAGAACCAGGGCTTCTTCGACGTGCCCTTCGGCGCGCTCAACAACAACAGCCGCCTGATCTACACCCGCCGCGTCGGCGGCAGGAACGACGATGGCGTCGGTTCCGGAGACGTCACCGCCGCGGTCAAGGTCAACGGCAGCGCCGCCGGTTTCAACTACGGCGTATTCGCGGCCACCGAAGCCGACGACATCGGCCGCGACTTCTATGCCGTGCGCGCCACCCGCGACTTCGCCGCGCAGGGCCTGGGCGCGATGGTCACCCGGGTGAACCGGCCGTTCCTGGACCGCGAGGCGACGGTGTACGAGTTCGACCACCGCTGGACCCCGAATTCGCAGTGGTCGATCCGCAGCGCCCTGGTCGGTTCCGACGTCGACCAGGCCGGCCGCAGCAGCCGCGACAGCGGCGCCCAACTGCGCATGGACTACGACATGGGCAAAGGCTGGCGCCAGCAACTGTACGCGCTGCACCTGGGGCGCGACCTGCAGCTCAACGACTTCGGCTACCTCGAGCGCAACAACTTCAACTACCTGCGCTACGACCTCGGCCACCGAGTCACCGATCTGCCGGCCGACTCGGCCTACGCCGGCAAGGATTTCCACTACGCGGTTTCGCGCCGCTACAACGATCAGGGCGTACACATCGCCGACGCCTTCGCGATCAACCGCCGCAGCGATCTGCGCGACGGCGGCAACGAATTCGCCGAAATCGCGGCCTGGAGTTCCGGCCACGACGACCTGATCACCCGCGGCAACGGCGTGGTCGACGTGCCGTCCAAGCTGTACCTGTACTACGAACGTTTCCGCCCGCGCCAGAACGGCGGGCGCTGGGCGTTCTACGGCGAAGCCCAGTACGCGGCCGAAGGCCTGGGCGGCATGGACGAGGGCAAGTCGCGGCTGTACTTCGAGCCGCGCTACCACGTCAGCGACCGTCTGAGCTTCTTCAGCGGCATGGAGGTCTCGCACAACCCGGACTGGCTGCTGTGGCGCGGCGGCAACCTGCTCGGCAGCTTCCGCTCCGACATGATCACGCTCAATGCCGGTTCGGTGTGGCTGATCGACGACAAGCAGGAGCTGCGCGTGCGGCTGGAGGCGATCGGCCTGGACGCGCACAGCCGCCAGGCCTACCGCGTCGCCGCCGACGGCCGGCCGCTGAAGGTCGCCGAGTCGATTCCGGACTTCAATCTGCGCAACCTCGGTTTCCAGATCCGCTACCGCTACGAGCTGGCGCCGCTGTCGCACCTGTACATCGCCTACGTGCGCGGCGGCGATCTGTTCGAAGAAGGCCTGAACCAGGAAGGCAGCGCCGGACGCGAGTTCCGCGACGCGTTCGATCTGCGCGACAGCGAACAGCTGCTGGTCAAGCTGTCGTATCGCTTCGAGATCTGAGCCGGCGGCCGGCGTCGGCGCTCACGGCGCCGGTGCGACCGGCACCGGTTTCACCCGCAGCGCCCACAGCACGCCGGCGATCAGCAGGCCGATGCCCAGGAACGTCAGCGGACGCGGCATCGCGCCGCGCAGCATGAAGGCGTAGGCCAGCGCGAACAGGGTCTCGAACACGATCAGCTGCCCGGCCAGCGCGGTCGGCAGCCGCTGGCTGGCTTCGTTCCAGCACAGCGTGCCGACCCAGGACGCGAGCAGGCCGATGGCGGCCATCAGGCCGATGAAGAAACCTGGCCTGGGGCCGAACGGCATCGCGAATTCGCTGTCGCTAGCGGCCATGCCGGTCCAAAGCACGGCGTAGCCCAGCAAGGCCAGCGGCAAGGTCGCCAGGCCCTGCGCGGTGGCCCAGGTGCGCGGGTTGCGGCCGGGATGCGCGCGCAGCCAGTCGGCGTTGCGCAGCGGGTACCAGGTCCAGCAGGCCAGGGCGCCGAGCGCGAGCAGGCCGCCGCTGAGGTAACGCCGCAGATCCGCCCGGCCGTCGCTGAGCAGCGCGTCGAGTTCGACCTGGTTGACGCAGGCGATGCCGGCGGCGATCAGCAGCAGCGACGGCGCCAGCCGCGCCCACGGCAGGCGGCCGTCGCGCCGGGCATTGCGGCGGTTGGCGGCGATCGCGATCACCACCGGCAAGGTGCCGATGATCATGGTCGGCAGCGGTCCGCCGGCGCGTTGGATCGCACTGGCCAGGCACAGGTAATAAAGCAGGTTGCCGATCGCGCACAGCTTGAGCGCCTCGATCCAGTCGGCGCGGCTCAACTGGCGCAGCGCCGCGCGGTCCAGCCAGGCCAGCGGCAAGGCGATCAGGCCGAAGGCGAGGTAGCGCGCGACCGACTGCAGCGCGGCGGGGTATTCGGGCAGCAGCAGCGGGCCGACGAAGACCAGGCCCCAGATCAGGCCGGCCAACAGCGCGTAGAGGGTTCCGATCAGCATGGCTGCAGGGTGTCGCAAGCGCGGCCGCGGTTCTTGTACGAGATTGCGATGCCGGTTTGCGGCTTGCGGCTCGCGGACCTGCTCAGCCGCGCAGCTGCTTGCGATAGCGCGCCGGAGTGACGCCGTAGCGGCGGGCGAAGGCGCGGGTGAGGTGGGCCTGATCGGCCAGCCCGGTCTCGGCCGCGACCTGCGCCGGCGCCATGCCCTGGGCGAGCCGGCGCTTGGCCTGGTGCAGGCGCAGCGCCATCAGCATCTGCTGCGGGGTGACGTGGTAGTGATCGCGGAAGCGGCGCAGGAAGTGGAACGGGCTGAGGCCGGCGACGGCCGCCAGTTGCTCCAGGCTGAGCCGTTCGGCCAGGTGCGCGCGCAGGTAGTCGAGCACCGGGGCGAAGCGCGGCTTCGCCTCGGCGCGATTGCGGTGGGGCACGCGGGCGTGGTCGCGGAATTCGTCCAGCAGCGCGGCAAGCTGGCTGTCGAAGGCCAGCGGTTCGCGCGCCTGCCACAGCGCGTCCAGGCGCGCGCTGATCCGGCGCGCGCGCGCCGGATCGTGGCGCACCGCATCGTCGAACCACCAGCCGGACTCGCCGGTGACCTCCGCGGCCAGATCGGGATCGACGTAGGCCATGCGGTAGCGCCAGCCGCCCTCGGTTTCGGCGCGGCCGGTGTGCAGCACGTCGGGATTCATCATCACCAGCGAATCCGGAGGCGCGAGGTGATCGCTGCCGCGGTAACGGAAGCGCTCGACGCCCGATTCGATCGCGCCCAGGCCGTAGGCTTCGTGGGTGTGCGGCTCGAAGGCGTGGCGGACGATATGCGCGCGGTAGAGCTCGATGCCGCCGCGATGCGCGGGCTGCCGGAACTCGGCGGCGTCGTGGACGTGGGCGAATTGCGCGGGTACGCCTTGCATGGAATCGAGTATCGCATGCGCCGCCACATCGCCAGATCGGCGGCCGGCGCGGGGTTAGGGATTGCCGTTGCGGAGCGCTTCCACGCTGGCCCAGGCCTGCGGCGTCATGATCTCGAACAGGCCGGCGCGCGCGCTGCGCCGGCCGAGCATGGTCAGGGCATGATCGCGGCTGAGCAGGCAGCTCGCGTCGGCGGCGTAGGCGAGTTCCAGGAATTTCTGATCGTCCGGATCGGCGCAGCGCGGTAGCGCGGTCTGCGGCGGCGGCCGGCGCTCGGCTTCCGGCAATACCGGCACGAGGGCGTCGTAGGCCTGCAGCGCCTGGGCCTGCGCCTGCGAGTCCAGGCCGAGCTGCGGATAGGCGAGCACGCGCTGCCACTCGTCGCGGCAGTCGCTATCGCTGACCGCCCGGTAGCGCCCGCTCGCGAGCGCGTCGGCGAGCGCGCTCGCGCGCGGGTCGCGGTACACGAACAGGTCGAGGCAGACGTTGGTGTCCAGCACCAGCCGCGGCGTCGTCATCGCAGGCTCCGCCGCTTACAGATCGTCTTCGCCCGGAAACGACGCCGACAGCTCCGAGATCACGATCCACTTGCCCTGCTCGGGGTACTTGGGGTCGTCGCTGGAATAGGTGCCTTCGCCGACCGGCGTCTTGCCCTGCGGAATGCCCTGGCCGCCGTTGTCGAGCAGGCCCAGGCTGGCGCTGCGGCCGACCTGTTCGTCCTTGCGCGCGTCGAGCTTGCCGCCGTGGTAGTCGACGATGGTGCCGCCGTAGTCCCACTCCAGGCCGTAGAACGAAATCGGTTTGCCGTTGAGCTCGACCATCTCGGCCAGCGGCATGCCCATACGCAGGCCGTTGTCGAGGGTCCACCTGGATTCGCGGTCGAGCACGCGCACCAGCGACAGGCCCTGCAGGGTCTGGTCGTTCTGGAAGTACAGATAGGCGCGCCGGGTCGGATCGTCGGGGAACAGGATCACGCCCGGGAACTCCTCGCCCTCAGCGCCCGGCACCTTGCCCAGGCGCACGTTGGCGGCGCCGTAGCGCTTGCGCAGTTCGTCGGGGCTGGTGTCGGGAGCGAAATCGCCAGGCAGCATCAAGGCGGCAGTCGCCGGTGCGGCGACGTTGTCCGTCGCGGCCGGCGCAGCGGGCGCTGGCGTCGCGTTCCGTGGCGCGTTCGCGGCGGAGAGCGCCGGCGCCGTCGTGCCCGCGGTCGGCGCGGAAGGCTCGCAGGCGCCCAGCGCCAGGACGATCAACGAGGACGACACCAGCGCGCGCAGCTTCATGGCTTCACTTCCCTCAGGTCGGCGCTGCCGATGCGCCAGGCGCGCTGTTCCGGCGTCGCGCCGTCGACCACGGCGCGGCGCAGCACGTAGGCGCCGATGTATTTGCGCTGGCTGCCGTCGCGCTGGGTCGCGGTCAGCGCCACCGGCACTTCCAGGTAACGCGAGCCGGCGCCGGCATCGACCCGGCCCGGCGGCAGGATCTCGGCCGAGACGCCGTTGGTATCGGCGAAGCCGTCGGCGAACTGCTGCGACGACTGGCCGCTGGCGCGGCCGCCGTCGGACCACAGCGCGTAGGCGCGGGCATACTGGCGGGCGTTGATCGCGGCGTAGTAGTCGCGCACGACCGCGACCGCGTCCTCCGGCGTGGGTTCGTCGGCCGGGGCTTGGGTTCCGTCTTCGACCGGCGCGGTACCGTCCTGGACGAGCGCCGCCTCGGTGCCGTCCTCGGGCGTGGCCGGCAGGATCGGATTGCCGTTCTCGTCCAGCGTCACTTCCGTCGACAGCTCGGCGCCGCTGGGCGGGCCGACCTGACCGGGACCGGGCTGCGTAGGCATGCCGGTGACGCCGCCGCTGGCGCCCTGCGGCGCCGGCAGCAGTTCGCCGGGCTCGCCCTTGGCGGCGCGCGCCTGCGGGTCGTCGTCCTTGCCGCAGGCGGCGAGCGCGAGCGCGGCGGCGAGCAGCAGGCTGGCGTGACGGAGCGTGCGCATGTCAGCGGTCGAGATGGACGACGACGCGGCCGTGTTCGATCTGGGTGCTGCCGATGCGGCGCGAACCCAGCTTGTCGAGCAGGCTGTTGTCGAAGCGGTAGACGGGTTCCTGGCGCGCGTAGTCGCCGAGCCAGGCATTGAGCAGTTCGCGCGAGGCGCCGGTCATCATGCCGCCCAGTTGCGGCACGTCGACGTAGTCGATGCGCGGATCGAGCAGGTGCAGGCCCTGGGTGGTCGCGTCGTAGCGCAGCGCGCTGGTCAGGGTGAAGCGTCCGGACGGACGCTGCGAGGAGCCGGCGCCGAGCGCGGCCAAGGCGATGTCGAAGTCCAGGCGCAGGCGCTCGCCGTCGTCGGGGATCGACAGGCGCGGGTTCATCAGGGTCACCGCGACCAGGCCGCCGAGCTTCTCGTAGCGCTTGGGGAAGTTGCGGCTCAGCGACTGCTGCAACTGCGGCGCGGTGAACGCGACCTCGTTGCCGAGGTAGGCGCTGACCGCGTTGAGGGTCGAGCAGGCCGCCAGCGCCAGCAGGGCGGCGGCGGCCAGCAGCAGGGAGCGCAGCAGGGTGGAGCGAAAGCGCGGTCGGGCGGGCATCGGCAGGTTCCGTGGTCGATTCGCGCACGATACCCGGACCGTGTGAACGGCGACACAGGGGCGACGGCTTGCGCTGCGGTAGGGCGGCGTATGCCGCGGCCACTCACCTTAAGTCGCCGACGCAAACGACGCCGGTTTGCGCGGCTTGCGGTCGCGGCTTACGCCGCTCCTACCCCAAGGCAGGTCGCCGTGGGACGGGGCTCAGCCCTCGCGAGCGCCCTGCAACTGCGCTTCCAGGCGCGCCTTGAGCGCATCGTCGATCTTGAGCTGGCGCGCGAGCTCGTCCAGGTAGGCGCGCTCCATGAAGCTCTGCTCGTCGGCGGCGAGCAGGCTGGCCAGATACATCTCGGAGGCCATTTCCGGGGTGCTCGCCGCGCGCGCGACTTCGGCCGGGTCCAAGGGCTTTTCCAGTTCCGCGTGCAGCCATTGGCGCAGGGCTGGGTCGTTGTCGATGCGGGTGAACTCGCCTTCGATCACCTCGCGTTCGCGCTGATCGATATGACCGTCGGCCTTGGCCGCGGCGACCAGGGCCTTGAGGATGGCCTGGCTGTGCAGTTCGGCCTGCGGCGGCGGCAGGCGATCGACGGTCTGCGGCTCGGCGGCGCTGCCGTCCTGCTGCTTGCGGTATTCGCCGTAAGCCTTGTAGGCCAGCACGCCGACCGCGGCGACGCCGCCGTACAGGGCCAGCTTGCCGCCCATCTTGCGCATCTTCTTGTTGCCCAGCAGCAGGCCGAGCGCACCGCCGGCCAGCGCGCCCTTGCCGAAATCTCCTCCGGGAAAGCCGGCGTCGAGCAGGCCGCGCTTTTCCTCTTTGCCATCGTAGCGCGCCGGCGGTTTGCCGCCGCCCAGCAGTCCCTCGAGCCCGCCGGCGCCGCCTAGGCTGTTCTGGGCGGTTTTCAGCAATTGGTCGAGCAAACCCTGGGTCTTCATGCGCGCAACTCCGTGGATTAGGTCATGAATCCACGAGTTGAGGGCGCGCGTGCCGAGCTTCAAGCGCGCCGGGCGAATGCGGCGCGGCTTCGGTTCACTTCAACGGATGCGCTCAGCCGCGCTGCTGCACCGCCAGACGCAGGCCCAGGGCGATGAACACGCTGCCGGTCACGCGTTGTTTCCAGCGTCCGGCGCCGGACGAGAAATGCCGGCCGAAGCGCCGGCCGAAGCGGCCGACCGCGAAGCTCAGCATCAGGCTGTGGCTGAAGCCGATCAACGACAGCAGCGCACCCAGCACCAGGAACTGCAGCCAGACGTAGCCGCGCTCGGGATGCACGAACTGCGGCAGGAAAGCCAGGAAGAACAGCGCGACCTTGGGGTTGAGCACGCCGGTGATCACCGAGCGCAGGTAGACGTCGGACGTGGCGACGGCCGGCGCGTCGGTTTCGGCGGCGGTCGGCGCGGCGTCCTCCTTGCTGCGCCAGGCCTTGATGCCCAGCCAGATCAGATACGCGGCGCCGGCGTACTTGAGCACCTCGAAGGCCATCGCCGAGGTCGCCAGCAGCGCCGACAGGCCCAGGCCCGCGGCCAGGGCGTGGATCAGGGTCGCGGTCTCCAGGCCGAACGCGGCACGCACCCCGCGCGCGGTGCCGCCGGTCGCGGCCTGGGTCACGATCCAGGCCGTGCCCGGGCCCGGAATCAGCACCAGCACGGCGGCGGCGACCAGATAGGCGGCGAGGGTGGCGGTGTCGAACATGGCGGCGTGGTCGGGGTTGCGGACTTGCAGTCTGCGCCGCGCATCCATGGGCGCCAAGTGCGCGATGCGCTCCGATGCGGGATGCAGCGTTGCGCGCACCGCATTGCCTTGGGGTAGGAGCGGCGTGAGCCGCGACCGTGAACCCTCGCATCCCATCGAAACACCGTCGGCCCGCGCAGCCGGCGGTCGCGGCTCACGCCGCTCCTACCCCAAAGCGGGGCTGGCGGGTTCGGCGGCGCGTAGTTTCTCGATCGCGGCGACGAAGGCGTCGCTGCCCGGCCATTGGCCGATCCGGCCCAGCTTTCTGGAACCGCGGAACACCAGGAAGGCGGGGATGCCGTGCAGGCCGAAGCGGGTGCCCATCTGCGCGTCTTCGTAGACGTTGTCGTGCAGCCATTCGACATCGGGCCAACGGAAGCGCTCGGGCGCGAGCAGGATCTGGCCCTTGGCGATATCGCAGTTCGGGCAGTCCTTGCCCCACAGGAACAGGATCCGCAGCAAGCCGTCGTCGGGCAAGGCCTCGTCCAGCCTCGTCTCGCGCACCAGCCGCATCGGGAAGGTCCAGAAAAAGCGCGGGATGGTGGTGTCGCTCACGCGGCCATCCTACTCCCGCATTCGGGTTGTGCGTGGCGCCCCGGCGGCGACGCGGCGCGCTCGGGCGCTGCTGGTTCGCTGTGGTCGGGCGACGTGCGGAGCTCGGCCGGAAGCGGCGATGGGAATGCCCCAGCCGGCGCCGGCCGCGACGGCGACCGGCGCTGCGCTCCGCATCGTCCGGCCCCGGCGGTCCGGCGCGGTAAGCCGTACCGCGCCGGCGCTGCGCTCAGTCTTCCTCGGCGCGCGGCTTGAAGGCCTCGACCAGTTTCTGCTGCACGTTCGCCGGCACCGGCTCGTAGTGGCTGAAATCCAGCGAATAGCGGCCGCGGCCGGCGGTCACCGATTTCAACTCGGCGGCGTAGCCTTCCAGTTCCGACAGCGGCACCTGCGCCTTGACCACGATCTCGTGGCCGCGCGCCGCGTCGGTGCCGTTGATGCGCGCGCGCTTGCTGGCCAGACCGCCGCTGATGTCGCCCATGTGCTGCTCGGGCGCGTTGACCTCCAGGTCGACGATCGGTTCCAGCACTTGCGGGCGAGCCTTGCTGATCGCGTCCAGGAAGGCCTTCTTGCCGGCGGCGACGAACGCGACCTCCTTGCTGTCGACCGGATGGTGCTTGCCGTCGTAGACGATCACCCGCACGTCCTGCATCGGGTAGCCGGCCAGGGCGCCGTGGTGCAGCACCTGGCGCACGCCTTTCTCCACCGCCGGCAGGAACTGGCCGGGGATGGTGCCGCCCTTGACCTCGTCGACGAACTCGAAGCCGCTGCCGCGCGGCAGCGGTTCGACGCGCAGGAACACTTCGCCGAACTGGCCGGCGCCGCCGGTCTGCTTCTTGTGGCGATGGTGGCCCTCGGCCTTGCCGCTGACGGTTTCCCGATACGCGATGCGCGGTGGCCGCGACGTCACCTCGACCCCGTACTTGTCGCGCAGGCGATCGATGTTGATCCGCAGGTGCAGGTCGGACAGGCCGCGCACCACGGTTTCGTTGGTCTCGGTCTCGTGCTCGACGTGGAAGCAGGGGTCTTCCTCGGACAGTTTGTACAGCGAGGTCGCCAGCTTCTGCTCCTGGCCCTTGCTGGCCGCTTCCACCGCCAGGCCGAACATCGGCTTGGGGAAGTTCAGGGGCGCCAGATGGATCTGATCCTCATCGTGGCTGTCGTGCAGCACCGCGTCGAAGTGCAGATCCTCGACTTTGGCCACCGCGGCGATGTCGCCGGGTATGGCCTGATCGATCTCGATGTGGTCCTTGCCCTTGAGCTTGAACAGGTGGCCGACCTTGAACGGTTTCTTGCCGTCGTCGACGAACAGCTGAGTGTCGCGCTTGAGCGTGCCCTGATAGACCCGGAACACGCCGAGCTTGCCGACGAAGGGGTCGTTGATGATCTTGAACACGTCGGCGATCACGTGCGCCGCGGGATCGGGCGCGGCCACGATCGGCTGCGCGTCCTCGCCCACGCCCTTCACGAATGGCGGCGGGTTGGCCTCGGCCGGGTTCGGGAACAAAGCCTCGGCCGCGTCCAGCAGTTCCTTGACCCCGACCCCGCTGCGCGCCGAGCAGAACAGCACCGGCACCAGGTGGCCTTCGCGCAGGCATTGCTCGAACGCATCGTGCAGCTCGGCGCCGGACAGGCCGCTTTCGCCCAGGTCGAGGTAGTGCTCCATCACCGTTTCGTTGATCTCCACGACCTGATCGATGATCTTCTGATGCCAGTCGGCGACCGCACCCAGATCGCTGGTCTCGCTGCTGCCGGCGGCGGAGGCGCCGAAACAGTCGGCCACGCGCTGGCCGCCATCGGCGGGCAGGTTCAGCGGCAGGCATTCGGGGCCGAAGGTCTCGCGCAGGTCGTCGAGTACGCGCGCCGCGTCGGCGCCTTCGTGGTCGATCTTGTTGACCACCAGCACCCGGCAGAGATTGCGCGCCTTGGCGTGCTCCATCATGCGGCGGGTGCCGTATTCGACCCCGGTGTCGGCATCGACCACGATCGCGACCGTTTCCACCGCCGCCAGCGCCGACAGGGTCGGGCCGCGGAAGTCGGGGTAGCCGGGGGTGTCGATCAGGTTGACGTGGACATGCTTATCGGAGCCCGCAGCACGATCGATGCTGGCGATGGCGGCGTCGAGGGAATGGCCGCGCTGTTTTTCGATCGGGTCGAAATCGGAAACGGTGCTGCCGCGTTCGATGCTGCCTGCCGTCTGGAGTGCGCCGCCGGCTTGCAGCAGGGCTTCGAAGAGCGTGGTTTTGCCGGCGCCGGGGTGGCCTGCCAAGGCCACGTTGCGGATGGATTGTGTGCTGTAGGACATGAGCGGACTTCTCCCTGGGTGAGGGTGGGAAGGCCGTCATGGCTGTCCGCGCTGCGCGCCCGAGCGTGGAGCGCTCGGCGGGCGGTCATGGCGGGTGCCGGCGTTCGGGGGGCCGGGAGGCAAGACTCCCGCAGGCGTGCGGACGGGTCAAGCCCGGCGCGTCCGGGTTGCGGTGCAGCATCGCGTAATCGGGACGGCTGCCCGCTCGCGATGTGGAACTAACGAACCCGCGGTTACCCTGGGCGCCCCTCATCCACCGGAGTCAGGTCATGGGCATTTCGCGTCACGCCACCGCGCATTGGGAAGGCGACCTCAAGAGCGGGCAGGGCCGCCTCAGCACGCCCCAGAGCGGTGTGCTGGAGAACACGCGTTACGCCTTCAACAGCCGCTTCGGCGACGAGAAGGGCACCAACCCGGAAGAACTGATCGCGGCCGCGCATGCGGGCTGCTTCACCATGGCGCTGTCGGCCAAGCTGACCGAGGCCGGCCACCCGCCGGCACGGCTGGACACCCGCGCCGAGGTCGACCTGTCGATGGAGGGCGGACCCAGCCTTTCGCAGATCCGGCTCAAGGTGAGCGCGGAGGTGCCCGGCATCGACGCGGCCAAGTTCCAGGCGATCGCCGAGGACGCCAAGGCCAACTGCCCGGTATCCAAGGCGCTGAGCGCGGTGCCGATCAGTCTGGAGGCGACGCTGGCCTGAGCCGGCGTCGGGTTCCTCAAGCGGCCTGCCCGCGCGACGTCGCGGGCGGGCAGGACCACCTCGATCCGCTGGACTGCCTAGGTTTGCCTCCCGAGCGCGATACCCCGATCCGCCATGTCCTGCTGATCCACGGCGCGGGCGGTGGCGGCTGGGAATGGAACCTGTGGTGCGAACTGCTGCGCGCGCGCGGGCTGGCTGCGCACGCGCCCGACCTGCAGCCGGTCGCCGCCGGACTGGCCGCGACCGGTTTCGACGACTACGCCGCCCAGGTGCGCGCCGCGCTCGCTGCGCTGCCGCGACCGCGCGCGCTGATCGGCGCCAGCCTCGGCGGCTTGCTCGCGCTGCATTGCGCCGCGGCCGCCGACGCCTTGGTGCTGGTCAATCCGCTGCCGCCCGCGCCTTGGTCGACGCGCTTGCCGGCGCGCGACTGGCCGGCGCTGGTGCCCTGGCGCCGCGATGCGCGCCTGGCCTCGACCCGACGCGCCCTGCCCGACGTCGACGCCGCGACCGCGCTGTACGCCTACCGCCGCTGGCGCGACGAGTCCGGCGCAGTGCTGCGCGCCGCCCAGGCCGGCGTCACCGTCGCCGCGCCGGCCTGTCCGACCCTATGCGTGGCTTCGGCCCAGGACGAGGACGTGCCGCCCGAACTCAGCGCAGAACTGGCGCAGGCCTGGGGCGCAGAGCTGTTGCGGGCGCCGTCGCCCAGCCATGTCGGCCCGCTGCTCGGGCGCGGCGCGGTCGAATTGGCGGGCCGGGTGGCCGACTGGCTGTCGGCCAGGTAAACGCCGCCAGCTCCGGCACCGAAACCCCGTCCCGATTCAGCCAGCGTTGACCGCTGCGATCCGAGGATGCGATCCACGCCATCCCGGCGTGTGGAGCCCGCCATGAAGCGCCTGTCCGTTACCGCCCTGAGCCTGGTCCTCGCCGCCGCCACCGGCGTCGCTTCGGCGCAGTCCTACCCGCAGAACGGTTACGGCTCGGCCTATCCGGATTCGTACCCGTCCAATTCGGGCTCGCAATACGACTACGCGCGCGTGCTGCGGGTGGATCCGGTGTTCGATTCCTACGCCAACAACCAGTACGGCGGTCAGCGTTGCTACGAGCGCCCGACCTACGTCAACGGCGGCGACGACGGCTACTACGACGATCGCGGCTACAGCGACGGCTACGGCAGCGCTCGCCGCGACGACGGCTATTACGACCAGTACGGCAGCTACCGCCGTTCAGCCGGTACCGAAACCGGACGCACCGTGGCGACCGTGATCGGCGGCATCCTCGGCGCCGCGGTCGGCAGCCAGGTCGGCGGCGGCAGCGCGCGCTACGCGACCTCGGCGATCGGCTCGATGGTCGGCGGCATGGCCGGCCGCAGCGTGTACGAGCAGAACAAGCGCAACAGCAGCCGCGACCGCGTCGGCACGGTGCGCGTCTGCGACCCGGTGCAGAACACCGGCTACGGCGGCGACGACCGTGCGGTCAGCGCCTACGACGTGACCTACGAGTACGCCGGCCGCAGCTACCGCACCCGCACCAACTACCACCCCGGCGACAAGATCCGCGTGCGCGTGGACGTGCGTCCGGAGTAAGGCCGCCGCGACGGTCGGATGCGGCGACGCAGCTGCGACCGTTAAATCAGCTACAGAGCGAGGGCCAGCGCGAGCTGGCCCTTTTTTGTCCGCGGCGCGGATTCGCTACGCCGCTGCTGCCTCGGATCGGGCGACAGGTCAGGCGCCATATCGAACGCACACGACCAGGACTAGGGCCACGGTCAGACCCAGCAACGCGCCTGTAGTCTCCACGCGCGCCTGCCGCCAGCGCGAGCCGAAGCACATGCCAAGGGCCAAGGCTGCCGCGGCGACGAGTATGCAAACGGCCGCAGCCATGCCGGCGCTTCCGTAAGAGCCGCCGTTGTTTTGCAGCACGGTGATGGCTCGATCGCTGATAACCACCCAACCGAAGGCTCCCAACAGCGCGCCGAGAAAGCCAGCGAGTTTGCCGGGGCTGCGATTGCGGATCACGGCAGCGCTCTGTGCAGTCGATCGGGTCGTCGGCGTCCCCTCGGATGACCGACGGGAGCCTTGCGCCGACTCACCAATCGATATGCCCGCTCACGATCGGATGCACCTGGCCGCCGGACCAGACGTCGCCCTCGCTATCCACGTGCAGTTGCAGGCGTGCGTCGAAGCCGACCTCGCGGCCCTGGCTGACGGTGTAGCGGCCGTCGCGGCCGGGCAGGGCGCCGTTGTGCTGCAGCCAGGCGGCGAGGGTGGCGTTGGCCGCGCCGGAGGCGGCGTCCTCGAACTGCGCCGGTGCGCCGACGAAGGCGCGCACCACCAGGTCGTAGTCGCGGCCGGCGTCGGCACGCGCGAATGCGCACAGGCCCATGCTTTCTGTGGATTCGGCGAGCGCGCCGATCGCGGCCCAGTCCGGGCTGGCGTTGCGCAGCGCGGTTTCGTCGCGCAGTTCGGCCAGCCACCAGCGCCGGCCGCCGTCCATCAGGGCCGGAGGCAGGGCGCCCAGGGGCAGGTCGCGCAAGGCCGCGGCCAGGCGCGGGTCGGCCGCCGTGGCGGTTTCCAGCACTCGTGCGCGCGGCGTGCGCACGGCGATGGTGCGCGCGGCGCCTGCGCCGTCCACCGCCAGCGGCAGCAGGCCGGCCACGCCTTCCTGCAGCAGACGGCCGTCGACCGGCGCGGCCAGGCCGGCGTCCAGCACCACGTGCGCGGTGCCGACGCTGGGATGTCCCGCGAACGGCACCTCGCGGCGCGGGCTGAACATGCGGATGCGGTAGCTCGCGCCCGGTGCGTCCGGCGCGAACACGAAGGTGGTCTCGGGCAGGCGGGTCCAGCGCGCGATCGCCTGCATCGCGGCGTCGTCCAGGCCTTCGGCGTCCAGCACGACCGCGAGCGGGTTGCCGGCGCCAGGCCGGTCGGCGAATACATCCAGTTGCAGGTAGCGGCGTTTCATCATGAGATCGCGTCGCGGCGTGGGGTCCGCTGGGCCGCGCAGCTTACCAATCGGCGCGGCCGCGGATAACCGCCTGCACCCGCCCGCCGATCCAGATCTCGCCGTCGTCGTCGAGCGCGACCTCGACCCGGCCGTCGCGGCCGAGTTCGCGGCCCTGGCTGGCGACATAGCGCGACCCGCCGCCGGGCAGGCCGCCGCTGGCCGCCAATTGCGCGCCGATCGAGGCGTTGACGCTGCCGGTGACCGGGTCCTCGGGGATGTTGTCGGCCGGGCAGAACGCGCGCACGGCGAGTTGGTGGTCGCTCGCGTCGGCGGTCGCGTACACCGCCAGGCCGACGGCGTTGCAGGCGCGGCTCAGGGTAGCGATCGCGGGCAGGTCGGGGCTCAGCGAGCGGACCGCGGCGGCGTCGCTCAGCTCCAGCACCCACCAGCGCGCGCCGTTGTCCCACAGCGCCGGCGGCCGCCCGCCCAGGGGCAGCGGCGCGGTCACCGCGGCCAGGGCGGCCTCGACCGCGGCCGGATCGGCCAGGTCGGCGACCTCGATGCGCTGCGAGCGCGGCGCCCGCACCGAGACCAGGGCGCGCGGACCGGTGCCGGCGACCTTGACCGGCAGCAGGCCGGCGGCGCAGTCCTGCACCAGGGCGCCCTCGCGCGGCGTGGCCAGGCCGGCATCGATCGCGGCCCAGGCGGCGCCGACGCTGGGGTGGCCGGCGAAGGCCAGCTCCTGGCGCGGGGTGAAGATCCGCACCCGGTAGTCCGCGCCCTCGACCGGCGGCAGCAGGAAGATGGTTTCCGAGAGGTTGGTCCAGGCCGCGAAGGCCTGCATCGCGGCCGAGTCCAGGCCGTCGGCGTTCAGCACCACGCCCAGCGGGTTGCCGGCGCCGGGCCGGTCGGCGAACACGTCCAGTTGCAGATAGCGGCGCAGCGTCATCGTGGCATCGGGCGTGGGGTGGGCGGGTCAGTAGAACCGTTCCGCTGCGGTGGTTCCAGTGTGGCGTAAGCGTGGCCGGCCTGCGCCGGTGCAATCCCGTTTGGACAATCCGTTTAGAATCGCAGCTTCATGCCCGCGATGCGGGCGAGCGCGAACTTCCCGACTCCGACCCAGTACGGCTGCCCTGGCACGCCCGCGGGCCCGGTCGTCGCGCCCGCCGGCCGCGGCATGGTCCCCAAAACACGCCCGGCGACCGCCGGGCATCGATCAAGAGCGACAACAACCGAGGATAGTGGCGGTGGCGGAAGCAACTCGTTGGGTAGTACTCAAGTTCGGCGGCACTTCGGTGTCCCGCCGCAACCGTTGGGACACCATCGGACGCCTCGCCTCCAAACGCATGCACGAGGACGGCGTTCGCGTCGTCGTCGTGGTCTCGGCCTTGTCGGGCGTAACCAACGAACTTCAGGCGATCGCCAGCGCGCCGCCGGGCGCCGAGGCCGACATCGCCGCACGCGTGCAGGCGCTGGTCGAACGCCACCGCGCCTTCTGCGCCGAACTCGACCTCGATCCCGACGTCGTGCTGGGCGCGCGTCTGGCGGCGCTGCAGGCGCTGGGCACGGATGCGCGCGCCGCGAGCCGCGCGCTGGATTGGCAGGCCGAAGTACTGGCGCAGGGCGAACTGCTGTCCTCGACCATCGGCACCGCCTACCTGCGCAGCCAGGGGTACGACTTCGGCTGGTGCGACGCACGCGACTGGCTGGATGCGGTGTCGCTGCCCAACCAGAGCGCATGGGCGCGACGCCTGTCGGTGAACTGCCGGCGCGAGCCCGACCCGGAATTCGCCGCGCGCTTCGCGCAACAGCCGGCGCGCATGCTGCTGACCCAGGGCTTCATCGCCCGCCACGGCGACGGCGGCACCGCCGTCCTGGGGCGCGGCGGCTCGGATACTTCGGCCGCGTACTTCGGTGCGCTGCTCAAGGCTCAGCGCGTGGAGATCTGGACCGACGTGCCCGGCATGTTCAGCGCCAATCCGCGCGAAGTGCCGGACGCGCGCCTGCTCGCCCGCCTGGACTACGCCGAAGCCCAGGAAATCGCCACCACCGGCGCCAAGGTGCTGCATCCGCGTTCGATCGCGCCCTGCCGCGACGCCGGCGTGCCGATGGCGATCCTCGACACCGAGCGCTTCGACCTGCCCGGTACCCGCATCGACGCCAGCGCCGCGACCGTGCCCGGGGTCAAGGCGATCAGTCGCCGCAACGGCATCGTGCTGGTATCGATGGAAAGCATCGGCATGTGGCAGCAGGTCGGCTTCCTGGCCGACGTGTTCGAGCGTTTCAAGCGCCACGGCCTGTCGATCGACCTGATCGGTTCCTCGGAGACCAACGTCACCGTGTCGCTGGATCCGAGCGAGAACCTGGTCAACAGCAACGTGCTCGAAGCGCTGTCGGCCGACCTGGCCGAAGTCTGCCGGGTCAAGGTGATCGCGCCCTGCGCGGCGATCACCCTGGTCGGCCGCGGCATGCGTTCGCTGCTGCACCGCCTGTCCGACATCTGGGCCGCGTTCGGGCGCGAGCGCGTGCACCTGATCTCGCAGTCCTCCAACGACCTCAACCTGACCTTCGTGATCGACGAGGCCGACGCCGACGGCCTGCTGCCGCACCTGCACCACGAGCTGATCCGCAGCGGCGCGATGCCGGTGCGCGACGGCAGCGTGTTCGGGCCGAGCTGGCGGGAGATCGCGCACGGCAAGCCCACACGTGCGCCGGCCTGGTGGCGCGGCGCACGCGAGCGCCTGCTCGAAGCCGCCGCGGCGGGCACCCCGCGTTACGTCTACGACCTGGCGACGGTGCGCGAACGCGCGCGTGCGCTGCGCGAGACGCCGGCGATCGATCGCTGCTACTACGCGATCAAGGCCAATTCGCATCCCGAGGTGCTGCGTACGATCGCCGACGAAGGCTTCGGCCTGGAATGCGTGTCGCTGGGCGAGATCGAACGCGTGTTCGAGTCTCTGCCGCAGATCGAACCGGCGCGGGTGCTGTTCACGCCCAGCTTCGCTCCTCGCCGCGAGTACGAGGCCGCGTTCGCGCGCGGCGTCACCGTCACCCTCGACAATATCGAGGCCCTGCAGCGCTGGCCGGAGGTATTCCGCGACCGCGCGATCTGGTTGCGCATCGACCTGGGTCACGGCGAAGGCCATCACGAAAAGGTCCGCACCGGCGGCGTCGCGGCCAAGTTCGGCCTGCCGATGTCGCGTTTCGATGCCTTCGTCGACCAGGCGCGCCGCCTGGGCGTGCGCATCGCCGGTCTGCACGCGCACCTGGGCAGCGGCATCGACGATCCGCAGCACTGGCGCGGCGTGTATGCGCAGCTGGCCGGGCTCGCCGACGGCATCGGCACCATCGAAACCATCGACATCGGCGGCGGCCTGCCGATCGCCTACACCCCGGAGGCGGCGGAGTTCGACCTCGCTGCCTGGCGTGCCGGCCTGGCCGAGATCAAGGCCGCGTATCCGCGCTACGGGCTGATCGTCGAGCCGGGCCGCTACCTGGTCGCCGAGAGCGGCGTGCTGCTGCTGACCACGACCCAGGTGGTCGAAAAGGACGGCGTGCGCCGGGTCGGCGGCGACGCCGGCATGAACGCGCTGATGCGTCCGGCCATGTACGAGGCCTACCACGGCATCCACAACCTCAGCCGCCTGGACGACGCCGACAGCGCCGTCTTCGATGTGGTCGGCCCGATCTGCGAGAGCAGCGACGTGCTCGGCCGCGGCCGTCCGCTGCCGCGCGCGACCGCCGAGGGCGACGTGCTGCTGGTCGCCGACGCCGGCGCCTACGGCATGGCGATGGCGCACACCTACAACCAGCGGGCGCTGCCCGCCGAGCAAGTTCTGCAAGAAGGTGATCTGTAATGACTGATTGGCGTTTCCAGCGCGATGCGATCCGCGCATTCCGTTTCGTGCGTTGCGGTTTCGACGCGGCGAGCGGCGTGGCGCAGCTGGTGTACGCGTTCGACGACGGCCCGGAACTGATCGAGACGATCACCGTGCCCGGCGCGCCGTTCGCGCTCGACGGCGCGCGCGCGGCCGCGGTCGAACGCGCGCTGCGGCTGCTGCATCTGATCGCAGGCGTGAGCTACTACAAGGCAGCGGTGCCGGAGCAGATCCGCATCGATTCCTACGCGATCGACGCCGACACCGCCGCGCTGCTGGAACTGATCTACGTCAACGGCCTGGGCGAGTTCGCCTATCGCAACGGCTTGAACCTGCACGGCAAGATCCGCTTCCCGGTCGACGCCGCGGCGGACGCCTCCGCGCCCGCGCTCGGCCTGCGCGAGCATGCCCTGGTCGCGATCGGCGGCGGCAAGGATTCGCTGGTCAGCATCGAAGCCCTGCGCGCGCTCGACGTCGAGCAGACCGTGACCTGGATCGGCGGCTCGCAACTGATCGCCGCCTGCGCGCAGCGCACCGGCCTGCCCACCTTGAACCTCGGCCGCGCGCTGGCGCCGCAATTGTTCGACTACAACCGCGAAGGCGCCTGGAACGGCCATATCCCGGTCACGGTGGTGAACTCGGCGATCATGGCGCTGGCCGCGTTGCTGCACGGCGTCGATCAGGTGGTGTTCTCGAACGAGCGCTCGGCCAGTTACGGCAGCCTCATCGAAGGCACGGGCGAGGTGAATCATCAATGGTCGAAGGGCTGGGCCTGCGAGCAGGCGTTCGGCGACCACCTGCAACGCCATGTCGCGGCCGACCTGCGTTACTACTCGCTGCTGCGTCCCTTGAGCGAGCTCGCGGTGGCGCGCCAGTTCGCGCGCAGCGACCGCTACGACGCCCACTTCAGCAGCTGCAACCGCAACTTCCATATCCTCGGCGAGCGCCCGGCCAACCGTTGGTGCGGCGTTTGTCCGAAGTGTCACTTCGTGTTCCTGGCGCTGGCGCCGTTCATGCCCAAGCCGCGTCTGGTCGGCATCTTCGGCCGCAACCTGCTCGACGACGCCGGCCAGATCGGCGGCTACGACGCCCTGCTGGAATACCAGGACCACAAGCCGTTCGAATGCGTGGGCGAAGGCCGCGAGTCGCGCGCCGCGATGGCGGCGCTGACCGAGCGCCCCGAATGGCGCGAAGACACCCTGGTCGAGCGTTTCGCGCGCGAGATCCGGCCTCAGCTCGACGCCGCCGAGCTGCGCATCGAACCGCTGCTGGTGATCGACGACGAGCAACGCATTCCGCCCAAACTGTGGGAGCGCCTGCGTGCGTATCTCGCAGCTTGAGGGGCGCCGCACCGCGTTGTGGGGCTGGGGCCGCGAAGGCCGCGCCGCCTACCGCGCGCTGCGTTCGGCGCTGCCGGAACAGACCCTGACCCTGTTCTGTTCGCACGACGAGGCCGCCGATGCGCGCGGGCTGGGCGATGCGCGCCTGCTGATCGAGACCGCGGCCAACGCCGAGCGCTTGGCAGCGTTCGAGTTCGTGATCAAGTCGCCCGGGATCAGCCCGTATCGCGCCGAGGCCATGGCCGCGGCGGAGCAGGGCACGCGTTTCCTCGGCGGCACCGCGCTGTGGTTCGGCGAGCATCCCGATGCGCGCACGGTCTGCGTGACCGGCACCAAAGGCAAGAGCACCACCACTTCGCTGCTCGCCCATCTGCTGCGCGCGGCCGGGCATCGCACCGCGCTGGCCGGCAACATCGGCCTGCCCTTGCTGGAGCTGATGGCGCCGCCGCAGCCGCCCGAGTTCTGGGCGATCGAGCTGTCCAGCTACCAGACCGGCGACGTCGCCGCCGGCGGCGTGCGGCCCGAGGTCGCGATCGCGCTCAACGTGTTTCCCGAACATCTGGACTGGCACGGTTCGCACGCGCGCTACGTCGAGGACAAGCTGCGCCTGCTGACCGAGGCCAAGCCGCGCATCGCCGTGCTCAATGCCAACGACGCGACCCTGGCCGCGCTGACCCTGCCCGACAGCGAAGTGCGCTGGTTCGGTCGCGAGGACGGCTGGCACCTGCGCGGCGATCTGCTGTATCGCGGCGACGTGCCGATCATGGACACCGCCGCGCTGCCGCTGCCGGGCCGCCACAACCGCGGCAACCTGTGCGCCGTGCTGACCGCGATCGAAGCCTTGGGCCTGGACGCCGCGCCGCTCGCTGCGCACGCCGCCAGCTTCCGGCCGCTGCCGCACCGCCTGCAGCCCTTGGGCACGCGCGACGGCATCACCTACGTCAACGATTCGATCAGCACCACGCCGCACGCGAGCCTGGCGGCGCTGGACTGCTACGACGGCCGCCGCATCGCGATCCTGGTCGGCGGCCACGACCGCGGCGTGGAGTGGGGCGCCTTCGCCGATGCGATCCGGCGCAAACCGCCGCTGGCGATCGCGACCATGGGCGAGAACGGCCCGCGCATCCACGAGCTGCTGGCGCCGCTGGCGGCGCAATCCGATTTCCGCCTGAGCGCGGCGCAGGACCTGGCCGAAGCGATGGCGCAGGCGCGCGC
Source organism: Lysobacter sp. Root667 (assembly GCF_001427715.1). NCBI lineage: Bacteria > Pseudomonadati > Pseudomonadota > Gammaproteobacteria > Lysobacterales > Lysobacteraceae > Lysobacter > Lysobacter sp. Root667. The sequence continues at coordinate 607,170 of NZ_LMHF01000009.1, forward strand.
GGCCCTGGCCGGCGACGGCGTCGTGCTGCTGTCGCCGGGCGCGCCCAGCTTCGGCCCGTATCGCGACTACGTCGCCCGCGGCCGTCATTTCGCCGAGCTGGCCGGGTTCGACCCGGACGCGATCAGCTCGATCCCGGGACTGGGCATCGCCTGAGCCGGGCGCGACCGCCTTCACATCTCGGCGTCATTCCCGCGGGGTAGGCTGCGCGCTTACCTCAGGGAGAATCCGTCATGCGCCGTCGTCTCGTAGCCGCGATCGTTCTCGTACTGTGCGCCTCGCCCGCGTTCGCGGCGATGCAAGCCAAGCCGGTCACGTGGAAGATCGGCAAGGAATCCTTCACCGGCGTGCTGGTCTACGACGACGTCAATGCGATCAAGCGCCCGGGCCTGGTGATGGTGCCGAACTGGAAAGGCGTGTCGCCGGCCGCCGTCGAACGCGCCAAGCACATCGCCGGCGACGACTACGTGGTCCTGGTCGCGGACGTCTACGGCAGCAAGATCCGCCCCAAGGACGACAAGGCAGCCGGCAAGGTCGCAGCCCCGCTGCGCGCCGACCGGCCCAAGCTGCGCGCTCGCATCGAGGAGGCGGTCAAGGTGCTCAAGGCGCAGGCGGGCAAGGCGCCGGTGGACGCGTCCAGGATCGGCGCGCTGGGCTACTGCTTCGGCGGCAGCACGGTACTGGAACTGGTGCGCGGCGGCAGCGAGCTGGCCGGCGTGGTGACCTTCCACGGCGGCCTCGCGACCGATCTGCCGGCCAAGGACGACGGCGTGCGCACGCCGGTGCTGGTGCTCAACGGCGCCGACGACCGCGGTATCACCGACCAGGACATCGCCAACTTCGAGAAGGAAATGGACGCCGCCGGCGCCGACTGGCAGTTCGTCAATTTCAGCGGCGCGGTGCACTGCTTCGCCGAGCCGGAAGCGGCCAATCCGCCGGGCTGCGTTTACAACGAGCGTGCGGCCAAGCGCGCCGAGCGCATGATGCGCGACTTCTTCGCGGAGCGGTTCGCGAGCCCGTAACCTCGATGGACGCGGCGCAGGCGCAAAACGATGCGCATGTTCCGATCCCCGGGTGGGCGGGCCGGTGAGCGTGATCGAGCACAGCGAAACGCTGCCTGGTTCGGCGGAGGCCTTGTTCGATCTGACCCAGGACTACGTGGTGCGACTGCGCTGGGATCCGTTTCCGCAGAGCTACCGCTTCCTCGCGCCGGCCACCGGCCCGGAGGTCGGTGCGGTCGTGGTGGTGCGCGCGCACAACGGCCAGTCCATGACGGTGCGCTATGTCAGCTACAACCGCCCGCGCGCCGCCGCGATCGACATGGTCGATGGCCCCTGGTTCATTGCGGCGTTCGCCGGCGCCTGGTCGTTCAAGCGCGTTTCGGAACAGGAGACGCGCGTGAGCTTCAAGTACCGCGTCGTCGCCCGGCCGCGTGCGCTGGCCTGGCTGATCCAGCCGCTGTTGAACCGGTCGTTTCTCCGGCATGCCCGCAGGCGCCTGGGGGCGCTGCGGGCGTATGTCGCGGGTGGCGGTCTGGAGCGGCCGGCTTAGCCGGGTGCGGCTAGTTAGTGCCGTCGCCGCAACGCGTCGCCGCGATCAGTGATCGCGACTGACCGCGTAATGGGCCAGGCCGCGCAGCGCGGCGGTGTAGTCGTTCTCTTCCAGCCCATCCAGCGCGGCTTCGGCGGCGTTGGCGTAGTCGTGCGCGCGCTTGCGGCTGTACTCGAGCCCGCCGGTGGCGTGGATCGCCGCCATCACTTCCGGCATGGCGTCGGTGTCGCCGTGCTCGACCGCCGCGCGCAGGCGTGCACGGGTGATGTCGTCGCTGTGGGCGATGGCATGGATCAGCGGTAGCGTGGCCTTGCCCTCGGCGAGGTCGTCGCCGAGATTCTTGCCCAGGGTCTGCGCGTCGGAGGCGTAGTCGAGCACGTCGTCGGCGATCTGGAAGGCGTAGCCCAGGTTGAGGCCACAGTCGTGCAGGCGCTGCTGGGTCGCGACGTCGGCGCCGGACAGCAGCGCGCCCAGCCGGGTCGCGGCCGCGAACAGCACGGCGGTCTTACGCTCGATCACGCGCAGGTAGGCGGCCTCGTCGGTGTCCGGGTTGCGCACGTGCAGCAGCTGCAGGACTTCGCCCTCGGCGATCTGGTTGGTGGTGTCGGCGAGGATCTTCATCACTTCCATGCGGTCCAGTTCGACCATCAGCTGGAAGCCGCGCGAATACAGGAAATCGCCGACCAGCACGCTGGCGGCGTTGCCCCAGACCGCGTTGGCGGTCTTGCGGCCGCGGCGCAGGTCGGACTCGTCGACCACGTCGTCGTGGAGCAGGGTGGCGGTGTGGATGAACTCGACCACGGCCGCCAGCTGGTGCGCATCCGGGCCGCGGTGGCCGAGGGCGCCGGCGGCCAGCAACAGCAGCATCGGGCGCAGGCGCTTGCCGCCGGCGCCGACGATGTATTCAGCGACCTGGTTGACCAGGACCACGTCCGAGGCCAGCCGGCGTCGGATCAGGGCATCGACCGCCACCATGTCGTCTCGCGCCAGGGATTGGATGGTCGCCAGGTCTGGGACGGACAGGGATGCTGCGCTGGAAGGCATGGGACGGCCGGTACGGTGGGGGAAGAAAGTATAGGGCGAGGCCGCGCTGAGCCGAATGACCGGGCCGCCATGGGCCCGTCGCGGGCCATGGTCCTACGGCCGGATTATGGGTCCTCTATGCGCTTTATATGTGCGATTGACGCCCGCGTGCTCTACGCAATCGGTGGGATATGGGGGTATTCCCTGATTCAACGGAACACAAAGGTGACGTACAAGGACCGCATGTGACCCGAAAGCTCCCGAACGGGGCGCGTTTCGATTTGGGGCCCAGTTCTGGTCGGTAGTGTGCGGTTGGTTGCGCAAGTAATGTGATGGATGGCACACTATTTGCAAGAGACCTCCGAAGCCAAGGCTGACGGGGTCACGCAGTGCGGAAGGGGATCGAGGGAAAGGTCGCTAGCAGCGTCCGCGCGCTCCGTAGCTCGAACACAGGGTCGGGCACGGCGTTGGCATATGTGGGGCACCGGGTTGGTGCTCAGGGGATCAAGCAAAGGTCACACAGCTCGAGTACGCGCGACGGGAAGTCGGGCGTGGTCGGCGTGATGGCGCGCAGGTTCGAAATCGTATGACCCATACAGTGCTCACCGGCGCCGTCGCTCGCGAACGCGCCTATCGCCGTATCCGCCGGTTGATCGCGCTGTGCGCGTCGTCGGCATTGTTGCTCGTCGCCGGCGGCGTTTCGGCCGCGACCACCGGCACCTGGACCACCACCGGCACGACCGTCACTTCGCCTGCGGTCGGGGTCACGGTGACCTGGTCGGGCGCAATCGGCGGCGCCAATCCGTATAGCAACGGCACGTTCAACACCACCAACTTCTGGAACAACCCCTACACGGGCACGGTCGCCGGCGCCAACGCGCTGAACATGACGATCCCGCCCAACACTTACACCATCACCGTCACCTTCAGCAAAGCCGTGGACAACCCGGTGCTGCATTTGGACCGCGTCGGCGGTTCTTCGGGCGGTCAGAACAACTCCTCGCTTTGGACCTTGAGCGGCAGCGTCTCCACCGGCGGCAGCGTCGGTCTGACCCGGCTCAGCGGAAACTCGGTCTTCATCGTCTCCGGCAACACCTTTCAGCGCACGACCGGTGGCGCTGCCGCGGGCAGCACCGAATGCAACACCACGGCCGCCAACGGCACCGGTTGCGGTTCGATCCGCTTCGACGGTACCGGCATCACCAGCCTGACCTTCACCGTGACCGCCATCGATCCGGGCGGCGGCAGCGCCGGCGACGGCCTGGAAGCGATCTGGTCGCTCGCCGGCTCGGACCTGCGCATCGTCAAGCAGACCCTGGCCAACACCGGCAGCTTCCCGTTCACCGGCAGCAACGGAGTGGGCCCGGTGACGCTCAACACCGCGACCCTCAATCCGGCGACGTCCGCGGTTTTCCCGATCGCCAATCACAGCCAGCCGATCACCGTCACCGAATCCGCGGTCACCGGTTTCGCGCTGCAGTCGGCGATCTGCCGCGACCAGAGCAACGCCGTCGTGACCTCGTCGCTGGCCGGCAACGCGCTGACCATCGCCGCGGCCAACTACCGCGCCAATCAGAACATCACCTGCACCTTCGTCAATGCGACCACGTCCGATCTGACGATCGCCAAGAGCGATGTCGCCGCCAGCTACACGCCGGGCGGCGGCACCAGCTACACGCTGATCGCGCGCAACTTCGGCGCGGTCACGATCAGCGCCGCGCAGATCAGCGACGCGCTGCCCGCCGGCGCGACCTTGTCGGGTCCGTGGAGCTGCCTGGCCAGTGCCGGCTCCAGCTGCAGCGCCGCCAACGGCGGCGCCGTCGGCGGCAACACCGTTTCGCTCACCGTGAACCTGCTGGCGAACGGCACGGCCACCATCACCGTACCGGTGGCGTTCAACGCCAACGCCGGCGCTTACTGACCCTGTCTGGGCTTACGCATGAAGACCGTCAACACCCATCCGACCGCCCGCCCGCAGCAGAACTGCCGCGAGGAGCATGCCGGATCGCGTTTGTCCCGGACCGTGTCGCGTATCGCGCTGGCCGCGATGCTGATGCTCGCCGCGCCGCTGGCGCTGGCCCAGACATTTCCGCCTTCGCTGAGCAATACCGCGAGCATCTCGCCGCCCAGCGGCGTCACCAACAGCGGCGCCTCGTGCACCGGCGCCGGCCGCGTCTTCAGCGCCGGCGTCTGCTCCTCGACCGACACCAACACCCTGGCCGCTTCGTCCGATCTGGCGATCAGCAAGACCGGTACCGCCGCGGTCAACCAGGGCGGCACCGTCACCTACACGATCCGCGCCTGGAACAACGGCCTGAGCAGCTCGCTCGGCGCGACCATCACCGACACCGTGCCGGCCAACCTGACCTCGGTCAGCTGGACCTGCGCCGGCACCGGCGCGGGTTCGACCTGTAGCGCCGCCAGCGGCACCGGCAACAGCATCAGCCTGACCGCGAACCTGCCGGTCGACACCGGCGCGGCCGCCACGGCCGATACCGCGTTCGTGACCGTGACCGTGACCGGCACGGCGACCACGCCGGGCGCGATCACCAACACCGCTTCGATCGCGGTGCCCGCCGGCGCGACCGATCCGACCCCGGGCAACAACAGCAGCTCGGCCAACACCGCCATCACCGCGCTGGCCGATCTGGCGATCGCCAAGACCGGCACCGCGACCGTCAACCAGGGCGGTGCCGTCAGCTACACGATCCGGGTCTGGAACAACGGCCCGAGCGCGGTCGCCGGCGCGAGCATCGCCGACACCGTACCGGCCAACCTGACCGCGGTCAGCTGGACCTGCGCCGGCACCGGTGCGGGTTCGACCTGCAGCGCGCCCAGCGGCACCGGCAACAGCATCGGCCTCACCGCGAACCTGCCGGTCGATACCGGCGCGACCACCAGCGCCGACACCAGCTTCGTCACCATCACCGTCACCGGCACGGCGACCACGCCGGGTGCGATCACCAACACCGCGACCGTTGCGGCGCCGGCCGGCACGACCGATCCGACTCCGGCCAACAACAGCAGTTCGGCCAACACCACGATTGCGGCGCAGGCCGACCTGGCGATCACCAAGGGCGTGTCGAATGCGACCCCGGCGGTGGGCACCAACATCACCTTCACCCTGACGGTCACCAACAACGGCCCGTCGACTGCGGCAGCCGTGTCGGTCGCCGACCTGCTGCCGAACGGCTACACCTATGTCTCGGACAACGGCGCGGGCGCCTATGTGTCCGGCACCGGCGTGTGGACCATCGGCAGCCTGGCCAACGGCGCTTCGGTCTCGCTGCAGATCGTCGCCACCGTGCGCGCGACCGGCACCTACGCCAATACGGCGACGGTCAGCTCGACCACCGGTGATCCGACGCCGGGCAACAACACCAGCACCTCGACCCCGACSCCGGTGGCTTCGGCGGATCTGTCGATCGTCAAGGGCGTGTCGAACAGCACCCCGACCGTCGGTACCAATGTCACCTTCACCTTGACGGTCACCAACAACGGTCCCTCGGCCTCGGCCGGTGTCTCGGTCAACGACCTGCTGCCCAACGGCTACACCTACGTTTCGGATAACGGGGCGGGCGCCTACGTGTCTGGTACCGGCGTGTGGACCATCGGTGCTCTGGCCAACGGCGCTTCGACCGCACTGCAGATCGTCGCCACCGTGCGTGCGACCGGCACCTAYGCCAACACGGCGACGGTGACCTCGACCACCACCGATCCGACCCCGGGCAACAACACYTCGACCTCGACCCCGACSCCGGTGGCTTCGGCGGATCTGTCGATCGTSAAGGGCGTGTCGAACAGCACCCCGACGGTGGGTACCAACGTCACCTTCACTCTGACCGTCACCAACAACGGTCCGTCGGCCTCGGCCGGTGTTTCGGTCGCCGACCTGTTGCCCAACGGCTACACCTACGTCTCCGACAACGCTGGCGGCGCTTACGTGCCCGGCACCGGCGTGTGGACCATCGGCGCGCTGGCCAATGGCGCTTCGACCGCACTGCAGATCGTTGCGACTGTGCGTGCGACCGGTACCTACGCCAACACGGCGACCGTCACCTCGACCACCAACGACCCGACCCCGGGCAACAACACTTCGACCTCGACCCCGACGCCGGTGGCTTCGGCCGACCTGGCGATCGTCAAGAGCGTGTCCAACGCGACCCCGGTCGTTGGCACCAATGTCACCTTCACCCTGACGGTGACCAACAACGGTCCGTCGGCTTCGGCCGGCGTCTCCGTCGCCGACTTGCTGCCCAACGGCTACACCTATGTGTCCGACAACGGCGCCGGCGCTTATGTTTCGGGCACCGGCGTATGGACCATCGGTGCACTGGCCAACGGCGCTTCGACCGCACTGCAAATCGTCGCCACCGTGCGTGCGACCGGCACCTACGCCAACACGGCGACGGTGACCTCGACCACCACCGATCCGACCCCAGGCAACAACACTTCGACCTCTACGCCGACGCCGGTGGCTTCGGCCGACCTGTCGATCGTGAAGGGCGTGTCGAACAGCACTCCGACCGTCGGCACCAATGTCACCTTCACTCTGACGGTCACCAATAACGGTCCGTCGGCCTCGGCCGGTGTCTCGGTCAACGACTTGCTGCCTAACGGCTACACCTACGTCTCCGATAACAGTGCCGGCGCTTACGTGCCGGGCACCGGCGTGTGGACCATCGGTGCGCTGGCCAACGGCGCCTCGACCGCGCTGCAGATCGTCGCGACCGTGCGCGCGACCGGCACCTACGCGAACACGGCGACCGTCACCTCGACGACCACCGACCCGACGCCGGGCAACAACACCTCGACCTCGACGCCGACGCCGGCGGCTTCCGCCGACCTGGCGATCGTCAAGAGCGTGTCCAACCCGACCCCGGTCGTCGGCGGCAATGTCACCTTCACTCTGACGGTCACCAACAACGGCCCGTCGGCCGCGGCCGCGGTGTCGGTCGCCGACCTGCTGCCGAATGGCTACACCTACGTTTCGGATAACGGCGCGGGCGCCTACGTGTCTGGTACCGGCGTGTGGACCATCGGCAACCTCGCCAACGCGGCCTCGACCTCGCTGCAGATCTCCGCGACCGTCAACGCCACGGGCACCTACCTCAACACCGCGACGGTCAGTTCGACCACCACCGATCCGACCCCAGGCAACAACACCGGTACCGCGACCACCACGCCGACCGCTTCGGCGGATTTGGCGATCCAGAAGACCGGCCCCGCGACCGTCAATCAGGGCGACGCCGTCACCTACACGATCCGGGTCTGGAACAACGGCCTGAGCGAAGTCGCCAACGCGAGCGTCGAAGACACCGTACCGACCAATATCACCTCGGTCAGCTGGACCTGCGTCGGCACCGGCGGCGCGAACTGCGTCGCACCCTCGGGCACCGGCAACCTCAACATTGGCGTCGATCTGCCGGTCGATACCGGCGCGAGCACCAGCGCCGACACCAGCTTCGTCACCATCACCGTGACCGGCACGGCGACCACGCCGGGCACGATCACCAACACCGCCACGGTCGCGGTGCCGGCTGGCGCGATCGACCCGACCCCGGGCAACGACAGCAGCTCGGCCATCACCAATATCGTGGCGCAGGCCGACCTGGCGATCGTCAAGGGCGTGTCGAACGCGACCCCGATTATCGGCACCAACGTCGTCTTTACCCTGACCGTCACCAACAACGGTCCGTCGGCCGCGGCGGCGGTGTCGGTCGCCGACCTGTTGCCCAACGGCTACACCTACGTCTCCGACGACGGCGCCGGCGCCTACGTGCCGGGCACCGGCGTGTGGACCATCGGCAGTCTCGCCGACGCGGCCTCGACCTCGTTGCAGATCACCGCCACGGTCAACGCGACGGGTACCTACGCCAACACCGCCACGGTGTCGTCGACCACGAACGACCCGACGCCGGGCAACAACACTTCGACGTCGACCCCGACCCCGGTGGCTTCGGCCGACCTGGCGATCGTCAAGGGCGTGTCGAACGCCAACCCGAATGTCGGCGACAGCATCACCTTCACCCTGACCGTGACCAACAACGGCCCGTCGGCCGCGGCCGGCGTGTCCGTCGCCGACCTGTTGCCGGCCGGTTACACCTACGTGTCCGACAACAGCGCGGGTGCCTACGTGCCCGGTACCGGCGCCTGGACCATCGGCAACCTCGCCAGCGGCGCCAGCACCGCGCTGAACATCGTGGTGACCGTCAACGCTGCCGGCCCGTATGCGAACACCGCAACGGTCGGCTCGACTACCAACGATCCGAACCCGGGCAACAACACCTCGACCTCGACGCCGGGCCCGGTCCCGACGGCCGACCTGGCCATCGTCAAGGGCGTGTCGAACGCGAATCCGGTCGTCGGCACGACCGTCGTGTTCACCCTGACGGTCACCAACAATGGTCCGTCGGCTGCAGCTGCGGTCTCGGTCGCCGATTTGCTGCCGAACGGCTACACCTACGTCTCCGACAACGGTGCGGGCGCTTACGCCTCGGGCACCGGCGTGTGGACCATCGGCAGCCTCGCCAACGCGGCCTCGACCTCGCTGCAGATCACCGCAACGGTCAATGCCACCGGTACCTACCTCAATACCGCGACCGTTTCGTCCAGCACCAACGATCCGACTCCGGGCAACAACACCGGCACGGCGACCACGACTCCGGTGGCTTCGGCCGATCTGGTCATGGCGAAGTCGGTCGATAACGCGACCCCGGTTGTCGGCACGAACGTCGTCTTCACCCTGACGGTGACCAACAACGGTCCGTCCGCCTCGGCCGGCGTCTCGGTCGCCGACCTCCTGCCGAACGGCTACACCTACGTGTCCGACAACGGCGCGGGCGCCTACGTGTCCGGTACCGGCGTGTGGACCATCGGCAGCCTCGCCAACGCGGCCTCGACGTCGCTGCAGATCACCGCAACCGTCAACGCCACGGGCACCTACCTCAACACCGCGACGGTCAGCTCGACCACCAACGATCCGACTCCGGCCAACAACACTGGCACTGCGACCACGACCCCGGTGGCTTCGGCCGACCTGGTCATGGCGAAGTCGGTGGACAACGCGACCCCGATCGTCGGCACGAACGTCGTGTTCACCCTGACCGTCACCAACAACGGTCCGTCCGCCTCGGCCGGCGTCTCGGTCGCCGACCTCCTGCCGAACGGCTACACCTATGTGTCCGACAACGCTGCGGGCGCCTACGTGCCGGGCACCGGCGTATGGACCATCGGCAGCCTCGCCAACGCGGCCTCGACCTCGCTGCAGATCACCGCGACCGTCAACGCCACGGGCACCTACCTCAACACCGCGACGGTCAGTTCCACGACCAACGATCCGACCCCGGGCAACAACACCGGCACTGCGACCACGACCCCGGTGGCTTCGGCCGACCTGGTCATGGCGAAGTCGGTCGACAATGCGAATCCGGTCGTCGGCACGAACGTCGTGTTCACGCTGACCGTGACCAACAACGGTCCGTCGGCCTCGGCCGGCGTCTCGGTCGCCGACCTGCTGCCGAACGGCTACACCTACGTTTCGGATAACGGTGCAGGCGCCTACGTGCCCGGCACCGGCGTGTGGACCATTGGCAGCCTCGCCAACGCGGCCTCGACCTCGCTGCAGATCACCGCAACCGTCAACGCCACGGGCACCTACCTCAACACCGCCACGGTCAGTTCCACGACTAACGATCCGACCCCGGCCAACAACACCGGCACCGCGACCACCACCCCGACCGCTTCGGCCGACCTGTCGATCGACAAGGACGACGCCGGCGCCTCGGTCGTGCCGGGCAACAACCTGGCCTACACGATCACCGTCGCCAACGCCGGCCCGTCCGCGGCGTCGAACGTCGTGGTCAGCGATCCGATCCCAGCCGGCCTCAACTTCGTCAGCGCCGCCGGCGCCGGCTGGGCCTGCGTCAACAACGCCGGTACCGTCGAGTGCTCGCGTCCGACCTTGGCCGCCGGCAGCAACGCGGCGATCGCCCTGACCCTGGCCGTGCCGGCCAATTACGCAGGCGCGTCCTCGATCAGCAACACCGCCAGCGTCGGCAGCGCCACCGCCGACCCGAACAGCGGCAACGACAGCGATACCGAGACCACCCCGGTGTCGATCTCGATCGATGCCGTCGACGATGCGGCCACCGTGCTGCCGTTCGCCGGCGGCACCGTGCCCAACGTCACCGTCAACGACACCACCAACGGCGTCGCCGTGGTCATCGGCGTCAATGCCACCGCGCCCAGCATCGTCAGCAACGGCGGCCTGACCGGCCTGATCGCCAACCCGGACGGCAGCTTCACCGTGCCGGCCGGCACGGCTCCGGGCGCGTACACCGTCGGCTATCGCATCTGCACGCTGCCGGCCACCACGCCGGCGACCTGCGACGACGCCAACGTGCCGGTCGTGGTCGGCCCGAACGCCGACGACGACAACGAGACCACGCCGCAGAACGTGGCCTTGAACGGCAACGCGTCGACCAACGACACCGCGTCCGCCGGCTCGGTCTACTCCCTGGTGTCCGGCCCGGCCAGCGGCACGCTGACCTTCAATGCCGACGGCAGCTACGTCTACACGCCGAACACCAACTTCAACGGCAGCGACAGCTTCAACTACCGCGTCTGCCTGCCGGCGCCGAACGGCACGGTCTGCGACACCGCGACGGTGAACATCACCATCGCGGCCGCGACCATCGTTGCCGTGGACAACACGGCGGCTACGAACTTCAACACCCCGGTCGCGACCAACGCCGTCGGCAACGACACCACCAGCGGCGGCGTCATTGATCCGGCCTCGGTGGTTCCGACCAACGGCGCCAACGGCAACGTGACCTGCGCGGCCGGCAGCTGCACCTACTCGCCGAACCCCGGTTTCGCGGGCGTCGACAGCTACGACTACACCGTCTGCCTGGCGGCGCCGAACGGCACCGTTTGCGACACCGCGACCGTGGACGTCGTGGTCGGCCCGAACGCCGGCGACGACAGCGAGACCACGCCGCAGAACACCGCGCTCAACGCCACCGTGATCGGCAACGACAGCGCACCGGCGGGCGCGGCCTACACCCTGGTCGGTGGTACCGCCAACGGCACGCTGGCCTTCAACAGCGACGGCAGCTACGTCTACACGCCGAACGCCAACTACAGCGGTCCGGACAGCTTCAACTACAGCGTCTGCCTGCCGGCGCCGAACGGCACCGTCTGCGACACCGCGACCGTGACCATAACCGTCGGCGGCAATACCGTCACCGCGGTCGACGACAGCGCCAGCACGCCGCAGAACACGCCGGTGGGCATCAGCGTGATCGGCAACGACACCACCACCGGCGCGCCGCTCAATCCGGCCTCGGTCAGCGTCGTCACTCCGCCGACCAGCGGCAGCGTGAGCTGCGACAGCGCCGGCCTGTGCACCTACACGCCGACCGCCGGTTTCAGCGGCAACACCAGCTTCGTCTACCGCGTCTGCGACGTCTCCACGCCGACGCCGGTGTGCGCGAACGCCACCGTCACCATCACCGTGGCGCAGGCGGTGATCGTCGCCAACGACGACGACTACAGCGGCTCGCCGGTCAACGGCACCAACGGCTCGGCCAATGTCGGCAACGCCCTGACCAACGACAGCCTCAACGGTGGCGCGATCGATCTGGCGTTCGTGACCCTCACCGTCAACGACCCGAACCCGGGCGATGGCGTTGCGGTCGCGTCCGACGGTACGGTTTCGGTCGCCGCGGGCACTCCGGCCGGCAGCTACGTGATTCCGTACCAGCTGTGCGAGACCTTGCATCCCAGCAACTGCGATCCGGCTACGATCACCGTGGTGGTCAATGCCGCGCCGATCGATGCGGTCGACGACCCGGTCGCCACGCCGGTCAACGGCAGCACCGGCGGCACGGGCGTGATCAACGTGTTCGGCAACGACACCCTCAACGGTGCTGCGGCTACCACCACCAACGTCGTCCTGACGCCGGTCAGCAACGGCCCGCTCACGGTCAACGCCAACGGCACGGTCGATGTCGCGCCCAACACCCCGGCCGGCGTCTACACCGTCAGCTACCGGATCTGCGAAGTGCTCAACCCGAGCAACTGCGACACCGCCCTAGTCACGGTCACGGTCAACGCCGCACCGATCGACGCCGTCGACGACGTGGTCGCCACGCCGGTCAACGGCAGCACCGGCGCGACCGCCGTGGTCAACGTGCTCGGCAACGACACGCTCAACGGCAGCACCGTGAACCCGGCCGACGTCACCCTGACGCCGGTCACTAGCGGCCCGCTGACGGTGAATGCCAACGGTACGGTCGATGTCGCGCCGAACACTCCGGCTGGCACCTACACCGTCACCTACCAGATCTGCGAGGTGCTGAACCCGAGCAACTGCGACACCGCAGTGGCGACGGTCACCGTGGTCGCTCCTGCGATCACCGCGGTCGACGACCCGGTCGGCGGCGGTAACGGCGTCACCCCGCAGAACACCCCGCTGGTCACCAGCGTGCTGGGCAACGACACCCTCAACGGTGCGCCGATCGACCCGACCCTGATCAACATCACCATCGCCAGCAACCCGGCGAACGGCACGGTCACGGTCAACAGCAACGGCACCATCGTCTATACGCCCAACCCGAACTTCAGCGGCAACGACAGCTACACCTACACGATCTGCGAGAAGCTCAACCCGGCCAACTGCGCCACCGCCACCGTTTCGGTGCTGGTCCAGCCCAACCTGGTCGTGGCCACCGACGACGTCACCACCACCAACCAGCAGGTGCCGGTGACGATCAGCGTGCTCGGCAACGACACCGTGACCAGCGCGCCGCTGGACCCCGCCTCGGTCTTCGTGACCGTCGCTCCGGCCAACGGCACCGTGAACTGCGCCGCGGGCGTGTGCACCTACACGCCGAACCAGTTCTTCGCCGGTACCGACAGCTTCACCTACCGCGTCTGCGACACCTCGGTGCCGACCCCGGTCTGCGACATCGCCGTGGTCACCATCACCGTGGCCGCCAACGCCCCGGTGCTGCGCCTGAGCAAGCAGTCGGCCCAGCGCTCGGTCAAGATCGGCGACCTGGTCCGCTACACCGTGATCGCCGAGAACGTCGGCGACTCGCCGGCGCGCAACGCGACCCTGGTCGACACGCCGCCCGCGGGCTTCACCTACGTCGACGGCTCGCTCAGCGTGGACGACGAGGACGACGCGGCCAGCATCGGCGGCACCAACCCGCTGCGCATCAACGGCATCGACGTCGCCATCGGCCAGCGCGCCACCATCGTCTACTTCCTGCGCGTCGGCGCCGGCGTGGGCAAGGGCGTGCACAGCAACAGCGTCACCGCGCTCGACAGCAACGGCAGTTCGATCGGCAACGTCGCCACCGCCGATGTCGACATGGCCGGCGATCCGCTGCTCGAGGACAGCCTGATCATGGGCTCGGTCTACGACGACCGCGACGGCGACGGCTGGCAGGACCCGGCCAAGGCCGGCGGCGTGCGCGTGCAGGGCGGCTTCGCCCCGGGTGCCTACGTCGCCGGTTCGACCACGGTCGACCGTGGCACCGGGCCGCAACCGGAGCCCGACGCCAGCGCGCCGCTGCTGCACGGCATCGCGATCGGCGACATCGCCGGCCGCAGCTCCAGCGCCGACGACGCCCAGCGTCATCAGGTCGTGGTGCGCCAGACCCTGCGCTCGCTCGACTTCAGCGACGACTTCGTCCTGACCACCGACGAGGGCAGCTCCGTCCGCATGAACGCCGCCGGCCAGACCACGGTCGACCGCGTCCGCGGCGACGCCGCCAAGGGCCTGACCGCGCAGGACCTGCAGGTCACGCGCCAGGTCAGCCAGGTCGCCGACGGCTACGAGGTGTCCTACACCATCCGTAACGAAGGCATCGACGAGCGCGGCATCCCCGGCGTGCGTATCGCCTCGGTGGAAGGCCTGATCATGCAGACCGACGCCTACGGCCGTTACCACCTCGAGGGCATCTCGGGCGGCGACGCCGCACGCGGCCGCAACTTCATCCTCAAGGTCGACCAGGCCACGCTGCCGCCGGGCTCGGTGTTCACCACCGAAAACCCGCGCGTCCGCCGCGTGACTCAGGGCGTGCCGACCCGCTTCGACTTCGGCGTCAAGCTGCCGGCCGGCGAGATCCGCGGCGGCAGCAGCGAGACCGACGTCGAACTGGGCGAGGTGATGTTCGAAGCCGGTAGCGACCAGGTGAAGAGCGATTACGCGCCGATGTTCGGCAAGATCGCCCAGAGCCTGCGCGACGCCGACGGCGGCAGCGTCACCATCGCCGCCCAGGCCGAAGCCGAGGCCCTGGCCTTCGCCCGCGCCCATGCGGTGCGCGCGGCGCTGAGCAAGGAACTGGAGCCGGCGCTGGCCGCCAAGGTTCGCATCGACGTGGTCGCCGGCACCGACGCCTCGGCGCTGGTCAGCCTCGACCAGGCGATCAAGCTCGGCGAACTGCTGTTCGACACCGACCAGGACACGATCCGCCCGCAGTACCGCGGCCTGATCTCGGAAATCGCCAAGACCCTCAACCGCGAAGGCCGCGGTGTGATCGGTATCGTCGGCCGCGCCGATCCGCGCGGCGCCAACGCCTACAACGTCCAGCTCGGCCTGCGCCGCGCCAAGGCCGTATTCGAGGCGATATCGGCCGAACTCGAGCCGAAGGTGAAACAGAAGGTGCGTGTGGACATAACTGACGATACCAACGCCCCCGTCGGCGTGGGCGGGCGCTGAGGACATGGCCATGAAGATGAAGATGAAGCTTCTGGACATGACCCTGATCGGCCTGCTCTCGGCCGGCGCCGGCTCCGCGCTGGCCCAGGACGCGACGCCGAAATCCGGCGAAGGCGAGGGCAATGCGGCGCGTTGCGACGGCGGCGAATGCCGTAGCGACGAAGGCCTGCTGTTCCGCATCCGCACCCGCGGCGAGGAACGCCCGATCGCGCAAGGCGAGGACAGCGACGCCCTGCAGCGCAACCGCCGCGTCGATGTGGTGCGCGAGGACGTGCTGCCCGGCAGCGCCAAGATCGCCGGCCGCTTCAGCATCGATCTGCCCAATGGCGGCGTGATCTGGGCGACCGAAGATCCCACCCTCGGCCGTCCCGTGCTCGACGTGCAGGGCGGTTCGACCGTGCCCTTCGAGAACGGCCGCATCGCCAAGCCGCTGCGCTTCCACGGCTACACCAACTACGCCTCGTTCATCGACAAGATCGAAGTCACCGTGTACCGCGGCAGCGACGCCGACCTGGTCACGCCGCTGGCCAGGATCGAGCTGCCGGTGGCCAACGTCACCGACCAGGCGTGGGACGGCGCTCTGCCGGCCGACCTCAACCTGCAGCCGGGCGACGAATTGATCTACGTCACCCGCGCCTACGGCAAGGACGGCGCCTTCGACGAAACCGTCGGCAAGCGCGTGCAGCTGGTGCGTCCGGAAGACTACGAACGCGGCATCCAGGTGCTGCGCGACGAGAACCAGCGCACGCTCGGCAAAGTCCTGGACGGCGACGAAGCCGAATCGCAGGGCATCGAGAACGCGATCTATGGCCGCAGCTCGCTGCGCATCCAGAACATCCCGATCTACGGCTCGCGGGTGCGCATCTACGGCCGCGACATCCCGCGCGACACCCAGCTGACCATCAACGGCGAAACCTTCCCGATCGACCTCGAGCGCAAGTTCGTGGCCGAGTTCCTGGAGCCGATCGGCCGCCACGGCTACGACGTGGCGATCAAGCCGCGCGGCGGCGCGCCGCTGCAGCACCGCCTCGACGTCGACGTCACCGGCAAGTACGCCTTCCTGGTCGCCCTGGCCGACGTCACCGTGTCGCAGAACAACGTCAGCGGCAACATCGAACCGCTGGCCGGCGACGAGCGCTACGACAAGGACTTCATCAGCGAGGGCCGGCTGGCGTTCTATTTGAAGGGCAAGGTCAAGGGCAAGTACCTGATCACCGCCCAGGCCGACACCCGCGAGCGCGAGATCAAGCAGCTGTTCAACGGCTTCTTCGACGCCGACGCCCAGGACGTGTTCCGCCGCCTCGACCCGGATCTGTACTACCCGGTCTACGGCGACGACTCCAGCACCTACCGCGACGTCGATACCCAGGGCCGCTTGTACGTGCGCGTGGACTGGGACCAGAACCAGGCGCTGTGGGGCAACTTCAACACCGGCATCACCGGCACCGAGTACGGCCAGTACGACCGCTCGCTGTACGGCGCGGCGCTGTCCTGGCGTTCGCGCGCCACCACCCAGCTCGGCGATCCCAAGAGCGAGGTGCGCGCGTTCGGCTCCGAAGCGCAGAGCGCCTACGGCCACACCGAGTTCCTCGGCACCGGCGGCAGCCTGTATTACCTCAAGCACACCGATGTGCTGCCGGGTTCGGACAAGGTCACCCTGGAAATCCGCGACCGCACCACCGGCCGCACCGAGAGCCGCGTGGACTTGCAGCGCGGTGCCGACTACGAGATCGACGAACTCCAGGGCCGCCTGATCCTGACCCGTCCGCTGGCCCAGGTCACGCGCGAGAACGTGCGCACCTTGACCCGCGACCAGCCGCTCGACGGCTACACCCAGCTGCTGCTGGTCGACTACGAATACGTGCCGGTCGGCTTCGACGCCGACGACGTCAGCGCCGGCTTCCGCGGCAAGCAGTGGTTCGGCGAGCACGTCGCGGTCGGCGGTACCTATATCGACGAGAACCGCCGCGGCGACGACTACAGCCTCAAGGGCGTCGACCTGACCCTGCAGGCCGGTCGCGGCACCTACCTCAAGCTCGAACAGACCCGCAGCGAGTCCACCGTCGCCCCGATCTTCTATTCGGACAACGGCGGCCTCAGCTTCGTCCAGCGCAACCCGGTCACCGCCGCGCGCAGCGGCGATGCGCGAGCGGTCGAAGCCCGCGCCAACTTCAAGGAACTGGGCTGGACCGAGCGCGACTGGAGCGTCGGCGCCTGGTGGCGCGACGTCGACGCCGGCTTCTCGGTCGCACGCGCCGACACCGGCCTGGATATCGAAGAGTACGGCGCCGAGTTCCTCGGCTACTTCACCGAGAACTTCAGCCTGTACGGCAAGTATTCGCGCGCCGAGCGTGGCGCCGAGGCCTTGGAGCAGAGCCAGCTGACCGCCGACTGGCGCATCACCAACGACGCCCAGCTCGGCGCCGAACTGCGCCGCGTGCGCGAAGAGCACCTCAGCGGCAGCGCCGATGCCTTGTTGGCGGCCGTGAGCTACCGCCGCCGCTTCGGCACTTCGCTGGAGCTGTACGGCGTCGGCCAGTTCACCGCCGACGACGACGGCGGCGCCTACGACCGCAACAACCTGGTCACCCTCGGCGCCAAGTACCTGTTCGGCGACCGTTCCAGCGTCGGCGCCGAAGTCAGCAGCGGCAGCCGCGGCCACGGCGGCAAGGTCGAGGCCGAATACCGCCTCAAGCCCGATCATACGATCTACGGCGCCTACAGCTACAGCACCGACACCACCGCCACCGACCCGCTGTTCAACCGCGATCTGCAGAACGGCTGGACCCTCGGCCAGCGCTGGCGCCTGACCAACCAGGTCAACCTGTTCAACGAAAGCCAGTTCCTCAAGGACCCGAGCGACAACAGCCAGGGCATCGTCCACACCTACGGCATGGACTTCTATCCGGCCGAAGGCTGGAACATCGGCTTCACGCTGATGGACGGCGAACTCGACGCCAGCACCGGCCGGGTCGACCGCCGCGCCTACAGCGTCAGCGGCGGCCGCACCGACGAAGTCGCCCAGTGGAACAGCAAGCTGGAGTACCGCAAGGACACCGGCGCCGAACAGCGCGAGCAGTGGGTCACCACCAACCGCCTGTTCTACAAGGTCAACGAAGACCTGCGCCTGGCCCTGCGCGCCAACTACGCCGACACCCAGGACGAGCTCAACCCGGCCGAAAGCGCCAAGCTGGCCGAAGCCAACCTCGGCTTCGCCTACCGCCCGCACGACAACACCCGCTGGGGCCTGTTCGGCAAGTACACCTACCTGTACGACCTGGCCACCCTCGGCCAGGACGGCGGCGCCACTTACGACCAGCGCTCGCAAGTGCTGTCGTTCGAAGGTGTCTACCGCCTCGACGACAAGTGGGAAGTGGCCGGCAAGCTCGCCAGCCGCTGGGGCGACTACCGTATCGGTCGCGGCGAAGGCCAGTGGCTGGACAGCCGCGCCGACTTCGTCGCCGGCCAGTTGCGCTATCACCTGATCGCCAAATGGGAAGGCCTGGCCGAGTACCGCTGGCTGCAGGTCAAGGACGGCGGCGACAAGCGCGGCTGGCTGATCGGCCTGGACCGCCAGATCGGCGACAACTTCAAGGTCGGCGTGGGCTACAACTTCACCGACTTCAGCGACGACCTGACCGACCTGAAGTACGACAACAAGGGCTGGTTCTTGAATCTGGCGGGTTATTACTAAGCCGCCGGACCTTGGAACTCACGAAAACGCCGCGGATTCCGCGGCGTTTTTTTTTACTCGCGTACGGGCTAAGAATAATGCGCAATATATATGCGTGATACGCTGAACTTTCTATCGTGAATGCGGGGGCGGGGATGGAATACTCAATCGATGATTTTTGGAGGAAGAACTTCGCGGGGGTAGAAAGGTCTCCGGTGGCGAAGCCGCTTGATGGGTGGGATGTCGCTGTAACAAGTGAGCCGTCCTACGTGCAAGCCAGTCTCAGTCTTCGCGATGGGTTCGATGACTTAACCCAGAAGGTTTGGCTGGTTGGCGCGCCGGGTGCCGTGGGTAAGTCGACTCTTGCAAAAGAAATATGCGCAGCTACCGGCGCTGTCTATTTGGATCTGGCTTCCGCTGCCACTGTTGCTGGCAACTACCTGGTTGGCGGGCTTGTGTACGCCAATCTGCTAGATGCGTGGACAGGTGGAAAAGTGGGGATAGTAATAGATGCCCTGGATGAAGCGCGCCTGCGAGTGACGCAGTCAGGTTTCGAGGCGTTTCTCACCGACGTTGCAAGTGCCGCAGCCATGGGGAAGTTCCCGGTGATTGTTCTCGGTCGCGTCGGCATTGTTGAAGAAGCATGGACCATACTCAATGAGTTGGGTGGTATAGAGCCGCCTATTTTCGACATCAATCTCTTCAATCTTGCTCAAGCCAAAAAATTCGTGCTTGCGAGACTCCAACGATTGGCGATGGCCGAAGATGCGGCGCGCAATTTGCTCTACCCGGACCTTGGAAGGTCGCTTCAGACGCATGGCTCGGTTTACGAGGACGTGGTCGACTTGACAATTGATGGGCTACGACAACTTTCTTTGCAAGATGAAGACCGATTCGTTGGTTATGCGCCTGTCCTGGACGCTGTTTCGAAAGTTATTGCATCGGAGAGCAATCCTTCCAAATTGGGGGGTGAGATGCAGCGGATTCTTGGTGGGCAGGTGCTTGCAAGTCTCTCAAGCGAAATACTTATTCGCGAGCAAGGCAAGCTTGTTTCTCAGCTCCAGAATACTTTTCCAAAGATTCCAGAAGGGCTTTACGGGCCAGAAGAACAGCTGAGTCGCATAGGCGCTCGTTTATTTGGCGCTAAGCAGCCCCCGCTACCTCCTCAGCTAAAACCTGAGCAAGTGGCAAGCTATGAGCAAGCAGTAAATAACCTGCTTCCACAGCATCCATTTCTGGATGGTAGTGGGACTGAACCTTCTAGCGCAGTTTTTGCTGCTTGTGTAGTGGCCGCTGCTTTAAATGGCGGGCGAGAAGAGCTTATCAGTGCCGCAGAAAGCTATGCAAGCTCGACAAAACACACTCCAAACCCATTCCTGTATGAGTTCTATAGCGATATCACAAGTGCGAAAAGTCGAATGCCGGCAGAGCATGTGGGTCTAATTTTTGAATCTGTGCTGGCACGTGCTAAGCCGGGCGAGACTGTCCATCTAAATGTTGAGGATAACGAAGAGGGTGATGATCTTTCGGTTGAGCTCGTAGTTGATCGTGGTGGTGAATCACCGTCGCGAATCGAGTTTAGAGTGCCAAGCGCGGGAAGTTTGCGGTTTGGACGTCGAGTTTCCGGTGTTTTCGTGACTGCGGAGAGAAGCTCGGTCGAGCTTGGCGTCGGAGATCAGCTGGAGTTCGTAGCTCCAGTATTTATCGCAGCGAAACGTATCACGTTGCGCTGTGGTCATATCGTGGCTAAGAGTGATGCGCTAAGTAGTGACAACACTGTGATCTTGGAAGCTGAAGAGTTGGTCGCGAGTTCAGCCCTAGCAGCGCCCATTGTGCGGCCTGGCACGCAGTTGCAGGTCAATTGGCCGGATGCTGCGTCTTATCCGTGGACGCAGTTCGCTAGTGCCACCAAGCAGGATGAGAGCCCGAAGACTGCCGAAGCATTGCGAGCGCTCCGCAGGCTTGCGATGGCATTTCGCTCTCATAGCAAAGGACAACTTGGCCGCTTTAGGGACAAGATTGATCATCAGCGCATGATGAAAGGTGAGGTCGGCCGTGCGCTGTTGCAAAAATTGATGAAAGATCGTGTGATTTCTTTGCAGTCGACGATGTATATCCTTGATGCGGGCGCTCTTGGGGAGAAGGTCGGCGCTTCCTATGTGAGCTTGAAATTGAAGGTCTACTCAGAACAGACCCGGAAGTATGTGCAGGACGTGATCTAGTCAGCGACTAGCCGTGTAGGGTGCTGTGAGCTCAACGAACCGCACCGTCACGCTAGCGATCATGCCCGCGATGTATCCCGCGCAGCGGATGCCCGAGCCGCGATTGAAGGTGGAAGGCGGGGCGCAGAGGTTTCTGTGCCCCGCCGGTCGATCACTCTTTGATGGGCGTCGATGCCGTAACCGACTTGACGAGATCGATGCCGTCCTCGCAGTCCGACTTGTTGTTGTAGCCCTCGGCCGAGTCGGCAATCTTCTTGTGGTTGGCGGCGTGCAGCGTCCAGCGCCAGTCGCCCTGTTTGTCCTCGTAGAGCTTGAAGTACATCGCGGTAGTCCTTTGCCGAGCGCCTGATTGGCGCGTATTTAGTTCACCATGAGAGCGTCGACCCGTTCTTACCGTTCGTCACTAGGGGGGCTGGCCCCCCCCACGCAGGTTCGGCTTTGGGGTAAGAACGGCGCAAGCCGCGACCGCGACCCTGCGGCGGGCATGCGGCCTTTCGCTAGGCGGCTGCAGGTTTTCGCCCTGCGAGGACGCGACGCCTTGCGTTCGAGGCGATTTCGCTGGTTGGCCCGGGCGTCTGTGCTGCGCAGGGCGGGCAGAGCTGGGCCATGCACAAAGGCGGGCCGTTGACAGCGCCGAAGCGGCCGCCCGACACTCCGTCGCGACGCCCGGCATGCGCGGGCGGTTCGCAAGCGCTCGGACATCCGGGCTTGGAGGCGATATGTGCCGAAACATTCGTACCTTGTACAACTTCGAGCCCCCGGCGACGGGCGACGAGATCCGCGCGTCGGCCTTGCAGTTCGTCCGCAAACTCAGCGGCTTCAACGCGCCGTCCAAGGCCAATGAGGCGGCCTTCAATCTGGCCGTGAAGCAGGTCAGCGATGCGGCGACCATGCTCATCAATTCGCTGACCACGTTCACGCCGCCGAAGAATCGCGAACTCGAGCGCGTCAAGGCCGCCGAGCTTTCCGCCAAGCGTTTCGGCAAGCCGGGCCCTGCACCCAAGCCGAAAGCGAAGGCGTCACGCGCCCCGGTCCGATAGAGGCTTGCGGCAATGACGGAGCTGATGACAACCCCGAAGACCTTCCTGAGCCGATTCGCCGCCATGTTGCTGCTGGCGCTTACGGTCATGCATCTGGTCCTTGCGCTCGATCTGATCTTCGGCCTGTTCCAGAACTCCGCGGAGCTCGACGCCCTGCGGGCCGTTGCGGCTGGGGTAAAGGGGCTGTGGCTAGGCCTGTGCGCAGTGGGCGGGGCCGCCGTAGTCGCTCTGTACCGCCGCCCATGGTTGGGCTTTCTGCTGTCCGTCGTCTTCTGCGCCTGCTTGTACGTCGCGAGCCATCAGCTATGGGGCGAGGTCAAGGGCGGATTCTGGCTGGCCGTCGTCGCCAGCCTAATCGCGGCCGCGGGCGCCAGCATATCCGACTCGCTTTCCAGTCGGACGCTTTCCTGACGATGGCGGTCCTTACCGGTCTGGCGTACCGCGACGAGCTCGCCGGCTTGATCCGACGGTCCGATCGGATCGTGGTCACCGAACATTCCTACCTGTACGACGCCTACGACGCCGACGCCGGCAAATCGTTGATCCCGAACGAAGTCGTATACGGCAGCCATCAGCTCAGCCCGTCGCAGAGAGATTTTTTCCAGTCCCTCGTCGATGGTCTGGACCCTACGACGCAGGATGCCTTCGCCGCCTGCATTTTCGAGCCGCACCACCGGATCGAGTTCTACGCCTCGGGCGAGCGAATCAGCATCATGGCGATCTGCTTCAAGTGCTCGCAGGTGAAGTGGGACGCAACGAGCGCAATCCCTCCTTGGTCCCTGTATTCCGGTCTTGCCGCACTCATGGAAGAGGTCGGATTCTCGTCCGAGCGGGATTGGGTTGCCTTGGCCAAGCAGCATCTGGGGAACTGACGTGCGGCCGGCCCTGCCGTGCCAGGGACCTGCCTATGCGCCTTGCTCATCGCGTTCGCGGTAGGGTGGACGAATCGCGACCGGCATGCGGATCGCTTCGGTCGGAGGGTGTTTTGGATGGCTAAGAATTTTCGATTGTCCGCAACCGAGATCAAGCCATTGGTCGGCGGTTACGGCAGCTGCATCGCCACGGATCGCATCGTCGTGGAGGGGTATCCTGTCCGCTTCATGTATCGCGAGGCGCCGGACAACGAGATCGACAGCGGTTGGCGCTTCATGTCCGGCTATGAAGACGACGAGTACATGAGCGACCCGGACAATCTGGGCATCTACGATGTCAACACCATCGCTAACTACGACCCCGGGATCATCGCTTTCCTCGACGCGAAGGAGGGCAGTGCCTTCGAGAAGACCCCCGAGTCCGAGCGATTCCTCGAAATAGTGGGTTGGTCTTTGCCGGATGAGCCCGAGTAGCGCCAGTGAATATAACGACGCAGCTGCCCGCATTCTTCTACGCATGGACGGGCGCGCCAAACAGGTCGGCGGTGGTTGCTTCCACGCGAGCGGCTACGGGGTCGGCACGATCTGCTGCTGCGCGAAGCCAGCCTTGGGGTAGGAGCGGCGTGAGCCGCGACAGCGTTCCTCCGGCGGGTTGCGCAATCGCGGCTTACACCGCTGCCACGACAGCCGACGCTAGCTCGCTGCAGCAGCCCTCCGCTCTCTGTGGGAGCGGCGTAAGCCGCGATCGCGGATTCCGGGTGGGCTGCGCGGGTCGCGACTGACGTCGCTCCTACCCCAAAGCGGGCGGCTGTCAGTTGTCGGCGCCGTCCGCCGCTGCTGCAGATGGCGCCAGCAACTTCGGCGCTATCCACAATGCGACACCCGCGCCGGCCAGCTGCGCCAGCACGAAACCGCCTACATCCGTCGGGCGAATGCCGGCGAAGGTCTGGGTGAGCGAGCGCGCCAGCGTCACCGCCGGATTGGCGAACGAAGTGCTGGCGGTGAACCAGTAGGCGGCGAAGATGTAGCCGGCCACCAGGGCCGGCACCGCGACGCGGCGGTGGCGCGCGCCGAGCAGGATGGTGAGCAGCAGGCCGAAGGTCGCCACCGCTTCGCTCAGCCATTGCGCCGCGCCGCTGCGCACGCGGGTGCCGGGCTGCCACAGCGGCAGGTCGAACATGGCGTGCGCGAGCAGCACGCCGGCGACGGCGGCGACGATCTGCACGGCGATGTAGGCGACGGCTTCGCGGGTGTCCAGCTCGCCGCGCAGCCGCATCGCCAGGGTCACGGCCGGGTTGAAGTGCGCGCCGGACACCGGGCCGAGCACAGCGATCAATACGTACAGGATGCCCGCGGTCGCGGCGGCATTGGCGAGCAAAGCGATGCCGTCGTTGCCTCCCGACAGGGCCACGCCCATGACGCCGGAGCCGACCACCGTGGCCAACAGCAGGGCGGTACCGACGAACTCGGCCAGTAGTTTGCGGCCCAGGGTCATTGCAGCGAGGCCAGCAGTGCGCGCACCCGCGTCGAGATTTCGTCGCGCACGACGCGGTAGGCATCGCCGTCCAGGTGCTTGGGATCGGGCAGGGCCCAGTCCTCGCGCAGTTGCGCAGGCACCCAGGGGCAATTGTCGCCGCAGCCCATGGTGATGACGGCATCGAATGCGCCGTCGATCTCGTCCAGGGATTTGGAGGCGTGCGTGCTCAGGTCGTAACCCAATTCGGCCATGTACTGGATGGCCTTGGGGTTGATGCGGCCAGACGGCGCCGAGCCGGCACTGTGGGCCTCGATGCGGTCGCCGCCGTGGATGCGCGCGAAGGCTTCGGCCATTTGGCTGCGGTTGGAGTTTTCGACGCAGACGAACAGGACGCGCTTCTTGGGGGGGGTCGAAGTCATGGGGTCTGGCCGATCTGATGGAGGTGTTGTTCGCGGGCAAGGCGGTCCAGCTTGTCCAAGGGCAAGGCCAGCAGCAGTTCGATGCGGCGACGCAAGGCCAGCCAGGCCTGCTTGAAGGCATTCGGATCGTCCGGGGTGCGCGCCGGGTCCGCCACGCCCCAGTGGGCCAGCGCAGGATGTCCCGGCCATAGCGGGCAGGTTTCGCCCGCGGCGTTGTCGCAAACGGTGATGACGATATCCATGGCGGGGGCGTCCGCAGCGGCGAACTCGTCCCAGGATTTCGGGCGTAGCGCATCGGTCGGATAGCCGAGGTCCGCGATGAGTTGCGCGGCGAGCGGTTGCACGTTCGGCGCGGGGTGGCTACCGGCGCTGTAGGCGCGGATGCGTCCCTTGCCCATGTCGTTGAGCAGGGCTTCGGCCATCTGACTGCGCGCGGAGTTGCCGGTGCATAGGAACAGAACGTTGTAGCTGCGTGCGTTCATGGACAGGTCCAGAGATTTGGTCAGACAGGCAGCGGACGCCGGGCACAGCGACAAGAACTCGGCACTGTTTTGCACGGCGACCGGTGCCTGGGTGCGGTCGATCGTGCGATAGCCTCGGCTGGCGAAATAATCCGCCGCCGTTTGTGTCAGTAGTACGAGTTGTCGCAGGCTGAGTGCCTGCGCTTCGCGTTCGATCGCGGCGACCAGGCGGCTGCCGGTGCCGCTGCGGCGATACTCGGCGCGCACCGCCAGCGAGCGCAGCAGGCCGATGTCGCCGAATATCTGCAGGCCGACCACGCCGGCGATGGAGCCGCCGTCGTCGGCCACCAGGAAGGCGACGACGGCGCTGTCCAGGTCCTGCACGGGCAGGTCGTTATCCGTCAGCAGTGCGCGGATGGCGGCGTGTTCGGACGGCAGGGCCAGGCGGATCGGCATGGTGCGTGCCTCAGCAGCAGGTCGAAGACGTGGCGCAGCAGGACGATGCGGTCGTTGGCTTCGCGACGATCTGCGGGCTGGGCGCGCAGGCGGCGGCGCCTTCGCCGGCGCAGCCGATCTCGGCGTCGTAGTAGGTGGTGGCATCGCCGAAGGTGTGGAACGACTCCCAGCGCGTGCCCTGCGGGTCAGCGGTCCACAGCTTGTCGGACTGCGCGTAGCAGCACACGGCCGCTTCCTCCGGCGCCACGGTGCCGCCGGCGGCGTCGAGGCGTCGGCCCAGCGCGGTGAGCTCTTCGCGGCTGTCGACCTGCAATCCCAAATGATCGACGCCCGGTGCGCGGCCGGTGTTGGAGATGGCGAAGTTGATGCGCGGGTCGTCCAGCATCCACTTGGCGTAGTCGGCCTTCTGCACGGTGGGCGGCATGGCGAACAACTCGTTGTAGAAGCGGATGCTGGACGCCAGGTCGGCGACGTTCAGATGTACGTGGAAACGGTTCATCGGCGGGCTCCTTTCGGGCGTGGAGTGCAAGCGGCGGTCGGTGCGCAGGCTTCGGCGCCGGCGCAGCAGTTCTCAGTGAGATAGGCGAGCAGGGCGTTCATCTGCAGGTAGTTGGCGCGCACCCGGATCACCCGGCCCTCGCGCTGGTCGCTCACCAGTGCGGCGCTGCGCAGCACGTTGAGGTGGGCGCTGAGCGTGGCCGGCGGCAGGTCCAGCCGTTCGCGCAGTTCGCCGACCGACATGCCCTGCGGGCCGGCCTGCACGAGCTGGCGGAACGCGGCCAGGCGGGATTCGTGGCTGAGGGCGCTGAGCGCGCCCAGGGCGGTTGATGTTTCCATAATTCCAGTATTTTGGAATTATTGGACCTTGTCAAGCGTTGCGACGGACCGCTGCTCCGGAGTTGTTTGCTTCACGCGCCATTTGGCTCGGCACGCCGCCTAGCCGTCGCCCGCGATTGAGACCGCCCGGTTCTCGGGCATCGGGATCGCAGCGCAATCGGACCCAGGGTCCGGCGGAATACCGACGCTGCGACCGCCTAAACCAAACCCACCGGCCGCGCATCCTAGCTGGGTCTGATCTTTGCATCGCACATGCGGTGCAGGCGCGGCGCCAGGGGGTTGGCCGCGGGACCGCCTTACTCAATCGCGTCGTTTCGTGTCCGCGCAGGCATCGCTCTCGCGGAGCGTTGCGCCGTATCCAAAACTTTTCAGCCAAGCCAGGACGCCATGCGCAACGGACACTCCGGATACATTCTCAACGGCGCGGCCAGCGCCGCATCGATCAAGCCGCTCGCAGTGCTGGCGCTGATGGGCGCGATTACGGTCGGTGCACAGGCTTCGGCGGCCACTCCCGCGCCTGCGCCTCCGTTTGCTAAGGTCATCGAGCGCGAAGTACCGGCCATCATGAAAGAGGCCAAGGTTCAGGGCGCGGCCGTGGGACTGATCGTCGACGGCAAATTGGTCTACGCCCGTGGCTTCGGCTATGCCGACCACGCCGGCAAGGTGCCGGTGACGCCCGACACGGTGTTCGTCGCGGCCTCGCTGTCCAAGCCGATCGCGAGCTGGGTGACGATGCGCCTGGCCGAGCAGGGGCGTATCCAACTGGACCAGCCGGTGGCCGACATGGTGTCGCCGTGGCCGCTGGCGCAGAACCAGTTCGATTATCGCCAGATCACGATCCGACGTTTGCTCTCGCACACCGCGGGCACGACCTTGGGCGGGTACCAGGGCTGGCTCGATTTCAAGGAACTGCCGACCCTGGAGGAATCGCTGGCCGGCAAGACCAACGGGCGCGGCGCGGTGGAGCTGTTCGCGCCGGTCGGGGCCAAGTTCCAGTATTCCGGCGGCGGCTACACGCTGATGCAGTTGGCGATCGAGCAGACCACGAAGCGCAAGTACTCCGACCTGGCGCGCGAGCTCGTATTCAAACCCTTGGGCATGAAACACACCAGCGTCGCCATGACGCCGAAGGTGCTGGCCGGCGCTGCGCAGGGCCATGGCGACGACGGCGGCCCGGTGCCGATGCGCTACTACGTCGAGCAGGCGCCTTCGACCCTGACCACCACCGTGAACGACTTCGCCCGCTGGATGATCGCCGGCATGGCCGGCAGCCCCGGCGCGCATCCGCTGACGCAGGCGCAACTGACTCTGATGTATACGCCGACGGAGCTGAGCACGCCGCGCGCACCCGAGAACGCTGTCTACGGTATGGGCCATTTCATCGAGCGCCTGGCCGACGGCAGCACCGCCGTGGGCCATGACGGCCGCAATCAGGCCGGGTTCCGCGCCAAGTTCCTGATGCGTCCGCAATCCGGGGACGGCATCGTGTTCTTCAGCAACTCCCGCACGGGTCTGGCGCTGGATCGGATCGTCTGCCTGTGGGGCGCAGACGCGGCCAAGGCCGATCCGGCGGCGACCTGCAAGAAATAAGCTTCCTCTTTGCCCTGGGGCCGCGACGCGCAGCGTATGTTGTGCGCACGAACGCGGTCATTGTCCGGCAAAACGTTCCATCGGCATCCTGGTCTCCGCCACGCTGCGACCAGGGGCCGCTCAAGCCTCATCTTCTATCGCGCGTTTCCTGGAGATATGCATGAAGAAACTCACCCTGCTGACGGGCGCCATGCTCGCGTTCGCTGCATTTGCGGCCTCCGCTGCGCCGCCCACCGGCACCCCGGCGGCTGGTGACGCACCTGCCGCCGATCCTTTGTTCGACACCATTTCGGCGCTGGATGCGGCGGTGTTCGACGCTTTCAACCATTGCGACGCGCCGGGTCAGCTGGACAAGCACGCCGGCTACTTCTCGCCCGACGTCGAGTTCTATCACGACACCGGCGGCGTTACCTGGTCGCGCGACGACATGATCGCGAACACCAAGAAGTACGTATGCGGAAACTTCCGTCGCGAGCTGATCCCCGGCAGCCTGCGGGTGTATCCAATCAAGGACTTCGGTGCCATCGCCCAGGGCTCGCACCGCTTCTGCCAGTTCGCCAGCGGCAAGTGCGAGGGGCTGGCCGATTTCGCGATCGTGTGGCGCCTGCAGAACGGCAGCTGGCAGATCACGCGAGTGCTCAGCTACGGCCATCGGCCCAGCCCCTGAGTGTTGCTGCCCGGCAGATCCTGGCGTGGCTGCGACGGCACGGGTCGCATGGAAAACGCCGCGCGCATCGCGGCGTTTTGTTCCGATTAACCGGCGCGGCGTCAGTAAGGCATCGGCGTCAGTTTCAAAAGACGCGCGTTGCTGCTGTCTTCCAGCACCCAGATCGCGCCGTCGGGCCCTTGCTCGACCTCGCGGATGCGCGCGCCCATCGGATAGCGCTTGTACTCGCGTGCGCTGGTGCCGTCGAACTGGATCCGCACCAATGCCTGCGAGGCCAATCCGCCGATGAAGCCCTGGCCGCGGAAGTAGGGGAACAGGTCGCCGGTGTAGATGATGAAACCGGCCGGCGCGATCACCGGATTCCACCAGGCTTCCGGTGCGTTGAATTCCGGGCGCGTCGGATGATCGGGGATGGGCGTGCCGTCGTAGTGGTCGCCGTTGGAGACGATCGGCCAGCCGTAGTTGGTGCCGCGTTCGATCAGGTTGAGTTCGTCGCCGCCGGCCGGGCCCATCTCATGGGTCCACAGGCGCCCGGCCGGATCGAAGGCGATGCCCAGCAGGTTGCGATGGCCCAGTGTCCAGACCTGCGCAGCGACACCGCCGACGCCGACGAAGGGGTTGTCGGCAGGTATCGTGCCGTCGTCGTTGAGGCGGATCAGCTTGCCCAGGTTCTGCTGCATGTCCTGGGCCGGGTCGAATTTCTGCCGGTCGCCGGAGGTGATCCACAACTTGCCGTCGCCGCCGAAGGCGATGCGGTGGCTGTAGTGGCCTTCGCCGGTGACCTTGGGCGTCTGCCGCCACACCACCTGCAGGCCCGACAGACTGCCGCCGTTGCCGTCGGCATTGAGCGTCAGTTGCGCGCGCGCGACAGCGGCGCCGCGCGTGCTGTTGGCGCCGGCTTCGGCGTAGCTGAGGTAAACGTAGCGGTTGCTGGAGAATTGCGGGTGCAGGACCACGTCGCCCAAGCCGCCTTGCCCGCCGTAGGCGACCGCCGGCACGCCACTGATTTCGCTGGTTTGCTTGGTGGCGGTGTTGAACAGCCGCAGACGGCGGTTCTTCTCGGTCACCAGCAAACGGCCGTCGGGCAGGAAGGTCATCGCCCATGGCTCGTTGAAACGTCCGAACTCGGTGGCGACGAAAGGCGGATCGGGTTCGGCGGCGGCGGGATTGGGCCCGCCGGTTTGCATCGGAGGATCGGCCAGCGGCTGCACCGAGGCGGTGGCCTGCGGCGGCGTCGGTTGTGCGGCGGCGGGTGCTTCCGGCGTCGTCTTCGAGACGACGATGAAGGTGGCGGGCGCGTCCCGACTCTCCGAGTCGTTCGACTGAGCGCCGGTGAGCTGGCCGGCGCCCGGGGTGCAGGCGACCAGCAGCGTGAGCGCGGACAACGTCGTCAGTGACCTGTTCATGGAGCGCCTCCAGCGAATCCGTCTTGGGTTTTAACGCAAGGTGGGCTAGGAAGACGTGACGGATACGGCGGTTCCGGTTCGACGTGCGGGGCGCGGATCGGCAAGGCCTTCGCGGGCTCCTCTAGCGAACGCCGGCGAACCGCTGCACGATGTGCCACCCATCGGCATCGACGCTTCCCACCCGAGACGGACCCACCATGCAGAATCCGAACGTTCCGACCCTCTACGAATGGCTGGGCGGCATCGATGCGCTCAACCGCCTGACCGCACGCTTCTACCAGCACGTTCGCGGCGACGCGTTGCTGGGGCCGGTGTTCGCGCACATGGGCGACGACCATCCCGCGCATGTCGCAGCCTTCCTCGCGGAAGTGCTCGGCGGGCCGGACGACTACTCCCGCCGGCATGGCGGTCATCCGCAGATGATCCAGCACCACCTCAACCGCCACCTGTCCCAGGAGCAGCGGCGGCGCTGGGTGAGCCTGTTGCTGGAAACGGCGGATGAACTCGGCATGCCGGACGATCCGGAATTCCGCTCCGCGCTGGTCGGTTATCTGGAGTGGGGCTCGCGTCTGGCGGTGATCAATTCGCAGCCGGGCGCCACCGTCGACCAGGACGCGCCGATGCCGAAGTGGGGCTGGGGCGAGGTCAAAGGACCGTACACGGGTTGAATCGCGCTCGCGGGACAAGCCGGGGCAGGCGCGTTTGCTAGGCTCACATTGGACCTAATCCCGTCTCTGGAGGTCGCCGTGCAGAAGACCCCGCCCGCCGCCAATCCCGACGCCTACGTCGCCGCGCTGGACGGCTGGCGACGCGACCTGGTCGAACATCTGCGTGCGAGCGTACTCGGCGCAGCGAAGCTGGAGGAAGTGGTGAAGTGGGGCCATCTGGTTTACTTCAGCAACGGCCCCGTGCTGCTGATCCGCGCAGAGGCGCAGCGGGTGCTGTTCGGATTCTGGCGCGGCAAGCGTCTGCTCGAGATCGAGCCCCGGCTCAAGCCTGGCGGCAAGTACGAGTTGGCGACGCTGGATCTGCGCGAAGGCATGACGATCTCCGCCGCGACCGCGCGCAAGCTGGTCAAACAGGCGGTGTCGCTCAACGCAAGCGTGGGCGATCCCACGCGTGCCAGTTAGCGGGCATACGCGCCGACCAAACAACGACATCGATCCTTGGACGCCCTGAACGATCTGTTCTTGCTCAATCTGCAGATCGAACTCGGCCGTTCCGGAATGCCGCCGCATCTGGCCGGCGGATTCGTCGCCCTCTAGGCCGCGGCCGTCGATCACGAAGCGGCCTTGATCCAGGCGCCCGAGCGATACGGCAGGGCGACAGCGGCGGGCGCGGTAAACTGTGCCCGCCATTCGATCCTCCCGCCGTAGCCGGGCCGGACCCGGCAGCCATCGGACCAGCGGGTCGAATCAGCGGAGAGCAACGCAGTGCGTCTTACCAAAATACTTTTCGGCTTGTCCGACCTGTGCGCGTGGATGCTGTTGACGGTCGCCGTGCTGGCCGCGGTGGCGGTGCTGTTCGTCGGGCCCGGGCCGGACGGCGTACGCAGCGAGCAATTGTCCTCGACGGCGGCGATGGGCTTGGCGGTGTTCTGGATACTGGTCGGCGTCGGCGCCTATCTGCTCACGCGGCGGCGGCCGATCGGCCTGGCGCTGGTAGTGCTTCCGGCGATCCTCTGGGCCGTGCATGGCGCGTTCGCGATGGCGGCGATCTATGCGGCCTTCGCGCTGCTGGTGTTCGCGACGCCGCTGATTCTGGTTTGGCGGGAAGTCCGTCGGGGCGTCTGACGCAGCGCAGGATTCGACCCTCGGGGCCCGACCTTTTGCGGCCCGTTCACAGGCGCTAGCCGTGGATAAGCAGTCGTCGGCCACGCTGCCGACGAGCGGTATCGTCGCTGGCCGCATTCTATGTTTGCCTTGGACGGCCGATGCCGCCCGCGTCCTGAGGCGCGCACTCGTGCGTATCCGCCCACAAGAAGGTCAGGGATGAAGGCGCAGACGAAGTCGCGAGCGACGCTGGCGATCTGGATCGGACTGACGATGCTGCTGGCGATGCCGCCGGCCACGGCCCAGCGCAGTTGCGCGGAGCTGGTCGATTGCGCAGAGGGCGCGATCGTGACCGGCGAGCCGCCGAATTGCGCGTGCGAGAAGGTGACGCCGCGGGTGCCGTTGACCTGCGAGAGCAACTTCGGTTGCGCCGACGGCAACCAGATCGGGGTCGGCGAGTGGCCCGAATGCGGCTGTCGCGACCTGAGCACGCCCGAACCGGCGCCCGGACGCACGCCGCCGCGTCCCGATCGCGGCTCGGGGCCCATAGACAGTCTGGGTGGCGTGGACACCTGCAAGCAGTTCCTGCAATGCGCGCCGGGCTTCGAGATGTTGTTGTGGAACGGGCGCTGCGTGTGCGGCGAAACCATGTTGCCGCCGCCGGTACGCTGATGCGCCGCGCGTCGTTCCGACATGCGACGCGTTGTCGCGCGCTGGCTTGGAGCCTGCTTCCTGTGGGAGCGGCGTGAGCCGCGATTGCGCCACCACGTCCGCAATCTAGACTTCGTTACCGATCTTCCACGCGAAAACGAAAACGCCGCGATAGCTCGCGGCGTCCTCGTATCCAGGTCCGGGGCGGAGGTGCGCGCCCCAGACGGCTTACTTGCGCCGCATCAGCAGGATCAGGATCAGCAGCACCAGCAGCGCGATCAGCCAGACCCACCACTGTTGCCAGATCGGCTTGTCGCCGGTGAGCTTGCCGTCGCTCTTGCCGCCGGTGCCGACCGCGTCGGGCAGGGTCAGGGTCTGGCCATCGATGCGCAGCACCGGCGGGGCCATGCCCTTCTTGTTGTAGCCGATCACCAGGGTATAGCTGCCGTCGAGGTTGTCGGTGACGTCGCCGACGATGCCGCCCTCGAAGGGCTGCACCAACTGGAAGCTCGCCGACTTGCCCGGTCCTACGCGATTGCCCTTGGCGTCGACCGGGGTCAGGCTCAGCTGCACGCAGCCGCCTGCGAAGGTCGAGGGACAGGGGCGCGCGGGCTCGTGCTTGATGGTCTTGGCGGTGGCCTCGGCATCCGGCGCCACTTGCACGTAGTGGTCGGTGGTGTAGACGCGGGTGAAGGCGCCGTTGTCCGAACTGGTGCTGTCGATGCGGTAGCTGACCTGGTACACGCCTTCGGCCAGCGTCGCCGGGTATTCGCCGGTGTAGACGCCTGGACTGGTTTCCTTGAGTTCGATGCCCTTCTCGGCGCCGAGTTCCAGGGCCTTCAGGATCTGGTCGCGCTGTGCCGGGTCGGCCAGCATCGCCTGTACCTTCAAGCCTGCGGCGCTGAGCGGGTCGCCCTGCGGCGCATCGCCCGCCTTGCCCTTACCGTCGGAGAGGATATTGCCCAGGCTCAGCTCGGGGCCGGAGATGAAGGCGCGTACCGTGCCGGCGGGCAATCCTGCCAGCGGCTTGCCGCCTTCGGTCAGCGTGGCCTTGAGTTGCAGCGGTTCGCCGATGCCGGACTTGGTCTGGCTCACGCTGTAGCGCGAGATGATGCTGGCGTTGTCGCCGATGACGAACAGGTTCCAGTGGCCCAGGCCGCGCGGCAGGGTGCGGGCGACCTGCATCTTCCAGTCGCCGTCGCTGGACACGCACTTGCCGTTGACGCCGCAGAACGGCGCGCGCAGGGTCAGGGCGACATGGTCCTGGCCGCCGCTGACGGTGAAGCGCGGGTTATGCAGCGGATCGAAGTCGACGCCGTCCTTGCTCAGCTTGATGTTGGGGCGGCCGTCGGCCTGGAAGGCCTGGTCCCAGCCCAGCAGGATGGTGAAGGCGAGGTCCTTCTTGCTGGTCTTGAAGCTCATGTCCAGCGGCGCGGGCGGCGCACCGGTGCCGGCCCCCGCGGCTTGCTCGCCCTTGGCGGCCTGGATCAGCTCCAGCTTGTCGCCGATCAGGGTGTCGGCCAGCACCTGCAGGAAATACTGGATCGCGCCGGCGGGCGGATTGTCCAGCGTGGTCTCGATGTTGAGCGCGCCGCAGCCGCTGTAGTTGGCGATGTTCTGCAGCAGCGAGCTGGAGTCCGGATCGCTGGGATCGTCCAGGCGCAAGCGGAACGGGCACAGACTCAGTTGCTTGCCGGCCGGACGCACCAGGGTGCCGCCGATCGGGCTGTTGGCGGCATTGAGGCGCAGATCGGCGCCGTCCCAGACCAGGAACTTGCTGGTGTTCTGGGCGCCATCGGTGAACAGCAGCATGGTGTTGTTGAAGTTGGCGTTGTCGCCGCCGGTGACCGCGCCTTGCAGGTTCTCGATGCCGTCGCCGATCGACGTGCCGCCACCGGGCTGATGAGCCGGCTTGTCGATCTCGGTCAGCACCGCGTCCAGCGTGGGAGTGGTCATCGCGGCGAGGCCGCCGGTATTGGTGGCGTCGTTATCGAAGAACACCACGCCCAGTTGATCGCTGGGCAACTGATAGGCCTTGGCGACCGAGATCATCTGCCCGGTCGCGCGCCGCAGCACCTTCCAGCGCTGGCAGTCGGGATTGGGCGAGTACAGCGCACCGCAGACCGGATCGCCATTGAGCTTGGACGACCAGGCCATGCTGCCGGACTTGTCGAACACCAGCACCAGGCGTGCCGGCAGGCGCGACAGCGGCGGGCCCGCGGCCGGCGTCGGCTTCGAACCCGGGATCACGTTGTCGCTGTTGTAGTCATCGACGGTATTGCCGCCGCTGGCGGTGATGCCGGTGGCGGTAAGGGTGATGTCGCCTGAGAGCAGGCCGAGATGGAACACCTCCAGGGTGTCGATCTGGCCGGCGGTGTTGGTCATGCGGAAGGTGCAGCTGCCGCCGTTGGTGCCGCTGAGCACCGGCACGCCGGCGTTGAAGGTGCAGTTGATGGGCGTGCCGCTGGTCTTGGGCCGCAGTTGCACGGTCGCGCCCGCGCCGTTGAGCGGATATACGGCCAGATCGTCGGACAGATAGAAGACCTTGATCGACTTGCTCGAGTTGGGGAAACCCAGTGCGTTGCTGAAGGGCGCCCAGGCGTCGCCGGCGCCGTTGAGTTTGGGTTCGGAAGTGCTGGCGGCGGTGACGTTCGGCGTCGCCGTCGCCGCGACGGCGTCGGCGCCGACGAGCAGGGCGAGTGTCATCGCCCAGGCCCGCAGTAGCGAGTGTTCGCGTTTCATGAGGAGCTCCTTTCGCTCAGATGTGCTGGACCAGGCTGACCTGCTGCAACAGGGCGCCGTTCTGGATGTAGAGGCCGGCGTTGCCGGCAGCGTCGACCGCGAGAGTGGGGAAGCGCGCGGTCTGTTGCGGCGGCAGCAGTTCGCGGGTTTCGGTCACCCCGAGCACCAGCCGGCGCGCGCGCAGGGTGCTGAAGCCCGGTGCGCTGACCGTGGAATAGAACACCCACAGCGAACCGTCGGCGGTGTAGCCCGCCGCCAGGTCGATGAACGTGGTGACCGGAATGGTCAGGGTCGTGTCGGTGAAGTTGGCTTCCCAGGCATTGGCGATGAAACGCTTGGTGAACACGCTCCAGTTCGGCCCCGGGTTTGGATCCTGCGCATAGACCAGTTGCGGCGCGCCGGTGGGATCGATCGTGATCGCGTGGTCGCCGGGGCGCACCATGACGCCGGCGGCGGTGACCGCACCGGGCGCGCCGACCAGCGGATACCGCACCGTCTGTGCAGTGAACACGCCTGCGGTGTCGCGCATCCAAGTGGCAATGATGGTGCCGGCGGGGTCGGTGACCGCGCTGACGCGGGTGTTCTGATCGACCGCGTCGACGGCTTCCTCCACGCCCCAGGCACCGGTGAACAGGCGGCTGAAGATGCGGTTGGTGCCCGACAACGCCGAGTAGAACACCCGGATCGAACCATTGGGCTGGGCCGCGGCGGCGATGCTGCTGACGCTGAGCACGCCGGTGAACTGGAAGGCGTCGGCGGGCGCGGTCCACACGCCGGCGATGCGGCGGCTGAAGGACAGGAAGCGATTCGGTCCGGACACGCGTACCCAGAACACCCAGGGCACACCGCTGGAGTCGATCACCGCGGCGGGCGTGTTGTAGGGCCCGGCGTTGAGCACCGTGGTCGGGCCGACTGCGGCCGGGCGTTCGCGCAGCATCGCGTTGATGACATCGCGCATCGGATAGGGCAGCTGCGGCACGCCGCTGCCGTTGACCGCGTAGCCGCCGCCGAAGGTGTCCGCCAGTACCTGGTTGAAATCCATCTGCGAGGGCAGCGAGATGCCGCGGCGGCGACGGTCGACCACGGCCGGCGCATCGATGATGCCGGCCGAGGTCTGGGTGATCGTCGCCAGCGCGGCGTAGCTGTGGCCGGCGATGAAATCGGGATCGCCGTTGACCGGCGGCGCAGCGCCGGTGCGCACGCGCACCGCCCATTCGCGGCGCAGGCGCGAGCAGGTTTCGGTGCCCAGGCCCGGCAGTACCAGCGCCGGATCTTCGGCCAGCGTGACCAGGCGCTCCCAGACGTCGAGGTAGACGGTGAGCGTGCGCGTGGCCGGCGCGACCGGCGGCGCCGGCAAGGCGGCGATCACCGGCACGCCCCAGCTCGCGGCCAGCGCGGCGGCGCCGGCCTGGCCGGCGTGCAAGGCCTGTG
Organism: Lysobacter sp. Root667; assembly: GCF_001427715.1. Lineage (NCBI taxonomy): Bacteria > Pseudomonadati > Pseudomonadota > Gammaproteobacteria > Lysobacterales > Lysobacteraceae > Lysobacter > Lysobacter sp. Root667. The sequence continues at coordinate 644,191 of NZ_LMHF01000009.1, forward strand.
CGCTGAAGCCGATGTCGGCGGTGATGAAGGCTTCCAGTCCGTCGACCAGCATGCGGCCGGCCTGCAGGGGCTGCGGACCGCCGCCGGCGACGATGGTGAAGCTGGTCGCGGAATTGATCGCGGCGATGCGGAAACCGTCGTTGCCGACCGGCACGCCGTCGCCGACGAACCAGCGCAGGAAGGCGCGCAGCTCGTAGCGGCGCATGTCGTCGCCTTCGTTCCAGTCGGCATCGGCCAGGGGCACGCCCTGGGCCAGACGCACGCTGACGTAACGGCGGATCGGATCGAAAGTGTTGGGTGAGATGATGGCCATGGCGTGTCCCCGTCGTGTGGTCGTGTCAGAACACGAGCCAGATGGTGCGTTCGAGCGTGCTGGCCGGGTCTTTGGCGACCACCGGATGGCGCACGAGATTGATCTGCATCGGCGCGCCGCCGAGTTGGCCGATCAGGCCGAACTCGCGCAGGTTGCCGGTGGCGTGGCTGCCGTTGGGCCAGGGCGGTACGTTGGGCCCGAGCGTGGCGACGATTTGCAGGCGATTGGTCGGCGTGACCGAGGGCACCGGACCGTTCATGAAGCTAAAGGCCAGCGCCGCGGCAGGTACCACGAACGGCGACGGATCGGTGAGTCCGGTTTCGTTGCCGGTCGGAGGTGGCGGCGGCACCTGATCCCAAGCCGCGAGGCCGGCACCGACCGCCAGCCCCTGGATGCCGAGCGTTCCGCCCGGCGTGCCGCCCATGAAAGCGGCGAGCAGTCGTCGGCAGTCGGCGAGGATCGCGTTCTTGGCCCAGCCGCGGTCCCAGATCACGCGCCCGTCGGCGTCGCGTAGCACGTCGCGGTACATGCCTTGCGGCAGGGGCATCCGGGTGTCCGTGTCCATAGTTCGATTCCTTCGATGAGCGTGGTTCGGTGAAAGACGTGCGGGCGGGCGCCGATCAGATCGGCGGCGGGAAGTACGTGCGTCGGCGCAGCGTGTTCAAGTTGGTCGGATCGGCGCTGACGCCGGCGACCTGGTTGCTGATCAGCACCACCCAGTCCGGCAAGGCGGCAGCGCTGGAATCGGCCAGGTCGAGGAAGTTTTCGACGAAGGGGTAGTCGTCCAGATAGGAATCGCCGAGATCCGCACCCGGGGCGTACAGCACTTCGGTGGTCAGCGACGGCGACAGCACGATCACCGCGCGCATGTTGATCGGCAGGAACTCGGCCAGCAGTTGCTTCAGGCGCGCGGCGTTGGTCGCGGTCAGGGCCTGGCCGAAACGGCCGCGGGTGACGTAGAGGCCGAGCGTGCCGCGGGTGAAGAACTCGTTCGGCGACAGCGGCGGTTCGTCGTCGCCGCCCAGCGGCCGGTGCGGGGTGTAGGCGAGCAGATCGCCCCATTGGTGATGGCGGCTGTTGCGCGCGGTTTCGGCCATGCGCGGCGTGATCGTGTTGCAGTGCCGGCGCAGGGTCGCGGCCTCGGGTACGCGCGTGGGCGCGGCGGTCGCGGCTGCGCCGGCGAGGATCGGCGCGAGCTGGTCGAGCGCGAGCGAGGCATCGCAACGATGCAGCAGGGTGAGCCCGGCGACGGGCAGGATCAGCGGCAGCGGAGCGATGCGCGCGGTTTCGTTCCAGGGCAGTCCGATCGGCGCCGCCGCGACCAGGGCCGCGTTCAAGGACACTTCCCATAAACCGCGGCCGCCGTTGCGGTCGCTGCTGAAGAACACGCGGGTGCCGCCGCCGCCCAGGGCCAGTGCGGACGGCTGCACATCGGCCGCACCCTGTGCGGGCGCGGTGGTGACGTTCACCGTCGCGCCCCAGCTCAAGGCGACCGGGTCGTAGCGACGCGCGCGCAGGGCACGCCGGTCTTCGCCGGCCGCGCCGGCCAGCCAGCGCGACCACAGCAGCAGGATGCTGCCGCCGGCTTCGCGCAGCAGGCAGGGATCGCGGTCGCCGCGATCGCCGCTGGCGACGCCGCCGTCGCTGATCGCGATCGCGCCCGACCACGGCGACGACCAGGCGCTGACATCGTCGCTGGGCAGGCCTTGCGCAGCGCGAACCGCGATGACCGCGTCGTTGCGGTCGATGCGTGCGGCGCCGGCGGCGGTGGCGACCCAGGCATTGCCGGCGCCGTCGACGCCGATACGGCGCGCATCGACGCTGGGCAGGCCGTCGGCCAGGGTCCAGCCGCGCCAGCTGCCGTCGCCGGCGCGACGCCAGACGCCGCTGGCGGCGGCGATCCACAGTGCGTTGTCGGCGCAGGCGAGGCCGCGCACATCGTTGCCGATCGGCAACGGCGAGGTCACGGTCGACCAGATGCCGCCCGCGCTGCGTTCGGCGATGCCGGCGGCGGTGGCGGCCCAGATGCGGCCGTCGGCGGCCAGCGCGACATCGCGCACGTCGTCGCTGGGCAGGGTCGGCGCGAGCGTATTGGCGAAGCTGCCGTCGCGGTCGAGACGGCTGAGCCCGCCCGCGGTCGCGATCCACAGCGAGCCGTCGGCGGCCAGCGCCAGCGCGCGCACGTCGTCGTCGGCGAGACCGTCGCCGCTGTCGAGCACGGTGATGCTGCCGTTGGCCGCGATCCGCGACAGGCCGGCCGCAGTGGCGACCCAGACGCCGGCGTCGGTGTGTTGCAGCAGCTGGCGGCAGTCGTCGCTGGACAGGCCGTCGCCGATGTCGAAACTCTGCCAGGTCAGATCGCCGCGGCGGCGTGCGACGCCGGCGTCGGTGGCGACCCAGAGCGCGCCCAGCGCGTCGACGTGCGCATGGCGGACGTCGTCGCTGGGCAGGCCGTCGCCGGAATCGAGCACGCTGATCGCGCCGTTTTCGCCGCGCAGCGCCAGACCGGCGGCGGTTGCGATCGCGTCCACCGCGCCCAGCCAGGCGCTTGCGCGCAGGCGCCAGCGGCCGTCCTCGTGCTCGCTCCACGCGAGCAGCGCGCCGTTGCCGGAGGCGAGCGCGCTCAGTTCGGTCGGGCGGCCTGGCGTGAGCGCGGGAATGGTTTGCGCCGCAGTGAGGTCCAGGGTGTCGTCCCAACTGCCGAAGCTCGGTGCGGTGGCATGGACGAAGCCGAGCGCGCGCGCGGTGCTCGACAGGGCCAGATCCACCGACAGGCGCGCGGTCGGACCGAGCGCGGTGCTGGTCAGGCGGATCGACCCGTCGCCGGCGGGGCTGGCGACGGTCTGAGTGAATTGCGCGTTCATCGCGGTCACGACTTCGGCGGTCGTGGCCTGCGCCGGGTTGGCGTAGTCGACGGCATTGACCTGGAACACGTCGTTGCCGCCGGCGGTGCGCAGTGTGAGCCGGGTGCCGACGAGCAGACGGAAGCGCGGCAACTGCCGGCCCTGCAACACGGCCGGCAGACGCGGACGCGAACTGCCCAGGCTCCAGCGCACGCGCGCGTTCGGGCTCTCGGCGGCTTCGATGCGGGCCAGGAACACGCGACCGTCGGCGAGCGTGGCCGCCGCCGGATGCGCGACTGCGGCATCGTCGGCCGGCCGGGTCGCCAGCAGTCGGGTCGCGCCGCGCCATTGGCCGGAGTCCCAGGTCTTGCAGACCAGGCCGCCGTAGGGCGCGCGTTCGCCTTCGCGCTGGTCGGGATCGGGTGTGGAGAAGGCATCGCTGGCGAATACGCGCACGCGGCCGAGCGCGTCGGCCGCGGCGGTGAGGCGATCGCTGCCGGCCGCGTCCAGGGTCAGCGGTTCGCTTTCGCGCGCGGCCACGCTGATCTGCGATTCCGGACCGACGCTGCGCGTGCGCAGCCGCACCTGGCCACCGACCGCGTCGGCGACGATGTCGTTGGCGACCGCCGCGATCGCGGCCGCGACTTCGGCCGCGGTGGCCGCCGCCGGATTGGCGAACGACGACGAGCCCAGGCGCACACGGAATGCGGCGCCGCCGTCGACGGCGATGCTGAGCTCGGCGCCGGCGAAGATCGCGTACGGCCCTGCGATGTTGCCGACCAGGGTCGCCGGCGCCGGACCGACGCCGAAGGCTTCGTCGTTGCCGCTGCCGAAGCCGAGCAGCGCGGCAGCGTCCAGCGGCGAGCGCCAGCCCGCGCCGGCCGGCACGCTGGCGTGCAGTTGATAGCGCGGCGCGTGGTTGCTGCGCGCCAGGTGCTGGACGAATTCGGCGGTGCGCGTGGTCCAGCCGGTGTAGCGCGTGACCAGCGCGCCGACTGCGGTCACCGTGCCCACCGATTCGTACAGGCGCGGGGTGGCCTTGAGTTCGTTGCGCGCCAGCGGCAGGGCATCGGCGTCGCCCAGGCGCCAGCCCAGCCAGCCGGCCAGCAGCGGCAGGCGGCGGCCGTCGACGCGGTCGACGTCGTGCAGGGTCCACAGGTTCTCGGCGGAGCTGCGCGCGCCGTCCATGGCCGAGCCGTAGACGTCGAGCAGGCGCCGCAGCTGGCCCGAACGCGCGGCCATTTCCGGAATCGCGTCCGAGCCCGGCGTGACCGGGCGCAGGTTGACGTCGAACTGGCGATGCACCGCCGGCAGCAAGTCGTACATGCTGCGGTTGAGGCCGTGCGGCGCCGCCGGCGTGGCGATCGCGCGATAGCGTTGCGACTCGACCGGATCGAAGGCTGCACTGAACAATTGGTAGTAGCAGGCGTCGCCCGGCGTCAGCGACAAGGGCGCGTCGCCGCCGTCGACGATCTCGATCCGTCGCCGCAGCGGCTGGCCGTCGGCGCCGTAGGTCGTGGCGACGATGCGGCGCATGCGTTCCAGCGGCTGGCCGCCGACATCCTGGGCCACGCAGATCGCTTCATGGACGATGCGCTCGGCGCCGTCGCGCTCTTCCCACGGCGGCAGGTCGATCACGCTGATGCCGCCGCCGGGAATCGGCGGGAACGCGGCGCTGTCGTAGACCAGGTAAGGGTCGGGCGCGAGCGGCGGCTGCGGGAATTCGAAGTCGCGGGTCTTGCGCCGCAGCGTCTGGCGCGGCGCGTCGGCCAGGGTCTCGCCCGGACCCGGCGTCAGCGTCCAGGCCACCCGCACGCGGCGGGCGACCAGGTCGGCGTCTGCGATGAAGCGGTCGATGATCACTCGGGCCCCCTCAACCGATCTGCAGGCTGAGTTCGAGCTGCGACAGCACCGGCAGCTCGTAGGGACCGACATCGACGCGGCTGGCGACGGCGGTGCGCGACAACAGGGCGTTGCGGATGAAGTCCGGCAGATCGGCCATCGACGGCAGGTCGTAGCGGCGCAGGTCGTCGTCCAGTGTCGAGGCGGGCTGGTCGGCGCGGTTGAAACGGTAGATGTCCAGCGACAGCACGCCCGGGATGGCTTCGATCAGCGCGAACAGGTCGCTGGGATACAGCGCCTGACCGAAATCGACCGCGTCGTAGGCGAGGTAGCGCGCGACCGCATCGGCGATCTGTTGACGCAGCGGATCGGCCTGGTAGCGCGCGTCGTAGCGCACCGTCATCGCGATCGCGACCGGTGCGGGGCTGGCGTCGAGCACGCGCAACTGCGTGCCGGCCATGCGCTTGTCCTCGAAATAGGCCAGCAGCGCGGTGCGCAGGGCTTCGGGCACCGGACGCCAGCTGTCTCCTTGCGGGGCGACGATCAGGTCGATCTGGTTCCAGTTGCGGCTGCGCGCGCGCGCCTTGGCCACGCCGCCGGCGTGATACGCCAGGGCCACGCAGTCGTCGGGCGTGACCGCGCGACGGCCGCTGCGGTAGACCATGGGTCCGTTGCGGACCGCGATCTCGCTGCTCTCCGAAGCGCTGCCGCCCGCGGCCGGGGCCGGGTTGGTCACCGCCAGCAGGTTCGGCAGCACGGTCACCGCGCGGGTGATGGTATTGGCCGAGACGTTGGCGCGGGTGCCGCCGCCGACCCGGCAGGTCGCGCGCACGTTGTTGGTTCCGCGCGGCGGAATGCGCCCGAACACGTTGTCGCCGAACAGGATGCTGCAGGCGTCGTTCTCGTCGAACTGGCAGATGTAGTCGCGCGAGTCGCGCGTGGACAGCAGGGTGCGGCCGTCGGGGCCGGTGCTGTAGAGGAAGTTGTCGCGCCGGTCCCAGCGCACCCAGCCGGCGCCTTCGTCGACCTCCACCACCAGGCTTTCCAGGATCGGCGGCTTGTGCGGCAGGCGGAAGCTCTGGTTGGGTTCGCCGCTGGAAGAACCGAGCAGGGTCGGCGGCAGGCTGCGGCTGTGCGACACCGGCAGTACGAACTGGGCCTGGCCGGCGACCGCGCCAGGCAGGACCTGGTCCGAATGCAGATCGATCGACAGCGCCGGGCCGAGGTATTCGAAGGTCGGCGGGTCGTCGCTGGGCTGGCTGGCGATGAACTGCGCGCCGCTGGGGATCACGATCACCGCCGGGCCGACCGGAACCGAGAAGGTCAGCAGCAGGTCCGCGCGCGCCGGCAGCGGCGGCGTGGGTTCGTAGCCGATCAGGCGCAGCAGCTGCAGCACGCTGCGGCGTTCGCGCGCGGTGCCCGGGAACAACTCGCTGGCGATGCGATCCTGGTAGTACAGGATCACGTCGCCGGTGTAGGCGACCATGTCGGTCAGCACCACGCCCAGGTCGGACGGGGTGTGGTCGGTCCATTCCGGCAGGCGCAGGCGCGCCAGATCGAGCATGGCGCGACGCAAGGACGCGTAGTCCTTGTTGGTGTAATCGATCGCCGGCGGCAACGGATCGGTGACGGCCATGACGGCGCTCCTTGCTCAGGCCAACGGGACCAGCAGCGAATCCGTGCTGGGTTCGCTGGTGTGGGTGTAGTCGAGGCGCACGTACAGCTCGGCCTCGCGGCGTTCGAAGGTGACGTTGGTGACCAGCACGCGCGGCTCCCAGGCCAGCAGGCATTCCTGCAGCTGGCGCTTGACCAGGGTGGCCATCGCCTCGTCGTTGGGGTCGTGCACCAGCGAGTGGATGCGGGTGCCGTACTCGCGCAGCATCACGCGCTCGCCGAAACGCGTGGCCAGCAGCGCGCGGATGTTCTGGCGGATCTTGTCCTGGCCGCTGGCGCGCTGGACGCCGCCGTCGGAGAGGGAGAAGGGAAAGGCGAAACCCATGACGTTGTCCATGTCGCTATTGCTCCTCAGCTCAGTCCGACTTCGCCGGTTTGGGTGGCGGTTCCTATCGGCACGTTGCCGTTATCACGTACTTGCGACTGCACACCGGTCACGCGCGCACCGCTGACGTAGGCGTGGACCACGTCGGCGATGGCCTTGGCCATTTCGTCGGCGGCGCGCTCCTCGTCCCACTCTTCGTCCACGCCCTTCTTGAAGTTGGTGCGCAGCGTGGTCGCCAAGCTCGATTCCATCGTGTTGCGGTCCAGGGACATGGCGTCAGTCCAGCGGGCAGGGGGGGAGGGTGGGCAATGCGGGCAGCGCGGGCAGCGCAGGCGGGATCGGCAAGGGCGGCAACGGCGGCAAGGTGATCGCGATCGGCAGGGTCGGCAGCGTCAGTCCGGGCAGCGACGGCAAGGCCGGCARCTCGGGCATCGCCGGCAACGACGGCGGCACCGGCAGCGGCGGCAACGGCGGCAGCGATAGCGGGATCGGCAGCTCGGGGAAGGTGCAGCGGCTCATCTGCGCGCGCTCCTCACTTGACCAGCACGGAGGCGGTCTGGTGGGTGGGCAACATCGCCAACGCAGGCGCGATCGGAGTCGGACCGGTCGGTCCCATCGCACTGGGATGCACGTGGGTGATGAACTGCGTCCACAGCAGTTCGAACTGCTTGGCCAGCAAGGTCGGCTCGCTGGCGCCGCTGCCGACCGACACCGTGGTGCCTTCGAGCAGGATGTTGGCCGCGGTGATGCGCACGGTATCGCCGGTGAGATCGAGGCTGGCGCCGTCCTTGTTCATCAGCACCACGCCGTCGGCGTTCATCGCCATCACGTGGCCCTGTTCGGACATCAGCGAAGCCTCGCCCTTGTCGGCGTTGAGATAGAGCGTGGAGCCGGTCTTGTTGGAGACCACCACGCTGCCTTTGTCGTCGATGGCCAGGAAGGAGTTGTCCTTGTGGCGGATCACGACCCGCGCGCTGCCGTCGGTGTCGTCGAGCTCGATGGTGTGGCCGCTGACGGTCTGGATCACCCGGTTGTCGGGCGGCGAGACCCGGCTCTCCTGCGGCGTCGCGGCCTTCGGGTACCAGGCGCCGACCCAGATCGCGAACTCGGGATCGCCGCCTTCGAACTCGACCCAGACCTTGGCGCCCACCGGCGGCACGAAGAAGTGGCCGTAGGGAAAGCACGGGCGCGCGTTGACCGCGAGCTCGGCGCCGAAGATCGCCGGCACGTTGACCTTGACGCAGCCCTGCTGTTCCGGGTCTTCGTTGTCGGTGACGGTGCCGCTGTACTTTCCGTACCAGCGTTCGGCATGGCGGTGGATGGCGTTCATGGCGTCCTAGCGGGTGAGTTCGAATTCGGAGGTGTAGCCCGGCGACATGCCGCCGCCGGAGACGGTGCACACCGTGTGCTTGACCTTGCGCACGTACCAGCGCCCGGCGCCCCAGCCGCTGATGCCGGTGACGTCGACCGCGCCCTTGGCGCGCAACATCACCGTGCCCACACAGGCGCCGCGGGCGGTGAAGCCCAGCGCCATGGTCGGGTCCTGGGCGGCATCGCTGGTCGCGCGCGCGGGGCTGGAGGGCGTGCCCGGGGTGAAGGTCTCCGGGCGTTGGCTTTGCGGCGTTTCGGTGGCTTCGCCGGCGACGGCGAGCGCGCTGTCCAGCGGCGCGCCGCCGGCCTCGGCGACGGTCTCGCTGGGCGCGTGCGCGGGCTCGGCCGGTGCCGGCGGCGGCGTGGTGGTGACGGTGTCGCCGCTGATCGGATCCACCGTGGCGGTACTGCGTCGCGGCGAGGCGGCGCTGGCGGTGCGTTCGTAGGAGAAGCGGGTAATGCGTCCGGCCATGCCGGTGGCGGCCAGTGTGCCCATGGCCTCGCCCTCGGTCAGGCGCGCGAGCGGAATGAAGTAGAACTTCGAGACACCGCCGTTGTATTCGACGAAGGCGCGGCAGGAATACCGCCGCGCCAGCAGCACGATGAAGTCCCAATCGTTCTGGGTGGTCTGGCGCAGCGGCGCCGCCTCGGTGAACTCCGGGTCCGGGCTGGGTTCGATCTGGCCGACCGCGATGCCGGTGGTGGGCTCGCGGGTGACGATGCTACGCAGGATCGAGCTCAGCGTGCCGACGTGGTGGGTGGCGCGGAACGGGCGCTTGCGTATCCGGTACGACAGGTCGAGCGCGGTGATGGTCAGTTGCTTGGGATTGCAGCCCGCCGCCGCGTTCGCGATCTGAGTGACTTCGCCCTCGAACAGCACCGCGTGGTTCTCGCCCCAGCCCAGGTCGACCAGCAGCGTGTTGCCCTCGCGCGGCGCTTCGCTGCCGCTGCCGCTGGGGTCGTTGAGCACCACCACCGCCTTGTCGATCAGGCGATCGTTGTCCTCGACCTCGGCACTGCGCACGTTGGCGCTGATGTCGATGCCCTGCAGGTGCACGCGCTTGTACGGCTGGCGGCTGTCGCTCATGGCGCGTCCTCAGAAGCGCCGGTCGCGCTCGACCAGGCCGGGAGCGCCGGTGCCGGAAGCGATGTCGAGTTTGTCGCCCGGGCGCCATTCCAGCGGAAAGCGCAGCGGGTTGGCGTCGGCCAGGCGCCACCAGGCTTCGCTGGAACCCTGATAGCGCCAGGCCAGGTATTCCAGCGATTCGGCGCCGGTGACCAGGTGCGCGTAACGCGCCGAGCTCGCCGGCACACCCTCATGGCGGCGGATCGGCAGCGCGGTGCGCACCACGCCGTCGGCGTCGGGGGCCTGCATCGGCGCCAGGCGGGCGTATCGCGATCGTGCGGAAACGGACATGCGCGCGGTGCTCCTAGAGATCGAAGATGTGTTTGATGACCGACGCGCCCGGCAGCACGTTGACGTAGTCCATGCCGTAGCCAGAGCGGCCCATGGTCCGGGCGACGTTGACGTAGCGCTCGATGGTTTCGACCAGCGGCGAGATCGCCTTGGTCTGCTGCTTCAGGCTGACGCTGATCTCCGCCCGCGAGGGCGAGGTGTCGGCGTTGAAGCGGGTGATCTTGATGCTGAGGTTCTCCATCACGCAGTCGGTATTGATGCCGCCGTAAATCAGCGTGCACAGCGGCGGCGCGAAGGTCTTCTCGAAACCGCTGCTGATCCACTCGACCAGGCTGCCCACGTCGACGCCGGGATTGACGAAGGAACGCAGCAGGGCGAGATCGGGCGAGATGTCGCCGTCGTACTGGTTGCCGACGTCGGCGGTGGCGCCTTCCGGACGCACCAGGCCGTCGAGCACGAAATCCAGGGCGAAGGTGCGCGGCTCGCCGCAGCCGGCTTCCAAGGGGTGGGTGCGCACCAGTTGCGGACCGAATTCCTTGAGATCCTCGAGTGCGCCGGCCGGCGCGGTCGCCAGCTTCACGTACCAGGGCTTGTTGGCGCTCAGCGCGGCCGAAGTCTTGTCGAAGGCCCAGTTGCCGAAATTCTCGACATCGGTGTACTTGTAGCCGCGCTTCTCGGTCAGCGACTCGGGATTGAACTGAAAGCGGAACACCAGCGGCGGCAGGCTGTTCCAGCAGGCGAGGTATCCGTAGGCGGGCATGTCTCGTCTCCTGTCAGGCCGGCAGCAAGGTGGAATCGTCGGAGCCGCGCTGGGCCAGCTCGCGCTGGTAGGCGAGCAGTTGCGCGTACATCAGTTCCGGCGAGGGCAGCGGTCCGATGCCGCCGTCGCCGCCGTCGGGCGAGGCCGCGGTCAGGTCGATGATCACTTCCTGGATTTCGATCGAGGCGCGCGGGCGATCGACCGCCTCGCCGACGATGCGGCCGGGGATCGAGTCGCCGGCGGTGGCCGGGGTGGAGGAGAACTGCGCGGTGATCTGGTCCAGCAGGGTGCGCAGGCCGTCGCCGGACAGCCAGGTTTCGTAGGCCTGCGCGATCGCCTCCATTCCGGTCTCGGGTCGTTTGCGCACCGCTTTTTCGGCTTCGGCGAAGGCCTTGGCGAACTCGGTCGAGCGCGCGCGCACCGCTTCCAGGTTGGTGGCGTAGTCGCTGCGGCTGCGGTCCAGTTCGGTGGAGATCATCGAATCGAAGCGCGCCGACAGTGCGGCGAAGCCGGTGGCGACGCTGCCGGTGAGCGCTTGCACGCCGTCCAGCAGGCCGGTACGTAGATCGTTCATCTGCGCGCGCAGCGTCGCCAGCGCCGCCGGTGGCGCAGCCAGCGCGGCCGGGTCGGGCATAGGCGGCAGCAGCGACGAAGGCAACTTGGTGGACGCGGTGACCGGAGGCGGCAGCGGCAATCGCGCCGCGGCGCTGAGGTCGGCCAATTGAGTGGACGTGAGCGGCGCGCTGACCGGGAGCTTGGTGGTGGGGTCCACTTCCTTGTTGCGCAGCAGTTCGTACAGCGGCGGCAGCACCGCCGGCATCACCTGGATCAGGTGGGTGATCAGGCGGAACACGCGCAGGTCGCCGAAGCGCGCCAGGGCGATGAACAAGGTATCCACCAGCCAGCGCAGCATGCCGTTGACCACGCGTTGCAGACCGCCGGCGAGGAACTGGAACACCGCCAGCGCGCCCTCCAGCACCGTGCCGGCGATGTCGAACAGGCTGGTCAGGATGCCCTGCAGCATTTCGCCTATGACCTGGGCCAGGCCCGCGGCCAGGCGCGCCACCACGCCCAGCAGGTCGAACACGGTCACCAGCACCACGCCGCGCAACAGCAGGACGTTGCGCACCAGGAATTGCAGGATCTCGACGATGGCGAGCTTGAACGTGTCCAGCTTGTCGAACAGCAGCGCCAGGCTGCCCACTACCATCGGCACCAGGATGATCAGGCCGTTGACGATGCGGGTGACGCCGCCGACGATGTTTTCGACCGAGCGCAGCAGGCCCATCCAGCGTTCTTGCTGCGGAGTCAGCGAAGCCTGCAATCGTTCCCGCGCGGGCGTACCGCCCCCACCGCCGCCGCTGCTCGCGGCTTCGAACAGGCCGGTGAGCAGATCGAGGATGTCGCGCAGTTCGCCGATCTGATCCGTCAATGGTGCGCCGGCGACCGATGCGGCAGGTTCGCTTTCGCTGACGGCTTCGGTCGGTGTGGTTGCCTTGCCTTTGCCCTTCTTGCCCTCGTCGGGCTTCTTGCCGCCTATGCCCAGCCGCTTGAGGATGTCCTGCAGCTTGGAGACGATGGATTCGATCTTCCAGATCATCACCGGCAGCGCCACGCCGGCGATGGTGCCGCCGATCAGCCCTCCGAACAGGCCGCCGAAGAATCGGCCGATTCCGCCCAACAGCCCTTCGAAGAAGCCGGCCACGCCGCTGCTGGCGACCAGGTCGCGCAGATTGCTGACGTGCACCAGCAGCGCGCCGCCGCGCATCGGCGGCGCACCGAAGCGGCCGCCGGGTGTGAACGCCTCGGCGAAGGCGAAGCCGGCGTAGCGCACGGTGGCCTGGGCGACCTGTTCCATGGTGCCGTGCAGGCCCTTCATCTGGGTCAGCATCAGGCCCATCTGGGTCACGATCTCGTCGCGGGCGTCGTCGGCCATGGCTCAGTGCGCTCCTGCCGCAATCTGATCGAACTGGCGCTGGCCTTCGGCATAGGCCTGACCCACCGCTTCGCGGAAACGCTGGGCCAGTTCGCGCACCAGCGGCTCGTCGTGGGCGCGGCCCTGCGCGCGCAGAGTCAGGCGCGGCACGCGCACGCGGCCCAGGCGCGCGCGTCGCGCCAGGATGTGCGGCGAGGTCGGAGTGAACTCGACGTAGTTCTCTTCGCCGGCCATGGCGCGCTCGCGCCACCAGCTCCGCATCTGCCCGATGTACATCGGAATCACTTTCCCGATCAGGTGGAAGCCGTTGCCGGCCAGCCAGCGTTCCCAGGCGCCGATGGGCGCGGCCTGGATGCGGTCGCCCAGGGCGCGGATCTGGCCGTCGTAGAGCCCGTTGGCCAGCGCGGCCGATTCGCGCGCGAAACGCTGCATGCGCCCGGCCGGTCCGGTGCGGGCGAAATCGGTGGCGGTGCGCGAGAACACCTCGCCCAGATGCGACAGCGTGCGCGAGATGTTCTCGAACAGGCCGCGGACGTTCAGTCCCAGGGCGCGGCCGAAGCTGCCCATTTCGCGGCCCAGTTCGCCCGGCCGTACGCCGATCAGCAGGTCGTAGAAGTTGGGCATGCGCGGAATGCGCGGAGGCGCGGTCTCCTTCATGGGGCCGCCGGTGTTGCGGAACAGCGCGTCGACGATCTTCTCGATCAGTCCCAGGTCGTGCAGCAGGCTGGCGCGCAGGGCGTCCAGCTTGGAGCCGACCCAGGGCAGGTCGTTGATGACCGGCAGGAAGTCGCTGGACACGATGGTGCCGTGCGCGGCCAGGATGGCGGCTTTGAGCGCCAGGTACAGCGCCGTGTTGAGGGCCGCACCGGCCACGTCGAGCACATCCCTGACCGGCAGCTTGAGCCCGATCATGTCGATCAGCATCGCGGTCGGCCCCAGGAACGGCTTGATCAGTTCCAACAGGTCGAAGTTCATGATCGCGTCGATCGCGGCCAGAACGTAGTCGATGATGATGATGATTTCGTTGACCTGGCGCTGCAGGTCGCGCAGGAACACGGTCAGCGAGAACAGCACCGTTTCCAGGTAGATGCGCGCGATCGCCGAGAAATAGTTGATGCTCCACTGCAGCGTCGTGCCGATCGCGCCCACCAGCGCCGGTACCTCGCGCAATAGTTTCGGCAGCCCCTCGAAGAAGAACGACAGGACTTCCCGGCGCGCCTTGAACACCCGTGCCTCGATCCGCCGCAGCACCTCCACCACGGTCAGGCGTAAGCGCAGCCAGAGCGCCGTGGCCAGGGTGCGGATCCAGCCGGGAATGATCGGCAGCACCAGCATCGCCGCGGTCATGCCGCGCAGTACCAGGTCGATCGTATCGCTGCCGAAACCCGGGCCGGCTGGCTCGGCCTTGGTCGCCACCGCCTCGGCGGGGGTGGGCGGCGCGGTCGGGCCGCCGTGGGCGGCCGGCGGTGTCTTGAACAGGGCCATCGCCTTGCCCAGGTCGCCGACCATGGTGCGCAACTGCCCGATGCTGGTGGTCAGGCCGCGCCAGGCCATGGCGAGCAATCCGAACAGGTCGCCGGCGCGCGCGTTGCGCGGATCGAAGCTGGTGGACTTCGGTTCGATCAGGCGCTCGATGGAGCCGCCGATGCCAGAGATGATGTTTTCGATCATGCCGATCAGGTTCGGCAGCACCATCTCGTCTTCCACCGCCTGCGGAATGCGGGTGAAGCCGCGGCCGAAGGCTACGAACGGCGCCGCCCAGGCCTGGCCGGCGTTGCGGTAGGGGCGCAGCGCGCCGTTCTGTTGCGGGTCGATGGCCAGCGACAGGGCGCGGCCCTCGAAGGCGAAGATCGGGAACGCGCGGGTGCGCCGCTCCAAATCGCCCAGCCGGCTCAGGCGCTCGGTCAGCCAGCGCTGCAGCGCCGCCGACAGGCCGCCGATGCGGCGCCGATAGTTGTCGAAGGCGGCCAGCCAGTCGGACGTGATCGGTAGGAAATCGATCGGCATGCCCGTCACCCCGCCGGCGCCAGGTAGGTCTGCTCGCGCAGCAGGCGGGTCAGATCGTTGGCGATGTTGCGCACCGATATGGGATCGGCGCCGGGCGCGCGCACGGTGATCTTGCGCACCACTGGGCGCAGGCGGCCGTTGTCGGGCAGATCGCGCACCGGAAATTCGGTCTCACGTTCGGGCACGTCGCGGCCGTAGACGCGGCGGTCCAGCGCGTCGAAGGCATCCAGCAGCATCGGAATGCGAATCTGGATTTGCGGTGGCAGGATGCGTGCGGCCACGGTGTAGAGCACGTCGCGGTAGCGCAGTTCTTCGGTGCGCAGTTGCTCGAACGCCGCGTCGGGCGTGTCCACGCCGAACTCGGCCACCATCATTGGGATCTCGCCGCGGAACACGCTGGGAGGCTCGGCCATCAGCTGCTCGGCCAGCGCGTCGGTGGCCGGGTCCAGCGCGAACGGCGCGGCCATGTCGGTGTCGAAGTCCGGGCCCCAGGGGTTGGTGACGACGGCGCCGCCGCGGGCTGTGTCGACCATGCGCCGGGCGAAGTCCAGGCTGGGCGTGGGCGGGACGACCAGCAGACTGGAGAGCGCACGGCCCGCGCCCACGCCGCCGCGGACCGCGCCGCCCAGGCCACCGGACGAAGGCGGCGGCGTCGCCGCCGGCGGCTTCGATTTTCCGATACCCGAAGACGCGAAGATGCTGCGGACCACGGTCACCATCCGCGCGGTCGCGCGGAACATCTTGATCATCGGCAGGTCTTCAATCAGCGAACGCGCCATGGACACGGTCGTTTCGATTTCGGCCCGGGTCCGGTCGGCGATCGAGCCGAAGCCGTACTTCAGCGATACCACCATCTCCGCCAGCATCGCGCCGGCGATCTCGATCAGTCGCCGGGCGACGGCCATGACGTGATCGATCAGGCGCATGAGGATCGCCAGCGGCGAAGCCTCCGGGTCGGCGCCTTGCAGCGCGGTCACGGTGCCGCGGCCAATGCGGTCGACCACGTCCCAGATTCCCTTGGCGAAATCGATCAGGGCGCGGAACTGCATCGCCGTGGACAGCAGCATCCGGCCGAAGCGGGTCACCAGCCAGGCCGCGGCGCCCACCAGCTGCGCGAACAGCGCGGCGATGCGGTCGACCAGTCCGAGGATGCTCTTCAGCAGCGGATTGCGGATCGCCTCACGCGGGCCCATCAGCAGGTTGATGAAGCGAGTCAACGCCTGGATCGCGCGAGTGGCGTCGCCCAGCAGTTCGAATGCCAGCACCATCGAGCTGTTGGCGCCGCCCGCCGCAGCGATGATCGCCACGACGAAGCCGCCGATCAGCACCAGCGGAAACGCCACCATCGCCAACGCCGTGCCCAGGCCGGTGATCTCGGTCAGAAAGACCGGGCTGTACAGGATGGTCAGCAGGCTGGAGACGATGATGCCCGCCGATTCGCGCAGGCAGGAATACAGGTACATCAGCGCACCGCTGGGGCTGATGAACATGCCCGCCGCCATACCGGCCAAACCGGCGACGGGTTCGAGCAGATTGGGGCCGGTCTGTCCGCCCATGGAACGCGAGCGCGCTTCCCGGTAGCGCTCGCCCAGGGCCTGGATGTTTTCGATCACCACACGCAGCCGGGTGCCGATGCGGGGCAGCCTTGCCCCGAACCATTCGACCAGGAACGCGCCGCGTGCGCGGTCGATCACCACGGCTTCCAGCCGCAGCACCGCGCTCCAGCGTTCGAACGCCGTGGCCATTGCGGCCAGCGGCGCCGAGAGTCCGGTCAGTAGCAGCCCGATGGGCATTCAACGGCTCCGTGACGATTCGATTTCGGCGTTTTCCCGCTCGATCTGCTCGATCAGCAGACGCGCGAAGCTGCGTCGGTCCTCGGTGGGCATGTCCATCAGCTCGCCGTGCGGCCAGTGAAGGTGGTACGCCAGAAAGAACACCTCGCGACGCAAATCCTCGAGCGTCAGTCCAATGCCAAAAAATGGGACAGATCCAGGCTGGCCTTGAACTCGTGGCCGCAGGCCGGGCATTCCAGCGCGCGGATCAGGTCGACGCCGGGCGCGGCCGAGTTGAGCGCCCGGTCGATCAGGCGCCGGTCGGTCATGGTCAGCTCGGCCAGCAGCTTCGGTCCGATCGCGTTGAGCCGGTGCTGCGGCACGTCGCCCAGCGACTTCATGCAGCGCGCAAGCAACGCGTTCTTGCCCAGCGAGGCGTTCTTGCGCATCTGCGGGGCGACCGCCGACTCGTCGGCGCCGGTCGGCAGACGCATCACCATCGCGTGGTGAGCCACGCCCTGGTTGTCGATGTAGCCATCCTCCAGGCGGATCCGGATTTCGCCGGCCGATTCCTCTTCGCCCATGCGCCGTACCGGCAGTGCGTCGAGTTCCTCGGTGACCTCGTGGGCGTGGCCGCAGGACGGGCACTTGTAGGTCGCCTGCAGTTCGTTGCCGAAGGTCGCGCCGCGCAGCCGCAGCAGCAGATAGTTGCGGTCGGCCGAATACATCTCCGAGACCAGCGAGGGGCCGGTGGACTTGAGTTCGCCCAGGCCGACGATGCAGCTGGCCAGCAGTTCGGTGACCAGCTTGCCGCCGTTACGCTGGTTCTGCGGATCGGCCAGGATCGCCTCGTCGCGGCCGGTCATCTTGCGCAGCATGCCGTGGCGGTGCAGGCGGCCCTCGTCGTCGTAGACGCCGATCGGCAGTTCGAACTCGTAGGTGCGGTGGGTCGTCGACGCGGCCGGGGCCGGCATCGGGACCTCGCGCAGTGCGGTGGCTTCGGTTCTCATTCGACACGCTCCAGTCCTTCGTGTTCGAGGACGATGGTCTGCTTGAAGTGATTGGTGGACCCGGCTTCCAGGTCGGTGAATTTCGACGACTTCACCCAGGCACCGTAGAAGGCGAAGGTCAGCACGTCGGCGCCGTTATGGCGCTTGACGATCATCCCGTCGCGACGCGGCGTGGATGCGCCCTGGTCGTCGCGATTGAGCTTGAAGCACTCCTGGAACCAGTCCTTGAAGCGCTGGTCCTCGGGGCTGCCGTCGACGTAGCGCTCGATCGTGAGCGAGTCGAACTTGACCTTGCCGCCGGCGGTCTTGAACACGCGGAACGAGCCGCCGTGCGGCTGCTCCACGGTTTCCAGCTCGCCTTCGCTGAGCCCGCCGATCTTGCTGACCCCGGGGCTTTCGCGCCCGTCGATGATCAGCACGAACTCGCCGGCGCGATAGCTTTCCCAAATGTCTCCTACTTGTGGCATGACGCCCTCCTGCGTGCGCTAGTGATGAGTTCAGGCTTCGGCCGCCGAAGCCCCGGAGGGCTGCTGGCCGACGGTGATGACGATGGTTTCCGCCGGCTTGGACGGGTAGAAATAGACTTCGACGTTGAGCAGGCCCTGGTCGACCTGGTCCGGCGGATTGTTCGAGGCGTCGCAGATGACGGTGAACACTTCCTCCGGCGAGCCGGTGCCGAACGCGCCCTGTCGCCACAGCCCGAGCAGGAACGGGTTCACCGCGTTGAACTTGACCGAGTTCCACAGCGACTGCCGGTTCGGTTCCTGGCGCACCCAGCGCAGGCCGTTCTTCAGGCTGCTCTTGACGAAGTTGAAGAGCAGGCGCACGCCGACGTACATCCAGCGCGGGTCGGTGCTGAGCGTGCGCGAGGAATCGATCACGATGCCGGCGCGCGGAATCGCACGGATGCCGTTGACGCTGCCGTCCTTGACCAGCTGGGTGTGTTCGGCGTCGGTGAGGCGGTAAGTGACGTCGAGCACGCCGGCCAGGTTGGCCTCGTCGCCCGCGGGCGCCTTCCACACGCCGCGCGAGCGCTCGACGCGGGCGAACACGCCCAGCACGTGCCCGACCGGCGGCAGGTTGCGGCGCGGGTTGTCGCCGACGCCGGCCGGGTCAGCGATGGTGATCCACGGTGCGTACAAGGCACCGTAGGCTTTCTTGGCCTGGAACGACTGGCCGTAGGCGAGCGCCTGCCCGGCTTCGGTGAAGCCTTCCGGCACTGCGCCGACGTACATGCAGTCGCCGCGGTTCTCGCAGTAGGCCAGGGCGCCGGCGACGATCGCCGGATCGGTGCGTTCGCAGGTCAGCAGCTGGACGTCGTGCGGATCGAAAGCGAAGAAGCCGCTGCGCGTCGAGGAGTCGCCGTTGAACTGGGCCGAAGTCGGCGTGCCGTCGCGTCCGGCCGCGAGCGGCGTCCAGGCCAGCACCGCGGGCCGGTCGAGGCCGACCAGGCTGGCGCTGAGCATGTCTTCGGCGACGATGTAGCGCGAGCCGCGGATCGTGTCGTTGATGCGCGCCGGAGCGTAGTTTGGCGTGTCGGCTTCCATCGACAGATCGGGCCAGGTCTCGCGCACGTTCTCGACTTCGGTGCCGCCCTCGGCGACGGTCACGGTGAAGCGCAGGTTGCGCACGCGGATGTTCTGCGCGGTCCAGCCGGCGATGCCGGCGATGGCCGGCGTCCAGGTCACCGCGCCGGTCAGCGGGTTGCGCGACAGCAGCTTGACCGTGGCGGTGTTGGCCGGCACGGTCGGATCGAACACTTCAATCGCATCGCCGAGGTCGAAGTCCTCGGTGCGGCGCAGGGTCGCGCCGGTTGTGGCGACCGCGGTCGCGGTGCCCGGCACCGCCGCGGCGATGGCGAAGCCCAGGATGGCGTTGGCGGCGATGACCTGGATCGAGGTCCAGCCGTCGCTCATGCGCGCCACTTCGCCGGTCGAGGTCAACACCAGGTTGCCGGGGCCGGTCAGCGAGGCGACCACGCGGCTCTGGCGGCCGTTGACCGCATCGCGGATCTGTTGCGGCGTGGCGTTCGCGGCGCCGCCGGGGAAGTCCGCCGGCAGGAAAGTGATCACGGTGTTGTCGGGCGAGCCGTCCACGCGCAGCGTCAGGCTGGGCAGGGTGCTCATGTCGACCGGTGCGACCATGGCCACCGTGCCGGTGATGGTCGCGGCCGCGGCTTCGCGCAGGCGGGTCGTGGTCGGCGTGGTGCGCGCCACCCTCACCTGCAGACCGTTGCCCCAACTGCCCGGATCTTCGGTGCCGCGGAAGCCGGCCGATACCCGCAGCGTGTCCGCCGGGCTGCCGTCGCGCAGCACCAGGGTTCCCGGTGCATGGCCGGTGGCGGGATCGTTGGAGATCACGCGGTTGACGTAGGCGACCTGGCCGCCGTTGTCGAAATAGCCTTTGACGAGATACGCGCCCAGGCCCCCGGGGAAGTAGCCGCCGAAGCGCTCGACGAAGCGAGCGTAGGAATCGACCATCACGGCCTGATTCGGCGTGCCGCGCCGAGTCAGCACGTTGAAACCCGCGATGGACGTGGGTGCGGCGGCCAGTACCGGCGCGCCCGTTCCGTCGACTTCCCGCACATTGATGCCGATGAAGCTCATGATCCTTTCTTCCTCTTGGGTGGTTGCGGGGGCCGCGCGGATGCTTGGGCGGCTCCCTGGCCGCGCCTGCGCGGAGTAATTGCAGTGCCGGAGGCGATCTCCGCCTCCGACGGCGTGACGGCTCGCAGCGCGAGCGCTTTGCGATCGAGCAGATAAGCCAGTTGCGGGGATGCGAGCTGCGCGGCGTCGAGCTCGATGCCCTGTCCGGCCGCGAGCACGTGCACCGACGAGCCCAGGTGCAGCTCGACCGGCTGCGAGCGCGTATTGATGAGGCGGACGCGGTCGCTCGCCTTGTCTTCAGCCATGGCCGGACTCCTTCCAGTCGATTTGGGTCACCAGTCCCTGCACCGGCCGCACCGACGACGGCGCGTCGTGGTCCTGCCAGGCGTACACGCGGCAATACAGCCGTTGCCGCGGCGCGGGATGGAGGTTGGGGTCGTACTCGGATGCGGGCGCGCCGTGGGTCTCGATCGACCACGGCTGCGCCGCCACGCGCAGCGCGCCGCGCGGGCCGATCTGGCGCAGCAGGAAATCCATCAATGCGCCCTGGTCGATGCGGTCGGCGGCGACGGCTTCGATGGCGTAGCAGGCCTCGAACGCGGTCGGCGCCGGGCGCACGCGGTAGCCGTCGGCGACGAAATCGCAACGCTGCGCCGCGCCGGTGCTGCGTTCGGCGAGGTCGCGCACTTCCATCGGCACGATCGCGATGCAGGGCGTGGCGGCGGGCCAGGGCCCGCCGGCGGTCACCAGTTCGGCCGGGACCGGATTGCCGGCCAGGCTGGTCTGTTGGTGCAATCGCGCCAGCAGCGCCTGTTCGAGGTCGGCGAGCATGCTCGGCCGCACTGCCAGCGCCTCATCGATGGCCAGGTGGAAGCCTTCGCCGGCGTCGATGCAGCGCAGTTGCGCGACCGTGACCGCGCCGCGCACCGCCGCCGGCAGATCGGCGAGCGAGAACCGGACCACGTCCCAGCCGCTGCCGCCGGTCACCGGTACGCGCCGGTGCCAGGTGTTGCCGGGCGCGCCGATCGGCAGCGCGACGCTGCCCAGGCGAAGTTCGAGATAGAAGCCCGGCGCGGAGTTGCGATCGCCGCGCAGCACCAGGCGCAGTTCGTCGAAGTCGTCCAGGTCGGTGGCGGCCAGCGGGCGGCGCGCGATGTGGTCCTGCGAAGCCGGCGAATACGCCAGCGTGAGGCTGCGGCCGTCGCCGCTGGGCGTATCGCTGAGCACGTCCTCGCCGATCGCGATCGCCGCCGACGGCGTCACGCCGTCGGCCTGCAGCGCCTGCCAGCCGGCGAGTTGGGTGAAGGCGGCGAGCGTCAGCGACGGCACGAGCGGTTCCCCTGCATCCTTGCGTGAGCGGGCGTCATGTCAGACGGCGCCTCGACAGTTCTTGCAGCACGCCGTCGAGTTCGTCCGGGCCGGCGATGCATCGGTAGCGATCGCCGGTGCTGCTGGCGCTGAGCATTTCGACCAGGCCGCGCTCGCGCATCCAATCCAGCGCGTCGAGCAGTGCGCGGCCGTCGACCACGGTCTGTTCGCGGAACCACCACATGGCGATTCCGTCCGCGGTATCGGAACTGTTCGGATTCGCCCGCAGGTAGCGGGCGAGCGCTCTTACGATCGCTAGCATTTCGGGGTAGTCGTCCATGCGTCCCAGCCTTGGACTGAAGAGCGCAAGTCGCATGCCAAGTGCGGATCCGTTGCAAGTGCTTGATCTGATTGACGCGAGCGAGCGCGTTCGATGGCGCGGCTGCTGTGCTTTGTCCTGCGCGCGCACGGCGGATACGGCGCGCGAGCCTGCTGCAACGCGCTGTGCGCGGCCGGGTGTTTTTGTCCATGCGCGCGGACGATTCCGACCGTGCGCGTCGCCGCCGGCCGCGTCCGCATGCGTCGCGAACGCGTGCGGGCCTTGCGCGGTGCGCAGCGCGATGCCGGCGCTGAGCGCCGTGAGGGTGTCGGAGGAGGTCATCAGGGGGCGTCGCTGAAGCGGCGGGTGTCGATATGGTGCTTGCGCACCAGCTCGAAGAACGCGCGCCGGTTTTTCTTGGCTGCGTGCGCGGCATGGGTGAGGTTGCCGTGGTGCAGGGCCAGCAGGGTCTCGATGTACTGGCGTTCGAAGCGGTCGACCACGCGCTTCTTGGCCGATTGGAACGATTCTGTGGACGGGTCGAGGCTATCGGCGCAGGCGCCCGGGTCGGCGTCGAGGTCGGCATCGATGGCGATATCGTCGGCCTCGATGCGCTCGCCGACGGCCAGCAGCACCGAGCGCTCGATCACGTGGCGCAATTCGCGCACATTGCCGGGCCAGTCGTGCGCCAGCAGCTTCTGCAGCGCTTCGGCGGTGAGCTGGCGGCCGCTTCCGCCGCAGGCGCGGCCCTGGTCGAACAACTGGACGAAATGGCCGGCCAGCAGGGCGATGTCCTCGCGCCGCTCGCGTAGCGGCGGCAGGCTGATCGGCAATACGTTCAGACGGAAATACAGATCCTGGCGGAAGCTGTTCTGGCGGGCCATGACGCGCAGATCGCGATTGCTGGCTGCGATCACGCGCACGTTCGAGCGCTGCACGGTATTGCAGCCGACCGGGCGGTATTCCTGCTGTTGCAGGAAGCGCAGCAGCTTGCCCTGCGCAAGCAGGGGCAGGCAGTCGATGTCGTCCAGGAACATCGTTCCGCCTTCGGCCTCCTTGACCAGACCGTGGCGCGAACTGTGGGCGGTGGTGAACGCGCCTTTGACGTGGCCGAACAGCTCGCTTTCGATCAGTTCGACCGGCACCGCCGCGCAATTCACCGCGACCCAGGGCCCGGCCGAACGCCGCGACAGGTAATGCAGCGCCTGGGCGCAGATTTCCTTGCCGGTGCCGGTTTCGCCGACGATCAGCACGCTGGAATCGCTGCCGGCGATCACCGGCAGACGCTCGGCGATCTTCGCGCAGGCGTCGCTGGCGTAGATGAAGCCGCGTATGTGGGCTGATCGTCCTGTCGCTTCGCCGTGAGGCATGCGTAGTTCCTTCCTTGGGATCGGCGAACGGGCCTGGCGCTGTCGCGGCGGCCTGCCTGGCCATCCGTGGCTCGGGGTACTGGGAGAAGAACGGCGATGGAACGCGTGACCGGACAGCGGATGCGATTTTTTCGCCGCGGCCGGTGCTTCGCACGGCTTGCGTTCCCGCGCGGCATGCGCACGCGAGGTCGCGCGTGAGACTCGCGTTGGCTTGAGATACGTGCGGCGCTGTCCGCTAACCTGTTAGCGTGCCGACGCCGAAACTCAGGCGCGAGCGGTGTCGCGGCCTGGGCGATGCCGTCGCGCGATTCGCCGCGACGCATGGTTCGCGCGACGGTGTCTTGCGCCGCGATGCTGTCGCTCTGCCTTGGGCTGTCGCGGCGCTAGCCGCGACACCATCGCCGCAAGCAGCGGACTCCCGCGCCCCTGCGCTGGCTTCGTTACCGTCGCGCTTCAGTACGACGAATGCGCGCAGCCCGTTCTTGCCGCATTCACTTCACCCGCGTCCAACGGATGTCCAGACCTTCGCGTCGATCCACGAAACCGACGATCCTGCCTTGCGCGTCGCGCTGGAATATCCGCCGCGTGCGCGGCTGTCCGGGCGCGAAGAAAACGTCGGCAATCTCGGCGCGGTAGCTGGTCGGCGCTCGGCCCTCGCGTTCGCCGATCAACACGCCGGTGTCGCAGCGCAGCGTGGCACGGATCTTGTCGGTCAGCCGATAGGTCCCGTTGTAGCCGCACAACTGCGCCGAAGTCAGCGCGACCGTCGGCGGGTCGGTCTGCAGCGCCAATACCTGTTCGCCGACCAGTTTCCAACCGTCGCCGCCGCGGACCCAGGTGTCGGTCTGGCGCCAGCGGCTGCGCAGGGTCTGGCCGTGGTAGTCCAGGGTTTCCAGATCCTCGTGGGTGACCACCGCGGTGTCGCCCAGGTCGGTCACGGCGAAGCGGTCGATCGCCAGCGAGCCGACCAGACCGGCCGGCAGCGGCTTGAGTTCCGCCAGGAAATCGGCCTTGTTGCGGGCGATGCCGTTCTCGTCGACGTGCACCAGGCGTTCGTGGGCGTTGCGCTGCCAGACCTCGACCAGGCCCGGCGCGATTGCGTCCAGGTTCTCCTGGGTCAGGCGGCGCAGTTCGGTTTCGGTGGATGTCTGCGCCGCGGCCGGGCTCAGGACGGTGGCGCAGGCGAGGGCGGCGAGCAGGCGCGGGGCGACGGGCATGGCGGGGCTCCGGAGCGGCGCGACGGCGCCGGCCAGCGATGATCGACGCGCCGCTCCTGGCCCAGCAGTGCCGGAAGGCCCCGGGGCGGCGGGCCGACGGGCGGCGCGCCGCAGGGGCGTCGGATCGGGACGGAGGCGGCTGGCTGAACCGAATCGGGGCCAGTTGGAGCGCGCGAGCGCCCGCCGCGGTGTCGGGCGGCATCGCGCAAAGCCCGTCGCAGCAAGGTTTCCGGCTTTAACGTCCGCGGATCCGGCCCTACCCGCGGCAGCGGCATTCCCTGACAGGGGCCAGGGTCTTGGCCTGACGGTCCCGGACCGACGGGTATACTTAACTACCTATCGCCCGCTTTCGGCGACAACTTCAAGGACCCGCATCCTCATGGCACGTGGCATCAATAAGGTCATCCTGGTCGGCAACCTCGGCAACGACCCCGAAACCAAGTACACCCAGGGCGGCATGGCCGTGACCACGCTCAGCCTGGCCACGACCAGCGTGCGCAAGGACAAGGACGGCAACACCCAGGAGCGCACCGAGTGGCACCGGGTCAAGCTGTTCGGCAAGCTCGGCGAGATCGCCGGCGAATACCTGCGCAAGGGCCGCCAGGTCTACATCGAAGGCTCGATCCGCTACGACAAATTCACCGGCCAGGACGGCGTCGAGAAGTACTTCACCGATATCGTCGCCGACGACATGCAGATGCTCGGCGGTCCGGGTGGCGAGGGCGGCGGTGGCGGTGGTGGTCGCGAATTCCGCGGCGGCGGTGGCGGTGGTGGCGGCGAGCGCGCCCCGCGTCAGGCCGGTGGTGGCGGTGGCGGGTACGGTGGTGGCGGCGGCCGCCAGGAATCGGCGCCGCGCCGCGATGCGCCCCCGGCCAAGTCCAACGATTTCGGCGACGACTTCGCCGACGACGACATCCCGTTCTAATATCGACCACAGACAGAAAACTTGGATTTAGTAAAAAAAGGCCCGCTTTTGCGGGCCTTTTCCTTTGCCAAGAAGTTGTTGCATGCAACGAGCAGGACGTAGAGTTCCTGCTGCCACCTGAAGTGTTGGTACATATCCATGAGCCAGAAGTCGGGCCGTAGGACTTCGAGCATCCTGTTCGCGGACGGCGAGCGATATTATGAGCTGGCAGATCCTGACGTGCTCAATGGGAAAGCAGGGTCGGAACCGAAGCGTGCTCCATCAGGAAACGGGTCGCTCCTCCCAGCACTTGTTCCCGCAGTCGCGAATGGCTGTAGCCGCCCGCGACCAACAGATCCGCTCCGACTTCTTGCGCATGGATATCGATGATGGCCCCGACCTGCGCGGCCGGGGCCGAGCGTCTCACCAACTGCGCGCCGACTTGGTTCCGCTCCAGGTGCTCGATCAACATCGCATCCAGCGATTGTGCGTAGGACGATCGAGCGCCCTCGTCGACGATGAGCAGGTCGACCGAGCTCATGCGCTGCAGCCAGGGCATCGCATCGTGCAACGCACGCGCCGACTCGCGGGACGACTTCCAGGCGATGACCGCCTTGCCGAACCCGGGCGCGGAATTGTGCGACGCCGGGACCACTAACATCGGGCGGCCGGATGAGACCAGTACGCTCGAAGCCAGCCGCTCTCGGGCCTCGCGTTGGTCCCCAGCGATGGCACCGATGACGACGAGGTCGCTCTGTCGCGCCGGCTCAATGCAGATCTCCGCGGGTGTCGACCAGAATTCCTGCGACTGCCGGATCTGGAACGGCACCGATTCGGACTTGAGGCAGTCCGCGGTTGCGTCGGCCATCGCCTGGGTGGTGGCAGCCGCACAATCGCGCATGCTCTCGTAAACGCCCGCGGGATAGTACGCCCAGGTTTCGGCGATGGGCACGGTCTGGCTCACGCCCACGAGCGCGGTGACGTGCCCGCCGCTGATTCGGGCGAGGGCGCAGCCGGCGCGCAGCGCCGCGGACGGAATGTCGCCCATGAGCAAGGGCACGAGGATGTCTTTGAACACAGTGTCGTCCTCGGGTATCGGGTTTCGTGGATCGATACTGACGTGCGCGTCGGCGTCGGTGTTGACGCCGATCAAGAACCCGTGCGGACGGCGGCGCCGGGCTTGATATGGATCAAGGGGCGGAACATCCGAGCGCTTAGCCTGCAGTCGACATCCTCCCAGGAGCCCGCCATGAGGACCCCGTCGATGGCCTCATCCGCCTCGACGCCAGCCCGATCCCTGCGCTGGTCGCAGACGCTGCGCGGTCGCAGCCAAGTGCTGATCCGGACGATCGTCCCGCAGGACCGGGCCGCCGAGCGCGCCTTCCTGGAAACGCTTTCCTCGGAGGCTCGGTGTTTCCGTTTTTTCGGCCAGGTCAGAAGCCCTAGCGAGCAGTTGATAGATCGCCTGACGGACCTTGATCCGCATAGCGAGGCTGCGTTCGTGGCGGTAATACCGGAAGGCAGCGCGGAACGCATCGTCGGCGCCGCTCGATACGGCGCTTCGGTCGACGGCGCCGCTTGCGAATGCGCGGTGACGGTGATCGATGAATGGCAGAACAAGGGTTTGGGCGGTGCGTTGATGAAGCATCTGATCGAGCTTGCGCGCGAGCGCGGCATCCATCGGATGTACTCGGTGGATCTGGCCGAAAATCTGCAGATGCGCGATCTGGCCCGCCACCTGGGCTTCCACGTGCGGGTAGATCCGGACGATGACCGCCAGGTCATTCACGAGCTGTCGCTGTAATGCCGCAAGCTTGCCTTCAGTGCCGCCTTTCGATGCCAGGACCGGGGAAAAATGCCGTGAACTCAGCACAAGCCTTCGATCGCTTCTCCAAGCTCGCGGCCCGCTTTGCCGGTCGTTCTGCGGCCTTCATCGCGGCGGTCGCGATCATCGCCGCCTGGCTGGTCAGCGGTCCTCTGTTCGGTTTCAGCGATACTTGGCAGTTGGTGATCAATACCGCGACCACGGTGATCACGTTTCTGATGGTGTTCCTGATTCAGAACACCCAGGGCCGCGATGCCGAGGCGATCCAGATCAAGCTCGACGAGTTGATCCGTTCGTCGGGATCGGCCAGTAATGCGCTGATGGACGTAGAGGAACTGGACGACGCGACCCTCGACAGCCATCGCGCGCGTTACGAGCTGTTGGCGCGACAGTCGCGCGAGTCGTGACTGCCGTCGCCGCGACGACGCCCTCTCAGCCGAGCGAAGCGACCACCGCGAACGTCGCGGCCATCGCCAGGATTTCCGCAATCAACCGCCACGCAAAACCACGGCTGCCCTTGAAAGCGGCCGTCAGGCATATGACCAGCGAGTTTGCGATGAAGGCGCCGATCAGGCCTTGTTCGGCCAAGGCCATGTCGCTGAGTGCGCATCGCCGATTGTGCGGATGACGCCGCGCCGGCATGGACGTCGACCAGGCCCGAAGCGGCCAGCACCCAGGGTAGGCTGGCCTCGCCCAGATAGGTTTTGGCGATGGCCGTGGCCAACATGACTGTGGTGAGCAGCGCAATGAACCATAGCGCCGGCATCGGCTCGAAAGGGCGTTTCGGCACGAGTTTTCGGGCCCTCGATCTGCAACGGCAACGGCCGCGGCAGCGACTGCGACGACGAGGCCCGACGCGATCAGCGCCGGGGCGACGCTTGCAGCATCGCCGGCGACAATGCTCCGATCACCACCGCGAGCCGCACCACCGTGGCTATGTTCGACATCAGCGCGGCGCTGCGCGCCGGGGCGACCAACTCGGGCACCGCGTGGGCGCGGTCAGCCATCGCCGCGACCATCGCCGTGCTGGACACGAAGCCACCGGCAAGTCCGGCGATCGACAGGCCAGACCGGCCCCGAGCAACCGCAGGGCGATGTGGCCCGCCGACCCGACCGCCATGATCGCGACGCCAGTATCCGCAGGGTATGCGGATTGAACGACTGCAGGAATCGATGGTCCGGTCGGGCAGCGGCGGCAGCACCGCGAATACGGCTGCAGCCAGCACCAACAAGTCGTGCAGCTCCTACCGGGTCAACACGCGTTTGCTGAAACGATGCAGGCGCTGCCGGCCGGCCAGGACGATGGCCACGACGACGCTTCAGGTGCCGGCGATGGCGGGCGCGCGCATCGACAACGCGCCCAGCAACAACGCGGCCAGCAGGGCGATTCCGGTGGTCCGCCCTGGGCCTGATCGCGGGTTCTTAGGTAGGCCGCCGTGACCAGCGCACTCAGAAATGAGCCGGCGGCCAACAGCGCCATCTGGCCGAGGCTGGCCGCGACCGAACCGCTCAGGCCGTACAGGATGAAGCTGCGCACGCCGCCAGGCTCGCGCAAAGGCCGCCGCTCTTGGCGCGCTAGCGTTCCAGGCCGACTGACAGGCCGATGCCCAACGCGACGATCATTCCGTTGACCTCGCGTGGGAACAGGTCCATGGCGGTGGACGTCCTCGACAAGACGTCATCTCAGGCCACCAGACTCATATCCAGCACGGCACGCCCTTCGACCTCGCCGACTCGCAGGCGGTCCAATACCACGTTGACCTGGTCCAGCGGATACGGCTCCACCATGGCCTGCACCTTGCCGCTGGCGGCTATCGCGATCGCTTCGGCCAGGTCCTGCCGGTTGCCGACGATCGAACCGCGCAGGGTGATGCGCTTGAGCACCACATCGAAGATCGGGGTCGCGAATTCCCCGGGCGGAAGTCCCACCATGCTGATGGTGCCCTTGCGCCGCACCATGCCCAGTGCCTGGGCGAAGGCGCTGGGCGAGACGGCGGTGACCAGCACGCCTTGTGCCCCGCCGCCGGTGCCGCGGCGTACGTCTTCCAGCGCGCCGAGGTCGTTGGCGTTGACGACGATTTCGGCGCCGAGGGAACGCGCCAGTTCGAGTTTGCTTTCGCGCACGTCGATCGCCGCCACGTGCAGCCCCATCGCCTGGGCGTACTGGATCGCCAGATGGCCCAGTCCGCCTATGCCGGAAATGACGATCCACTCTCCAGGACGCACCTCGGTCTCGCGAATGCCCTTGTAGCTGGTGACGCCGGCGCAGAGAATCGGCGCCAAGCCGACGAAGTCGCAGCGGTCAGGCAGGGCAGCGACGTACGCCGCATCGGCGATCGCGTACTCGCTGAAAGTGCCATTTACGCTGTAGCCGCTGTTGCGCTGCTGCTCGCATAGCGTTTCCCAGCCGGTGATGCAATATTCGCAGCGGCCGCAAGCATGGTGGAGCCAAACGATACCGACCGAATCGCCCGGACGCAGGTGCTTCACTCCGGCGCCGATCTCGGCGACCGTACCCGCGCCTTCGTGCCCGGGAATGAAAGGCAACGCGGGCTTGACCGGCCAGTCGCCCTGCACCGCATGCAGGTCGGTGTGACAGACGCCGCTCGCGCGGATCCTGACGAGAATCTCGCCGGGGCCGGGCGTGGGAATGGGCAGGCGATCGACCATCAGCGGAACGCCCAGGCGGTGGGCGACCGCCGCTCGCATCGTGCCGTCCATCGAACGCACCTCGGACTGATTCGTTCTCGACTTTGGCCCCGGCGCGCCATCGGCGCCTTGATATGGATCAATCGATGCCAACCGAGCTTGCGGGCGGCGCCGGATCGGCCCATTCTTTCCCCGTTTCCTACGAGTCCAATGACCGCCATGCCATCGGAAGCAAAGGACGCGACCTCCTCGGCGGGTCCCCTGCCCAGGCTGCTGATAATCGACGACGATGCCGACATCGTCGCCTTGTTGTCGCGATACTTCGGCGCGAACGGCTATCGGGTGGTCGGCGCTTCGAGCGCGGCCCGGGCGCGCGCGTTGGTCGCTTCGGAAACGATCGAGCTGATCCTGCTGGATCTCGGCCTTCCCGACGAGGACGGCCTGTCGCTTCTGCGGCACCTGCAGACCGAGTGGCGCGGTCCGGTCATCGTGATCACCGGGCGCGGCGAGGCGGTCGAACGCGTCGTGGGGTTGGAACTGGGCGCCGACGACTACGTGACCAAGCCGTTCGACCTGCGCGAACTGCTCGCGCGGACCAGGTCGGTGTTGCGCCGCTCCACCGCCCAGGCGCCCGCGATGGCGGCATCTGCCGGCCTGGCTTTCGAGGGGTTTCGCCTGGACCTGGGGGCGAGACGCTTGACCGATGCCGCCGGCGTCGAGGTGGCCTTGACCACCGGCGAGTTCGAGTTGCTCAAGGCTCTGCTGGAAAAGCCGCGGCAAGTGCTCAGCCGCGACGAGCTCATGACCCGAATGCACGGCCGGCAGGCCGGTCCGTTCGACCGCAGCATCGACGTGAGCATCGGCCGGCTGCGACGCAAGATCGAACACGACCCCGCCGAGCCGCGATTGATACGCTCGGTGCGGGGGGCGGGTTATCTGTTTGCGGCCGAGGTTCGCAACGCATGAGCGAAAGCGCGCTGTTTCCGGGCTTGTTCGAAGCCGTTCCGGACGCGCTGATCGTCGTCGACGGCGACGGGCGGATCGTGCAGGCCAATGCGCAGGCCGAACGCCTGTTCGGTTATCGACAAGGCGGCCTGGAGCAAGTCGCGATCGAGCAACTCATTCCCGCGTCCGCGCGCGATCGCCATCGCGATCACCGTGCGCGTTACATGAGACAGCCGCATGTGCGGCCGATGGGGGTCACCGGTCAGAGCCTGATCGGTCAACGGCTCGATGGTGCGCAATTTCCGGTGGAGATCGCGCTCAGTCCGATCGACAGCGACCAGGGGCCGCGCTACTTGGCCTCGGTCCGCGACGTCTCCGAGACCCAACGGGCCCGCCAGGCCCTGGTCCGCGCCCGTTACGATGCGCTGGCCGCCCGAATCGGCCAACTCGCGCTCGAGGCCCAGGACGAATCCGGCGTGGTCGATCACGTCCCGGCGCTGTTGGCGGCTGCACTCGATACCCCGATGGTCGCCGTCGTGTTCGTCACGGATGACCGCCAAAGCGTGGCGACACGGGCCTCGACCGGGCTCGACGAAGCCGCCGCGGCTTCGCGTTCGCCGATCGGTTTCGACCGCGAAGCCCTGCTAGCGCGCATTGCCGAGGGCGAGACTCTGGTCGTGGACGACCTTGCCGGCGATACCGACGGCCGTTTTCCGCTCGTCGTCGCGGGTTCCGGCAGCGCGGTACTGCTGCCGCTGCTGGACCGCGGCCGTCCGATGGGTGCGCTGTTGGTGGTGTCGTCGCAGCCGCGCCATTTCGATCACGACGCGCTGCATCTGCTGCAGTCGGTGGCCAACCTGATCGCCGCGTTCGTGCAGCGGCGACGTACGGAGGAACAACTGGCCCATTCGCAACGGCTCGACGCGATCGGTCAGCTGACCGGGGGCATCGCTCACGATTTCAACAACCTGTTGACGGTCTTGTCCGGCAGCCTTCAGTTGCTGGAGATGGAGCACGAGCAAAGGCCGGAGGCGAGCGAGCTGATCGGCAGCGCCTTGCGCTCGGTGGGCCGGGGCGCGGAGCTCACCGGGAAATTATTGGCCTTTGCGCGCCGGCAACGGTTGATGCCGCAGGCCGTGGCCGTGCCCGCGCTACTGCACGACGTCGAATCGATGTTGCAACGCACCTTGGGCGACAGCGTGCGCCTCTATGTGCGCTGCGAGGACGATCTGCCGCCGGCTTACGTCGATCCAACCCAGTTGGACGCAGCGCTGGTCAATCTGGCCCTGAACGCTCGCGACGCCATGCCGCGCGGCGGCGAAATCACCGTCGAGGCAGGAGTGCATCAGGTCGGGGATCATGCCGACAGCGGAGAGCTCGCCGCCGGCCGCTATGTGCGCATCAGCGTGACCGATACCGGGCGCGGCATGGCGCCGGAAATCCTGGCCCGCGCGATGGAGCCGTTCTTCACCACCAAGGAAGCCGGGCGCGGCAGCGGACTGGGACTCAGCATGGCCTATGGTTTCGCCAAGCAGAGTGGCGGTCATCTGCGCATCGACAGCACGCTGGGCTACGGCACTCGCGTGGCGTTGTTTCTTCCTGCCGCACAGGCGGTCGCGGCCGCCGCGTCGCCGGTCGCGGCGACCCGCGCTCAAGGCAAGGGAGAGACCGTGCTGGTCGTGGAGGACGATGGGGCGGTGCGCGATATCGCAGTGGCCTTCCTACGTTCGTCCGGCTATCAGGTATCGGCGGTGGCAAGTGCTGAAGATGCGCTTCGGCGGTTGTCGGACGACGAATCGATCGCGTTGTTGTTCAGCGATGTCATGCTCGGCGAAGGCATGAACGGCAAAGAGCTGGCCATCGCCGCGCGCGGGTTGCGGCCGCGATTGCCCATATTGTTGACTTCGGGCTACGAAACCGACGCGACTGGGCCGGCGGCGACAGCGGAAGCCTTCGAGTTGCTGCGAAAGCCTTACCGACGCGAGCAATTGGCCGCGGCGGTCGCGCGGGCGCTCGACCCGCTGGCCGATGAGCGTGCCGCGCCTCAGTGATAGGCCGTGTTGTCGCGCAGCACGGTCTGCAGGCCGTTGCGGTCCTTGATGCAAATCTCCCGGCCGGCGACGCCGATCAGGCCCCGGGCCTGCAGCCTCGAAAGCACGCGGGTGACGGTTTCCAGAGTCAGCGATAGGAAGTTGCCGAGTTCGGCCCGCGTCATGCGTAGTTGCAGGCGGTTCGGACTGAACCCTAATTGTTCCAGGCGCGAAGCCAGGTCGAACAGGAAGGTAACCACGCGTTGATCGGCGCCGAGCGTGCCCAGAGTCAGCATCCAGCTCCAGTCGCGACGGATCTCGCTGGCGAGCAGCGCGGTGACGCGTTCCTGGAACTGCGGCAGTTCGTCGCGCAAGCGGGTATACGGCAGTTCCCAGAGCTCCCCGGTGTCCAGCGCCATGACGTCGCAAGCGTAGGTCGGCATGTCCAAGGCGTCCAGGCCGAGCAGGTCGCCGCGCATGCGGAATCCGGTGATCTTCTCGCGCCCGTCTTCGCTGACCACGGCGGTCTTGAAGAAGCCGGCGTGCACCAGGTACAAGGCGTGCCGGGCCTGGCCCGCGCGGAATACGTACTGTTTCGCGCAAACCCGGCGGCGCTGTAATGGCCAAGCCTGCAACAACCGCTCCAGGCTGTGCGTCTCGTGGACGCGTCCGCTCGCGGATGCGCCGAAGCAGGATTCGCTGGAGGGCTCTGCGTGTTGGAGGACATCGAGCAACATGGCGGCATTCCGCGACGGGGTTGAGGCAAGGCTAGCCGCGCGGGCGTAGCGGACGATTCCAAACCGGTAACTGCCGGTAACCGTTTGTAACAGCCTCGCGAGCCTGGCAATGCGCGAGCGCGGCGAAGCGGCAAGCTTGATCCCGGTCAAGGCGGACCTGCCCGGCAAGGGCACAGTGACAGAGCAGACAATCCGGCCTCGAGCCGTCAGGAACTACCTTGACTCTTCTCACGCGATTCACAGACCCGCAAGCGGTCGATCTCTGGGACAGCCGCTTTCGTTGGCGCAGCGGCGATCGACTGTGCGACCGGACCATCGATGCGACCTGGCAAAGGGTCGCCGAGGCGCTGGCCGCGCCCGAAGGCAATGACGGCGCATATTGGCGCAGCCGCTACGCGTTCGCGTTCGGAAGTTGGCAGATACTGCCCGACCCACGGCTGCTGCGCCACGCAGGTACCGACACACCGGTACCGCTGCTGACCGAACCACGGGCGGTGGTCAACGCCGGACTCTTCGTCTCCGATCCGCATACGCGCCAGGCCCGCTTCGATCACAAGCGCTTCGGCTCGGCGGCCGCCCTGGCGGTGCGCATGCTCGACGATGCGGCGATGGCCTACGGTCCCAGCGGCGATCAGCCGCTGCGATTCGGCATCGGCGTGATCGGCGTCGGCGATGCATTGGATCGTCTCGGCCTGGCGTATACCTCGGGCCGCTCTCCATCAGTGGCGCAAGCGATCGCGCGGAGTCTGGCGTTTGGCTGCCTGCATGGGGCGCTGCAATTGGCCGAGGAGCGCGGCAGCCCTGCCAGCGGCGTCGGGCTTGCCAGCCTGTGGATGCATCGGGGTTTGCCGGCTTCGCTGGCGGAAGCGGCAGAGCGAGACCGGCGCCACCAATCCTTGACCCGGATCGAGCCGCAGCCCGAACTGGCCTGCCTGGCCAACGGTGCGAGCGATGCACTGGAGCCGGCGCGGACTCCGGAGACGACCGCGCTGGAACGCGATGGGTCGGGGCTGCAACTGGCGACACGCGCGATTCGTGCTGCCGTCCAGCCGTGGATCGATGCGCCGGTTTGCGCATCGACGCAAGCCCGTGGGGCGGTCCAGGGCGTGGGCTGAGCGAAGCCCCGCGCGGATGCCGCAGGACGCGCCCTGGATGGGCCTCAGGGCCTTCGCAACAACCTCCGCAGCAATGCGGCCGACCGATCGCGCAGACGCGCAAGCATGGTATGCGCGCCCGGCGCTGCCGCGATGTCTGGGCGCTGCTCGCCCGCGTCCGCAGGTGCCGCGGCCGGACCGAGCAGGGCGGTTGCGACGTCGTCTTCGATCCATCGCAACTGGCGCCGCAGCGCCGCTTCGAGATCGGCGGATTCTTGAGAAGGCGGATCAACGCGATGCATGCTGGACACCTCAGAAGGACGAGCGGTCGACTGCCTCACGGTCGGCTGTCGAAGCGGGCAAAGGCCTGTTGGCCAAGTCCGCCCAGGCCCGCCGCGATGCCTGCGGAAAATCCTCGCAGCCACGGGGAACCGCTGCCGGACCGAGGCGAGGGCGGCAGGGTGTCGTTCGCGAAGGCTTTGTATATGCCGGCCAGATCGAGGTGGCGCAATTTCAGGCGGCGCGCCTCGCCGTGCACGCTTGGCCGGCGTTCTCGCTGCAATGGCAAGCTGTCCTTGCAGGCCTGCCGGCGCAGCGCTCGGATCGTGGCGGCAGCATGCGCCAGGGCGGCACGCGCATGTCCGCGTACGCGTTCCGTGGCGCACATGGGCGGAGGCCACGGGAAAGTGACCGCATGGCCGGCCATGTCAGTGCCCGAACAGGACGGGAAGATCGGACGCGATCAGCAGCTCGCGCGTGACGCCGCCCAGCGCCCATTCGCGCAAGCGCGAATGCCCGTAGCCGCCCGCTACCAGCAGGTCCGCACGAATTTCGCGCGAGTAATGCAGCAACGCGGTGGCGACGGTCTGGCCGAGGGCCGGCCGTACGAGGCGCGACACCTGGACTCCGTGGCGCTCCAGATGCTCGACGATGCGGCGTGCGGACGGTTCGTTGTCCTGGCCGGGGTCGGTTTCCACCGTAAGCACCGCCACACTCTCGGCGGCGATCAACAACGGCAGCGCGTCATGAACCGCGCGCGTGATTTCGCGGGTAGGTTGCCAGGCGATCACCACGCGGCGCGGCGGCACCGTCAAGACGCAGTGTGGGGGGACCATCAGCACCGGCCGCCCGGATTCGAATAGCAAGGCGACGAAATAGTCGTGCGGCAGTATCGAATCGACCGTGTCGCCGACGGCTCCGGTGACGATCGAGAGGTCGGCGTCGTAGGCCTGCTTGGCGGCCAGGCGAGGCGCCTCGGAGTACAAGGCCTCCACCAGTCGGGCTTCCGCCGAAATGCGTTCGCCCGCCAACCTAAGTTCGAGCTTCGTCAGGTTGATCCGGCCGCGCTCTCGCAAAGCGGCGTGAAGGTCGGCCGTCGCCGCATCGGGCGTCAGGCCCCATGGATGGGTCATCGGCATGGGCAGGTCGACCATTTCCAGCGCGGTCAGGCGGGCACCGCTCGATTTCGCGAGCGCCATGGCGAAGGTCAGCGCGTCGTCGTCGCCGTCGCTGCCGGTCATCGGGATCATCAGGTCCTTGTACATGAGCGTTCTCCGCAGCCGCGATCGGCATCACGCTCATTCCAATCCGGCGCCGGCCGCGCGTATTGATCTGGGTCAACGCTCGGTGTCGGAGCGCGCATGGTGCGGCCCCCATCTAACCCGGGCAGGCCGGATCACCGCCATGCGGCGGGCACTTGATCTGGATCAAGCCGACCGGTCGCCGGCTTGGGCGTAATGCCCTCGGGTTTATCCGGAGTAGGCCATGAACAGCGAGCGGTTGCGTAAGTACGTCCTGGAAGAATTGGCATTCGATCCCCGAGTCGATGCTTCGGGCATCGGAGTGAGCGTCGACGAGCGCATCGTCAAGCTGACCGGCCATGTCCACAGCCTCGCCGACAAGATCGCGGTCGCCGAGGCCGTGGAACGGGTCAAGGGCGTGCGCGGAATCGTGCTCGACGTCGAGGTGCGTTGCCCGGACTCGCCTGTCTCCGATGAGGTTCTGGTCAAGCGCGCGACCGATGTACTCGATTGGGACACCACGCTGCCGCGCGGGGCGGTGAAGGTCAGCGTCGATCAAGGATGCCTGACCTTGAGCGGCACCGTCGATTGGCAGTTCCAGCGCAGCGAGATCGAGCAGGATCTTCGCTGCCTTGCCGGCGTGGTCGACATCGACAACAAGATCGCGATCCGCAGCATTTCCTGCAAGCAGGACGTCAAGCGCTCGATCAAGGACGCGATGCACAGGCGGGCCGACGTGCAAGCCTCGAACATCCGGGTCGACGTGGACGAAAACGGCAAGGTCACCCTCAAGGGCAAGGTCGAGGACTGGCAGGCGCGAAATACCGTGGAAGACGCGGCCTGGCTGATCGCCGGGGTCAAGGATGTCGACAATCTGGTGCGCGTGCGGTGATCGAATCCGGCCCGCGGTGCGGATCGACGCCCGGGCTGGATGCGCCGCCGCGGCTCAAGCGTGCGCTGGCGCGTCGCGTCGCCGCGACGATCGCGGCGAAGCTGGCGCTGCTGATCGTGCTGTATCTGCTGTTCTTCTCGCCGTCGAGCCGCCCGCATATTGACGATGCGGCGATCGATCGGCACCTCTTACCCACTAGGTGAACCGCCATGCCGGACTTACACGTCGTCGACCTGTCCAGATTGCAATTCGCGCTCACTGCGCTGTATCACTTTCTGTTCGTTCCGCTGACCATCGGCTTGGCCGTCATGATTGCGATCATGGAAAGCGTTTACGTGATGACCAACCGGTCGATCTGGAAGCAGATGACGCGCTTCTGGGGCCTGCTGTTCGGCATCAACTTCGCCATGGGCGTGGCCACCGGCATCACCATGGAATTCCAGTTCGGAACCAACTGGGCGTACTACTCGCATTACGTCGGCGACATCTTCGGCGCTCCGCTGGCGATCGAAGGGCTGATGGCATTTTTTCTCGAAAGTACCTTTGTCGGCTTGTTCTTCTTCGGTTGGGACCGATTGAGCAAACTGCAGCACCTGACCGTGACCTGGCTGACCGCCTTGGGCGCGAATCTTTCGGCATTGTGGATACTGATCGCCAACGGCTGGATGCAGAACCCGGTCGGGTCGGAGTTCAATTTTAAGACGATGCGCATGGAGATCACCGATTTCGCCGCGGTGGTGTTCAACCCGGTCGCGCAGGCCAAGTTCGTGCACACGGTCAGCGCGGGCTACGTCACCGGTGCGATGTTCGTCCTGTCGATCAGCGCCTGGTACCTGCTGCGCGGACGTAACGTCGAGATCGCGCGTCGCTCGATGGCTGTTGCGGCCAGCTTCGGCCTGGCCGCTGCGCTGTCGGTGGCGGTACTCGGCGACGAGAGCGGGTACACCGCATCGGAAAATCAGAAGATGAAGGTCGCCGCGATCGAAGCCGAATGGCGGACCCATCCGGCGCCGGCCGCATTCACGGTGTTCGGCCTGCCCGACATGAAGCGTCGCGAGACGGCCCATGCGCTGCGCGTTCCCTGGGCGCTGGGCCTGATCGCGACGCGGTCGCTGGACAAGGAGGTTCCCGGCATCCACGAGTTGGTCGAAAGCAATCGAGAGCGCATTCGTCGCGGCATTTCCGCCTATGCCGCCTTGCGCGAGCTTCGCGCCGACCGGAACGATCCGGACAAGGCAGCCGCCTTCATGGCATTGCGCGAGGATCTCGGCTTCGGCTTGTTGACCCTGCGCTACACCTCCGATCCGACCACCGCCGACGAGTCCATCATCGACCGCGCGGCCTGGAGCACGGTGCCGAACGTGCCAGTGCTGTTCTGGTCGTTCCGGATCATGGTCGGCTTGGGCATCTTCTTCATTGCGCTGTTCGCCGCCGCCTTCTATCTGTCGGCGCGCGGACGGTTGGAGCGGCCGCTGTTCCTGCGGGTGGCGTTGTGGAGCCTGCCGCTGCCATGGGTCGCGGCCGAACTGGGCTGGATCGTAGCCGAGTACGGCCGCCAGCCGTGGGCGATCGACGGGGTGCTGCCGACCTTTCTCGGCGTGTCCTCGACCAGCTCCACGCAAGTGCTCGCGAGCCTGGTCGGGTTCGTCGTGCTCTACACCGGCCTGGCCGTGGTCGACGTGATGCTGATGCTGCGGGCGATCCGTTCCGGGCCCGACCGGCTTAATTTCTGGCCGGCGTCGCGAAACGACGCCGAACGCCGCCTGCCGCTGAGTACCGCGCCATGATCGACCTTATCGACTACTCGCTGCTACGCGAGATCTGGTGGGTTCTGCTCGGCGTGCTGCTGATCGGTTTCGCCTTGACCGACGGCTACGACCTGGGCCTGGGCGCGATTCTGCGCTTGATAGGCCGAGACGACATCGAACGCCGCATGGCGCTGGAATCGATCGAACCCAATTGGGAAGGCAACCAGGTCTGGTTCGTTCTCGGCGGCGGCGCCGTGTTCGCCGCCTGGCCATTGCTGTACGCGGCGTCGTTTTCGTCCTTCTATTTCGCCATGCTGCTGCTGTTGGTGGCCCTGATTCTGCGGCCGGTGGGCTTTGCCTTCCGTAACCGTCTGCCACAGGCGAAATGGCGCGAAGCCTGGGACTGGGCGCTGACGATCGCCGGCGCGGTGCCGTCGCTGGTGTTCGGCGTCGCATTCGGCAATCTGCTGCTCGGCGTGCCGTTCCATTTCACTCCTGAGCTGCTGCCGATCTACGACGGCGACTTCATCGGCCTGTTCCGCCCGTTCGCGCTGTTGGCCGGTCTGATCAGCCTGGCCATGCTGGTGATGCATGGCGCGTGTTTCGCCGCTATGCGGGTCGAAGACCCGGTCGGCGCCCGTGCCAGGCGGATCGCGCGTATCGCCGCCGCCGTCGCTGCCGCAGCCTTCGTCGGGGCCGGCGTGTGGCTGCGCTCCCTGCCGGCACCGGCCATCGTTGGCGGCATGCGCGTCGACGCACCGTCGGATCCCCTCGTCAAGCACGTGTTGATGATCGACGGCGG
This sequence comes from Lysobacter sp. Root667, assembly GCF_001427715.1. Lineage (NCBI taxonomy): Bacteria > Pseudomonadati > Pseudomonadota > Gammaproteobacteria > Lysobacterales > Lysobacteraceae > Lysobacter > Lysobacter sp. Root667. The sequence continues at coordinate 683,427 of NZ_LMHF01000009.1, forward strand.
ATGGTTCGCGAACTACGCCCTGAACCCCTGGATGATTGCGGTGCCGGTGGTGACGGTGGCGGCATTGATCGCCGTGGTGTTGATCGGCAAGCGATGGATGGCTTTCCTGGCCAGCGGAACCGCGGTGGCCGGCATCGTCCTGACCGCGGGCCTGGCGATGTTTCCGTTCCTGATGCCGTCCTCCACGTATCCGGCGCACAGTCTGACCGTCTGGGACGCCTCTTCGAGCGAGCGCACCCTGGGGATCATGCTGGTTGCCGCGGCGATCTTCCTGCCGCTGATCCTTGCGTACACCGGCTGGGCCTTCAGGGTCATGCGCGGTACGGTGACGCGCGCCCATGTGGAATCGCAAGACGACGCCGGAGACGCCTACTGATGTGGTACTTCGCCTGGATACTGGGTTTGGCCCTGGCCTGCAGTTTTGGCGTGCTCAACGCCATGTGGTTCGAGTTGCGCAGCGACGAAGAGCGCGATCGCCGCGAAGTGCTGGAGGACGACTGATGGCGCGCGCCGTATCGCTGCTGCTGGCATCGGCCCTGGCTTTGGCATTGCTGTTCGTGCCGGCGATGCGCGGCGGGGAGATGACGGCGGCGGCGCACGGGTGGCTGAGCCCGTTGATGCTGTCGATCTGTGCGGGCTTCGTCCATGGCGTGGGCTACCGACCCACGCGTCCATGGGCAAGGGCGTTGCTGCACCCGCTGTTGTTGTGGCCGGCGATGGCGGCGCTGGCGGTGATGTGGGCGCGCAGTTTCTAGGCCAACCGCGGGGGGCGATGCAACCGCGCGGCGGTCGGACCGGTCATGCCGGACTCCGGCCGGGCCGACGGCGAGCGCTTGCGTTGATCTCGATCAAGACGCAGGACGGGCGCCGGTCGGATCCTGTGGGCATTCAAACCTCGAGGAGAACCGTCATGCGCATCCTGGTCGCGATCGACGGCAGCGAGGCCGCGCTGCGCGCCGTCCGCCATGCGATAAGGCTCGCGGGCGAGCTCGCAGAACCGCCCGAGATGCACTTGCTGTATGCCGACGAGCCGCTCATGCGCAGCGTCGCGCTCAGTCTGGGACTGCAGGAGACCGCCCGCTACCACGCCGACAACGGCAAAGCCGCGACCCAAAAGGCCAGGGCCATGCTCAAACGGGCCAAGGCCGTTTGCGAGGAGCATCTGCTGGTCGGCGATCCAGCAGCCACCATTCTCAAGCTCGCCAAGGCGAACCGATGCGACCTGGTGATCATGGGATCGCACGGCCGTTCGGCGCTGAAGAGTCTGTTTCTCGGTTCCGTGACCAGCAAAGTGCTGGTCAGTTGCTCGGTCCCGCTGACGATCGTGCGCTGACCGGCCTGCGGCCAGGCTTGCGCTGCAGCGATACTACGAGGAGCCCTCGCGCATGTGGGAGACGCTGATCGCCAGCCATGACCTCGGCCGCTTGCACGGCTTAGGCGCCATCCTGGTGCGATACGGGTTCGGCGATCTGGTGCGTCGGCTGGGGCTCGCGCAAACGCTCGCGCGCGCGGGCAAAGTCTTGCCACTCGCGCACCTCGAGGAACTGGTAGCGCTGCCGCCGCATGTGCGGGTGCGCTGCGCGCTCGAGGAAATGGGGCCGACGTTCGTCAAGCTCGGCCAAGTCCTGGCGACGCGGGTGGATCTGTTTCCTCCGCAATGGATCGCCGAGTTCAGTCGTCTGCAGAATGCCGTCCCGCCGGTGCCTTTCGAGGCGATCCGCTCGGAGATGTCGGCGGCGCTGGGGCAGGTCCCCGAGTTGGCATTCGCCTGGCTCGATCCCTCGCCGTTGGCGGCGGCGTCGATCGCTCAGGTGCACCGGGCGCGCTTGCCGGACGGCCGCGACGTCGTCGTCAAGGTTCGGCGCCCTGGCATCCGTCCGCTCATCGAGGCCGACCTGCGGCTGTTGCAGTACGCGGCAGGCAAGATCGAGGCGAAATTCCCGGATATGCGCCGTTACCATCCCGCCGGCATGGTGCGGCAGTTCCATGCATCGCTGCTGGGAGAGCTAGATCTCGCCGCCGAGTGCCGGCATGCCGAGCGTATCGCCGCCCATCTTTCCGGCGAGGAACGCCTGGTCGTTCCGGCGGTGCACTGGCCTTATACCAGTGAACGGATGAACGTGCAGGACTTCGTCGACGGCATTGCCGTAGCCGATGTGGTCGCACTCGACATCGCCGGACTGGATCGCGCTCGGGTGGCGCGTGTCGGCGCGCAGATCGTCTTGAAAATGATGCTCGACGACGGTTTCTTCCATGCCGACCCCCATCCGGGCAACGTGTTCGTGTTGCGCGACGGGCGCATCGCCTTGATAGATTTCGGAATGGTGGGGCGGCTGTCGCCGGCGCGCCGCGCGGAAGTGGTGAGCCTGCTGTTCGGGTTGGTCGAGCGAGATCCCGAGCGCGTCACCGAGGTATTGCTCGACTGGACCGGACGGGGCGATGTGGACGAGGCGCAACTGGCCATCGACATCGACGCGTTCATCGACCGCTATCACGGAGTCCCGTTGGGGCAGCTCGACCTGGCAGGGATGTTGCTCGAAGTGGTGAGCTTGCTCCGATCGCATCGTTTGGCCTTGCCTTCCGACCTGGCTCTGCTGATCAAGGTCTGCCTTACCCTGGAGGGAATGGGGCGCAGTCTCGATCCGCAATTCGATATGGCGCTTCAGGCGCGGCCGTTCCTGCGCCGCGCCATGACGGCGCGTTTCCATCCTCGCCGGGTCGCGCGGCGCGGCGTGCGGTCGCTGGCCGATACCGTTGAGGTGCTGGCGACCTTGCCTCAGGACCTTCGGCGCGTGCTGCGTGCGATGCGCACCGGCGGAGCCCGGCTGCATATCGGGATGGACGAACTGCGCGATTTCGGCAGCCAGATGGCGCACTCGGCCAATCGTCTGGCGGGTAGCATGGTGATCGCCGCGCTGATCGTCGGTTCGTCCATCGCGATGACGGTCGAGGGCGGCCCCACCCTGTTCGGCCTGCCTTTATTCGGTCTGGTCGGCTTTGCCGGGGCCTCGCTCGCCGGCATCTGGCTGCTGCTGTCGATATTCCGTAGCGGCGGTGGACGCTAGCCCCTGTCGGTCTGCCAAGGCGACAGCGCAGCGCCGCGACAGCCCACCGGCGGGATATCGACGCTGCCCGCGGCGGCGATATCGCGATCCCATGCCTCCCGCTTGATCTGGATCAGCCCTGGCCCATGACGGCGGACTTAGCCTTGGGACATCTGCCCGAGTTCCCATCGGCGCCGACAGCCTCCAAGTCGTTCTATCGCGGCGGCGAACGCGCTCCGCGCGGCCATCCAGGAGTACCGATCATGAACAGGCTGTTGTTTCCCGCGTTGGCGGCCTTGTTGACTGGCTGCGCATCGCAGATATTCCTCGACGGAAGCCCCAGTGGCGATACGCACATCGCGGGCACTGCAGTCGAGAAGCGCGTTTATGCGATATCCAGCGATATGTGCGGTCGGCAGGAGCCCGTCCTACCGTACCAATTGGTCGAACGGAGCCGGGACGGTTGGGTGCGCTCGTGCGCGCAAGTCGAAGGTTTCGCATTCCGACCCGGTAACGATTATTACCTGCGGGTCACCGAACATCGGGCAGCGGGCGAATCCCCGCTCGTTCGCCTGATACTGAAGAGTGTGATCGAGCAGCGTCCGCATACGCGGAATTGACCTGACGGCGCGGGCGGGGCGGGAACGTCATGGCGGCCGACGCTCGTTGCCCGCACCGCCCTGCATTGATCGAGATCAATGCCGACTGGCGCAACCGCTCTAGGGTGGGATCGGGCTTTCCCGGGATCCCGGCATGCGATCGACCCAATGCGACGACCGCTCCGACGTCGAGCAGCCGAGTGCCAGGCTGCCCGTGCGGCGAGCCGGTATCGACACCTATCGGCAGCCGGTTCTGTATCTGCACCGCGATTGCACCGTGTCCCGCGCCGAGGGGTTCGCGGCTTTGACCCGGGTCAGCGTGAAGTGCGGCGGGCAGGAGGTCGTCGCCGTCCTGAACATCGTCACCGGCGACTGGCTGGGCAAGGACGAGGCCGCGCTGTCCGATGCCGCGTGGCAAATGCTCGCCCCGGAGCCCGGCGCCATCGCCACCCTGGCCCACGCCGAACCGCCCGGGTCGGCCAGCGTGCTGCGCGCCAAGGTATTCGGGAAGCGTTTGAACGAGGCCCAGTTCGAGGCGGTGCTGCGCGACACCCTCACCGCCCGATTGTCGGATATCGAGCTGGCGGCATTCGTGACGGTCTGCGCCGGCGACCGGCTGGACCTCGACGAATCGGTCGCGTTGACGCGCGCGATGGTATCGGTAGGGGACCGGATCGATTGGGGCGCGGGACCGGTGCTCGACAAACATTGCGTCGGCGGCCTGCCTGGCAACCGGACCACCCCGATCGTGGTATCGATCGTCGCCGCGCTGGGCCATCGCATTCCGAAAACCTCGTCGCGGGCGATCACTTCGCCCGCCGGAACGGCCGACGTCATGGCGACCATGACCGACGTCGATCTGGACATCGGCGCGCTGCGGGACGTCGTGGATCGGGAGGGAGGCTGCATGGCCTCCGGTGGGCGCATGCGCTTGAGTCCCGCCGACGACATTCTGATCCAGATAGAACGCCCCCTGGACCTGGATGGCGACGGCCAGATGGTCGCGAGCATCCTGTCGAAGAAGGCCGCGGCGGGTTCCACCCATGTATTGATCGACATCCCGGTGGGCGCGACCGCCAAGGTGCGCACCATGGCCGCCGCCGATGCGGTCGCCCGGCGCCTGTTTTTCGTCGGGGAGGCCCTCGGCTTACGTCTGGGCGTGCACATTTCCGACGGCCGCCAGCCGGTCGGGCGCGGGATCGGCCCGGCGCTCGAAGCGCACGACGTGCTCGAGGTTCTGCGTAATTCGCCGCAGGCGCCGAGCGAGCTGCGCGAGCGAGCGCTCGATGTCGCCGGAGCGGTGCTTGAACTGTTGCCCGGCATCGCCCCGGGGAGTGGGCGAATACAGGCTGCCGGCGCGCTCGCATCGGGCGCCGCGATGAGGAAGTTCTTCGCCATCTGCATGGCCCAGGGCGGCTTCCGCGAGCCCGGCAAGGCGCGCTTCGTCGAACCTTTCGTTGCGTCGTTCGACGGACAACTGGGCTGCATCGATAATCGCCAATTGGCGCGCATAGCCAAGCTGGCGGGCGCGCCCCGCACCCCGACGGCCGGCGTCGTATGCACCCTGCGCGAAGGCGATTCGATCCGCCGCGGAATGCCCTTGTTCCTGGTGCACGCCGGGTCGAAAGGCGAGCTGGCCTACGCGCTGGATTACGCCAGGGCGCACCCGGACACGTTGAGCGTGCGGGGGGCGCGATCATGATGCCGGTGGTGCTGCCCTTTCCCGACGATGGCGCGCTTGCGGGTTCGGTGAGCCGGGACTTGCGCGCCCGGGTGGGGCTCCTCGAGTGGCGGCATTTCCCCGATGGCGAATCGCTGATCAGGATCGACGACGATATCGAAGGCGCAGATGTCGTCGTCTTCGTGGGCCTGTCCGATCCGGACCGGAAGGCATTGCCTGTGCGGTTCGTCGCTCAGACCGCGAAAGAGCTCGGCGCGCGCAGCGTCGGCCTGGTGGCTCCGTATCTCGCCTACATGCGCCAGGACGCTCGTTTTCGTCCGGGCGAAGCCGTGGCGGCGAGCGTGTTCGCCCGGTTCCTCGATCAATGCCTCGACTGGCTAGTGACCGTAGACCCTCATCTGCATCGCATCGCCAGGCTCGACGAGCTCTACCGGATTCCGGTCTCGTGCGTCGATTCGGCGCCGGAGTTGGCGAACTGGATACGACACGAGGTGAGTAACCCGATCCTGATCGGACCCGATGAGGAGAGCGCGCAATGGGTCGCGGAAATCGCCCGGGAGGCGCATATACCTTGTGAGGTGCTGCACAAGCGACGCCGCGGCGATCACGAGGTCGAAGTGAGCGCGCCCGATCCGGACCGTCTGCGCGGGTTCACCCCGGTGCTGGTCGACGACATCGTCTCGACCGGGCGAACCCTGGCCGCCGCCGCGGACCATCTGCGAAGACTCGACCTGCCGCCGCCGGTATGCGTGGTCATCCATCCGCTGTTCAGCGGCAATGCGCATGAGCTGCTGAAGCGGGCCGGGGTGGAACGCATCGTAAGCACCGACAGCATTCGCCATTCCAGCAACGCCATCGGTCTGGCCAAGCCCATCGCACATGCCGTCGCCGAACACCTGGCACGGATTCAGAGAGGAACCGGTCCATGATCTACGACGAAACGCCGGAAGAGCTGGTTCTCGCCTGCGGCACGAGCGAAGAATTGGACGCCCCGCTGCGGCGCCGGATCGAAGCCGAAGCGGCGGATCGACGCGCGAAGAATTCCGATTTCGCTTATTGGGCCGCAGGGTACGGTGCGATCGTTCACGATGCGCTTACCCAGGTGCGGATTCACGCATTGATCGGAACCTTGACCGGGCAGGGCATCCTCCCCGACGCAGCCACGGGCTATCGCCGCTTGGCGGCGGCCGATCGAGTCGCCAGCGCCGCGATGTGGCTGGTCGTTCACATGACCTATGCCCAGACGGTTCGTCTTGACGGCCGGCCCTTGAACGCGGACGACTTCAAACTGCATCCCGAAGGGCATACCGGCGGCTCGTTGAATATGGTGCCGGCCTACGCCGGCTATCTCGCGATCAATGCGCTGACCGGACATACGCGCGCGTGGTTGATGGGGCAAGGGCATTGCGTCGCCGCCGTGGATGCGCTGAACCTGCTGACGGCGAACATGACGCCCGAGCACGCCGGCCGGTACGGGCTGGACGACCAGCGCTTATCGGACTTCGTCGGTGATTTCTATTCCTACGGCGTGAGCTGCGACGGCTACCCGACTTCGCCGCTGGGTTCGCACGTGAATGCCTTTACCGCCGGCAGCCTGCAGGAAGGCGGCTACCTCGGTTTCGCGGAGCTGCACTATGTACATGCGCCGCTCCCGGGAGAGCGGCTGGTGGCTTTCCTAAGCGACGGCGCCTTCGAGGAACAGCGCGGCAGCGACTGGGCGCCGCGATGGTGGCGTCCGCAGGACTGCGGTTTGGTGGCGCCGATCATGGTGCTCAACGGGCGCCGGATCGAGCAGCGCAGCCAGATCGCACAGGAGGGTGGAGAGCGCTGGCTGCATACGCATTTGCGGCTCAACGGCTTCCAACCGATCGGGCTCGATGGCCGCGACCCGGCCAGCATCGCCTGGGGCATCCACGCGATCGAGCTGCGCGAACAGACCCGTATCGACGCCTGCGCCTCCGCCGGTTTCGATACCGGCGCGCCGTTGCGCTATGGGGTCGCACAAGCGCCCAAGGGCTATGGCTTCCCCGGCGCCGGCAGCAACCGGGCTCATAACTTGCCGTTACCGGGAAATCCCTCGAGCGATGAAGACTCGCGCAACCAGTTCAACCTCGCCTGCAAGACATTGCATGTCGCCGAACCGGAGTTGCGGGACGCGATCTCCGCCCTGGCCACCCACCGCCAGCAGCGGCGCCCGATGGAGCGGGACCACGCGCTGGCCACGCGCCAGATTCACCCACCCATCTCGCCTGGACCTCAATGGCGCGCCCCGGGAGAGTCGGTCTCGCCCATGTCGGCCCTGGACGAATACTTCGTCGCGACGCTGGCGGCCAACCCCGGGCTGCGCGTGCGCGTCGGAAATCCCGATGAGCTGCGCAGCAATCGCCTGGACCGTACCCTGGACCTGCTCAAGCATCGCGTGCAATCGCCCGAGCCGGGCGTGGCCGAATCCCACGTCGGCAGCGTCATCACCGCCCTCAACGAGGAAGCGGTGGTATGCGCGGCCCTGGCCAACAAGGGCGGCATCAACCTCGTCGTCACCTACGAGGCGTTCGCGGCGAAAATGCTCGGCGCGCTGCGACAGGAATTGACCTTCGCCCGTCAGCTTCGCCACGCCGGGCGGGCGCCCGGCTGGTTGTCGGTTCCGATCGTGCTGACCTCGCACACCTGGGAGAACGCCAAGAACGAGCAATCGCATCAGGATCCGACCGTGGTCGAAGCGCTGATGGGAGAAATGCAGGACTCGGTGCGGATCGTCTTCCCAGCGGACGCGAACAGCGCTTGCGCCGCCCTGCAGACGGTCTATACCGATCGCGGCAGGCTGTTCGCCCTGGTGGTGCCGAAGCGGGAACTGCCGGTGGTGCTGGAGGCCGAGCAAGCGATGGCCTTGCAGCACGACGGGGCTATTTTCCTGGCGAACGCGGTCGACGCGGAGATCGATGTGGTGGCCACCGGGGCCTACCAATTGGCCGCCGCGCGCAAGGCCTGGCGTCGGCTCGGCTCGCACGGCATAGCCGCCAACCTGATCTATCTTGCCGAGCCCGGCCGGTTCAGGACGCCTCGCGACGAGGAAGAGGCCGAATACGTACACGATGATGAGGCCGTCGGGCGCTGGTTCGCGCCGGGCCGGCCGAGAATCTTCCTGACCCATACGCGCCCGGAGCCGTTCCTGGGAGCGCTGCGCAGGCTGGACGACGGCCCCGGTCTTACCGCTGCCTTGGGCTATCGGAATCGCGGCGGGACCCTCGACGTCGACGGCTTGATGTTCGCCAATCGTTGCACCTGGGCGCACGTTCTGCTGGCCGCCGCCACGCTCCTGAAACGCAGCGCCGGCGCCTGGCTGACGTCCGAAGAGTACGATGCCGCCCTGGGCCGGCGCGCGCCGGCGGTGTTGTGGCAAGGCGCATGCGATGAGTGAGTCCGACCATCGGACGTTGTTGGTGCTCAACCTGGGGTCGGCCACGCTTAAGGCGGCGCGATACGAAAGGAGCGGCTCATCGGGAACGCGGCTCTCGCAGCGGGTAGAGATCGCATTGAGCCATCCGGCCCCGGACCTGGACGCCGCGTTGGCCCAGGTCGTCGACACTCTGGGTTTGGCCGCGGCTCCGGCGCTGGTCGGACACCGCATCGTTCACGGCGGCGATGCCGAGCAAGCGCGGGCTCTCGATGCCGCGGAGCTCGAGCGATTGCGCGCGCTGTCGGGCTTCGCGCCGCTGCATCAGCGGGCGGCCCTCGGACTGGTGTCTGCGGTGCAAGGCCGCTGGCCGCAGACCCGGCAGTACGCCAGCTTCGATACCTTGTGGCATGCCCGTCTTCCCGCGAACACCCGGCGGCTCGCGGTGCCGAAAACATGGGATGCGCTCGGCATCAGGCGTTACGGTTTCCATGGGTTGGCCTTCGCCTCGGCGATGCGTCAGGCGCGGGAGGCTCATCCCCCTGTGGGCCGTGAGAGAGTCGTGTTGGCTCACTTGGGCAGCGGTTGCAGCCTTTGCGCCGTGCGCGACTCGCAAAGCCTCGATACCACCATGACGAGTACTCCGCTCGACGGGCTGCCGATGGCGACGCGCAGCGGGGCGCTCGATCCCGGCGCGGTGCTCTATCTGTTGCGGGCCGACGAGCTCAGCGTGGACGCGCTCGAAGAGGCGCTGTACCACGAGTGCGGTCTGCGCGGGCTATCCGGGCTGAGCGGCGACGTGCGGGATCTGCTCGCCGCGGGCAGCGTCGAGGCGGCCTTGGCCTTGGACATCTTCGCTTTGCGCATCGCACAGGGCATCGCATCCATGGCGACCCGGTTGGGCGGCATCGACCATCTGATATTTTCCGGCGGCATCGGAGCCAATGCCCCGCGAGTGCGCACCGCGATCGCCGTCTACCTGGGCTGGCTCGGCATCGGACTGGACGGGGCCGCCAACGACCGCGGCGACGTCCGGCTCGAAAGCCCGGAAAGCCGGGCGAGGGTGTGGCGCGTGGACGTGGACGAAGAAGCCGAGATCGCAGCGGCCTGCGTTGTTGCGACTGCCTTGCCCCGGTCCTGAACGTTTCATCCCGGTTGACTGCGATGCCGTTGCTTCGTTCCGAGCGCCTTGCGGGCGAGCTCGATGGCGCCCAATGCCGCCAGCGGCATCAGCAAGGCCAGGCAGGAAAGGCCGATCGGCGGCGGCGTAAAGCGGAACCAGACGCCGGGGCCTTCGAATCGCGTGATCAGAAACAGCATGCCGAGCGCAGACAAGACCAAAACCCAGAATGCCTTGCTGGTTCGGCCGAGCCAATGCGCTTGGGTGAAGCCGCGGTTCACTACGATCAGCCCGAGGTTCCCCGCTATCAGCGCAGTGAAGGAAAGCGCCGCGACCTGTTCGGTGGTCGTAACCGCGCCCAGCCCGATGAAGTAAACAGCCGCGACCGCGGCCAGGACGACCGCGCCCTGGCCCAGGCTGCCCAACAGCGTCGGCATGTCCAGCAAGCGCTGCGAAGGCGGCCGCGGAGGCCGGCGCATGATATCGGCTGCCGCAGGCTCTCGCTCGAATACCAGCGCGGATGCAGGATCGATGATCAGCTCCAGAAACACGATGTGCAAAGGCATCAGCAGCAACGGGGCGCCGAGGACGAGCGGTAACAGGGCCAGGCCGGTGATGGGCACATGGACGGCCAAAATGTAGCGGACCGCGCGCAGTATGTTGTCGTAGATGACTCGCCCCTGACGCACGGCCCTCACTACGGTCACGAAATTGTCGTCGAGCAGGACGATGGATGCGGCCTCGCGCGCGACATCCGTGCCGCGCTCTCCCATCGCGATGCCGACGTGGGCCGCCATCAGCGCGGGGGCGTCGTTGACGCCATCGCCGGTCATGGCCACGATCTCGTCGTTTCGCTTCAATGCATCGATCAATCGCAGTTTATGTTCGGGCTTTACCCGCGCGAACACGTCGGTGTCGCGCACGCGTTGGGCCAAGGCTGCCGCATCCAGCGCCTCCAGCTCGGTCCCCAGCATGGCGGCCTGCGGACGCTCCAGCCCGGCCTGCGCGGCGATAGTTCGCGCGGTATTCGGATGATCGCCGGTCAGCATGATCACCCTGATGCCGGCGGCCTTCGCCTCGGCGACCGCATCGCGAACGCCCGAGCGCAGCGGGTCCGCGAATCCGAGCAGGCCGCGCCACTCGAAGCGAAATCCGCGCGGGGTGGCCGGAAGCGCCTGGTGGCCGTCGGTCCATACGGCCGAGGCCGCGGCGAGAACCCGCAAGCCTCGACCCGCCATTTCCTTGGCGAGCTGCATGACCGCGGTGCGTTCGTCGCCGGCCAGATCGCACAGATCCGCGATGGTTTCCGGAGCGCCCTTGCTGGCGATTTCCAACCCGGGCTCGTCCCGGATCCGCCAGACCTGGGCGACGGCGAGCAGGTCTTTGGACAGAGGGTATTCGCGTACCGGCTTCGTACCGGGCTGCGCGTGCGCCGCGGACGAGCCCGCGATCGCGGTACGGATCGCCTTGTCGATGGGGTCGAACGAGTGCTCCGGGCAAGCGCGCTCGGCGCAATGCAGCAGCGATTCGAGCGCGGGAGAATGCAGTTCCGCCGGCTCCGAACGCTCACTGCCCAACGCCAGTTCGACCAGGGACATCTCGTTGGCGGTCAACGTGCCGGTCTTGTCGGTGCACAGAACGGTGACCGAGCCCAGTGCTTCGATTGCCGGCGAGCGGCGAATCAGAGCGTTGTGACGGGCCATGCGCCAGCTGCCCAAAGCCAGGAATACCGTCAACACGACCGGAAATTCCTCGGGAATATTGGCCATCGCGAGCGTGACCCCGGCGAGTACTCCTTGCAGCCAATCGCCCCGAGTCCAGCCATACCACAATGCGACCAACAGGCTGACGCTCAGGCCGAGCACGGCGAAGATCAACACCGCATAGCGGATTTCCCTCTGCATGGGCGTGGCTGGCGCTCGCAGCGTATGCAGCGCCTCGCCTATCCTGCCCACGGCCGTGGCGGCTCCGATGGCGACCACCCGTGCGGCGGCATGGCCGCGCACGACCAATGTACCGGCATGAACGAGATCTTTGTCCGGCCCGGAGACCGCAGCCGCGCCCCGCTGCACCGGCATTGATTCGCCGGTGAGCATGGACTCGTCGAGCATCACGTCGCCTTCGTCCAGCACCCGCGCATCCGCCGGAATGCGGTCGCCTTCGGCGATCAGAATCACGTCGCCGACCACGAGTTCCGACGAGGGAACCGATCGGGCCTGGCCGTCCCGGATCACCCGCGCCTGCGGTGTGCTCAGGTCCCGCAGAGCCTGCAACGCGCTCTCCGAGCGGTAGTCCTGGTACACGGTCAAGCCGACCACGAGCGTGACCGAGGCGGCCAGCGCCGCCGCTTCCCGAGGATCGCCCAACAGCAGGTAGACGGTCGAGGCGAAGATCAGCAGGAGCAGCATCGGCTCGCGCAGCACTCCCGACGCGATGCGCAGCCAGTTGCGCCGATCCGGTTCCGGTAGCCGGTTCGGTCCGTCGACACGCAGGCGGTGCGCGGCCTGATCGCTCGACAGTCCTGTCGGGTGGGCTGGGGCGTCCTGGCTGGACTCCATATCGTTCGTCCTCGGGTGGTACGACGGCGCTCGTGCGGAACGCAGACCGAAATCGCGGGAGCATCGGCGCATCAAGGCGCTGTGCCCCGTGCATGCGGCCCGGAGCCATGCAACGTCGAAGCTCGGCCCACGCGCCGTGCGCGGCCGGGCTGGACCGGTCTGCTCTGCCTCAGGAGTACGGGGTATGCCGGACGAAGCAAAGCACCAGGTAAGGAACGATGATGAGTATCCATATCGCGATCTTGTACAGCCCGAACAGGAGATAGGCGGTCGCATCGAATCGGGCCGCCGATAACTTGAACCAGCGGCGATGCAGTCGATACATCGGTTCGTGAAACATCACGAACGCAACGAATCCGAGCAGCAACAGGCCGTAGTTGAAGATCGCGCACCACTTCAGGAAGGCGGGCCACAGTGCCGGGTCCATGGCGCAGCCTCACAAAGTCAGTTCATGGATGACTTGACTGGTGTCGTCGGGATCGGTTCGAGTGCGGAAGCCCAGATGCGCGGCGAGTTCCTGCATGCGGTGGTTCTCGGCTGAATCGAACGAATGCATCTTGTGGATGTCGCGCTGCCGCGCGACCTGGATCAGGTGCTTCATCAATGCCGTTCCAAGGCCCCTGTTCTGCCATTCGTCATCGACAGTGACGGCGCATTCGCATTGCGTGCCGTCGCTAGTAGTACTGTACCGGCTGACGCCGACGAGCCGGTCGTCGTCGGCACCGTCGAAGGCGCCAAAAGCTACGTCGTGGCTGTAGTCGATATCGGTCAGTCGACGGATGAGATCATCGCTGGGATGACGGGTTTGCCCGAGGAAGCGAAAGCGCCTGCTCTGGTCGGACAGTCCTTCGATGAATGCCCGCTCGGCCGCGCCGTCGCTCGCTCTGATGCAGCGAATCGCCACTTGGCTGCCATCGTGCAGGGTTTCCGACCAGCGCGGCGTGTCGGGGCCGATAATGAATGAGGCGGACAAGGACTGGGTGGTCATGGCGTTCTCCTGGGATGCCCGCTCAGAGTAGGTCGGAGGCACCGGACTTCATTGATCGAGGTCAAGTCTTTTGGCCTGCAAGCTGATCCAGATCAGTATGGATCGATGGACCGGACGGCAATCTGGCCGCTTATGGAGGCCGCCATGTTCAAGGACATTCTGGTTCCCCAACTGTGGGGCGATATCTCGATGGCGGCTCTGCGGGTCGCCTGCTCGATCGCGGTTCCATTGCAAGGGCATGTCACCGCACTGGTGGGCGGCAGCGTCGCTTCGTCCATTGCGGACGCTCGCGAGTACCGTCCCGCGGGCGACTATCGGTCCATGTGCGACAGCGTCGAGGTGACGGCCGACGAGGTGGCTCGCGGGATCGAAGACGAGCTCAAGTTCTCCGGCGTTTCCTGGGGCATCCGCAGGAACTCGGCGTATTGGCTGACCGCCTCGGAGATCGCGATCCGCCACGCGCGCTATGCGGATCTGCTCGTTATCGAGCAACCCCAGACCGGCTTGAGCCCCAGGCGCCGGTTTTTTTCCGAGGTGCTTTCCGGTGCGGGGCGCCCGGTGCTGATGGTGCCGGACTCGACCGTTACCTCGGCGGTTGCACCGCACGTCATGGTCGCCTGGAACGACTCCCGCGAGGGCACGCGTGCGCTGCACGATGCGATGCCGCTGCTTCGTTCGGCCGGTTCAGTCGAGGTGTTGATGGTCGATGAAGGTCTGGAAGAACGGACGGACGCCGGTCATTCGGCGGCCGAACTCATGGCGCATCTCGCGCGCCACGGTGTGGATGTCGAAATTGTTCGGCGTATGCGCTCCGGCGCGTCGGTCGGCCAGATCATCGTCGAGCGGGCACGGGAGGCCGGCGCGGATCTCGTCGTCGCCGGCGGATATAGCCATCCGCACTTGATGGAGCAAAGGTTCGGCGGGGTCACCCAATATCTGTTGGAGAACACCCGCGTTCCGGTGTTCTTTTCGCATTGACTCGATCTGCGTGTTTGCGGATACGCGTGACATAGGGGTAAGCGCCATGGGCATCGTGTCGTCGAAACCGCCGGTATTTCGTTTGACGTTCCTGGGTGCGACGGGAACCGTCACCGGATCCCGGTATCTTGTGGAGGCCGGCGACAAACGGCTGCTGGTGGATTGCGGATTGTTCCAAGGGTACAAGGCGCTGCGCTTGCGCAATTGGGCGGTGTTTCCGGTGGATCCCGCATCGATCGACGCGGTGGTTCTGACGCATGCGCATCTGGACCACAGTGGTTACCTTCCCAAATTGGTGGATGAGGGATTCGAAGGGGTAGTCTGGTGCACGCCGGCCACGCGGCGACTGTGCGGGATCTTGCTTCCGGATTCCGCTCATTTGCTGGAGGAGGAGGCCGGATACGCCAACCGAACCGGCACGTCCAAGCACCATCCGGCCGAGCCGCTTTACCGGGTGGCCAGCGCTCACGAAGCCGTGCGGCGGATGCGCAACTGGGATTTCGACGCGCCATTCGAACCCGTACCCGGCGTGACCGCGCGCTTCAGAAGCCAGGGGCATATCCTCGGTGCGGCTGCCGTTACCCTGAGTTACCGAGGCGTGAGCGTGACTTTCAGCGGCGATATCGGTCGTTATCATGACCCGGTAATGCAAGCGCCGAACCGACCCGCGGCCAGCGAGTGGATCGTCACCGAGTCGACCTACGGCGATCGCGAGCATCCGCCGGGCGGCATGAAACAGGAGCTGTGCGACGCTCTCAAGCCAGTGTTACAGCGAGGCGGCGTGGCGGTCATCCCCGCATTCGCGGTAGGCCGGGCCCAGTCCTTGCTGCATGTGATCGCGCAATTGCAGGAAGAGGGAGAGCTTCCCGCCGCTCCTGTCTATCTGAACAGCCCAATGGCGACCGACGTCACTTCCCTGTACCGCCAGTATTCTGGCCAGCTGCGCCTCGACGAGGCGGCTTTGGAAAAGATGTACCGCAACACGCGGATCATCAACAGCCCGGAAGAATCCAAAGAGCTCAATCGGCGCAAGGGCCCGATGGTGATCGTATCGGCCAGCGGCATGGTGACCGGCGGGCGAGTGCTCCATCACCTGATCGCGTTCGCTCCCGATCCGCTCAACGCGATCATTCTGTGCGGCTTCCAGGCCGGCGGCACGCGGGGAGCGCTGCTGGCCGGCGGGGCCGGCCATGTGCGCATCTACGGGGAGGACATTGCGATCGGAGCGCAGGTCAAACAGCTGGCATCGGCATCCGCGCACGCCGACGCTACCGAGATCATCGCCTGGTTGAGATCCGCAGAGACCCGCCCGCGTGGGGTATTCGTCACGCATGGTGAACCGCATGCGGCGGACAGGTTGCGAGTTCGGATCGAGCACGAATTGGGTTGGTCCGCCTTTGTCCCGGAGTTCGGCGCGACATTCGATCTCATGTCAGGGGGCTTGGATGTCGGATTGATGGCTCGCGGTCCCCTGGGGATCGAGAAGTTCAGTACGTCGTAATCTTACGAATTGCGTGCGTTATCCTTTACAGCACGCCGGAGACCTCCAGCATTGGGCATTTAATGCCGGGCACAGCCGAGGCGATCCTGTAGCAACTGGAGCCGCAGACTCAGGTGCTGCACTCGGTTGGATGCGTTGAAGCCAGTCAACGATTGGTCAGCGCTGTCGTCGACGTCAGTTTCCAGGTGCTCGTAGCCTAGGACGCCGCCTTGGATGGGCAGATCATGGCCGAGGATCCGGGTAATGAGATTGGGATTCAGCCGGCCTTGGCGGGGTTCGGCCGAGCTGGCTCACGCTTGTACGACTGAGCTAGCGCATGCGCACAATTGACCTTGCGCCCACCTTCTCCGTCACCTGCCACTGGGCTCCGTCGCGAACAATCAGCCCCCTCTCCTCCAGGCTGCGCGTTATGTCATCCGTCAGCGCATCCCGCTCCCACTTGAACAATGGTCGCCGATTCAAAAGCATGTATAGCGCAGCACGTTCAATCGGACTAAGAGCAAGCCTATGCACGGTTCTCGACCTCGCAGATGGTCTCAAGAACGCCTCCCGCATGCGCGTCGCGGACTACCCGAGCGCTTGGAGGACTGGCAAGCAGGGCAGACATAGAGCCAAAGCCCATCGCATTGCCCCGACGGCAGCAGTTCATTGCGGTCGATTCGCCCATCAAACGAGCACCTGGCGCGTCTGCCTAAGGAATCGAAACACTTCGTCCTCGGTCTTCGTATCCACCATGTACACCGGGCGCCGACCATTGGGACACAGCAGCCGCGGGGTCGTACCGAACAGGCGACATATCAAGGGGCGCTCGCTGTAGACCTCGCAGCCATGCGCGCCCAAGTGCGGACAATTGAGCTCGGCCAGTGCCGCCTCGTGTTCGGCCTCGGTCTTGATGGGAAGCCGAGCCACCTCTTCCGACGAGGCGGTAACCGGTCCGCAACAGTCATGGCAACCCACGATGCAGGTGAATGACGGAATGCGCCGGCGCAGATCCTCGATTATGTGATCGTTGCGAGTCATCAATATCGCCTTCTTCTCCGCATCGAGACCCTCCGCACCGTCCCGTTCCAACCGGCCGGCCAGGACAGCTCCAGTGCCCTGTGCTACTGATCGCTCGAGGGTTCTTTGACGAGATTCCGCATTTTTCTGTCGAACTGTGTCAGATAGCTGGGGACCGCATTTCGGTACTCGTCCATGTCCCGCGATCCAACAGGCTCGATTTCCAGCTTACGGCGAATCTCCTGAAGTTCCAGGAACAGCAATACGCACATCCGCTTGAGTTCGTCGATGTCTGCATCAGTCGCCACGTCGCCTCCGTTTACATCGCCCTGGGTTCCCAAGGCGAGGGCCGCGTCGGGATCAGAGGGGGCTGGGGGTCTTGAGCCGAACTCCCCGCCCTGTGCCCTGACTCGGTGCGTTCTCGCCGATCAATTCGATTCCGGCCGCGTCGAGTGCCGCGATGATCTTCGTCAGCGTCTCGACCACGCCGCGGACGTTGCCGGTACTGGCCTCCATGCGCTGGATGGTCGGCAACGACACGCCCGCCTTCTCCGCCAGCGTCTTCTGATCCATCCCGGCCAAGGCACGGGCCGCCCGGAGTTGGGCTGCGGTGATCATGGCCGGCGCCCCGACAAACCTTTCAGCCAAGAGGTGCAGAGCATTTCATTTGATGCGTGGGGCATCACCTACTTCCGTTTGTCACCGGCCTAAGCGGCCTGGACGCGCATCATCTTGAAGCGCCGCGAAAAAAGCCACTCCTGTTAATGTTGGAACATGTGTTATGATGCATAATACATCATATAAAGCGCATGAGACATCATCTCGTGATGTTTTTCAAGCCTCTTCCTGATTGGACGCTTGCAGGCAAATGACACATTCCCCGGCACCACGTGCATCCCGATCCCGCCCGGCGGTCAGAGCCCAGAAGCCGCAGGTCTCGCGCATTGCATTCCTGGGTTCCGCACGCGTATCGACCGATGCCGGCGAAACGGTCTTTGTGCAATCGCTGTGCTGGCCCGCCTTGCCAACGGCCTGGATTGACCTCACGCACGCGTTGCATGCCCTGTGGACGGGCCGAGGCAATCCCGGTCCGCATGTGCCAGGTCTCGACCGGCCACCGACATGGGTCAGGACGTGCGCCCCGCAATTGGCCGCTCCGTTCGCCGGCACCGTAGCGGCCGAGGAAAGCTCGATTGCCACGCTACTGGCCCGCACGCCGATGCGGGCCGCCATTTCTGTCTTCGATTCCCGCGACCGTAAAGCGACCCATGGAACGTCCCAGCAGGCGCTGTCCCAATGCCTGTCGGTCTATGACCAGTTCCTCAGGACGCCGCTGCAACAATCCTGCACCCTGCTGGTGTCCCGCAGTCAAACGGAAGCGGTCGACCAGCAGTGTCTGGAGGAACTGGGGCGTTACCGGACGCTGATGCCGGAGGCGTCTTGGCTGCGCGATCTGCAACTGCAGTTCTGGAACGAGACGCTCGAACCGTTGCCTCTGGAACTGGCCCAGGTGGTGGCCACCTCCGCCGCCAGGCACGTGCTGGCCGAAGACACCGGCAACGATCCGCTCTTTGAAGCAATATTGACGAAGTTGGCGCATAACCCGATCCAGCGAAGGCGCTCTGCACCCAAGCGCCGTTGACCGACGCGTTGCCCACTGACCGGGGGAGTCATGGCATCCCACACCGTCAAGCAGTACGCGCATCAGTTCGAACCCAAGCTCCTGACGGTACTGCGGGAGGGATATTCGCTCTCCGACCTGCGAAGGGACGCAATCGCCGGGCTCACCGTCGCCATCGTGGCCCTGCCGCTGGCCATGGCACTCGCCATCGCCAGCGGGACGGCCCCGCAGACGGGCCTGTATACGGCGATCGTGTCGGGCTTCCTGATCTCGGTGTTCGGCGGCTCGCGCGTGCAGATCGGTGGGCCCACCGCGGCGTTCATCCCAGTGGTATTCGTAGTGATCCAGAAGTTCGGCTTCGGCGGACTTGTGCTTTGCACGCTGTTGGCCGGTCTCATGCTGATCGCCGCAGGATTGATGCGGCTCGGCACGCTGATGAAGTACATGCCGCAGCCGGTGATCACGGGATTCACGGCCGGCATTGCCGTGAGCATCGTTTCCAGCCAGATCAAAGACCTTTTCGGCCTGCAGATGGGCAGCGTCCCGGCCGAATTCCTGGCGCGTTGGGCCGCCTACGCAGATCACGCGACGACGGCCAACCCGGCTGCCGCGTCCCTGGCACTGGTGTCCATCGCCATCATCGTGACACTGCGCCGGGGCTGGCCGCACTGGCCGGCGTTCCTCGTCGCGCTGGTCCTCTGCACGCTGGCTTCCAGTGCGTTCATGCTGCCGGTGGAGACCATCGGCAGCCGTTTTGGCAGTCTCCCCACATCGTTGCCAAGCTTCGAGTTTCCGAACATTCCGTTCGAGCGCACCGCGGAGCTTCTGCCAAGTTCATTCACCATCGCCTTTCTCGCAGGCGTCGAGTCATTGCTATCGGCCGTGGTGGCCGATGGGATGACCGGCGGCCGCCATCGGTCCAACGGCGAACTCGTTGCGCAGGGCCTCGCCAACGTCGGCGCGGCGCTGTTCGGGGGGCTTCCGGCCACGGGCGCCATTGCGCGGACGGCCACCAACATCCGCGCAGGCGGGCGTTCGCCGATCGCCGGCATACTGCACGCGCTGTTCCTGCTCGTGTTCCTCGTGTCGCTTGCCCCGCTGATGCGCTACGTGCCTTTGGCCGCATTGGCGGCCGTGCTCCTGGTCGTGGCATGGAATATCTGCGAGTACGAGCACTTTCGACACACTCTGTCGGCCCCGAAGGGAGATCGATTGGTGTTGCTGCTGACCTTCTTCCTGACCGTGCTGTTCGACCTGACGCTCGCGATAGAAGTCGGCCTTGTCGTGGCCGCATTCGTCTTCATGTTCCGCATGGCCGACGCCGTGGAAGTGACGTCGGGCATCCGGCTCATTGAGGAGAACGGTGAGGTGTCCGCCGACTTGACCCAGCGCGATCATCTGCCTGCCGGCGTCGAAGCCTTCATGATCAATGGGCCGCTGTTCTTTGGCGCTGCCAATCGGCTCGACAACCTCCTCGATCAGTTCCGGGACCCGCCGAAGGTCTTCATCCTGCGGATGCGGCTGGTGCCAATCATTGACGCCAGTGGCGTACATGCGCTCAAGGCCCTGCTCGAGCGGTGCCGGCGCCGCGGGATTGTGCTGATTATTTCCGGCCTTCAGTCGCAACCCCGCCGAGTGATCGATGGCATGCATCTGCGCCCCAAGCACGGCGAACTTCATTTCGTTGGCGATTTCGAATCCGCGCTGGGCCTTGCGCGAAGGCTCGTTGGGGATGCTCCCGATGTGCTGGCCTGATCCGGCCGCGTAAGCAAGCCTGCGGCTTGGGTGGCTCAGGCGCCATGGCATTTAGCTACATGCCGCCCACTCGAGCACAAGCAGCCGTGGATAAGCCTCACCAGACCGTTCAGAGCCAAGCGGCACTGGCGCCAATTGAAACGGAATCCGCACCTCGGCGCCGTTGAATATTTACGGATCGAAGTAGCGGTTCTGTCTTTGCGAACGTCCGCACTCTGCTGGGGTCGATCGACCGGGTCGTGTGACTAGCCCCTCGCTGCTCGCCCACTGGTGCGGTCAGGGTCAACGCACGCCTTCATGCGCTGAAACTTCGCGTTTGGCGGGGTGCCTTGAAGAGTCGATGCAGGACCCCGCTCGGCAGCGCTAGGGATCGAGCTTCCCAACCACACCATACTCAGTTGGCAGCTTCGCGTAGAACAGGTGCAGGCCCTCGGTCTCAAGCAGTTCCAGAAACTGCAGAGCCTGGGTGTCGGTGACGATGAACTCCACCAGGACCGGTTCTTCACCGGCCAGCTCGAAAAAATGCGCCTCATGCAGGCGGCCGTGTCGGCCGAATCCTGCCATGGCGCGAAACGCCGAGCCGCCGTGGATGCCCATGCGCTTGGCCTGATCCAGCAGCCATTGATAAACGAGTTGGCCGTCGTGCCGGCGGATCTCGTAGGTGTAGAGCCGCAAGTGAATGCCGATCATGGAGTGCCTCCCAGCGTCCGGAGTAAGGCTTGGGTGACGAACATCCCGGCGAACGTCGCCGCGAGGGACGCGCCGACATGCGCGGTGATGTGCAGGGTCGCCCAGCCGTACTCGCCACGTACCAGCAAGGTTACGGCCTCGGCCGAATAGGTCGAGAATGTCGTCAACCCGCCCAGAAAGCCCGTGGCAATGGCCAACCTCCATGCTGGCGAGAGCGCATCGAACTGGGTGAACAAAGCTAAAGCGACGCCCATCAACAGGCCACCGATGACGTTGGCGGCCAACGTGCCCAGCGGCAGCCACGGCACAATGGGGTTGAGCGCGAGGCTCAGCCCCCATCGCGCCAAGGCCCCAAGGCCAGCGCCACAGAAGATCAGCAAGGCAGGCAGTATCGGCACGTGCGCACTCCCAATTGGGGTGACACGGGGCGCACGAAGTGGCGGTGATGCCCACAGCCTGCGCCCCGGAGCGGGGTCAGCAGGCATCATCAGCCAAGGCGGCGGTTTGCCCCGGTGGGGACAGGAGGAATGCCATCTCCTGCACCGATGCTACGGCGCCGGTTCGGCGCGCGCAAATGCGGATGCGCTGGGTCTGCTGCGCCTGGTCCAAATCGCCCGTGAGGTCACGAATGTCGCCCTTCCTAAGGCAACGATCCAGGTAGAGGGCGTTGAGGCCCGCATCCCGGGCTCGCGCAAGCGCTCGCCATCGTCAAATGGGGCCTCATCATCGCGTCGATTTACGCTGGGTCGATGTGTGTCCAGTGGAATAGCTTCGGCTGGTTAATTCATTAGGGGCGCGAGAGGGTGTCGTGAGCCGGGCGGCTATCGTCGAGGTGCGACAATGTGTCGCTCCCAAGATCTGGACCGCCCGTGACCCTGATCATTATTTGCGTCGTGGCGTTTCTTGCGTCGGGCTTGACGTTCTTCAGCGGCTTCGGCCTCGGGACCTTGCTGTTGCCGGCGTTCGCCTTGTTCTTCCCGATCGAGCAGGCAGTTGCGCTTACAGGCGTCGTGCACCTCCTCAATGGCTTGTTCAAGCTCGGGCTGGTGGGGCGAAAAGCCGACAAGGGGGTCCTGATTCGGTTCGGGCTGCCGGCATTCGTCGCCTCATTCGTCGGCGCGCTGGTATTGAGCCGACTGGCCGACGTGCCGCCGATCGCGTCGTATGTGATTTTCGGCAAGCTGGCGGTCGTGACCCCCGTGAAGCTGGCCATCGGCGGGCTGTTGCTCGCGTTCGCAGGGCTTGAGGTCTCCGAGCGCTTCGGCAGGGTCGCGCTCCCTCCCAGATATCTTCCCGTTGGGGGCGTGCTCAGCGGCTTCTTCGGCGGCCTAGCCGGCATGCAGGGCGCCCTGCGCTCAGCATTTCTAGTTCGAGCGGGCCTTACCAAGGAGGCATTTATCGGAACCGGCGTTGCCATCGCCGCGCTCATCGACCTCTCGCGGATTGGCGTGTACTCGGCTGAGCTGGGGAGCCAGGCCGGTGAACTCGACTATCTGCTGCTAGCTGGCGCCGTGTTGTCCGCGTTCGCGGGCGCGTTCTTGGGGAACCGCTACCTCACCAAGCTCACCATGCAGCACGTTCAACGCATCGTGGCTGGCCTGCTGTTTGCGGTCGGTCTGGGCTTGGTCTTCGGAGTTCTCTGATCCGCCCGTGACGGCCGACGCCCTAGGTTCAAGGCTGTCGCGGTGAGTTATTCAACGTAATAGCTCGGAAGCAGCCATTGATACGCACGCCGCCAACCAAGTTCTAGAGGCCAGAGAAAAACTTGCTATGCCATTGTTCTAGCGAATTTTTCAGATTCAGTGGGGCATTCTTACACCTATCTAGGCTCAGCCCTGAGATTATCCGGATGCCCGCCCTTCTCCAGCGCCATGCAAGCTGAAAGCGCCCAAGGCTGGCTCTTGGTCTGGTTCTCGCTCCTGCTTGATGGGCTTATCAGGTCAGTGGCTCCGTTTGTTGCAATTTGGCCCGTTATAAGTGGCTTCTGTGATTAAATAAAACAAATCTCGAATTGCTTGTTTGATATGTTTCTTTAATTTATTGATTTATTTTTTAATTTTCATTTCCATTGACATGATGGTGGCTAGAGCCGTTCTGAAAGACCTCCGGGAAATAACCGGTTAAGAAGCGAAAAGCCCTGCTTTCGCAGGGCTTTTCGCTTTTCGACCGGCGATGGCCTGCGGGAACCGCGGTCAGGCGCGCACCGCCGGCCTGCGTCCGTCCGCCGCCGCGCGGCGCAACAGGGGAAGCCAGGCATCCGACGTCGCGCGTGCGCGACCGACGTGCACCTGCAGCGCCGTGGCGCCGTCGTCGCCCTCGGCATTGCGCACGACAGCTGCGGCCTGGGTTCGAAGGCGGTCGACCATCGCGTCCACGGCTGCGTCCGATCGGTGGAGCACGACGCTAGCCAGGCCGGCATCGGAGGTTCGGCCGGCGAAATCGCCAGCGCCGTCCAGCTCGGCGTGCATGAGTTTCGCGAGGCGCGCCAGCAGCACGGCGGCTTCGAGTTCTCCTGCGCGCGCGCGGTATCGCTCGAAGCCGGAGAACTCCAGGCTGATCACGGCCAGCGGCTCGCTGGTGTCGGCCGCATGCGCGATGGCGCCGCGGAGGCGATGCAG
Source organism: Lysobacter sp. Root667 (assembly GCF_001427715.1). Taxonomy (NCBI): domain Bacteria; kingdom Pseudomonadati; phylum Pseudomonadota; class Gammaproteobacteria; order Lysobacterales; family Lysobacteraceae; genus Lysobacter; species Lysobacter sp. Root667. Next base: position 706,973 of record NZ_LMHF01000009.1, read on the forward strand.
GAAGCGTCTCCGCGACAACAGGCCGGTGACGCCGTCGAGGTGCGCGCGGTCGGTGCTCCGGCGCAGATCGACGACGAGGGAAACGGCGCCCAGTACGACGACCGCTACGACCGCGGCCGACGGCCCCCACCACGTCTGGGCCGCGGATACGGCCAGCAGGCTCACGGCGACCAGGCCCATGACGACGACCGCATTGACCAGCAGGCGCGCACGAAGCGCAGGTTGTAGCGCCAGGCCCGCCGCCAGCGTCGTGGCGAGGAAGGCGAGCAGCGCGCACGTCGCCGGGTCCAGCGCATGAACCTGGGCGCGTTGCGCGAGCGTTTCGGTCGCATTCGCCAGGTACTCGAGCGTCGACATCCGACCGCCGGGCATCGGCGTGGCGATCACGTGACCCAGTCCCGCCGCCGTTGCGCCGACGATGATGCGACGGCCACGGAATGCATCGTCCGGAACCCGGCCGTCGAGCACGTCGGCGTACGAATACTGCGGATACGTGCCGGCCGGGCCCGAGAAGCGCAACAGCACGCGATCCGTCCGCTCCCAGGCCCGCGATGCATTTCGCCCGGGCTTGGGAGGCGCGGCGAGGTCGTTGCGCTCGACGCCCAGCAGCGCGAGCGGCAGGGCAGGCCATCGGGGCGCCCCTATGCCGGCCTTGAGGTACAGCGCCGACGCCGAATCCCGCCCCGATTCCAGATCGGTGTGGCCCAAGGCCCGGGCCGCGTCGCCCAGCGGCGCGACCGGCACCAGTTCCTCCGCCGGAGCGCCGGCCGCAGCGGTGCCGGCGTTGACCGGCAGCACCACGCGCCCGCTCGTCCGCATCGCCTGGGCGAGGGCGTCGTCGCTGCCGGGATCCCGGTCGCGTTCGGGCATCAACAGGTCGAGCGCGACGCTGCGCGCACCGGCCGCATCGAGCAGATTCACCAGGCGAGCGTGAGTGCGCCGCGGCCACGGCCATTGCCCCAGCGCCTGCAGGCTGCGATCGTCGATGGCGATCAGGACGGTTTCGCCGTCGCGCGCCAAAGGTGCGTTGCGGACGTACGCTGCGTACAGGGCGTCGTCGACCGGCGCCATCGCGCCGGATGCGCTCAGCATCATCGCGCACAGGCCGGCGACCAAGGCGGCCGCCCATCGATACCACCCCGGGCCGAGGCGCCTCATAGCACCAGCAACAGCAGCGCGACCGACGCGGCGCCGCCCGCGTAGCAAAGCATGCAGGGCAGACGTATCTCCTGGATGCTCCCTAGTTCCATGGCCGCACCGTCCTCGTCCAGCGCGTGGACGCGCACGTACCAGCGGCCGCCGCGCGGCTTCTTCATGTGCAGTTCCGGCGTTTCGACGGTCGTATCGATCAGCGGGTCGCGCAGATCGGCATGGCGCGACACCTCGACGCGGTAGCGCGTGATCTCCGGCACGCTGCGCCAGCGCAGCACCAGTTCGCCTTCCTTCACCGAGGGCCCCGCGATCTGCGCATCGGACGGCATCGCGCGCACGTCGAACGGAAGCGCGCCGCCGAAGAGCCCGAGGCGCCCGCGTGCATCGCGTGAGGCGACGCGCCACCAGTACGTGCCGGGAGGCAGCGACACGGTCGGACGAGCGCGGGTCGAGGCGGAATCGATCTCCTGCACGAGGTCGCCCATCGACGCATCGCGCGCGATCTGGATGTGCGCGCCTTCGGCCCCTTCGCTGCGAGACCATTCGAATCGCGGCTTGGGCAGGTAGGACACCTCGGCATTGGCCGGACGGATCGTCAGCGGCGGCGCCGGTCCCTCGGGGACCTCGATCGGCAGGTTCGCGTCCAGGCCCGCGACGCCCTCGGCATCGACGGCGCGCACGCGGATCAGATGATGGCCCGGCGGGAGTGTGCCGATGCCGGCTTTCGGCGCCGCCGCCGCCGCTTCGAACAGCTGTACTTCGGGCGCATCGGCGCGGACCACGTCGATCTGATAGCCGCTCGCGCCCGGCACCGACGGCCATTCGAGCACGATGGGCAGGCTGTCGAAGGCCCTGGCGGGCAGCGCGGGCGCGGGCAGCAGGGCGCGTGCGCGCACGCTGCCGTCGTTGCGGCTGCCGTAGCCGGCCCGGAGCTCCGCGGAGCCCGATCCACCGCCGACACCGACGTGGCCTTCGACGACTTCGGTGGTTTCCCGCCCGTCCTCGTACGCAACGCGGAACCGGGTGCCGCGCACGCTCGATGTCGCCGACGGCGTCGAGACCTCGTAGCGCGCCGCCGGGCCGTTCTGCGGCGCGACCCGGTGCGTCGCCCGTCCGCGCTGGAGCCGGACCTCGCTGTCGACCATGCCCGTCCGCCCGAAGCTGCTGAGCCGGTCGAACACGACGCGGCTGCGGCTGGCGAGCAGTAAGCGCGAACCGTCGGCGAACTCCACCGTCGCACTGGCGTTCTCGCCGGTTTCGACCCAGCCATCCGTAGCGATCCGCATGTCCACCGTTGCCGCGCGCGCCGGCGCGCGACCGTCCATTGCGATCTGGACCGCACCGCGCACGGCGACGACGCGCACGCGCTCGGGCTGCACGCGCAGCCATTCGACCGGAAACCGCAACCGCTGCCCGGGGGGAAGATGTTTCGGATGCGGCACGCGGTTGTAAGCCTGCAGGCGCGACCAGGGTATGTCGGCCTTCAGGTGAGCCGAGGCCAGATCCCACAGATTGTCGCCGGGCCGCACCCGATAGACCCAGTCCGCGGCCGACGCGTTGCCGAATCCAGCGCACGCAATAGCCGCGATCAGCAAGGCGCGCCGCCAGGCGGCTCCGATGTTCCTCACACCCATTACTGCACCCCTAGTTGATCCATCGTCGCGACGTTGCGCGTCGGCTCGACGTGCTCGACGGGCGCTGCGGGCACCGTCAAGACGAACGTCGATCCCGCCAGGTCCGTCTGTTCGATCGTGATGTCGCCACCGTGGAGCCTGGCGATCTCCTGGGCCAGATGCAGGCCCAGTCCGGCGCCGCCCCGACCGCTGCTCGCCGACCCGCGCACGTAACGCTGAAAGATGCGCTCCCGTTCGGACTCGGTCACGCCCGTGCCCTCATCGGCCACGCGGAAGTACAGCATGCCCGTTTCCCAAGTCGTCGTGACCCGCACTGGGGCGGGGGCGACGGAGTACTTGAGGGCGTTGTCGATCAGATTGGCAAGCGCCACCGTGAGCAGGCCCAGGTCGCCATCGATGTCGGGCGCGTCTTCGGCCGTGGCGAGCCTGATACGCGAATCGGCGTTTCCGCCGTGGTGTTCGACGGCGGCCGACACGAGCGCGGCCGCGGGGAATCGGCTGGTCCGGCGCTCGCGCTCGGGCGCGCGCATCCGGTCGTCCGCCAGATACGTCTCCATCATCGCCGTCATCCGCGTGGTCGCGCGATCCACCCGGCCCAGGCGGTTCTGGAGATCGTCGTCCTGCAGCGCCGAATGCGACCGCAGGCGCTGCGCCACCGCCTTGATCACCGCCAGCGGCGTGCGGAACTCGTGCGACACCATCGCGACGAAATCGCGCTGTGCGTCCAGCATCTTGCGCTCGGACTTCAGCGAGCTGGCCAGTTCCGTCTGGGCGGCCCGGCGCTCGGCGATCTCCGACATCAGGCGACGGTTGGCGTCGGCCAGTTCGGAGGTGCGTTCGCCGACCTTGCGGTCCAGGCGCTCCTCCGATTCCCTGGCGAGCAGCAGCGCACGCCGCTCCGAGTCGCGCACCCGGCGCATGAGCGCCAGGCTCAGCACCACCATGTGCACGATGCCCGTCGCTTCCAGCGCATGCGACGACCAGAAACCGGCGGGCACCGCGCCGACATGCCGCAGCACCGCGATCGCCAGGCCCACCATTTGCGGCGCGAACGCGACGATCACCGGTCGCAGGTCCGGCCGGCGATGCCATTGATAGCGAAGCAACACGAAGAAGATGGGCTGCCATGCGAGCGCCGCGACCAGCGCTGTTCGCAGCACCATGCCGTCGTTCACGAACAGGATGGCGAGCGCACCGCCGGCCTGCGCCAGCGACAGCGCGGCCGCGATGTGGTGGAGCAGCGGGAATCTGCGCTCCAGTTCCAGCAACTTCAGGCTGAACCACAGGGTGTAGCCCATCGCGACCAGGGCGATGGCCCTGGTCAGGTAGATCGCGGTCTCCGGGGAATCGGGCAACAGCCATTGCGCACCGAAACCTTCCAGCAGCCAGAGCACCGCGAAGAACGCGCCGAGGTAGAGCGAGTAGCGCAGGTAGGCGGCAGAGCGGAATTCCAGCCAGAAGAACAAGGTGAACGTGATCAACAGCATGAGGATGCCGAAATATGCGCCCCATAGCGCGTAATCGCGCTCGGCCATGGCCACGAAGGCCGCCGGCCGCCACATCACCGGTTCGACCTCGTGCGTCGTGCTTCGCCCGGAAACACGTAGATAAAGCGTGCGCGCGTCCGGCGTTGCCGCGAGCCGCAACGGAAACACCGGTAGCCGGAAACGTACCGGGCGATCCGCGAACGGTGTCGACGCGCCGAGTTCGCGCATGGTCAGGCGACCCGATGCATCCGGTGCGTACAAGGTGACGGAGGTGACCGTCGCCGGGCCCACCGAAAGCCACCACTCGCCGCCGGCGACCTGGCGCGGGACATCCAGGCGGATCCAGGCCGCACCGTCGCGCGCGCTCAATCCGAGCGAGGCACCGAACCCGCGCGCCGCGCCGAAATCCGCGCGCGCGAGCCGGCGCACGGTGGCGATATCGAAATCGCCTTCGGGGTCGTAGAGGTAGACGGCACCCGCCGACAGATCGACGGGCGCGTCCGTCGCGTCATCGGAGGAGTGCGCTGGGACCGGGCCCGCCAGAGCGACGGACATGGACAGCGCCCACAACAAAAGCACGAGCCGCCTCATCTGGGACAGGATGCTGAACGGGGGCGCGCGCTTGCGGCGAGGTTACGCCGTCCCCCGGAGCCGTATACTCCCCGCGGTGTGCGCGCAGGGGGCGCGTACGCGCAGGGGGAGCGACGATGGAGCAAGGGATGCAGGGGCGCGGGCCTCGAGAGCGGGTGGCTGTGATCGAAGACGATCCGGATCTTCTCGAAGAACTCGCAGCCGGACTGGAAGAACATGGGTTTCGCGTCATCGCCTGCCCCAGCGCCGAAGCGTTCTGGCGCGCCAGCGCACAAATGGAATTCGACCTCGTGGTGCTCGATGTCGGGCTGCCCGGCGAAGACGGCTATTCCGTCCTGCGGCGCCTGAGCGATCGCATGGACATCGGAAAGGTCATGCTGACCGCGCGTGCGCTGCCGGCCGAGCAGGCGCTCGGTCTGAGCAGCGGCGCCGATGCGTATCTGCCCAAGCCCACGGATCTGATCGTACTTGCTGCCACCCTGCGCAGCGTGGCGCGTCGCATGCGAAACGCAGCGCCGACGCAGGCGCAGACATGGCGGCTCGCCGACGGCGGTTGGTCGCTGCGGGCGCCCGATGGCCAAGCGTTCGAACTTTCGGGCAGCGAGAAGATCTTGCTGGAAAGTCTCATGGAACGGCCCGGCGAGGCGATCGCGCGCGATGCGCTGATCGAACGCCTGTCGGATGGCACGTCGGATTTCGATCCCCATCGTCTGGACGTTCTCGTACACCGTTTGCGGAAAAAACTGTCGAACAGGCAGCTGCGCCTCCCCGTGCGCGCAATCTACCGCGGGGGCTTCGTGTTTTCCACCGAAGAAGAAACCGCGCCGACCCCGGCGTGAAGATTTGAAAGTTTTCTTGAAGATCGGTCATTGAGTTGAACCCGATCGGCCTCTACGGTGCCGCCACTGGGCGTCGCTGATCGCATCGCGCGCCGTACATCGCGAAGGGGATTTCACCGGTTACCGGTGAATCAGATAAGGGCAGGGCGCCGCACTCGCTGACGCGATGCGGCCATGCCTGCGTTCGCGCCAAAGCTGTGCATATCGACGACCTGCGGTTACCGGGCGGATTGGGGATTCGAAACATGAAATGGACGATGTGGTCGCGCCGTGCCGGCGCGAAAGCTGCGGCTTGCAATGACGCCGATAGCGGCCTGGAAGGCGGATCCTCGCCTCGCTGCGCACGCCGCCGCGGTCATGCCATGCGCGCCGCCGGCGCGGTGCTGGTATTGATGCTCGTCGGCTGGGCGCCCGCTGCGCTCGCCGTCGATCTGCAGATCACCGATCTCTCCGACGGCGCATCCGACCCGACGCCCGCCGGCGGCATCGTCACCTACGACTACACGATTCAGAACGGCGCGGCCGATACCGCGGCGAACGTCGTCGCGCTGTTCGACATCCCCGCGGGCACGACGGCGGTGAACCTGCCTGCGTTCTGCGCCGCGGACGTCGGCACGCCGACGCGCATCCGCTGCAACGTCGGCACGCTCGTCGGAACGCTCGGCGGCGGCGCGCCGATGAGCTTCCAATTGCAGGTCTCGACGGTCGGCCTGAGTCCCGGGGTCATTACGGTGCGCAGCGCCATCGGCCGCGCGCCGGTGCCGCCGGCGTCCACGCCGCTCGCAGGCCTGAGCCCGGCCGATCCGTTTTTCGCCGGCGACACCAACGCCGCGAACAACAGCGCGGTACAGGTCACGACCCTGACCAACGCGGGCAATCTTTCGATCGCCAAGACCGCCAACCCCGATCCCGTAGTCGCCGGCGCCGAGATCACCTACACGATTCAGGTCCGCAACAACGGGCCGTCCGCCTCGACCAATTTCAACGTCGTCGACACGCTGCCCTCGGGCACGACGTTCGTGGCGGGTAGCGCGACGGGCGCCGGCTGGACGTTCTCGGGCGCCAACGGCACGTTCGCGGGCACGCTGGCGGTCAACGCCACGGCCAGCTACACGTTCCGCGCACGGGTGACGGCCAGCGGCGGCACGATCGTCAACAGCGCGACCGTCAACGCCAGCGGCACCCCCGATCCGATTCCGGGCGACAACACCGACGACGTCGGCACAGCCGTCGTCCCGGGCGCGGACCTGGACATCGCCAAGACGGCGGCGCCGGCCCCGGCGATTTCCGGTCAGGCGATCACCTTCACCCTGACTACGCACAACAGCGGCCCGAACGCGGCGGCGAACGTCAGCTTCTCGGACACGATGCCGGCGGGCTTCCTGATCACCGGTCATGTCGCACCGGCGGGCTGGACCTGCGCGGTCTCGTCGGGCGACACCGTCATCACCTGCAGCCGTGCGAGCAACTACGCCAGCGGCGCCACCGATACCTTCACCGTGCAGGCCTTGGTGCCGGCCAGCGGCCCCGGCAGCAGCGGCAATCAGACCAATACCGCGACCATCACCGCCACGACCGCCGATCCGAACCCCGCGAACAACACCGGCAGCGCGACGTTCACCGTGCTTACCGACGGTGCCGATCTGCAGCTCAGCGGCAAGACGAAGGCGCCAGGCGTGGTCGCGGTGTGGAACGGCATCGGTTCCGACGCCGACAGCCGCATGACTTCGACGATCAACCTGCGCAATATCGGCCCGCGTCCCAGCACCGGGCAGGTGGACATCGTCGACACGCTGGCGCCCGGCGAGGAATTCGTCAGCGCCTCCGGCCCTTGGACCTGTTCGGCGAACGCCTATGTCGGCCCGCCCGCGCAGCAGATCGTGACCTGTTCGCTCAATGCGTCCGCGTTGCCGCTGGCGGCCGGAGCCAATGCGCCGGCACTTACCCTGGTGACCCGCGCCCGCGCGCCCGGCACGCTCACCAACAATGCCTGCACGGGCGGCTCCGGCGGCTCGCGCGAACCGTTGACCGGCGGCGGTCTGGATATCGATCCGAACACCTCGAACGACTGCGCCGGCGCCGGCGTCCGCACCACCGATGCGCGCGCCGATCTCTCGATCACGAAGCAGACCAACGGCCCGGGCGACGCCGACAACACCTTGCCGACGACGTACACGACGATGAGCTACACGCTCGTCGTCTCGAACGCCGGCCCCGATGCGACGGCCGGTGTGGTCGTCAACGATCCGGCCATTCCGGGCTGGATCAACGGGCGCTCCAGCGCCACGGTGAGCGGGCCGGCGGGTTGGACCTGCGGCGTCACCGCCGGCGGCAGCGTGACCTGCCGCTCGGGCGCCAACGCGCTTGCCGCGGGCGCGAGCGCGACCATCACGGTCGACGTTACCGGGCCGCTGACCGACAGCGTCGGCCAGAATCCGAACTGCAATGGCGCGATCCGCACCGGCGCGCGCTGCAACACGGCGGGCGTGGGTGTGGACGCTGCGGTGGCCGGCTCGGTCGGCGAAATCGACGCCAGCAACAACAGCGCGCAGGACTTCGTGCGGATTCCGCGCGTAGCCAACGTGCAGACGACGGCCAAGGTCATCACCTCCGGCGCGGTCGGCCAGGAAGGCGTGAACTCGACCTATCGCATCGACTACCGCAACGCCGGTCCGTCCGCGGCCAACGGCGTCGTCTATCGCGACATCATCACCCTGCCAGCGACCGATGCGGGCTTCGTGCTGATTTCCGCGACGCGCACGCCCGGTACCACCGCGTGCACGGTCGCTGCCGGTGCGGGCGTGAGCACCGCGCCGGCCGCCGGCGGCACCTCGTATTTCACCGCCGGCGCCAGCGGCACCGTGACCGTGACGTGCCCGGCGCTGAACATGGCCAGCGGCAACACCCAGAGCCTCAACCTGGTCATCCGGCCGAACAACAACCCCGGCGGCAGCGCGGGCCGGCAGTTCACCAACGTCGGCGATTTCGCGTTCTCGGGCCCGAGCAGCGGCACCGACGCCTCGGGCGACTTCGAATACAACGCGGTCGCGACCGCGGCCGACGACCAGAAGTCGGCCACGCTGACCTTCTCGGGCAATGCGGTCGACCTGTTGACCAACAAGGTCGACACCGGTTTCGCCGGCGGTCTCGATCCGCTCGGTTTCGATCCGAACGACCTGAGCCGCAACGCCCTCACGTACCGGGTGCGCGTCACCAACAACGGCCCCTCAGTCGCCAACGGCGTGGCCATCACCGACACGATGACCCCGCCGGTCGGTCGCACGGTGCGCTTCATCGGCGCCTCCGCCACCCCGGGCGGCCCGTTCTCCGTGGCCGCTTGCACCATCACCGCCGGCACCAACCCCATGGTCGGCGCGCCGCTGACCGTGGTGTGTCCCGTGCCGGGCGCGGGTTTCGCCAGCAACGTGGAAGGCGTGGTCGCCGCGGGCGCGACCGGCGCACTGTACCTGCGCTACCAGTACGAAACGCCGCCGGGCGCGGCGGGCGACACGCTGCAGAACATCGCGGTCGCGTCTTCCGTCGAATCGGACACCAACCCGGCCAACAACGAAGAGGGCGAGTCGACCACGATCCGCTCGCGTTCGGACCTGCGTATCGCCAAGCGCATCGTGCTGGCGGCGCCTGCGCCGAGCAACGACCCCACCGTCGCATTGCCGGCTCAGGTCGCCACGGTCACCGTGCGCCAGCCCTTCGTCTATGTGGTGGAAGGCGCCAACGCCGGGCCGGGCTCGAGCCTTTCGCTCGACCGCTCCGGTTCGAGCCCGCTCAACGGCACCGGCACGGTGATCGCCGATACGCTGCCGGCGGGTCTGGTGGTGACCGGCCCGATTACCTGGCAGAAGGTCGGTCCGAGCCTGGGCGGCGACGAGGTGCCCAACGGCACCGGCACCTGCGTGCTGGCGGGCAGCACCGTCACCTGCAACCTGGGCGATCTCACCTTCACCCCGGGCGACCTCGGCCGCGTGCGCGTCCTGGTGCCGTCGCGTTGGGACGTGGTCCCGGCCGGTGGAACGGCGAACAACACGGCCACGGTCACGACCGAGCAGGTCGAAGAAGATCCGAGCAACAACACGACCACCGTGCCGCTCGCGGTCACGGGCTCTTCGCTCGCCGGCACCGTGTTCAACGACCGCGACCGCGCCGGCAGCAACGGCGGCACGCCGCAGGCCGCTGCGGGCGAGCCGCGCCTGGCCGGTGTGGCCATCGCACTGACCGGCGTCGACGCCTACGGAAACCCGGTCAACCTGACCGCCACCACCGATGCGGACGGCAACTATCGCTTCGACAATCTGGCGCCGTCTGGCGGCGCCGGCTACACGATCACCCAGTCGCAGCCGACCGGCTATAACAACGGCCCGGTCGATCCCCCTAGCGCGGGCCCGGATGCGCCGTCGCTCGGCGGCAGCTACGCCGCCGGCACGCCGAATTCGGCCTACACCGGCATCGTGGTCGGCGCCGACGTCGACGGCGTGCGCTACAACTTCCCCGAGTTGCGGCGCGCGAGCCTGTCGGGCTTCGTCTATGTCGACAACGACTTCAACAACGTGCGCAACGCCGGCACCGACAGCCCGATCGCCAGCACCCCCGTCGAGCTGCTCAACGCCGCCACCGGTGCGGTGATCACCACCGCCGTCACCGATGCGAACGGCTTCTACCAGTTCAGCGATCTCGATCCGACGATCGTCTACACGCTGCGGGAAACGCTGCCGGCCGGGAATTACATCAATCGTCCGACCGCGGTGAATCCGGGCCTGATCGACGGCGTCGCCTGCGCCACAGGCTGCGCGCCCGGCACCGGCGTGTCGCCGGACGCGGCCACCACCGACCGCATTTCGCAGATCGACCTGAGCACCGGCGCCAGCGCCACCGAATTCAACTTCGGCGAGACGCCGAGCGGCTCGTCGCTGGCCGGCCGCGTATGGCTGGATCCCGACAACGACGGCGTCATCGACGCCAGCGAGGCGGGCATCGCCGGGGTGACGATCGTCCTCAGCGGCACCGACCAGGACGGCAACCCGGTCAACCGCACCACGACGACGGCGCCGGACGGTTCCTACAGCTTCACCGGCTTGCTGCCGGGCAGCTACGTGGTGACCGAGCCGAGCCAGCCGACCGGCACGCTCAATGGCCGCACCGTGGCGGGCAGCGTCGGCGGCACCGCGACCGTGCCGTCGGTGACTCCGTCGGCGATCACCGCGATCGCGCTCGGCGTCAACCAGGCCGCGGTGGACTACAACTTCGGCGAGATCATGCCCGCGAGCCTCAGTGGCCGCGTGTACTTCGACCACGACGACGACGGCACGATCGACAGCGGCGAAACCGGTATCGCGGGCGTCACCGTCACGCTGACCGGCACCGATGCCGATGGCGCCGCGGTCAGCCTCACCACCACCACCGACGCCGACGGCGCCTACGTCTTCTCAGGCCTGCGCCCCGGCACCTACACGGTGACCGAGCCGACCCAACCGCCGGCGACCTCCAACGGCCTCACCACGGCGGGCACGGTAGGCGGCGCCACCAGCGGCACTGCGACGCCGCGCGGCACCCTGCCGTCCGCGATCAGCGCGATCGTGCTGCCTGCGGGGCAGTCGTCCATCGACAACAATTTCGGCGAGATCGCCGATTCTCCCGACCTGCGCGTGACCAAGGCCGCCACCCCGGGGACCTTCACCGTCGGTACCGAGAGCCACTACACGGTGCGCGTGCGCAACGCCGGCAACGCGGCGACCGTCGGCTCGTATACCGTCGACGATCGCCTGCCTGCGGGCGTCGTGCTCGCCGCCACGCCCAACGGCACGGGCTGGACCTGCACCGGCGCCGCCGGTGCGGTGAGCTTCCAGTGCGCCAGCACCCAGGCGCTCGCCGCAGGCGACACGCACCCGGGCGACATCGACGTGCGCGTGGACGTCACCGCCGCTGCGGCCGCCGCTTCGCCGCTCATCAATGCGGTGATCGTGCGCGGCGGCGGCGAATCGCCGGCGCGCCTGCCCACGCCGACGGAACAGACCGATTTCGACGGCAACGTCGGCGGCCTGCCCGTGTGCGATCCGGCGATCACCCAGAACGCCTGCCGCATCGAGACCCCGGTGCAGGCGTCCGGCGCCATCAGCGGCCGCGTGTACTTCGACAACGACAACGACGGCGTGATCGACACCGACGAGACCGGCATCCCGAACGTGACCGTGGTGTTGACCGGCACGGACGACCTGGGCGCCGCGGTCAATCTGACCGCGACTACCGATGCCGACGGCCGCTACGCATTCCCGACCCTGCGTCCGGGCACGTATGTCGTCACCGAACCGACGCAGCCGCCGGGCAGCACCAACGGCATCACCACGCCGGGCACGATCGGCGGCGCCTCCACCGGCACCTCGACCCCGCAAAGCACCACGCCCTCGGCCATCAGCGGCATCGTGCTGGCGCCGGGCGCGCATTCGATCGACAACAACTTCGGCGAGGTCGCCGATTCGCCGGACCTGGTGGTCGGCAAGACCGCCGACCCGGCGCGCTTCACCGCCAACAACGCGGCGCGTTACACCATCACGGTGCGCAACGTCGGTCCGAAGGCCAGCTCGGGCGACTACACCGTCGAGGACCGTCTGCCGCCGGGCGTCACCTTGACCGCGACGCCGGTCGGCAGCGGCTGGATCTGCACCGGCGCCGCCGGCGCGGACCGCTTCGCCTGCACCAGCGCGGTCGTGATCGCCAGCGGCGCCACCCGCGCCGATCGCATCGATGTTCCGGTGCTGGTCGGCGCGAACGCCGGCGCGAATGGGACGATTCACAACGCCGTGCTGGTCGAAGGCGGCGGAGAAGACGCTGCGCACCGTCCGACCGCCGTGGAACGCGGCGGCTTCGAGGGCGATGTCGCCACGCTGCCCGTTTGCGACCCCGCGATCACGCAGAACGCCTGCCGCCTGCCGACGCAGGTGCAGGTCGCCGCTGCGGTGTCGGGTACCGTGTGGTACGACATCGGCGGCGACGACACGCTGCTGGACGGCGGCGACCGCCGTCTCGACGGGTGGACCGTGGAACTGGTCGACCTGGCAACCGGCATCGTGGCGAAAACCACGACCACCGGCGCCGGCGGCCGCTACCGCTTCGCCGACGTCGTGCCCGGCGTGCGCTGGACCATCCGCTTCCGCGATCCCGACACGCGCGCGGTCTGGGGCCTGCCCGTCAGCGGCGAGACCGCCGCGGGCCCGGCCGCGCCTTGCGATGCGGCCGCGGCGATCGCCGGCGGCACCCAGAGCAGCTGCCGCATCACCGATGGCAACCTGACCCAGCTCGAGGTCGTGCTCGCGCCCGGCCAGGAACTGCCGCAGCAGAGTCTGCCGGTGGATCCGAACGGCGTGGTCTACGATGCGGTCACGCGCGACCCGGTTCCGGGTTCGATCGTGACGCTGACGCCGGTCGGCACCTGTGCCGGCTACGACCCGGCCACGAGCATCCTCAATGCGGCCGGCGGCGGCTACACGCTCAACGGCGCGTCGATCTCGATGACCGTCGGCAGCCAGGGCTTCTACCAGTTCCTGTTCGCGCCCGGCGCGCCGAGCCGCTGCGAGTTCCTGCTCGCGGTGACGCCACCGGCGGGCTACACGTTCCGCTCGACGCTGATCCCGGTCGAGACCACAACACTGTCGCCGCCAGGTGCGCCCGGCACGACCTACCAGGTGCAGCCGAACCCGACCGCGCCGACCGCTCCGGTGGGCACGGGCACGACCTACTACCTCACCCTGAGCACCGGGTCGGGCACCGCGGGCGTGGTCCACAACCACATTCCGCTGGACCCGGCGATCGCACCGGGCCTGGTGATCGTCAAGACCGGCGACCGCCGCATCGCGGAAGTGGGCGACACCGTGCTCTACACGATCACCATCCGCCAGACCGCGGGCGCCGCCGTGCAGACCGTCAACGTCCTCGACCGCCTGCCGCCGGGCTTCACCTACATCGCCGGCACTGCGCGGGCCAACGGCGCGGCGATCGCCGAACCGCTCGGCCGTCCGGGCCCGACCTTGTCGTTCGACACCGGTCCGCTGGCCGTCGGCGGCCAGACCGTGCTGACCTACCGCGTCCGCGTCGGCGTGGGCAGTCAGCAGGGCGACGGCATCAACCGCGCGCAGGCCTTCGGCTGTTCGATCGCCGGCGGCTGCGTGGACCCGGCGACGCTGCAGCCCAGGCCGTCGGTGATCCCATCCAACCGCGCGGAGTACCGCGTGCGCGTCGCCGGCGGCGTGTTCTCCGATGAGACGCTCGTGCTCGGCAAGATCTTCGTCGACTGCAACGCCAACCACGTGCAGGACCGCGAGGAACTGGGCATCCCCGGTGTGCGCCTCTACTTCAGCGACGGCACCTGGATGATCAGCGACTCGGAAGGCAAGTACAGCTACGCGGGCCTGCCGCCGATGAGCCACACGCTGAAGGTCGACGCGGCCACGCTGCCGGTCGGCGCGCGCCTGACCACCAGCAGCAACCGCAACCTGGGCGATGCGGACAGCCTGTTCCTCGACCTGAAGAACGGCGAGCTGCATCGCGCCGACTTCGTCGAAGGCAGCTGTTCGAACCCGGTGCTCGAGCAGGTCAAGGCCCGGCGCACGCAGGGCGAAGTGAGCGCACCGGAAACCGAAACCGGAACGCGTCCGCTGCGCCTGGAAAGCAAGCCCGCGCGCAGTCCGCAGCAGGGCACCGATTCCGCCAACCAGCACCCCATCGTCGACCCGAGGCCGACGCCGCCGCGGGATGCGACGCACGAGGAGGGCCGCCCATGAGCCGCATGAACCCGGGCCGCGCCGCCGCGCGCACACACGCCCTTCCGCTGCCGCGCGCCACCGCGCTCGCGCTCGCCCTGACGCTGGCCCTGCCGGCGTTCGCCCAGGACGTGGCGGACGGTCGCCGCTTCACTCCGGTGCTGGGCGCGGCCGATTCCCTGCACCCCGCCACGGAATCCAGCCGGAACCTGCCGCCGCAAGTCACGCCGGTGCGTTCGGGCGCCGTGGACTACGCCGCCAACGGCGTCGTCGATCGCATCGAGGTCGAACTCGACCGCGCTGCGGCACCGGCCGATGGCCAGACGCCTGTGCACGTCCGTGTCCGGCTGCTCGACGCAGCCGGCCGGCCGATAGCGGGCGAGGCTTACGCCACCATCGAACACAGCGGCGGGCGCGTCCGTCTCGAGAGCGCGGGCACCGACGAGTTCGGCCCCGCGCGCCTGGACGCCGATCGCGCCACCCCCGGCGTGCAGCTTCCGCTGCGCGACGGCGTGGCTGCGTTCGACCTGCTGGCGCCCAACGACGCGCAGGACGTCACCCTGCGCATCACCGCCGGGGCCGAGACGGTGGAGGGCGTGGTGAGCTTCGTGCCGGAAATGCGCGAACTGATCGCCACCGGCCTGATCGAAGGCATCGTCAACTTCCGCAGCGGCAGCGGCGCCGGCGTGATCGATCCCGCGCGCCGCGACGACGGCTTCGAGCGCGATCTGCGCCGCTGGGAGCGCCAGTTCAACAACGGCAAGGCCAATGCGGCCGCGCGCACGGCGTTCTTCGTCAAGGGCCGGATCAAGGGCGAATACCTGCTCACCGCCGCCTACGACTCCGACAAGGACACCCGCGAGCGCCTGCTGCGCGACATCCGCCCGGACGAGTTCTATCCGGTCTACGGAGACAGTTCGCTCACCGGCTTCGACGCGCGTTCGGCCGAGCGCCTGTACGTGCGCGTGGACAAGGGCCGCAGCTATGTCCTCTACGGCGATTTCCAGACCGGCGACACGCTGGCGACGTCGACGGGCGTCGGCGCCCGCGGGCCCGTGCAGCAGCGCAGCCTAGGTGTCTACAACCGTACCGCAACCGGCCTGGGCTGGCATTTCGAGAACGCAGGTGTGCGCGGCAACGTGTTCGCCGTTGAGGACTCGCTGCGCCAGGTAGTGGAAGAGTTCCCCTCCCAGGGCAGCGGCCCGTACGGCCTGCGCAACAACGCGGTCCTGGAAGGCAGCGAGCGGGTGGAAGTCGTCGTGCGCGATCGCAACCAGCCGTCCCGCATCGTCTCGGTGCGGCCGCTCGGCCGCCTCGTCGACTACAGTTTCGAGCCGTTCTCCGGCCGGATCCTGCTCAACACCTTCCTGCCGGGATTCGACAGCGACCTCAACCCGGTGTCACTGCGCATCACCTACGAGGTGGACCAGGGCACCGAGAAGTTCCTGGTGCTGGGCGCCGATGCGCAGATGAAGGTGGGCGAGCGCTTCGAGATCGGCGGTGCCTATGTCGACGACCGCAATCCGTTCGCCGGCTTCGAGATGGGCAGCGTGAACGCGGGCCTGCGCTTCGGCCCGAACACCTACCTGGTCGCCGAGTTCGCGCGCACGCGCAGCGAGGTCAACACCAACCCGGTCAACCAGTACGCCACTCCGGCGCTGCAGGGATTCAGTGGCGAAGCCGAAGGCGACGCCTGGCGCGTCGAGTTCGGCCACGACGGTGAGCGGTTCGATGCCAGCATCTTCGCAGCGCGCACGGATCCCGCGTTCAACAACGCCGCCTCGCCGCTGTACGGCGGGCGCGGCGAGTACAACGTCGAACTCGGCTGGCGCGCTGGAGAACGCGTCGAACTGTACGCCGAGGCGATCCGCAGCGAGGACCGGAATCCCAACGGCGGCGAACGCGACGCGGCCTCCGCGGGCGTCAAGCTGCAGGCCACGCCGCGTCTGAGCCTGGACTTCGGTTACCGCGCCATCCGCGAGACGGTCGGAGCGTATTCGCCATGGTCGAGCGGGTCCCCGTTCGGCGACACGCTCGGCCTCGGCGGCTCCCTCGGCAGCGGGGCGGGCGGCGGGGCGCTCGGTTACGGACAGCAGCCGCTCGATCCCCTGACCGGTCTGCCGATCATCCGCAGCGGCGGCACCGTTCCCACCAGCGATCTGCCGGTGGGAACCGAACTGTCCAGCGACACGGTGCGCATCGGCGCGGGCTACAAGGCCGGCGAGCGCCTGGTGGTAGGCGGCGAGATCGAGCAGGACGTGAGCGGCGAAGACCGCAACCGGATCGCACTCGGCGCGGACTACCAATGGCGCGAGCGCAGCCGGCTGTATGGCCGTTACGAGCGCCAGACCGGCCTGACCAGCGCGTTCGGAGTGACCACCCGCGACCGCGAGGCCGACGCGCTCGTGCTGGGCGTGGATACGACCTTCCTCAAGGACACGCAAGCGTTCACCGAGTACCGCATGCGCGATGCCATCGCCGGTCGCGACCTGCAGGCCGCTTCCGGCATTCGCAACACCTGGGATGTCGCCGAAGGTGTCCGCCTCACCAGTTCGGTCGAGCACGTGAACGTGATCGACGGTGCCACGGGCGATGCCACGGGGCTCGCCTTCGGCCTGGACTATAGCGCCAGCCCGCTGTGGCGCGGGGCGATCCGCCTGGAGCACCGGATATCCGGCGATGTCGAGCGCACCGCCGGCGACGAGGCCTTCGACACGACGCTGCTGCAGTTCATGGCGGCGCGCAAGATGAGCCGCGACTGGACCCTGCTGTTGCGGAATTACCTGCTGCGCACCGACTACGCCGCGCGCGGCGACGTGCTGCAGGATCGGTTCCAGATCGGCGTCGCTTATCGCGACACCGACCGCAACCGCGTCAACGCCCTCGCACGCTACGAATACAAGCTCGAGCGCGACGAGAGCGGCACGGGCCTGGTGCAGGCCGGCGACGACCTGGAAATGCGCGCGCACATCGTGTCCGCCCATGCCGACTGGCATCCGAGCCGTCCCTGGTGGCTCACCGGCCGGGTGGCGGGCAAGTGGCAGGAAGATCGCTTCGCCTATGCCGACGGCGGCACGGTCGAAAGCCGATTCCGCGGCGTGCTGTTGTCCGGGCGCGTCGTGTACGACGTGACCGAAAACTGGGACGTCGGGGTGATGGGCGCGACCTTCCGCGGCGATTTCGGCGCGAATCAGTACGCCTACGGCATCGAGGTCGGCCGCCTGCTGCGGCAGAACCTCTGGCTGTCGGCCGGCTACAACTGGGCCGGCTTCGCAGGCGACCCGGACCTCAATGGCTACGAATACACCCGCGACGGCGTCTATCTGCGTCTGCGGTTCAAATTCGACGAAGATCTTTTCCGGCGGGATGACGTGCGCTACCGCGATCCGGTGCGCTGACGGAGCATGACGATGAAACCCATTCTTACCTACACTCTTCCTCTTCTCGCGGCTCTGCTGCCGGCGGCCCAGGCGCAGACGCCCGTCCTGGCGCCACCGGCCGAGCGCATCAGCGACGAAGCGATCTATCGCGATCATTCGGTCTACGAGGGCACGCAGGACCGCATCCGTGCGCTCAACGACACGGGCCGTCCCGTTCGCGACTATCACCTCGCCAAGGCGCAGTGCTGGCTCGACGTGTCGTTCCACGAATACTCGCGCAACGACCGTAGCGCCTTCCCGCAGGCCGCGCTCGAACAATCCGCGCGGCTCATCGGGCTGATGGAGCAGGGCGCATCGCCGCTGCCGACCGACACGCCGCTGGTGAACGACGCCGCGCGCGTCCGCGAGGACCTGTGGAAGCGCCTGGGCGCGATCCACGGCACGCCCGGCTTCGCCTGCGCGCAGCAGGCGGTGGCCTGCGGCGAGGTCGAACTGGTGCACGCCGGCAACGAACTGAACCAGCAGCAATGGCGCCACGCCAAGCCCTACATCCAGATCGCGGAGGATCTCGTCGGGGATGCCGAGGCGTTGGCGCGGACCTGCGGCATGCCCGCGCAGGCCGTCCCGAATGCGCAGAACATGGACCTGACCGCCAATATTCTGTTCGAGTTCGACCGCGACGGCCGCGGCGATATCCGCGGCTACGCGCTGCAGAGTCTCGACCGTGCGTTCGCGCGCATCCGCGAAGAGGGCCTGCGCATCGATTCGGTGGCACTGGAAGGCCATGCCGACCGATTGCAGGGCCGCGGCGCGCAGTACAACGTCGACCTGTCCAAGCGTCGCGCCGAGACGGTGCGCGCGCTGCTGATCGAACGGGGTGTGCCTGCCGACTCGATTCGCTACCAGTACAAGGGCGACACCGAGCAGGTGCAGGACTGCTCCGGCGTGAGGCAGCCGGAGGCGCTGCGCGAATGCCTGCTGCCGAATCGCCGCGTCGCGGTGGTCTTCCAGGTGTCGCCGGCCCCTTGAACGGTGCGGCGGCAAGGGGTTCAGGCCGCTGCGGCGACACGAACGACGCCCCGGAGCGCGAGCCACGGGGCGTCGGTTTTTGTGACGCCGATTCGCAATGACGAGCAGCGACGCCCACGCCGACGCACTCAGCCCGTGCCGTCGCCCGTCGTCGCGGCGCGCTCGCGTCCGGCCACCACGCCGGTCGCGGCGATGTCGCCGGTGACGTTGCCGAGGGTCGCGAACACGTCGGGCAGGGTGTCGACCGCGAGCAGCAAGCCCAGCGGCTCCACCGGCAGGCCCGCGGCCTGCACCACCGGCATGTTGGTCGCCATAAAGCTGACCTGGCCGGGCAGGCCCACCGACCCCAGACTGATCACCACCGCCAGCGCGGCGCAGCCGGCCAGTTGCGCCGCGCCCAGGTCGATGCCGTAGATCCAGGCCACGAACGCGGTCACGCCGATGTACTGGATCGGGCTGGTGATGCGGAACAGCGATACCGCCATCGGCAGCACCAGTGAAGCGATCTCCAGCGGATAGCCGAGCCGCACCCGCGCGCTGTCCACCATCGCCGGCAACGAGGCCAGCGAAGATTGGGTGCTGGCGGCGATGGTCTGCGCCGGCAGCACGCCGGCGGCGAAGCGCCGCAACGGCGTGCCCGAGGCCGCGGCGACCAGGTACAGCATCAGCGTGACCGAGATATACAGCGTGCACTGCAGCGCGATGTAGTAGCCGACCGCGCCCAGCATGCCCACGCCGACGTGGGCGCAGACCGCGAACATCAGCGCGAACACGCCCAGCGGCGCGATCCACAGCAGCCAGCGCACGATCACGATCATGGTGTCGGCGATGGCCTGGAACAGTTCGACCAGGCGCGCGCGCCGGGCCGGATCGATGCGGGTCAGGGCGAAACCGAAGAACAGCGCGAACACCACCAGCGGCAGCATCGCGCTGGCCGCGGCGGCCGCGATCACGTTGCTGGGAATCACCGCCGACAACCAGTCGCCCAGCGCCGGCGGCGCGGCCGTCGGTACCGACGTGGCAGTGCGGAACGACTGCACCAGCGCCTCGTCGCGCGGCAGCAGCGACAGCAGGGCCGGCGCGGCGATCGCGGCGAAGGCGGCGCCCAGGCTCAGCAGCACGATGAAGACCACGATCGCGCGCCGCGCCGTGCGTCCGGAGGCCGCCGCATCGCTGGCCGAGGTCACCCCGATCACCACCAGCGACACCACCAGCGGCACTACCGTCATCTGCAGGGCATTGAGCCAGAGCTTGCCGATCGGCTGCATCACCGCCGCGGTACTTTGCGCGACCTCGGGCGCTAGCGCGACCAGGATCAGGCCGGCGGCGGCGCCGGCGATCAGCGCGAGCAGGACGCGGGTGGTCATCGACATGCGGGGCGGGGCTCTGTGTGGTGGTGGACGGAGGGCGGCTCAGGGCGCCGGCAGATGCCAATCCTGCCGCAGACGGCGCAGTTCCGCCTGCGGCAGCAGCACGAATACCGGATGCTGCTGCGGGCGCAGCCAGGCCAGCAGGGCTTCCATCGCCGGATCGGCCATCGCGGTGCAGCCTGCGGTGGGCTCGCCGGGTGCCTTCCACAGGTGGGCGAAGATGCAGCTGCCGGCGCCGGGAACGCGCTGCGGGTTGTGATCGATCACCAAGCCCAGCCGGTAGCGCTGGTCGCCGCCGGCGTGCAGGTCCCGGCGCATGGGTTCGGTGGATTCGGCGACGGCGGCCTGGCCGACCTCGCCGGCATCGACGATGCGGTTGTACAGCGGCGAGGCGTTGACGTCGATGCAGTAGTCGTCGGCGCCCATGGCCTGGTAGGGCATCGGCGTCGCCGCGCTGGCGCCGTAGCCGAACGCGGTGCCGAGCGCGAACACGCCGGCCGGCGCGCGGCCGTCGCCTTCGCGCTTCTGCGGCCCGTCGGTCTGGCTGGGATGCAGGCCCAGGCCCCAGGCACTGCCGTTACGCCCGACCGTGACCGAGCTCGCCGAGCCGACCTCGCGCCAGCCGCCGCCGTCGCGTTGGTAGCGGCGCAGGCGGCCCTCGCTCGCGTCCCAGCCGTCGGTGGTCACCAGCACGAGCTGGCGCGCGTTGCCCCAGGGCGTCGATGCGCTCGGCGCGGACATGCCGGCACAGGCGGCCAGAGCGAGGGCAGGCATCAGCAGGGCGGTGCGGAGCAGGGTGCGCATGCGGTCTCGTCCCGGCGGTCAGCTGTCGAGCAGATCCTGCATGCGCTCGAGGTTGAGGTCGAGCTGGCGGCGCCGGGCTTCGCTGGCGTCGCACAGCAGCACGAAGATCAGGTCGAGCAGGTGCTGCAGCGCCGATTGGTACAGCAGCGGCTCGATATGCCGGCGCTCGTCGTGCGCCGACACCACCAGGGCCGCGTCGGCATGCGCGCGCAGCGGGTTGGGAGTGTGACGGGTCACGGTGATGACCTTGCCCACGCGCTCGCGGAAGCGCCGGCCGATCTGGCACAGCGCCGGCTGGCGGCCGTGCTCGGAGAACACCAGCAGCACATCGCCGGCCGCGGCGCTGGAGATGCCGGCCTGCATCAGCATCGCATCGACGTAGTGCACGGTGACGATGCCCAGCATCGACAGCCGGGTCGCGAACGCGCGCGCCGGGATGCCGTCCTCGCCGAGGCCGATGATGTAGACCTTGCCGGCCTGCTCGATCGCCGCGGCGATCGCGTCGATGCGGTCGGCCGGATTGATCAGCCGGGTCTCGGCCTCGGCCAGGGCCTTGAGGTGCCACAAGTCCTCGGCCAGCGCGGTGTGCGGATCGTCCGCGGCCGCGGCGGTCGGCAGGTGGTCCTCGCCGTTGCCGTTGCCGCGCGCGACCGCTTCGCCGATCGAATACTTGAGGTCCGGGTAGCCCTTGAAGCCCAGCTTCTGGCTGAACTTGACCACGCTGGACTGGCTGATCCCCAGCGCGTTGGCCAGCTGCTGCGAGGAGTAGTCGCGCAGCAGATGGGCGTTGTCGAGCAGGAAATCGGCGATGCGGCGCTCGATCGCCGACATGCGATCGCGCTCGGCGCGGATTTTGAGTAGCGGCGACATGTCCTGACGGTCCTGGGCTCAGCCGGGCAGGGCTTCGAGGCCGCGGATCTCGCGGATGCCCAGGCCGGGCGCATCGGCGACCGAGATCTCCGACTCGTTGAAATTCACCCCGCCGTCGACCGGGTTGAACGCGCACAGCGACGGCCCGTCCAGATCGACCTTGGTAATGACGTTGGACTTGGCCACCGCCACGTGCACGGCCGCGGCCACACTGATGCTGGTCTCGATCATGCAGCCGATCATGCATTCCACCCCGTACAGCGCGGCGATGTCGGCGATGCGGATGGCATTGGAGATCCCGCCGGTCTTCATCAGCTTTATGTTGATGATGTCGGCGGCGCGCATGCGGATCAGATCGATGACCTCGGTGGGGCCGAACACGCTCTCGTCGGCCATGATCGGAGTATGCACGCGCTCGGTCACGTACTTCATGCCGTCCAGGTCCTGCGCCTTGACCGGTTGCTCGACCAGCTCCAGGCGCACCCCGGCGTCCTCCAGTTGCTGGATCGCGTACACCGCCTGCTTGGCGGTCCAGCCCTGATTGGCGTCCAGGCGCAGCAGGGCACGGCCCTCGACCGCGGCGTAGATCGCCTTGACCCGCTCGATGTCGACGCCGATGTCCTTGCCGACCTTGATCTTCAGCGATTCGAAGCCGCGTTCGACCGCGCTCATCGAGTCGGCCACCATCTTGTCGATGTAGTCGACGCTGATGGTGATGTCGGTGGCGATGACCGGGTCGCCGCCGCCGAGCATCTTGTACAGCGGCGCCCCGTACAGCTGGCCCCACAGGTCGTAGATCGCGATCTCGACCGCGGCCTTGGCGCTGGTGTTCTTCTCCAGCGCGCTTTGGATCAGCTGGGTCAAGCGGTTGAGGTCGGCGATGTCCTCGCCGATCAGGCGCGGCGCGATGAACTTGCGGATCGCCTCGACGATGGAGCCGTGGGTGTCGCCGGTGATCACCGCGGTCGCCGCGGCCTCGCCGTAGCCGACCTGGCCGCTATCGGTGTGCACCGACACGACGATGTCCTCGACCGTGTCGACGGTGCGCAGCGCGGTCTTGAACGGCGTCTTCAGCGGGACGCGCAGCATGCCGAACCGGATATCGGTAATTTTCATGGAGCTCCGATCGCTTCGTAAGTAGTGGGGCGCTCAGGGGCGGATGCGCTGGATGCTGGTAATGCGGTCGACGTAGCTATGCGCCTCGTCGAACAGCAGCGGAGTCAGCGGCGACACCGATACCCCGTTGAGATGGGCGCGGGCCATGCGGCCCTCGGCGTCGCGATAGCTGATGCCGGTGGTGTCGTGGATCACGTAGGGCTCGCCGTGCTGATCGCCGATCACCATCATCACGTGGCCGGGGATATAGATCAGGTCGCCGACTTGCAGTTCGCGCACCGCTTTCATGCGCGCCGCGCGGTCGTCCCGATCGCCGAAGGCGATACGGTTCAGCGCCGGGCTCACCGCCTGGTCGCGGGTATTGCGCGGCAGCGTCACTCCGAAGCTGCGGTAGACGTCGGACACGAAGCCGCTGCAGTCGCGCGCGTTGTAGGAATGGCCCCAGCCGTAGCGCTCGCCGAGGAACTTGAAACCCTGGCGCAGCAGGTTGGCCTTGGTCAGCGGCAGGTAGCGCTCGGTGGTGTCCTGGTTCTTGGGCAGCAGCGCCGGCGCGAAGCTCAGGCGGCCGTCGTCGCCGCGCACCGGCAGTTCGATCACGTGCGCGGTGTAGGGATGCTGGCCGTTGACCGGACGGTCGGCCGGCCAGTCGGCCAGCAGGGGCGCGCGTACGCCCATGTCGAGCTGCAACTGCGACAGCTTCGGCTGCTCCGGCGTGTACACGGTGCGCGCGGTCGCCCCGGTGACGATCAGTTGCGGCGTGCGCTGCCCGTAACCGAACACCGCCGCCGCATCGCCCTGGGCGACGTAGCGCTTCTCGACCCAGGCCGTATACAGCGGGCTGACCACGAACCACCACTGGCGGTCGCGGCTCTCGTGGGCGATCGCGACCGGATCGCCGGGGAACAGGCCGCTCTCCTGGAAACGGTCGATGTCGTGATCGTCGGGCGAATTGAACACGCGCAGCGGCGTCGGAAACGCGCGCAGATCGGCGCGGTGCACGATCAGGCCGTAGCGCAGCGGCTGCCGCTCCGGGATCGCGCCCAGGTCGAGCGCGTCCTGAAGATCGTCGAGCACGCCGCTGGCGATGGGCCGGCCGCGCTCGTCGTACAGCGCCTGGGTCGGGCGCTCCGACACCGACGCTATCCAGCTTCGGATCTGCTCGCGGGTCACCGTTTCCGGCAGGGCCTGCAGATCGTGCACCGACGCGTCCAGTTCGCGCAGCTTGGCGTTCTGCGCCGCGATCGCGGCTGTGTTCAATATCACGCGATCCGCGCGCGCCTGGCGCTGGATCCAGAATTCCGCATTCAATTGGCGTTCCTCCACGCCGATTACGCCGTGGGCGGGGATGGGGAGCGCAGCGGGCGGAGCCGCCGCGAGCGGCTGCAGCGCGGCGCCGAACAGGCCGGCGGCGGCGAGCAGGACGAGGAGCGGACGCATCGGATCAGCCTCCCGTGGGCGAAAGGCCGGACAGCACGCCGGCCATGAACAAACCGATGCCGGTGCCCAGCACCAGGCCCAGCATCGCCAACAACACCGCCGCCGGCACCAGCGCGCGCGAGTAGGTCGCCGCCAGCACCGGTGCGGTGGCCATGCCGCCGATCTGGGCCAGCGAGGAGATCCCGCACAGGTACAGGTCGAAACGGAACGCCCGCGCCGCCAGCGCGAACAGGCCGACGTGCAGCACCAGCACGGTGAAGCCGACCAGCACGAACAGCGGTGCGGCCGACATTCCGGCGAAGTTGCTCTGCGAGGCCAGCACTGCGACCAGGCAAGCCAACAGCGCGCCGGCCAGCGGCGCCGGCACCGGCGATGCCGCCAGCGGCGTGCGCGCGAGTGCCAGCCCGGCGACGGTCGCGATCAGCACGGTCCACGCGGTGACGGTCAAGAAACCTTGCGTCGGTAGCAAAGCGGCCAGCGCCATGGCGCCATTGCCGACCAGCAGGGCGATGCCCAGCCACAGCAGCACGCCGCCAGCGCCGGCTTCGCTGTTCGCGCGCGGAGCGGCCGCGACCGGCAGCGCGCGCTCGTTGGCGCGGGTCCAGCGATTGAACGCGGGCGCGAAGCGCACCGCCGAGAACAGCAGCACCACCCACACCGAATAGCACAGCGCGTCGGCCAGCAGCACCGGCGGCAGCAGGTTGTCGGGCAGGCCGATCGATTGCTTGACCGCGACCAGGTTGGCCGAACCGCCGGTCCAGGTCGCGCTGAGCGCGGCCAGCATCTTCCAGCCGTCGGCGGGCAGGGCGTTCCGGTAGATCAGGTAGGCCAGCACGATCGCGGCCAGGATGCTGGCCATCGCACAGACGAATACCGCCAGCATGCGCGGCCCCAGCGCCAGGATCGCGCGCAGGTCGCAGCCGACCATCAACAGGAACAGCAGCGCCGGCAGCAGCTGCGAGGTCAGGTGGCGCTGGGCGGCGGCGATCTCCGTCGTGCTCTGCCACAGGCCCGCCACCGCCAGCGCGGTCACCAGCAGATAGGTCAGCACGATCGGCGGCAGCACCGAGAACAGCCGCCAGCCGTAGCGCCGCTCCAGCGACGGAAACAGCCCGGCCGCCAGCAGCACCACCGCCAGATAAGGCCAGACCGTTTCGATCATCGCGTCCCCTCGTTCGCGCCGGCGATCATCGCGACCGGCTCAGTGGGAATACATACTTCACAACGAGAATTTGTCAAGAATAAATTATTGACCAGCCCGTCCGGCCATGTTACACAGCCGTGACTCGGTCCTCAGATGGTCGGCTGCGACGTGGAACGTTCCGTGCTTCCGCTCGATTCGGCGATGCCCCGCGCTTGGCGCCGGGCTGCGCGCAGCCTGTGCCTGGCCGGGCTGATGCTCGCGCTGCCCGCGGTCTGGGCCGGCTACGACCGCGGTCCCAGCGACATCGTCGCCATGATCGACGCCGGTCATTTCCGCGACGCCGGCCTGGCGATCGACGCCGCGCTTGCGCAGCCGGGCTTGAGCGCGGACCAGCGCGCGGCCCTGGAATTCCAGCGCGAGCGCATGCGCCGCATCCGTCTCGACTTCCCGCTGACCGAAGCCGACGCCCGGCGCAAGCTCGGCGAACTGGTGCCCGATCTGCGCGACGACGAGTTCGTGGCCTGGAAGCGCGCGAACCTGCTCGAACACCTGGTCATCGACGGCCAGCCGTATTACTTCAGCCGCGCCGTCTCCAACCTGTTCCTGCTCGATCCCGTCGCCGATGCGCGCCGGCGTCCGCCGCGCAAGCCCAGCAGCGGGCCGATGGAAAGCGCCAACGCCTATCACGACGAAGCGCTGAGCGAGGCGCGCGCGAGCGGCAAGACCATCGTCGCCCCGCGCCGGGTGCGCGTGACCCAGTCCATCGTCGTCGATGCCGATGCGGTGCCCGCCGGCGAAACCCTGCGCGCGTGGATCCCATACCCGCGCCTGCGGCCGGGCCAGCAGGAGGACCTCGTCTTTCTGGCCAGCACGCCCGCTACGCACCGGATCGCGCCCGAATCCACCCAGCAGCGCACGGTCTACCTGGAGCAGGCCGCGAAAGCCGGGCAGCCGACCACGTTCTCGATCAGCTACGAACTCACCGTCTACGGCCAGGTCCACCGCATCGACCCGGACCGGGTCCAGGCGCTGGGCGACCGTCCCGACCTCGCGCCCTACCTGGGCGAGCGCGCGCCGCACATCGTCTACACCGACGCGCTGCGCCGCTATTCGCGCGAAGTCGTCGGCGACGAGACCAATCCGGCGCGCATCGCGCAGAAGCTGTACGCCGCCGTCGACCGCATTCCCTGGGCCGGCGCGCGCGAGTACTCGACGCTGTCCAACATCAGCGACTACGCCCTGCACGCCGGCCACGCCGATTGCGGCCAGCAGACCTTGCTGCTGATGGCCCTGCTGCGTTTGAACGGTATTCCCGCGCGCTGGCAGTCGGGCATGGTCTATTCCGACGGCGACTACGACAACCTGCACGACTGGGGCTGGCTGTACCTGGCGCCCTACGGCTGGGTCCCGATGGACGTCACCACGGGACGGTTCCAAGACGCCAAGGATCCCGGCGTCGAGTGGTTCTATCTCGGCGGACTCGATGCCTACCGCATCGCGTTCAACGACGACTACGGGACCGACCTGGTCCCGGCGAAACGGCACTTCCGATCGGAAACCGTGGATTCGCAGCGCGGCGAAGTGGAGTGGGCGGGGGGCAACCTCTACTTCGACCGGTGGGATTACCGCTTCAAAGCACAAGTACTGCCGCTGCCCGGCCACGCGCCGTAGCGGCAGCTCACACGGCCATGCTCTAGGGGAAATGGAAACATGCGCGCAACAACGATGAGGAAGACCGCGCTCTGCATCGCGATGGGGCTCTGCTTCGGTTCGATGTCCATGAGCGCGCTGGCGGCCAACAACGACGGCTCGCTGGCCGGCCGTACCACGCCCGGCGCCGAAGTCACGATCCGCAGCCCGGACACCGGCTTCACCCGCACGGTCAAGGCCGACGAACAGGGCAACTACCGCTTCCCGTTCCTGCCGGTGGGGCAGTACACCTTGCAGACCAGCGTCGGCGGCGCGGCGAGCGAGCCTACGCCGGTGACCGTGTCGCTGGGCACCACGACCAACGTCAATGTCGGCTCGCAGGCGGCGACCGATCTGGCGGCGGTGCAGGTGGTGGGAACGCGTGGGATCAGTCCGGTGGATGTCAGCTCGACCGAAATCGCGACCAATATCACCCGCGAACAGATCGACGTGCTGCCGGTGCAGCGCGACGTGGTCTCGGTGGCGTTGCTGGCGCCGGGCGTGGTCAAGGGCAAGGGCTCGCTGGGCGGACAGGGCCTGTCTTTCGGCGGTTCGTCGGTCGCTGAGAACACCGTCTACATCAACGGCCTCAACGTCACCGACTTCTACAATCGGGTCGGCTTCTCCTCGGTGCCCTTCAATTTCTACAGGGAGTTCCAGGTCAAGACCGGCGGCTACTCGGTCGAGTTCGGCCGCAGCACCGGCGGCGTGATCAATGCCGTTACCCGCTCGGGCAGTAACGAGTTTCATGCCGGCGCGGAGCTGAACTTCGAGCCCCGTGCTTGGCAGTCGGCAGCCAAGGATCGTATCGCCCGCGACGGCGAGCGCTATCTGACCGCGAGTCAGGACGACTACGCCCGTACCACGCTCAACGCATTCGCCTCCGGTGCGCTCATCAAGGACCGCTTGTTCTTCTTCGGCATGTACGAAGCGCGCGAATACACGCCTCGAAACACCAACGATGCCGGCAGCGTTTACAACATGGGTAAGGCCAGCGACCCGTTCTGGGGCGGTAAGTTGGACTGGCAGATCAGCGACAACCATCTATTGTCGCTGTTCGGATTCTCGGACAAGAATCGTACGACCACCGATGTCTTCGGATACGACTTCGATACGAAGACTCGAGAGCAGCGTACCAATCAGATCTATAACGACACGGGCGGAACCAATTGGGCCCTGTCGTACTCGGGCTATCTGTCGGACAGTTTCTCGATGAAGCTTCTATACGGCGAGAACGAGCGCGAGCGGGCACAGAGCAGTCTCAACGACATCGCCTGTAACCGGGTGTTCGAGAACCGTACGCTGAGCCAAGGGGTGCCGGTCAACCTGCAGGGAGACCGTGGTTGCACGTCCAGTTCGTTGATCGAGAACGCGATCGACAATCGTAAGGCCATGCGCGCGGACTTTGAGTGGCAACTGGGCGACCACCTGCTGCGCTTCGGCTTGGATCACGAGGAAAACACATCCGACTACCAGCGGTACTACCCCGGACCGGGCGGTTACCGATATGACGTCTATCGCCGTACCGCCGGTGCGCCGCTCAACGGTGGCGCGGTTCCCGCCAGCGGTCTAGTCGTTCGTGCGCGTCGACTGGAGGTCGACGGTAGCTTCGAAACCATCAATTCGGCCTACTACCTGGAAGACAACTGGTCTGCCACGCCGAATCTGTTGCTAAATCTGGGCGTGCGTCTGGAGGCCTTCGACAACAAGGGCGGCGACGGTAAGAGCTATATCAAGATCGACGATATGCTCGCGCCGCGCTTTGGTTTTTCCTGGGACATGAAGGGCGACGGAACCACCAAGCTGTTCGGAAACATCGGTCGTTACTTCTTGCCGGTAGCCAATGTGATCAACATCAAGCAGGCCGGCGGCTTCCTCGACGAACGCACCTGGTACGAATTCCTGGGCTATGGCGCCGGGCCGCAGAACACGCCCATCCTCGGCGGTCAGATCGGGCCGGTGGACAACTCGCAGGGCGACGGCACCGTGCCGGACCTGCGGGCCGAAGTGAACCGCGATATGGAGCCGGTCTATCAGGACGAGGCCATCCTCGGCTTCCAGCAGATGTTCGGCGACCACTGGTCGTGGGGCATCACCGGAACCTACCGCAAACTGCACGACGCCATCGACGACATGAACATCACGGCCACAGGGCGCTGCGGCGAGATCGACGGGGTCTGGATCATGGGCAATCCGGGTCGGGTCAATACGGTCTGGGGCGACACCGACTGCGACGGAAGTAACGACGGCTGGATCGATATCGATACCTCCCGCGAGGGCTGGGCCCTGTACGACGACGCAGGCAACTATGTCGGCCAGACCGGCTGGGTGAAGCCGCGTCGCACCTACAAGGCGATAGAGTTGCAGTTGGACCGAGCCTGGGATGGAAAGTGGGCGTTCAACGCGTCGTACACCTATTCGAAGAACGAAGGAAACGCCGAAGGCCCGGTGAACTCGGATACCGATTTCGCAGACAGCGGTCGCACCGAAAACTTCGATAATCCGTGGGTGAACTACAACGGCTATGGTTATCTCGCGAACGATCGTCGCCATCAGTTGAAGTTGCGCGGCGCTTACGCGGTCGGCGATCACTGGCTGTTCGGCGCCACGCTGGACGTGAAATCGGGCTCGCCGATCACCGGTTTCGGTGCCGGTAATCCCTTCGACGCGACCGACTTCCACAGCTATTACATCTGCGTGCAGAACTGCACCTCGTCGGTTCCGTCGCAACGCGTTTACGTTCTGTCGCCGCGCGGCGGCTATGGACGCACCGATTGGACCTATGACTTCGGCGCCAGCGTGACGTACCAGGCCAAGTTGGGGCGCGCGGACCTGAAGGTGAAATTTGCGGTCTATAACCTGTTCAACCAGCAGCGCGAGTTGGCGGTCGACCAGGACTTGGAGCCGCAGGACAGCATCGGCACTCTGAACGAACGCTTCGGTTTGGGCAGTAGTTTCCAGGAGCCGCGTCACGCCCAGCTGACTGTCTCGGTGAATTTCTAAAACCCCCTTGCCGGCGACCTGCGATGGCAGATCGCCGGCTTTTTCAGGCCTGCGGGGCGGCGAACGCGCGTCGCGCCAATTGCCCGGGTGTGTGATGACTGAAGTTGACCATCGCCTCGATGGCGTCGATCTGGATGCCCTCGCCGAGCAGGTTGGAACGCCCTGTTACGTCTATTCCGCCACTGCGATCCGCGAGCGCGTTCAGGGCCTGCAAACGGCACTACAGGGGCTGGACACCCGCATCTGCTACGCAGTCAAAGCCAATTCCAATCTAGCCATCCTGCAGCTGATGGCCGAGCAAGGCGTCGGCGCGGATATCGTGTCGGCCGGCGAGCTCAGGCGAGCATTGCGGGCCGGCATTCCGGCCGAGCGCATCGTGTTCTCGGGTGTGGGCAAGACCGCCGACGAGATCGCCGAGGCCTTGGACGCCGGCGTTTGGCGCTTCAATATCGAATCCCACGACGAACTGCAAACCATGCAGCGCGTCGCGGCCGGCCGGGGCGTGATCGCCCGCGCCTCGGTCCGTATCAATCCGGACGTGGATGCGGGCACCCACGCCAAGATCTCCACCGGAAAGTCGGAGAACAAATTCGGAGTGTCCATCGAAGAGGCCCGATGCTGGTTCGCCGACTCCGCGAAGTACGCGAACGTCAGCCTCGACGGCCTGCACGCGCATATCGGTTCGCAGATCCTGAGCCTGGAGCCGTTCCGGCTGGCCCTGCAGCGCGTGGCGGCGTTCGCTCAGGAGCTGGCCGGGCACGGCCGCGCCCTGGCCTGTATCGACGTCGGCGGCGGTCTCGGAGTGCGTTACCGGCAAGACCAGGATCCGCCGCTGACCGCCGGCGAGTACGCAGCCATGCTGCGCGAGACCTTCTCGGGATACGCTGGCACCTTGATCCTGGAGCCCGGTCGTTACCTGGTCGCCGAGGCTGGGCTGCTGCTGACGCGGGTGATCCGGGTCAAGCCCGGTCGGCAGCGCGATTTCCTTATCGTCGACGCGGCGATGAACGATTTGCAGCGGCCCGTACTTTACGACGCCTGGCACGACATCCTGCCTTTGCATGGACGCGGTTCCGAACGGGTCGCCTACGACGTGGTCGGACCGGTCTGCGAAACCGGGGATACCTTCGCGGTGCAGCGGCGAATGCCGGCCTGCCGGGCCGGCGACCTGATCGCGATCGCGGGCGCCGGTGCTTACGGCGCGGCCATGGCTTCGACTTACAACTCGCGGCCGCTGGCCGCCGAGGTCATGCTCGACCGCGGCCGCTATGCGGTGGTGCGGCAACGCCAGGATTTCGATGCCATGATCGCCGACGAGCGCCCGGCGGAGGAGTGGGTGACTGCATGAAATGTATCGGGTGGCTCCTGGTCGCGGCGATCGGCTTCGCGACCCCCGCGTTCGCGCAGACGGCGACGGCGTCGCGGCCCGAGCTCGATGCCATCGTCGACGAGGTGGTCGCGCGTTACCGATTGCCCGGGCTCGCGATCGGTGTGATCGAGCACGGCGAGGTTGTGTACCGGCGCGGCGTGGGCGAGCTGGTTGCCGGCAGCGGCGAACCGGTCACGCCCGAGACCCTGTTCAAGATCGCTTCCAACAGCAAGTCCATGACCACCGCACTGCTCGCGCGCCTGGTCGATGCCGGCAAGCTGCGCTGGGATGACCCGGTCACCAGGCACTTGCCGCAGTTCCGCATGTACGACGACTGGGTCACGCGCGAGATGCAGGTGCGCGACCTGCTGATCCACGACAGCGGTCTGCGCGCGGGCGCCGGCGACCTGATGCTGTGGCCCGAGCCCAACAGCTTCAGCCGCGCCGACGTGATCCACGGCCTGCGCTATCTCAAGCCGGTGCACAGCTTCCGCTCGCGTTACGACTACGACAACCTGATGTACATCGTCGCCGGCGAAGTGGCGGCCGCGGCCGGCGGCGCGCCTTACGAGACCCTGCTGCGCCGTGAAGTATTCGAACCCTTGGGCCTGCAGCGCTGCCGGATCGGCGAATGGAATCGCGATAGCGTCGGCAACGTCGCCCAGCCGCACCGGCGCGAAGGCGACCGCAACCTTCCGGTGCGCGAGGACGGCGCCGTCGTCGCCAATACCACCATGGCCGCGGCCGGCGGCGTGCGCTGCAGTCTGGACGACATGCTGACTTGGGTCCGCACATGGTTGCGCCCTGACAACGCCGCCGCGCCCTGGCTGTCGGCAGAACAGCGCCGCGCGCTATGGTCGGCGCAGATGCCGATGCCGGTCTCGCAGCGCCAGCGCGATTGGGACGGCAGTCATTACAGCGCCTATGGCTACGGCTGGCGCCTGGCCGACGTCGACGGCACTTTCAAGGTCTCGCACACCGGCACCCTGATGGGCATGTACTCGGTGGTAACCATGCTGCCGGAGCGCGACGTCGGCTTCGTGGTCCTGATCAACGGCGAGGCCGAGGAAGCGCGCACGGTGCTGAACCAGGTGCTGGTCAAGCGCTACAGCGCGCCCGCACAGCGCCGCGATGTCGCTTACTACGCGCAGGCATTGGAGCGCGAGCGCGCCGCGACCCCGCCCGCGCAGCGCGCGCCCGACACCTCGGCGCGCAAACCGGCCACGGCCGACGCCATGCGCCCCTGGCTCGGCCGCTACGGCGATCCCTGGTTCGGCGAAGTCTCGCTGTGCGCCAAGGACGGACGGGTACGCTTCGTTTCGCGGAAGTCGCCGATGCTCAGCGGCACCGTGCAGCGCGTCGACGCGCGCTGGCTGGTCGACTGGGACGACGTCAGCGTCGACGCCGAAGCCTGGCTGGACTTCGGCGCCGCACCGGATACGGGAACCATGAAGATGGCCAAGGTCGATCCAGAGGCCGACTTCAGTTACGACTACGAGGACCTGGCCTTCGTTCGCGTGGGCGGCTGCGACTGAGCGTCGTGCCTGCCGCGCTGCAACGGCCTTGATTCGACGAGATTTTTGCAGCAGCGTCGATGCCGGGCGATGCAGGAATAGAAACAAAACCTATCGTTTGAACATGCCTGCCCTGTGCGTCCGCTATCTTTGCCTTGGCGCACACTTCGGGCCATGACCCAGACGACCCAGGCCCGGCCGCTCCATGCGTAGCAAACTGTTCGTGCCCGGGACGCGGCCGGAGCTGTTCGCCAAGGCGCTGGCCGGCGAGGCCGATGCGCTGTCGTTCGATCTGGAGGACGCGGTCGCCGCCGAACGCAAGGGCGCCGCGCGTGCCGCGGTCGCCGAGTTCGTCGGCTCCGACGCGGTGGCGGCCAGCGCCAAACTCGCGATCGTGCGCGTCAACGCGCCGGACTCGCCCTGGTTCGCCGCCGACCTGGCCGCGGTCGCGCGCCCGGGCGTGGACTTGCTCAACCTGCCCAAGATCGAATCGGGCGTAGCCTTGCTGGCCGCGGTCGCGCAGATCGAAGTCGCCGAGGCCGGCAATGGCGTCGAACGCCCGATCGGCCTGCTGATCAATATCGAAACCCCGCGCGCGCTCGCGGCCGCGGCCGGGATCGCGGCCGCGCATCCGCGCGTGGCCGGGCTGCAGTTGGGCCTGGGCGATCTGTTCGAGCCTGAAGGCGTGGAGCGGAGCGACCGGGCCAACGTGCACGCGGCAATGTTCGCCCTGCGCATGGCCGCGGCTCAGGCCGGAGTGTTCGCACTGGACGGCGCGTACGCCGATCTCCACGACGACGACGGCTACCGCGCCGAGGCCGCGATGGCGCGGCGGTTGGGCTTCCTCGGCAAGACCTGCGTGCATCCGCGCCAGGTCGCCCTGGCCAACGCCGCCTTCGCCGCGACCGAGGCCGAGCTGGAAGCGGCGCGGCGCATCGTCGAAGCTGCGGCGCGGGCGCCGGAACGCGGGGTGTTCGTGGTAGATGGACGCATGGTCGATCTGCCGTTCCTGAAACGCGCGCAGGCGCTGCTCGCCACGGCGGGCCGCCGATGAGCGCGCGTCCGTCGTCTGGCCCTCGGGTCTCCGCGTTCGCGACGCTGGCCTCATGGCGCGCTCTGTTGTTCCTGTTGCTGTTGAGCGTGATCGGGCCATTGCAGGCCGAGGCCCTGACGCCGATGCGTCCGGATCGCTTGCCGGCTCTGGCCGGCACCAACTCGCTGACCGGCATCGCCCGCATCGATGGTCGCGCGGTCGCGATCTCGCCCGACGGCGCCTGGTCGCTGGAAGAGGGCGGCCGGGCCTGGTCGCCGCTGCGGTGGCCGGCGGATGTCGTCCCGACCCAGATCGTCGCCGTGGTTCAGGACGGTCAGCGCGCCTATCTGCTGCTGAGCCAGGGCGAGGATCGCGCAGCGATGCGGGTCGGGCAGCTGAGCGTGAACGAGGGCGCGCTCGCCATGCAACCGCTGCCGTCCCTGCCGGTCGCGTTGCAGGAACCGCGCGGTGCTTTGTCGGCGGAGGCCTTTTATATCGCCGGCAAGGCCGGCGACGGCACGACCCGTCTACTGCAACTGCGCTTCGACGACGAACGCCCGCATTGGGCGCCGCTGACGGTATGGCCGGGCGGTGCGCCCGCGAGTTCGCTGGTCGCACAGACCAGGGCGCTGTTCGCGGTGGTGCCGGAAGCCGGCGGCAACGACCGCATGCTGCGCTGGTCGACCGACCAAGGTTGGACCGAACCGGGCCGCGCTCCGGGCCGCGTCGTCGCCGGCTCGGGCCGCGCGACGGGACAGGCGCACATCCTATATCTGGTGGGCGACGGCGCCGATGCGCGTGCGCCAGCGAAGTTCATGACCTACCAGACCATCACCGCCGGTTGGGCGACGCTGCCCGGCGCGCAGACCGGCGCCACGATCGCCACGGCCGCCTGGCCCGACGGCCTGGTATGGGCTCAGGCCGGCACCGGAGGCCGCGGCATCGCCTTCGCCACCGCGCAGGTTCAGTCCAGCAAGCTGCGCCTGCACTGGCTGGACTGGGTGGTGATCGTGGTCTACCTGGCCGGCATGATCGGCATCGGCCTGTACTTCTATCTGCGCGAGAAACGCAACTCGACCAGCAACTTCTTCGTCGGCGGCCGCACCATTCCGTTCTGGGCCGCCGGCATCAGCCTGTACGCGGCCAATACCAGCTCGATCAGCTTCATCGCGATTCCGGCCAAGGCTTTCGAGACCAATTGGCAGTACATGGCCAACAATGTCATCGCGGTGTTCGGCCTGATGTTCGTGGCGGTGTGGATCGTACCGCTGCTGCGGCGCCTGGACCTGATGTCGGTGTTCTCCTACCTGGAAACGCGTTTCCATCCCTCGATCCGCATGCTCGCCAGCGCCTTGTGCGTGTTCGTGCAGATCGGCAGCCGGATGAGCGTGATCCTGTTCCTGCCCGCGCTGGCGATCGCCACAATCACCGGCATCAGCGTGTTCTGGAGCGTGATCCTGATGGGCGGCTTCACCATCGTCTACACCGCGATGGGCGGCATGAAGGCGGTGATCTGGACCGATTTCGTCCAGGTGATCGTCAAGATGGGCGGCGCGATCTTCGCCATCGGCTTCATGATCTGGAGCCTGCGCGGCGGATTCGGCGAGTTCTGGTCCACGGCCATGGCCCAGGACAAGATGCACACCTTCGATTTCAGCTTCGACCTGACCAAGGCCACGGTCTGGGGCTTCATCTTCCTGGTCCTGTTCGAAGTCGTGCTGACCTTCCCCAAGGACCAGGTGCTGATGCAGCGCACCCTGTCGACCAAGTCCGACCGCGAGGCCGGGCGCTCGATCTGGGCCTTCGCCGCGATCATGATTCCCGGCGGCATCATCTTCTACACCATCGGCACCGCGCTGTTCGTCTACTACAAGGCCAACCCGGAGCGGATGAACCCGCTGCTGCCGATAGACGCGACCTTCCCGATGTTCATCGCCGCCGAACTGCCGGTCGGCGTGACCGGACTGATCATCGCCGGCATCTTCGCCGCGGCCATGGCGACTTTGTCGGGGATCATGAATTCGGTGGCGACGCTGATCTCGGTCGACTTCTACGAGAAGCTGGCCAAGAACCGCACGCCGAAGAAGAGCGTGTTTTTCGCCGAGCTGATGACGGTGGTGGTGGGTTTGGTCGGCATCGGCACCGCGCTGCTGCTGTCGCGCTTCGACATCCATTCGCTGTTCGACGTCTCGATCGAACTGGCCGGCCTGCTCGGCGGCGGCTTCGCCGGGGCCTACACCCTGGGCATGTTCACGCGCCGGGCCAATTCGCCGGGCGTGGCGATCGGCATCGGCGCCAGCATCGTGCTGACCCTGGTGATCTGGTCGTTCCATCTGGTCCATCCGTACTTCTACCTGGCGATATCGATCCTGCTGTGCATCGTGATCGGCTACCTGGCCAGTCTGATGTTCCCGGCACCGACCCGTTCGCTGGAAGGGCTGACGATCTACGGCCGCAAGCAAGCGGCCGCGGCCGCGGCGGCCGCCGCAGCTGCTGCCGAAGCCGAGGCGTCGCGGCCCTGAGCGCACTCGCGCCTGCGCGAGCCCTCGTGTAGCCTGCCGGACAGCAGCAGCGAGCCGCCGTGGAAACCCAGTTCCTCAACACTTTCGTGACCGTCGTCGACCAGGGCTCCATGGCCGCGGCGGCGCGCGTGCTGGGCATTACTCCGGCCGCGGTCGCGCAGCAGATCCGGACCCTGGAGCGCGAGATCGGCGCCCCGCTGATCGCCCGCGTCGGCCGCACGGTCAGCGTCACCGAGGAGGGTTCGCGGATCCTGCCGCGCACGCGCGAACTGCTGCGCAGCGTCGCCGACCTGCGCAGCGTGGCCAACGAAAGCGGGGTCTCCGGCGAGCTGCGCCTGGGCGCCTGTCCGACCGCGCTGGCCGGCATGCTGCCTGACGTGCTCGCGCGCATGGTCGAGACCTTTCCGCGGATCAACGTGTTCATCAAGCCGGGCTATTCGGCCGATCTCTATCATGCGGTGGAAAAGGGCGACCTCGACGCAGCGGTGGTGCTGCAGGCGCCGTTCCCGCTGCCCAAGACCTGCGAATGGCAGCTGCTGCGCGAGGAGCCGCTGATCGTGCTGGCGCCGCAGAGCATGGCCGAGCGCGACCCGCACGAACTGCTCGCGACCCAGCCGCTGATCCGTTACGACCGCCACCAGTGGGGCGGGCGCCAGGCCGATGAGTACCTGCGTGCGGCCAACATCGTTCCGCGCGAGCGCTTCGAGCTCAATGCGCTCAACGCGATCGCGGTGATGGTCGATCGCGGCCTGGGCGTGTCGCTGGTTCCGGACTGGGCCAAGCCCTGGCCGGAAGGCCTCAAGCTCGCGCGCATCCCGCTGCCCGACGCTTCGGCCACCCGCCGTATCGGCATCGTATGGTCGCGCTCGAGCGTGCGGGTGCGGCTGGTGACGGTGTTCCTGCAGGAAAGCCGAAAGGCGATGCAGGTGCAGAAGGGCTGATCCCGCGCATGCGGTCGTGCGTGTCGCGCCGAACGCGGTCCGCGTGGAAATGTTGCAATGCGACATTTTTCCTGCGCACTCAAGCAACAAAACCTAGTCTCTGAACATAGCCCGCAGCGGTTCTATGCCCGCGGACTAGCGCATACGCTCGCTTGCACTACAACGGACTGCCGGGACGTCGGGGGGCGTCGCCAGAGCGAAGCGCGGCCAGCGCGGTTCCAACGCATTACCGATCACGCAGCATCGATCACGGACAACGCCGCGACGGCGCGATCCGTCGCCATCCGAACCCATTACGAGACACGACATGGTCAAGCCACTCAGCGCCGCGATCGGCAGCATCCTGCTGCTCTCCGTCATCTCCGGACAAGCCCGTGCGCAGGACGCCGAAACGGCCGCCGACAGCGAAAGCAAGGACAGCTCCGCGGTCGACCTGGACAGCGTCGTCGTCACCGGTACGCGCAGCCCGAAGGCGGTCGACAAGATCCCGGGCGCGATCACCCTGGTGTCGAAGGAAGAAGTGCAGCGCAGCCTGGTCCTGACCGAGGACGCGACCGCGGTGCTGGCGCGCTCGGTGCCGGGCTACGCCGAATCCTCGCAGGCGATGAGCAACACCGGCGAGAACCTGCGCGGCCGCGTCGCGCTGCGTCTGTTCGACGGCGTGCCGCAGGGCTCGCCGCTGCGCGAGGGCACCCGCAACGCCACCTTCACCGATATGGGCATCGTCGGCCGGATCGAGGTCATCAACGGTCCCTCGGCCTCCGAAGGCATCGGCGCGGCCGGCGGCATCATCAACTACCTGTCGGCGGCGCCGACCAAGGAAGGCAACGAGGTCACCCTGATCTCGCGCTACTCGACCCAGTTCGGCGACGACAGCGACGGCTGGAAGCTGGGCCTGAACTTCGCCCGCAAGGACGGCGACTTCGACATGCTCGCCAGCGCCTCGATCATCGACCGCGGCATCAGCTACGACGCCGACGGCCGCCGCGTCGGCATGAACACCAGCGGCTCGGTCGCCGACTCCGAAGCGCGCAACCTGTTTCTCAAGGCCGGCTACAACTTCGGCGCCGACGGCTCGCAGCGCATCGAAGGTTCGGTCAGTCACTTCAAGATCGAAGGCAAGGCCAACTACATCCAGGTGCTGGGCTGCCGGCCCGAAGAGTTCGCGATCTGCGGCGAGACCCGCACCAACACGTCCGAACCCGGGCAGATCTTCGGCTCCAAGGCCGCGTTCAACGATTTCAAGCAGTATCAGCTGACCTACAGCCACTTCGATCTCGGCGGCGGCACCCTGCTGGTCAACGCCTACAAGGCCGATCAGGCGATGCGTTACCTGGTCGAGAATTCGTCCGACCGCCAGGATCCGCTGATCGCGCCGATCGGCACGATCTACGATCAGTCCGAAATCGTGACAAACAAGAAGGGCCTGCGCACGTCCTGGACCCGGCCGTCGCTGTTCTCGGTCGCCGGGCTGGAACTGCGCGTCGGCCTGGACCTGGTCGAGGACACCGCCGAGCAGCGCCTGGCCCTGACCAACCGGGTCTGGGTGCCGCCGATGGAATACAAGAGCCGGGCGCCGTGGATGCAGCTGTCCTGGGACGTCGGCCCGCTGACCTTCAGCGGCGGCATCCGCCGCGAGGACGGCGAGCTGCACGTCGACGACTACACCACCACCTGGTTCCGCGACCGTCGCTTCGTCAAGGGAGGCACCCTCGACTACCAGGAAAACCTGGTCAACGGCGGCGTGGTCTGGCGCATCAACGAGGGCTTCTCGGTGTTCGGCTCTTACGGCGAGGGCTTCACCCTGGCCAATGTCGGCATCCCGCTGCGCAACATCCAGTGCTCCAACGACAACCCGGACGGCACCCAGCCCGACGGCTGCCCGAACGATCCGCAGATCAGCGTCGGCGACCTGCTCGACCTCAACGCGATCGTGGTCGACAACACCGAGTTCGGCTTCAATTGGCGCGGCAGCCGCGGCTCGCTGAGCGCCTCGCACTACGATTCCAAGTCCGACTTCGGCCAGTCGCTGTCGATCGATCCCATCACCAACGACTTCGTGCTGCTGCGTGCGCCGGTGCGGATCAAGGGCTACGAGCTGGCCGGCGATTACCGTTTCTCCGAGTCCTGGAAGTTCAGCGCGGTCTATTCGCATACCCGCGGCAAGACCTCGTTCTGGTCCGCCGACGCGGCCGGCCGTTATCCGGCGGGCGGCCTGAACCGGCCCATGGGCGTGCTCGACATCAATCCCGACAAGTTCGCCTGGTCGGTGACCTGGAGCTTCGTCCCGCACGGCGACATTACCCTGGGCGCGACCACGTTGTTCTCGCGCAAGTTGTCGGGTACCGACGTGCGGGCGTTCGACGGCCAGAACTTCAGCTTCACCGAGAAGACCAACGGCTACACCCTGTTCGACCTGGGCATGAACTACGAGACCGAACGCTGGGGCCGTTTCTCGCTGGGCATCGAGAATCTGCTCGACAAGCAGTACATCCTGAGCTGGTCGCAGCCGCCGGGCGGCTTCCAGAACTACTGGGCCGGTCGCGGCCGCATGGTCTCGCTCACTCACACGATCAAGTTCTGACACAGGAAGTGGCGCGACACCTTCGAATCGCCGCCGTCGGGTCCCCGTCCCGCGGCGGCTCTTTTTTCCGCGTTGCCGGGCGCCGCGGGATGGCGATGGGTATGGCGGCGTGGTGCGCGTTCGCCATGGCGTCCGGGAATGCGGCGGAGCTTGCGGCCCTGCCGCAGGCGGCACCGGCCAGCGAAGGCTATTCGGCACCACGCCTGGAGCGGCTGCACGAGTTTATGGCTCAGGCCACCGACGAGCGCGGCTATCTCGGCGGTGTGACTCTGATCGCGCGCAACGGCCGCATCGTCGATTGGCGCGCCTATGGCTACCGCGATCTGGCACGCAGCCAGCCGATGCGGCGCGACGACATCTTTCGCATCTACTCCATGAGCAAGACTGTCACTTCGGTCGCGGTGCTGATGCTGATGGAGGAGGGCAGGATCTCGCTGGACGATCCGATCTCGCGCTATCTGCCGGGTTTCGATGCATCGCAGGTGGTCGCCGGCGGCAGCGCCGACGCGCCGCAACTACGCCCGGCGGCCCGACCGATCACGATCGAGCACTTGCTCACCCACACCGCCGGCTTCGCCGCCGGGCGTCCCGGCGACGACATCGCCTTGCAATTGCTGCGGCGTGCCGATCCGCACGGGGCCGGCGATCTGCGCGGCTTCGTCGCGCGCCTGAGCCAGGTGCCGCTGGCCGCCGATCCGGGCACCCGCTTCGGCTACGACGGCGCTGCGCTGGAAACCGCGGCGCGCCTGGTCGAGGTCGTGAGCGGTCAGCCGTTCGACGTGTTCCTGCAGCAACGCGTCTTCAGCCCTTTGCGAATGCGCGACACCGGCTTCCAGGTGCCGATGGCGCAGCGGGCACGCGTGGTCGATATCAGCACGATGGGCGACGACGGCCGTTTGCGCCTGGACGACGGGCCCAGCGCGCGCGAACCCGGGGCGCCGCTCAATGCCTACAGCAGCGGCGCCGGCGGCCTGTATTCGACCGCCGGCGACTACGCGCGCTTCTGCCAGATGCTGCTCGACGGCGGCACGCTGGACGGCGAAACCCTGCTCGGCCGCAAGACCGTCGAGCTGATGCTGCGCAATCATCTGACCATGCTCGATCCGCCGGTGACCCAGTTCAGCGATGCCGAGGGCTTCGGCCTGGGCGGCTATGTGGTGCTGGATCCGGCGCGGCGCGGCCAGGCGGGATCGGTGGGGCAATTCGGCTGGTCGGGTGCGGCCTCCACCAGCTACACCCTCGATCCGCAGGAGAAGCTGGTCGCTATCCTGATGCTGCAACATTCGCCGCGCGAGGACCGCGTCGATCTGCCGCGGATCGCGCGACGCTTCTATGCGCTGGTCTATCAAGGACTGGCGCCATGAGCGGTACCGTGCTGGTGGCCGGCTCGGCCAATCTGGACTTCGTGGTCCGCGCCGCGCATGTGCCCGCACCGGGCGAGACCGTACTCGGGCGCGATTTCGCGACCTATCCCGGCGGCAAGGGCGCGAACCAGGCCGTGGCCTGCGCGCGCGCGGGCGCGCCTACCCGCATGCTGGCTGCGTTCGGCGACGACGGCCATGCCGCACCGATCGAACGTTCGCTGCAGGCGGCCGGCGTGAACCTGCACGCACTGCGCATGTCCGGCTGCGCGACCGGTACCGCCTTCATCTGCGTGTCCGACGACGCCGAGAACGCGATCACCGTAGCGCCGGGCGCGAACGCCGTGCTGCGCCCCGAGCACCTGCCGAATCTGGACGGAGTCAGCCACCTGCTGCTGCAGTTGGAAACGCCGCTGGCGACGGTCGAAGCCTGGGCTCGGGCCGCGCGTGCCGCCGGGACGACGGTGATCTTGAACGCAGCGCCTGCCTGCGCCCTGGCGCCCGGTCTTCTGCAAGCGGTCGACGTACTGGTGGTCAACGAAGGCGAACTCGCTGCGATCACCGGCGTGCGCGGCGATCTGGAAGCCGCGCTGGCGCGCCTGGACATACCGTGCGTGATCGTCACCCTGGGCGCGCGCGGCTGCTGCGCGCGTGTCGGCGGCGAGTTTCTGCATCAGGCTGCGTACCCGGTCGCGGCGGTGGATACGACCGCCGCCGGCGACACGTTCTGCGGCACACTGGCAGCGGCGCTGGCCGCGGGCGAGGACTACGCCGCCGCGCTGCGCCTGGCCAGCGCAGCGTCGGCGCTCGCCTGCACGCGCGCGGGCGCACAATCCAGCGTGCCCGCGCGCGCCGAGGTCGATGCCTTGCTCGCAGGCGAACAGGCGGTGTCGGCAGCTGCCGCCGCGCCGCCCTGAAGCCGATTCGTATCGTCCCCCTTTCCGTTCTTCCGATACCGCCCGAACCGATGAATCCCAGTCCCGACCAACCCGCATCCGACCCCAACGGCACAGACAGTGACGAGCGCCGCCCAGTGCGCAGCGAGTACAAGTTCTCGCATGTCACCA
Organism: Lysobacter sp. Root667; assembly: GCF_001427715.1. NCBI lineage: Bacteria > Pseudomonadati > Pseudomonadota > Gammaproteobacteria > Lysobacterales > Lysobacteraceae > Lysobacter > Lysobacter sp. Root667. The sequence goes on from NZ_LMHF01000009.1 coordinate 749,677, forward strand.
CCCAGCGCTACCTGCCGCTGCCGGGCAAGGCGCCGGGTTGGCCGTTCGCCGAGATCGGGCATTGGAAGATGGATGTCGACGGCTCGGTCGACGACTGGATCGCCGAGCTGATCGACTGGCGCCGCGAGCACCTGACCCGGATCGGCTACGACGACGCCAACTACCGCCGCCCCGAGCTGCAATGGGCGCAGCGCAATTTCGTCCACGCCCAGATGATGGCCGAGGACCGCTACTTCTACGATCCGGTCGAAGGCCGCTATACCGTCGAGCGTTACCTCGACGATCTCAAGCGCCGCTACGGCGGCATCGACAGCGTGCTGATCTGGCATGTGTATCCGAACATCGGTGTCGACGACCGCAACCAGTTCGACCTGGCTGGCGACCTGCCGGGCGGCATCGAAGGCCTGCGCGGCGCCATCGCCGAATTCCATCGCCATGGCGTGCGCGTGTTGCTGCCGACCATGCCCTGGGACAACGGCACCCGCGACGACGGCCGCAACGACTGGGAGTCGATGGCCGAGCTGGTCAAGGCGGTCGGCGCCGACGGCATCAACGGCGACACCTACAACGGCGTGCCGCGCGCGTTCTTCGACGCCTGCGATGCGCTCGGTCACCCGGTGGTATTGCAACCGGAGTCGACCATCAGCGCCGAGGAGGCGTTGATCTGGAACGTGCAGAGCTGGGGCAAGAAGGCGCCGAACGAAGTCGTGCCGCCGGTGGCCAAGTTCAAGTGGCTGGAACCGCGCCACATGATCAACTACGAGAACCGCTGGGGCCGCGACCGCAACCACGACCTGCAATACATCTTCTTCAACGGCGTGGGTTACAACGCCTGGGAAAACATCTGGGGCCTGTGGAACCAGCTCACCCCGCGCGACGCCGAGGCATTGCGCCGCATCGCCGCGATCGAGCGCCGCTTCGCCGACTGCATGGTCAGCCTGGACTGGCGCCCGTACGAGCGCACCCTGCAGGCAGGCGTGTTCGCCAGCCGCTTCCCGCGCGAGGGCGTGACCCTGTGGACGCTGGTCAACCGTAACGAGTACGAAGTCGCGGGCGAGCACTTGGCGGTGCCGCACACCGAAGGAACGCGTTACTACGATGCCTGGAACGGCGTCGCTCTGGCGCCGCGGATCGATGGCGGCCGCGCGGTGTTCGAATTCGCGATCGAAGGCCGCGGCTTTGGTGCGGTCGCGGCGCTGGCGCCCGGCGCCGATGTCGAGGGGCTTGGCGCCTTCCTCGCCGGCATGGCCGAACGCGCGGCCACGCCCTTGCGCGACTATTCGAACCAGTGGCGCGCGTTGGCTCAGGTGCTGGTGCCGATCGAGCCGACCACGCCGGCGCAGACGCCGCCGCCGGGCATGATCGCGATCCCCGCCGGCGACTTCGATTTCGTGGTCGGCGGCGTCGAGATCGAGGGCCAGACCTGGGAAGGCGTGGACGTGCAATACCCCTGGGAGTCCAGCGCGCGTCGCGGTCATCGTCAGCGCATGCGCATGCGGCCGTTCCATATCGACCGCACGCCGGTGACCAACGCCGAATACCGGCGCTTCATCGAGGCCAGCGGCTATCGCCCGCGCGATTCTCACAATTACCTGCGCGACTGGATCGACGGTGCGCCACCGCCGGGCTGGGAACGCAAGCCGGTGACCTGGGTCGGGCTCGAAGACGCACGCGCCTACGCGCACTGGGCCGGCAAACGCCTGCCGCGCGAATGGGAGTGGCAGTATGCCGCGCAGGGCAGCGACGGCCGTCGCTACCCCTGGGGCGATGCCTGGCGCGAGGATGCGGTGCCTGCTACGAACCGCGGCCGACGTCTGCGTGCGCCCGACGATGTCGACGCGCATCCGGCCGGGGCCAGTCCTTTCGGCGTGCTCGACCTGGTCGGCAACGTCTGGCAATGGACCGACGAGTACCAGGACGAACACACGCGCGCGGCGATCCTGCGCGGCGGCAGCTCCTACCAGCCGCAGACCTCGCATTGGTATTTCCCGCAGGCGCACCGGCTGGACCAGCACGGAAAGTATCTGTTGATGGCGCCGAGCAAGGACCGCTCGGGCTGCATCGGTTTCCGCTGCGTCGTCGATGCGGCCTGACGCGATGAGCCGGATTCCCGCCAGCGCCGCGGCGATCGCCGTCCACCTCGACGGCTTGCTCGGCGACGCGCTCGACGCCAACCTCGCCGGGCGCCTGTCGCGTTTCATCGTCGACGAACATAGCCCCGCGATCGCGATCTTCGCCCCGGAGCTGCGTGCGCAGAACCGCGAGGGCGACTGGTACGGCGAACACGCGGGCAAGTGGATGGTCGCCGCCGCCAAGGCCGCGGCGCGCTCGGGCGATGCCGACCTGCTGGCGCGGCTGCGGCGCGTGGCCGATTTCCTGGTCGCGAGCCAGGAGGCCGATGGCTATCTCGGCACCTATGCGCCCGAGCGACGCTTCATGCGCAAGCAGCTGCCCAAGCCGATCAGCTGGGACGGCGCGCCCAGCGTTCGCACCTGGGACATCTGGACCCACGCTTATCTGATCCTGGGGCTGCTGGAAATCAACCGCCATTTCCCGGAGGCGCGTTATCTGGAGGCCGCGCGCCGCATCGGCGACTTGTGCGCGCGCACGCTGGGCGAGGGCGGCATCGACATCACCGAACTGGGCAACCATCACGGCATGTCGGCGACGGTGCTGATGGACCCCGCCACCGAGCTCTACTTCGCGACCGGCGAGCGCCGCTATCTAGAACTGGCGACGACGGTGCTGGAGCAGGCCGACCGGCATCCGCAACTGGCACTGCTCAGCCGTGCCCTGGCCGGCGCCGATGCGGCCGAGATCGCCACCGGCAAGGCCTATCAGCTGGCCTGGAACCTGGTCGGCCTGGCCAAGCTGCATCGCGCCACCGGCATTCCCGACTATCGCGAAGCGATCGAGCGCCTGTGGCGCAGCATCCGCGAACAGCATCTGACTCTGGGCGGCGGTCCCTGGGGCGGCGTCGCGCATCGCTCGCGCGAAGTGTTCAACGCGCCGGGCGCATTCAGTCCGCATGGCTACGTCGAGACCTGTTCGACCCTGGCCTGGATTCAGTTGAACCGCGAGCTGCTCGCGATCGACGGCGACCCGCGCTACGCCGAGGAGATCGAGCGTTCGGCCTATAACGACCTGCTCGGCGCGCAGGCGCCCAACGGCGAGGACTGGTGTTATTACGTGTACCCGAACGGGCGCCGCGTGCACACCACCTATTGGCGCTGCTGCAAGTCCAGCGGCGCGATGGCGCTAGAGGAACTGCCGGCGATCGCCTATGCGCGCATCGACGAGGCCGCCATCGCGGTGAATCTGTACGGGCCGGGCCGGGCCGAGATCGAACTGGGCGCGGCGGGCCGCGTGCGCCTGGAGCAGGCGACCGGCTATCCGTTCGAAGGCGACGTGCGATTGCGCGTCGGCGTCGAGCGCGAGGCGCGGTTCGCTTTGAAGTTGCGCGTGCCGTCCTGGGCCGAAGGCGCGACCGTGCGCGTCTACGGCGAAACGGCCAGCGCCGCGGTCGAGCAGGGCGCCTATGCCGTGCTCGACCGCGTCTGGCGCGATGGCGACGTGGTGAGCCTGCATTTTCCGATGGCGCCGCGCAGTCATCGCGCGATCAACCGCAACGTGCAGGAATCGCGCGCGCCCGACGGCAGCCCGGTGCGCCAGGAAGTGCTGCATTTCGAATACCTGGGCATCAGCCGCGGACCGCTGGTCTACGCATCCGGCTTGATCGACGGCTTCAAGACCGAGGAAACGCTGCGGCTGCCCTCGACGCCGGAGGAGAACTGGCTGTTGCCGGCGCAGGACAGGGACGGCGAGCCGACCATCGAGCTGCGCCTGGGCTACCGCTCGCCGCTGGTGTTCGCGCCTTATTACCGCGCCGGCGGCCGCGTCGACGGCGCCTGGCGGCTGACCTGGATGTCGCTGGCGCCGGAGCCGACGCCATGAGCGCAGGCGCGCGAATCGCCAAGCAAGATTTTGTGGCGCCAGAACATATGCGGCCTGTCTGGTTCGGTTCGCGCCCAAGGCGCAAAGTGCATCGGGCACCACGTCAGGAGTTTCATGGATACGCAGCGTATGGACGCATTCCCACCTGATCCGGGCGCCGCGCGCGCCAATCCGTCCGGTCCGCTCGCCGGCGTGCGCGTGCTCGACCTGAGCGCCTATATCGCCGGTCCCTACGGTTGCGCCTTGTTGGCCGACCAGGGTGCGGACGTGATCAAGATCGAGCCGCCCGACGGCGACAACCTGCGCCAGTACCCGTCGACGCTGCCCAGCGAAAGCCGCGCCTTTCTCGGCGTGAACCGCAGCAAGCGCGGCATCGTGCTCGACCTCAAGCAGGCCGCCGACCATGCCGTCCTGCTCAAGCTGGTGCGCGACGCCGACGTGCTGGTGCACAACTTCCGCCCGAGCGTGCCGCAGCGGCTGGGGATCGATTTCGAGCGCCTGAGCCTGATCAATCCGCGCCTGATCTATTGCGCGGTGACCGGCTATGGCGAGACCGGTCCGATGAAGGACAAGGCCGGCTACGACCAGGTGCTGCAGACCATGACCGGCATGTGCGCGCTGCAAGGCCGGCGCGGCGGGCCGCCGGAAATCATCTACGGCTCGGTCGTCGACTACTACACCGCGGCCTTGCTGGCCGCCGGCGTGTCCTCGGCGCTGTTCGAGCGCGAGCGCAGCGGTCTGGGCCAGTTCGTCGGCGTGTCCTTGCTGCGCAGCGCCCTGACCATGCAGTCGGCACGGATGATCTGGGCCGAGGGCGAGTCCCTGGACATCGGTCGCGACATGCGTTCCGGCGGCGTCACCGGCATTCATCCCACTCGCGACGGCCACATCTACATCTCCGCCAACACGCCGCGCTTCTGGAAGGCGCTGTGCGAGAAGACCGGGCTGGACGACTTTGCGGCGCAGGCGCGCTACGACAGCGTGCGCAAACGCGCCGAACATGCGGCCGAGATCGTGCCGCGCCTGCACGAAGCACTGGCGCAGCGCGGGGCGATGGAATGGGAGACGCTGTTCGGCGATGAGGTGCCGTGCGCGGCGGCGCGCCGCATCGAAGACATGTTCGAGCATCCGCAGGTGCTGGCCGAGGGCATCGTCGGCACCATCGAGCACCCGCGCGTCGGCCGCTACCGCGCGGTCGCGCAGTCGATCAAGTTCGGCCGCACGCCGGGGCCGGCGCCGTTCGCCGCGCCGATGCTGGGGCAGGACACCGAGGCTGTGCGGGCGGCGGTCGAGGCCGGTACGGACGCCGACTGAGCGCTGCCCGCTGCGGCGGCAGCGCATCCCGCCGAATCGTCGGCCCCGGAAACGCGAGCGCCGTCGCAAAGCCTGCATTCCGTCGGCGGGTATGGGCCCAGGCCACAGCTTCAGCACCGAATCGCCATATTTTCCGTGGGTTGGCGCCTGAATTCGCGTACCCGCAGCGTGCATGGGTGTCCGAGTCCCTCGTTCAGGCAGGCCCGACCCTGGCTGCCGGATCCACGTCCCCGGGCCTTGCCGCGCAAGGCTTTGCCCCTGTGGCGATGCCTGAACGAGCCCGCTGGCCGGCCCGCGGGGCGCGCGCCGAAACGGCGCCCAGGCCGGCCCTACGCGGCATCGGCCGCAAAGAAAGAAAGTATTAGAATCATTCGCTTGCATGACTCGGGCGTTGCCGGACCCCGGCTGCTCACCGGTGTGATGGGTCCTTTCAGGTCGCCTGCCGTATCGTTCCGGCGGTTTCCGATCCGGCCCGATCCGCGCCATAGGGGTGGGCTGGTCACGGCGGGGACGTACGGTCTAATTTTCTTGAGCAGGGAGTGGTTGAGTGTCTACTTGGTTGGTGACCGGCGGCGCCGGGTTCATTGGCGGTAATTTCGTACTCGAAGCGGTGCAGCGCGGCGTCAAGGTCGTGAACCTGGACGCGCTGACCTATGCGGGCAACCTCGACACTCTGGGCCCGCTGGACGGCGACGGGCGCCATGTGTTCGTGCAGGGCGACATCGGCGATGCCGAACTGGTCGCACGCCTGCTGCGCGAGCACCGTCCCGACGCAGTGATCAACTTCGCCGCCGAGAGCCACGTCGATCGTTCGATCGACGGCCCGGCCGCGTTCGTGCACACCAACGTGGTCGGCACCCTGAGCCTGCTGGAGCAGAGCCGCGACTACTGGAAATCGCTGGACGCGCCGGGCCGCGACGCGTTCCGTTTCCTGCACGTGTCCACCGACGAGGTGTACGGCACCCTCGGCGATACCGGCAAATTCACCGAGACCACGCCTTACGCGCCGAATTCGCCGTACTCGGCCTCCAAGGCCGCGTCCGATCATCTGGTGCGGGCCTTCCACCACACCTACGGCCTGCCGGTGCTGACCACCAACTGCTCGAACAACTACGGTCCGTACCAGTTTCCGGAAAAACTCATTCCGCTGATCATCGCCAAGGCGCTGGCCGGCGAGCCGTTGCCGGTCTATGGCGACGGCCTCAACGTGCGCGACTGGCTGTACGTCGGCGACCACTGCGCCGCGATCCGGCGCGTGCTCGAAGCCGGCCGCCTGGGCGAGACCTACAACGTCGGCGGCGACGCCGAGCGCCAGAACATCGTCGTGGTCAAGACCATCTGCGCCTTGCTCGACCAGCGCCGCCCGCTCGCCGACGGCCGCAAGCGCGAGTCGCTGATCACCTACGTCAAGGATCGCCCGGGTCACGACCGCCGCTACGCGATCGACGCTTCCAAGCTGCAGGGCGAACTGGGCTGGGCGCCGACCGTGACCTTCGAGGAGGGCATGGCGCGCACCGTCGACTGGTACCTCGAGCAGCAGCCGTGGGTGCAGCGCGTGCTCGACGGCAGCTACCGACTCGAACGCATCGGCCAGGCTTGAGGACGACCATGAATCGCAAGGGCATCATCCTCGCCGGCGGCTCCGGCACCCGGCTGTATCCGATCACCCAGGCGATCAGCAAGCAGCTGCTGCCGGTGTACGACAAGCCGATGATCTATTACCCGCTCAGCGTGCTGATGCTGGCGGGCATTCGCGACGTGCTGATCATCAACACCCCGCACGAGCAGGCGCTGTTCCGCCACTTGCTCGGCGACGGTTCGCGCTGGGGCATGAACATCGAATACGCCGCGCAGCCCAGCCCCGACGGCCTGGCGCAGGCGTTCCTGATCGGCCGCGAGTTCCTGGCCGGCGGTCCCAGCTGTCTGGTCCTGGGCGACAACATCTTCCACGGCCCGGGCCTGACCGCGATGCTCAAGCGCGCCGACCAGCGCGAACAGGGCGCAACCGTATTCGGCTACTGGGTCAACGATCCGGAGCGCTACGGCGTGGCCGAGTTCGATGGCGAGGGCCGGGTGATCGGCTTGGAAGAAAAGCCGGAGCAGCCGCGTTCCAACTATGCGGTGACCGGCCTGTACTTCTACGATGGCCGTGCCAGCGACTTCGCCGCCGATCTCAAGCCTTCGCCGCGCGGCGAGCTGGAAATCACCGATCTCAACCGCCGCTATCTCGAAGAAGGCTCCTTGCATCTGGAGCAGCTCGGCCGCGGTTATGCCTGGCTCGACACCGGTACCCACCAGTCGCTGCTGGAAGCGTCCAACTTCATCGAGACCATCGAAGCGCGCCAGGGGCTGCGCATCTGCTGTCCCGAGGAGATCGCCTGGAACAACGGCTGGATCGACGGCGACCGCCTGATCGAGCTGGCCGCGCCGCTGGCCAAGAACGGCTATGGCCAATATCTGCTGGGCCTGGCCAAGCGGGGGTTCGTGCCGTGAAAGTAATCGAAACCGATCTGCCGGGCTGCGTGGTCATCGAACCGCAGGTATTCGGCGACGCGCGCGGTTATTTCTTCGAATCGTTCAACCGCGACAAGCTCGCCGAGCACGGTCTGTCGCCGAACTTCGTCCAGGGCAACGTGTCCTCGTCGGCGCGCGGCGTGCTGCGCGGCCTGCACTACCAGTGGCCCAATCCGCAGGGCAAGTACGTGTCGGTGATCGAAGGCGAAGTCTGGGACGTCGCGGTCGACATCCGCCGCGGCTCGCCGCACTACGGCCGTTGGGCCGCGGTGCTGCTGAGCGCCGAGAACAAGCGCCACTTCTGGATACCGGAAGGCTTCGCCCACGGTTTCGCCGTGCTCAGCGAGCGCGCGGTGTTCACCTACCTGTGCACCGCGACCTACGATGCCAAGGCCGACGCCGGCATCCGCTGGGACGACCCGGCGCTGGCGATCGACTGGCCGATCAGCGAGCCGAGCCTGTCGGACAAGGACGCGCGCGCGCCCTTGCTGGCCGAGGTCCCGGCGGACCGCCTGCCCGTCTATTCCGCATGAAGATCCTGCTGCTGGGCGGCAACGGCCAGGTCGGCCAGGAACTGCGGCGCAGCCTGGCCCCGTTGGGCGAGGTCGTGGTCACCACGCGCAGCGGCGAGCTGCCCGACGGCGGCCGCTGCGAGGCCTTGGACCTGGCCGAACTCGACGCGATCGCGCCGTTGTTCCAGCGGGTCGCGCCCGACATCGTGGTCAATGCGACCGCGCATACCGCAGTCGACCGTGCCGAGGACGAACCCGAGCTGGCGTTTCGCATCAACGCCGAGGCGCCGGGGCGCATCGCGCGGGCCTGCGCGATGCGCGGCGCGCCGCTGCTGCATTACTCGACGGACTATGTGTTCGACGGCAGCGGCACGCGCCCTTATCGCGAAGACGACGCCACCGCGCCGCTGGGCGTGTACGGCGCCAGCAAGCTGGCCGGCGAGCGCGAAATCGCGGTCAGCGGCACGCGTCATCTGATCCTGCGCACGGCCTGGGTCTACGCCACCCACGGCGTCAATTTCCTGCGCACCATGCTGCGGGTCGGCGCCGAGCGCGACGAACTGCGCGTGGTCGCCGACCAGATCGGATCGCCGACGCCGGCCTGGCTGATCGCAGACGTCAGCGCGCAGATCCTGCGCCAGGGCGTGGCCGAGTCCGGCATACGGCATCTCGTCGCGGGCGGCGAAACCACCTGGCACGGCTTCGCCGAGGCGATCTTCGAAAGCGCTTCCGAGCGCGGCCTGATCGCACGCCGGCCGAGCGTGCATCCGATCGCCACCGCCGACTACCCCACGCGCGCCCGGCGTCCGGCCTATTCGGTGCTGGACACCACGCGCCTGCGCCGCGATTACGGCCTGGACCTGCCGGACTGGCGCGCGGCCCTGGATCGCACTCTGGCGACAGATTAGGCAAAGTCTCCGTGTCGGCGCGCTTGGGGTAGGGGGCCGGGTGCCCAAGCGCGTTGGATGCGGTAGGCTAGGCGCGAGCCGTTTTTTCGCGTCGTTTTAGGGGATAACCGAAATGAAAAAGCTGCACCTCGCGGTGCTGGGCCTGGCGCTGTGCGCGGCCTCTGCGCAAGCCGCCGATGCGCCGTCCGGCGCGCCCTCGATCGCCGATTTCGTCCGCCATCCGACCTACAGCGGCGCCAAGATCTCGCCCAGCGGCGAGTACCTGGCGCTGACCGTCGACCGCGGCGACCAGGACGTCCTGACCGTGCTGCGCACCAAGGACCTGAGCGTGGTCAAGGTCAATCAGCTGCCGGACGAGAAGAGCGTGGGTCAGTTCGAATGGGTCAGTCCCGAGCGCCTGATCTTCAATTCGGTCAAGAAGCTCGGCCGCTATGCCCAGCCTTTCGGCACCGGCGAATGGTACGGCGTCAACGCCGACGGCACCCAGCCGCGACCGCTGGTGTTCTACGGCACCCGCGACGCCACCCAGCGCGGCAAGCAGGTCGGTAACGAGCGCTTCCAGTTGCTGGATACGCTGCGCGACGACGACGTCAACGTGATCATGGCGGTGACCTCGCCGCGTTCCAGCGAAGGCTCGGGCACCGAGCTGGTGCTGTTCGACACCCTGACCGGCCGCCGCAAGTCGCTGGCGCGCGCGCCGCGCGAGAATTGCGAGATCGCGCTGGATGCCGCCAAGGCGCCGCGCTTCGCCATCTGCTACGACGACGAAGACGCACAGGGCAATTTCGACAGCCAGAACGAGCTCTACCGCCGCGGCGACGACGGCAAGTGGACCTTGATCAACAGTTCCAAGAGCTCCGGCAAGCACCTGAGCGTGATCGGCACCTCCACCGACGGCCTGATCTACGCCAACCAGAGCGACGGCAAGAAGCCCGAAGCCCTGGGCACCATCGACCCGGCCACCGGCGCCTTCAACAGCCTGTTCGAAGACGCGGTTTCCGACCCGGCCGGCTACATCACTTCGGCCGACGGCGACACCATCCTCGGCGTGATCACCGAGGCCGGCGCGCCGCGCGTGACCATGGTCGACGAGAAGCACCCCGACGCCGAGATCTACGCCTCGCTCGCCGGCGCGTTCCCGGGCCAGCTGGTGCGTTTCTCCAGCGCGACCAAGGACGGCAAGAAGATCGTGGTCTCGGTGGTCAGCGACAAGAACCCGGGCGAGCTCTATCTGTACGACCGCGACACCGGCAAGGCGCGCTTCCTGATGCAGGGCCGCAAGTGGCTGGACCCGAAGAAGATGGCGAGCGTCAAGCCGTTCTCGATGACCACCCGCGACGGCCTCAAGATCCATGGCTACCTGACCATCCCGAACGGTTCCGACGGCAAGAACCTGCCGATGATCGTCAACGTGCACGGCGGCCCGATGGGCCCGCGCGACGACTGGGCGTTCAATTGGGAAACCCAGATGCTCGCCAGCCGCGGCTACCTGGTGATGCAGATCAACTACCGCGGCTCGGGCGGCTTCGGCAAGGGCTTCCAGGACATGGGCTACGGCACCTGGGCCACCGGCATCATGAACGACATCATCGACGCCACGAAGTGGACCATCAACCAGGGTTACGCCGACGGCGACCGCGTCTGCATCTACGGCGGCAGCTTCGGCGGCTACGCCTCGCTGATGGCGCCGACCATCGACCAGACGCTGTTCAAGTGCTCGTTCGGTTACGTCGGCGCCTACGACATCGACGTGCAGCTGACCAAGAGCGATACCTCCGACCGCGAAAGCGGCCGTCGCTACATGGCCCGTGCTTTCGGCAAGACCAAGGCCGAGCAGGACGCGATGTCGCCGGTCAAGCACGCCGACAAGTTCAAGATCCCGGTCTACCTCGCCGCCGGCGCGCGCGATCCGCGTTGCCCGCCGGAAAACACCGAATCGATGAACAAGGCGCTGATCGCGGCTGGCAATCCGCCGGAAGGCATGATCATCCAGTCCGGCGAAATGCACGGTTTCTATAAGGAAGAGAACAACCAGCGTCTGTACACTGAGATGCTGAACTTCTTCGACCGCCATATCGGCGGCAAGGTCAAGGTCGGGGGCGCGTCGAAGGCCAATTGAGCCCTTCGCGCGCGTTCGCCCGTTGCATCTGCGGCCACCCATCCGGGTGGCCGCAGTCGTTTTCCGCAGGGCGTGCCTACAGGTACATAGAAATCAGGGGAGTTAGGAAATGAAGCAGTGGTTGAGTGCGGCCGCGCTGTGCGCCGGCCTGATTGCGGCGCCGATGGCGTCGGCGGTCAATGTCGATGCCTACATCAAGAAGGATCAGTTCAACGACGTCAAGATTTCGCCCAACGGCGATTACCTGGCCGCGACCGTTCCGTTCGAGGACAAGACCGCGCTGGTGATCCTGCGCCGGGCCGACAATAAGGTCACGGCGAACTTCCGTCTTGAAAAGAACACGCACGTCGACGATTTCTGGTGGGTCAATCCGGATCGCGTGGTGATCAGCATGGCGCGCAAGATCGGTGCGCTCGATCAGCCGCGGCTCGACGGCAACCTTTACGCGATCAATGCCGACGGCACCCAGCCGGGCTTGCTGGTGGGCCAGAGCGTGCAAGGTGCAGGGCTCGGCACCAAGATCCAGCCCAAGAAGGTCGAGCAGATCGCAGCTTTCGTGGTCGACGACCTGCCGAACGACGACAAGAACATCATCATCTCGGTGCAGCCGTTCGCCGACGATCCCTATACCCGGGTCGAGAAGATGGACGTCTACACCGGCCGCCGCTCGCCGCTCGCGCGCGCGCCGGTGCGCAACGCCGATTTCATCACCGACAACCAGGGACTGGTGCGTTTCGCCAGCGGTTTCGGCATCGACCGTATCCGCAAGCTCTACTACCGCAAGAGCGAAAGTGCGGAATGGGAGATGATCAGCGCCGAGAACACCGGCGAAGGCATCGAATACCCGATCGGTTTCTCTGCCGACGACAAGACGGCCTACTTCCAGGCTGAGCGCAAGAATGGGCCGGACGCGATCGTCGCCTACGACATCGCCACCCAGAAGCGCACCGATCTGCTGCAGGACGCCAAGGTCGATCCGGCCGGTTTCATTTATCGCAGCAATTCGGCGACGCCGGTCGGCGCGTTCTTCGTCGACGGCAAGCGCATCACCAAGTTCTTCGATACCGCCGCGCCGGAATCGCGCCTGTACAAGAGTCTGGAATCTGCGTTCGGCGGCGATCCGGTGCGCATCACCTCGCGCACCAGCGATCAACGTCTGGCCCTGGTCGAAGTGTCCGGCGGCAACAATCCCGGCGACTTCTTTTTGTTCGACACCACCGCGAAGAGGGCCGAGCACCTGCTCAGCCGGCGCGACTGGTTCGATCCGGCGGAAATGGCGGAGAAGCGCAGCATATCGCTCAAGGCGCGCGATGGCCTGGCATTGCAGGGTTACTTGAGCATTCCCAAGGGCAGCAGCGGCAAGAATCTGCCGATGGTGGTAATGCCCCATGGCGGACCGTACGGCATCCAGGATCCGTGGGGCTTCGACGAGGAAGCGCAGATGCTGGCCGCCGCTGGCTACGCGGTGCTGCAGGTCGATTTCCGCGGTTCGGGCGGATATGGCCGCGCCTTCGTCCACGCCGGCGCGCGCGAATGGGGCGGCAAGATGCAGGACGACGTCACCGACGCGACCCGCTGGGCGATCCAGCAGGGCGTCGCCGACAGCGGCCGCATCTGCATCTACGGCGCCAGCTACGGTGCCTATGCGGCCTTGATGGGTGCGGCCAAGGAGCCGACCCTGTACAAGTGTGCGGCCGGCTACGTCGGCGTCTACGACCTGCCCAGCATGCACAACACCGGCGACATCCAGCGTCGCGGTTCGGGCGAAACTTACTTGCGCGAGTGGATCGGCAGCCGCGAGGAACTCGGCGCGGTATCGCCCACGCGCATGGCCGACCGGATCAAGGTACCGGTATTCCTGGCCGCAGGCGGCGAGGACGAGCGCGCGCCGATCTCGCACAGCAAGATGATGGAGCAGGCGCTGCGCAAGGCCGGTACGCCGGTGGAAACCCTGTACTACGACACCGAAGGCCACGGCTTCTATACCGACGCCCATCAGCGCGAGTACTACACCAAGCTGCTGGCGTTCCTGGCGCGCAGCCTCGGCGGTCAGGTCGCGACCGCGCCTGCGGCGGCGAAGCCCGCTGCGGGGAAGTAAGCGGCCGGGCCGAGAGCCGGGTTCGCTTCGAGTCCGGCTGCAACGATCCGCCACAAAAAAACGGCGCCGCGAGGCGCCGTTTTTCTTTGGATCCTGCGCGGAAGGCCGGGCCCTTACTTCACTCCATGCATCCACTTGCGCAGCAGCGGCGAGATCACGAAGTACAGCACGCCCGAGCCGATGCCGATCCACATCATCAGCTGGAACAGCTCGCCGTATTTGGCGCTCGCAGTGGCGAAATCGACCGCGGCGCCTTCCGGCAGGTCCAGCGAAGCCAGCTTGCCGAACTGTGCGGCCAGCACTTCCGAGTATGCGGTCGCGAGCCAGAAGCCGCCCATCATCAGGCCGACCACGCGCGCCACCGACAGCTGGGTGACTGCGGACAAGCCGATCGGCGACAGGCACATCTCGCCGACTTCGAGCACGAAGTAGGCCAGCACCAGCCACCACACGCTGGCCATGGCGCCGCCGGCGGTGGCTTGCGCGGCCAGCATCAGCGGCACGAAGGCCAGGCCGGCGACGATCAGGCCGATCGCCATCTTGGCCGGCTTGCTCGGGTTGAGCCCACGATTTTCCAGCCACGGCCACAGCCAGGCGAAGATCGGCGAGAGCACGACGATGAAGAACGCGCCCAGGAAGGTCAGCGAGCCCGCGGTTTGCGGGACCAGCACCACGTCGTGGAAGCAGGCCACGCCCAGGCCCAGCGTCAGCAGCGCCACCATGCCCTTGGCCAGGCCGGCGTTGTTATTGTCGCTGGCCTTCAGGGCCACGATCATCAGGAACGGGCTGGCCGCGAGCAGGAACAGCGACCATGGCAGCGTGCTGGTGCTCACGTTGCTGAGGCTGGGGAACAGGTCCTTGGTCAGCAGACGGTCGGTGAACGTGATCCAGCTGCCGTAGGTCTGCTCGTACAGGGTGAAGAAGATCAGCACGCCGACGATCATCAGCACCAGCGAGATCATCTGTTCACGCTGGACCTTGTTGCACTTGGCGACCAGGAACCAGATGAACCAGGCCAGGAATCCGGCCGCGATCAGATGCATGGCGCCGTGCACGGTCCAGGTGCGCTGGATCAGCTGCCACACTACCGCCACGCCGCCGATGGCGCCCAGGTAGATCCACCACTCGCGCGCCAGGCCGGCGACGCGCTCGCGCAGCAGCGCCGGGTTGTTCGGTTCGGCATGGCCGTAGAGGTACTTCTGGCCCCAGATGAACATGATCAGGCCGGCGACCATGCCGACGCCGGCGGCGCCGAAGCCGTACTTCCAGCCGTAGGTCTCGCCCAGGAAGGCGCAGATCAGGCTGGCGAACAGCGCGCCGATGTTGATGCCGGCGTAGAACAGGGTGAAGCCCGAATCGCGGCGCGGATCGTTTTCCGGGTACAGCTTGCCGACGATGGTCGAGATGTTCGGCTTGAGGAAGCCCACGCCCATGATGATCAGCGCCAGCGACAGGTAGAACACCTGCAGCGCGCCCTGGTCGCGATGGACCACGCCGTTGACGACGGTGGCCGCGTGGCCCTCGTAGGCCATGCCCAGGTGGCCCAGGACCAGCAGCACGCCGCCCAGCACCACCGCCTTGCGCATGCCCAGGTAGCGGTCGGCCAGCAGGCCGCCGATCACCGGCATGGCGTAGACCAGGCCGCCGTAGGCGCCGAGCAGGTCGTAGCCGTCGTCGTCGGTGAATCGGTGGTACTTCAGCAGGTACAGCAACAGCAGCGCCTTCATTCCGTAGAACGAGAAGCGCTCCCACATTTCGGTGAAGAAGCAGACGTACAGGCCTTTGGGATGGCCGAAGAACTCGCCGTGGACCGGCGGAGGTGCGGTTGCGGGTACGGTCACAACGGGCTCCGTAGGGAGGGGCATTCGGGACAATCGATGGAGTATAGCGGCGCGGGCGGGGCCGGCCGGCCCCGCCCGGACCCGGCTGCGGCCTTTGCGGCCCCAGGCCCGGACCCCTACCATCGGCGTTTTGGTCCCGCCCGGAGTTCCCATGAACCTGCGTCACGCCGTCCTGCCGCTGCTGATCGCGGCCGCGCTGCCCGCCACCGCCGCTCAGCGCGGCTTTGAAATACGCGATCTGGCCACCCTGGACCGGGTGTCCTCGCCGACCGTGTCCGAGGACGGCCGCCGTCTGGTGTTCGCCAAGCGCAAGGTCGACTTCGCCGCCAACAAGTCCAGCACCGGCCTGTACGTGGAGGACCTGTTCGCGCGCGACGCGGCGCCGCCGCAGCCGCTCACGCCCGCCGGCTGGAGCGTGAACACGCCGAGTTTCTCGCCCGACGGCCGCACCGTGTACTTCCTCAGCGCGAAATCCGGCAGCCAGCAGCTGTACGCGATTCCGGCCGGCGGCGGCACGCCCAAGCAGCTGACTGCGTTCGCGGCCGATGTCGGCAGCTACCAGCTCTCGCCCGATGGCAAGCGCGTGGCGTTCAGCGCCGAAACCTTCGCCGACTGCGCCGCCGACCTGGGCTGCAGCAAGAAGCGCCTCGACCAGCGCGCCGCCAACAAGGCCAGCGGCGTGGTCTTCGACCGCATGTTCGTGCGCCATTGGGACGCCTGGAACGACGGCCGCCTGAACCGCGTGTTCGTGGCCACGCTGCCGGTGGCGAACAAGCAGGGCGCGATCAAGCCGATCGCCAGCGCGACCCTGATCGGTGCCGATGTCATCGGCGACGTGCCCTCGCGTCCGTTCGGCGACAGCGCCGAATACGCCTGGGCGCCGGACGGCCAGTCGTTGGTGCTGAGCGCGCGCCAGGCCGATGCCAAGGAACCTTGGTCGACCAACTTCGACCTGTACCGCGTCAACGCCGACGGCACCGGCGCGGCGAAGAACCTCACGCCCGACAATCCCGCCTGGGACACCGGACCGGTGTTCAGCGCCGACGGCAGCACGCTGTACTACCGCGCGATGAAGCGTCCGGGCTTCGAGGCCGACCGCTTCGGCCTGATCGCGCTGGACCTGAGCGGCGGTCAGCGCCGCGAGATCGCGCCGAAATGGGACCGCTCGGCCGAGAACATCGTCCTGTCCAAGGACGGCAAGACCATCTACGCCACCGCCCAGGACATGGGCCAGCTGCCGGTGTTCGGCATCGGTATCGAGGACGGCAGCGTGACCCGCCTGATCGGCGGCGGCAGCGTGTCTTCGCTGGTGCGCGGCGGCCCGACCTTCGCCTTCACCCGCAACAGCCTCAAGAGCGGCGACCAGATCTTCGTCGGCGGCGTCGACGGCGCGCCGGAGCGCGCGATCACGCCCAGCGCCGGCGAGATGCTCAAGGACGTGGCCTTCGGCGATTACGAGCAGTTCGAGTTCAAGGGCTGGAACGGCGACACCGTGCGCGGCTACGTGGTCAAGCCCTGGAACTACCAGGAGGGCCAGCGCTATCCGGTCGCGTTCCTGATCCACGGCGGTCCGCAGGGCAGCTTCGGCGACGGCTGGAGCTACCGCTGGAATCCGCAGACCTACGCCGGCCAGGGTTACGCGGTGGTCATGATCGATTTCCACGGCTCCACCGGCTACGGCCAGGCTTTCACCGACGCGATCAGCCAGCATTGGGGCGATCGCCCGCTGGAAGACCTGCAGAAGGGCTGGGCCGCGGCGCAGAAGAAGTACGCTTTCCTCAACGGCGACAAGGCCTGCGCGCTGGGCGCGTCCTACGGCGGCTTCATGGTCAACTGGATCGCCGGCAACTGGAACCAGCCGTGGAAGTGTCTGGTCAACCACGACGGTGTGTTCGACCAGCGCATGATGGGCTACGCCACCGAAGAGCTGTGGTTCACCGAGTGGGAGCAGGGCGGCACGCCCTACGCGGTGCCGAAGAACTACGAGCGTTTCAACCCGGTCAACCACGTCGACAAGTGGCGCGTGCCGATGCTGGTGGTGCACGGCCAGCTCGATTTCCGCATCCCGGTCGAGCAGGGCCTGGGCGCGTTCACCGCGCTGCAGCGCCAGGGCATCGAGTCCAAGTTCCTGTACTTCCCGGACGAGAACCACTGGGTGCTGAAGCCGCAGAACAGCGTGCTCTGGCACGACACGGTCAACGGCTGGTTGAAGCAGCACATCGGCCAGTGATGCCAGGCCCCCTCTCCCGCGATGCGGGAGAGGGGTGCGGCGAGTCCTGCGGATCGCACACGATCGCAAAGAAAAGGCCGCCCTGGGGCGGCCTTTTCCGTTGCTGCGCGATCAGCTCAACAGCAGCGCGACCGGCCTTTCCCGTAGCGCGCCAACATCCGCTCGTGGAAGAAGGCGTCGCGCGACATCGGTTCCAGCCCGGGGTGGGCGCGACGCATGTGCTCGACGTAGTAGTCGTAGTCCGGTATCCCGATCGCCAGGCGCGCGGTCTGCGCTGCCGTGCGCCACCAGCGCGACAGCAGCGACCAGACCAGCAAGCCGGCATCAGCGAGCCAGCGATTCGAGCGCGACATAATCGCTCTCCCTCGCCGTGGCCGCGGCGTTGCGACGCGCCGCGAATGCGGCACGCAGGCCGAAGAACACCGTCGCGATCACCACCGCCACGAATAGCGCGGTCAGGCCGGCGTCGAGGTAGTTGTTGAACACCACCCGCTGCATCTCCTCGACCGATTTCGCCGGTGCCAGCACCTCGCCGCGCGCGGCGGCGTCGGCGAACTTGCGCGCATTGGCGATGAAACCGATCTTCGGGTTGGGATCGAACAGCTTCTGCCAGCCCGCGGTCAGGGTGCAGATCAGCAGCCACACGGTCGGGATCAGCGGGATCCACAGGTACTTCTCGCGCTTCATCTTGACCATGACCACGCAGCAGAACACCAGCGCCAGGCCGGCGAGCATCTGGTTGGCGATGCCGAACAGCGGCCACAGCGTGTTGATGCCGCCGAGCGGATCGACCACGCCCTGGTACAGGAAGTAGCCCCACATCGAGACCGCGAGCAGGGTGCTGGCGATGTTGGCGACCCAGCTGTCGGTGCGCTGGAACGGCGCATAGGCCAGGCCGACCAGTTCCTGGATCATGAAGCGCGCCACGCGGGTGCCGGCGTCGATCGTGGTCAGGATGAACAGCGCTTCGAACAGGATCGCGTAGTGGTACCAGAACGCCATCATGCCTTCGCCCGGGATCAGCCCGTGCAGGATCTGGGCCATGCCCACCGCCAGGGTCGGGGCGCCGCCGGTGCGCGAGAGGATCGTGGTTTCGCCGATCTCCTTCGCGGTCGCGGTCAGCACGTCGGGGGTGATCACGAAACCCCAGTTGGAGATCGCGAGGGCGGCCGATTCGGCGGTGGTGCCGATCAGCGCGCCCGGCGCGTTCATCGCGAAGTACACGCCCGGCTGCAGCACGCAGGCGGCGATCAGGGCCATGATCGCGACGAAGGCTTCCATCAGCATGCCGCCGTAGCCGACCAGGCGGATGTCGCCTTCGCTGGAGATCATCTTGGGCGTGGTGCCCGAGGAGATCAGCGAGTGGAAGCCCGAGACCGCGCCGCAGGCGATGGTGATGAACAGGAACGGGAACAGCTTGCCCGAGAACACCGGGCCGGTACCGTCGACGAACTGGGTCATCGCCGGCATCTGCAGCTGCGGCGCCGCGATCACGATGGCCAGCGCCAGCACCAGCACGGTGCCGATCTTGAGGAAGGTCGACAGGTAATCGCGCGGCGCCAACAGGAACCACACCGGCAGCACCGAGGCGATGAAGCCGTAGCCGATCATCAGCCAGGCCAGGGTCGTGCCCTTGAGGTGGAAGACAGCGCTCCAGGTCGGATCCGCGGCGACCCGGCCGCCGAGCCAGATTGCGAGCAGCAACAGGGCGAAGCCGATGATCGAGACCTCGAGGATGCGGCCGGGACGGAAGTAGCGCAGGTACACGCCCATCAGGATCGCGATCGGGATGGTCATGGCGACGGTGAAGGTGCCCCAGGGGCTTTCCGCCAGGGCCTTGACCACGACCAGCGCCAGCACCGCGAGCAGGATCACCATGATCATCAGGATGCCGATCATCGAGATCACGCCGGCCGCGGGGCCCATCTCGGCACGGATCATCTCGCCCAGCGAACGGCCGTCGCGGCGGGTGGAGAAGAACAGCACCAGCATGTCCTGGACCGCGCCGGCCAGAACCACGCCGAACAGGATCCACAGCGTGCCGGGCAGGTAGCCCATCTGCGCGGCCAGCACCGGGCCGACCAGCGGGCCGGCGCCCGCGATCGCCGCGAAGTGGTGGCCGAACACCACGCTCTTCTCGGTCGGCACGTAGTCCAGACCGTCGTTGCGGCGCCAAGCCGGGGTCGCGCGCGAGGGATCGACCATCAGCGCGCGCTGGGCGATGTAGCGGCCGTAGAAGCGGTAAGCGATGGTGAACGTGGATACCGCCGCGACCACCAGCCACATCGCGCTGATGGATTCGCCGCGGTTCAGGGCCACGGTGCCGAGGCAGAACGCCGCCAGCACCGCCATCAGCCCCCAGCCGAGCCAGGACAGACCTTTCATGACGACCCTCCGAATGGACTCCGGCAGCGTCGCCCCTGCGTCCGCGCGGGTCAATGCGCGGTGCGGCATCGAGGCTAGTACTTTGGTCTAAGGGGCCGCGCCCCGCTATTCATCGGCGCGTCGCGAGGCATCGCCCGCGCCGGGGCTGTGGGGTAGGAGCGGCGTAAGCTGCGACCGCGCAGTGGAATGCCGGGATTACGGCCAGGCAGCGACGCGAGCCGCGATTGCGCAGCGGAATCATCGAGCTGCTGTGAGAGCGGCGTAAGCCGCGATCGCGAGACTTCGGCTACTACGTGATCGCGGCTTACGCCGCTCCTACCCCAAAGCGGTGTTGCGGTTGGCCCGGAGAGCCGGCGCTACAGCCACTTCGCCCGGCGCAGAAAACCGAACAGTACGACGCAGACCACCAGGGTCACACCGATCACGATCCAATAGCTGTGCTCGCCCGCGAGTTCCGGCATGTGGGTGAAGTTCATGCCGTACCAGCTCGCGATCAGGGTCGGCGCGGCCAGCAGCGCGGCCCAGCCGGCCAGGCGCTTGACCACTTCGCCCTGGCGGATGGTGACCAGCGACAGGTTCACGCTCATCGCCGCGGTCAGCATCTCGCGCAGGGTATCGGTGGTTTCGTTGATGCGCACGGCGTGATCGAGCACGTCGCGGAAGTAGAGCTGGCTTTCTTCGTCGATCAGCGCGCTGCGCGAACGCGCGAGCTGGCCGAGGATGTCCTGCAACGGCGATACCGCCATGCGCAGGCGGGTGAGTTCGCGCTTGAGGTCGTAGAGCTTCTCGACCGTGCCCTTGCGGAAATCTTCGGCGAAGACGTCCTTTTCGAGCTCGTTGAGCTCCTGGCTGAACTCGTCGACGATCGGGCTGAAGTTGTCGACCACCATGTCCAGCACCACGTACAGCGCCGAGGCCGGGCCGTGGCGCAGATCCTCGGATTCGCGCTCCAGGCGCATGCGCGCGGCGGCGTAGCTGCTGGACGCGCCGTGGCGCACCGAGACCAGGTAGCGCGGGCCGACGAACAGATGGGTCTCGCCGAAACGGATATGACTGTCGACGGTCTGCGCGGTGTGCACCACGATGAACAACGAGTTGCCGTAGCTTTCGATCTTGGGCCGCTGGTGCGCGTTGTGCGCGTCTTCGATGGCCAGGTCGTGCAGGCAGAACTCTTCCTGCAGCTTCTCCAGGATGCCCTCGTCCGGCTCGTACAGGCCGACCCAGACGAAACTGCCGTCGTCGACCGCGAGCACGTCGCTGATCTGGTCGAGGCTGATGTCGCGCCGCACGCCTTCGCGGCTGTAGGCCGCGCAGTTGATCACGCACTGGGGCAGGTTGGGATCCTTCATGCCGCGCATCGTGCCCGTGCGCGGCGTTGCCGGCAAGCCGCGCGCGCTCAACGCTTGCGCAGGCCCAGCAGCAGGCCCAGGTGCAGCGGCAGCAGCAGGCTGATCCAGTGCAGGTTGCGCTGCGGCTGCATCGGCAGCCAGTGCGCGAACAGCGCCAGCACCGCGCAGGCCGCGACCGCCGCCAGGATGCGGCCGAACCATGGCCCGGCTTCGCGCCCGCGCAGGACGCGCCAGCCGCCCAGCCAGAGCAGCCAGCACAGCGGATTGAACAACAGCAGATTCTGATTGGCCCAGCCGTAGGTGTGCTGGGTGCCGAACCAGATGAACAGCATCAGCGCGGCCAGGATGCCGCACAGGGTCCAGAACGGCAGCGCGATCGCGGCCAGCAGGCGCGGACGGCGCCGGCCCAGCCAGGCCAGGCCCAGGCCGATGACCACGCCCGACAGCGCCCAGGGGGTCCAGACGATAGGCGCATCGGCGGGCTCGGGTGCGATCCGGTGCGGTAGGATCTCCTGCTCGGCCAGGACCAGCGGCCGGCCCTGGGTGTTCTTGACCCCGCGCAGGGCCGCGGCCAGGCGCATCGGCACGTAGGACTCGTTCCACACCGGCAGCGGACGGTCGGCCGACGGCCCCAGGCCGATGTCGAAGCCCAGCCACATCCACGGTGCCGGCGAGGCCAGCCGCACCGCCTCGCTACGGAAGGTGCTGCCGTGCGATCGGCTCTCTATCTGCCGGCGTAGCGCGCCGCCCAGCGCCCGATCCACGGCATCGCGCACGCGGGTGGCGCAGTTGTCGTCGAAATACTGGTAGCGGTAGTAGGCGTTCTCGGGCTTGGCGTTCTCGGCCAGGGAGGCGGCGAGCGAGCGCGCCTGGTCGTCGTCCAGGTCCAGCCACTGCACCGAAACGCCACGTCCTTCCTCGCGGTACAGCGCCAGGTCCTGTTCCAGCGGCAGCGCGGCCAGGCGGTAACGCATGTCGTTGCGGACGAAGCGGGCGATAAAGTCGGGGGCTTCCGGGTCGAAGAAGCCGAAGTTGTACGAAGTCGCGGCGCCGGTGTCGGGGTCGAGCACCACGATCGAATCGTGGCCGAAGCGCTCCCAGAAGATCTCGCCCGGCTGCATGGTCGCCATGCCGATGCGCGGGACCGATGGGGACTGCGACGGTGCCGCGGCGGTCGGCGCCTGGGCTGCCGGTGCTGAGTCCCGCGTTGCCGCGGCTTGCGACGGCGGTGCGGCGAAGGCGGCGGTGGCGCTCAGCCACATTGCGGCGATGGCGAACAAACGGGGCAGGGCGCGGCGAATGGGGTTCAATGCGGATGGCCGGTCGACGGGTCGGAGCATTCTAAGCGGCGTACGCGACACCGGGCATGACCGGGTCCGCGACCGCGCGTGCGGATCGCAGGGGTTCAGGCGCGGCACGGCTGTGGTGGGAGCGGCGTCAGCCGCGACCGGCGATTGCCGCAGCGATGATCTAGCGGGACGCTCGCGACTGTCGGTGGGCCGGACCGGCATGACAAACGGGTCGACGATGCCGGCTTTGCGCATGCGCCAGGGATCGGTCTTGCTCCGTTGGCGGCGTGGCGCGGCCACGGCCGACGCCGCTCCCGCATTCGGATCATTGCTTCCGATGCGGGGTGGGCGTCGTCGCGTGTAGCCGTAGCCGAGGCGGCACGGGCGCGCGCTTGGGGGTGCGCACCACGGCAGGCCGGTCAGTCGTTGCCCAGCACGCCGACGTGGAAGGCGTGGACACGGCGCGCGTCGGCGCTGGCGACCCGGAACACGAAGCGGCCCAGAGTGAGTTCCTCGCCGGCCTCGGGCAGATGCCCGATCGCAGCGGTGACCAAGCCGCCGATGGTGTCGTACTCGTCGTCGTCGAAATCGGCGCCGAAACGCTCGTTGAAATCGGCGATCGGGGTCAGCGCATCGACCACGTACTGGCCGTCGGCCTGGGCCGCGATCAGCGCGTTCGGGTCCTCGGCGTCGTCGTGCTCGTCGTCGATCTCGCCGACGATCTGCTCCAGCACGTCTTCGATGGTGAGCAGGCCGGCGACGCCGCCGTGCTCGTCGATCACGATCGCCATGTGGTTGCGCGACTGGCGGAACTCGCGCAGCAGCACGTCCAGACGCTTGGACTCGGGGATCAGCACCGCCGGACGCAGCAACTCATGGATGCTGCCCGGGCCATTGTCGGCGACCACGCCGCGCAGCAGGTCCTTGGCCAGCAGCACGCCGAGGATCTCGTCCTTGTCTTCGCCGTGGACCGGGAAACGCGAATGGCCGGATTCGACCACCAGCTTCATCAGGTCCAGGAACTTGGCGTCGGCCGGCAGCACGACCATCTGCGAACGCGGAATCATCACGTCGCCCACGGTCAGGTCGGACACGGCGATCGCGCCTTCCATCATCCGCAAGGTGTCGGCGGCGATCAGCCCGTCGGCCTGCGCGTCGCGCAGCAATTCGACCAGGTCTTCTCGGGTCGTGGGCTCACCGGACAGCGCCGAGCTGATCCGTTCCAGCCAAGAGCGCCGCTTCTCGGGCTGCTCGGTGTGACTACTGTCGTCCTCGGACATTCGATGCTTGCACTATGCCCGTCGGGGGAAGGGCGAGGTCTCCAGTCTAACCCGGATGGTTTGCCCGGGTGCCAGGACGGGCACCGGCCAGGGGCCGCAGACAGCGCCGGGCGGCGGTTTCGGACCGACGGCCGGCTGTGGGCGGCGGCCGCCGTCCGGCCGTGATCTGGCGGAGACCGGTCCGGCGTCCTCCTGTAGTTCACTGTAATTCATCGCCCCTCAGCCGCCCTGGCATCTCTGGCGCTGGCGACCGGTCGGTTGTGCGAGGCGGAAACGGCCGGCGTTGGACAGCACCAGCGAACCGACCTGCTCGCCGCTGTCCGCGCACAAGGTGAAGCTGACATTGCTGCCCTCGTTGCCGCCGTCGGACTGGAACACCACCCGTCGGCGTCCCTGCGTGCTGTACATGCGCAGCCCGCCGGCGAGCGCTTCGGCGCGTTGGATCACCGGTTCGTGCGGATCGTAGCGGCGGTTGCCGTCGATGTCGGCGTAGAGCATCCAGCCGCGGCTCCATTCCACACTATCGTCGCAACCGGCACCCTGCGGCGCCGGACAGATGATGACGGCGCTGCCGGTGGACACGGCCACGCGCGCCGACGTCAGGAAGCTGTCGGTCATCGCCATCGCGACGCCGGAGATGCGCGCCTTGGCCATGGCGTTCGCCGCGGTCGGTATCGCGATGCCGGCCAGGACGGCGGCGATCACGAGTGCGATCAGCATTTCGAGCAGAGTGATTCCGTGCATGCGGTTCATACGGCCGTCCTTTGCGGTGGTGACTCAGTGTCGGCCGCGTTTCGAGACGGGGCAGTAGGGAATCTCCCCGATGGCGTGTCGGGCAACTGCGCGATCGGTAGATGTGCCGAATAGCTGCTTGTCGGGCATGCAAAACGCATGCGGCGATTTCCTACATCCGGATGGGCAACGGCCTGATGGATCCGCCATCGCCGTGGCCGCAGTCTGTGCATGCCGAGCGGCGGTTCGCGCTCGGCGATCTCATCACTCAAGGAGGAGCGCACATGCACCGTTACGATTTTCGGCTGATGTCGATGGCGGGGGCGACGGCCCTGTCCTTGCTTGCCGCGTCGCCGGCATCCGCGACCGCCGAACCGGCGCGCGACTACATCGAAGCCGGCAGCTATCTGCGCAGCGACGCCGAGTTCGAAGCCTGGTACGGCCTGGTCCATCGCCTGCGCCGCGATTTCGACGATATCTGCGGCGACACCTTCTGCGAGGGCGATTACAGCAACATCCAGTCCTTGAGCTTCCGCTGCTCGGTGGAGCGTTCCAGCGGCCGCATCGGCCAGTGCCTGTGGCTGTTCGCCGCCAGCAACGAGGACGTCGACCCGGCGACCGGCCGGGTAAACGTCCAGTTCCAGCACTGGCGCTGCCGCGCGCCGCTGGCGTCGCGGACGACGATGGAAGCCCTGCTGGGCGCGCTTGCAGGCGATACCCCGATGCGCGCGCCGCTGCCGGGGACGCCGCGCACGCTGTACGACGGGCTGATCGACTGTCTGTGATTCCTGGCAGGCGCCTGCGGCGGGCGCGCGGACCGGGGCTGGGACGCGGCTGCAAGACTCGCCGACGTGCCTTTGGCCCTGGTCCACCCTCCGCAGGCGGTGCTGGCGTAGTCGTGGGAAGTCCCCTGGAGGCGACGAACTGGCGCGGTTCGTGGTCGCCGGCCTGAAGACGATCGAGGCCAGTGGTGCGAGTTGAACTGCAGCGAGGTGAGTGCGAGGGCAGGTGGATCAGGGCGCGGGCTTACGACTCCGGCCGAACGATGCGGAGCCGGTTCGGCTGGTCCCACTCAGGGGTGATCGGGCCCGCGCCGACCGGGCCGGCTTCGGCGCTCAGTCTTCCAGGTACGGATCGGCGATGCCGAGCCCGGCCAGGATTTCGCGCTCCAGCTGCTCCATGCATTCGGCTTCGCGTTCGTCCTCGTGATCCCAGCCCAGCAGATGCAGGGCGCCGTGGACGGTGAGGTGGGCGTAGTGGGCGACCAGCGGCTTCTTCTGTTCGCGTGCTTCGCGTGCGACGACGGGGGCGCAGATCACCAGGTCGCCCAGCAGCGGGAACTTGACGCCCTTGGGCAGGCCCTCGGGCACTTCGGCTGGAAAACTGAGCACGTTGGTCGCGTAATCGCGGCCGCGGTAGTGACGGTTGAGGGCGCGGCCTTCCTTGCTGCCGACGATGCGGATCGCCAGGTCGGCTTCGCGGATGCGGCTGTCGAGCGCCGCCGCGACCCACTTGCGGAAGCTCACCGCGGCCGGAATGCCGGTGCGCGGGACCGCATAGTTGATCGCGACATCGAGACGGACGGGACCTTTGGTCATCGTAGTGTCGAAATGAAGTGGGGGTGGCTCAGGCGGACGGTCCGGTCTGGACGTCCTGGGCGTCGCGTGCGTCGTAGGCGCTGACGATGCGCGACACCAGCGGATGCCGGACCACATCGCGCGCCTCGAAGAAAGTGAAGCTGATGCCGTTGACGTTGCGCAGTACGTCCAAGGCGTCTTTCAGCCCCGACTTCACGTGCTTGGGCAGATCGACCTGAGTCAGATCGCCGGTGACGACGGCGGTGCTGCCGTAACCGATGCGGGTCAGGAACATCTTCATCTGCTCGATCGTGGTGTTCTGCGCCTCGTCGAGGATCACATAGGCGTCGTTAAGCGTGCGTCCGCGCATATAGGCCAGCGGCGCGATCTCGATCACGTTCTTTTCCAGCAGCTTGACCACCTTCTCCACGCCCAGCATCTCGTAGAGCGCGTCGTAGAGCGGGCGCAGGTAGGGGTCGACTTTCTGGCTCAGGTCGCCGGGCAGAAAACCGAGCTTCTCGCCGGCCTCGACTGCGGGGCGCACCAGGATCAGGCGCTGCACGCGCGCTTCGTTCAGCGCTTCGACCGCGCTGGCGACGGCGAGGAAGGTCTTGCCGGTGCCGGCCGGGCCGATGCCGAAGTTGATGTCGTGGCCGGCGATAGCGTGCAGGTACTTGGCCTGGTTGGCGCCGCGGCCGCGGATGGTGCCGCGCTTGACCCGGATCGCGACTTCCTGCGGTTCGATGTCGTCGTTGACCAACTGGTCGGAGTCGGCCTCGGTCAGGGCGAGGTGGATCGTGCCTTCGTCGAGGGTTTCCTCGGCGGCGTCCCGCCACAGCTGGCGCAGCAGCCGTTCGGCCTTGCCGACCGAGGTCTGCGGGCCGACCACGCGGAACACATTGCCGCGGTTGGCGATCTCCACGCCGAGGCGCAGTTCGATCTGGCGCAGGTGACCATCGAACGGGCCGCTGAGGTTGGCCAGGCGTTCGGTTTCGGCCGGTTCGAGGACGAATTCGGAGGCGGTACGTGCTTGCATCGTAGGGACGGGTCTTCCAGGGGCTGCGCGGCGTAGTCGCGCGTGGGGTGCTCAGCTTGCGCCCGCAGGCGCGGTTTCGCAAAGGCTGACGGCTGCGACGTTCAGGCCGTGTCGTCGTCGCGGCGCCTGCGTGCGGCGCGTGCGATCGCGAGCGCGCCCACCAGCACGAGGATCGCCGAGCCGATCAGCCAGACCCAGGTGATGGTGTCGGCGGCGAAGGGGCCGTGCCGGAACGCGCGCATCGCGCCTCGCAGCAGGCCGAGCGCGCCCAGGCCGAGAAGCCAGAAGCCGACGGCGCCGCGGGCGAGCAGACTGGGTTGGCGGGTGGAGGGCATGGTGGAGGGGCGCAGATTGGCTGGCGACAGCTTAGCGGGAGGGTTGCTGGGGAGGTGGTTGGGAAGCTTGCCGGAATGGCCGGGTTCGGGCCCGGCGAAATCTCGCCGTCGCTCCCGCGGCCGCTGCCGATGTTGTTGCCGCGGCAATGCTGCGGCGGCCGGTCGTGGTCGCGTCGGTCGTGAGGGTCGTTGCCGTTTGCTGTCGGCGGCTACTGCTTCTCTCGCTGGCGGGAGAGGGTGGGGTGAGGGAGTGCAGCGCCGATGTGCAACTGCCGCAGCAGTTGAGCTTGCATGGTCGTTGGATCGGGATCGGGGTTTCGGTTTGCGGTGCGCCGCGCTTCGAGTTCGAGCGATCAAGGCGTTCGCGGGGCTCGGAGTACGCAAGAGGCAGGCCTGGCCGTGCCCAGACAGTCCCAATGCTCCTCTTTAGCAGCGGCCAAGGGAGCAGGCGGCCTTAGTTCCCTTCCGCCGCGCCCGGTTCCCGCCGACCGTTCGTCGGCTCGCCCTTGCCAACTAATTAATCATTGAATTAAATATGAGCCATGCCCACCGACAAGCCCCAAGCCTCCCGCCGCCCCCGCAAAACCGTTCCCGCCGGGCGCGCCCCCGGCCGCCCGGTCGCGGACGGTCCCGATCTGCGTTCGCGGCTGCTCGACGCGGCGATCGTCTGCTACACCCGCCAGGGCATCGCCGCCACCGCGTTGCGCTCCATCGCGGTCGAGGCCGGGGTCAATCCGGCGTTGCTGCATTACTACTTCGGCGACAAGGAGCAACTGCAGCAGGCGGTGATCCAGGAGCGGGTAATGCCGGCGATCGCGACCCTGCGCGGCCATCTGATCGCGGCGGGCGACGACGTCGCCAAACTGATCGCGGGCTTCGTGCGCGGGGTCGGAGAAACCGTCGGCCAGTATCCGTGGTTCCCGTCGCTGTGGGTGCGCGAGGTGCTGTGCGAGGGCGGGGCGTTGCGCGATCTGCTGGTCGACCAGATCGGCCCGCAGCTGCCGCAGATGCTGGCGCAGAAGTTCGCGCTGGCGCAGCGCGAGGGCCAGCTCAACGCCGATCTCGATCCGCGTTTCCTGGTGGTGTCCCTGGTCGGTCTGACCCTGTTCCCGATCGCGGGCGCACCGGTCTGGCAACGCGTGTTCGGGATCGAGACCTTCGACACCGTCGCGCTGCGCGAGCACACCGTCGCCTTGCTAGACCGCGGCCTGGGCTGCGGCTGAGGCCTTGAGCCCATGAACGTTCATGCCTACCGGAGCGATCCGATGAAACCGAAATCCCGCTGGGCCGTGCCGCTGCTGCTGGCGCTCGCGTTGTCCGCTTGCGGCGACGATCGCCCGCAGGCGCTGGGCACGCTGGAATGGGATCGCATCACCCTGCCGGCGCCGGCGGCGGAACGGGTCGTGCGCATCGACGTGCGTGAGGGCCAGCGCGTCGCGGCCGGTGCGTCGCTGCTGCAGTTGGAGCTCAGCCGCACCCAATCGCAGCTCAACGCGCTGCAGGCACAGGCGCGCCAGGCCGGCGACTCCCTGGCCGAACTGCAGGCCGGGCCGCGCAGCGAAGCGATCGCGCAGGCACGGGCCAATCTGAGTGCGACGCAGGCGCAGGCCGCAGACGCTCGCGCTTACTACACGCGCTTGCAGCCGCTGGGCCGGCAGAAGCTGGTCGCCGCATCCGACGTCGACCGCGCCCGCGCCGCCGCCGGCAATGCCGAAGCGCAGGTGCGCGCGGCGCAGGCGGCGTTGCTGGAACTCGAGCATGGTACCCGCAGCGAACGACTCGCACAGGGCGAGTCGGCGCTCGCCGCCGCGCAGGCGCAGGCCGCCGCGCAGGCGGTGACCTTGCAGAAACTGGACGTGGTCGCGCCGCGCGCCGGCGTGGTCGACAGCCTGCCGTACAAGCTCGGCGACCAAGCGCCGGTGGGCGCGCCGCTGGCGGTGATGCTGGTCGGCGCCGCGCCCTACGCACGCGTCTACGTGCCCGAACCGATCCGCGCCAAGGTCCGCATCGGTCAAGCGGCGCGCGTCTACATCGACGGCCGCGAACAGGCCATGAGCGGACGCGTGCGCGCGATCCGTAGCGATCCGAACTTCACTCCCTACTACGCCCTGATCGGCGAAGACGCCGCGCGCCTGAGCTACCTGGCCGAGGTCGAGCTGACCGGTCGCGATGCCGCGCAATTGCCGGCCGGCCTACCGGTGCGGGTCGAGTTCGACGAGAGCGGCTCCGACGGAAACAACTCCGACGGGACCAAAGCGAGCGAGAGCCGCCCATGAACGCCGCCGCCGATTCCACGCTCGCGCGCGGTGCCGGCGCCGACGAACCGGCCATCCGCGCCCGCGGCCTGACCAAGAAATTCGGCGCGCTGACCGCGGTCGACAAGGTCGATCTGACCGTGCCGCGCGCGCACGTCTACGGCTTCCTGGGTCCGAACGGCTCGGGCAAGTCGACCACCATCCGCATGCTGTGCGGCCTGCTCACGCCCACCGCCGGCGACATCGAGGTGCTGGGGCTGCGCATCCCGGAACAGGCCGAGGCGCTGCGCAAGCGCATCGGCTACATGACCCAGAAGTTCTCGCTGTTCGAGGACCTCACCGTGCGCGAGAACCTGGAGTTCCTGGCCGCGGTGCAGGACATCCCGCGCAGCGAAGCGCGTCGCCGCATCGACGAGCTGGTCGAGCAATACCATTTCCAGGACCGGCAGAAGCAGTTGGCCGGGACCATGAGCGGCGGCCAGAAGCAGCGCCTGGCCCTGGCCGGCGCGGTGATCCAGAAGCCCGAACTGCTGTTCCTGGACGAACCCACCAGTGCGGTCGATCCGGAATCGCGCCGCGACTTCTGGGAGAAGTTGTTCGACCTCGCCGATGCCGGCACCACTCTGCTGGTGTCTACCCACTACATGGACGAAGCCGAGCGCTGCCACCGCATCGCGATCCTCGACCGCGGCGTGCTGGTGGCCGATGGCACCCCGCAGGAACTCACCGACGAGCTGGCCGGACGCACGGTGGAAGTGCTGGCGCCGCAGCCGCGTCGCGCGCAGAAGGCGCTGGTCGCGGTGCCCGGCGTGCTCAGCGTCGCCCAGATCGGCAACAGCCTGCGCGTGCTCACCGATCGCGACGGCGACACCGCCGCGCGCCTGCGCGGCGTGCTGGCCCAGGCCGGCATCGAGGCCCAGGTCGAACCCTCGCATCCCAACCTTGAAGACGTGTTCGTTTCGGCCACCCAGGGCCGGGACGAGGACCCGCCCGCGGAGCGTGCCGCATGAACATGCGCAGACTGTTCGCGATCGTGTTGAAGGAACTGCGGCAGATGCGCCGCGACCGCGTCACCCTGGCGATGATCGTCGGGATCCCGGTGATGCAGTTGGTGCTGTTCGGCTACGCGATCAATCTCAACCTGCGCGGCCTGCAGACCGGCGTCGCCGACCAGGCCAATACCTCGGCCTCGCGCGCCTTGGTGATGGACATGGTCGCCACCGGCGTGATCGACCCGGCGGTCGCCGCGCGCACGCCGGAGGAGCTGATGCAGCGCCTGCGTCGCGGCGAGATCAGCATCGGCGTGGTGATTCCGCCCGACTTCGAGCGCCGCCGTTACGAGGGGCGCGAGTCGGTGCAGGTGCTGGTGGACGGCAGCGATACCACGGTCCAGGCCGCGGCCGCTCAGTTGGCGCAGTTGCCCTTGAACGCGACCCCGACCAGCAACGACCGTCCGCTGCGCGCCGGTCCAGGGCAGGGCGGCGGCCAGATCGCCGTGGTCGCGTTCTACAACCCCGAGCGGCGTTCGGCGGTAAACATCGTCCCCGGCCTGATCGGCATCATCCTGACCATGACCATGGTGATGTTCACCGCGGTGGCGGTGGTGCGCGAACGCGAGCGCGGCAACATGGAGCTGTTGATCGCCACGCCGCTGAGCCGCAGCGAGCTGATGGTCGGCAAGGTCCTGCCTTACGCGGGCATCGGCTTCATCCAGACCACCCTGGTGCTGCTGCTGGGCCTGTGGCTGTTCGACGTGCCGATCCGCGGCAACGTGTTCGAGGTGTACGGCGCCGCGGTCCTGCTGATCGTCGCCAATCTGAGCCTGGGCCTGCTGATCTCGACCAAGGCGCAGTCGCAGTTCCAGGCCATGCAGATGGCGTTCTTCGTGTTCCTGCCGTCGATCCTGCTGTCGGGTTTCATGTTCCCGTTCGCGGGCATGCCCAAGGTCGTGCAGTGGCTGGCGGAGGTGCTGCCGCTGACCCATTTCCTGCGCCTGATCCGCGGGGTGATGCTGCGCGGCGCGAGCCTGTGGGAGTTGTGGCCCGATGTGCTGGCGCTGCTGGTCTTCATCACGGTGATGATGAGCTTGGCGATCCTGCGCTTCCGCAAACGCCTGGACTGAAGTCGCGCCCGAACCGCCGGTCAAGACCGATCCGGCGCAGGCCGCATCGATTACTGTGCGTGTAGTCATGAATCCGAATATGCCGTCGCGTTAGCATCGCGTCCGTTCAGCCAGTCGGGGGCGGCATGAGATGGATGGCATTGCGTGCGGCATGGGCGACTCATTGGTCGCGCGTGCTGCTGTTCCTGCTGGTGTTGGGGTTGGTGTTCGTGCCGGATCGCTGGCTGCGCGTGCCGCCGCCGCCGGCATCGGGCGCCGTCGCTACCGCGGCCAAGCCGGCGCCGCCTAAGTCCGGACCGCTGCCGGCCTTGCCGGTGGTCGACGACGACGCGGCGGCCGCGCGCTTCCTGGCCCAGGCGACCTTCGGTCCGACCTGGGAGGACATGGCCCGGGTCGAGCGACTGGGCTACAGCGGCTGGATCGACGAGCAGGTCGCGCTGCCGATGTCCTCGCAGTTGCGCTTCCTCAACGCCGCCAGCGCCGTGTCCGGCGGCGAGATGCGACGCGAATGGCGCATGGACGCGTGGTTCCTGCACGCCATCGGCGGCCGCGACCCGTTCGATCCGCAACTCATGCACCGCGACCAGCTGCGCCAGCGCGTGGCGTTCGCGCTCAGCGAAATCTTCGTGCTGTCCGACGCCAACTCGGACCTGCTCGGCAACGCCCCGCACGGGGTCACCGACTACTACGACACCTTGGCGCGCGGCGCCTTCGGCAACTTCCGCAAATTGCTCGAGGACGTGACCCTGCACCCGGCGATGGGCATCTATCTGTCGATGATGCAGAACCAGAAGCCGGACCCGGCGCGCAACATCCGCCCCGACGAGAACTACGCGCGCGAAGTGCTGCAGTTGTTCAGCGTCGGCCTGGTGCGGCTGAATCCCGACGGCAGCCCGATCCTGGAGAACGGCGCCAAGGTGCCGACCTACGGCCAGGAAACGGTGAAGGGGTTCGCGCACGTATTCACCGGCTGGACCTTCAACGGCTGCGGCCAGTTCGATTGCTACTTCTACGACTCCGACGCGCCGGCCTGGGTACGGCCGATGCAGAACCACGCGGCCTACCATGCGTCGGCGCAGGCCAAGCAATTGCTGGTGTATCCGGGCGTGGCGCTGCCCGGCGGCGTGCTGCCGGCCGGCGGCGACGGTCCGTCGGATCTGCGCGCCGCGCTGGACAACATCTTCTACCACCCCAACGTCGGGCCCTACATCGGCCGGCAGCTGATCCAGCGACTGGTGACGAGCAACCCCAGCCCGTCCTACGTCGCGCGCGTGGCGGCGCGCTTCAACGACAACGGCCATGGCGTGCGCGGCGACATGAAGGCGGTGGTCACCGCCGTGCTGCTGGACCCGGAAGCGCGCGAAGCAGCCTACCGTCCGGCCAATTTCGGCAAGGTGCGCGAGCCCTTGCTGCGCCTGACCCATGTCTGGCGCGCGATGAAGGCGCGTTCGCAGTCGGGCTTCATGGACGAGTTCTGGACCATCGGCTACGGCATGGGTCAGGCCCCGCTGTCGTCGCCGTCGGTGTTCAATTTCTTCAGCCCGAGCTATTCGCCGATCGGCGAGCCCGCGCAGCTGGGCCTGGCCGCGCCGGAGCTGCAGCTGGCGACGGACTTCATGCTGCCGGGCACCGAGGGCTATCTGGGCGCCAAGATCTACGAGGTCTACGTCGGCGCGCCGGACCTGGACGAGCACGAGGTCGCGATCGATCTGACCGACGAGTTGCCCTATGCGGTGCGTCCGGCCGACCTGATCCAGCGCTACAACACCTTGTTCCTGTCGGGTCAGATGTCGGCGCGGATGCGCAACGTGCTGCTGCAGCGCTTGAACGGCATGCCCGCCGACAGCGAGGAAGAGCGTCGCGCGCGGGTCCAGGAAGCGCTGTACATCATCGTCAACTCGCCCGAATACGTGGTGCAGAAATGAATACACGAGGAGACGGTCATGAGGCGTCGTGAGTTCCTGAGCCGCGCCATTCTCGCCGGCCTGGGCGGCGCCGGCCTGTATTCGGCGCGCGGCAACCTGCGGATGCTGGAGTCGGCGACGCGCGCCTACGGCCCCAATGCGTTCTCCGACTACAAGGCGCTGGTGTGCGTATTCCTGTTCGGCGGCAACGACGGCCTGAACATGGTGATACCGCGCAGCAATCTGCACTACCAGCGCTACGCGGCCGCGCGCGCGACCCTGGCGGTGCCGCAGGCGCGGCTGCTGGCGCTCACTCCGCAGGCCGGCGGCGGCGCGTCCGACGGCGCCGACTACGGCCTGCAGGTTTCGACCGGCGGCGACGACAGCATCGGCATGAGCGGCCTGCAAGGCCTGTTCAACACAGGCAAGGCCGCGATCCTGGGCAACGTCGGCACCCTGATACGGCCGGTGACGAAGGCGCAGTACCAGAGCGGCGGGGCCGAGGTGCCGCCGCAGCTGTTCTCGCATAACGACCAGCAGTCGTACTGGCAGGTCTCGCGCGCCAACGACGGCAGCGGCCTGGGCTGGGGCGGCCGCATCGCCGATCTGCTGCACGATGCCAACCCCGGCGCTTTCATTCCGATGAACGTCGCCTTGAACTTCGAGAGCATCCTGCATCGCGGCCAGAGCGGCAGCCAGTACGTGATCGGCAGCGACGGCCCGCGCAGGTTCAGTTATTTCGAATGGGACGGCGACACCCGTGAGGCGATGCTGGCGCTGATGCAGCAGGGCACCCAGACGCACGTGTTCGAACGCAGCTACGCGGACGCGGTCCGGCGTGCGCGCGAGAATGCGGAGGCCGTGTCCACCGCGCTGGAGGCATCGGCGCCGCTGACCACGGCGTTCCCCGACAACGATTTGGGGCGGCAGCTGAAGATGGTCGCGCGCCTGATCAAGGTGCGCGGGGTGCTGGGGCTGAAGCGGCAGGTGTACTTCGTGTCGATGGGCGGCTTCGACCACCACGACCGCTTGTTGGACGAGCAGCCGGCGCTGTTGTCGGGGCTGTCGCAGGCGATGACCGCGTTCCATCAGTCCACGGTGGAACTGGGAGTGGCCAACAACGTCACCGCGTTCACCGCCTCGGACTTCGGGCGCACCCTGTCGTCCAACGGCGACGGCTCCGACCACGGCTGGGGCAGCCACCATTTCGCGGTCGGCGGCGCGGTCCGCGGCGGGCGCTTCGTCGGCACCATGCCGACGCTGCAGAACGACGGCCCCGACGATGCCGGCTGGGGCCAGATCATCCCGACCACCTCGGTCGATCAGTACGCAGCGACCCTGGCGCGCTGGTTCGGGGTGGGCGAGACCGAGCTGGACCTGATCTTCCCGAACCTGCGCAACTTCCCCACGCGCGACCTGGGCTTCATGGCCTAGCCTGCGGCCCGCGCCTCACAGCATCCGGTGCATCACGTACACGTCGACCAGGCCCAGGCTGACGTGGCGGAACGCGCCGGGGATCTGGCCTACGATCTGGAAACCGTG
Source organism: Lysobacter sp. Root667 (assembly GCF_001427715.1). Classification (NCBI taxonomy): domain Bacteria; kingdom Pseudomonadati; phylum Pseudomonadota; class Gammaproteobacteria; order Lysobacterales; family Lysobacteraceae; genus Lysobacter; species Lysobacter sp. Root667. The sequence goes on from NZ_LMHF01000009.1 coordinate 784,973, forward strand.
CTTGAGCCACAGATGCACCGCGGCCGCATTGGTGCTGACCACGTAGTTGAACTGCATCGCTACGAAACCGGCTTGCTGCGCCTGCACCAGCGAATGCCTGCATAACGCCGCGCCGACGCCCTGGCCCCAGCAACGCTCGGCGACCATGTAGCTGGCGTTGGCGACGTGGTCGCCGCGGCCGGCGTAGTTGGGGCCGAGCTTGTAGCCGCCCAGGGTTTCGCCGTCGTCGCCCTCGGCGATGAAGCAGCGGTAGGGCGGGGCCGTCCACATCTCCCGAGCGTGTTCCAGCGACAGCTCGGCCGGGTAGTTGTAGCTTTCGCCGCGCGCCAGCACTTCGTGGAAGATCGGCCAGATCCGTTCGAACTCGTCCGGGCCGATCTCGCGGATGTTGAAGTCGCGGTCCATGCGTAGCGGCTCTCCAGGTCAGGCGGCGTCGAGGGTCTGGTCGGTCAGTACGCGGCCGCGCAGGGAGTTGGACAGAGCCTCGGTGATGACCACGTCGACGAACTGGCCGATCAGGCGCTTCGGCGCGGGGAAGTTCACCGAGCGCATGTTCTCGGTTTTGCCGGTGAGCTCGTTCGGATCCTTGCGCGAGGGGCCTTCGACCAGCACGGTCTGGACGCTGCCGACCATGGATTCGGAGATCCGCATCGCGTTGGCGTTGATGGTCGCCTGCAGGCGCGACAGGCGCGCGTGCTTCTCGGCGTCGCTGACTGCGTCCTCGAGGTCGGCGGCGGGCGTGCCGGGGCGGCGCGAGTAGATGAAGGAGAACGACTGGTCGAAGCCGACGTCCTCGATCAGCTTCATGGTCTTCTCGAAATCGGCCTCGGTTTCGCCGGGGAAGCCGACGATGAAGTCCGACGAGATCGAGATGTCCGGGCGCACGGCGCGCAGCTTGCGGATCTTCTGCTTGAACTCCAGCGCGGTGTAGCCGCGCTTCATCGCCGCTAGTACCCGATCGCTGCCCGCCTGGACCGGCAGGTGCAGGTAGTTGGCCAGCTGCGGCACGTCGCGGTAGGCCTCGACCAGCGAGTCGCTGAACTCCAGCGGGTGCGAGGTGGTGAAGCGGATGCGGTCGATGCCGTCGATCTCGGCGATGGTGCGGATCAGCAGGCCCAGGTCCGCGACGAGCGGCTCTCCGTCCGGGCCTTCTTCGCCGTACGGGCCGCGGTAGGCATTGACGTTCTGGCCCAGCAGATTGACCTCGCGCACGCCCTGGGCGGCGAGTTGGGCGACCTCGACCAGCACGTCCTCGAACGGGCGGCTGACTTCCTCGCCGCGGGTGTAGGGCACCACGCAGAACGAGCAGTACTTGCTGCAGCCTTCCATGATCGAGACGAAGGCGCTGGGGCCTTCGGCGCGCGGCTCGGGCATGCGGTCGAACTTTTCGATCTCGGGGAAGCTGATGTCGACCTGCGGCTTGCCGGTGGCGCGCTTGGCGGCGATCAGCTCGGGCAGGCGGTGCAGGGTCTGCGGGCCGAACACCAGGTCGACGTAAGGCGCGCGCTTGACGATGGCCTCGCCTTCCTGCGAGGCGACGCAGCCGCCGACGCCGATGATGACCGGGCGGTCGCCCTGCTTGTGCTGCTTCCAGCGCCCGAGCTGGCTGAACACCTTTTCCTGGGCCTTCTCGCGGATCGAGCAGGTGTTGATCAGGATGACGTCGGCCTCGGCCGCGTCGGTGGTGAGCTCCAGGCCTTCGCTGGCGGCGAGCACGTCGGCCATCTTGGCCGAGTCGTACTCGTTCATCTGGCAGCCGTGGGTCTCGATGAACAGTTTTTTCGTCGGAGCGCAGGCTGCGACGGGGTTGCCCGGGAGGGCGGGCGCCGCGCCGGCTTCGGGCGCGGCGGGCAGGGCGGTGTCGGTCATCGCGTAGTCCGGGGAGGGCGGCGGTTAATCCGCGCCGGAAAGGGGCGCCAGTTTAGCGCCCGTAGGCCGGTCGCGGGCGGCCGTCACGTTTTCGAATCAAAGACTTGGCAACTTAAGCGCGAAAGGGGACACTCGCCGGATGAGGGGGGGCTCACTGCTGCTGGGGACTATCTGCCTGTTGGCCATGGCGCCCGCCGTGGCCGGCACCGTCTACCGTTGCGACGGCGCGGGCGGCGAACGCAGCTATGTGAGCAAGCGCGTGCCCGGGGCCAAGTGCACCGTGGTCAGCCAGTACCGTCCCAGCCGGGCCTCGGCCTACGTGCCCGCGCGAGCGCCCAGTGGCGCCGGCAGCGCGACGCCGGCCAACCTGGTCGCCGGTTCGCCGGCCTCGATCCATTCCAATCCTCCGGCCACCTTTATGGGCACGCCGGGCGCTGCAGCTCCGGCCGCGACCGCTCCAGCCATGGCGGCTCCGGCTGCGGCCGTGCAGATGCCGGCCGCGCCCCCGGCGCCGGCCTCGCGCCTGGTCCAGGGCCAGGTCTATTCCTATATAAAAGACGGCGTCCGCCATTACACCAGCAAGCGGCCCAAGGGGCTGGCCAATGCCTCGGCGGTGCGGACGATCAAATACAGCTTCATGGAGACCTGCTACGCCTGCTCGGCGCAGCCTGGGGTCAATTTCGGCTCGATCCGCTTGAACGTGGACGCCTTCCGCGACGAGATCGCGGCCGCGGCGCGCCAGCACGGGGTCGAAGAGGCGATCGTGCGCGCGATCATCCATGCCGAATCGGCCTACAACCCCAATGCCCTGTCGCGGGTCGGGGCCCAGGGTCTGATGCAGCTGATGCCGGCCACGGCGCGCCGGTTCGGGGTGTCCAATGCCTTCGACGCCGGCCAGAACATCCAGGGCGGGGTGCAGTACCTGGCCTGGCTGCTCAAGCGTTTCAATGGCGATCTGACCCTGGCCGCGGCGGGTTACAACGCCGGCGAGGGCGCGGTCGACAAGTACAAGGGCGTGCCGCCCTACAGCGAAACCCAGCGCTACGTGCAGCGCGTGGCACTGCTGGCGCAGCGTTACCGCGCCACCCCCGTGGTCCGCTGATCCCCGCCCCATGGACGTTTCCGCGACGATCGCGGCGCGATCGGCGCCCTGCGCGCGTGCCGCGCATGGGTCCGGCGGCGTCGGGCGCGCACCCGCGGGAGGGTTTCGCCGCAGCGGCGGATTGTCGGGCCGTTAACCGTTCCGTTACACTTCCCCGTCTTTTGAGCCGCGAGCAGTCGCCAGTGGCGGCGTGCTGTGCGGCGTAACTTCGAATTGCAGCTTTGCGGAGTGCCGGATGGCCAACCAAGGGGTCAACGATCCTATCAATACGGGCCGCCGTCGGTTCCTGACGGCGACCACGGCAGTGGTCGGCGCGGTCGGGGCCGGTTTTGCGGCGGTGCCCTTCATCAAGTCCTGGAACCCCAGTGCGCGCGCTCAGCTCGCCGGCGCTCCGGTGACAGCCGACATCAGCGCCCTGGAAGAAGGCCAGCGTCTGGTCTTCGAATGGCGCGGCCAGCCGATCTGGATCGTCAAGCGCTCCAAGGCGGTCCTGGAAGCGCTGCCGACTCTGGACAGCCATCTGCGCGATCCGAAGTCGGAAAACCTCGATCAGCAGCCGTCCTACGTCAAGGGCGAGTTCCGCTCGATCAAGAAGGACATCTCGGTCCTGGTCGGCCTGTGCACCCACCTGGGCTGCTCGCCGGAAATGAAGGCTGAGATCCGTCCGGAACCGTTCGATCCGGAGTGGAAGGGCGGTTACTTCTGCCCCTGCCACAAGTCGCGCTTCGACATGGCCGGCCGCGTGTTCCAGGGCGTTCCGGCGCCGATCAACCTGCTGGTGCCGCCGCACCACTACGAAAACGACACCACGATCATCATCGGCGTGGATCCGAAGGGAGCGGCGTAAGTCATGTCCAACATCATTACCCGCACCGCCAACGGCGCCTGGGATTGGGTCAACGCGCGCGCGCCCGGCATGATGCCGGTCTACCGCAAGCACATGACCGAGTACTACGCGCCCAAGAACTTCAACGTCTGGTACTACTTCGGTTCGCTGGCGCTGCTGGTGCTGGTCAACCAGATCCTGACCGGCATCTTCCTGACGATGCACTTCAAGCCGTCCGCGGCCGAAGCGTTCTCGTCGGTCGAATACATCATGCGCGACGTGGAGTGGGGCTGGCTGATCCGCTACATGCACAGCACCGGCGCCTCGCTGTTCTTCATCGTCGTCTACCTGCACATGTTCCGCGGCCTGCTGTACGGCTCGTACCAGAAGCCGCGCGAGCTGGTGTGGATCCTGGGCATGCTGATCTACCTGGTGCTGATGGCCGAAGCCTTCATGGGCTACGTGCTGCCGTGGGGCCAGATGTCGTTCTGGGGCGCCAAGGTGATCATCTCGCTGTTCGGCGCGATCCCGGTGATCGGCAACGGCCTGACCGAGTGGATCATGGGCGACTACCTGCCCGGCGACGCCACCCTCAACCGCTTCTTCGCCCTGCACGTGATCGCGCTGCCGCTGGTGCTGCTGCTGCTGGTCGTGCTGCACCTGGGCGCGCTGCACGAAGTCGGTTCCAACAACCCCGACGGCGTCGACATCAAGAAGGGCCCGAAGGGCAACCGCTGGGATGCGAACAAGCCCAAGGACGGCATCCCGTTCCACCCGTACTACACGGTCAAGGACCTGGTGGGCGTCGGCTTCTTCCTGATCATCGCCGCGTTCATCATCTTCTTCGCGCCGGCGTTCGGCGGCTGGTTCCTGGAGCACGACAACTTCACCGAGGCCAACCGCCTGGTGACGCCGGAGCACATCAAGCCGGTGTGGTACTACACGCCGTACTACGCGATGCTGCGCGTGATCCCGCACAAGCTGTCGGGCGTGCTGGTGATGTTCGGCGCGATCGCGATCCTGTTCCTGGTGCCGTGGCTGGACCGCGCCAAGGTCAAGTCCTACCGCTACCGCGGCATCCTGTCCAAGGTGCTGCTGGGCGTGTTCGCGCTGAGCTTCGTGTGGCTGGGCAAGATCGGCGCCGGTCCGGGTACCGATCCGGTCGAGACCATCGTCGGCCGCGTGCTGACCTTCCTGTACTTCGCTTTCTTCATCACCATGCCGCTGTGGACCAAGCTCGATAAGACCAAGCCGGTGCCGGAACGGGTGACGATGCATGACTAAGACCAGCCAGCCTCTGATGAAGAACCGCATCGTGAAGAAGCTCGCCACCTTCGCCGCCGGCATGCTCGTGTCGGCCACCGCCTTCGCGTCCGGCGGCGGCAACCTGATGCAGTCGGGCACCGACCTGGGCGACCGCGCGTCGCTGCAGCGCGGCGCCCAGCTGTACATGAACTATTGCTCCGGCTGCCATTCGCTGAAGTACCTGCGCTATTCGCGCATCGCCCAGGACCTGGGCCTGAGCGAAGACGAGGTCATGGCCAACCTCAACTTCACCGGCGCCAAGTTCGGCGAGCAAATCCAGGTCAGCCTGACGCCGGAACACGCCAACCAGTGGTTCGGCAAGATGCCGCCGGACCTGAGCGTGATCGCGCGCGTGCGCGGCAGCGACTGGATCTACACCTACCTGAAGTCCTTCTACCTGGACGAGGCGCGTCCGCTGGGCTGGAACAACGCCCTGTTCCCGAATGCCTCGATGCCCAATCCGCTGTGGCAGATGCAGGGCACGCAGACACCGAAGTTCACCGACAAGGTGCCGGCGCACGGCATGTTCGGCGAGAAGAAGGACGACAAGGGCAAGCCGATCCTGGAATGCCCGCACGGCAGCAGCGAAGTCGACGGCAAGTGCTTCACGCACTTCGAAGCCGGCGCCGCGGGCTCGGTCGCGCCGGAGCAGTTCAATCAATCGGTGCGCGATATCACCGCATTTCTCGAGTACGCCGGCGAACCGGCCGCGCTCAAGCGCCAGAGTCTCGGCGTTTGGGTGGTCCTGTTCCTGGCGGTGTTCACCTTCCTGGCCTACCTGCTCAAGAGCGAGTACTGGCGAGACGTCGAACACTGAGTATTTCCCCGCAAGGCCCGCGCAGCGATGCGCGGGCCTTCCTCGTAAGGCCGGCCAGGACGCCGGAGCCTTTCGCGGAAGGGGGGAAAGCGCATACGCTCGGGGACCGTGACGACCGCCCACACGGGGTGGGGGGCGTCTTGCGACCGGCGGATTCCGGTTGCTGGAGAGGTCGATGATGGCGGCGAGTCCACGTATGCGTAATGCCCTGACCCTGTTTTCCTCCACCGACTGCGTGCTGTGTCATCGCGTGCGCCTGGTGTTGGCCGCCAAGGGCGTCACCTACGACCTGATTCCGGTGGATCCGCAGAACCCGCCCGAAGACCTGGTCGATCTCAACCCGTACCACTCGGTGCCGACCCTGGTCGAGCGCGATCTGGTGCTGTACGCGGCCAGTGTGGTCAGCGAATACCTGGACGAGCGCTACCCGCATCCGCCGCTGATGCCGGTCGATCCGCTGTCGCGCGCGCGCCTGCGCCTGGCGACGCTGCGCCTGGAACACGACTGGGTGCCGCAGGTGCAGGCGATCCAGCTGGGCAACAAGGCCCAGGCCGAAGCCGCACGCAAGCGCCTGAAGGAACTGCTGACCGCCTCGGTGCCGCTGTTCAAGGCCAGCAAGTTCTTCCTCAACCCGGAAATGAGCCTGGCCGACTGCGCCATGGCCCCGATCATCTGGCGCCTGGACTCGCTGGGCGTGGCGCTGCCGAAGGACGGCAAGGCGATCGAGGACTACGGCAACCGCATTTTCCGCAATCCCGGCTTCACCCGCAGCCTGACCGACCAGGAACGCAAGCTGCGCGACATGCCGGCCTGACACGCTGGCTACAGCGGGGCGCCGGCCCTGTATCCGCCGGCCCCGTCCGCCTTGCGCGATCCGGCGACCGCCGGATCGCGGACGACAGGCACGTCGGGATCGCCGGCCAGGCGCTAAACTGGCGGCATGAGTGACGAGAACGCCCCCAGCATGACCAGCCACCGCCCGTACCTGCTGCGGGCGCTGTACGAGTGGATCGCCGACAACGGCATGACCCCGCACCTGCTGGTCGACGCCACCCGGCCCATGGTCCAGGTCCCGACCCATGCGGTGAAGGACGGCAAGATCGTGCTGAACGTGGCCGAGCGCGCGGTCTCGCGCCTGGAAATGGGCAACGACACGATCCGCTTCAGCGCCCGCTTCGGCGGCGTCAGCCATCCGGTCTCGGTGCCGGTGGGCGCGGTGCTGGCGATCTACGCCCGCGAGACCGGGCAGGGCATGGCCCTGCCGGACGAAGGGACCACCCACGAAGGCGGCCACGACGACCCGTCCGAGGATTTCGACGAGCCGATGGCGCCGGGTCACGCGCCCTTGAGCGCGGTCCCCAGCGACCCCCTGTCCGACGGCGACGACGACGGCCCCCACACCCCCACGCCGCGCCGCGGCGGGCATTTGCGGGTGGTGAAGTAAGCCGGAGCAGATCCGGGCACGGATGCGCCGCCCGCCCTAGGGTAGGAGCGGCGTAAGCCGCGACCGCGCCAGCCCGATCGGCAGCGCCACTCCCGTTTCCGTTGCAGCGCTGCCGTCCGTCCCGGCGGCGGATGCCGGTCCCAGCGCAGCCCACGGTGCCTTCTGTGGGAGCGGCGTAAGCCGCGATTTCGCCACCGCGAACGGCGTCGCAACCGGATTTCGCGATCGCGGCTTACGCCGCTCCCACAGAAATCGTCGTCCCGCTGCCGTGCCGCTACGGCCCGCTTCGGCGGGGCCCCTCAATGCAACTGCGTCGGCTCCCGCGTCACCGGCCCGCTGAACGCGATCAGGCGCTCGCCGCGCAGGATCATGCGGCCGATGTGGCGGTCCTGGCCGTCCAGCGAGTAGTCGAAGCGGAAGGTCCGCTCCAGCCCGAGCCAGCCGTTGTCGTGACGGCACAGGCGCATGCCGGTGGCGTGCACGCTCTGGTCCAGCCACTGCACCCCGGCGTTGCGGCAGGCGTCGCGGCCCAGGGCCTCGGCGCGCTCGGCGGCGGCGCGCCCGGCGCTCCAGAACGAGAACGCCGCGGCGCCCAGGATCATTAACAGAATCAAAGTAGGCATGTTTTCAATGTGGTCTCGGTATGCGCCACTCGCAAGGCTTATGCCCTACGCTTGCGCAACAGGGGGAAACATACAACTTATGAAACTGGTCTTTCCGGATGGCGAGCATCCGCAGGTATTGCTGGGCCACGGCGTCAACCGGGTCGGCTCCGACCCCGAATCCACCATCGTCCTCGACCGGCCGGGGGTCATGCCCCAGCACTGCCAACTGCACGTAAGCGCGCAGGGCGTGATGCTGGACGTGCCGCCCGGCGCGCAGGTGCGCGTCAACGGCCGCCAGGTCGCGGCCGGGCTGATCGCGCTGCGCCCGGGGGACGACGTCGCTTTCGACGAGGTGCGTGCGCGTCTGGCGGCGATCGGTCCGTCGGCCGTGCGCCACCAGGGCGGCGTCGCCGGCGTGCTGCCGCCGTCGGCCAACGACGACCCCGGCGTGACCGCGGTACGCCCGGTGCTGCCGCGCTACGTGCTGCGCGGCGTGTCCGGCGACCTGTTCGGCCGCAGCTTCCCGCTGCTGGCCGCGACCGTGGTCGGGCGCGCGCCCGAGTGCGGCCTGCAACTGGACCAGAGCGGCCTGTCGCGTCAGCACGCACGCCTGATTCCGACCCACGACGGCCTGCAGATCGAGGACCTGGGTTCGACCAACGGCACCACGGTCAACGGCCGGCGCGTGCTGCGCGCGATCGCCCAGGTCGGCGACGAGATCGGTTTCGACCAGCTGCGCTTCCGCCTGACCGGTTCGCTGCAGGAGGCGCCCGCGGCCGAGGGCGCACCGGCGCCGGCCGCCGCGCCGGTCAAGCTGGGGCGACCGTCCTGGCATTGGGCCGCGCTCGCCGGTGCGGTGCTGCTGGCGCTGGTGGGGTTCGTGCTGCTGCGTTGAGCGAGGGGCGGTTCGGGGCTATGCGGTTCGCGGTGCCCGCCGCGTCCTGCGGGGCCGGGCAAGCTCCGCCAACGCGTCCCGAAGCGTTCGGGCTTGCTCAGGCCTCGCCCGGCGGCGGGCCCAGCTTCAACGACAGGTCGATCGCGCGCACATGCTTGGTCAGGCCGCCGATCGAGATGCAGTCGACGCCGTCTTCGGCGATCGCGCGCAGGCCGGGCAGGTCGACGCCGCCGGATACTTCCAGCGGGATCGCGCCGTGATAGGGCGCGGCGGACGCGATCCGCACCGCCTCGCGCCGGGTCGCGGCGTCGAAGTCGTCGATCAGGATGCGGTCGCAGCCTTCGCCCAGGGCTTCGTGCAATTGCGCGATCGACTCGACCTCGACGATCAGCGGCAGGGTCGGGTGCATGGCGCGTGCCGCATGGATAGCCGCGGTCAGAGAGCCGGCGGCGCGGACGTGGTTTTCCTTCAGCATCACCGCGTCGTACAGGCCGATGCGGTGATTGACGCCGCCGCCCACGCGCACCGCGTACTTCTGCGCCAGGCGCAGGCCGGGCAGGGTCTTGCGGGTGTCGAGGATCTTGGCGCGGGTGCCGCGCACGGCTTCGACATAGGCCGCGGTGACGGTGGCCGTGGCCGACAGGGTCTGCATGAAATTCAGCGAAGCGCGCTCGGCGCTGACCAGGGCGCGTGCGCGGCCCTGCAGGGTCGCCAGCACGGTGCCGGCGGCGACGTGGTCGCCCTCGGCCACGCGCCAGGCGATGCGTACGTCCGGGTCCAGAGCGCGGTGGCAGGCGTCGAACCAGGGCCGGCCGCAGACCACCGCCGGCTCCTTGCACAGCAGGTAGGCGCTGTCGGCGATGTCCGGGAGCAGGGCGGCGGTGACGTCGCCGCTGCCGAGGTCCTCGGCCAGGGCCTGGGCGACGTCGGCTTCGACCTGTTCGGCCGGCGGCGGCGCGATCGGTGCGCTCATGCCGACGGGAAGCCGTCGATCTGGGCGGTGGCGACGGCCTCTTCGGCCAGCAGCACCGGGATGCCGTCGTCGATGCGGTAGACGGTCTTGCGGTCGCGGGTGATCAGGCCCTCGCGCAGGGCCTGGGTCTGCGCGGCGCCGTCGCCGCGGACCACGCCGCCGGCCGCGATCGCGGCGTTCAGCGCCTGCAGGCCGCGGTTGTCCAGCGGCAGCAGCGGCTGGCGGGTGACGGGGCAGACGAGCAGGTCCAACAGTTTGCGATCCATACGGTGTGGTGCCGATACGACGGGACAGGGCGTTAGAATACGTCTTTGCGCCAAGGCCCGACCAATGTCCGCATCCGATTCGCCCGGTTCCGACCGCTCCGCGTCCGCCTCGCCGCCGCTGGTCGGCATCGTCATGGGCTCGCGTTCGGACTGGGACACCATGCAGCACGCCGCCGCCAAGCTCGAGGCGCTGGGCGTGCCGCATGAGGTGCGGGTGGTCTCGGCGCACCGCACCCCGGACGTGCTGTTCGAATACGCCGATACGGCGGCGGCACGCGGCCTGCGCGCGATCATCGCCGGCGCCGGCGGCGCCGCCCACCTGCCGGGCATGCTGGCGTCCAAGACCGCGGTGCCGGTGCTGGGCGTGCCGGTGCAGTCCAAGGCGCTCAACGGCATGGATTCGCTGCTGTCGATCGTGCAGATGCCGGCCGGCATCCCGGTCGCCACCTTCGCGATCGGCAACGCCGGCGCCGCCAACGCCGCGCTGTTCGCGGCCGCGCTGCTGGCCCCGGAACACGCCGCGATCGGTCAGGCGCTGAACGCGTTCCGCGCCAAGCAGACCGACGACGTGCTCGCCAACGACGATCCGCGTAAATGACCACGGTCGGCATCCTCGGCGGCGGGCAGCTCGCCCGCATGCTCGCATTGTCCGGCGCGCCGCTGGGCCTGCGCTTCCTGGTCATGGACAGCGCCGACGACGCCTGCGCCGGTCAGTTCGCGCCGATGGTGGTGGGCGACTACACCGACCAGGCCGCGCTGGCCGAGTTCGCGTCCAAGATCGACGTCGCCACCTTCGATTTCGAGAACGTGCCGGCCGAGTCCGGCCAATGGCTGGCCGAGCGCGTACCGGTGTTCCCGAGCCCGCGCGCGCTGGGCGTGGCCCAGGACCGCCTGGCCGAGAAGACCCTGTTCCGCGAGCTCGGCATCCCGGTGCCCGAATTCGCCGACGTCGCCACCCGCGTCGCGCTGGACGCGGCGATCGCCGCGATCGGAACGCCGTGCATCCTCAAGACCCGCCGCCTGGGCTACGACGGCAAGGGCCAGTTCCGGATCAAGACGCCGGCCGACGCCGACGCGGCCTGGGCCGCGCTGGGCGCGCAGGCGACCACGGTCGGACTGATCCTGGAAGGCTTCGTGCGCTTCGAGCGCGAGCTGTCGGTGGTCGCCGTGCGCGGCCGCGACGGCGAGTTCCGGGCCTGGCCGCTCACCGAAAACTGGCACGTGGACGGTGTGCTCTCGGCCAGCCTCGCGCCCGCCCAGGCCGACGAGGCGCTCGCGCGCACCGCGCATGCGCACGCGCGCAAGCTCGCCGAAGCGCTGGACTACGTCGGCGTGTTCGCGCTGGAGCTGTTTTGCCGCGACGGCGAACTGCTGGCCAACGAACTCGCGCCGCGCGTCCACAACTCCGGCCACTGGACCATCGAAGGCAGCGAGACCTCGCAGTTCCAGAACCACCTGCGCGCCGTGCTCGGCCTGCCGCTGGGCGACACGCGCATGCTCGGCCATGCCTGCATGCTCAACTGGATCGGCGAGATGCCCGCGGCCGAAGCGGTGTTGCGTGAGGCCGGCGGCCATTGGCACGACTACGGCAAGTCCTCGCGCGACGGCCGCAAGGTCGGGCACGCGACCCTGCGTGCGGACGCGCAGGACGAACTGGCCACAGCGCTGGCCCGGGTCGGCGCGGCGCTGAGCCGGCAGGCGCAGGTCGCGCCGGTGATCGAGGCCCTGGGCCCGCGCTCGTAAACTCACGATTCTGTCCAGGCGCATGCGACGCGCTGCGTCGGCATGCGCTACCGCTCACGCACTGGGATGCATGGATGCACAAGATTCTGCTGATCGTCGTACTGCTGGCCGGCTGCTCTCAGGCGACCGATGCTAAAACCGTACTGGAGCGCGCCAAGGACGACGACGTGACCGAGGTGCCGACCGGCGATCCGGCCATGGAGGCCGCGTTCGCCAAGGCGCGCGCGTCGCTGGACGGTTTCCTGACACTCGAAAAGAACCCGCCACCGCACCTGTCGGCTTTCTCGGTCAAGGTCGGCATCGAGCAGGACGGTTACAAAGAATTTTTCTGGTTGTCCGATCTGGACGAGACCGCCAGCGGCTACTCCGCGACCATCGACAACCAGCCCGAGCGCGTGGACCGCGTGCGCCTGGGCCAGCGCTACGAGTTCGCGCGCGGCGAGATCGTCGACTGGACCTATCGCGACGACGAACGCAAGACCACGCACGGCAACTTCACCGGCTGCGCCTTGCTCAGCCACGAGCCGCCGGAGCAGGCCGAAGCGTTCAAGCGCGAGTTCGGCCTCAGCTGCGACTGAGTAGACCGATCGCGGCGCGCTCAGGTTCGCCCGCCGCCCGCACGCAAACGAAAACGGCCGGGTTTCCCCGGCCGTTTCGCGTATTGCATGTTCGCGTACTGCGTGAGCGCGTCGCTTACTTCAGGTTCGAAGCCACGAAGTCCCAGTTGACCAGGTTCCAGAACGACTCGACGTACTTCGGGCGAGCGTTGCGGTAGTCGATGTAGTAGGCGTGTTCCCACACGTCGCAGGTCAGCAGCGGGGTGTCTTCGCCGGTGAGCGGGGTGCCGGCGTTGGAGGTGCTGACCAGGGCCAGCGAACCGTCCGGACGCTGCACCAGCCAGCCCCAGCCCGAGCCGAAGGTGCCGACGGTGACCTTGGTGAACTCGTCCTTGAACTTGGCGAAGTCGCCGAAGGACTTGGCGATCAGCTCGCCCAGCTTGCCGGTCGGCTCGCCGCCGCCGTTGGGGGACAGGCAGTTCCAGTAGAAGGTGTGGTTCCAGATCTGCGCCGCGTTGTTGAATACGCCGCCCTGCGACTTGCGGATGATGTCCTCGAGCGACATGTCGGCGAACTCGGTGCCGGGGATCATGTTGTTGAGGTTGGTCACGTAGGCCTGATGATGCTTGCCGTAGTGGAAGTCGATGGTCTCGCCGGAGATGTGCGGTTCGAGCGCGGTGCGGTCGTAGGGCAGAGCGGGCAGTTCGATGGCCATTGGCGGGCTCCTTGCTGGATTCTGGGGGCTGGCTAGAGGGGGGCGACGGGGTGCGTACCGCTGCCGGGTCGCGTGTCCGCTGCCGTGAAGGCTTACAATTGCCCATTCTATCCCCACGCTCTGTTGCCTGAACGTATACGGCGCAACAGAGCATTGCAGGAGTTGCCCCCATGTCCGTTATGGAGCGGATCCAGGCCGAAGTCGAAGGCCATCCGATCGTTCTTTTCATGAAGGGAACCGCGCAGTTCCCGATGTGCGGTTTTTCCAGCCGCGCAGTGCAGGCGCTCAAGTCCGCCGGCGCGACCGTGCTGCATACGGTCAACGTGCTCGAGGATCCGGAGATCCGCGCCAACCTGCCGCGTTATTCCAATTGGCCGACCTTCCCGCAGTTGTTCATCCACGGCGAGCTGATCGGCGGTTGCGACATCACCCTGGAGCTGTTCGAGTCCGGCGAGCTGGCGCGCATGATCAGCGAGACCCAGCGCCAGTGAGCGCGGTCGCGGCATCGGCCGATGCGGCCGCGCTGGCCGATCGCGTGGTCCTGGTCAGCGGCGCGCAGGGCGGTCTCGGCACCGCCGCGGCCCAGGCCTGCGCGCGCGCCGGCGCCACCGTGGTGCTGCTGGGGCGCAAGCCGGCCAAGTTGAACCGCGTCTACGATGCGATCGCCAAGCTCGGTCCCGAGCCCGTGCTGTACCCGCTGGACCTGGAAGGCGCCGCGCCCGACGACTACGCCGAACTGGCGCAGCGCATCGGCGACGAATTCGGCCGCCTCGACGGCGTGCTGCATTGTGCCGCCGACTTCCCCGGCCTGACCCCGCTGCTGCAGACCGACCCGGCCGCGTTCGCGCGCGCCATCCACGTCAACCTCACCGCGCGCTGGTGGCTGTCGCAGGCCTGCCTGCCACTGCTTGCGAGGGCGCCGGACGCCGCGCTGGTATTCGCCATGGACGACCCGGCCCGGGTCGGCCGCGCCTACTGGGGCGGCTACGGCCTGGCCCAGCATTCGTTGGCGGCGCTGGTCGGCATGCTGCACGCCGAGATCGGCAACGGCCCGGTCCGCGTCGCCGGCCTGCAGCCGGGCCCGATGCGCACCGCGCTGCGCGGCAAGGCCTACGTCGAAGAGAACGACCGCGAGGCCCGCGACCCGGCCGATTACGCCGCCGCCTGCGTGACCCTGCTGTCGGCCGCCGGCGCCGCCCACCGCGGCCAGGTCTGGCATCCGCTGCCGGAGCGCGCCGCGCCGTGACCATCGCCTCGGCCGCGCTGCTGCTGTTCCTGATCCTGGACCCGCTGGGCAACATCCCGGTGTTCCTGAGCCTGCTGCGCGGCCTGCCGCCGAAGCGGCAGCGGATCGTGCTGGCGCGCGAGCTGCTGATCGCGCTGGGCGTGCTGATGCTGTTCCTGTGGGGCGGCAAGTACGCCCTGGAGCTGATGCACCTGCGCCAGGAGTCGGTCTCGATCGCCGGCGGCATCGTCCTGTTCCTGATCGGCATCCGCATGATCTTCCCGCCGCCGGAAGGCCTGATGGGCGAGCTGCCCGAGGGCGAGCCCTTCATCGTGCCGATGGCGATCCCGCTGGTGGCCGGCCCTTCGGGCATGGCCGCGGTGATGCTGATGGGCAGCAACGAGCCCACCCGCCTGGGCGACTGGAGCCTGGCGCTGATGATCGCCTGGGGCGCGACCGCGGCGATCCTGTTCTCGGCCACCTTGCTCTATAAGCTGCTGGGCCGGCGCGCCCTGATCGCGATCGAGCGGCTGATGGGTATGCTGCTGGTGGCCATCTCGGTGCAGATGTTCCTGGACGGCCTCGGCACCTACCTGCAGATTTCCCCGCCCTGAGGAACCTCCGGCCCGGCCGCGACCGCGCGCCCGGCCGGTGCCCGCAGGCACGAGCTAAGTGCCTGTCCGGCATCGCAAAGCCACGCGGCGGGCGCCCGGACTTTGCCGCAGTAGCCGGTTCAGCTTGGACCGCGGTCACCGTGTGACAAGCCTTGACGCTGGTCACGTCTCTGTCACACAGCCCACTTAGCCTGTTAAACTGCTGTTAACCCGGCGGGGCTGCACGCGCTGCACCCGGGTAGGGGCGGAACACCACCAGTCTTTGGCGTATGGCGCATAGCGCCCGCCGACGCACGCCAAGAATTCCATGTATCCCACGCACTGAGGCCATCGTAATGACCCATCCGAATAGCGTCCGGTTGTCCAAGCTCACGCTTGGTCTGCTCGCCGTTCTCGCCACCGCGCCCGTATTCGCGCAGAGCACGTCCGCCGGCGTTGCCGGCCGCGTGGTCGGCGCAGATGGTCAACCCGTCGTAGGCGCCGAAGTCACGATCACCCACACCGAGTCGGGCACCGTCAGCCGCGCCGTGACCGACGCCGACGGCCGCTACAACGCGCGCGGTCTGCGTGTCGGTGGTCCGTACGTGATCACCACCACCAAGGAAGGCGCCGGCACCGGCTCGCAGGACGGCGTGTTCCTGAACCTCGACAAGGTCAACAACGTCGACGTGTCCCTGAACAATTCGGTCACCACGCTGGAATCGGTCCAGGCCGTGTCCTACGGCGGCTCGGAAGTGTTCAGCGCGACCAAGATGGGCGCCGGTTCCAACGTGACCCGCCAGCAGCTGGAATCGTTCCCGTCGATCAACCGCAACCTGCAGGACTACGTCCGCCTCGACCCGCGCGTCGCGCAGACCGACAAGTCGCGTAACGAGATCTCGGTCGGCGGCCAGAACCCGCGCTACAACGTGGTCCGCGTCGACGGCATCAGCACCGCCGACTCCTTCGGCCTGGAATCCAACAGCCTGCCGACCCCGCGCCAGCCGTTCTCGATGGACACCATCGACGAAGTGGCGGTCGACGTCGCCAACTACGACGTCACCATCTCCGGCGGCACCGGCGGCGTGATCAACGCCGTGACCAAGTCGGGCACCAACGAGTTCCACGGCTCGCTGTACGGCATCTACCGCGACGGCGATTGGGCCGGCAAGAACCGCAACAACGTCCGTCCCAAGCTGTTCGACAACGAGACCACCTACGGCGCGACCTTCGGCGGCCCGCTGATCAAGGACAAGCTGTTCTTCTTCGCCAACTACGAGAACTACAAGGGCAAGGGCCTGTTCACCGGTAACTCCGGTTTCGGTCCGGTCGGTTCGGGTGAGAGCAACATCGTCAACATCACCCAGCAACAGATTAACGACGTCATCAATATTTCGAAGAACACCTGGGGCTTCGATCCGGGCACGCTGGCCAAGCCGGCGCTGAACTCGGAAGCCGAAGAGTACGGCATCAAGATCGACTGGAACATCACCGACGCCCACCGCGCCAGTTTCCGCTACAGCAAGTCCGAGCAGAACACCGCCAACCTGCAGGGCTTCGGCAACACCACGCTGGCGTTGAACACCTACCACTACGTGCGTGACTTCGAGCTCGAGTCGTACACCGCGCAGCTGTTCAGCGACTGGTCCGACAACTTCTCCACCGAAGCCAAGGTTTCGTACCGCGACTACTCGGCCGTGCGCAACCCGCTCGCCGACCTGCCGGCAATCGCCGTCCGCATCGGTTCGGCCACGCTGAACCTGGGTACCGAAGAGAACACCCACGCCAACGTGCTGGAAACCACCACGAAGAACGCGTTCTTCGCCGGTAACTGGTTCCTGGGCGATCACACCCTGAAGTTCGGCGTCGACTACGAAGAGAACGAGGTCTACAACCTGTTCGGTCGTCGTGTGAATGGCGTCTACACCTTCAACAGCATCGCCGATTACGCGGCCGGTCGTTCCAGCCGTTACCAGCTGTTCTATCCGGCCGGTGGCGAACTCAACAACATGGCGGCCGAGTTCAAGCTCAAGAACCTGGGCCTGTTCGTGCAGGACAGCTGGGCGGTCAACAACAACCTGACCCTGACCTTCGGCCTGCGTTACGACGAGCCGATGGTCGATGGCAAGCCGCCGTTCAACGCCGCCGCGTCCACTGCGTTCGGCTATCGCAACGACGCCACCATCGACGGCAACGGCCTGCTCTCGCCGCGCTTCGGCTTCAACTACACCTTCGACAGCGAGCGTCCGACCCAGGTGCGCGGCGGTATCGGTCTGTTCCAGGGCTCGGCCGCGACCGTATGGCTCGCCAACCCGTACGCCAACAACGGTCTGTCGTATATCGATTATTTCGACTCCAACGGCACCAACGTCTTCTCGCCGAATCCGAATGGCCAGCTCGCGATCGCACAGGCTGGCGGCACGCCGGGCGTGCAGTCGGTCGATTTCATCGATCCCGACCTGGGCCAGCCGTCGGTGTGGAAGGCCAACCTGGCGTTCGATACCGAGCTGCCGTGGTGGGGCGTCGTCGGCGCCGCCGAGATCGTGCTGACCTCGGTCAAGGAAGGTATCTACTACCAGCAGCTGAACCTCGGCAACTCCACCCGTCTGGGTCAGGACGGCCGTGCGATGTACTGGAACAACGCCGGCCTGAATCCGGCCAGCTGGAATTCGCTGGGCGCCGCCTGCCGCAACGAGACCGGCGTGCAGCCGGGCAGCTCCTGCGTCAGCAGCGGTACGGACGCTCGTACCCTGCGTAACCGCGGCTACAACGACGCGATCATCGCCCGTTCGACCAGCAAGGGCGAAAGCCAGCAGCTGACCCTGTCCTTGAACAAGCCGTTCAACGAGAGCGACTGGTCCTGGTTGCTCGCCTACACCTACACCAACGCCAACGAAGTCAGCCCGCTGACCAGCTCGACCTCGGGCTCGCAGCTGGGCAACGTGGCGGTGTTCCAGTCCAACGAAGAGGTCTCGTCGACCTCCAGCTACGAGATCAAGAACCGCTTCACCGCGGCGGTCAGCTGGAAGCACGCCTTCTTCGGCGACTACAACACCAGCGTGTCGATGTTCTACGAAGGCCGTTCGGGCCGTCCGTACAGCTACACCTTCGACAACGATGCCAACGGCGACGGCCGCGCCAACGACCTGCTGTACATCCCCAAGGACCTCACCGACGTGGTGTTCGGTTCCGCGGCGGAAGCGGCTGGCTTCTGGGCGTTCGTGAACTCGAACGACTACCTGAGCCAGCACAAGGGCCAGGTCGCCGAGCGCAACGCCGCGCACGGCCGCTGGGTCAACCAGTTCGACATGCGCATCTCGCAGGAAATCCCGGGCTTCATGGAAGGCCACAAGGCCGAAATCGCCCTGGACATCCTCAATGTCGGCAACCTGCTGAACAAGAAGTGGGGCAGCGTCGAAGAACAGGCGTTCCCGGGCTACCGCGGCATCGTCGAGTACGGCGGCATCTGCGGCGCCGGCGGCGCTCCGCTGACCGGCACCTGCGCCGGCAACGCCGGCAAGTACGTGTACCGCTACAACGGTCCGGACGCCCTGAACATCTACGACGACAAGGGCATCTCGCGCTGGGCCGCCCAGATCAGCTTCCGCTACAAGTTCTGATCGGAAGCCAGTCTTGCGACACCAGGAAACGGCCGGGGAAACCCGGCCGTTTTCTTTTATGGGGACCCCTGCGCTAGAGTCGCTGTCCAACTATCGACGATGAACACCCAAGAGAAGGCAAGCATGACCGCAACCATCACCACCGCCCTGCCGACGGTGAACGCACGTATCTACCCCAAGGGCGGGCTGGACGTCCTGTCGCGGGACGAGGTCGCGCGCCTGCGCGACGCCTCCACCGGCATGCACGACCTGCTGCGCCGCTGCGCCCTGGCCGTGCTGACCAGCGGCAGCGCCTCCGACGACCCGCGCGCGGCGCGCGAGCTGTACCCGGATTTCGATATCCAGGTCCATCAGCAGGACCGCGGCGTCCGCATCGACCTGGCCTATGCGCCGGCGATGGCCTTCGTCGACGGCGAGATCATCCGCGGCGTCGCCGAGCTGCTGTTCGCGGTGGTCCGCGACCTGGCCTACACCGCGATCGAGCTGTCCGCCGACGCCGGCCGCGACCTCAAGAGCAGCGACGGCATCACCGATGCGGTGTTCGGGCTGCTGCGCAACGCGCGCATCCTGCACCCGGCCGATCCCAACCTGGTGGTCTGCTGGGGCGGCCATTCGATCTCGCGCGACGAGTACATCTACACCAAGCAGGTCGGCTATGAGCTGGGCCTGCGCGGCCTGGACATCTGCACCGGCTGCGGCCCGGGTGCGATGAAGGGGCCGATGAAGGGCGCGACCATCGCCCACGCCAAGCAGCGCAAGCGCCGCATGCGCTACATCGGCATCACCGAGCCGGGCATCATCGCCGCCGAGTCGCCGAACCCGATCGTGAATCACCTGGTGATCATGCCGGACATCGAGAAGCGCCTCGAAGCCTTCGTGCGCCTCGGCCACGGCATCATCGTGTTCCCGGGCGGCGTCGGCACCGCCGAGGAGATCCTGTACTTGCTCGGCATCCTGCTGCGCGAGGAGAACGCGCACCTGCCGTTCCCGCTGATCCTGACCGGCCCGGTGGCTTCGGCGCCGTACTTCGAGCAGATCGACCGTTTCCTGCGCCTGACCCTGGGCGAAGCGGCGACCTCGCGCTACGAAATCATCGTCGGCGACCCGGAGGCGGTGGCCAAGCGCATGTCCGCGGGCATCCGCAAGGTGCGCGAGCACCGCATCGCGCAGAAGGACTCGTTCTACTTCAACTGGTCGATCGACATCCCGGTCGAGTTCCAGCAACCGTTCGTGCCCAGCCACGAGGCGATGGCGGCGCTGGATCTGCACCACGGCCGCAAGCCGCACGAGCTGGCCGCGGACCTGCGGCGCGCGTTCTCCGGCATCGTCGCCGGCAACGTCAAGGAAGACGGTATGCGCCGCATCGAGGAGTTCGGCCCGTTCGAGATCCACGGCGACGCCGACATGATGCAGTCGCTGGACGCGTTGTTGCGCGCGTTCGTGGAGCAGCGCCGGATGAAGATCGCGGGCGAGTACCGGCCCTGCTATCGGGTCGTGACCTGAGCGATCGTGCCCGGTCCACCGCGACCGGGCGTAGGAAGGAGGGGCGTCGCGTGCGGCGCCCAGGCTCGGCACGGACAGCGCGACGGGCAGGGCGCTCGCGCGAGGCGCCACTGATCGCAAGGGCCGCCGATGCCGCCGAACGGTCGGATGGCAGGCCGATTTCCCGCGTTCGACACGGCCGTGCCGGTTCACGTCGCAGTTTGTTGCCGTTGCTCGTCACAAAATGACGCCGTCAGGGCACGCCTGTACCGACCGCTCGACCGCCCGTCCGGCCAAGACTTGCTACTTGACGGCACTTCTCTAGCATCGCCTTTGTGAATGCTGGGGAGAGAGCATGTCCAGATTGAGTGCCAATCAGGGCTTTACCCTGATGGAATTAATGATCGCGATCGCCGTTCTGGGCGTGCTGCTGGCCCTGGGCTGGCCGTCGTTCACTGACGCCTTGAGCAACAACCGCCTGGCGGCTGCGTCCAATTCGATGATCGCCGGCGTCAACCTGGCCCGCAGCGAGGCCATGCGCAGCAATCGCGCCGGCGGCGTCTGCCCCAGCGCCGACGGCGCCACCTGCGGCAACGACTGGAGCGCCGGCTGGCTGGTCTGGAACGACGCCAACACCGACGGCGCCAAGGCCGCCGACGAGCCGGCGATCCGCTACTTCCAGGGCAACGCGGCGCAGGTGGCCCTGGCTTCGGCCGGCGCGGCGGTGCCGAGCATCGTGTTCGACCGTCGCGGCCGCATGACCGCCCCGGCCGCCAATGCGGTGTTCACCGCGCACGCCGTGGACTGCACGGCCGGCGCCGCCAACAAGCAACGCCGCCTCACCGTTACCCGCGCCGGTCAGGTGCGCATTCAGAAGGAAAGCTGCTCATGAGTCGGTCCTCTTCGCGCGCCCGGGCGTCGTTGCGGCGCTCCGTGGGCGGCTTCTCTCTGATCGAGGTGCTGATCGCGCTGCTGGTGCTGGCTTTCGGCCTGCTCGGCCTGGCGTTCCTGCAGACCCTCAACATCCGCTACACCCAGAGCGCGAACCACCGCACCACCGCGGTGAACCTGTCGCATCAGGTCGTGGACATGATGCGGACCAATCGCGTGGTCTCGCGCCAGTACGCGGCACTGACCTTCAACAGCTTCCCGACCGCGCCCGCCGTCGGCGGTTGCGGCCGCGGCGCGGCGACCGACTTCAACGCCAACATGAACGTGTGGCGCTGCGAAGTCAGTTCCAGCCTGCCGGGCGGGCAGGGCCAGGTGGTGTTCAACGGCAATGTCGTGACCGTGACCCTGCGCTGGGCCGACGACCTCAACCAGGCCGCCTTGGGCCAGGCCCAATCGACCTACGTGGTGACCACACGGCTATGACTCGTCATTCGCATATTCGTTACCGCTCGCAGCAGGGTCTGTCGCTGATCGAGCTGATGGTCGCGCTGGCGATCGGCATGGTGCTGATGCTGGGCCTGGTGCAGGTGATGTCGGCCTCGCGCTCGGCCTACCGTCTGGCCGAGGGCATCGGCCGCGCCCAGGAGAACGCGCGTTTCGCGATGGACTCGCTGGAACGCGACCTGCGCATGGCCGGGCACCTGGGCTGCGTCAACGATTCCGCCCTGTTGCAGGCGGCGGTTCCGGCCGAAGAGGGCCTGAACCTGCTGTTCCTGAACCCGGCCGACCGCGTCGCCAGCAACTTCGCCAACGCGCCCTACCTGCTGCGCTTCGACGTCGGCATGCAGGGCTTCGAGGCCGTCAACACGTCGCCCGGCGACACCATCAACGTCACCAGCGGCGCACCCGTGCTGGGCAACGTCAATCAGTGGAACCCGGCGCTGCCTGCCGATATCGGCGCTTTGCAGCCGGTGGCCGGCAGCGACATCCTGGTGCTGCGGTACTTCTGGCCGATCGGTACCGGCATGACCGCGTTCACCGCCGGCGACCCGACCAGCACCGTGACTCCGATCACCACGGAAGTCACCACCGGCGGCTCCGGCTTGTTCGGCATCAGCGACTGCAGGCGCGCCAGCGTGTTCGCCGGCGGCGTCAACGCGGGCACCGGCGTGATCACCGTCTCCTCCGCCGCCGATCCTCTGAACCTGTCCAATTTCATGGGCGACCGCGACTCCTACGACGCGAGCAAGGCCACGCTCTACCGTGCCGAAATCGTCGTGTACTACGTCGGCGTCGGCATGGGTACCGGCGCCGTCGGCACCGCGGCGCCGTCCTTGTACCGGGCGCGCTACACACGCAATGCCGCCGGCGGTTTGCAGGCCGAACGCGAAGAGCTGGTCGAAGGCGTCGAGTCCTTGCAGTTGCTCTATGGCCAGGATCGGGTCACGGCTGCAGCCACGCCCCCCAGCGGCTACATCACCACCAGTTGGACCGCCAATCAGGTCGGCGGCGGCGTGGTCAATCCGAACGGCAACAACGCCAGCCTCTGGCGTCGCATCGGCTCGGTCCAGGTAGGCCTGGTGATGCGCAGCTCCGAAGGCGCCGTGTCGGCGCAGATGGATCCGGCCGTGCAGCGGATGTCGGTGCTGGGCACCTTGGTGACCCCGCAGAACGACGGCTACTACCGCGCCGTTTACGAAACCAACGTTGCCCAGCGCAACCGCCTGTTCGAGAACTGAGGAGACAGGCCCATGAGTCGTTCCGGATTCAACGGTCCGCGCAAGCAACAAGGTGCTGCACTCTACGTGGCCCTGATCTTCCTGATCATCCTCGCCTTGCTCGGCATCACGGGCATGCAGGTGGCGACGATGCAGGAGCGCATGTCGTCCAACTATCTGGCCACCAACCAGGCGTTCCAGCGTGCCGAGGATCTCGCGCGCGAGGCCGAGGGTCAGGTTGGCGCTTCGACCCGCATGGAAGAGTGCGGCGTGTTCGATCCGGCTGCATTCGGTACGGCGGCGTCGATCGCGCCGGCCGGCAGTCCGGAGCCGGCCGCACGCGTACGCAACATCGACCAGTGCATCGGCGGTGGGCAATTGAACATCGGCGAATTCCCGGCCAGCGAGAAGGTGTTCGTGCGTTATCGCATCACCGCCTACCGCGCCGATCGGGCTTCAGAACCGTCGTCCGACGCTGTCGTCGACACCATTTTCATCGGCCGCTGAGGGCCTTGGCCATGAACGCGAATCGCATACTCATTATCGCCGCCGCGACCAGCCTGGCTGTGCTCGGTATCCGCGCACCGCAGCTGGGCGCGAACACGACCACCCAGGGCGCCGGCACGCTCGCGCAGGCGCCGCTGAACCTGGGCGGCGACGGCGTACCACCGGCCTTCATGATGGCGGTCGACGACTCCGGCTCGATGACCTTCCAGACCATGTTCCCCGGTCAGGACGGCGAGATCTGCTTCGGCCGCGACAGCTCCACCCAGCCCTACGGCCTGTTCTATACCAGCGGCGCCAACGCCGGTAAGCCGCGCACCGACGGCGGTTGCGACCACTTCTACCTGTTGCCCGGTCCGCGTATCGGCAGCGGCTTCCTCGGCCTGCCGCCGCTGGATTCGCTGGGCGCAGCGCGCTCGTCGGACTTCAATCCTTCGTTCTTCAATCCCAACGTGAAGTACGAAGCCTGGCTGACCGCGGCGATGCCGCCGACCAAGGTCCCGTACGACTACAGTCTCGCCAATCCCAACGGCAACGCTTCGACCACCGCCACCAAGATCGACCCGCGGACCGCCGGCACCACGGTCAACCTGGCTGCGAACCGCTACGATACGAACACGGACGTGTTCACCCTGCGCAACGGCATGTTCCTGCCGGCGGGCACCAATTACCGGGTCGTGGGCGGCAACAACAACATCGTCGGCTCCGGCGGCCTGACCTGGAACAGCGGCAACACCAACGTCTACATGCAGTACTACCCGGCGACCTTCTATATGAAGACGACCACGCCGGCTGCGGAACAACCGGTGGGGTACAAGACCGACACGACCTCGCGTCCGGTGATCTCCAATGCCTGCGGCACCGGCTGCAACATGTGGAAGTACACCATCGCCACGGCCAATTTCGACACCACGGCCAACTACAACGCCATGTTGCAGAATTTCGCCAACTGGTTCAGCTACTACGGCAACCGCAACCGCGCCATGGTCGCCGGCATGAGCCGTTCGCTGGCCGACATCAAGGACATGCGCGTCGGCTTCTTCCCGATCAACTCGCATAACAGCTACAACGACCCGATCAACACGGTCGGCGACCGTGTCTTCATGCAGGACATGAGCGTGCAGGCCCGGCGCGACGACCTGTACACCAACAGCATCTTCAAACTTGGCGCCAGCGGCAGCACGCCCAATCGCCAGGCGGTCAGCGCGGCCGCCAGTCAGTTCCGGCGTACCGATGGGTTGGCCGACGGCAAGGGCGGCGCACCGGTCCAGCGCGTCTGCCAGAAGAATGCGGTGATGCTGTTCACCGACGGTTACAGCAACCAAGGCAGCGTCACCACCGGCAACGTCGACGGCAACATGGGCGCGCCGTTCGCCGACAGCAACTCGGACACGATGGCCGACATCGTCAGCCAGTACTACCTGGGCACCGAAGCCGGCGGCGTCGTTCCGCTGCGTACCGACGGCAACTTCGCCCTCGGCACCGGCGCCGGCCGCGTGCCGGTTCCGGACGAGTGCAAGGGCGTGTCGCCGAGCAAGAAGCTGGATTGCGAGCGCCGCCTGCACATCAACTTCTACGGCATCACGCTCGGCGCCCGCGGCACCATCTTCAACCCGGATGTCGTCCAGGATCCGTTCGTGACCAACCCGGCCTGGCCCGGCTGGCAGAACGACAACCCGACCACGGTCGACGACATCTGGCACGCCTCGGTCAACACCCGCGGCGAGTACATCAACGCCAAGACCCCGGCCGACATCACCGCCGCCATGCGCCGCGTGCTGGCCTCGGTCTCCGGCGGCGCCAGCCCGTCCGGCAGCGCCGGCCTCAGCGGTGCGCGCATTTCCACCAACTCGCTGTCGGTGGTGCCGTTCTACGAGGCCAGGAACAACAACACCGACTGGTACAGCCGCCTGACCGCATCGTCGGTCAGCGTCAGCACCACCGGTCAGATCACCTTCACCAGCAAGTGGGAAGCGAGCGCGCAGTTGCCGCGCACCGGCCGTAACCTGCTGTTCGGCACCTCGTCCGGCGGCAGCGTCAAGCCGGTGGTGAAGTCGTTCGCATCCAGCAACCTCGGCGACGTGTTCACCACCCTGTGCGCCGACAGCTTCTCGAACTGCAGCAAGGCCGCGGTCACGACCTTGGGCGTGACCGAGTCCGAGGCCGTGGCCTATCTGGCCGGCCAGGACACCGGCGAGAAGAAGAACGGCGGCAAGATGCGCGATCGCACCACCCGACTGGGCGATATCGTCAACTCTTCGCCGGTGGTGTCCTCCGCGTTCGACAACTACGGCTACATGACCCTGCGTGGCGCCACCGCCACCGATTTCGATCCCTACAACTACGAAGCCTATCTGACGCTCAAGCAGAACCGCCTGCCGATGGTCTACGTCGGCGCCAACGACGGCATGCTGCATGCGTTCCGCGGTGACAACGGCGGCGAGTCCTTCGGCTACATCCCGACCACCGCGGTCGGCCACATGGGCAACCTGCTGTTCCCGTACGATCCCGACCGCAAGAGCGACCAGATCTTCCAGCACCGTTACTTCGTCGACGGCCCGATCACGGTCTCCGACGCCTACAACGGCAGCGGCTGGAACACCGTGCTGGTCGGCAGCTCCGGCGCGGGCGGCCGCAGCGTGTTCGGTCTGAACGTGACCGATCCGACCCTGTTCAGCGCCGGCAACGTGCTGTGGGAAATCAACGACAAGGTCACCGGCACCACCGGCCAGCGCATCGGCCACGTGCTGGGCAAGCCGCTGGTCGTGCCGGTGCGTACCTCCGGCGGTACCCGCTGGAAGGCGATCTTCGGCAACGGCTACGGCAGCATCAGCGGCAAGGCTTCGCTGTTCGTGGTCGACGTGATCGACGGTTCGGTGGTCACCATCGAAGTCGCCGAGACCCCCGGTACCGGCGTGCCGACCGAGCCCAACGGCATGGGCAACGTCATGGCGCTGGACCGCTATGTGTTCGATTCCGCTGGCGGCGGCACCTTCACCGCGGGCAGCGACGGCTATGTCGACACCGTTTACGGCGGCGACCTGCACGGCAACATCTGGAAGTTCGACTTGCGCACCAACACAGCCGCCTTCGGCGCCGACAAGCCCTTCTTCACCGCCAAGGACGCCAACGGCAAGCGCCAGCCCATCACCGGTGGTCTGAACGCGGTCGCGGGTCCGTCCAGCGGCGTGATGATCCTGTTCGGCACCGGCAGCTATTCCTTCGGCGGCGACTCCGACAACAAGGACATGCAGTCGGTGTACGGCGTGGTCGACAGCGGCGTCCGCATCACCGCAGCGCGCGACACCGCGCTGCAGCAGCAGGTGCTGAGCAACGACAACGTCGACGCCACCCGCGAGGTCACCCAGAACTCGGTCAACTTCCTGACCAAGTCCGGTTGGTATCTGGACCTGGCGGTGAAGACCGGGACCGGGGCGCCCGTGCAGACCGGCGAGCGCATGGTCGGTCGTCCGCGCATCCAGGACGGCACCTTCTTCTTCCCGACCTTCGAACCCATCGTATCGACTGCGGCAAACGCGGCCGAGACCGGATGCGCAGCGGGCGGCACCAACTGGCTCTATGGCCTGAGCGCGCTCAGCGGCAGCGCCTACATGAGCAGCGTGCGGCCGGGTTCGCCCACGGGCAGTCCGATGGCCGCCGGTTCGGGCGCGGTGAAACTGGAAAGCGACACCAGCGGTCCGATCACCGACGTGAACATCTTCAGCCCGCCGCCGCCGCCGGATCTGCCGCCGGGAGCGACGCAGGCCGAGATCGACGCCCGCCTGAATCAGCCGCCCTGCACCCGTATCATCAACGCCGCCGGCGGCCCGTCGCTGTACAAGTGGGGCATGTGCGGTCGTCAGTCGTGGCGTCAGGTCCGTTAACGCAATCAGGAAGCCCGCAGATATGAACCGTCACAACGCTATCCGAGGCTTTACCTTGATCGAGCTGATGATCGCGATCGCGATCGTCGGCATCCTGGTCGCCGTCGCGGTGCCGGCGTACCAGGACAGCGTGCGCAAATCGCGGCGCGGTCAGGTCAAGGCCGACCTGGTCGAGATCGCCCAGCTGGCCGAGCGCTTCCGCTCGGTCAACAACACCTATGTGGGCTTCGCCCTTCCGACCGGCATGAACGTCTCGCCGCGCCAGGGCACGGCCTACTACAACATCGCGATCGCCAACCAGAGCCCCAACACCTACACCCTGACGGCCACGCCGCAGGGACCGCAGACTGAGGACACGCTGTGCGGCACCTTGAGCCTCAACGCCGCCGGCGCGAAGACGGCGGCCACCCCGGATATCGCGCGCTGCTGGTAAGCCGAAACGTGGGTTGCGAACACGAAAGGGCCGCGGGAAACCGCGGCTCTTTCGCTTTGCGTCGCTGAGCGGTAATCGCCCCGCCGTCGTCCACGCCGGCCGGCATGCCGACGCCAGCGCGTCGATCTTCTGCCAAGATGCAGCCTATACGGAGCGCTGGAGCTGGGGGGGCTATGGATTGCGCGTTGTGGATATCGGATCTGGGGCATCGCCGTCCTGTCAGCCTGCGGCCGGCCTCCGATAGGGCCGCAGCCGGTTGCGCTCATGACCTGCTTCCGGCCGAACGCAGCCTTATCGCGAAGAGCGCACGCGTCCCGTGTTGACTAGCATCGCCTTGGTCGCAGCCGCCGCCGCATCGTCATGGACGGTCATCGACGCGCCGCGCCCCGGTATCGAATGGCAGTGCACGAGCATGGTCAAGCAACAGTGGACCACCCAGGTGACCGGCGGAAACCTGCAGTTCTCGCCGCGCACGCCGGCGGCCAAGAATCGCGACCTGGTCTGGGCGATCGGCAAGCGCGGCACGCTCGTAGGCCGCAATCGCGGCCTGGCCGGCGGCACTCTGGAGTGGGTGACGGATTCGGGCCGAGAACGGCGCACCTTGCTTGACATCAGCCCGGTCGCGTTCGCCGAGCATCGCGGCGATATCTTCGTCGCCGCCGGCCTCTCGCACCGTGTGCTCGGCGACGGCTCGATCTATCGCCTGCGTTCGCGCAGCGACGGCCAATGGCAGATCGAGAAGGTCCTGGACCTGGAGGAGGCGCCGCTCGGCGCCTACGCCCGCAACGGCTCCTGGTACCTGGTCACGGTGCTGGGCGTCACCCGGCTGGACCTGCGCACGCTGCAGACCACGCGCGTGCATCAGAACATGTACTGGTGGCATCTGGACCCGGCCAGCATCGTCGAGCATCGCGACCGCTGGTACATCGGCGCGCGCCGCGGCGTGATCCGGCTCACCCGCGACGGCGATGGCTACCGCGAGCAATGGATGGTGCCGAGCGACTGCAAGACCTTCGTCGGCGACTGCGAATGTTCGCCGGGAACCGCGACGGCCGGGTCGGGTGCGGGGCGGTAATTGCGCCGTTCGCCGCCCCGATTCGCCTCGCCGCGCCGGCGGCGGACATGAAAACAAGGGCATAAAAAAAGACCCGCGATCAGGATCGCGGGTCTTTCAGTATTTTGGCGCCCGAAGTTGGACTCGAACCAACGACCCCCTGATTAACAGTCATCGCTACAGTTGTTTTAGATCAATGACTTACGTCGAATCAATTTACGTCTTTGCTCTCAGTAAGTAGTTGATACGGTTGACTTGTGCGGTCCAATTTTACGTACTGCCCTAGCCGGTTTGCCGGCAGCGCGCTCTATTGGGTGCTTGACAGTCCGTGATATCGCGGCGTTTCAGCTCGTGATCTCAAAAGACCGAAGTTATCTTTTGAGTTCAGCCAGTGCTACGAACTCTTGAACGACAACGCGCAGATCCTGGGTGAGCTTGTCGATGTCCTTTCGCTGTGCAATGTAGCGTCGACTATGCGCAGAAAGGTCCCCCACATCCTTAAGCCTGGGGAGAGCTTGCTTGGTGTTCCTGCTTAGGTTCCAAGCAGTTTCGGCAAGGGTAATGGCTATCAAATCTCGTAAAAATAGGAGATCACCGCTTGGGCTCTTGATCTTGTCGATGATTCCGTGCTTCTCGAAAGATTCGATGATGAGAGTCTCGACTAAGCGGCGGATCATCACAGCACACGCGTCATACCAACCATTGGCGTATGCGCCGTTGATCTGATGCACTACTCGCTCGATATACCCG
The DNA here is from genome assembly GCF_001427715.1 of Lysobacter sp. Root667. Classification (NCBI taxonomy): domain Bacteria; kingdom Pseudomonadati; phylum Pseudomonadota; class Gammaproteobacteria; order Lysobacterales; family Lysobacteraceae; genus Lysobacter; species Lysobacter sp. Root667. The sequence goes on from NZ_LMHF01000009.1 coordinate 814,244, forward strand.
CGGGAGTTCCTAACCAACGAGAAGTAGATGACAGGGTCATCTGGACTCGGGGCACCTTCCTCCGGGGGAGGGTTCTGGCCGCGGACGCTATCCCGCAACTGCCTAACCCCGCGCAGCGCACTTTCGACGTCCATTTAGCCTATCCCTTCAGGGGAAGGTGCTTTGCCATGCTCTCGAAGATCTTGTCGATCTGCTCAGGACTGCTGTCGGGCGATATGTGTATCTGGATGTCAACATGCAACTTAGGACTGAACACTGGCTTCCCGCCAGTGCCGGGCGTTTCGCCAGTTGAAGGCACATCTTGATGCACAGCCTTCTTCGTAGCCGGAGTGGCTGCAACTTTTGGAGTGGAGGACTTGATCGGCTTCGGCTTGTCGCCACCATTCTTCAGCTTGGGGGCTTTTTGCTCTTTCGCTTTCGATACGTCTGCTTCAAGAAGCATCGCAAACGTTGCTGTGTAGGCCCTGGCAGCGGATTGCCCGACTTTCGCATCTCTGGCAAACCAATTCTCAATGGCCTTGCTGTCGATGTTCTGCGGATCGTGGAAGATGTCTCGAAGTTCTTGGGGATATACCTTCTCGAAGATCTTCTCGCATACTCCCGCGTACTTGCTATCGTCGCGCCAGTCGTAGGCGAGGTCAGTCGGCTTACTGTCCTCTCCGATAAGTCCGAAAGCACGAAGCGGCGGGATGATGTTCGCACTGGCCGAAGCCTCACTCATCCCCAAAGCCGTAGCTACATAGCTGGGTGAAACCCGCTCAGGCGTCCGTTGCTTGAACTTGTCGCGGAGCAGAAACCAGTTATTGCGCGGGATCTTCGGGTAACTCTTCTTCTCGTCAGCCATTCCTTGCCCCCGTTTGGGCCACCCCAGCCCTTGAGATCCTATTTACCACAGAGCCAGATTGTCCGCTGGGGCAATCAATTCCTGTGAAAAATAGCTAGCGGGAGAGGTGGGGTCTGCGCTTGAAGCGATCCTTGACCGCCTCTTGCAATGATCAGCTTTCTGAGGTCGCCAGAGTTGCGTTACGCCTCAAAATTCAGGCAAGAAAACTTGCAGGAAGACATCTCTTGAGCCATGAGGCGAATTTTACGTCGGACGTAAAATTAAAGGCCCACGCATTGCTGCATGAGCCTCTGTAAGTCTTTGAATTTCTGGCGCCCGAAGTTGGACTCGAACCAACGACCCCCTGATTAACAGTCAAGTGCTCTAACCGGCTGAGCTATTCGGGCGGGGACGCATATCCTAGGGGGAGGTCCCCGGGGGGTCAAGCCCTGAGACGCACCGCCGTGCGCTGCGATCACGGCGGCGGGCAGCGCGGCGGGTGCTTGGGCCGGGTGGTCTGAACGCGGCCGGTGGCGTCGATGCGCATTTCGCCCAGCAATTCATCGCCGCGACATACCTGCAGCAACTGGTTGCGGTCGATATTGTGGCCGTCGCGACCGTAACTCAGCACCGGCTGTCCGAGGGTGGAGCGGATGGTGAGCGCGTGGCGGGCGTAGACGACCTCGCGCAGGGGTTTGTCGGTGGCGTCGGGCCGTTGGTCGCCATTGCGGTCGACGAAGATCACCCAGCCTGCCTCCCAGCGCCCGTTCGGGCGGCAGCGCCCGTTCTCGGCTCGCGGGCAGAGCACGACTTGAGTCCGGCGGGTGATGGCCGCACCTCTGGCGTAGTCGACATCGGCGCTGAGGGATTGCAGGGTGCTGGCGAGCTCGTAGCGCTCCAGCGTGGGGTTGGCCAGCCCCAGGCTGCCGCTGAGCAGGCCCAGGCCGAGCAGGGCCGGAAGGGTGGCGAAGCCGCCGGCGTAGCGCCGGTGTTGTCCTGTGTTCATGTCGACCGATTCCGTTCGGAGGAGGCTCCAGCTTCCGCGCAACGGCGGCTCCGGGCCATCGGAAGGAGCGGCTCGGTCGCGTAGGAAAACCACCCGGCCGCGTGTCGCCGCGTCTGGGTACACTTGAGGATCGACCGCAGCCGATGACCATGAACGAACTCATTCATCCCGCAGGTTTCCAGCTGGTCGCGCCGTATTCGCCGGCCGGCGACCAGCCCCCCGCGATCGAGCGCCTGATCGCCGGTTTCGAGAGCGGCCTGGCCCAGCAGACGCTGCTGGGCGTGACCGGTTCCGGCAAGACCTACACCATCGCCAACGTGATCCAGTCGGTGCAGAAGCCGACCCTGGTGATGGCGCCCAACAAGACCCTGGCCGCGCAGCTGTACGGCGAGTTCAAGGCGTTCTTCCCGCACAACGCGGTCGAGTATTTCGTCAGCTACTACGACTACTACCAGCCCGAAGCCTACGTTCCGTCCAGCGACACCTTCATCGAGAAGGACAGCTCGGTGAACGAGCACATCGAGCAGATGCGGCTGTCCGCGACCAAAGCTCTGCTGGAGCGTCGCGACACCATCATCGTGTGCACGGTCTCGGCGATCTACGGCCTGGGCGATCCCAACGAATACTTCCGCATGGTGCTGCACATGGTGCGTGGCGAGCGCATCGATCAGCGCGAGCTGATCCGCCGCCTGACCGAGATGCAGTACGCGCGCAACGACACCGAACTGCGCCGCGGCACCTACCGCGTGCGCGGCGAGGTGATCGACGTGCATCCGGCGGAATCGGAGATGGAAGCGCTGCGTATCGAGCTGTTCGACGGCGAAATCGAGAACCTGACCGCGTTCGACCCGCTCACCGGCGAAACCCTGCGCAAGCTGCCGCGCTACACCATCTATCCCAAGTCGCATTACGTGACCACGCGCCGCACCGTGCTGGACGCGATCGACGCGATCAAGGACGAGCTGCGGATGCGCCTGGAGCAGCTGTACGCGCAGAACAAGCTGGTCGAAGCCCAGCGCCTGGCCCAGCGCACCCAGTTCGACCTGGAGATGCTGGCCGAGGTCGGCTACTGCAACGGCATCGAGAATTACTCGCGCCACCTGACCGGGCACATGCCCGGCGAGCCGCCGCCGTGCCTGTTCGACTACCTGGCGCCCGACGCGCTGCTGGTGGTCGACGAATCGCACGTGACCGTGCCGCAGATCGGCGCCATGTACAAAGGCGACCGTTCGCGCAAGGAAACCCTGGTCGAGTTCGGGTTCCGGCTGCCCTCGGCGCTGGACAACCGGCCGCTGAAGTTCGAGGAATGGGAGGGGCGCTCGCCGCGCGCGATCTTCGTTTCGGCCACGCCCGGCCCTTACGAGCTGGGCAAGTCGGAAGGGCAGGTGACCGAGCTGGTGGTGCGCCCGACCGGCCTGATCGACCCGGTGGTCGAGATCCGCCCGGTCGCGACCCAGGTCGACGACGTGCTGGGCGAGATCAACCAGCGCGTCGAGATGGGCGACCGCGTGCTGATCACCACCCTGACCAAGCGCATGGCCGAAAACCTGACCGAGTACCTGGGCGAGCACGGCATCCGCGTGCGCTACCTGCATTCGGACGTGGACACGGTCGAGCGGGTCGAGATCATCCGCGACCTGCGCCTGGGCAAGTTCGACGTGCTGGTCGGCATCAACCTGCTGCGCGAGGGCCTGGACATGCCCGAGGTGTCGTTGGTGGCGATCCTGGACGCGGACAAGGAGGGCTTCCTGCGCTCGACCGGCTCGCTGATCCAGACCATCGGCCGCGCCGCCCGCAACGTGCGCGGCAAGGCGATCCTGTACGCCGACCGGATCACCCGCTCGATGCAGGCCGCGATCGACGAGACCGACCGCCGCCGCGCCCGCCAGGTCGAATACAACGCCGAGCACGGCATCACCCCCAAGTCGGTGGCCAAGGCGGTGGTGGACCTGTTCGAGGGCGCGCGCGCCGATCCCGAAACCGTGCGCGGCCGCGGCAAGGGCCGCAAGGTCGCCGAGACCGCGGCCGACTATGCCGCGCTCAGCCCGTCGCAGTTCGCGGCCAGGATCAAGGCGCTGGAACAGCAGATGTACCAGCACGCCCGCGATCTGGAGTTCGAGGAGGCCGCGGCGGTGCGCGACCAGTTGCGCAAGCTCAAGGACGCCGGCTTCGCGGCCTGAATGCGATCCGCCGGCGCTGCCGGCGGACGCGACAGCGGCGACGGCGTTCGCGTCCGCGGATGCTTGTCGGCCGCTCGCCGCTGGGCTACACTGCGCGCCCCTCGCCGGGGAGTTTTAAGCAAGTTCGGCGACGGGCGGTTAGCTCAGCGGTAGAGCACTACCTTGACATGGTAGGGGTCACAGGTTCGAACCCTGTACCGCCCACCAATTCGGTGACGAAAGGCCTGGCGCAAGCCGGGCCTTTCTGTTTTCGGCGCCCGCCGCGGATTCGCTCCCGGGACCCGCGCAGAACGCCCGCCAGCGCCGTCCTCGTTGACTTGGCCCGCTTCGTCCCCAACTATTAGCGCTACCGACACGGCATCCGGCCGCGTCCCGCGAACGAGGTGGCCCGCGTAACCGCCGGCCTAGCGTGCGACATGGACACTACCCGCGCCCATCGTTGAATCGCCCGAGGCACCCGCGAACGCAGGCGCCCTCGTGGCGCTTTTTTCTTGCTTCCGCTCCCCGCTGCGTCCGTTTCGACCCCCTTGCGTATCCCGTAGTCGCGTCCCGTTCCCTGAACGGTCGTCGGGTGCCCGCGGCGCAGGCCGCGTCCCCGCCGCCCAGGCGACGGTTCCGGCGATCCCGGGCCGCGACCCACATCGCTCCATACTCAGAATCCAGATCCCGAACGCCATGATCGCCATTACGCTCCCCGACGGCAGCCGCCGCGAATTCGAACAGCCCGTATCCGTCATGGAAGTCGCCGCCTCGATCGGCGCCGGCCTGGCCAAGGCCACCGTCGCCGGCGAAGTCGACGGCAAGCTGGTCGACGCCAGCGACCGCATCGACCACGACGCCACGCTGCGCATCATCACGCCCAAGGATCCGGAGGGCGTCGAGATCATCCGCCACTCCTGCGCCCACCTGGTCGGCCACGCGGTCAAGCAGCTGTACCCGACCGCGAAGATGGTGATCGGCCCGGTGATCGAGGAAGGCTTCTACTACGACATCTGGTACGAGCGCCCGTTCACGCCCGAGGACCTGGCCGCGATCGAGCAGCGCATGATCCAGCTGATCGACAAGGACTACGACGTGATCAAGAAGGTCACGCCGCGCGATGAAGTGATCGAGGTGTTCCAGTCGCGCGGCGAGGACTACAAGCTGCGTCTGGTCGAGGACATGCCCGACGAGCAGGCCATGGGCCTGTACTACCACGAGGAATACGTCGACATGTGCCGCGGCCCGCACGTGCCGAACACGCGTTTCCTCAAGGCCTTTAAGCTGACCCGCATTTCCGGCGCGTACTGGCGCGGCGATTCCAAGAACGAGCAGCTGCAGCGCGTCTACGGCACCGCCTGGGCCGACAAGAAGCAACTCTCGGCCTACATCCAGCGCATCGAGGAAGCCGAGAAGCGCGACCACCGCCGCATCGGCAAGCAGCAGGATCTGTTCCACCTGCAGGAAGAGGCGCCGGGCCTGGTGTTCTGGCATCCCAAGGGCTGGTCGATCTGGCAGGTGGTCGAGCAGTACATGCGCCGCGTCTACCGCGAAAGCGGCTACGGCGAAGTGCGCTGCCCGCAGATCCTGGACGTGTCGCTGTGGCAGAAGTCCGGCCACTGGGACAACTACAAAGAGAACATGTTCTTCACCGAGTCGGAGAAGCGCACCTACGCGGTCAAGCCGATGAACTGCCCGGGCCATGTCCAGGTGTTCAACCAGGGCCTGCACAGCTACCGCGACCTGCCGATCCGCTACGGCGAGTTCGGCTCCTGCCATCGCAACGAGCCCTCCGGCGCGCTGCACGGCATCCTGCGCGTGCGCGGCTTCACCCAGGACGACGGCCACATCTTCTGCCTGGAAGACCAGATCGAGGCCGAAGTCACGGCCTTCCACCAGCAGGCCCTGGCGGTCTACGGCGATTTCGGCTTCGAGGACATCCAGATCAAGATCGCCCTGCGCCCGGAATCGCGCCTGGGCGACGACGCCACCTGGGACAAGGCCGAGGCCGCCCTGCGCAGCGCCCTGGGCGCCTGCGGGGTGGAATGGCAGGAACTGCCGGGCGAGGGCGCCTTCTACGGCCCCAAGATCGAATACCACCTCAAGGACGCGATCGGCCGGACCTGGCAGCTGGGCACGATGCAGGTCGATTTCATGATGCCCGGCCGCCTCGGCGCCGAGTACGTGGACGAGCACAGCCAGCGCCGGACCCCGGTCATGCTGCACCGGGCCATCGTCGGCTCGATGGAGCGCTTCATCGGCATCCTGATCGAGCACCATGCCGGCCAGTTCCCGGCCTGGCTGGCCCCGGTCCAGGCCACCGTCATGAACATTACCGACGCCCAGGCCGATTATGTGGATGAAGTCCGGAAACTCCTTGCAAATCAAGGGTTCCGGGTCCAGGCCGATTTGCGGAACGAAAAGATCGGCTATAAGATTCGCGAGCACACGCTGCAGCGGGTGCCATACCTGCTCGTAATCGGCGATCGCGAGAAGGAAAATGGCATGATTGCGGTGCGCACTCGGGGAGGGGAGGACCTGGGGACGATGACCGTCGCCGAGTTCGCCTCGCGTTTGCACGACGAGAGCGTCGCTTAAGCCGCGTAGCAGCCAGTTTCAGATCCGTCCCGGAGTGGTCCGGGACGGCCCGACACGGAACGCCGTGTCCACTTTGGAGATTGCAACAATCAGTACCCCCGAGAAGCCGAGCCGTAAGAACCAGGAGATCCGCGTACCGCGCGTGCGCGTGATCGGCAGCGACGGCGAAATGATCGGCGTGCTCACGCGCGACGAAGCGCTGCGCATGGCCGAAGAGGAAGCCCTGGATCTGGTGGAAATCCAGCCGAATGCTGATCCGCCGGTCTGCAAGATCATGGATTTCGGCAAGTTCCGCTTCGAGCAGCAGAAGAAGGCCAACGAGGCCAAGAAGCGGCAGAAGCAGGTCGAGATCAAGGAACTCAAGTTCCGCCCGGTGACCGACGAAGGCGACTACCAGATCAAGCTGCGCAACATGCGCCGGTTCCTGGAAGAAGGCGACAAGGTCAAGGTCAACATCCGTTTCCGTGGCCGCGAGATGAGCCACCAGGAACTCGGCCGCGAGATGGCGGCCCGGATCGAGGCCGACCTGGGCGAAGACATCGTGATCGAGTCGCGTCCGCGCCTGGAAGGCCGGCAGATGGTCATGATGATCGCGCCGAAGAAGAAGACCTGATCCCCGGCGACCGCCGGATCGAGTCCGAAAACCCCCGCCGAGTGCGGGGGTTTTTTGTTTCTGGGCCGTCGCGGTCGCGGTCGCGGTCGCGGGTGCGGGCGGGGCTGCGGGGCTGCGGGGGCGCCGATCCCGTCCCCGTTCCCATATCCGTGGACCGCAGGCGCGGCTGAGGCCTGGACGAGGCCCGCGCGACCCCCGGGACGGGCCGGGGCAGCCGGGAATCTGTGACGCACGACCCAACGCGGGGCGCGTCGTCGCCGCCGCGCGACTTGTCCCGGCCATGCCTTCGCGGCACCATGCGGTGGGGTAGGTGCGCGGTGTGCGCGCCCTGAGGTGCTGATGCGACCGGAACGCGCGAAAGCCCGAAGGATGGCGGGGGCCATCCTGTTGATGATCGCCGCATGCGCGGCATGTACGACTTGCGCCATGGAGAAGAACGCAATGCTCGCAACCCAAGCCCGCCCGCGCGGGCAGGAGATCTTTGCCGACCCCGCGGTCGCGGCCCTGGCCGAAGCGATCGCCGACGGCGATACCGCCCGCATCCGCACGCTCGCGCCCGGCGTCGACCTGTCGGCGCGCGGCGACAAGCAGGTGACCCTGCTGCAATGGGCGCTGCTCAACCAGCGCCTGGACAGCCTGAAGGCGCTGCTCGACGCCGGCGCGGACCCCAGGCAGCCCGGCGTGGACGGCGACACCGTCCTGCACATGGCCGCGGCGGCCAACGACGGCGCCTACCTGTCCGAACTGCTTGCGCGCGGCGCCGATCCGAACGTGCGCAATCCCGAATCCGGCGCCGGCCCGCTGCGCGCCGCGCTGATGGGCGAGCGCGAGGCTCAGTTCCGCGCGCTGCTCGCCGCGGGCGCGGACCCGAACCTCGCCGACCGCCTCGGCAATACGCCGCTGCACATCGCCGGCCAGATCAACGATCCCGCTCGCGCGCTCGACCTGCTCCAGGCCGGCGCCGAGCCGAACGCGCGCAACGCCCAGGGCGCGACGTTCCAGGCTTATCTGTTCATGACCCGGGCGTCGCTGCTGACGGCGCAGGCGCGCAAGCAGCGCGAGGCGGTCGAAGCGTGGTTGACCGGGCATGGCGTTGCGCTGGAGGGCGCGCGCTGAGCACGTAGCAAACGACAGGATGTCGGCCGCGCGGCCGGCCAAATCCGTAACGGGGAGTGGCAAGGATGAATGCACTGATCGATCCGGAGCGCCTGCACGGCCAGCGCCCGTCGTTCGCCGACGAAGTGCGCGGACAGACCGCGCTGCCGGTGGACATGACCCTGGCGAAGCTGATGCGCGACGTCTACGACTACGACCGCAACGGCCGCCAGGAAGGCGTCGGCGCGTGGAAGCCGATGGGCGAGGACGAACTGCGCCAGGTCGGCATCGATCCGACCCTGCTCAAGAACCAGAGCAGCGGCTTCCTGGCGGTGGTCTACGGCGACGGCCAGGGCCGCCACGTGCTGGCCTACAGCGGCACCGACGAGCCCAAGGACTGGTTGACCAATTTCGGCCAGGGCCTGGGCTTCGAGACCTCGCAGTACAACCAGGCGATGGCGCTCGCCCGCCAGGCCAAGATCGCCTTCGGCCAGGACATGGTCATCACCGGCCATTCGCTGGGCGGCGGGCTGGCCGCGGCGGCGGCGGTCGCCACCGATACCCCGGCGGTCACCTTCAACGCCTCGGGCGTGCACGACAAGACCCTGGAGCGGATCGGTCTGGACCCGGACGCGGTGAAGCACGAAGCCGGGCAGGGCCTGATCCGGCGTTACGCGGTGCAGAACGAAATCCTGACCGAGCTGCAGGAGAACAAGCCGATCATCCGGCACCTGATGCCGGACGCGGTCGGCCACAAGATCGAACTGCCCGACCCCGATCCGCAGACGTTCTGGCAGAAGCTCAACCCGGTCAAATCGATCAAGCACGGCGTGGCGATGCACTACATCGACTCGGTGATCGAGGCGCAGGAAAAGGCCTTCGGCAAGGATTTCGAGGGCAAGGGTCTTGAGAGCAGGGTTTCCGCGAACCAGGCTCCGGAAAGCCGGGGCGCGCGCATGGACGAGCCCTCGCACCCGGCCAATGCCTTGTATCGCCAGTCGTACGGCGGCGTGCAGGACGGCGCCGCCGCGCGCGGCCTGAACGGCGGGCAGACCGAACAGCTGGCCGGGGCGCTCGCGCTGGAAGCCCAGCGCGGCGGCCTGCAGCGGATCGACCAGGTGGTGTTCGGCGAGGACGGCCGGCGCGCCTTCGCGGTCCAGGGCACCCGGCCCGAGTCGCAGCAGGTCGCCCACGTCGACGTGGCGGCGGCCCGCGAGCAGTCGCTCGCGCTCAGCAGCGAGCAGTCGCTCCAGCTCGCGCACCGGGCGGCCGCGGCCGCGCAGCCGGCGCCGCAGGCCGAGGCCTTGAGTGCGGCCCGGGGCCGCTGACGCCGGCCCCGCCATCGCCGACTAAATCGCTGATTTGCATAAGAATCCCAGGGTCTGCATAATGTGCGGCCCGGTTCGCCGGGTTTGTTGTGCGCAAGACTCAGGACCTGTTGCTGATCTCGTTTCAGATCAATGACTTACAAGCCGGCAAGGGCAGGACGGAAAGAGTGGCCATGCCACCGCCCAGGCCAGTGACATAACTCCGAAAGGACATCGCAATGCCCAAGATCAAGACCAATCGGGCGGCAGCCAAGCGCTTCCGGAAGACCGCTTCCGGCAAGTTCAAGTGCGGCCACGCCAACAAGAGCCACATCCTCACCAAGAAGGCCACCAAGCGGAAGCGCAACCTGCGGCAGACGAACCATGTTCGTCCCGAGGACGCAGGCCGTCTGGTTCGCATGCTGCCGTATCTCTGAGGAGGACTGAACAATGGCACGAGTTAAGCGTGGTGTTACGGCGCGCCGCCGTCACAAGAAAATCCTGAAGCAGGCCAAGGGCTACTATCACGCCCGCCGCAAAGTCTTTCGCGTCGCCAAGCAGGCGGTCACGAAGGCCCTGCAGTACGCCTACATCGGTCGTAAGCAGAAGAAGCGCAATTTCCGTTCGCTGTGGATCACCCGCATCAATGCGGCTGCCCGCATCAACGGCATGAGCTACAGCCGTTTCATGAACGGCCTGCTCAAGTCCGGCATCACCCTGGACCGCAAGGTGCTGGCGGATATCGCCGTGCACGACGCGGTGGGTTTTGCGGCGCTGGCCGAAAAGGCGAAGAGCGCGCTCGCGGCGTAACCTGTTTCCATCCCCGTCCCGAGCCACGTGCCCCGCACTGGTTCGGTGCGAGGGACAACGTGGTTAAGGCATGGGGAAGGGCGCGAGTCCTTCCCCATTGCCGTTTTTGGGCTCCCGTAATCCGTTGCTGCGTAAGGCGAACCAGGAAGCAGACCCCCATGGGTGAAATCGAGCAACTCAGCCAGCAATCGCTCGCGCAGATCGCGGCGGCCACCAGCTCCGAAGCGGTCGAGGCCTTGCGCATCGCCCTGCTCGGCAAGTCCGGCAGCGTCACCGCGCAGCTCAAGCAGCTGGGCGCGCTGCCGCCGGAACAGCGCAAGAGCGCGGGCGAGGCGATCAATCGCGCCCGCGACCTGCTGACCGCCGCGCTCAACGAGCGCAAGCACGCGCTGGACGACGCCGCGCTCGACGCGCGACTGGCCTCCGAATCGATCGACGTGACCCTGCCCGGGCTCGCCGCCGACGTCGGCGGCCTGCACCCGGTCAGCCGGACCATGGAGCGCATCGCCGACATCTTCGGCCGGCTCGGTTTCGCGCTCAGCGACGGTCCCGAGATCGAGGACGACTGGCACAACTTCGAGGCCTTGAACTTCCCGCCGCACCATCCGGCGCGGGCGATGCACGACACCTTCTACTTCCCGCCCGACAGCGCCGGCGTCGCCCGCCTGCTACGTACCCACACCTCGGGCGTGCAGGTGCGCTACATGCTGCAGGCCGTCGCCGATAAGAGCGGGCCGCCGCTGCGCATGATCGCGCTGGGCAAGGTCTACCGCAGCGACAGCGACCAGACCCACACCCCGATGTTCCACCAGTGCGAAGGCCTGCTGGTCGACGAGCACGCCAGCTTCGCCGACCTCAAGGGCACCTTGGCCGAGTTCGTGCGCGCGTTCTTCGAGCGCGATTTCGAAATGCGCTTCCGTCCGAGCTATTTCCCCTTCACCGAGCCCTCGGCCGAGGTCGATATCGCTTGGCAGCAGCCCGACGGTTCGACGCGCTGGCTGGAAGTGCTGGGCTGCGGCATGGTCCATCCCAGCGTGCTGCGCAACGTCGGCATCGATCCGGAGAAGTACACCGGCTACGCGTTCGGCCTGGGCGTGGAGCGCTTCGCGATGCTGCGTTACGGCGTCGACGACCTGCGCAGCTTCTTCGAGAACGACGTCCGCTTCCTGAAGCAGTTCGCTTGAGAGCCGATATTCGGGATTCGGGATTCGGGATTCGCAAAGCGATGAGACCCGTTTTTACGAATCCCGAATCCCTAATCCCCAATCCCGGAATTTCAGAATGAAATTCAGCGAAAACTGGCTGCGCCAGCACGTGCCGACCGACGCGACCCGCGAGCAACTGGCCGCGACGTTGACCGCGATCGGTCTGGAAGTCGAAGAGGTGACCGCCCTGGGCGAGTCGCTCGACGGCGTCGTCGTGGGCCGCATCGTCAGCGCCGAAAAGCATCCCGAAGCCGACCGCCTGCAGGTCTGCCAGGTCGAGATCGGCGACGGCGCGACCGTGCAGATCGTGTGCGGCGCGCCCAACGCGCGCGCCGGCCTGAAGGCGCCGCTGGCGACCGTCGGCGCGAACCTGCCGGGCGGCATGGCGATCAAGGCCGCCAAGCTGCGCGGCGTCGAATCGTTCGGCATGCTGTGTTCGGCCAAGGAACTGGGCGTGGATCCCGACGCCTCCGGCCTGCTCGAACTGCCGGCCGACGCGCCCGTGGGCGCGCCGCTGGCGCAGTACCTGTCGCTGCCCGACGCCAGCATCGAGATCAAGCTCACTCCCAACCGCGCCGATTGCTTCAGCGTGCGCGGCATCGCCTACGACGTTGCCGCCGCCTGCGGCTCGGCGGTCGTGCCGTTCGACGCCACCCCGATGCCGGCCTTGAACGACGCCACCCTGACGGTCGAACTGGATGCCGGCGCCAAGGTGCCGCGCTTCGTCGGCCGCGTGATCGAAGGCGTCAACGCCGCCGTGGCCACGCCGATCTGGATGGTCGAGCGCCTGCGCCGCAGCGGCGTGCGCCCGATCAGTTTCCTGGTCGACGTGACCCAGTACGTGATGCTGGAACTCGGCCAGCCGATGCACGCCTTCGACCGCGACAGCCTGACTCAGCCGATCGTGGTGCGACCCGCGCGCGCCGGCGAGGAAACCAAGCTGCTCGACGGCCGCACCGTCGCGCTGGATCCGGATTTCCTGGTGGTGTCCGACAGCCAGGGCGGCCACGCTGCGCGCGCGGTCGCGCTGGGCGGAATCATGGGCGGCTACGACACCCGCGTCACCGACGCCACGCGCAACGTGTTCCTGGAAGCCGCGCACTGGATTCCCTCGGCGATCATCGGCTGCGGCCGCAAGCTCGGCCTGCACACCGATGCCGGCCACCGCTTCGAGCGCGGCGTCGACCCGGAACTGCCGCGCCAGGCGGTCGAGGTCGCGACCCGGCTGATCGTAGAGATCGCCGGCGGCGCGCCCGGTCCGGTCATCGAAGCGGTGCTGCCGCAGCACCTGTCGCCGCCGCAGGCGGTGCCGCTGCGGCGCGAGCGCCTGGCCCGGGTGCTGGGCCTGCGCGTCGCCGACAGCGATGTCGAACGCATCCTGCAGGCGCTGGGACTGACGGTCGCCAACACGGCCGAGGGCTGGAGCGTCATCCCGCCCAGCCGCCGCTTCGATCTGGCGATCGAGGAAGACCTGATCGAGGAAATCGCCCGCATCCACGGCTACGACGCGATCCCGACCACGCTGCCCGGCGGCGCCACGCGCCTGATCGCGCCCAGCGAAACCCAGGTCGAATCCGGCGTGCTGCGGCGCCAGCTGGCCGCGCGCGGTTATCTGGAAGCGATCAACTACGCCTTCGTCGACGCCGACCTGCTCGCCGCCTGGCAGCTCAGCGACGGCGCGGTGGCGCTGGCCAACCCGCTCAGCGCCGAACTCGGCGTGATGCGCACCCAGCTGCTGCCGGGCCTGGTCGCCGCGCTCGCACGCAACGCCGCCCGCCAGCAGTCGCGGCTGCGCCTGTTCGAACTCGGCAACGTGTTCGCGACGCGTGCCGGCGAAGCGCCGCTGCAGACCGCGCGCATCGCCGCGGCCGCCTGCGGCGACGCCGGCGGCGAGCACTGGAGCGGCAAGAGCCGCCCGGTCGGCTTCTACGACCTCAAGGGCGACCTCGACAGCCTGGCCGCGCTGGCCGGCGCCCGCCTGGAGTACCGGCCCTCGCAGCCGGCCTGGGCCCACCCGGGTCGCTCGGCCGACGTCTACCGGCTCGATGAGAACGGTCAAGCCCGCCGACTGGGCTGGATCGGCCAGCTGCACCCGCGCCTGCAGCGCGCCCTGGATCTGGACGCCGACGTGGTCGCGTTCGAGCTGGATCTGGCACCGCTGTCGCAGCGCGCCGTACCGCGCGCCGGCACCCTGTCCCGGTACCCGTCCGTCCGCCGCGATCTCGCGTTCGTCGTCGCCGAGGACGCCCCCTGGGCGGCGATTTCGGCCTCCGTTCAGGCGGCTGCGGGCCCGTCCCTGCGCGATCTGGTGCTGTTCGACCGCTACCAGGGCAAAGGGGTGGAAACGGGATTCAAGAGTCTCGCTATGGGCTTGATTCTGCAGGATGAATCACGCACCCTGACTGACCGCGATGTGGAAGAAGTAGTGATCGCGGTGATGGCGGCGATCGAGCGCGACCATGGCGCGAAGATCCGCGCCTGAGCTGCGCATCGTCGGTTGAGAACAGGGGAAACGATGTGGCATTGACCAAGGCGGAAATGGCGGAGCGCTTGTTCGACGAAGTCGGGCTCAACAAGCGCGAGGCCAAGGAATTCGTCGACGCGTTCTTCGATGCGTTGCGCGAAGCGTTGGAGCACGGCCGGCAGGTCAAGCTGTCGGGCTTCGGCAATTTCGACCTGCGCCGCAAGAACCAGCGGCCCGGGCGCAACCCGAAGACCGGCGAGGAAATTCCGATTTCGGCGCGGACGGTGGTGACCTTCCGTCCGGGACAGAAACTCAAGGAGCGGGTGGAGGCCTATGCTGGATCCGGGCAGTAATCGCGAACTTCCGCCGATCCCGGCGAAGCGCTACTTCACCATCGGTGAGGTCAGCGAGCTGTGCGACGTCAAGCCGCACGTGCTGCGTTACTGGGAAACCGAGTTCCCGACCCTCAATCCGGTCAAACGCCGCGGCAACCGCCGCTACTACCAGCGCCACGAGGTGCTGATGGTGCGGCAGATCCGCGGCCTGCTGTACGAACAGGGCTACACCATCGGCGGCGCGCGCCTGCGCCTGGAAGGCGAGGCCGCCAAGGACGAGTCCGCGCTGAGCTCGCAGATCATCCGCCAGGTGCGGATGGAGCTGGAAGAAGTGCTGCAACTGCTGCGGCGCTGAACCTTTGCGGCTATACTTGCCGCCCGCTCGCCAGAGCGGACATCGCAACACGTCGGGGCGTAGCGCAGCCTGGTAGCGCATCTGCCTGGGGGGCAGAGGGTCGTCGGTTCAAATCCGGCCGTCCCGACCAATATGGTTTTCACCGCAACGCCCGGCCCGCGCCGGGCGTTTTGCGTTTTGGGCCGCGCGCTTACGGCGCCTCGACCGTGTAGCCGCGCGCCTGCAGCCGCGCCAGGTAACCGTCGGGCTTGAGCAGTTCGGCGATCGGCAGGCTGGCGAAGCTGGTGCGGTTGCTGAGCAGGGCCCGGTCGGCGCTGCTCAGCCAGCTCTGGACCACGCGCTCGCGCAGGTCGCCGAAGCCCAGGCGCTGGGCGGCGCCGGAGGCGGTGACGGCGCGCAGGCAGACCTCGTATTGATCGCCCTGCGGCAGCGCGCGCAGCGCTTCGATGTCGCCGATCGCCCAGGCGTTGGCGCGTGCGCGCATGGTCTCGATGTCGCTCTCGATCCGGCTCAGGGTCTTGGCGAAGCAGTCGGTGTCGCTGAGCGTGGTGTTGGCGAAGTCCTTGAGCGCGGTCTTGGGGTCCTTGATCTTCACTTCAACCTTGGACGAGGTGATCTTGACCTTGTGCTGCTTGGCGCTGCGCTCGACCACCGGCCAGACGACGCCCTTGAGCGAGAGGTCGGAGCGGCGCATCGCGGCTTCGTACAGTTCCTGCGCGGCGAACACCGGGCGCCATTTCTCGACCCCGCGATCGCTGCCGATGTAGCGCGCCTTGAGCGGCAGCCAGCGCGCGTAGAGCTCGGCGGGCACCACCTCGCGCAGGGTCTTGTCGTCGGGATTGCGGCGCGCCTTCAGCGCCGAGGGGATCAGCAGCATGCTGCGGAACATGCCCAGGTCGGTGCCGATCGACGCCGACGGCGGTTCCAGCACTTCCTGCGATTGCGCGATCGTCGCTTCGACGTCGCGCGACAGCCAGCGCATGTTCTTCGGTATCGGGCTCAGCGTGCCCAGGATCCACAGCACGTGCTCGCCGCGGCTGACCTTCCACATGCCGGGGCCGGGCTGCACGCCGGAGACGACCACGGTGTCGATGTCGCGGATGGTTTCGGCGGCAGGCGCGGCCGGCGGCGTTTGCGCGAGTGCGGCGGGGGCGAGCGATGCGAGCGAGAGCGCGAGGCAGGCGAGCAGGGCAGGGCGCATCCGTTGCGTTTCCGTGGTGACGGGGAGGAGTCCGGAGCCTGCCAGATTCGCGCTTCCCGGCGCAGTGCGGATCGGTGCATGCCGGGTGGGCCGTGCGGATTTCGTTCAGCCAGCGCAAGCGGAGCGCGGCTGCTTCCTGTGGCAGCGACGTAAGTCGCGATTGAGCCCCACCTGATCCGCGCRACCCGGCGACYGGGGGCCGTGCGATTTCAGCCAGCGCAGGCGGAGCGTAGCCGCTTCCTGTGGGAGCGACCTGAGTCGCGATGGGGTTCCACCTGATCCGCGCGACCCGGCGACTGGGGATCGCGACTTACGTCGCTCCCACAGAGAGCTTGCGTCACTGCAACCTACGGTCGGGGCTGCGTGCCGGCGTAGGCGCGCAAGACCTCGTCGCGCAAGTCGGCAGGCAGGGCGTCGTAGTCCGCCGCATGGGTTTCGAACTTGGATGCGAGGTCGGTTGCGGTGTCGTAGCCGGTGGCCACCGCATGCAGGACCAGCAGGGTGCAGAGGGCGAATTCGCGCGGATGATCGGGCACGAGCGCGTTCGCGCCGAGCTCGATCACTTCGTAGGGATGCCAATGCTGGCCCGGTCGCAGTGCGCCGTCCTGCTCGAAGATCACTGTACGCAGGCGCGCAAGTGCGGCTCGGTGTCCTGGCCGTAGTCGAGCGCGGCGATGAAGGCCAGCTCCTCCGCGGTCGCGGTGGCGACCAGGGGGCTGAGCTTCATCGCTGCCTCAGAGCGCCGCGCTGCGCGGCGGCGCTTCCAGCAGTTCCGGCCAGCGCGCAAGCACGGCGCTGCGGATGCCGGCGACGTCGAGGCCGGATTCGGCCAGCAGCTGTTCGCGGCTGGCGTGGTGCTGGAATTCGTCGGGCAGGCCCAGGTGCAGGATCGGCAGGACGATGCCTTCGGCGGCGAGCAGTTCGGCCACGCCGCTGCCGGCGCCGCCGGCGACCACGTTGTCCTCGAGGGTGACGAAGCCGCGGTGGTTCTTGGCCAGTTCCAGGATCAAGCCGCGATCCAGCGGTTTGACGAAACGCATGTTGACCAGGCTCAGGCCGAGCTCGGCGGCGACCTGTTCGGCCGCCGGCACGATCGCGCCGAAGGCGAGCAGGGCGATGTGCTTGCCGCTGCGGCGCAGTTCGGCCTTGCCGATCGGCAGGGTGTCCAGGTTCGGCTGCACCGCGACGCCGGGACCGGTGCCGCGCGGGTAGCGCACCGCGGCCGGGCCGGGATAGCGATGGCCGGTGCTTAGCATTTTGCGGCACTCGTCCTCGTCGGCCGGCGCCATCACCACCATGTTCGGCACGCAGCGCAGGTAGGACAGGTCGAGGTTGCCGGCGTGGGTGGCGCCGTCCGGGCCGACCACGCCGCCGCGGTCGATCGCGAACAGCACGTCCAGGTTCTGGATCGCGACGTCGTGGACCAGCTGGTCGTAGCCGCGCTGCAGGAAGGTCGAGTAGATCGCGACCACCGGCTTGGCGCCTTCGCAGGCCATGCCCGCGGCCAAGGTGACCGCGTGCTGTTCGGCGATGGCGACGTCGAAATAGCGGCCCGGGTATTCCTTGCTGAAGCGCACCAGGCCGGAGCCTTCGCGCATCGCCGGGGTGATGCCGAGCAGGGTGTCGTCGGCCGCGGCCATGTCGCACAGCCATTCGCCGAACACGTCGGTGTAGGTCGGCTTCTTGGCGCCGGGCTTGCTGACCAGGCCCTTCTCGGGGTCGAAGGGACCGACTGCGTGGTAGCCGATCTGGTCGCCTTCGGCCAGCTCGTAGCCTTTGCCCTTGGTGGTGATGATGTGCAGCAGCTGTGGACCCTTGAGGGTCTTGAGCGTCTTCATCGCGCCGAGCAGGGCCGGCAGGTCATGGCCGTCGATCGGGCCGGTGTAATGGAAGCCGACTTCCTCGAAGAAGGTCGAGGGCACGAACATGCCCTTCCAGTGTTCTTCCCAGCGCCGCACGAACTTGGCGGCCGGCTTGCGCTTGTCGCCGAGCAGTTTCTTGCCGCCTTCGCGCAGCGCGTTGAGCGTGCGGCTGCCGGTGAGGCGGCCGAGCATCTTGGTGACGCCGCCGACGTTCTCCGAGATCGACATCTGGTTGTCGTTGAGGATCACCAGCAGGTTCGGCTCGGGATCGGTCATGCCGCCGGCGTGGGCCAGCGCTTCGAAGGCCATGCCGGCGGTCATCGCGCCGTCGCCGATCACCGCCACGACCTTGCGCTCGTCGCCGGCGCGCTGCAGCGCGATCGCCATGCCCAGCGCCGCCGAGATCGAGGTCGAGCTGTGGCCGACGCCGAAGGTGTCGTACTCGGACTCCTCGCGCTTCGGGAACGGCGCGACGCCGTCCTTCTGCTTGACGGTGTGGATATCGTCGCGGCGGCCGGTGAGGATCTTGTGCGGGTAGCACTGGTGGCCGACGTCCCAGACCAGGCGGTCGGTGGGCGTTTCGAACAGCCAATGCAGGGCCACCGTCAGCTCGATCACGCCCAGGCCCGCGCCGAAGTGGCCGCCGACCAGGGCGACCTGTTCGATCAGGTAGTTGCGCAACTCCTCGGCGATCGCGGGCAGCTCGTCTTCGGCGAACTGGCGCAGGTCGGCGGGGGTTTGGATGCGGGAAAGACGCGGGTAGCGCTGCGAATCGATCATTACCGACGGGTTCTGGCGTTCAGTCGGTCATTGTCCCGCCCCTGTGTGAGGCGGGCAAGAAGCGGGTGCGTGGCGGGTTCAGGCGCGGGCCGCGGCCTCGCGCCTGCGATCGCGGCGATCAGCGGCCGCGCAGGCGTCCGAACAGGCCGCCGGCCTTGGCCGGTTCCGCCGGATCGGGCTCGGACTCGGGCTCGGCGAAGCCGGTGGCGAGGTTGGCGTTGACGAAGTCGGCGACGTCGCTGGCCGGCACGCCGCTGGCTTCGGTGATCTCGGCCAGGGTCGCCGGGCCCTTCATCATCACCGTGGCGATGCGGAAGTGCTTGGGGAACTCGCGTTCGGTCTGCGGCCACTTGACCATCTGGTAGCGGCGCTGCGGGTCGTAGCCGGGCGCCAGGGCGCCGTGGCCGGCGAGCAGGCTGCCGAACCAGACCAGGCGCGCCAGCGGCATGGCCTCGCCCAGCGGCGCGATCGCGGCGGCCCAGCTCTTGTCGTCGACGGCTTCGAAATCGGCCGCGGACGGGTTCTTCTCGAAATAGGCCGACAGCGGCTTGAGCGCGGACGGGCCGTAGTACTGGCGCTGCTCGGCGTCGATGAACAGGGGCTCGGCGCCGCGCAGGCGGACTCGGCCGCGCAGACGGCCGGAGGTCAGCCAGACCAGCAGCGATTCGCCGACCGCGGCGGCGGGTGCCGGGGCGGGTGCGGGCTTCGGTGCGGCGGGTGCGGCGGGTGCGGGCGCAGGCGGTGCGGGAGCCGGCGCAGGCGCAGGCGCAGGCGCGGCTGCGACGGGTGCAGGTGCAGGTGCGGGAGCCGGCGCTGGAGCAGCTGCCGCCCTGGGCGCCGGCGCCGGCGTGGGCGCGACCCCGAGCGGAATCTCGACCGCGCGGTCCAGGGTCGGGATCGGTTCGGCCGGCGCGGGCCGGGGCGCGGCGGGCGCCGGGCTCGGCGCGCTGGCGATCGCGGGCGGCGCCGGCGCGGGTTCCAGCGGCTGCCCGGCCTGGGTCGCGATCTCGCGTAACAAATCGCCGATAGCGTTGGCGTCGAACGGCTGGGCGAGGCGGTAGTCGGCCTGGGTGCGCGGGGCGCTGGTCAGCGCGATCACGCTCTTGCCCGCGGCATGCAGGCGCAGCCAGCTCATCGGGCCGTACATGCTGTCCATGTCCACGACGACGTAGTCGGCCTGGCTCTCGGGCAGCAGCTGCCAGCGCGCGCCGAGGCGGGCGTTGGCATCTTTGAAGGCCGCCTGCAGTGCGGTCTCCGTCGCCGGGTCCATTCCGGTCAGACCGAGGGTCAGAGCCATCGTTGCGTCGTCCATCTTTTCTGTGGTGGACGAGTGTTGCGGACAGCCATCACCTCGTCAACGCGCGCAACGCGTCGCAAACCAGCGTTCTTCGGCAGGTGCGCGTTTAGCGAGCGGTAGAGCGCGACGGGCGTCACGGCTTGGCCTTGCGCGGTACGGCCGTATCGACGGCCAGGGCTTGCGCCGTTCAGGCGGGTAGACGCGCCTTCTTGGGCAGCTGGTTGCGCAGGAAGGCCATCTGGTCGGCGAGGATGTTGCGGTTCGACAGGATCAGGTGCTCGACCCAGCTCGGCCGGTACGGCACCGCGAGCAGCGGCATGCCGGCCTGCTGCGGGGTGCGGTTGCCCTTGCGCGAATTGCAGTGGAAGCAGGCGGCGACCACGTTCTCCCAGATGTCGCGGCCGCCCTTGGACACCGGGATCACATGGTCGCGGGTCAGGTGCGGGCGGTTGAAGTCGCGGCCGCAGTACAGGCACAGGTAGTCGTCGCGCGCGAACAGGGCGGCGTTGGTCAGGGCCGGGGTCGGGTCGAGCGCATGGGTACGGGCGTGGCCGCGCGCGGCCACGATCGGATGCAGTTCGATCAGGCTCTGCTCGCCGCTGAGGCGGCTGGTGCCGCCGTGCACGCGCAGGCAGGGGTCGCCCAAGGTCCAGGCCACCGCGCCGCGCACGTAAAGGCAGGTCGCTTCCTGCCAGTTCATCCAGTCGAGCACGCGGCCATGCGCATCGAGCGACAGGAGCCGTACCGCATTGAGGCGGTCGCTGGGCGGGCGTGGGTGCGCGTAGCGCTGGGCGAGGTCCAAGCCAGAGACGCCGAGGACTTCCGGCTCACGCAGCAGTCGCTCTGCGTGGGTTCCGGTTCGGACCAAGCGTAGGCTCGCTCTATGGGTCTCCATCGGGATATCAGCTTATACCCGTTTGATGACGTTTTGGGTAGCTGGCGCGGGCGCGATGCCCGCTGCGCGGCCGTCCGTGGCCGCGCGGGTGCTGTTGCGATCAGACGTCGAAGGCGTCGGCGTCGAGCGCGGTCAGGGTCGAGGCCGGCGCGGCGATCGCCGCGGCGTGGGCGCGGGTGCGCGGTAGCAGGCGTGCGAAGTAGAAGCGCGCGGTCTCGCGCTTGCCGGCCTTGAAGCGCTCGGACTGAGAGGAGGCTTCGCTGGCGGCGACGCTGCGCGCCCACCAGTAGGCCAGCGCGACGTAGCCCGAATACATCAGGTAGTCGTAGGCGGCCGCGCCGACTTCGTCGGCGTCGGCGACCGCACGCTGGCCGATCTGCATGGTCAGTTGCTGCCATTGCGCGGCCTGTTCGCGCAGCGGGCCGATGAATTCGGCGACCGCGGCGTTGTCGGCGTTGGCGGCGCAGAAGGTTTCGATCTCCTCCAGCATCACGCGCAGACCCGCGCCCTGCAGCTGCATGACCTTGCGGCCGAGCAGGTCCAGGGCCTGGATGCCGGTGGTGCCTTCGTACAGGGTGGTGATGCGGGCATCGCGGGCGAGCTGTTCCATGCCGTGCTCGGCGATGTAGCCGTGGCCGCCGTAGCACTGCAGCGCGTGGTAAGTGCATTCCACGCCCCACTCGGTCAGGCAGGCCTTGACGATCGGGGTCATGAAACCGACCAGCGCATCGGCGCGTTCGCGTTCGGCGGCGTCGGGCGCGTGGTGGGCGACGTCGACCAGCAGCGCGCCGTGGTAGCCCATCACCCGGCCGCCTTCGACCAGGGCCTTGCAGGTCAGCAGCATGCGGCGCACGTCGGGGTGGACGATGATCGGATCGGCCGCCTTGTCGGGGAATTTCGCGCCCGACAGCGCGCGCATCTGCAGGCGTTCGCGCGAATAGGTGAGCGCGTTCTGCAGGGCGCGGTCGGACAGGCCCAGGCCCTGCAGGCCCACCGCGAGGCGGGCGGTGTTCATCATGGTGAACATCGCCATCAGGCCCTTGTGCGGCTGGCCGATCAGATAGCCCTGGGCGCCGTCGAAGTTCATCACGCAGGTGGCCGAGCCGTGGATGCCCATCTTGTGTTCGAGCGCGCCGCAACGCACCGCGTTGGCGGCGCCGATGCCGCCGTCGCGGGAGACCTGGACCTTGGGCACCACGAACAGCGAAATGCCCTTGCTGCCGGCAGGCGCGTCCGGCAGGCGCGCCAGCACCAGGTGGACGATGTTGTCGGTGAAGTCGTGCTCGCCGGCGGTGATGAAGATCTTGGTGCCGGTGATCGAATAGCTGCCGTCGGCGTTGGGCTCGGCGCGGGTCTTGAGCAGGCCCAGGTCGGTGCCGCAATGCGGTTCGGTCAGGCACATGGTGCCGGTCCAGCGGCCTTCGATCAGCGGCTTGAGGAACACCTCCTGCTGCCAGGCTTCGCCGTGATGCAGCAGGGCCTCGGTGGCGCCGTGCGAAAGCAGCGGGAAGTTGCCCCAGGCCAGGTTGGCGGCGTCGATCATTTCCTTGAGCGGCACGCCGGCCGCGTGCGGCAGGCCCTGGCCGCCGAATTCGCTGGGCGAGACCAGGCCGGCCCAGCCGCCTTCGACGTACTGCGCATAGGCCTGCTTGAAGCCCGGCGGCGTGGTCACCGCGCCGCTGGCCTTGTCGTAGCTGCAGCCGATCTCGTCGCCGACGCGGTTGAGCGGAGCGAGCACGGTTTCGGTGAAACGCGCGCCTTCGTCGAGTACGGCGTCGAGCACGTCGCGCGTGGCATCGGCGAAGCCCAGGCGTTTGAATGCGGCTTCGGCGCCGAGCACGTCGAACAGGGCGAAACGCATATCGGCGAGGGGGGCTTTGTAGGTGCTCATAGGCTGGGATTCGTGATTAGGGATTCGGGATTGGCGAAAGCGAAGAAGCAGGGGTCAGGACGGGGGTGCGACTCCCGAATCCCGAAGCCCCGATCGCGGCCGTCAGCGCAGCACGCCGGGCAGGCCGGGCGCGGGACTCAGCGCGCTGCTGCGGTCGACTTCGAAGTTGCGCTGCTTCTTGGCTTCGTCCGGGGTGGCGTCGATGCTGCCCTTGAGCGTGTAGGACACGCTGCGGCCGCTCGCGAGCGCGTCGGCGACGGCGAGCTTGGCCGCGCCGGTGGGCCGCAGGTTCACCGCGATCACGTCCGCCGATTCGGGGCCGATCGACAACGCCGGCGTGCCTTGCAGGCGGCCGGCCTCGTCGCTGCCCAGGCTCAGGGCCAGGTCGAAGCGGTCGAAGCGCATCGGGATGCTGCTGAAGTTCTCGATCCGCAGCTCGGCCGACCAGCTGCCGTCGGCGCGCACGGTCAGCTGCTGGATGCGCGCGGACGGCTCGGACACGCGACGTACCGGTCCGCCGACGCAGGCGGCCAGCAGCAAGGCGCAACTCGCCAGGGCCAATCCACGAGTCCAACGCATCGCCTTCATGCTGCCGCTCCGCCGTAAGCCGTTATGGGAGGCCGAGGATACTACGGCGTAGGGTGGGGGATGCTGCCGTGGGGGGAGCGATGCAGGCCGGCGAGTGCCGAGCCGATCGCCCTCGCTCCCCGTTGGATGGGGAGGCGGCTGCGGTCGATCCTGGGTGTGGGACTGCCGTCCTCTTTGTGGGGGGCAGTCGCTTCGGCTCCAGAGGCGTTTGCACGGCCGATCCGGTTGCACCGCCTGGCTGTTCCCCCTTCGCAAAGGAGGAATTCGCTCCAACCTAGTCGACCAGGCCCTTGCGCAACGCATACCGCACCAGTTCGGCGGTGTTGCGCACGTCCAGCTTGTCGAGCACGCGGGCGCGGTGGTTTTCGGCGGTCTTGACGCTGATCGTCAGCTCGCGCGCGATTTCCTTGGTGGTGTGGCCTTCGGCGATCAGGTGGAAGACCTCGCGTTCGCGCGCGGTCAGGCGGCCGTAGGGATCGCCGAGGTCGCGCTCGGGATGCTGCAGTTGCTCGGCCAGCGCGCGTGCCGCCTGCGGGCCGAAGTAGCCGTGTCCGGCATGGACGCCGCGCACCGCGGCCAGCAGTTCCGAGGCGGCGCTGTCCTTGACCATGTAGCCGGAGGCGCCGACGCGCACCGCCTGCAGCACGTATTCGTTTTCCTGGTGCATGGTCAGCACCAGCACGCGGGTGTCGGGCAGGGCCTCGCACAGGCGGCGCACGACTTCGATGCCGTTGAGGCGCGGCATCGAGATGTCGGTGATGACCACGTCGGGGCGGGTCGCGACCGCCTTCTCCAGGGTTTCCAGCCCGTCCGCGGCCTGGGCCACGACCTGGACGTCGCCCTCGGCCTGCAACAGCCCGACCAAACTCTCCCGGACCATCGTGTGGTCGTCGGCGATCAGTACGCGCACGGTCTTGGTCCCCATGGCTCTACGCTGCTCGCGTGTCCGACGCGCGTCAAGCGTCGGCGTTCAAGGAGGCGACAAGGGCACGCGCACGCTCAGGCGCAGGCCTTCGCCGGGGGCGCTGCGCAACTGCAGCACCCCGCCGTACAGGCGCAGGCGCTCGCGCATGCCGCCCAGGCCGCTGCCGCCGCCCTGCACGGCCTGTTCGAGCTCGCAGCCGCGGCCGTCGTCGTGCACGCGCAACTGCAAGCCTCCGTCGCGCGCGGTCAGGTGGACGCGAACCAGCTGGGCCTGAGCATGTTTGGCGGCGTTGTTGAGCGCTTCCTGGGCGACCCGGAACAGCAGCGTCTGCAGTTCGCCGTCCAGCGCTGGCAGGGCTTCGATCTCGAGCTCGATGCGCACGCCGCTGGCTTCGGCCTGGCTGCGCACCAGCCAGCGCAGCGCCGCTTCCAGGCCGAGGTCGTCGAGGATCGGCGGACGCAGCAGGCGCGACAGTTCGCGCGTGTCCTGCAGGGTGTCGCCGCACAGCGCCAAGGCCGCGGCTAGGGTGGCGTGGGCGTCGTCGCGGGCGGGCGGCAGGGCGGCGTCGAGCTGGTCCAGGCGGTGCTTGAGCACGGTCAGGTTCTGGCCGATGCCGTCGTGCAGTTCGCGCGCGAGGCGGCGGCGTTCGTCCTCCTGCACGCGCCAGACCGCGCGGCCGAGGCGGCGGAATTCGCGCTCGTTGCGCTCCAGGCGTTCGAGCAGGTCCTGGTATTGCCGGCGCAGGGTCGAGAGTTCGTCCATGGCGACGGCTCAGGGCTCGCGCGCCGGGTGCGCGCGGTCCAGGCGCGCGATCTGCGGCGCGGCATCGAAGCCGCTGCGCAGGGTCGTGGGCAGGTGTTCGCGCACGCGTTGGAGCGCGGCCACGGCGTCGTCGCGGGCGTGGGCGGCGGCGCCGGCATCGCCGGCCAGGCTCAGCGCCTGTGCGCCGAGGTCGTGCAGGCGCAGGGCGCCGGCGTAGTCGCCGCGTCGCAGCAGCGGCACCACCTCGCGATAGCGTTTCACCGCGCCGGCCGGGTCGCGCGCGGCCAGCGCCTGGACCATCGCGGCTTCCGCCCAGTCCAGGCGCAGCGCGGTGTGGCCGAGCGCGACCACGTCGGCGCCGAGTCGGGGTTCGCTGGCGCCGGCTTTCATCGCTTCCAGATCGACCTGCAGCCGCAGCAGGCGCACGCCGGAGGCATCGGCGTAGCGGCGCGCCTCGGCCAGACGCTGCGCCGCGACCTTGGCGTCGCCGGCGCGGCGGGCGAGTTGCGCGCGCAGCAGCGCATCGATGCCGCGTTGTTCGGCGGGCGCCTGCGCGACCGGTTCGGCGATCGCGTCCAGGGCCTTGGCCGCTTCGCCGTCGGCGCCGGCGGCGATCAGGGTTTGCGCGCGCAGCAGTCCGGCATCGGCGATGCCGCGCGGATCCTGGCGCTGGCGGAACAAGGCTTCGGCCTTGCCGGCCTGGGTCAGCGCTTCGTCGTAGCGACCCTGCAGCAGCGCCAGTTCGGCCAGGTTGCGGCGGCTGACCGCGGCTTCCTCGACCATCTGTTCGCGTTCGGCGTCGCTCAATGCGCGTTCCAGCTGTTCGCGCGCGGCGTTCCATTGGCCGCGCGCGATCGCGAGCTGGCCGAGGTTCTGCGCGGTGCGGATGCGTCCGGTCTGGTCGCCGAGCTTTTCGTAGGCGCCGGCCGACTGCGACAGATAGGCCTGGGCGTCGTCGTAGGCGCCGAGTTGGTAGTGGGCGAAGCCGATGTCGTTGAGCGCCTGCGCGGTGCCCTGGGCGTCGCCGGTCTGCTGCCAGCCTTGCAGGGCGAGCCGGAACGCAGCCAGCGCGGCCGGATAGTCGCCGCGTTCTTCGGCCAGCAGGCCCAGCTCGTTGTCGACCGCGGCCAGGCCGTGGCGGTCGTCCAGGGCCAGGTGCAGTTCGCGCGCCTGCTGCAGGCTGGCGGCGGCTTCGTCGTAGCGGCCCGACAGCGACAGCACGTTGCCGAGGTTGCGCAGGCTGGTGGCCAGGCCGCGGCGATTGCCGACCGCGCGCCGCAGTTCCACGGCTTTGCGGTATTGCTCCTGGGCCTGATCGTTCTGGCCCAGGCGGCTGTAGCCGATGCCGAGTGCGTTGACGGTTTCGGCCTCGCCGTAGCGGTTGCCGCTGCGCTTGTAGAGCACCAGCGCGCGCACCAGGTAGTCGTCGACCGCGCGCCGGGCCTGGCCGTGCAGGATCGAGAACTTGCCCAGTTCGTACCAGGCGCGCGGGTCGTTGGCGTCGCGCGCGGTCAGGCTTTGCAGTTGTTTGACCGCGCCGGCGAGATCGCCGCCCGCGCCCAGGGTGCGGCCGAGTTCGAGTTCGGCACGGGTGTCGTCGGGGGTGGACTGCAATTGCGCGCGCCATTGCGCGGCCGCGGCTTCGGCATCGCCGTCGAGCAGGGCGCGTTCGGCGGCGAAGCGGCGGCGTAGCGTTTGCGGCGCATCGGCGGCGACGCGCTGGCCACGTTCGAGCGCGTCGTAGGCGGCGTCGAGATCGCCGATCGCCTGCGCCGATTCGGCCACGCCCAGCCAGGCCGGAGCGAAGGCGGGCGCGACCTCGATGGCCTTGCGGAACGCCGCCATCGCTTCCACCGGCGCGCTGTCCTGGCGCGCGCGCAGGCCGTCGCCGTAGGCGTCGAGCGCGGCTGAGGCGGGCAGGTTCAGGGCGAGCGGTGCGCTCAGGCCGAGATCGCGACGGAAGCCGGCATCGGCCGGCAAGGCTGTGAATGCGGCGAGCGGATCGGCGCCGCGACCGCTGCTGCGATGAGCGCCGCCGCGCTCGTCTTCGAGTTCGGCGTCGGCCAGCCAACCCTGGCCGTCACGACGCAGCACCACGTGCAGCATGCGGTCGGCGCCGACGGTGCGGCGCAAGGCATCGGAGTCGAGCCGTGCGCTGCCGGTGGGATCGAGCTGGCGCAATGCCTGCTGGGTACGGTCCTCGTCGACCACGGCCAGGCCCGGCACGCCGGCCAGGGCGCTGCGCAATTGCGCGGCGAGGGCGACGCGACGTGCGGGCGCGAGCTGGGCCTCGTCCGGCGCATCGATCGGCAACACCAGCAGGCGGTGCAGCGGCGCGACCGCGGCCACGCCTTCGGGCACGGCCGGAGTTTGCGCGCGCCACAGCCAGACGCCGGCCGCCGACGCGAGCGCCAGCGCCGCGGCCAACGCGAGCCAGGCGCCGCGGCGCGGCCGGTAGTCGCGCGCGAGCTTGCGCTGTTCGAGCGCGCGCACGACCTCGTCGGCGCTGCGCAGGCGGTGCGCGGGTTGCGGGCGCAGCAGGCGGTCGACCAGGCGCGCCAGCCACGGCGGCGTCTGCGGCCGTTGCCGGGTCACCGGCGCGGGCGCGCGCAGCATGCGTTGCGCCAGCACCTCGTGCACGGTGCCGCCGGCGAAGGGCATGGCGCCGGCGAGCATTTCGTACAGGATCAGGCCGAGCGCATAGAGATCGCTGCGCGCATCGACCGCTTCGCCGCGCGCCTGTTCCGGCGACAGGTAGTCGGGCGTGCCGACCACCGCGCCGGACTGGGTCAGGCCGGTGCTGGCGAGCGAACGGGCGACGCCGAAGTCGGTGATGCAGGCGTCGCCGGCGCGATCGACCAGGACGTTGGCCGGCTTGAGGTCGCGATGGATCACGCCGCGCGCATGCGCGGCCGACAGGCCCTGCGCGACCTGGCGCGCGATCCGGATCGCGTCCTCGATCGGCAGCGGGCCTTCGCGGTCGAGCTTGCGGTCCAGCGCTTCGCCGTCGATGTAGTCCATGCCGATCAGCCATTGGCCGTCGTGCTGGGCGAGGTCGTGGATGCGCACCACGCGCGGGCTCGACACCTGGCGCGCCATCAGCAGTTCCTGGCGGAAGCGCTCGAAGGCGTCGGCGCGGGTGGCCAGTTCCGGGCGCAGCAGCTTGAGCGCGACGGTCACGTCCAGGGTCAGGTCGGTGGCGCGGTAGACCACGCCCATGCCGCCGACGCCCAGCACCGACTCGATCCGGAAGCGCCCGGCCAGCACCGTGCCCGGCGCCAGCCGCTGCTGCGCGTAGAGCCCGGTGGCGGTCGCCGCGGAAGGTTCGGTCATGGTGTGCTTCCGTGCGGGCCTGCGACTATCGTGCTCCAGCGCGGGGCGTCGTCGAGCGCTTCGACCGCGCTGCGCGCCAGCAGCCACAGCGCCGCGCTCTCGGCGAAGGCGCTGAGCAGTTCCAGGTCGAACTCGGTGATCGGTTCGCCCGGGCTGCGGCGGTCGGCGTAGATCGCGCCCAGGGTGCGCGCGCCGTCCAGCAGCGGCAGGCAGACCAGGCTCTTGAGGCCGCCGTCGACGATCGACGCGCGGTCGGCGGCCCAGTCGCTGCGCGCGACTTCGTTGACCACCACCGGCTTGCGCAGCGACAGCGCGCGCTGGACCGCGCCGACGCTGCCGCAGAACACCCGCGAACGCAGCGCGGCCGGGTCCAGTACCACGCTGGCGCGCACCGAGTAGTCGTCGCCACTAGCCAGGAGCAGGAAACCGCGGCTGCAGTCGGCCAGCTCGACCACGCCGCGCAGCACTTCCTCGGGCAGGCGGTCGGGGTCGGCTCCGGCTTCGACCCGGCGGGTCAGCGCGAGCGAGAAATCGCGCCGCTGCTGTTGGCGCAGGCGCAGGCCATTGCTTTGGGCTTCGTCGAACTCGGCGAAATCGCAGTGGACGTCGCCGAAGCGCAGCCAGGACGGCGCCGCCAGCGCCGAGTCCTCGACCGCGATGCCGTCGGCGTAGCTGCCGTTCTTGCTGCCCAGGTCGTGCAGGCGCCACTGCTTGCCGTCGTGGTGCAGTTCGGCGTGGGCGCGCGAGACCGAGGGGTGCTCCAGGACCAGGTCGCAATCGCCGGCGCGGCCGATGCGCAGACGCCCGCCCGCGGCGATCCAGCAGGTGATCGCTGCGGTTTCGGGCGGGTAAGCGATCAGGCGCGCCGGCATGGGCGCATCTTAAGCGCGGCCGGCGGCCTCATGGCGGATGCGCATCACTGTCCGTAGTCGCGTTGGTAGACCACGCTGAAGCGCAGGGTCGCGGCGCCGGCGATCAGTTCGCCGGCATGGTTGGTGGTGCTGTGGTCGGCCCGCCATTCGTTGGGCAGGGTGGTGCCGGCGTTGGCCTGGGCCAGGCTGCGCACGGCGTCGATCGCGGTCAGCGCGGCCGGGTAGTCGCCGTTGTCCAGGGCATCCTCGGTGCTGTCCAGCAGCGCGGTGAACGCCGGCTGCTCGGCGACCGGCAGCAAGGCGACGCGGTTGCGCAGGCGCAGGATCTTTTCGTCGATGACCATGCCGGTGGGGCGCAGGTCGATCAGGATCAGGAACTGCGAGAAGCCGCCATAGGTGCCGCGTGCGCGCACGCTGCCCTGGGCGATCTCGTCGGTGATGTCGTAGAACGGCCCGCCCAGCGATCCTTTGAACAGGCGCAGCGAACTGCCCAGCGCATAGGGCAGGACGTGGGTATGCAGTTCGACTCGCCCGGTGCCCTGGAAGCGCAGGCCGCCGTTGGCCGGCGGCTCGATGGTGATCAGCACCGGCAGGGCCGCGGTCAGCGAGGTCAGGCTGAGGCTGGGCAATCGCCCCTGCAGCAGTGGGCTGAGCGGGCTGACGATCTTGGCGCCGATGCCGAGGCTGTTCGCGTTCAGGCCCTGGGCGTTCTCGAACTCCAGGCTCAGGTCCAGGATGGTCAGTCCGGGCAGGCCGACGAAGGCATTGGCCTCGTTGCCCGAGATATTGACGCTGACCGGCAGCGATTGCGCATTGGCCGGTCCCGAACCGCCCCACAACACTGCAGCCAACAGCGCACTCCATGCCCAGTTCGCCATGCGACACCCCCCGTGGACCGTGGCCCGGTCGGCGTCCGCCGTGGGCGCAGACAGGGCAACGGCATGCGCCGAGCGTACTCCGCGTGCCAGATGAAGTCTCTAGGGGAATTCCCCCACGGGCCCTGGGCGTTCATCCGGATGGCTGCGCCCGGATCAGGACCGCCATCGTGCGGTTGCCGGACCCCCGCATCGTCCCCGGCGCCGCCGTCCGTATTCATGGAGAACCCGCGCATGCAACGCACTCGCCGCACCTTCCTCAAGCTGTCCGCGCTGACCGTGGGCATGATGGCCAGCGGCATGGCCCTGGCCGGCGCCCAGCTCGATGCCGCCCTGAACCGGGTGCTCGGCACCGCGTCCGCGCTGGAGCGGCTCGAAGTCGTGGTGTCCTACGACCAGACCGGGCCGGTGCGCAGCAGCCAGCTGCAGGTGCTGCGTTCGCTCGGCATCGGCAAGGGCATCAGCATGCGCAACCTGCCGATCGCCGGCGCGCTGGCCACGCCGGCGCAGATCCGCGCCCTGGCCCAGCGCAGCGACGTGCGCGCGATCCACCTCAACCGTGCGCTGGAGTACTACAACCAGGAGGCGCGCGAGCTGTCCGGGGTGAACCGGGTCCAGGCCAATCCCGGCGACTTCGGCCGCACCACGCCCTACACCGGGCGCGGGGTGGCGGTGATGATCAACGACTCGGGCATCGACGCCACCCACGCCGACCTCAAGTACGGCCAGCGCGTGATCCAGAACGTGCAGGCCCTGACCAACCTGCACGCGGTGCTGGATTTCCTGCCGGTGGTGGTACTGGAGAACCAGCTCAACACCGATATCAGCTCCGGCCACGGCACCCATTGCGCCGGCACCGTCGGCGGCAGCGGCGCGCAGTCGGCCGGGCTGTACCGCGGCGTCGCCACCGGCGCGGACCTGGTCGGCTACGGCTCCGGCGCGGTGATCTCGATCCTGGACGCGGTCGGCGGTTACGACTACGCGATCAGCCACAAGAACAGCTTCGCCTCGCCGATCCGGGTGATCTCCAATTCCTGGGGCTCCTCGGGCGCGTTCGATCCCACCGACCCGGTCAACCTCGCCAGTTACGAGGCCTACAAGCAGGGCATCGTCAGCGTGTTCGCGGCCGGCAACGACGGCCCCGCCGCCAATACCCACAACCCCTATGCGCAGGCGCCGTGGGTGATCTCGGTCGGCGCCGGCAACAAGGACGGCACGCTCGCCGACTTCTCTTCGCGCGGCAATCCCGGCGAAAGCGCCAGCTTCACCATGCCCGACGGCGTGAGCTGGACTTACACCAATCAGCCCAGCCTGGTCGCGACCGGCGTCGACATCGTCTCGACCCGCGCCCTGACCGGCCTGCTGCCGGTGCTGGCGCTGCCGCAGGATGTCTCGCTCGGTGCCAAAGCGCTGTACTACACGCATATGAGCGGCACATCCATGGCGACCCCGCACGTGGCCGGCATCGTCGCCCTGTTGCTGGAGGCCAATCCGGCGCTGAACCCGATGGAGGTCAAGCAGATCCTCACCGCGACCGCCAACCCCATGGCCGGGCGCCTGCCGTTCGAGGTCGGCAGCGGCCATGTCGATGCGTACGAGGCGGCGCTGGTCGCGCAGTCCTACTGAGTTTCCCGCCCTATCCGGCCAAGGACGGTCCGGGTGGAAAGCAGGCGTTCCCTCCCTCTCTTGCACTCTCTAAGCGCTCATCGGGGGCATCCGGGTCGTAGCGGGTGCCCTTTTTTTGTCGGCTGTCTGCGGCGCGGATCTGGCCGCTGTCGGCAGCCGCCTGCGTTAGCGCCTTATAGAGGTCGGAATGGACGTCTACGCATCCCCCTCGCCGCAAGGCGAGACTGGCCCGGCCGCTGCCGGGCCATTTTTTTGCCGAACTCAGAAGATCGTCTGCAGGCCGCCCTTGGCGACCATGGGGCCGGTGGGCGCGCCCTGCGGGGCGCCGCTGGCCGGCTCCAGGGTGACCGCCAGGATCGTGCCCGGCTTGAGCGCCCACTGGTGTTGCTTGGGCACGGCGACCATATGCGGCCATTCGGTCGAGACCATGCCCAAAGACAGCGGCGCGTGCCCGGCCGGGATCAGCCACAGCTCGGGCATGCGGCCCTGGGCGTCGGCCGGCGCACGCACCGGCACCATCAGCACCTGGCCTTGCTTGAGGTCCAGCGAGGCCATCCAGCCGGGACTGCCGTCGTCGTGGACCAGGGTGGTCACCGGTTTGGCCTGCGCGGCCGGTTGTACCGCGACCGGCGGCGTCGGCGTCACGGCCGGCGGCTGCGGCGGACGGCCAACGAAGATCGCGGCCAGCGCCGCGGCGGCCGCGAATCCGGTCGCGGCACGCCAGAAGCCCAGGCTCTGCCAGAGGCCGCGGCGCTCGTCGCCGACCGGCGACCAGCCCAGGCGCGTGCGCAGGCGCGGCCACAGGTGCGCGGGCACGTCCGCGGGCGCGATCCCGTCCAGCAGGTCCGCCAGGCGCCGTTCCCAATCGGCGACCGCCTGCGCGAACGCGGGATCGGCGGCGATGCGCGCCTGCGCCTGCAGCCGTTGCCGCGCGTCCAGCACGCCCAGCACGTATTCGGCGGCGAACAGATCCGCCTCGGGCGGCTCGGGCCCGGCGTCGTCGTCGAAGCGGGGATCGTGCGCGCTCATGATTCCAGGCACGCGCGCAGCTGGACCAGGCCGCGCCGGATCCAGCTCTTGACCGAACCCAGCGGCGAACCGATGCGCGCGGCCAGTTCCTCGTAGGTCGCGCCGTCGAAGAACGCGGTGCGGATCAGCGCGCGGCGCCGCGCTTCCAGGCCCTGCATGCAGATATCCAGCCGGCTGCGTTCGTTCGCGGCCTCGGCCTGCTGCAGCGGTGAGGCGGCGTGATCGGCGACGTCGTCGGCGAGTTCGATCGAGGCCATGCGCTGCGGCGCCGGCAGCGTGCGGGCGCGGTCGATGGCCTTGTTGCGCGCGATCATCGCCAGCCAGGTGATCGCGCCGGCGCGGCCGGCGTCGAACTGCACGGCCTTGCGCCAGACGCTGGCGTAGACCTCCTGCAGCACGTCCTCGGCCTCGGCGCGGTCGGGCAGCACGCGCAGGCAGACGCCGAGCAGCTTGCCGGAGGTGGCACGGTACAGGGCTTCGAAGGCGCCGCGGTCGCCGCCGGCGACCGCGCTCAACAGGCCGTCGAGGCGTTCGCTTTCCGGGGTGGGCTGGCGTTGCGGTAACTCGGGCATTCCTGCACCTGTGTGGCCAAGGCGGATCGAGGTTGCCGCCGCATCGTATCGCAGCGCATGGCGGCGGCCGCGAGGGGCGACGATGAGGCGGGCACGCCGACACCGCGATGATGGGGGCCCGAAAGCCGAATCGATCCCCGGCGCGGTCGGCGTCGCGCGCGCTGGATGGGTAGGGAAGGCGATGCGCAGTCCGAGCATGCGTATCCATACGAGCGCGGGCCGGGAATGGATGCACGCGGCGGTCGGGCGGGTAGGGCGCAGCGGTCGCTCGGGAGCTCGCCCATAATCGAGCCCGCCGAAATCGCCCTCGGGGAAATCGCGCCGAGGAAATCGCACCCGAGAAAAGCGCCATCGCAGGATCGCCATCCCAGGATCGCGACCCCAGAAACAGAAAACCCCACAGGGCTGGCGCCATGCGGGGTTGACGGTTCAAGACCTGCGAAATGGTGGCCGGGGAGGGAATCGAACCCCCGACACGGGGATTTTCAATCCCCTGCTCTACCAACTGAGCTACCCGGCCATTTCACGGCAGGCCGTGATGAGGAGCGGGATGATACGGAGGGCCGAACGATCTGGCAAGCCGCATGTCCGCTGAACGGCCTGCGCAGGCGCCGACGCGGTGCGCCGGCGGCGGCGCATGATGCTTTCGGAGCAAGCAGATGTGGGCTGTACCAGCCATAGGAGCCGCCATGAAACGCTTACTTTTCGCCGTATCCGCCGCGCTGACCTTGTTCGCGATGAGCGCCTGCGCGACCGATCCCAAGATGCGCGACGCCGACCGCCTCGCGCTGTATCGCGCCCACGCCGGCGCGCCGGTGCCGGCCTTCCAGTACTTCGGCCGCCTCGACGGCTGGACTCCGCTCGGCGACAGCGCGCTCGCGGTATGGACGCGGCCCAACCAGGCGTTTCTATTGGAGCTGCAGGGCCGTTGCCCGGACCTGGATTTCGCCTCGGCGATCACCGTCAGCAACCAGGCCGGCCGGGTCTATTCGCGCTTCGACAAGGTGATGGTGCTCAGCCGCAGTGCGATCCCATTCCCCTGCCATATCGGCTCGATCCGTCCGCTCGACGTCAAGGCGATCAAGCAGGCGCAGCGCGACATGCGCTCGGCCGGCACGGTGCCGGAGACGCGCGACGACGTGTCGCCGCAGGACGCCAAAGCGCAGGACGGCAAGTAAGCCGCGCCGGGCGGCGTCGCTCAGGTCTCCGGCGCCACGTAACCGGCCGGCTTGTCGGCGCCGCCGCCGAACAGGAACTTCTCCATTTCCGCTTCCAGGAAGGCGCGGTGCTTGGGGTCCAGCGGCGACAGGCGGTTCTCGTTGATCAGCATGGTCTGATGGGCCAGCCATGCCGCCCACGCGGTCTTGCCGATGTTGGCGAATACGCGCTTGCCCAGTTCGCCGGGCCAGGGCACGAAGTCCAGGCCGTCGGTGTCGCGGTGTTCGTATTGGCAATGGACGGTGCGCGGCATCGGAGTTCCTGAGATTGGCGGCCCGCGGCGCAGGCCGCGGGCGTGGTGCGTGGCGGCGGGGCCGCCGCGCTAGTCGTTGCGTTCCAGCAGTTTGCGGATCGGCGCCGGTATGCCCAGCGCGGACAGTTCGGCGCGCGCGACCCAGCGCAGCTCGTCATTGTCGCGCACCGCGTCGTGCGGGGCGATGCCGCGCCAGCGCAGCGGCTGCAATTCCAGCTTGTAGTGGCTGAACGCGTGCGCGATCGGGGCCAAGGCTTCGGCGCCGGCGAAGTCGCCGCGCACGTGGCCGTCGAACCAATGTTGCGCGAGCTGCGCGTCGTCGGCCTGCGGTAGGGTCCACAGCGAGGCCCAGATCCCGGCCGGTGGGCGCCGCTGCAGCAACACCCGGTCCTGCGCGTCGATCAGCCACAGCACCTGCGCGTAACGCTGCGGCGCGACCTTGCCGGGCTTGGGCGTGGGCAGTTCGGCGACCCGGCCTTCGCGGCGGGCGACGCAGTCGTCCTGCAAGGGGCACAGCACGCAGGCCGGATCGGCGCGCGTGCACAGGGTCGCGCCCAGATCCATCTGCGCCTGGGTGTAGTCGGCCATGCGCGCGGCGGGCAGCTGCGGGCTCGAAACGGAACGCTCGGCCAGCGCCCACAGTTGTTTTTCCACCGCCGGCAGGCCGGGATAACCGGTCACGCCGTGGTAGCGGCTGAGCACGCGCTTGACGTTGCCGTCGAGGATCGCGTGGCGATCGCCCCAGGCCTGCGACAGGATCGCCGCGGCGGTGCTGCGGCCGATGCCGGGCAGGGCGGTCAGGGCGTCGAGATCGCGCGGCAGCTCGCCGCCGTGCAGTTCGACGCAACGCTGGGCGGTCGCGTGCAGGTTGCGGGCGCGGGCGTAGTAGCCCAGGCCCGACCACAGCGCCAGCACCTGGTCCTGCGGCGCGGCGGCGAGCGTGGGCAGCGACGGCAAGGCGGCGACGAAACGTTCGAAGTAGGGCGCCGCGGTCTTGACCTGGGTCTGCTGCAGCATGATTTCCGACAGCCAGACCCGGTATGGCGTGCGCGGATGCTGCCAGGGCAGGTCGTGGCGGCCGGACACGTCGAACCAGCGCAGCAGCCGCGGCGCGAACGTATCCGTGCGCTCGCCGTCCGCGCGCTCGTTCGCGGGCGCAGGCGCAGCGGCGATCGCGCGTGCGGCGCTGCTCACGGCAGATCCTCGTCGCCGAGTTCGACCTCGACCGCTTCCAGGGTCGCGCCGGAGATTTCCAGCTTGGGCGCGACGATTCTGCCGGCCAGCGGCGGCAGCGGTGGGCCGCCTGCGCCGGCGTCGATCCAGGCCAGCACTGCGGGCAGGCAGAAGCGGCTGTCGATGCGGGCAGCGTCGCGGCTCAGGCGCAGTCCGGCGGTTTCCGACAGATCGGGCCGGCCGACGTAGCGCAGCTCGAACGGCAGCGGCGCGGACGAAGTACCCAACGGCGCCGGCAGCGCCGGCCAGGCCTGCGGCCAGCGCGCCAGGCTTCCGTCCAGTTGCAGCACCAGACGCCGGCCCAGCGCGAGCGCGCCGGTCGCGTCCAGGCTCGGGATCGGATTGCCGTCGCCGCCGCGCGCGCGCAG
This sequence comes from Lysobacter sp. Root667, assembly GCF_001427715.1. Taxonomy (NCBI): domain Bacteria; kingdom Pseudomonadati; phylum Pseudomonadota; class Gammaproteobacteria; order Lysobacterales; family Lysobacteraceae; genus Lysobacter; species Lysobacter sp. Root667. Next base: position 850,594 of record NZ_LMHF01000009.1, read on the forward strand.
CGCCAGCGCGACCGGTTCCAGCGACCACACCGCCTCGTCGAACTTGAGCGGGCCGTGCAGGCCCAGCGCGAACGGCAGATGCGTATCGCCGGATTCGTAGCTGGCCGCCGCGCCCAGCAGCGCCGGCACGATGGTGAGTTCGTCGTCGCCGATGCGCAGCGGTCCGGACAGCGCGACCGTCGCCGGCAGGCGCCAGCCCGGTTGTTCGATCGCGACGCGGCCGTTGGCGCCGAGCCCGGCCGCCGGCGCGGGCCGCGACAACGCGACCGCGAGATCGAACGGGATCGTCAGCGGCGGATCCAGATAGCGGCCGCGCAGGCGCGCGCGCACCGGCCGGTCGGGATAGAGCTCGGGCAAGTCGGCGCGGATGCCGTCGATGCGCCAGTCGTCGTTGCGGATGCGACCGTCGACGATGCGCAGGCCGTCGGTCAGGGTCGGGATGCGGGTTTCGGTCGAGGGCGGGCGGCTGGCCAGCCAATGCTGCAGCGCGGGCAGGTCCAGCAGCGGCGCGTCGAGTTCGATCCGCTCCACGGTCAACTGCTCGCCGCGGCTGCGGATCGTCGACCACGGCAGCGACAGCTGGATGCGTTTGGCGCTGAGCAGCGGCGTGGCGGCACCGGGCTCGCGCACGACCACGTCGCGCACCAGCAGCATCGGGCTGCCGCGCAGGCGGTATTCGCCGGCGCCGGACGCGGTGATTTCCAGGCCCAGGGCGGCGCCGACGCGGCCCAGGATCAGCGCCGCGGCGCGGTCCGGGCGCGAGATCCAGCTCAGCGAGAACGTCGCCAGCAGCGCCAGGGCGGCGAGCGCGATGAGCGCGCGCCGCCCGCGCCGTTTCGGCGTCGGATTGGCGGGGGCGGGGTCGGCGACCATGCGCGCGCCGGCGGGCGGGCTCAGGCGCCGAGCGCTTCGGGCAGCAACGCGTCGACGAAGGCTTCGGCGTCGAACACGCGCAGATCCTCGGGACGCTCGCCGATGCCGGCGTAGCGGATCGGAATGCCGAACTCGCGCGCCAGCGCGAACACCACGCCGCCCTTGGCGGTGCCGTCGAGCTTGGTCACCACCAGGCCGGTCACGCCGACCGCGGCGTTGAACTGGCGCAGCTGCGACAGGGCGTTCTGGCCGGTGGTGCCGTCGATCACCATCAGCACTTCGTGCGGCGCGCCGGCGTCGACTTTCTGCAGCACGCGCTTGATCTTGCCCAGCTCGGCCATCAGGCCCTGCTGGGTGTGCAGGCGGCCGGCGGTGTCGGCGATCAGCACTTCGATGCCGCGCGCCTTGGCCGCCTGCAGCGCGTCGAACGCGACCGAGGCGGCGTCGGCGTTCTGGCCCTGGGCGATCACCGGCACGCCGTTGCGTTCGCCCCAGGCCTGCAGCTGCGCGACCGCGGCGGCGCGGAAGGTGTCGCCGGCGGCCAGCATCAGGGCGCGGTTCTCGTCGCGGAAGCGCTTGGCGAGCTTGCCGATGGTGGTGGTCTTGCCGACGCCGTTGACGCCGACGGTCAGCAGCACGAATGGGCGCGCCGTGGTGTCGATCCGCAGCGGCTGCGCGACCGGCCGCAGCAGCGCGATCAGGTCGGCGCGCAGCGCGGCCAGCAGGGCCGTGGCATCGGCGAACTCGCGTGCCTTCATGCGCCGGCGCAGGCCTTCGATCAGGGCGGTGGTCGCGGTCACGCCGACGTCGGCGGTGAGCAGGGCGGTTTCGATTTCGTCGAGCAGGTCGTCGTCGAGCTTGGGATTGCGCGAGAACAGCCCGCCCAGGCTGCGCGCGAAGACGCTGCCGCGCAGGCGCTCGCGCCAGCCGGGTTTGCCGGCGGCGGCGGGCGCGGCGCTGTCGGCGGCGACGGCGGTAGCGGTGGGGGCGTCGACTTCGAGCGCGGCCGCGATCACTTCGGCCGGCACCGGTTCGGCTGCGGCGATGCCTTCGGCGGCAGCAGGTTCGGCGTCGGCGGGCGCGACAGCAGCGGGCTCGGCCGCAGGCTCGACCGGCTGCGCCGACGGGAAGGCGGCGGCCAGTTCCTCGGTGCTGAGTCGGGCTTCGCTGGCGGGAGTTTCGGGCTTCTTGCGGCGGAAAAAACCGATCATCAGGGGGAAGCGTCACGAATGCGCGAGAATGCGCACATGCTAGCACCGGCTCCGCCACGCTCCCGATGAACAAACCCACCGCAGGCCGGCCCATGCGCGCCGCCGCCGGTACGCCCGGACGCATCCGCATCATCGGCGGCCGTTGGCGCGGCACCCGCCTGGACGTGGCCGACGCGCCGGGCCTGCGCCCGACCTCCGACCGCGTCCGCGAAACCCTGTTCAACTGGCTGCTGCCGGCCTTGCCCGGCGCGCGCGCGCTCGATCTGTTCGCCGGCACCGGCGCGCTCGGGCTGGAAGCGCTGTCGCGCGGGGCGGCCAGCGCGACCCTGGTCGAGCGCGACCCTGGCCTGGCCGCCGCCCTGCGCGCGACCGTGGCGCGCCTGCCCGGCGGCGAGGCCGCGCAGGTGGTCCAGGCCGACGCGCTGGCCTGGCTGGGAGGGCAGGCCGAGGCCGGCTACGACCTGGCCTTCGTCGACCCGCCGTTCGCGGCCGGTTTGTGGGACGCGGTCTGGCCGGCCTTGTTGCCGAAACTGGCAGCCGGGGCCTGGCTGTACGTCGAAGCGCCGCAGGGCGTGCCGATCGCGCTGCCGCCGGACTGGCTGCGGCACCGCGAAGGCGGCACCAGGGAAGTGAGCTACGCCCTGTATCGGCGGCGCCCGGCGGTCTAGACGGGCCCGAAACCAGGCCGAAAACACGACCGAAACCAGGCCCGGCGCGGCTACGGTCGCAACGAACCCTGCGAAAGCGCCCGACTGCTACACTTCGCTCCGTCCCGACGGGCGCGTCGCGACGGTAACGGTGCCCCTGCGGCCCGGACCGACGCCCGCCCCGCCGCCATCCGCCAGCAGACGCGAACGAACACTCCATGAGCGTGGCCCGTACTCGAATCGCCGTCTATCCCGGCACCTTCGATCCGATCACCAACGGCCACATCGACCTCGTCGACCGCGCCGCTCCGCTGTTCGAACGTCTGATCATCGGCGTGGCCGCCAGCCCGGGCAAAGGTCCGGCGCTGCCGTTGGAGCTGCGCGTCGATCTGGCCCGGCAGGCGGTGTCCCACCACAAGCACATCGAAGTCCGCGGTTTCGATTGCCTGCTCGCGCATTTCGTCGCCGAAGTCGGCGGCGGGGTGCTGCTGCGCGGCCTGCGCGCGGTCTCGGACTTCGAATACGAGTTCCAGCTGGCGAGCATGAACCGCCACCTGATCCCGGAGGTGGAGACCTTGTTCCTCACCCCGGCCGAGCAGTACGGATTCATTTCCTCGTCGTTGGTACGCGAGATCGCCCGCCTCGGCGGCGACGTCTCCGGATTCGTACCACCGGCGGTAGCCGAAGCGCTGCAGGCCGAATGGCAGCGCAATCAGAAACGATGACTTCCAACACACGGGGATCCCGATGAACACCACCTCCCGCCTGATGCTGATCGCCTGCCTCGCGCTGCCCTTCGTGGCCGCGTGCAAGAAGGAAGAAGCGCCGGTCGCCGCCGTGCAGGCTCCGCTGACCGCGCCCAAGGGCACCGACGACAACGAATGGGGCAAGTACCTGACCGACGTGGTCAAGCGCAAGGTCGAAGCCGAAGGCATCGCCGTCAGCCCGTACCTGTACTACCTGCCGGCCGAAAGCAGCCCGGACTTCCAGGGCTTCTACGACCGCCAGGTCGAGAAGGCCAAGCTCGACATCGCGCGCGGCATCACCGAAGGCAACCTGCTGGCCTACGGCTCGCCGGCCTCGGCCAAGATGGCCGACCTGATCATCGAGGCGTTCCCGGCTCCGACCAAGGACACCCCGCCGATGAAGGGCGTGAAGGTGCTGTTCATCGGCGCCCCGGCCGACAGCGAGCGCGTCAAGGCCGCCGTCGCGCCGTACAACGTCGAATACTCGTTCGTCGAAGTTAAGTAATCGCCCGCGGATGCGGCCGCCGCCCGGCGGCCGCATCCGCTGGTTTACGGACGGTCGGGCGCGGATCGCATCCCGGCCGTTCCGCCGCCCGCGCGCGGCGACGCGGTCGCCTTGCCCGGCCGGCGCCCGGTTCCCGACGAGCCGGTTGTAGGACGAGCCGGTTGTAGGACGAACCGGTTCTGAAGCGTCCGTTTTCATGGGCCCGTTCTCAAGCGCCCGTTCCGCCCCCATGATGTCCCCATGTCCCTGCGCATCAACGAGCTCTGCGTCAACTGCGACGTCTGCGAACCGGCCTGTCCCAACCAGGCGATCACGCAGGGCGAGAGCATCTATGTGATCGATCCGGCGCGTTGCACCGAATGCGTCGGCCACTACGACGAACCGCAGTGCGTGGTCGTCTGCCCGGTCGAGTGCATCGACAACGACCCGGCCCATCCCGAATCCCACGAACAGCTGCTGGCCAAGCTGCAGCGTTTGCAACAGGAGTAAACGATGCGCATGGCGCCCGTAGTGCACGCCGGTCTGCTGTCCCTGGGTCTGCTGTTCGCATTCTCTCCCTCGCAGGCGGCGCAGGCGCCGCAAGCCGGCGTCGCGCACCCGCCGGGCGCCGCCATCGCCAGCGCGCACCAGCTGTCGACCGACGCCGGCCTGGAAGCGATCCGCCAGGGCGGCAACGCCTTCGATGCCGCGGTCGCGGTGTCCTCGACGCTGTCGGTGGTCGAGCCGATCAGCTCCGGCATCGGCGGCGGCGGCTTCTTCCTGCTGCATGACGCCAAGACCGGTCGCGACGTGTTCGTCGACGCGCGCGAGACCGCGCCGGCCGCGGCGACTCCGGCTGCGTACCTGGACAAGAACGGCGAACTCGATCGCGACCGCGCCACCAACGGTCCGTGGTCGGCCGGCATCCCCGGCCTGCCGGCGGCGCTGGTGCACCTGGCCGAGCGCTACGGCAAGCTGCCGCTGAAGACTTCGCTGGCGCCGGCGATCCGGATAGCGCGCGAAGGTTTCCCGATCTACCCGCGCCTGGAAAAGGGCTACGCCAGCCGCCGCGAAGTGATGGAGCGCTACGCCGGCACGCGCGCGGTGTTCCTGGCCGACGGCAGCCCGCCCAAGGCCGGCGAAATCCTCAAGCAGCCCGAGCTCGCGCATACCCTGGAGCTGCTGGCGGCCAAGGGTTACGACGGTTTCTACCGCGGCGAAGTCGCCAAGAAGCTGCTGGCCGCGGTCAAGCACGAAGGCGGCCAGTGGCGCGCCGACGAGCTGTCCGGCTACCAGGTGCGCGAACGCGAACCGCTGCGCCTGAAGTATCGCGGCTGGGACATCGTCACCGCGCCGCCGCCGTCCTCGGGCGGCGTGGCCCTGGCCGAAATCCTGCAGACGATCTCGGGCTGGGACCTGTCCAAGCTCGACGACGCCCACCGCGTCCACATCGTGGTCGAGGCGATGCGCCGCGCCTACCGCGACCGCACCCTCTACCTCGGCGATCCCGACTTCGTGAAGATGCCGCTGGCGCGCCTGACCAGCGCCGACTACGCGGCCGGCCTGCGCGCCACCATCCATCCCGACAAGGCCACGCCCAGCGAGCTGCTGTCGGGCCAGGCGGCGCCGCTGGAAGACGACGAGACCACCCACTTCTCGATCATCGACGCCGAAGGCAACCGCGTTTCCGCGACCCAGACCGTCAACCTGCTGTACGGCTCGGGCATGGTCGCGCCGGGCACCGGTGTGCTGCTCAACAATGAAATGGACGATTTCGCGCTGCGTCCGGGCACGCCCAACGCCTTCGGCGTGATGGGCTATTCGGCCAATGCGCCGGCGCCGGGCAAGCGCATGCTCAGCTCGATGACGCCCAGTTTCCTGGAGTCGAAAGACAAGGTGATCGCGGTCGGCGCGCCCGGCGGCAGCCGCATCATCACCCAGGTATTGCTGGCGATCCTGGCCTACGACGCCGGCCTGGCGCCGCAGCAGGTCGCGGCATTGCCGCGCTACCACCACCAGTGGATGCCCGACGCGATCTCGGCCGAGGCCGGAGCGCTCGACGCGGCCACGGTCGCCGCGTTGCAGGCGATGGGCCACAAGGTCAACGCCGGCGAAAGCACCTGGGGCAATCTGCAGACGGTGATGTGGGACAAGACCGCCGGCACGCTGTCCGGCGGCACCGACCCGCGCAATCCGGTCGGCAAGGCCGCGGTGCTGCCCCAGCCCTGAACCCGGGTGCGATCCGATGCGCGGCCGCGCTAGAGCCGCCGCGCGCAGTGCAGTAGATTGCGCCTTCGACACAACGACGCGACGAACAGGGGCGGGGCCGACAGTGACGGATCAACAGGACAAGCCCTGGTACACCCGTGTGCCTGCGATCTCGGTCGCCTTGCTCGCGTTCCTGGTCGGCCTGACCACCCTGGTCAACAACGTCCGCGATTGGCTCAGCGACGACGCGCCGGCGGCGACTGCGGTTCCGGCCAACGCTCCGGCCAACGCGCCGGGCAAGCCGGCCGTCGCGCCGGCGACTTCGCAGCAGGCGCCGCGCAAGACCGCGGTACTGCTGACCTTGAAGCAGATCGAAGTGATCGACGACGGCACCAGCGGCAGCACCGCGTGGTCGTTCGAGATCGAAGGCGGCGGCGAGGAACTGTTCTCGCTGGCTTCGCGCGACTACGTCGACACCGGTGCCGACGCGATCGCGCGTCCGCGCGCCAGCGATCCTTCGATCGCGCGCGTGGTGCTGGTGCCGGGCCAGGAAATGACCATCAAGATCACCGGCCGCAGCTCGGGCCTGATCAGCCGTACCGTCGCCAGCGGCAGCGCCAAGCTGCGCGCCGACGGTTCCCTGGCGCCGATCCGGGTCACCGCCGACGGCGGCAAGTCGGGCGAGTTCGTGTTCCAGTTCGCGACCGTGGCGACGCCGCAGGATTAACCGGCGGTGCCCGCAGCGGGTGGGGCGGCAGGGCGACGATCCCGACCTGTTTCTTCGTTTTCGGGTTCGATCGCGACCCACGCCGCTTCCCGCTTCGGCATTGGCGACCGGATCATTCTGGCCGTCGGGGCGCGTGTCGCGCATCGTCCGTTTGCGCCAGCCCGCGCTATCGCGGCGCTAACGCCTGCGGAGTTACCCTATGCCTACGACGCGTCGATTGCGCGGCGTGCCTGCGCGATGCGCTTGCGAGCGCCCGCCGGCGCCCGCATCGGTCGCTCGCTCCCCCAGATCCCCTCAGATCCTCCCCCCGGATGGCCGCGATGAAACTTTGGTCCCTATTGGGTAACAGCCAGAAGCTCGACGGCGGCGCCATGTTCGGCAACGCGCCGCGCGCGATGTGGGCGAAGTGGTCGCCGCCGGACGAGCACAACCGCATCGATCTGGCTTGCCGCGCCTTGCTCGCCAGTCCGCTGGCCGGCAAGACGGTGCTGTTCGAAGCCGGTATCGGCGCCTTCTTCGAACCCAAGCTGCGCGAACGCTACGGCGTGGTCGAAGAACGCCACGTGCTGCTGGAGTCGCTCGCCGACGCCGGCTTCGCGCCCGAGGACGTCGACGTGGTGGTGCTGTCGCACCTGCATTTCGATCATGCCGGCGGCCTGCTCGCGCCCTGGGCCGAAGGCCAGGCGCCGCGGCTGCTGTTCCCGAACGCGAGTTACCTGGTCGGGCGCGCGCATTACGAGCGCGCGCGCCATCCGCATGCGCGCGACCGCGCGAGTTTCATCCCGGAATTGCCGGACCTGCTCGAAGCCACCGGCCGCCTGGAGCTGGTCGACGGCGAATATTCCAAGACCCTGGGCGAGAGCGTGCGCTTCCACTACAGCGACGGCCACACGCCGGGGCTGATGCTGGCCGAGATCGTCGGCCCGGACATCGTGGACGGGCGCCCGCACGGCGGCGTGGTGTTCTGCGCCGACCTGATCCCGGGCCGGCCCTGGGTCCACGTGCCCATCACCATGGGCTACGACCGCAACGCCGAACTGCTGATCGACGAGAAGAAGTCCTTCCTCGCCGACAAGCTGGAGCGCAACGTGCATCTGTTCTTCACCCACGACCCGGGCTGCGCGCTGGCCCAGGTGGTGCGCGACGACAAGGGCAAGTTCGGCACCGCCCACGAGGTCCCGGCCTTGCACGCGCGGGCCCTGACTGCATGAGATCGGCGCGGGCGGCGCTGCTGCTGCCGATCGTCTGCTTCGTGGCCGCGGCCGCGGCGCAGGCGCCCGCGGCGCCGACCGCGGCGCCGGTCGTTGCGGCCGAACCGGTCGGCGAACCGCGCACCGCGGGCGTGCTGCGCGACAGGGAATTCGGCATCGCCAGCCGTCAGTTCGGACTCGACCGCCGGGTCGAGATGTACCAGTGGCGCGCCACCCCGACCGGTTACGAACGGGTCTGGAACGCGGCGCGGATCGATTCGCAGGGCTATGCGCCCGGCCACGAGAATCCGCCGACGCTGCCGCTGGAAAATCGGCGCTGGTGGTCGGAGTCGGCGAGCCTGGACGGACGCCCGATCGAAGCCGCCGTGCTGCAGGCGCTGGGCGAGTGGCGGGTGTTCCGGCCCAATTTCTCGCGTCTGCCGGCCAATCTGGCGGCGACCTTCCAGCCCGAAGGCGATGGCCTGGGCAGCGCGGAGAATCCGCTGGATCCGCAGATCGGCGATCTGCGCGTGAGCTGGCGCGAGCTGCGCCTGCCGCCGCTGGAAGGCAAGGTCGAACTGGTCGAAGGCCGCTGGCGGATGTCGCCGGCGGTGGCGGCGGCGGCCTTGAACGCCGCGCCGGTGCCGGCGCCCGTGGCCGCGCCGGAAGCCGAAGGCGCGCACCGTGTATGGCCGTGGTTCGGCGGCGGCGCGCTGGTGGTCGCGATCGCCGTGGTCGCGCGGCGCCGTCGCAAGGCCAAGGCGCGCGCTGCGCAACTGCAGGACTGACGTCTGCTTTGAGGTTTTGCGGGGAGCGGTCGCGGCTTACGCCGCTCCTACCCCAAAGCATTGCGCGGTCTTGCCCGCGCCGCTTTCTGTGGGAGCGACGTGAGTCGCGATGAATTTCGGCGGCATGCGTGGGCGGGGATTTCGCGTTGGCCGGCCATCGTTCGAGGGCTGCCGGGTAAAATGCGCTCGCCAACGTTCGCTGGCATGTGGAGTGCTATCGCGACTCACGTCGCTCCCACAGAAAGCAACATTCAGGCAGCGGATCGGCGATGGGTTGCGTCGCCGAACGCAACGCCGGGGCAGGAGCAAGCCGGGCTCAGGTCTCGTGTTTGGTGCCGAAGATCTTGTCGCCGGCGTCGCCCAGGCCCGGCAGGATGTAGCCGACTTCGTTGAGGCGCTCGTCGACCGAGGCGGTGTAGACCTCGACGTCCGGGTGCCGGGCTTGCAGCGCGCGCAGGCCCTCCGGCGCGGCGACCAGGAACAGGCCCTTGATGCGCGTGCAGCCGGCGGCCTTGAGCATGTCCACGGTCGCGATCAGGGTGCCGCCTGTGGCCAGCATCGGGTCCAGGATCAGCGCGGTGCGCTCGTCCATGCGGCCGGTGAGTTTTTCGTAGTAGCCGACCGGCTGCAGGGTGCGCTCGTCGCGCTGCAGGCCGACCACGCCGACCTTGGCAGAGGGGATCAGCTCCAGCACGCCGGTCAGCATGCCCAGGCCGGCGCGCAGGATCGGCACCAGGGTGACCTTGGCGCCCTTGATGCGGCGGATGGTGACCGGCCCGGCCCAGCCTTCGATCGTCGCTTCCTCGGTTTCCAGATCGGCGGTGGCTTCGTAGGTGAGCAGGGTCGCGACCTCGGAGGCGAGCTCGCGGAATTCCTTGGTGCTGTTGCCGGCGCGGCGCATCAGGCCGAGCTTGTGCTGGACCAGCGGATGACGGACTTCGACGATCTTCATGGGCGACCTGGGGACGGTGTGCGGGCGATGCTTGCCGCACAGGATTAATGGTTGCGGAGCGGGGCGCAAGCGCGGCGCGGCGGAACCATCGACGCCGCTGTTCCCCATTTTGCGGAGAGGGCGGGCGACGCGCACCGTCGCCGGGATTCGCCTTTACTCACGAGGAGTAGGGAATCCCGAATTCCCGGCCCGAAAGCGCAGCGACGGAGCGGGGAGTTCAATCGGCCGTGGCGTAAAGATTGTCGCCGTCGGCCATGGCCTGCTCGACGAACCGCGACAAGGCCAGCACCTGGTTGCGATCGCCGAACTTGTCCGCGACCCGAGTCAGTTCGGCATGCAGCGCGCGCAGCTGGCCGAACAGCAAGGTCGTGTCGGCGTAGTAATCGCGCATCTGCTGCAGCAGCGGATACTCGCCGCGCGGAAGCGCCCGCGCCAGCAACTGCGCGTGCAAGGTTTCGTCGATAGCGAAGCACTTGCGCGAGGCGTGGATCTCGCGCTCGTGCCGGGCCTGGATCAGATCGAGCGCCATGGGCGGTAAGCGAGCAGCGGCTTGCGCTCGCTGCTCCAGATTCGCTTCAGGCTTTCAAGCCGCGGCGGCCTGCTGCGCGCGCGGGCCTTCCTTGAGCGCGCGGCCGACCATCGACACCAGCAGGTCGATCTCTTCGCTGCTGATGTTGAAGTTGGGGGTGAAACGCAGCGAGTTGACGCCGCCGTGGATCACGCCGATGCCGCGCTCGCGCAGCCATTCCTCGGTCGAGCCGGCGCCGTAGCACTTGAACTGCGGGGCGAGTTCGCACGAGAACAGCAGGCCGGTGCCCTGGACCTTGGTGATCAGGCCGCCGAGCTCGGTCTTGAGCTTCTCCAGCTTCTGCAGCGCTTCGGCGCCGCGCGCGCGGATGTTCTCGCGCAGCTCCGGGGTGACCTGCGACAGCACCGTCACCGCCACGTCCAGCGCGCGCGGGTTGGTGGTCATGGTGTTGCCGTACAGGCCCTTGCGGTAGAGCGAGGCCGCGCGTTCGCCGACCGCGAGCACCGACAGCGGGTACTGGCCGGCGTTGAGGGCCTTGGAATAGGTTTCCATGTCCGGCGGATCCAGGCCTTCGAAGCCCGGGTAGTCGACGATCGACAGCACGCCGTGCGCGCGCAGGCCGGCCTGGATCGAGTCGACCAGCAGCAGCGAGCCGTGGCTGCGGGTGAGTTCGCGCGCGGCGCTGTAGAACGCCGGCGGCACGCTGCGGCCCGGGTCGCCTTCGCCCATCACCGGCTCCAGGAACATCGCCTCGACGAACCAGCCGTTGGCGTCGGCGTCGGCGAAGACCTGGTTGAGCGCTTCGATGTCGTAGGGCTCGACGGTGATCACCGAGTCCTCGTTGCGGAAGCTGGCCAGGTACTGGGTGTAGGCCTTGCGCGAGGAGTCCGAGTACAGCGCCGGACGCTCGGTGCGGCCGTGGAAGCTGCCCTTGACAACCACGCGCTTGATCGTGCGGCCGGCGTACTTGGCGCCCGGGTCGGTCATCAGCTTGGTGTTGACGTCGGCGATGCGCGCGGCCAGCGACATCGACTCCGAGCCCGAGTTCAGGCACAGGAAGCGGGTGTAGGGGCAACCGCGCTCGCCGCCGATCGCGGCGCGCAGGGCGCGCTCGAAGCGCAGCTGCGACAGCGACGGGGTCATGATGTTGGCCATCGCCTGCGGCTTGGCCATGGCCGCGATCACCGCGCCCGGGGTGTGGCCGAAACCGAGCATGCCGTAGCCGCCGGAGTCGTGCAGGACCGCGCCCTTAAGGGTGATCACCCAGGGGCCGCGCGCGACCAGCGCGATGTAGGGATTGACGCCGTCGTCGGTGTAGAAATTGACGTAGCCGGCCTGGACGGCGCGGATCTGCGCGTCTTCGTCCAGGTCCAGCAGGTCGGCGATGTCGGCGCGCACGGCGGCGTATTCGGCCGCGGCGGCTTCGATGGCCTCGACCAGTTCAGGGTGGGTGGCGGCGAAGCGGGCGACGGTGGCGTCGTCCAGGCCGATGGTGCGGCGCGCGCCGGCATGGGCACGCAGCGGCGCGAGGGGGCTGAGCAGGGTCATTACGGGATCTCCAAGGGTCGTCGGCAGTCCGGCCGAAGCATCGTGGGATGAAGAACAGGCCGGGCCTCCGTGGCCTAGCGCTCGCAGTTGCAGCGCCCCGGATCGGTGCCGGGTCGCCAAGCGCCGCCCTTCATGCAAGTCGGCACGCGCAGTTTCGAACGCAGATGTCTGACACACACATATCTGACACATTGCTCGAAACGCGCATGTTCGAAACGAAACCAGCCGCAGGGCCTGCCGTCGCCGGCGTTGCTTTGGTTGTTTTTCGTTTCAATTCAATAGCTTGTGTGAGTTTATCACGTCCAGGGCACGGCGATAACCCCCATCCGCCGGTGCTGGTGACAGCTGTCATCCGGGCCCGGTGACGACGCCCACTGCCGGCCCGCGGCCGGGATCGCGACAGTGGCGCCACCCCGAAGCCGGCCGCGCCGGCCCCCATGGAGCTCCACGATGACGATTCCCCGACCCAATTGGCTGAGCGTGCTGGTGCTGGTCGCCCTGAGCGGCGGCGCGGTCGCCGCCGACCCGGGTGCCGAGTCCGGCGACGATGTCGCCATCCGCGACGTGCGCGTATTCGACGGCCAGCGCATGCTGCCGGCGACCACGGTGCTGGTGCGCGACGGCCTGATCGCGCAGATCGGCCCGAAGGTCGCGATCCCGGCCGGCGTGCCGGTGGTCGAGGGCCGCGGCGGCACCCTGCTACCGGGCCTGATCGACGCCCACACCCACAGCTGGGGCGAAGCCCGCCGCGACGCCCTGCGTTTCGGCGTGACCACCGAGCTGGACATGTTCACCGACCACCGCCTGATCGGCGAGGCGCGCAAGGACCGCGAAGGCCACGCGCGCACCGACCGCGCCGATCTGTGGTCGGCCGGCACCCTGGTCACCGCCAAGGGCGGCCACGGCACCGAGTACGGCATGGCGATCCCGACCCTGGACGACCCGGCCCAGGCCGAGGACTTCGTGCGCACGCGCATCGGCGAGGGCTCGGACTACATCAAGCTGGTGGTCGACGACGGCGCCGCCTACGTCGGCCGCCCGCGCATCCCGACCCTGTCGGACGCCTCGATGCAGGCCGCGATCGCCGCCGCGCATCGGCAGAAGAAACTGGCGATAGTCCACGTGGCCCAGGCCGGCGACGCCCGCAAGGTCATCGATGCCGGCGCCGACGGCCTGATCCACGTCTACAGCGACCGCGTCGCCGATCAGGCCCTGGTCGCCGAGATCAAGCGCCGCGACGCCTTCGTGACCCCGACCCTGAGCGTGATGGCGACCCTGTCGCGCAGCGGCGAGGGCGCCAGGCTGGCGGCCGATCCGCGCATCGCGCCGATGCTGCAGCCGGCGCAGAAGGACGCGCTGGGCCAGACCTTCCCGCTGCCCAAGGACATCGACCAGCACCTGCCCAACGCCCTGGAGAACGTGCGCCGCCTGCACGCGGCCGGCGTGACCCTGCTGGCCGGCACCGACGCCGGCAATCCCGGCACCACCCACGGCGCCAGCCAGCACGCCGAACTGGCCCTGCTGGTGCAGGCCGGCCTGACCCCGGTGGAAGCGCTGCGCGCCGCGACTTCGGCGCCGGCGCAACGCTTCGGCCTGAGCGACCGCGGCCGCATCGCCCCCGGCCTGCGCGCCGACCTGGTCCTGGTCGACGGCGATCCGGGCACCGACATCACCGCCACGCGCGCGATCCGCACGGTCTGGAAGAACGGCTACAGCGTGGCCCGCGTCGCCGGCACGCCGGCGGCGCGCGTCGGCGTGGGCGCGGTCGAACTGCTGCGCGGCGGCCAACCGGCGCCGGGCTGGGCGGCGAGCACCGACCAGATCATCGGCGGGCACTCGCAGTCCAAGCTCGCGGCCGGGCAGGGCCGCGACGGCGGTCCGGCGATCGAAGTCGCCGGCGAAGTCGTCGCCGGCGCGTCCAGTACCTGGGCCGGCACCATCCTGTTCCCGGGCGTCGAGCCGATGGCCGCGACCGACGCCAGCGGCGTGCGCGAGCTGGTGCTGCGAGTGCGCGGCGATGGCCGGCCGCTGACCTTGCTGGTGTTCTCCGGCGCCGACATGCACGGCCGTCCCGGCATGCAACAGGTCGAAACCGGCAGCGACTGGCGCGAGGTCAAGGTGCCCCTGGCGAGCATGGCCAATGTCGATCTGACCCGCCTGCGCGGCATCTCGCTGGCGTCCGCCACGCCGGGCGCATTCGCCTTCGCCATCGAAGCGGTCGAATTGCGCTGAGCCGGTGCGCGCGACCGGTTTTGCGCATCCGCGCGCGACGACCCTGAACTTTTGTCCGCGGATTCCTTACAGTCGCGGCAGCGAAGGAAACACCCCCGAATGCGCATCAAGGCCTTCATCCAAGCCCACGAACACCCGCCGGTCTGGCGCTGGGTGTCCTTGCTGTACCTGATCTTCGCGTTCCTGCCGCTGCTCTACTGGCCGCGGGTGCCGGCCTGGGTGGTCGCGATCTTCATCGGCGCCGCGCTGCTGTTCGTGCTGTTGTACTTCGCGCACCACTACGCGGTGTCGCGGCGCCGGCGCACCGCCCTGACCCTGGCGGTGGCCGCGCTGGGCTTCGTCACGATGCCGATCGGCGCCGGCGCGGCCTATGTGATCTTCGCCGTCGGCCTGGCCGCGGCCAGCCTGCCGAGCGGGCGTGCGCTGGCGCTGTGCGTGGCGATGCTGGCGATGGAGGGCTTGTGCTTCTACCGTTTCGTGCCGGCCGCGGCGATGCCCTTGTCGACCTACATCATCAACGTGATCGTGGCGGCGATGGTCTTCGTCGGCGTGGTCAGCATCCGCAACCGCGAGCTGCGCAACGCCGAACTGCGCCTGACCCAGGACGAGGTGCGGCGCCTGGCCAGCCTGGCCGAGCGCGAGCGCATCGGCCGCGACCTGCACGACCTGCTCGGCCACACCCTGTCGCTGGTGGTGCTCAAGACCCAGCTCGCCGCGCGCCTGTTCGAACGCGACCCGCAGGGCGCGCGCGCCCAGATCGGCGAGGTCGAGCGGGTCGCGCGCGAAGCCCTGACCCAGGTCCGCGAAGCGGTGGCCGGGATTCGCGCCAACGGCCTGCAGGCCGAACTGGCGGCCGCGCGCCTGGCCCTGCTGAGCGCCGAGATCAGCCTCGATCACCGACTGGCGCCGGTCGAGATTCCGGAAAAGGTGGAAACCGCCTTGACCCTGGCCTTGCGCGAATCGGTCACCAACGTGCTGCGCCATGCCGGCGCCACCCGGGTCGAGGTCGAGCTGATCGGCGAGGCCCGCGGCGGCCTGAGCCTGCTGATCGCCGACGACGGCCGCGGCGGCGCCGGCCGCGAGGGCCACGGCCTGACCGGCATGCGCGAACGCCTGCGCGAAGTCGGCGGCAGCGTCGAAATCGACAGCCCGGTCGGCGCCGGCACCCGCCTGCGCCTGATCCTGCCGCGCGAGGCCCTGGCCGTCGCGCGCCGCAGCGACGAAGCTGCGGCGCCGGCGCATGCTTTCAGCGAACGGGGGGCGGCATGATCCGGCTGGTGCTGGCCGAGGATCAGGCGATGGTGCGCGGCGCCCTGGCGGCGCTGTTGAACCTGGAGTCCGACCTGGAAGTCGTGGCCGCGGTCGGCGACGGCGAGGCGGCCTGGACGGCGGTGCAACGGCTGCAGCCGGACCTGCTGGTCACCGACATCGAAATGCCGCAGATGACCGGCATCGAGCTGGCCCAGCGCCTGCGCGAATCCGGCCTGGAGACGCGGGTGGTGATCGTCACCACCTTCGGCCGCAGCGGCTATCTGCGCCGCGCATTGGACGCCGGCGTGCGCGGCTATCTGCTCAAGGACGCGCCCGCCGAACAGCTCGCCGATGCCCTGCGCCAGGTCCACCGCGGCGGCCGCGCGATCGACCCGCAGCTGGCGGTCGCGGCCTGGGGCGAGGAAGACCCGTTGACCGAACGCGAGCGCCAGGTCCTGCGCCTGGCGGGCGAGGGCGTGTCCACCGCCGAAATCGGCCAGCGCCTGCACCTGAGCCAGGGCACGGTCCGCAACTACCTGTCCGAGGCGATCGGCAAGCTCGGCGCCGGCAACCGCATCGAGGCCTACCGCCAGGCCCGCCAGAACGGCTGGCTGTAAGGCGCGCGACGGTCGCGGCCTCGGTTCGCGGCCACGCTATCGAACCGAGCCCGCAAACCAGGCCCGCGAACCAGGCTTCGGCGCGCAGCCGCGTCGTTTTTTGCCCCGCGACCCCGAAGGCGCGGATAATGCGCCCCTCCCGCGACCCTGCCGGTGCCCGTCCCAGCGACCGGCCGCCACCGGCCTGCGGCCGCTGCCGCGGCTTCCGTCGCGCCCGTGCGCGCCCGCGCGCCACCCCGCCCAGAATCCGTCTTCCTTGAAAAAATCCGACTTCCATTACGAGCTGCCGCCGGAACTGATCGCCCAGGCCCCGCTGCCGGAACGTTCCGCCAGCCGCCTGCTGCTGGTGCCGCCGGCGCCGGCCGCGTTCGCCGACCGCAGCTTCCGCGACCTGGCCGAGCTGCTGGCGCCCGGCGACCTGCTCGTGTTCAACGACACCCGGGTGATCCCGGCGCGGTTGTTCGGCCACAAGGCCAGCGGCGGCCGGGTCGAGATCCTGATCGAGCGCCTGCTCGGCGGCGCCCAGGCGCGCGCGCAGCTGGGCGTGAGCAAGTCGCCCAAGCCCGGCGCGCGCATCGCCCTGGACGCCGGCGGCGAAGCCGAAGTGCTGGGCCGCGAAGGCGAGTTCTACCGTCTGCAGTTCCACCTCGATGGCCAGCCGCACGGCGATTCGCTGGAGAACTGGCTGCTGCATGCCGGGCGCCTGCCGCTGCCGCCCTACATCCAGCGCGAGCCCGGCAGCGACGACGACGAGCGCTACCAGACCGTGTTCGCGCGCGAAGTCGGCGCGGTCGCCGCGCCCACCGCCGGCCTGCATTTCGACGAGGAACTGCTGGCGCGCCTGCGCGAGCGCGGCGTCGAGTTCGGCCACGTCACCCTGCACGTCGGCGCGGGCACCTTCCAGCCGGTGCGGGTCGACAGCCTCGAACAGCACGTGATGCACAGCGAATGGCTCAACGTCGGCGCAGGCCTGATCGAACAGATCCGCCGCACCCGCGCCGCCGGCGGCCGGGTGGTCGCGGTCGGGACCACGGTGGTGCGCGCGCTCGAAAGCGCCTGGCGCGAAAGCGCGGCGATGCGCGGCGGCGAAGACGGCGAACTGCGACCGTTCGCCGGCGAGACCCGCTTGTTCATCCTGCCCGGCTACAAGATCCGTTCGGTCGATGCCCTGATCACCAACTTCCACCTGCCGGAGAGCACCTTGCTGATGCTGGTTTCCGCCTTCGCCGGCCACGCCCGCGTGTTCGCCGCCTACGAGCACGCGATCCGCGAGCGCTACCGCTTCTTCTCCTACGGCGACGCGATGCTGCTGCTGCCCGAGGCGGACGCATGAGCGCGGCCGAAAGCTCCAGCCGGATGACGTTCGAACTGCTCGGCAGCGACGGCGCCGCGCGCCGCGGCCGGCTGACGTTTCCGCGCGGCACGGTCGAAACCCCGGCCTTCATGCCGGTCGGCACCTATGGCTCGGTCAAGGGCATCATGCCCGAGCACGTCAGCGCGCTGGGCGCGGAAATCATCCTCGGCAACACCTTCCATCTGTATCTGCGGCCGGGCCTGGACGTGATCGGCGACCACGGCGGCCTGCACGGCTTTGCGCGCTGGAACGGGCCGATCCTGACCGACTCGGGCGGCTTCCAGGTGTTCTCGCTCGCACACCGGCGCAAGATCACCGAGCAGGGCGTGACCTTCGCCTCGCCGGTCGACGGCAGCAAGGTATTCCTGGGTCCGGAAGAGAGCATGCACATCCAGCGCGTGCTCGATTCCGACATCGTGATGATCTTCGACGAGTGCACGCCGTACCCGGCCACCGAAGAGGTCGCGCGCAAATCGATGGAACTGAGCCTGCGCTGGGCCGAGCGCTCCAAGAAGGCCCACGAAGGCAACGACGCCGCGCTGTTCGGCATCGTCCAGGGCGGCGTCCACCACGACCTGCGCACGCGCTCGGCCGAAGGCCTGAAGGCGCTGGGTTTCGACGGTTATGCGGTCGGCGGCCTGGCCGTGGGCGAACCCGAGGCCGAGCGCAACGCCATGCTCGAGCACACCTGCCCGCAGCTGCCCGAAGACCGCCCGCGCTACCTGATGGGCGTGGGTCGGCCCGAGGACCTGGTGGAATCGGTCACGCGCGGCGTCGACATGTTCGATTGCGTGATGCCGACCCGCAACGCCCGCAACGGCCACTATTTCACCGCCAGCGGCACCGTGCGCGTACGCAACGCCAAGTACGAGCGGGATCTGCGCCCGATCGAGGAAGGCTGCGACTGCTACGCCTGCGTCAACGGTTTCAGCCGCGCCTACCTGCGCCATCTGGACCGCTGCAACGAGATGCTGGGCCCGATGCTGGGCACCCTGCACAACCTGCGCTATTACCAGCGCCTGATGGCGCAGATGCGCGCGGCGATCGAGCAGGGAACCTTTGCCGCCTTCCGCGACTCTTTCTACGCCGCACGCGCCTAGCGCCTGCCTACGCTCCACCGTCGCCTGCGTTCGCGCCGGCGACGGCCCGCACCGCTGTCCCGCCCGGCCCTGCGCCGCAAGGCCGGGCCTGGCGCGGGGCGCGCGACCCTCGGGTCGGGCGCCGCGGATGCGCGGGCAGGGGAGGCGACCCCACCCGGTGAACGGGGCCGGGGCCGCGTCCGCAGGGGGGGCGGCCGCTGTCCGGGCCATCCGCCCGTCCATGCAAAGCGTGCGCGCAGGCCCATTTCGGGCCCGGCCGTGGCCCGTGGCCAGCCATGGCATAATCCCCGGCTATTTTCGTTCCAGGACTTTCTTCAATGAACCTGCTCGACTTCCTGATCGCTCCCGCCTACGCCCAGGCCGCCGCGCCCGCGGCCGGCGGCGGTCTGTTCGGCGGCGGCCTCGGCGGCCTGCTGATGCCCGTCATCCTGATCGCGGTCATGTACTTCCTGATGATCCGTCCGCAGATGAAGCGCGCCAAGGAACACCGCGGCATGCTCGAGAAGCTCGCCAAGGGCGACGAGGTGCTGACCAACGGCGGCATCGCCGGCACCGTGTCCGACATCGGCGAGAGCTTCATCACGGTCGAAATCGCCGACAACGTGCGCATCCGCGTGCAGAAGGGCGCGATCGCCAACGTGTTGCCCAAGGGCACCTTGAAGTCGGCCTAAGCCGACGCCACGACTTTTTGAAGCACGGCGGCCGGGGTGGCCGCCGCAGGGGCAATCGATGCTGACTTACTCGCGCTGGAAATATCTGGCCATCCTCGTAGTCTTGCTGCTCAGCGCGCTGTATGCGTTGCCTAACGTGTTCCCGCAGGATCCGTCGGTGCAGATCACCTCGGCCCGCGGCGCGGCCGTCGACGAGGCGCTGCGCAAGCGCGTCATCGATACCCTGGTCAAGGCCAAGGTGCCGACCAAGTCGGTCGCGATCGAGAAGGAAGGCAACCTGCTGGTGCGCCTGACCGACAACGAGCACCAGATCCAGGCCTCCGACGCGCTGCGCGATCCGCTCGGCAGCGACTACGTGGTGGCGCTGAACCTGGCCTCGACCGTGCCGGACTGGCTGAGCATGCTCAAGGCCAAGCCGATGCTGCTGGGCCTGGACTTGCAGGGCGGCGTGCACTTCCTGATGCAGGTCGATCAGAAGGCCGCGCTGGACAAGCGCCTGGACGCGACCGCCGAAGACGTGCGGGTCAGCCTGCGCGACGGCCACGTGCGCTACGAGTCGGTCGAGCGTCGCGCCAACAACAGCATCGTCGCCACCCTGGGCAACCCTGCCGACGCCGAGAAGGCGCGCCAGATCGTCGCCAAGAGCCAGCCGCTGCTGATCCAGGACGTGAGCGGCAACACGGTCAGCATCCAGGTGCCCGAGGCCGAGCTCAAGCGCATGCAGGCCGAGGCGGTCGAACAGAACGTCGGCACCCTGCGCAACCGCGTCAACGCGCTCGGCGTGGCCGAGCCGATCATCCAGCGCCAGGGCAGCGACCGCATCGTGGTCCAGCTGCCGGGCGTGCAGGACACCGCCCAGGCCAAGCGCATCCTCGGCGCCACCGCGACCCTGGAATACCGCGGCGTGGTCGAGGGCGACGCCCAGGAAGCGCTGCGCAGCGGCAACGTGCCGCCGGAGGCGCGCATCTACTACCGCCGCGAAACCGGTCCGGACGGCAAGCCGCTGCCGATCCTGCTCAACAAGCGCGTGATCGCTTCCGGCGACCAGCTGGTCGGCGCGACCGCGGGCTTCGACCAGCAGACCGGCACCGCCTCGGTGTCGATCCGCCTCAACGGCGTCGGCGGCGCGCGCATGTTCGACTACACCACCGAGCACGTCGGCAAGCCGATGGCGGTGGTCTACATCGAGCGCATCCCCGAGGTGCGCATGGTCGACGGCAAGGAAGTGCGCACGACCAAGATCAACGAGGAAGTGATCAACGTCGCGACCATCAACGGCGTCTTCAGCAAGGAATTCAACACCACCGGCCTGGACAGCTCGCAGGAAGCCTCCGACCTGGCCCTGCTGCTGCGCGCCGGTTCGCTGGCCGCACCGATGGACTTCATCGAGCAGCGCATCGTCGGCCCCAGCCTGGGCGCCGAGAACGTCCAGCGCGGCTTGAAGGCGGTCAGCTTCTCGTTCGCCTTCGCCCTGATCTTCTTCCTGATCTATTACCGCATGTTCGGCGTCATCACCTGTCTGGCGCTGCTGATCAACCTGCTGATGGTGATCGCGCTGATGTCGCTGTTCGGCGCCACCATGACCCTGCCGGGCCTGGCCGGTATCGCCCTGACGGTGGGTATGTCGGTCGACGCCAACGTGCTGATCAACGAACGAATAAGAGAAGAGCTGCGCGCGGGCCTGCCGCCGCAGGCCGCGATCGTCAGCGGTTACGAGCACGCCTCGGGCACCATCATCGACGCCAACGTCACCGCCTTCCTCGCCGGTCTGGCGATGGCGGTGTTCGGCACCGGTCCGCTGCGCGGTTTCGGTATCACCCTGATGCTCGGCATCGCCACTTCCGCCTACACGGCGGTGTCTGTGTCGCGCGGTATCGCGACGCTGATCTACGGCGGTCGTCGCAAGCTGAAATCGATCGCGATCTGACGGAGCACGCGACATGAAACCCTTCAACGTGTTCCCTTACGGCAGCAACATCAACTTCCTGCGCCTGCGCTGGGTGTCGCTGGCGGTCGCGGCGCTGATGATGTTCGTCGCGATCGGCGCGATCGCGGTCAAAGGCTTCAACTTCGCGCTCGACTTCACCGGCGGCACCAGCGTCGAGATGAGCTTCAAGAAGCCGGTCGACGTCGACGGCATCCGCGAGCGCCTGGAAACCGCCGGCTACGGCAACGCCCAGGTCCAGACCTTCGGCACCGGCAACGAGCTGCTGATCCGCCTGCAGCCCAAGACCGGCGGCGAGAAGGATTCGAGCAACACCATCAGCGAGGTCCAGGCCGCGGCGTCCACGCCCGACAACCCGGGCCGCGTCGAAGGCGGCGGCTACGTCGGTCCGCAGGTCGGCCGCGACCTCGCCGCCAACGGCGTTTGGGCGCTGCTGTTCGTAGTGGTCGGCTTCCTGATCTACATCTCGTTCCGGTTCGAGAAGAAGTTCGCGGTCGCCGCGGTGCTGACCACCCTGCACGACGTGGTCGTGGTGGCGGGCTGGTTCGCCCTGTTCGGCCTGGAGTTCGACCTGACCGTGCTGGCCGGCGTGCTGTCGGTGATGGGCTATTCGATCAACGACACCATCGTGGTGTTCGACCGCGTGCGCGAGAACTTCCGCACCATGCGCGCCGATCCGGAGACCATCCTCAACAAGTCGATCAACCAGACCCTGTCGCGTACGGTGATCACCTCGTTCGTGGCCTTCCTGACCGTGCTGGCCCTGTACCTGTACGGCGGCGGTTCGCTGGAAGGCATGGCGATCGCGCAGATGCTGGGTATCGTGATCGGTACCTTGTCGTCGATCTTCGTCGCCTGCCCGCTGCTGACCATGGGCTGGCTCAAGGTCACCAAGCAGGACTTGATGCCCAAGGCCAAGGACGAGGCGGCGCTCGCGCGCCGTCCGTAAGCGCCGAGGCATCCGCCCGGGCCTCGGCTCGGGCAACGAAAAGGCCGCGCGATTGCGCGGCCTTTTCGTTTGCGGCCTTGGGGTAGGAGCGGCGTGAGCCGCGATTGCGGGTTCCGGCCTGCTATGCAGGTTCGATCATCGTTGCGGCTCCGGGTCGCGGCTCACGCCGCTCCTACCCCAAAGCGGTGCAAGCGCGGGCGCGCCGGTGCCTCCTGTGGGAGCGGCGTGAGCCGCGATCGGTGGCCGGACGCGCGCCACCGTCGCGTCGTCGCACCCGGAGCCCATCGCGGCTCACGCCGCTCCCACAGAAAGCGTCGGTGCACCTGCTTGCCCTCAAACGAAAAGGCCGCGCAACGCGCGGCCTCTCGTGTGCAGCCGGGGCGCTCCGTCTCAGTCGAACGCGGCCGCGTAGCCGGTGTTGACGATGCGGTTCTGCAACGCGTCGCAGACCTTGAGGTTGCCGGCGACCAATTGCCGGCCGATGGTGCCGCGGGCGTCCATGGGGCCGGTGCCGCGACCGCGGAAGTCGACGACCTTGCCGCCGGCCTCGCGCACCATCAGCGCGCCCGCAGCGATGTCCCAGGGCTTCACGCCGGCTTCGAAATAGGCGTCGGCGCGGCCGCAGGCGACGTAGGCCAGGTCCAGCGCGGCCGAACCGGTGCGGCGAATGTCCTCGGCCTCGGTCAGCAGCGAGTCCACGCACTTGAGGTGGGCGCTGGCGCGCGGGCGCTCGCGCGGCGGGAAGCCGGTGATGACCATCGCGCCGTTCAGGTCCTTGCGCTCGGCCACGCGCACGCGCTTCTCGTTGAGCTGGGTGCCGCTGCCGCGGCTGGCGGTGAACAGCTCGTTGCGCAGCGGGTCGAAGATCACGCCGTGGATCGGCTCGCCGTTCTCGACCAGGGCGATCGAGACGCAGTAGTGCGGAATGCCGCGCAGGTAGTTGCTGGTGCCGTCCAGGGGATCGATGACCCAGGTGAAGCGGCCGCTGCCGATCGAGCCGTTTTCCTCGCCGAGGATCGCGTAGTCGGGGGTGGAACGGCGGAATTCCTTGATGATCTCGGCCTCGGCCAGGCCGTCGACTTCGCTGGCGTAGTCCATCCGGTCCTTTTCGACCACGTTCAGGGCGTCCAGCCGGTACATGTGGCGGAGCAACACATTGCCGGCGGCGCGGGCGGCCTTGACCATGAGGGTGACGGCGGGTTTCTGCATGGCGAACGGCCTCGGGAACGGAGGTGGGGGACGGGCTGGCGGGCTGAAAGAACGAACCGGCGCTATGGCCGGGGCGGGGAGTTTACCATTGCGCATGGCGATCGATCCCAACTCTCCCCTAATCGCGTTGTCGCAGCTGCGTATCGTGCTGGTGGGCACCCAGCACCCCGGCAATATCGGCTCCGCGGCCCGCGCGATGAAGACCATGGGCCTGTCCCGGCTTGCCCTGGTCGCGCCCGAAAAGGCGCCCAACCACGAATCCCTGGCCCTGGCCGCCGGCGCCGACGACGTGCTCGCCGCGGCGACCGTGCACGCGACCCTGGCCGAGGCCCTGGCCGACTGCCGGCTGGTGCTGGGCTGCACCGCGCGCAGCCGCCGGGTCGCCCTGGACCAGCTCGACCCGCGCGAAGCCGCCGGGCGGATGCTGGGCGAGGCGGTCGGCGGGGCCCAGGTCGCGCTGGTGTTCGGGCGCGAACGCACCGGCCTGGACAACGAGGAACTGCAGCTGTGCCACGCCGCGGTGCACATCCCGGCCGACCCCGGCTACAGCTCGCTGAACCTGGCCGCGGCGGTGCAGGTGTTGGCCTACGAACTGCGCATGGCGGCGCTGGCGGCCGCGCCGGCGGTGCCTGCGGCCGGGCGCGCCGACCTGCCGGCCTCGCACGCGCAGCTGGAGGGCTTCTTCGCCCAGCTCGGCGAGACCCTGGACGCGATCGACTTCCACAAGGGCCGCGCCCCGGAATCGGCGCTGCGCAAGCTGCGCCGGCTGTTCCTGCGCGCCGAGCTCGACGAGCGCGAGGTGCGGCTGCTGCGCGGCATCCTCGCCGACGCCGAGCGCATGGCGATGCTCGCCGGCCAGCGCCGTTGAGCGGCGAACGGGCCCGGGCCGGCGCGGTACGGATTTCGGTGGTATCGGCCAGGGCTGGTTTCGATTACGCTGCGGCGGGCAGTCCCCACGAGTCACTTTCTTGATCGCTAGCGCGCGTTGCATCGCTGTCCTGCTTGGGCTCGCGTTGGCGGCCATGGGACTGTCGGTGCCGGTTCCCGCGCGATCGGCCGACAACGCCCGCGGTGGGGTGCTGGTGCTGGGCCGGATCAGCGACGACCCCAAGGCCCATTACGAGCAGCTCAAGCCGCTGCTGGACTATGTGGTCCCGCGCATGGCCGATGTCGGCATCCGCGAAGGCCGGATCCTGATGGCCAAGGACTCGCAGCAGATGGCCAGCTACCTGCGCCGCGGCCGGGTCGACTGGGTCACCGAGACCGCCGGCACCGCGATGCTGCTCAAACAGCGCGCCGACGCCGAGCCGCTGCTGCTGACCGAGCGCGACGGCACCAGTCACTATCACAGCGTGTTCTTCGCCCGCCGCGACAGCGGCCTGCGTTCGCTCGACGACCTGCGCGGCCACAGCGTCGCGTTCCAGCGGCCGTCCTCGACCAGCGCCTACTTCGTGCCGGTGGCCGAACTGCTCGAGCGCGGCCTGAGCCCGGAAATCCTGCTGTCGCCGACCGACCGCATCGAACGCGGCGAAGTCGGTTACCTGTTCGCGCGTTCGGAACTCAACATCTCGACCTGGGTGCACAAGCGTCTGGTCGATGTCGGGGTCATGAGCAACCTGGACTGGAACAACCCGCGCCGGATGCCGCCCGCGTTCCGGCGCGACCTGATCGAGATCGGCCGCACCGGCGATTATCCGCGCGCGGTCGAAGTGGTGCGCGGCGATCTGGACCCGCGGGTCGAGGCGCGCCTGCGCGAAGTGCTGCTGGACGCGGCCGGGGATCCGGACGCCGGCGAGGCGCTGCTGCGCTTCTTCAAGACCACCCGCTTCATGCCGATCGATCCGGCGTCGGCCAAAGCGCTGCAGCGCATCGGCAACGGCGTCGCCCAGGTCCGGGCGGAGGTCGAATGAAGCTGCATTTCGGCCTGCAGGCCAAATTCCTGGCCATGATGGTCGCGGCCGCGCTGGTGGTGCTGGCCCTGATCGTGCTGCTGCTCAACCGCCAGGAGCAGATGCAGCGCGAAGTGGTCGGAGTCAGCCGCCAGGCCATGAGCGGCATGGTCGCCGACAGCCTCAAGCGCCACAGCGAGGGCATGGTCGCGCAGCTGGCCGAATCGCTGGCCAATCCGCTGTACTACTTCGATCTGGACGCGGTCGGCGTGCTCAGCCGCGCGACCCTGCGCAACCCCGGCATCAGCTACGTCCTGGTTTACGACAACGAAGGCAACATCGTCCACGACGGCAGCGAGGAGATCCCCAGCTACGGCAAGCGCATGGACGATCCGATGGCGTTCGAGGTGATCGCCGCGCGCAAGCTGCATACCCAGACCAGCGACACGGTGATGGACGTGTCGGCGCCGATCATGATCGGCGAAGAGCGCCTGGGCGGCGTGCGCGTGGGCTACGACCTCAAGATCGTGCACAAATTCCAGGATCGGGCCGTGAGCAGCCTGCGCGGCCGGCTCGACGCGCTCGCGCAGCGGCACATGATCTGGATCGGCCTACTGGCGGCCGGCCTGCTGGCGCTGGGCGCGCTGATGGTCTATCTGATCCAGCGCTTCCTGGTGCGGCCGATCCGCCAGCTCGCCGATGCGTCGATGGAGATCGAGGCCGGCCACTTCGACACCAGCACGCCGGCCAGCAACCGTCACGACGAGGTCGGCGACCTGATGCGCGCGTTCGGACGCATGAGCCAGAGCCTGGCGCGCCACGACCGCGATATCCGGCGCATGGCCTATACCGACGCGCTGACCGGCCTGGCCAACCGGCTCGCGTTCCGCGAAACCCTGGACCAGCGCCTGCTGCAACTGCGCGGCGCCGGTCGCCAGCTGGGGCTGCTGTTCGCCGACATCGACGATTTCAAGCGCGTCAACGACACCCTCGGCCACGATGCCGGCGACGATGTGCTGCTGCAGTTCGCCAACCGCATCCAGGAGACGGTCAGCCGCCTGGGCGGCGAGGGCGCGCTGCTGGCCCGCTTCGGCGGCGACGAGTTCGTGATCCTGGTGCAGGACGGCGAGGGCCTGGACGGCGGGGTGCGCGCACGCGCCAGCCATCTGGCCGACGTGCTGGTGGCCGAGCTCGGCCAGCCGATCGTGGTCCACGACCGCCAGGTCTTCCTCGGCACCTCGATCGGCGTGACCCTGTTCCCCGAGGACGCCTCCGGCGCCACCTCGCTGATGAAGAACGGCGACATCGCCATGTACCAGGCCAAGGTCGCGGGCAAGAACTGCTATCGCTTCTACAGCCGCGCGATGGACCAGGCGGTGGAGCGCCGCGTGCACCTGGAGCACGAACTGCGCGGCGCCTGGGATCGCGGCGAGCTCAGCCTGGTCTATCAGCCGGTGTACCGCCTGGGCGACGGCGCCATGGTCGGCGCCGAGGCGCTGCTGCGCTGGAAGCATCCCGAACAAGGCTTGGTGGCGCCGTCGGTATTCATCGACGTGGCCGAGCAGAGCGGCCTGATCGAAACCCTGGGCCCGCAGGTGTTGCGCGCGGCCTGCCAGGACGCGGTGCGCTGGCAGCACCTGCGCCCGGGCGCGGAACCGCTGTTCGTCTCGGTCAACGTCTCGCCGCGCCAGCTGCGCAGCGGCGACCTGCCCAACGTGGTCGCGGCCTGCCTGCACGAAACCGGCCTGCCGGCGCAGCGCCTGCACCTGGAACTCACCGAGACCGCGGTGATCGGCGACGAGATCCACGCCAGCAGTCTGTTGGCGCGCCTGCGCTCGACCGGCGTGAAGGTGTGGCTGGACGATTTCGGCACCGGCTTCTCCGGCCTCAGCCATCTGCGCCGGGTGCCGGTGGACGGGGTCAAGATCGATCGCAGCTTCATCGCCGATGTACTGCGCGACCCGGACGACCTCGCCCTGACCACCGCGATCATCGCGATGGCGCATTCGCTGGGCATCACCGTGGTCGCCGAGGGCGTGGAGAAGGAAGGCCAATACGCGGTGCTGCGCGAGCGCGGTTGCGACCTGGCCCAGGGCTACTGGCTCGGCCACCCGGTCGGCGCCGAGGAATTCCTGACCCTGTTGGGTTGAGCCGGCGCGCTGGCTCCGCTTTGGGGTAGGAGCAGCGTAAGCCGCGACCCGCAACTGCGGTGGCGGCGATTGAATCCGCCTGGCGCCCCCGGATTCGCGGTCGCGGCTTACGCCGCTCCTACCCAAATCTAAAGCGTTGATGCATGTTGAGCGCCCGCGCCATCGCGCGAGCTCACATGAGGCGATCGATCCAGCCGCCGATCATCGTCGCCAGACTGCCCGAGAGCACGCCGAACACCGCCACCGCGATCGCGCCGAGCGCCCAGGCCACCGCCATCAGGCGGCCGTCGCGCTCCAGCAATGCCAGCGCGAACAGCAACAGCAGCGCGCCGAACAGGAAATTGGTGAACGGGATCGGCAGCGACAGCAGCACGCCCAGCAGCACCAGCAGCAGGCCGGTGAACGCGCTCGCGGCCGGGTGGTCGAGCAGGCCGGTGGCGCGCGGGCGCACCACGCGTTCCAGCCGCGCCAGCCAGGGCGAGAGCAGGTTGCGGAAGCGGGCCATCGCGTGCCGGTGCGGGCCGCGCCGGGCCAGGAAGCCGGGCAGCCAGGGCTTGCGCAAGCCGATCAGCAATTGCAGACCGATCAGGACCACCAGCGGGCCGCTGACCGCACCGCCGACGCCGGGGATCGGAATGAAGGCCGCGATCGTCGACACGAACAGCAGCATGCCGAACGAGCGTTCGCTCAGGCCGGCTAGCACGTCGCCCAGGCGCAGC
This sequence comes from Lysobacter sp. Root667, assembly GCF_001427715.1. Taxonomy (NCBI): domain Bacteria; kingdom Pseudomonadati; phylum Pseudomonadota; class Gammaproteobacteria; order Lysobacterales; family Lysobacteraceae; genus Lysobacter; species Lysobacter sp. Root667. Next base: position 878,583 of record NZ_LMHF01000009.1, read on the forward strand.
ACTTCGTCCGGGTCGCCGGCGGCGAAGCCATCGAGCATGGCGCGGGTGCCGGCCTCCTGCGGTTTGTCGCGATCAGCCTGAGGCGTCATCGGCCATCGGTTCCTGGGCTTCCTCGCGCGGCGCGACGATGCGCTGCAGCAGCAGTTTGTCGATGCGCGGACCGTCCAGATCGACGACCTCGATGCGCCACACGCTCCAGTCGAAATGCTCGCCCACGTGCGGAATGCGGCCGAAGTGCGCGATCACCATGCCGGCGGCGGTGTGGAAGTCGTGCTGGTCCTCGTCCGGCAGACGGCCGCCGCCTACCAGCTCGCGCAGGTCTTCCAAGGCCAGCGAACCGTCGAGCAGGTACGAGCCGTCGGCGCGCTGGACCACCGGTGCGGCGTCGTCGGCGGTCTCGTTGGTCTGGATGCGGCCGATCACCGCGCCCATCAGGTCGTTGACCGTGACCAGGCCGGCGACGTCGCCGTATTCGTCGACCACCAGCGCCAGCGACTGCTGTTCCTCGCGGAAGATCTCCAGCAGCTTCAGGGCGTGGGTGGACTCGGACACGAACAGCGGCGGGCGCAGTTCCGGGAACAGATCCGGCGCGGTCTGGTCGAGGCGGTCGAGCAGCGATTTCACCTCGAGCACGCCGAGCACGTCGCTGTCGTTGTCGCGGTAGACGGGATAGCGCGAGTAAGCGTTCTCGCGCATGACCGCCAGGTTCTCGGCGAAGCTGGAGTTCGCATCCAGCCAGGCGATGCGGGTGCGCGGCGTCATCAGGCTTTCCGCGGTGCGGTCGCCGAGGCTGAGCACGCGGTTCATCATCTTGCGTTCGTCGGCGTCGATCACGCCCTGCTCGTGGCTTTCGGTCACCAGCAGGCGGATCTCTTCTTCGCTGATCTCGCTGCGGGCGTCGTCCTTGATGCCCAGGATGCGCAGGACCAAGCGGTTGATCGCGCCCAGCGCCCTCACCACCGGCCGGGCGATGCGCGACAGGCCGTACAGCGGCAGCGCGACCGCGCTGGCGATGCGTTCGGGGTTGGTCAGGGCCAGGCGCTTGGGGATCAGCTCGCCGAAGATCACCTGGGCGGCGGTGATCAGCGCCATCGCCGTACTGATGCCGATCGGGCGGGCGTACTGGGAGAAATCGCCGGTCAGCAGATGACCGAGCCAGCCGGTGATGATCAGGCCGATCGACTCGCCGCCGAAGTAGCCGGTCGCCACGCTGATGCCGGTGATGCCGATCTGCACGGTCGACAGCAGGTTGTCCGGGTGCTCGGCCAGCGCCAGGGCCAGGCGGGCACCTCTGCTGGTCTCCGCCATCTGCTTCAGGCGCAGCTTGCGCGAGGTCATCAACGACATCTCCGACACAGCGAAGAAGGCGTTGAGCACGATCAGGGCAGCGACGATCAGCAGCTCCAGCATGTGGGCCGCTCCTTCGTCGGGTCAGTGGCGGGTGCGCCGGGGGCGTAGGCGGAATACCGCGGGCCGGTCGGGGGGGCCGCGGAAGCGCGGGCGGGCGATGTTGGGTCGTCGTCCATGGAATAGGGGTGAGCGGGGGATGCGCAGCGCCGATCTTAACAGGCGCGGCGACGGCGGCCGCGTGAGCGGCCGGTGAGGGTGGAGGCGGGCGGTTCGGAACCGGGTCCGGGGCCGGTTTTGTGGGCGCGGCCGGTGGGAAAGACGGGCGCAGCTGCCATCAAACGGTCATAATCGCGCCCGCAGACCCATCCCGGGCCGGTCGCGGCCGGCATCTAGAGGCTTTCCACGCATGTTCTCCCTGCAAACGATCTTCGGCCAAGGCAACCAGTTCTACACGCTGCTCGAGGAAGCCGCGGTCGCGGCGCACGACAGCACCAAGGCGCTGCACGCCATGCTCAAGGAGGCCGATCGGCAGCCGGCGCTGGACGCGTTCAAGCTCGCCCGCCAGCGCGAGCGCGAGGCTTCGGACAAGATCAGCCAGGAGCTGGTCGACAGCTTCATCACCCCGATCGAGCGCGAGGACATCGAGGCGCTAGGGACGGCCCTGTACAAGATCCCCAAGCAGGTCGAGAAGTTCGCCGACCGCTATTCGCTGGCCACCCGCCACCTCGAGCACATCGACTTCGCGCCGCGCGCAGCGATGTTGGAGCAGGCCGCCGCCGTGGTCGTGAAGATGGTCCATCAGCTGCGCCAGCTCAAGCTGGAGCCGATGAAGGCGCTCAACGATCAGTTGCGCTCGCTCGAGAACGAGGCCGACCGACTGATGCTGGAGCTGTACCGCGACATCTATTCCGGCCAGCTCGACAACCTGCAGATGTTCCTGCTGAAGGAGTTCTTCGAGATCCTGGAAAAGGCGATCGACCGCTGCCGCGAGGCCGGCGTGGTCGCCTACCAGATCGTGCTGAAGAACTCCTGAGGCGCGCGCGATGCTGACGCTCGTCCTGGTCGTAGTGCTCGTGGCGCTGGTCTTCGAGTACATCAACGGCTTCCACGACACCGCCAATTCGATCGCGACCGTGGTCGCGACCAAGGTGCTGTCGCCGGCGCAGGCGGTGGGCCTGGCGGCCTCCATGAACCTGGTCGGCGCACTCTGGGGTACGGCGGTGGCCAAGACCGTCGCCTCGGGCATCATCGATGCCGGCATGGTCGACGTCAGCTCGCAGCTGATCCTGTGCGCGCTGCTCGGCGGCATCGTCTGGAACCTGATCACCTGGGCGCTGGGCCTGCCGTCTTCGTCTTCGCACGCGTTGATCGGCGGCCTGTGCGGCGCCGCGGTCGCAGCGGCCATGAACGACCCGCATGCGGTGGTCTGGTCGCAGCCCGCCGACCCCTGGTACAAGAGCGCCGGCGTGTTGTGGAAGGTGATCGTGCCGATGATCAGCTCGCCGGTGCTGGGCTTCACCGCCGGCTTCGTGCTGATGGGCGTGCTGTTCGGGATCATTTCCTTCATGGCCCGCAGCGGCGGCGTGCTGCGGCGCCTGGCGCGTCCGCGCTGGGTCAATGGTTTCTTCGGCAAGGCGCAGCTGGCCAGCGCGGCCTACATGGGTTTCGCGCACGGCTCCAACGACGCCCAGAAGACCATGGGCATCATCGCCCTGACCCTGGTCGCGGCACAGGCCGACGGCACCCTCAACGACCTGCCGGCATGGCTGGCGTTCCTGCATCCCTCGCCGAACGCGCTCGCCAACAACGACATCGACCTGTGGATCAAGCTGACCTGCGCCGTGATCATGGCCGCGGGCACCGCCGCCGGCGGCTGGCGCATCATCAAGACCCTGGGCCACAAGCTGGTCAAGCTGCACCCGATCCACGGCTTCGCCGCCGAGGCTAGCGCCGCGACGGTGATCACCCTGGCCTCGTCGCTGGGCATCCCGGTGTCGACCACCCACAACATCTCCGCTGCGATCATGGGCGTGGGCACGGCCAAGCGCTTCAACGCGATCAAGTGGACCGTGGTCGAGAAGATGATCTGGGCCTGGATCCTGACCATCCCGGCCGCGGGCGGCATCGCCTACGGCCTGTTCGAGGCGATGCGGGCACTGGGCTGGACCTGAGTCCGGCGCATCGTCGGACAGCGAAAAGCCCGCATCGCTGCGGGCTTTTCGCTTTGGGGTAGGAGCGCGCGAGTCGCGACTGCGAACCCCGTCAGGATCGCAGGCTGCGGTTACACCGCACCCTACGGTTTCCCGCGCGGCTTAGAGCAGATCCCCATCCGCCGACAGCATCCGCTCCATGCGATCGCCCAGGCCGCCGATCTCCAGCACCAGGCGGTCGATCTCGGACGCGGCCAGGCCTTCCAGCGGGCGGTTCTCGCACAGCTGCAGGTAAGGCACGCCGTCGAGGTCGCCGATGGCGAGGTAGCCGACGTGGCTCTGCCAGTTGAAGATCAGGGCGCGGCGCGCGTCCAGGCCGGTGGTCGGCGCGATCGCGGTGCTCACGCGCAGAAACGGACGCTGGTCGTCGTCCTCCAGCTCGGACAGGAAGATCGCCTGGTGGCGCGTGCCCTGTTCCAAGGACAGCTCGATGCACAGCACCCCTTCGTCGTGCAGGGTGAGGTGGAAGCCGGACTGGGTGAGGTGCTTGCGGATTTGTTCGAATTTCATGGTCTGCTCCCTGCGGGCTTCTTTGTACGTGCGACCTCGCTATGCTAACCCTCATGGACTCCGAGGTCGCCGCCCAACGCATCCTCGCCACGATCCGCGCCATTCCCAAGGGTGAGGTCGCCGGCTATGGCGAAGTCGCGCGCCGTGCCGGCCTGCCCGGGCGGGCGCGTCTGGTCGCGCGCCTGCTCAGCCAGAACGAGGACCGCAAACTGCCCTGGCACCGCGTGCTGCGCTCCGACGGCCGGATCGCGCTGCCGGAAGGCTCCCAGGGCTATCGCGAGCAATGCCAGCGCCTGCGCGCCGAGGGCCTGCGCGTGGAAGGAGGGCGGGTGATCGGCGTTCGCGCCGCCGCGACGCTGGATTCGCAAATCTGGGGGCCGCCGGACTGAGGTCCGGCCCGGCCGTGCGCGCTGCGTTCAAGACGATGCGCGCACGCAACGGCTACCATAGCCGCATCCCCCGGGAGTACCGATGTTCTCCAACCTGCCGCCCGTCACCAAGGCCCTGTTGATCGCCAACGGCCTGGTGTTTCTGTTGCAATTCGCCCTCGGCGACGCCGTTTTCGCCCCTTTCATGCTCTGGCCGCCAGGCGCGGAGAGCGACCCTTACGCCGGCTACGGCTTCATGCCCTGGCAGGTGCTGAGCTACGCCTTCCTGCATGGCAATGTCATGCACCTGTTGTTCAACATGCTGACCCTGCTGATGTTTGGCGCCCAGGTCGAGCACGTGTGGGGCCAGCGCCGTTATCTGACGTATTACTTGGTATGCGTGATCGGCGCGGCCTTGTGCCAGCTCGCGGTCGGTTACTGGACCATGACCCAGGGCGGCGGCGCGTATCCGACCCTGGGCGCGTCCGGCGGCATCTTCGGTCTGTTGCTGGCCTACGGGCTGATGTTCCCGAACCAGCGCGTGATGCTGTTGATCCCGCCGATCCCGATGAAGGCGCGCACGCTGGTGATCATCTACGGCGCGGTCGAACTGCTGCTGGGCGTGACCGGCACGCAGCCGGGCGTGGCCCATTTCGCCCATCTGGGCGGCATGCTGTTCGGCTGGCTGCTGATCCGCTACTGGCGCGGGCAGCCGCCGTTCGGGCGGCCGAAGCCGCCGCGGCCGCGGATCGTGCGCTAGTCCAGCGGCCGCGATACTCGCAAAAGAAAAACGGCGCGGAATCCGCGCCGTTTTTCGTTGCTTCGCCGCCGCGTCGATCAGGGGAAGATCGTGATCCGCTGTTCCGGCTTGGCCTGCATCGGCTGGCCGGCCTTGCAGGCGTACGCCTCGCCGAAGCTGGGCTGGTTGACCAGCGGGCCGTTGGTGCGCCACTGGCCCGGTGCGTGCACGCTGGTCGCGGCGCGCTGGGTGTAGGCCTCGGTGCTGGCCTGCTGCGCCCACAGTCCGGCCCAGGCACGGTAGAAGGACTGGTCGGCGTCCTTGGCCGGGGTCGGGACTTCGGCGCGGAAGGTCTTCCAGGCCAGCTCGATGCCGGCGATGTCGGCGATGTTCTCGTCGCGGGTCTGCTGGCCGTTGACCTTCACGCCCTTCAGGCCCGGGTATTCGTAGGCGCCGTACTGCGCGGCGACGCGATTGCCCAGCGCTTCCCAGGCCGCGGTTTCGGTCGGGGTCCACCAGTCGCGCACTTCCTGCTTGGCGTTGACCAGGCGGCCGCGGCTGTCGAAGCCGTGGCTGAGTTCGTGCCCGACCAGGGCGCCGAACGAGCCGTATTGCGCGGCCGCGTCCTTGCTCATGTCCAGCACCGGCGCCTGCAGCACGGCGGCGGTGACGATCAGGCGGTTCTGGGCGATGTCGTAGGCCAGGGCCGGGTCCTGCGGCAGCACGTCCCAGCGGCGATCGGCGTTGCCGCGGCCGATGCGCTTCATCTCTTCGCGGTGGCGCCAGGTCGAGGCGATCAACATGTTGCTGCCGAAGCTGCCGCGGCCCATCGGCTGTACCGAATAGTCCAGATCGCGGTGCGGGGTGCCGACTTCGATCTTGAGCTTGGCCAGCTTGGCGCGCGCCTCGGCCTTGGCCGAATCGCTGAAGCGGGTATCGGCGTCGATCGCCTTGCCCAGGGTCGCCAGCACTTGCGAGGCGATTTCCTCGGCGCGCTTGTCGGTGCCGGCGGGCAGGTACTTGGCGGCGTATTCGCGGCCGATCATCGGGCCGGCGGCGAGGTTCATGGCGTCGAGCACGGCCTGCTGGCGCGGCAGCGGCGCGGTCATGCCGCGCAGGATGCGGCCGTGGAAATCGTATTGGGCGTCGCGGTAGGGCTTGGCCAGGTAGGGCGCCATCGAATCGCCGACGCGCCAGCGCAGGTAAACCTTCCACTGCTCGGGCTTGAGCGTGCCGACCAGGTTGTCGAGTTCGGCGAACAGCTTGGCGTTGCCGATCGAGACGCTGTCGTCGCTGACGCCCTGGGCCTTTAGGAAGTCGCCCAGCTGCAGGCGCTTGTACTGCTTGGCCAGCGCCGAAACCTGCACCGGGGCGTAGTGGTTGCGCAGCTGGCGCAGCTCCGGCAGCGACTGCGAGGCGCGCGCGATCCGGGTTTCCAGATCGATCACCAGCTGCGACTCGGCTGCCAACTGGGCCTGCGGCGTGCCGGTCAGGGCCAGGATCTTCTGCACGTAGTTGTTGTAGTAACCCAGCAGCTGACGGGTCTCGGCGTCGTTGCGGGTGTAGTAGGCCGGGTCGGGCAGGCCCAGGCCGCCCTGGCCGAAGTAGCCGATGTGGCGGTTGAGGTCCTGCAGGTCGACGTCGGCGGCGAAGTTGAAGACCACCGGGATGCCGACCTGGTGCAGCGCGGCGATCGAGGCCGGGATGTCCTTGGCCTTCTTGATCGCGGCGATGCGCGACAGCAGCGGGGCGATCGGCTGGGCGCCGTCGCGCTCGACCGCGGCCTCGTCCAGGCCGCTGGCCCAGAAATCGCCGAGCAGCTTCTGCACGTTGCCCTGCGGTGCGGTCATGGCGCCGTTGAGCAGGTCCAGGGTCTGTTGGCGGGTGCGCGCGTCAAGTTGTTCCAAGGCCGAGACCGAGGCGACCCCGGACGGCAGGGCGTTGCCGCGCAGCCAGTCGGCGTTGGCGTTGGCGTAGAAATCGGTGCAGGCGGTGGCGACGGCGGCGGCCTTGGGCTTGGCGGGCGCCCGCTTCTTCTTGGCGGCATCGGCGGTGGGCAGGGCCAGGCCGGCGATCAGGCTGAGGGCGAGGGCGCAGGTAAGCGGGCGTAGGGTCGTCATCGCGGATTCCGTCCTGGTGATCGGGGCAGTTTAACAAGCGCCCGTCGCTTGCCTATGAACGGGTTTGGCGGTTGCGGAAAGTGGCGGGGGAGGGTTGCGCTGCCTCGGAGAGCCGACGGCGACACGAGGCTGGGGCGGTCGATCGTCGAGGGGCCTGCGGCTTGCGTGGGCGGTCGAAGGTCGCGGTCGCGGCTTACGCCGCTCCTACCCCAAGGCGGGGCGGTCCGGTGGCCGGAAAAGCGAAGGCCCGGGAAACCCGGGCCTTCGCGCCTGCCGACGAGGGCGGGGATTAAGTGCGCCGCGTAGTTCGCGCGTTCCGCTCACGGTGGCGGAACGCGCGCGCGGCGCGGTGACTCACCAGATCACGACCTGCTTGTCGCCTTCGCGCACCATCGGCTGGCCCGGCTTGCACGAGAACGCAGCGGCGAAGGCCGGCAGGTTCGACGGCGCGCCGATCGCGCGGAAGTTGGCCGGCGCGTGCGGATCGGTGGCCAGGCGCACCTTCAGCTCTTCGGGCTTGAAGTTGCGGCGCCACACGGTGCCCCAGTTGAGGAAGAAGCGCTGGTCGCGGGTCAGGCCGTCGGTCTTCGGATCGGGCTGGCCGGCGGTGGCCTTGACCATCGCGTCGTAGGCCGTGGCCAGGCCGCCCAGGTCGGCGATGTTCTCGCCCAGGGTCAGCTTGCCGTTGACCTTGGCGCCCGGAGCCGCCTCGTAGCCGTTGAACTGGGCGATCAGCTTGTCGGTGCGGCCGCCGAAGCCCTTGGCGTCGGCCGGCTGCCACCAGTTCTCGAAGTTGCCGGTCGCGCCGAAGCGGCTGCCCTGGTCGTCGTAGCCGTGGGTCATCTCATGGCCGATCACCGCACCGATGCCGCCGTAGTTGGTGGCGTCGTCGGCGTTGGGATCGAAGAACGGCGGCTGCAGGATCGCGGCCGGGAACACGATCTCGTTCTGCAGCGGGTTGTAGTAGGCGTTGACCATCTGCGGCGGCATGCCCCACTCGGTGCGGTCGACCGGCTTGCCGATCTTGCCCAGGTTCCACTTGTAGTTGAACTCGGTGGCCGCCATCAGGTTGCCGTAGTAGCTGTCGCGGTTGGTCTGCAGGCCGGCCCAGTCGCGCCACTTGTCGGGGTAGCCGATCTTGGGCGTGAAGGCAGCCCACTTCTCCATCGCCTTCTTCTTGGTCTCCGGGCTCATCCAGTCCAGCTTCTCGATGCGCGCCTTGAGGGCCTCGCTGAGGTTCTTGACCAGGGCTTCCATGCGCGTCTTCGATTCGGGCGAGAACGCGACCTTGACGTACATCTGGCCCAGGGCTTCGCCGGCCTGCTCCTCGATGGTGTCGAGCACGCGCTTGCTGCGCTCCTTGAGCTCGGTCTGGCCGCGCAGGGTCTTGCGGTAGAAGTCGAAGTTTTCCTTGACGAAGTCGTCCGACAGATAGGGCGAGGCGCTATCGACGGTGTGGAAGCGCAGGTAGCTCTGCCACTGCGCGGCCGGCACGTCGGCCAGCATCTTGCTGACTTCCTTGTGGAAGTCCGGCATCGCCAGCGAGAACATTTTCGGCACCGCCACGCCCTGCGACTCGATGAACTTGGTCCAGGGGAAGTTCGGCGCCAGCTTGTCGGCGTCGGCGGGGCTGACCGGGTTGTAGTACAGCTCGGCATCGCGCGAAAGCTGCTCGCTGGTCTTGGAGACCTTGGCCAGGCGGGTTTCGAACGCGACCACGTCCTTGGCCTGCTTGGCGGCGTCGGCGGCGGCCACGCCGCTGAGCTGGAGGACGTTGGCGACGTGCTTCTCGTACGCGGCCAGCTTGTCCTTCTTCTCCGCCGAGGTGTAGTAGGTCGGGTCCGGCAGGCCCAGGCCGCCCTGCGAGGCGTAGGCGATGTTGTTCTTGGAATCCTTGAAGTCGGCCTCGGCGCCGAAGCCGAACAGCACGTTCTGGCCCTTGGCGGCGCTGGTGCGCAGGTAGTCGGCGATCTGGTCCTTGTTCTCGAGCTTGGCGATCGCGTCGAGGTCGGCCTTGATCGGGTTGATGCCCTGGGCGTTGATCTTGGTCGCGTCCATGCCGCTGGCATAGAAATCGCCGACGATCTTGTCCACGCCGGTGGCGTCGGGCAGTTCGGCGGCCTTCTCGGCGAGCTGCTTCTGCACCGCGGTGGAGCGCTCGTCGAGCATTTCGAACGCGCCCCAGGAGGTGCGGTCGCCCGGGATGTTGTTCGCGGCCAGCCACTTGCCGTTGACGTAGCCGCCGAAGTCGGTGCAGGCGTCCTTGCTGGTGTCGAGGTCGCTGACCTGGAAGCGGTTCACGCCCGGCAGCTTGCTGTCGTCGATCTTCAGCGCGGCGGCGTCGGCGGAGGCGGCAGGCTTGGCGGCGTCCGCGGCCGGGGCGGCGTCGTCTTTCTTGGTGCAGGCGACCATCGCCGTGGTGATGGCGAGGGTCAGCAGCAGGATTTGGGGTTTCTTCAGGGTCACAGCGGGCTCCGGCCTAGCGGCGTTTGGGAGTAGGGCATCGTTGCCGCCCCGTGCGGGGCGTGGCAGGACAATAGACCCCTTCGGCCCGGCGAGGGGGTGTCGAAGGTCATGGCGGGGTGTGCGGACGCCGGTACGTTGCGCGCGAGGCGGCCGGGTCGGGGCTGCGGCGGGAGCCGGCGCGCGGACCGGCAAACCCGGCACAGCCCTGGCCTGGACGCAGGGCATACTCTGCGGCGGACGCCGACCAACCACGCGGCGCCGGGACGGGGCAGGATGCCCGCGCCGCGCGTCGCGCCACAGGGAGATCAAGTGAATAAGACGATACTCGCGGCCGCCGCGCTCGCCGTGGCCGCACCCTTGCTGCTCGTTCCGACCCTCGTACGCGGCGCCGACGCAGCGAGCCATTCGCCGCGCGGCCAGCTGGTCTACCAGATCGTGCGCAAGTGGGGCTCGCACGTGCAGGAGGCCTACCGCGCCGACATCGGCGACTGGGCCCGGCAGATGGGCCCGATTTTCGCAAAATCGCCGATGGACGCCCTGCAGCGCGCGGCCGACGCGCGCGATTTCGACGCCATGAACGATGCGTTGCTGGGCCGGGCCGGCGCGCGCGCGACGGCGGCGGGCCAGATCACGCCGAGCGCGATCGGCAATCTGACCGCCGATCTCACCTTCGTGCCGATCGCGCCCTGCCGCATCCTCGACACGCGCCTGGCCGGCGGTGTCATCCCGGCCAACGGCACGCGCGATTTCGACGTGGCGGCGGTGACCGACTACAGCTTCCAGGGCGGCAGCGCGGGCAACTGCAACGGCGTCGGGACCGCCGGAGCGATCGGTGCGGCGATGATCAATTTCACCGTGATCACGCCCAGCATGGCCGGCTACATCACCGCCTTTCCCTACCAGGGTGCGCGTCCGCTGGCGGCGAGCGCGAACTACGCCGGCGGCGACATCGTCAACAACCTGGCCGTGGTCGCGCTGGACACGAGCGCCGCGGCCAGCGACATGAGCGTGTATTCGTACGCGCAGACGCATCTGGTGGGCGACATCGTGGGGTATTTCATCGCGCCGACACCGACCGCATTGCAATGCACGACGGTGTCGAACGTGAGCACCATGAACGGAAGCGCTTCGTTCACCGGTACTTCGCCGAGCTGCCCGGCCGGCTACACCAAGACGGGCGGTTATTGCCAGGCAGCGGGCACGGCTGGCCGCGTGGTCGCGTCCTATCCCAACGGCACGCTGCACCAATGCGTCTTCGCCAACGAAAGCCCGACCGCCATGCAGGTGACCGTCTATGCCGAGTGCTGTCGTCTGCCCGGACGCTGACCGGTCGCGGCGCGCTTTTGCGTAACCCTTATAAAAGGCCCGCTTCGTGCGGGCCTTTCGCATTGCTGAGGCGCAGTCGCGGCACCGGTTGGGTGTTTTCCCTCAGGCCGCGGCGGCTGCAAGCGTTTGCACGCGCGGTTCCCTTGGAAACGCGGTGAAGGATGGCGGCCGTTATGCGTATTCCGTCACTGCGATTTTGAGATGAATGTCCTGTTTTCGTTTTGGTTCTCGTCCCTTTGGAGTGTCGGCGATCGGGTCCAAGGGGGACCCGACCCGCGAATCGAGCCTAGAGGGGATACACCATGAACAAGTTGATTCTGGCCGCCGGTCTGTTCGCGCTTGCGCCTTTGCTGTCGCAACCGGCGGATGCGGCCGGTCGTGGCGCCCGCGGCGAACTCGTTTATCAGGTCGTCAAGAAGTGGGGGCCGTACGTACAGGAAGCCTATCGCGCTGACATGGGCACTTGGGCCCAGCAAATGGGCCCGACCTTCGCCAAGGCACCGCTGAGCGCGCTGCAGAGCGCAGCGGACGCGTCGAACTTCGACGCCATGACCAGCGCGCTGCTGGGCGCTCCGACGGCGAGCAAGGCCGGCGCCGACATCTCTCCGAACAGCCTGGGCGACGCCGCCACCGATCTGGTGTTCGTGCCGATCTCGCCCTGCCGTTTGTTCGACACCCGCCTGGCCGGCGGTGCGATCGCGGCCAACACGGTGCGCAGCTTCGACGTGACGGCGGTGTCCGACTACAGCTTCCAGGGCGGCGCGGCCAGCAACTGCAACGGCGTCGGCGCGGCCGGCTCGTTCGCCGCGGCGGTCATCAACTTCACCACCGTCACGCCGGCGGGCGCGGGCTACATCACCGCCTTCCCGTTCGGCACCACCCAGCCGCTCGCGGCGACGGTGAACTATGCCGGTGGCGACATCCGCGGCAACGTCGCCACCGTCGCGCTGGATCAGGGCGCCTCGGCCAACGAGCTGTCGGTGTATACGTTCGCCCAGACCCATCTGGTCGGCGACATCATCGGCTACTTCATCAATCCGCAGGCGACCGCGCTGGAATGCGTCGAGGTCGAAAGCGCTGACACCAACATCAATGCCGGTGCGTCGGCGAACGTATTCGCGCCGGCCTGCGCCGCCGGTTACACTCAGGTCGAAGTGCAGTGCCGTCCGTCGACCTTCAGCATGCGCCAGGCCGGCAGCTGGACCTCGCATTGCAACATGATCAACGAAGGCGCCTCGGCCGCCACCGCCAAAGCCGCGTCGCGTTGCTGCCGCGTGCCGGGTCGATAAGTCCGGACTGCAATTGCTGTGCCGAAGGCCCGCCTCGCGCGGGCCTTCGCTCTTGTGGAGGCGGCCCGCATGGGCGATGGTGCCGACTTCGGCCGTGCGGCCGCGTATCGGATCCTTGCGATGAAAGTGCATTTCCGCGGCGCCGCCGGCGAAGTCACCGGCTCCCTGCACGAAGTCGAGGCCGCCGGCCGGCGCGTACTGCTGGACTGCGGCATGATCCAGGGCAGCCCCGAGGGCGAGCGCCGCAACGCCGATCCGTTCCCGTTCGATGCGGCCGCGCTCGACGCGCTGGTTATCAGTCATGCCCACATCGATCATATCGGCCGGGTCCCGCTGCTGGTGCGTCGCGGTTTCCGTGGCGCGATCCACGCCCAGACCGCGACCGCCGAACTGATGCGGATCATGCTGCTGGACTCGGCCCATATCGCCGAAAGCGAGGCCGAGCGCAGCAATCGCCGGCGTGGCCGCGACGAACCCGAAGCGCTGCCGCTGTACACCCAGACCGATGTCGAAGCCGCGATGGCGCTGGTGCGGCCGCTGCCTTACGACCAACGCAGCGAGATCCTGCCCGGCGTCGAGATCGCGTTCCGCGATGCCGGTCATATCCTCGGCTCGGCCGCGGTCGAAGTCTGGGCCGACGGCCGCAAGCTGGTGTTCTCCGGCGACCTCGGCCCCAAGGGCACGCCGATCCTGCGCGATCCCGCCCGCATCGACAGCGCCGACCTGGTGCTGATGGAATCGACCTACGGCGATCGCCTGCACCGCGACCGCGCCGAGACCATTCGCGAACTCGGCCGCATCCTCGATCAGGCCTGGAACGACGGCGGCAACGTGCTGATCCCCGCGTTCGCGGTGGGGCGCAGCCAGGAGCTGCTGTACTGGTTCGCCAAGCACTGGGACGAATGGCAGATGGCGCGCTGGAAGATCTTTCTCGACAGCCCGATGGCGGCCAAAGTCGTCGCCGTCTACGACCGGCATGCCGGTCTGTTCGACGAGGACGCGCAGCAGGTCTGGCGCGACAAACCCAATCCGTTCCGGTTGCCGAACCTGCAGCTGACCGAGTCCAGCGAGGATTCGATCGCGATCAACCGCATCGAGCGCGGCGCGATCGTGATCGCCGGCTCCGGCATGGCCAACGCCGGCCGCATCCTGCACCACTTCCGCCATCGCCTCGACAACCCGAAGACGCGGGTGGTGTTCGTGGGCTATCAGGCCGAAGGCACGCTGGGGCGTCGCATGGTCGACGGCGCGCAGTGGGCGCGTATCCATGGCCGCGACGTGCGCGTCAACGCGCAGCGCCATACCGTCGGCGGCTTGTCCGCGCATACCGATCAACGCGGGCTGATGGATTGGTACGGTGCGATCGCCGGGCATCCGCCGCTAACCCTGGTGCACAGCGAAGACAAGGCACGCGAGGCGCTGGCCGGGGAGATCGGCGAGCGTTATGGCATCAAAGCGGCGCTGGCGCGGCCGGGCATGACCCTGGAGGTGTGAGCGCTTCTACGCCGTGGTGTCGCGCGGTCTCGGGCTCCTGTCGGCGACGCTGTCGTTCGTTCAATGCGCCGCCTGCGCCTCGCGCGACAGCGCCAGGCGCTCCCACGTCGCCACCAGTACCAGGATCGCGGTGGTGGCGCCGCCCAGCGCCAGCGCCGACAGACGCAGAGAGCGCGCCGTCAACGACAAAGCCAGCAGCAGGATCAAACCCGCCAGATGCGACAAAGGCGGAGTCCGGCGGTCGTTCGTCGTCCACTTGAACAGCGCGTTGCCGAGCAGGTACAGCGCCGGCCCGCCCAGGATCGCGGCGATGCCGGCGTTGTCGGCATGGCCCGGATGCACCAGCACGATTTCGTCGGCGACCGCGCAGACGATGACGCCAGCCACGATCAGCAGATGCAGGTAGGTGTAGCCCATGCGCGCCTGCCGGCCAGGATCGGCGGCATGGACGATGCGCCGGCTCGCGCGCTCGGCGCCGCTGTCGAAATAGATCCACCACATCGCCACGCTGCCGACGAAGGCGAACACGAACGCAGAAGTATGGCTGGCGTCCATCGGTAGCCCGGCAAAGGTCGCGCCGGTGACCAGGATCGACTCGCCCAGGGCGATGATCACGAACAGCGCGCAGCGTTCGGCCAGGTGGCCGCCATCAACGTTCCAATCGCCGATGGTCGAGCGGCCCAGGCCCGGCACCCAGAAGTACGCGATCGGCCCGAGGAACTCGATCGACAAAGCGCCCGCCCACCAGGCGACGCGCGCCTCGCCTTCGGCCAGGCCGCCGGCGATCCAGAGCAGGCCCGAGACCAGCAGCCACACCGCGATGCGCAGGAAGCTTCGGAACCATGCGGCGTGCACGCCGTGCAGCGCGTACAGCATGAACAGCGTGCGCCCGACCTGCATCGCCGCGTAGGCCGCGGCGAACAGCAGTCCGCGCTCACCGAACGCCTGCGGCAGCGAACTCGACAGCAACAGCCCTCCCAGCATCAGCGCGAACAGCAGCAGCCGCACCGGCGCGGTTTCCGGGTCCAGCCAGTTGGTGCACCAGGAGGTGTAGATCCAGACCCACCACACGGCCACGAACAGCAGCACCGTCCGCAGCGCGTCGGCCAGGGTCAGGTGTTCGAGCAGGGTGTGCGAAATCTGGGTGACGGCGAATACGAACACCAGGTCGAAGAACAGCTCAACCATGGTCACCCGCCCGTGCTCGTGCGCGTTGCGGGTGCGCAGCAGGCCGCGTGCGGAGGCGTCGCTCATGGTGCGGCCCCGCTCAGCGTCGCGGCGGATGGCCGGCGTGGGCCATCAGCAAGAACAGGCCGCCGATCAGGCCGACGTTCTTCATGAAGTGCAGCAACTGGGCGCCGCGTTCGGCGCCGGCCAGGCTCCAGAACGGGTGCGACATCAGCGCGTCCACGGCCATCAGCAGCGCGGCCAGGCCGGCGGTCCAGCGCAGTTTCCAGCCGCTGGCGATCAGCAGGCCCAGGACCAGTTCGACCGCGCTGAAGACCAGGGTCGCGACCGGCGTCGCCGCGCCGCCCCAGGCGGTGAGCAGGCGGTACAGGCCCATGACGATGAAGACGCTGGCGATCAGCGTGCGTGCGGTGGTGGCTAGGCTGCGGTTGTCCATGGCCTGCTCCCCAGGCTGCGGTGGTGCTGCGCCGCGCGCCCGACGGACGCGCGGTTCGACCCTTTCTACCAGTCTGCGCGCGATCATGCATGGCCGTGGGCGAGAGCATGCAGGTCGAGTGAGCAAGGGGGCGGCGATGGCTGCGGCGAGTGGGCGCGGTCGTGGGCCGCGAATCCATTGAGCCTTCCGGCACCGGCTGGCGAAGATCGGCTGGGGCCGGTCGAATCGGCGCGAGCGGTGGACGCGTCCTGAGGCTCCGCGGCTCTGGCGCGCCCCTTGTTATTTAACGCAAATTTAACTTTCCGTCTGTGGCCAAGGCGGCCTCCACCGGCTTACCGGGCGGGCTGATCGGTACCGCGAGGCCACGGTACCCAGGGCGCCAGGCACCACCCACCGGGCCGGCCGGCGAACCGCCCGTTCCTGCCCACCGCCCGTTTTCCTAATCCCGACAAGAATTTAGCGCTGGCGGAAGCGCCGGCTTTCGCGTACAGTTCCGCCTGTTCAGCGCACGGCTGCCTCCCCGCAAGGGGTACGTTTCCCAGGTTGCCCGCCGTATCGCAAGAGTCCAGGACTCGCCGATCGGCTTTTATCCCGCACGTCTTTCGTAGCGCCGACACGGTCCGGAGCATCCGGCACCGTCATTTCGATTACTCGCAGCGCGGTTCTAGGGAACGCTCCGAGTGACTCCGCGACTTCGGTCCGCGGATCCTTAGCACTTGGAGTTCCACCATGACGTTTGAATCCCTCGGGCTCGCGCCCGCGTTGCTGCGCGCGCTCGTCGAGCAGAACTACAACACCCCGACCCCGATCCAGTCCGAAGCGATCCCGCTGGCGATGGCCGGGCACGACCTGCTGGGCGGCGCCCAGACCGGTACCGGCAAGACCGCCGCGTTCGGCCTGCCGCTGCTGAACCGCCTGTCCAAGCTCACCGGCGCCAACGGCCCGCGCAAGCCGCGCGCGCTGGTGCTGGTGCCGACCCGCGAGCTCGCGGTGCAGGTCAACGACAGCCTGCGCAGCTACGCCAAGCACCTGCGCCTGAGCATCTGTTCGATCTACGGCGGCGCCGGCATGGGCCCGCAGGTCGACATGCTGCGTCGCGGTGTCGACGTGCTCGTCGCCACCCCCGGCCGCCTGATCGATCACATGGAGCGCGGCACCGCCAAGCTCGACGCGATCGAAGTGCTGGTCCTGGACGAAGCCGACCGCATGCTCGACATGGGCTTCCTGCCCGCGATCAAGCGCATCCTCGGCCGCGTCCCGCCGCAGCGCCAGACCATGCTGTTCTCGGCCACCTTCGAAACCGAGATCAAGAAGCTGGCCCTGGAGTTCATGCGCGAGCCGCAGCAGGTCCAGGTCGCCGCCAACAACACCATCGCCGACACCATCGCCCACAAGGCGCATCCGGTCGACGGCGGCCGCAAGCGCGATCTGCTGGTCCGCATCCTCGCCGAGCGCAGCACCGACCAGGTGCTGGTGTTCGGCCGCACCAAGCACGGCTGCAACCGACTGGCCGAACAGCTGGAAGACGCCGGCTTCAAGGCCGTCGCCATCCACGGCAACAAGAGCCAGGCCCAGCGCCAGAAAGCCCTGCGCGATTTCAAGGCCAACAAGGCCCGCGTGCTGGTCGCCACCGACGTCGCCGCGCGCGGCCTCGACATCCCCAGCCTGCCGCTGGTGATCAACTTCGATCTGCCGATGGTCGCCGAAGACTACGTCCACCGCATCGGCCGCACCGGCCGCAACGGCGCGACCGGCGAAGCCCTGTCGCTGGTCTCGCCGGACGAAGGCGGCCTGCTGCGCCAGATCCAGCGCATCCTCAAGGACGACATCCAGATGGTCACGGTCGAGGGCTTCGAGCCGAGCCGCCCGATCCGCATGGGTTCCGACGCACCGGGCGCCCGTCGCCCCGGCGGTCAGCGTCCGGGCGGCAACAACGGCCCGCGCAAGCCCTCGCATCGTCCGCACGGCAAGCCGGCCCCGCGCCACGCCCACGCCGGTCCGCAGCACCGCAGCGGCGGCCGCTCGGGTTCGGGCAACGGCCAGCGTCGCGAAGGCGTGTAAGCGTTTCGCAGCGTCGATGAAAAAGGCCGGCATCGCCGGCCTTTTTCTTTGCCGGCGCGCAGGCGGGCAACCTGCCGCGCGCGCTAGGATGGGGTACCTACGGAACGCAAGGAACGCACCGATGAAGCCACTGCTCGCCCTGTTCGCCGCCCTGGTGCTGGCCTTCGCGCCCACGCGGTCCGCGCACGCCACCTCGACCCTGCAGTTCAACGGCGAGGGGTATTCGGTGGACCTGGAAATCGGCGACGACGAACGTCCCGTGATCTCGACCGTCCGCATCGGCCAGCCCGGCGACAAGGACTACCGGCCGGTGCCCAGGCAGCAGGTGCGCGTCAAGGAATTCGATACCCAGCGCAAGCGGCTCGAACTGCATTACACCGCGACCGACCAAGCCCCCGGCATTCCCTCGTTCACGCTGGTCATGACCGCGACCGAGGCGACGTTGACCCTGGAAGGCCGGCGCATCGTGTCGAAGGCGAGCTGGGAGATGTAACCGCAGCGACCCGCTGCGCCGATCTGCGAATTCTGGGCAGGCATCGAAGAGGATCGAATGGACTACCTGTTCCCCATCCTGTTTCTAGGCATCATCGGCTACTTCATCCTGCGCTACGCGCGCAGCGGCAGTCTGGTCGGCGCGCTGTTGGGCGGCACCATCAAGCGCGAGGTGGGCAAGGTCGAGCTGACCGGCCGTGTGATGACCTCGCAGACGCTCAACGTGATCCGCATGGAGGATGCGGAAGGCGAAGATTTCGTCGCGCTGTCCGTGGTGTCCAAGGCGCCGTTGGCGATCAGCATGGTGCCCTACCGGCTGAGCAGGGCTCAGGCGCAAGAACTGGCGAAGTTGTTGCAGCAGGCGGCGGTGTAGGGGTATGGGCGTGATCGCAGGTTTGTTCCTACCCCGCGATTTACGCTGGAAATGTTCGGCAAGATACGGCGCGCCGTGAAAATTCATCATCCAAGGAAAAGGACGCATTTCGAATGAAAAGATTGGCTCTTCTGGCGGCATCTATCGCTCTGCTTAGTTATCAAGTCTCCGCTGGAACCTCTGGCGGACAAACGGCCTTAGTCAATCTTGTGGCCCAGGGTGGCGCTGCGGTATCGGTCAATCAGCGAGGGGCTGTTGGTGCACCGGCCTCAGGCGTTTACAGCTACCAAGCACAGTCGCGACACAAAGATGGCAAGGGAAAGCTGCAGAATGAGGGCGCCGAGTTCAGCTACTCCATTGAAGACATCGGTAGTGGACGCGCTCTGGTCAAATTCATTGGTGACGCCAGCGCTGCCGACCCCGGCGGCTTCGGCGGCGTGATGAATGGAACGGTTGAGACCTCCGGCATCGCCACATTCAGCAATGGGGCGTGGGTGCTGAGAGGCAAGAGTGAAGACGGTGAGTGCGAAAGCCGCTTTGTCGTCGAAGGCGCGGCGATCAAGCATCTCGGCGGCCGCTGTAAAGACGCCGGCAACTTGGGAGAGATGGCTTGGCCGCGCGCGAATACCGTACTGCGCTTTACCCGCCCGTTGCGCGATAGCGAACGTGCGGAATTGAAAGGCAGCACTGGCGTAACGCAAAGCGCGATGGCCGGCTCCACGCCAGCCAGGGGCAATGGCGCTGCGTTTTCCGGCCTGATCGGCAAGCGCTTCCCTGCAATGCAACTCCCCTATCAAGCCTTTGGATTCGATGCATACGACGCCGAGCTCGAACCCATTTCCATGAACGAAATGCCGGAAGGCAAGGTCATGGTCTATCCGGTTCGCAAGGGTGGTGGGCGCTATGTGGTCGTGGCCGCTACGGCGGACGACCAAACGCAACGTGTGGTCGACGTACGTCAAGCTGCGCCCAATGCCGGAAAACTGCGCTTTGTCGCGTCGAGTCCCGAGCAGGGAGACGTGATTGTCGGCTGCGCAATCAACGGTAAGCAGGTCGCTCAAGCGTTTGGTTTCGCCCAGGCCGGAAAGAATCGCACTTACACCGGACAAGTCACCGCCTCTGGTGAATCATCCTGGCTGGTGCAGCCCGGCGGCACCAATGTCATTGCCCTTAAGCCAGGCGACAAATTGGTCTGCACGGAAGAGATCTTCGGCGGTTAGTCGCCCGTGTTTTGGCGACGCCACGCCACTGATGCCGCCCACGCAGCGAACGATGACACCCAAGCGGTGCCTGTGTAGAGGCCTTCTTCCGCGAGAACCCAAGCAGCGCCCCGGAAACCGGGGCGCCAGCAATAGCCTGCGTAGGCCACGATCATGTTCTCGCTTCGGACTGCGCCATAGCTCCAGCCGGTGGCGAAACCGGTCGAGACAGGTCGATCACCGAGCGATGTCGTCGAGCGAGCGCTTTGTGATGGCCCTTCGCGCTTGAGCGATTCGCCGCGCGATCGCGCGGCGTCGTGTCTCACTCTTCCGCAGCCGCCGCTTCGCGCCCTTGCTGGCGGATCAGGGCTTCATCGCGGGCATCGTTGATCGCATCGCGCACGCTGTTCAGATCGACCGTCGACTCGTCGTGGACGAAGGTCCCGGTGAGTTCGCTGTCGGCATGCAGCTCGCCGGCTTCGAACAGCGCCCACATTTCTTCGGCGTACCAGGTGTCGAGCAGCTCCGGCGCCCAGGCGCCGAGGCTGGCGGTGAGGTTGTTGACGTCGCGTAGCAGCATCGTGCGCGCGGCGTTGTTGCCGGCTGCGCTGACGACCTGGGGGAAGTCGATGATGACCGGGCCGTCGGGCGCGACCAGCACGTTGTACTCGGACAGGTCGCCGTGGATCAGGCCCACGCTCAGCATCTTCACCACCTGGCGGACCAGGAAGCGGTGGAAGCCGCGCGCCTGATCCGGCGCCAGCTCGACCTCGCCCAGGCGCGGCGCGGAGTGGCCGTCGGCGTCGGTCACCAGTTCCATCACCAGCACGCCGTGGAAATAGCCGTAGGGCTCGGGCACGCGCACGCCGGCCTCGCGCAACTGGTACAGCGCATCGACCTCGGTGTTCTTCCAGGCGGTTTCCTGCTGCTTGCGCCCGTACTTGCTGGCTTTTCCGATCGCGCGCGCCTCGCGGCTGCCGCGCACCTTGCGGCCTTCCTGGTACTGCACGCGCTGCTGGA
The DNA here is from genome assembly GCF_001427715.1 of Lysobacter sp. Root667. NCBI lineage: Bacteria > Pseudomonadati > Pseudomonadota > Gammaproteobacteria > Lysobacterales > Lysobacteraceae > Lysobacter > Lysobacter sp. Root667. The sequence goes on from NZ_LMHF01000009.1 coordinate 899,224, forward strand.
AGCTGCGCTGGGCCATGTCCTTGTAGACCTTGGCGCAGCGCACGTCGTTGCCGGAGCGCACCACGTACACCGACGCCTCTTTGCCGCTTTTCAGCGGACGCATCACTTCATCGATTACGCCGTCGTCGATCAGCGCCTGCAAGCCGGAGGGAGTCTTCATCTAATCCTATGAACGAAATCGGTCCGGCGGAGAAGGGTTTTCCGCCGGGCGCCGGCGTATCTTTACACTTAACGCCTTTCCCACCGACTTTTTTCCATGTCCGAGCCCCTACGTCTAGATAAACGCGTCGCAGAACTGACGGGCTGTTCGCGCGCGCAAGCCCAGCAATACATCGAGGGCGGCTGGGTCCGGGTCGACGGCGAGGTCGTGGAAGAGCCCCAGGCGCCGATCTCGACCCAACAGGTCGAATTGGACCCGGATGCGCGGCTGGAGCCGGCCGAGCCGGCGACGATGCTGCTGCACAAGCCGGCCGGCGTGGACTTCAAGGACGCCCCCGGCCTGGCCCTGGCGGCGGCCCACGCCGAGGGCGACCTGTCCGGCGTGCGCCTGCTCAAGCGCCATTTCCACAACCTGACCCCGCTGATGCCGATCGATGCGGAGGCCTCCGGCCTGGTGGTGCTGAGCCAGGACGGCCGGACCTGGCGCCGCCTGACCGAGGACTACGCGCAGATCGAGCAGGAGTTCGTGGTCGAAGTGAGCGGCGAGTTGGGGCCCTACGGTTTGAAGCGACTCGCGCACGGTCTGGAATACCGCGGGCGGCCGCTGGCGCCGTGCAAGGTCAGCTGGGCGAACGAAACCCGCCTGCGCTTCGCGATCAAGAACGTGATGGGCGGGCAGTTGCGGCATATGTGCGCCCAGGTCGGCCTGGAGGTCGTTTCCAGCAAGCGGCTGCGCATCGGACGCATTTCGCTGAGCAAGATGCCGGTAGGCGAGTGGCGCTACTTGCCGGTGGGCGAGAAGTTCTGAGTCGTCGCGAGAGATGTGGGACGTGCGCGGATCGCCGTGATCGCAGCCATAGGGGCCGCGCGCGGCCCTTTCCGGGCGCGCGTGCGCATGCAAACATCGGACGTATGAGAAAGATGGCCAGGATCGCCTCAGTAGTTCTGCTTTGCCTCTTGGCGGCTTGCGCGCCGGTTCGTTTCTATCAGGCGATGACCGGCAAGGAGAGTCCGGAACCTGGACCTGTTTCGATATCAGAGCGCGGGAAACGCGCGCCATCGCATCGGAAGGTCGCATCGCTCGGCGGCTGCCTGTATTTGGCCCGGATCGACAGGAAAGGCCGATCCGCCTTCGGCGTGGTGGATCAACGCAATCTCGTCGTCATCCCCATCGGCTATCAGCACATTGCCGATCTGGGCGACGAGGGCCTGCGCGCTATCGGCCTGCAGAGCGTGCGCAAATTCGATCGTCAAGGAAATGAATTGTCGGCCACCTTGTTCGCCAGGGAACTGCATTTCGTCAACGGTCAGGCGGTTGCCATCACCAAGCTTTCGGACGGGGGTTTCAGGGACGATCGCTACGGCGTCATCGGCCAGGACGGAAGTACTGTCATCCCCTTCGAGTATCTCAACATCGTCGAAGTCAGCACCAAGTTGCGACCGGACGTCTCCTGGTATCAGGTGCAGCGCGATGTCGCCAAACCGGGAGAGCCGAGAAAGGTCCGCCGGGGCTTGCTCGATGCCCGAGGTCGGGTCGTGCTACCGAGCGAGTACTACGAAGTTTCGCCTGGCTACGCGCTCGATGGTCTGGATAACGGCTGGGCCCGCGTGTCCGAACAGGAGCACAAGAGCATCACTGTGAATTTCATCACCGGCTTGCGCATGCAACGGCCGGGCGGCAGCTATTACGGCCGGACGGTGGGCTATAGCACCCTGCTCAATCCAGAGCCTGAAACGCTCAACCCGTACGAAAAAATTCAGTGGCGCAAGGACCACGACGAACGTTATCGGCTGGAGTTGTTCGATATGTATGGCAAGCTGGTCTACGACCAGGGCGATATCGGCGATACCTGGGACTTGAGCGGACTCACCGCGGTGTGGCGAGCGAACAAGATAGCCCTGCTGGATGCCGATGGCCGGCCGCTGACCGATTTCAAGTACGACGAGATCAAGGACTACGGTGGCGGGCAGGCCCTGATGACCTCTTCCGGCCGTACGGTGTGCATCGATGCCGCCGATCCGCCGGGCACGGAGCGGGCCGCGCGCGACTGCGCGAAGGCCGCCACCAGGAAGGACGCAGGCAAGCGCGAGCGCCGACAACGAGGTCCAATGGCCGTGCCCGCTGGCTATCCCCGGTATGGCGGCTGAACTCCTGAAACGCGTGACGTGAGGCGCAATCCGCTTTTCCGCCGATCCGATAAGTGGCGTGCGTCTGCCGCGCCGGCAGGCGCGCCACCTCGCAGCATCGCCCGCGCCAGTCGCGGACAAAGAAAAAGCCGGGCATGCCCGGCTTTTTCTTGCATCACCGCATTCGCGGTCAGCCCTTCTTGCTGGCGATCCAGCGGTCGACCTTCTGCTGCAGCACTTCCAGCGGCACCGAGCCGTCCTTCAGCACTTCGGCGTGGAACTCGCGCACGTCGAACTTCGTGCCCAGCTCCTTTTCGGCCTTGCGGCGCAGTTCCTGGATCTTCAGTTCGCCGATCTTGTACGCCAGCGCCTGGCCCGGCCAGGCGATGTAGCGCTCGGCTTCGGCGGTGGACTGGGTTTCGCTCTCGGCCGAGTTGTCGAGCATGTACTTGATCACCTGCTCGCGGGTCCAGCCCTTGCTGTGCAGGCCGGTGTCGGTGACCAGGCGGATCGCGCGCCACAGTTCGTTCTGCAGGTAGCCGAAGTAGTCGTAAGGGTCGGTGTAGACGCCCAGGTCCTTGCCCAGCGATTCGGCGTACAGGCCCCAGCCCTCGATGAAGGCGGTTTCGCCGCCGAAGCGGCGGAACGCCGGAATGCCGGTCAGCTCCTGCTGCAGCGCGAGCTGGAAGTGGTGGCCCGGGATGGCTTCGTGCAGGTACAGGTCCTCGGCGTCCCAGGTCTTGCGCGTGGGCAGGTCGTAGGTGTTGACGTAGAACACGCCCGGACGGCTACCGTCCTCGCTCGGGCTGCGGTATTCGCCGCCGGCCGCGGACTGGGCGCGGAACGGTTCGACTGCGCGGATCTCGAACGGCGCCTTCGGCACCAGCGAGAACTGTTGCGGGATCTTCTGGTTGATCTTGGCTTCCAGCGCGCGGTAATGCGCCAGCAGGGCGTCCTCGCTCTTGAAGCCGAAGCGCGGATCGTTCTGCATGAACTTGAAGAAGTCCTGCAGCGAACCCTTGAAGCCGACCTGCGTCATCACCTTGCGGATCTCGCCGTGGATGCGCGCGACTTCGTCCAGGCCGATCTGGTGGATCTGCGCCGGGCTCAGGTCGGTGGTGGTGCGCTGGCGCGCGTTGAACGCGTACCAGGCCTGGCCGTTGGGCAACTTGTCCAGGCCGACGCTGTCGCGCGTGGCCGGCAGGTATTCGTCGTTGATGAAGGCGCGCAGCTTCCTGTAGGCCGGCATCAGACGGGTGCCGATCATCTCGCGGTAGGCCGCGGTCAAGCGCTGCTTGTCGGCGTCGGAGAAGTCCTTGGGCAGGTTGGTGATCGGGCCCCAGAACAGCGTTTCTTCCGGCTTGTCCTTGATCAGCGCGTCGAACTGCGGGATGACCTTGATCATCAGCGCCTTGGGCTGGACCACGCCGGCCTTCATGCCCTGGCGCATGTTGTCGATCGCGGTGTCGAACAGCCCCGGCAGCTTGCTGCCGCGGGCGAGCCAGTTGTCGTAGTCCTTGACCGTCTTGAACGGCTGCGGGCCGGTGCCCGAACCCATCTGCACGGCGAAGCTGGCCATGCTGCCCATCTGATTGATCGGCATCATCCAGTCGGGGAACTGCTCGGACTCCAGCGACATCTTCGAGTCGCGCACGAAGGTCTCGTAGCTCAGCAGGTCCTGGCCCTGCAAGCCGGCCGGGCCGATGTCCTGCACGGTCTTGAGCCAGCGCACGGTGAAGTCGTGCGATTCCTGGCGATACTGGGCGGTGCCGAAATCGGGCAACTGGTCGTTGTAGCGGTTGTCGCCCTGGAACGTGGCCTGGACCGGGTTGAGCTTGAGCACTTCCTCCCAGTACTGGCCGTACAGCGCGGTCAGTTTGGCGGCCTTGGCCTGGTCGACGGCGGCGGCCTTGGGTGTTTCGGCGGCATGGCCGGGCGCAATGGCCGCGGCGGCGACGGTCAGAGCGAGTGCGAGAGCGAGCGGACGCAAGGTCATTACGGGTTCCCCGGAGCGATGAGTCACCCAGCATGGCCGAGCGCCCGCTCAGCCGCCCCGGTCGGAAGTCACGGGTCGCAGCGATGCGCCGCGCCGATGGCCCGAATCGCGGCCTGCGTCGCGTTCAGGCGGCGGCTTCGTCGCGCAGCTGTTCGGCGCGGGCCCGGCCGAGGTAGCGCACGATCGCCGCGCGCACCAGGTAGATCAGCGGGATCATCGCGATCGCGGCGAGCATCTTGTAGGCGTAGTTGACCGTGCTCACCGCCAGGAACAGCGAGGTCGGCCACTTCTGCGGCCCCAGCACGAAGGCGATGTACAGCACCACGAAGCTGTCGACCAGCTGCGAGACCGCGGTCGAGCCGGTCGCGCGCAGCCAGATGTGCTTTTCGCCGGTGACGTTGCGGATGCGGTGGAACACCGCGACGTCGATCAGCTGGCCGAGCATGAAGGCGACCAGCGAACCGGCGATGGTCCACAGGCCCTGGCCGAACACCGCGGAGAATGCGGCCTGGTAGTCGTCCACGCCCTGCGACTGCGCGGCCTTGACCCACCAGTCGGCCGGCGCCAGCGAGATCGCCGCGAACGCGAACACGAAACCGTAGACGATCAGCAGCGCGGCCAGCCAGGAAATCGTGCGCACGCCGCGGCGGCCGAAGAACTCGTTGATGACGTCGGTCATCAGGAACACCACCGGCCACAGCAGGGTGCCGGCGGTGAAGCTGAGCGAGCCGCTCTGGCCGAACAGGTTCCACTGCAGCGCAGCGATGCCCAGGGTGTCTTCGAGCGCGAAGATCTTGACCCCGATGAACTCGGCCAGCACGGCGTTCACGCAGAAGAACGCCGACAGCACGATGAACAAGCGCAGCGCGCGGTCTTCCAGCGTCTTGGCGCCGATACCGGTCTGCACTTGATTCATCGTTTCGTGGTTCATCGTTTCGGCCTCACGTAATAGATCACGCCGTACTTGTCGTCGGTGAACAGGAACGCGTCGCGGCCCATGCGGATCACGCCGCAGGGGCGTCCGTTGACCTTGGCGCCGTCGAGGAAACCGGTGATCAGGTCGCCGCCGCTGCTGCCGTCGGCGTTGACCCGCACCAGCTTGTAGCCGTGGCCGATCTTGGCGTTGGTCGAGCCGTGCAGGGCGACCACGTACTGGCTGGACAGGGTGCTGTCGCCGGCCGGGAACCAGTCGACGCCGAGCGCGGACGCGTGTGCGGGAAACCAGCCGAACGCGCGCGGCACCTTGGCGCAGCCGGCCGGTCGCGGAAACTTGGGATCGGCGTAGACCTTGCCGGCGCTGTGGTAGCAGTGCGGCCAGCCGTAGTCGGCGCCGTCGCTGAGCTTGAAGAAGGTCTCGTCGGGCTTGTCGTTGCCGAGGTGATCGGAGCCCTGGTTGGTCGCGATCAGGCGGTCGTCGTGGGCGATCAGCCCGACCGCGTTGCGCAGGCCGCGCGCATACACGCGCGCGCCGCTGCCGTCGGGGTTGTACTCCATCACCGTTGCGCGCACGACTTCCTTCTCGATGCAGGCATTGCAGCTGCTGCCGACCGAGACGTACATCTTGCCGTTGTTGGCGAACGCGACCGTGCGGGTGAGGTGCCAGCCGCCGTATTTGTAGCTCAGACCGTAGTCGGGGTAGGTCGCCAGGGTCTGCGGCGCCGCGCTGGGCTTGAGGTCGCCGGCGCGATAGCGGTAGCGCACCAGCTTGTCGGTCAGGGCCAGGTACAGCCATTGCTGGCCGTCGCGGTCGGTGTGGAAGGCCAGGCTGTTGGGATTGCGCTGGTCGGTGAGGTAGGGCGTGATGCTGGCGAACTTGGCCTTCTTCTCGTCCCAGCCGTCGAGGATCAACACCCGGCCTTTGCGGTTGTCGCTGAGGTCGCGCATGTCGGTGAGGAACAGGCGGCCGTCGGGGCTGCGGGCGAAGAAGCGGATGCGCTTGTAACCCTGCGCGACCGGCACGATCTCCAGGTTCGCCGGCAGCTTGAGCTGGAAACTGCGGCCGTCGTCGAGCTTGACGGTCTGCGCGACCAGCGGCGCAGGCGCGGCGTCGGCGGGCGCGGCGATCGCGGCGCACAGCAGCGCAGCGGCGAGCAACAACGGGCGGAAGTGGAAGCGTCCTTGCAAGTTCATGCGGGTCAGCTCGCGGCTTTGACGTCGGCGGGGACGGAGAAGGGAATGGTTTCGGGCGAGACCGCGCCGCCGGAGATGATGAAGCTCATCGCCTGATCGACGGTCCAGTCGGTCGGGGTGATCTTTTCCACCGGCACGATTTCCAGATAGCCCGAGGTCGGGTTGGGCGTGGTCGGCACGTATACCGCGGCCAGCTCGCGGCCGGTGCCCTGTTCCTTGAGCACGCGGGTGACGAAGCCGATCGACTTCATCTCGGTGTGCGGGAAGTCGATCAGGACCACGCGCTGGGTGCCGTCGGGCTTGGTCTGCAGGATGTCGAGCAGCTGGCGTGCGCTGGAGTAGATCGTGTTCGCCAGCGGGATGCGCTTGATCAACGATTCGAAACCGCGCAGCGCGGTCTGTCCGACCACGCGCCGCGCCATCACCCCGGACAGCAGGATCACGCCCAGCGTCGCGGCCAGGGCCAGCGCGGTGGCGAACCAGCGTTCGGTGAGCCAGCCCAGCGCCTGCGGATTGGTCGCGGCGAGGTTGGCCAGGAGCGGATCGATCAGCGGGCGGCTGGTGTCGGACAGCAGCACGAACACGAACTTGACCACGACCCAGGTCAGCCATATCGGCAGCAGGGTCAGCAGACCGGTGAGGAACAGGCGTTGCAGGCTGGACATGCGCATGGCGCCAGATTGTAGGCGAGCGCGGGCAAGGGCGGCGGTGCGTGGTGGCGATTTGGCGGGAAAAGCGGCTGTGCGGGCCGCCGCGTCGTGGTTCTACAGACTCGGCGCGAACGGCTGGGACGGTGGGGCCGTGGGCTCGCACCGTCGTCGTCCGCCGGATCGCGCGGCATGCGGTTCGCCCTTCGGCTCACCGCATCCTACGGTGGAGTGCGGGGTGGGCAGGGTGGACGTGGGGTGCAGTGACCGCCGCACCATCAGCCGGATCGCGCGGCGAAACCGGCAACTGCGTCGGGACTGCGCCTAGCGCTCGCGTACCAGACGGAAGCCGACGTCGTCGTAGCCGCGCGCGGCGGCCAGCGGGCGCTGGGCCTGGTTGCTGCGCCAGGAGGCGCCGCTGGCCTGGCGCTGCTGGCAGTCGCGGCCGCAGTCGCGCAGCCACATCGACAGCGCGCGACCGGGAGTGTCGTTGAGGTGTTCGGCTTCGGCCGCGCTGGGCAGGCGGTAGCGGCGGCCGGTCTGCTGGCTGTACCACTGCGCATAGGCTTCGGCGTCGGCCTGCGAGACGCAGACCACCGGTTCGGCGTCGGCCTGCTTGAAGCCCGGCGACTCCCAGTTGCGCGGCGCCAGCACGCGTAGCAGCGAGGCGCGTTCGCGGCACAGCGCCGGGCTGCGGCCGCTGGCGCTGGCGAAGCGCGCGTACTCGGCGCGGCTGACCGGGCGCGGGCTGAGCGCGACGGTGACGCGGCTGTTGTCCTGGATCAGGCTGCCGACCGCGATCGGTTCGCCGGCGGCGACGCCGCCGACGGCCCGGGCCTGGGCCATCAGGCGGGTGGCGGTGGCCTTGGGCAGGTCGAAGCCGGCGGCGAGCGCGGCGGTGCGTTGCGCGTCCTCGCGGTCGTTGCGCTTGGCGTCCAGTTCCAGGCGCGCCTGCAGCGCGGCGGCGGCCTGCTCGCGCAATGCGCGCATCGCGGGCGAGTCGGCGCTGCCGGTCTGCTGGGCCAGGGTGGTGGCGTTGAGCAAGTGTTCGCGCGCGCGCTGGTCGTTGCGTTCGCGCACCGCGACGGCGATCTGGTCGCCGAGCGCGTGGGTGAGTTCGGTCACGCCGGCGCGCACGTCCGGACTGGTGCTGTCGGCATGCCAGGCGGTGAGCAGGCTGTTATAGGCGTTGCCGTCGGCCGGCGCGGTCAGTTTGCCCTGGCGGATGTAGCGGCGCACTTCTTCCAGCGAGCGTTGCAGCGGCGCTTCCGGCAACGGCGCGAGCATCGCATCGGTGGGATCGCCGGGGGTGGCGACCGCTGCGGCGGCGCCGACCGGCGCGGCGGTGCCGGCCTGGACGCGGAAGAAGCCGTCGTCCTGGCGATTGTTCAGGCCGAAGCCGATCGCGACCACCGCGACCGCGGCGGCCGCGACGCCGGCCCACAGCGGCACCGCCCATTGGCGCAGGCGGCTGGCGCGCGGAATCATGCGCTTGATGGTGTGCTTGAGGCCGCTGCGCTGCACGTCGGCGAGCGCTTCGGCCATTTCGGCGGCGTCCTGGAAACGCTGCGCGGGCTGCTTGCACAGGGCGCGATTCATGAAGCGCTGCCAGTGGCGCAGGTGCTGCGGCAGTTTCGGAATCGGATCCTGGGCGTGCATCACCGCCATCGACAGCGCATCGGCGGCTTCGAACGGCAGGCGCCCTGTGAGCATTTCCCAGCCCAGCACGCCCAGGCTGTAGAGATCGGCGCGGCCGTCGACGTCTTCGCCGCGCGCCTGTTCCGGCGCCATGTAGGCGGTGCTGCCCACGGCCAGGCCAGCGGCGGTCACGCGCGGGCCGAAGCCACGGCGCAGGGCGATGCCGAAATCGGCGAGCAGCGGACGTTCGGCGTCGTCGAACAGCACGTTCTCGGCCTTGACGTCGCGATGCACGACGCCGCGCGCATGCGCGTAGTCCAGCGCCGACAGCAGCGTCTCCATGATCGAGATCGCGCGCGGTTCGTCCTTGCTCAGATCGCGCTGGCCGAGGTGGCCGCGCGAGAGGTAGGGCATGGCGTAGTAGGGCAGACCCTCGCGGGTGCGGCCGACTTCGTGGATCACGACGACGTTGGGGTGTTCGAGCCGCGCGATGGTGCGCACTTCGTTCTCGAAGCGGCGGCGGCTGACTTCGTCGGCCAGCGCGATCGGCTGCATGACCTTGATCGCGACTTCGCGCGCCAGGCCGATCTGTTCGCCCAGGTACACGGTCGACATGCCGCCGTGATTGATCACGCGCAGCAGGCGATAGCCGGTGATCTCCGGCAACGGTGCTGCGATTTCGTGCGGGTTTTGTGTAGACCTGGACATCGCGGCCCCCTGTCGCGAGTGCCCAGCATACGCCGATGCGTGCCGGGACTGACCACACTCACATCACGCAAATTACGTGAAGACGCGCCATCCATTGGCGCGCACGCCTATTGTGCCTCGTTGCGAGCGCAAGGCGACAGGCCGCGTGTGGCGGTGCGCCTGCGTCCTGCCGCTGGCGCGTCGGGATTGGCCCCATTGCGTCAGAAATCGACCGTCGCCGGTCTGCGCATCGTGAACGCCGCCACGTCGGGCACGGCGCGGAGGGGCGTCAGCCGCGGCCCGGCTTGCGGCGCACGTAAAGCTGCTTGCGCACGCGTGCGACCACTTCGCCGTCGGCGTCGATCACGTCGGTGTCGAACCAGTGCAGGGTCTTGTCGCCGCCGGCGGTGGCCGCGCGCAGTTGCTCCAGTACCTGTTCGTCGAGCGCGAACTCGGCGTGCATCGTGCCGCGCCCGGGTTTGACGAATTCGATCGTGCCCATCTTGTCCCAGACGATGTAGTCGCGGCCCAGCGCGCTCAGCGTGAGCAGCATCCAGAACGGATCGGTCATCGCGAACAGGCTGCCGCCGAAGTGGGTGCCGACGTAGTTGCGGTTCCACGGCCGCATCCGCAGCTCGACCTGGGCCCGGCGGTAATCGGGCGCGATCTTGCGCACCCGGATGCCGCTGAACAGGAACGGCGGCCACAGGTTGAGGCCGAGTTTGAGGGTGCTGGCTTTCATGCGCGGCCGGGGAGCGGTGAGAGGCGCCCAGCCTGCCATACGCATGCGTATAGTCAAGCCGCGGATGGTCAAGCCGCGCGACGGCGCCGCGCGGGCGCCGCCTCGGGTTTGCGTTCGGGACGGTGCGCCGGGGCGCCGCGTCTCAGAACAGCAGCGACGACATCTTGCGGCGGTAGCGACCGACCAGGTCCTCGTCCTCGACCACCCGGAAGGCGTCGATCAGGACCTTGCGCGGCAGGCCGTCCTGGTAGGCGCGGTCGCGGCGCAGCATCTCGATGAACTGCTCCAGCGCGGCCTCGGACTGGCCGCCGACCAGACGGTGCGCGCCGAGCAGGTGGCGCGCGCGCAGGTCGCTTTCGTCGCTGGCGATCGCCGCCTCCAGCACTTCCGGCGGCGGCGCGTCCTTGAGCACAGCGGCAAAGCCCAGGCGTGCGCGGGCGCGCAGGGCGCGGTCGTCGGTGGCGAGGTTGGCGGGCAGGGCGTCCAGCAGGTGTTCGGCCTCGGTCGCCGCGCCGGTGCGCAGCAGGGCCAGGGCCAGGTCGAGCTTGCGTTCGTCCTGGCCGGGCTCGGCCGCGACCTCGGCGCGCAGGCGCACCACTTCGGCGTGCGGGTCCGGTTCGGCTTCCGCGGCGACCGGCGCGGCTTCCTCGGCGGCCGCGGCCGGCTGGATGCCGTGGTGGCTCAGGAACTCGCGCAACTGGCCTTCGGGCAGGGCGCCGGGGAAACCGTCGACGAGCTGGCCGTCCTTGACCAGGTACACGGTCGGGATCGAGCGGATCTGGAACATGCCGGCCAGCTGCTGCTCGGCTTCGACGTCGACCTTGGCCAGGACGAAGGCGCCGTTGTACTCGGCGGCCAGTTTTTCCAGCAGCGGGCCCAGGGTCTTGCAGGGTTCGCACCATTCGGCCCAGAAGTCGACCAGCACCGGCGTCTGCGCGGATTTCTGGATGACGTCGGCTTCGAAACGGTCGGTGGTGGCGTCGAAGACGTGCGGCGAGGCGGTGGCGGAGGCGGTCATGGGTGGTCCCGGAAAGCGATCCAGCGGACATGGTGCCAGTCGCGGGGGAATCCAAGGCATGTAAAAGATACTTGACATGCGTCGCAGCGAATGTAATGTAAAGCGTACATATTGTCTGGCAGGGAAGACATCATGATGACGCGTACCTGGAGTTTGGCCGGGCTGTTGGCGGTGGCGGGGCTGGCCTTGTGGCTGCTGATCGCGAGCCCGTCGGCGGTGCTGGGTTTCGACGGCGGCAAGATCGGCGTGGCCCTGCTGGTCGCCACCGCCTGGGTGTCGCTGTGGCGGCTGCAGCGGGTGCCGCGCGCGGAGTTCGAAGGCCGCGCCGCGCCGGCCGAATGGCGGGCCTGGATCGGCCTGGGCTTCATGGCCGTGGCGGTGGCCTATTACCTGGCCAAGCTGCAGGCCTTCCAGGGCGCGGAAATCTGGCGCAACCCCGAGGCCGGCGCGGTCGGCCGCCATCTGGTCCTGCTGCTGGCGGCATGGGCGGTGCTGTCGCAGTTGCTGAGCTCGCGCTGGCAAGGTGCGGTCGAGGAGGACGAGCGCGACCGCGAGATCGCCCGCCGCGCCGCCGACTGGGGCCGTGGCGCGCTGACCTTGAGCGTGATCGCGATGGCGGTGACGCTGGGTTTCAGCCCCGCCGCGCGACTGGACTGGGCGACGCCGGCGATGGTGTCCAGCCTGCTGGTGTTCGCGTTGATGTGCGGCTGGCTGTTCGAATACGCGGCCAGCGCAGTCCACTATTGGCGCGACCGGCACTGAGCGCGCGCATGGGCAGCACACCGATCGCGAACCAGATCCGCCGCCTGCGCTTCGAGCGCGGCGAAATGACCCAGCAGGCGCTGGCCGATGCCTGCGGCGTGACCCGGCAGACCATCATCGCGCTGGAGGCCGGACGCTACGCGCCGTCGCTGGAGCTGGCGTTCCGGATCGCGCGCGCGTTCGGGGTCGGAGTCGAAGACGTATTCGCTTGGGAGACGACGTGAAATCCTGGAAATCGATCGTGGCCGCGGCGGCGCTGGTGTCGTTCGCGCTCGCCCTGGCCGGCTTCGGCGCGGTCCTCGACGGCTATGCGCACAGCCGCCATCCGGTCGCGCTGTTGGGCGCCGCCGGCGTGCCGTATGCGCTGTGGTTCAACCTGCTGGCGTTCGTGCTGCCGGGCGTGCTCGCCGCGGCGGTCGCGGTGGGCCTGCGCCAGTCGCTGGCCGGCACGCGCTGGAGCGTGCGCGTGGGTGCGCAGCTGGTCCTGCTGTCGGCGCTGGCGTTCGCGGCGCAGGGCCTGTTGCCGCTGGACCCGCAGGATTTCGACGCCGCGCCCAGCCGCCTGCACGCGACCGTGTGGCTGCTGTGGTGGCTGGCCTTCGCCGCCGGTGCGCTGGCGATCGCGATCGGCAGCCGCAGCCGCGCGCGGCCGGAACTGCGCGGCTTCAGCCAGGCCAGCCTGATCGCGGCGCTGGCGGTGCTGCTGTTCGCCCTGGTGCTGCCGTCGCTGTTGCCGGTGGGCCTGGCCCAGCGCGCGGCGTTCGGCGCCTGGCTGCTGTGGTGGCTGGCCGCGGCGCGCGCGCAGGCGGCGCCGCGCCCGTCGTGAGCTTGCGCTGGGGCAGGGCGGCGCGCGGCCTCAGCCGTGCTTGAGCTTGAGCCCGAGGATGGTCGTCGCCAGCACGAAGGTGATGGCGTTGGACACGATCATCGGCCAGGACTGCAGCGCCACGCCGTAGCCGAACCAGAAGCCGACGCCGACGGTGAACACCACGTACATGCCCAGGGAAATGCCGCGCGTGTCGCGGCTGCGGATGGTCTTTACCGCCTGCGGCAGGAACGACAGTGTGGTCAGCGTGGCGCCGACGTAACCCATCCATTCCAGGTCCACGGGCGTTCTCCTGGCTGTCGGTGTGGCTATCGATCCGGCTATCGGTGTGTCTGTTGTCGCGGGCACCGCCGCGACGCCGGCCGGGGCTGCCGGCACGACGTCGCGACCAGGTTCATTCCGCGGCGCCGGGCTGCTTGTAGACCTTGCCGTCCTTCATCACGAACGCGACTTTCATCACCGCGTTGATGTCGGCGATCGGGTCGCCCGGCACTGCGACGATATCGGCGCGCTTGCCGGCTTCGATCACGCCCTGGTCGTCCACGCCCAGGACTTCGGCGGCGCGGATGGTTGCGGCCTGCAGCGCGGTCGCGGCCGGAATGCCGGCTTCGACCATGTAGAGGAACTCGCGCGCGTTGTCGCCGTGCGGGCCCACGCCCATGTCGGTGCCGAACGCGATCTTGACCCCGCCACGGTAGGCGCGGCCGGCGGTGTCCTGGATCTGCGCGCCGATGCGCGCGGCCTTGGGCCGCACCACTTCGGGGAAATAGCCGTCGATCTTGGCCTTTTCGGCGACGAAGCGGCCGGCGTAGATGGTCGGCACGTACCAGGTCCCTCTCTGCTTCATCAGCGCCATCACTTCCGGGCTCATGTAGGTGCCGTGCTCGATGCTGGTGACGCCTCCTAGCACCGCGCGCTTCATGCCTTCCTCGCCGTGGGCATGGGCGGCGACGCGGTAGCCGTAGTCCTTGGCGGTGTCGACGATGGCCTTGACCTCCTCGACGGTGAATTGCGGCGCGTCGCCGGACTTGGCGTAGGACAGCACACCGCCGGTAGCGGTGATCTTGATCACGTCGCTGCCGTCCTTGTAGCGCTGGCGCACGGCCTGGCGCGCGTCCTCGATCGAGTTGATCACGCCCTCGGTCGGGCCTGGCGGGCCGATCAGGTGCGAGAGCGCGTCGTTGTAGCCGTTGGTCGGATCGGCGTGGCCGCCGGTGGTGGCGATCGACTTGCCCGCGGCCCAGATCCGCGGCCCGTCGACCAGGCCCTGGTTGATCGCGTCGCGCAGGTGCGGGCTGACTTCGCCGCCGAGGTCGCGCACGCTGGTGAATCCGGCCAGCAGGGTCTTCTTGGCGAAGCCGACCGAGCGGAAGGCGAAGTCGACGTCGTCGAGGCGGAAGCCTTCGGAATAGCTCTGCGGGCTGGACTGCGAGGCCAGGTGCACGTGCAGATCGGTCCAGCCCGGGGTGCAGGTGTGCCCGCTGAGGTCGATCGCGAGCGCGCCGGCGACATCGGCGCGGCCCGGCAGCACTTCGGCGACTTTGCCCTCGCGCACCACCACCGTGCGTGCGTCCAGCAACCGGCCGCTGCGCGCGTCGAACAGATGCCCGCAGTGCAGGGCGGTCGGCGCTTCGGCGGCGAGGGCGGGCGGGGCCAGGAGGGCGGCGAGGACGAACGATACGGCGGCGGTCAGGCGGGTCATCGTGGATTCCGGCGGTGCTCGTGGAGGAATCGATGCGCCATACGCTGGCGCACCGGCAAATAGTGCGACCGACTTCGCACATGCGGGGACGAATGCAGGGACAATCGCCCGCGCGGTCCGGGAATGGCCGCCGCAGCATGCAAGCGAACCTTTGCGGAAATCAACTGGAGGTCGTCCATGAAATTGACGCTCTGTCTGCTCGCCGCGTTCGTCGCGATGTCGCTCGCGCCGGTCGTGGCCGTAGCCGCCAACCAGCCGTTGCTGCTCTGTCCGATCGGATACAAGGCCGCGCCTGTATACGACAGCACCGGCAAGGTCGTCACCTGGGTGTGTGTGAAACGCTGACGCCGTCGCCGCGGCCGGCGCGCGCCGCCGGCCGCGGCCATACCCCCTTCGACGCCTCGGGGCGGCCGCCGCGCCGGGCCCGACCCAGGCCAGACATGGGCCCAGGGCCGGCCGCCATGGCGGGCTTTTGTGCACTGCGGTAGGCTTTCCGGTCTTTCCTTGCCCTGCCAGACCCCCTGTGTCCAGCGACGTCGCCCCAGCTCCCACCGACAGCCACGCCTTCGACCCCAAGTCCGTAGAGGTCGCCGCCCAGCAGTTTTGGGACGGCACCCGCGCCTTCGAGGTCGACGAGCGCTCCGACAAGCCCAAGTACTACTGCCTGTCGATGCTGCCGTACCCTTCGGGCGCGCTGCACATGGGCCACGTGCGCAACTACACCATCGGCGACGTCATCAGCCGCTACAAGCGCATGACCGGCCACAACGTGCTGCAGCCGATGGGCTGGGACGCGTTCGGCCTGCCGGCCGAGAACGCCGCGATCAAGAACAAGACCGCGCCGGCCAAGTGGACCTACGCCAACATCGAACACATGAAGGCGCAGCTCAAGACCATGGGCTACGCGATCGACTGGTCGCGCGAGTTCGCGACCTGCCGCCCGGACTACTACGTCCACGAGCAGCGCATGTTCGTGCGCCTGATGAAGCAGGGCCTGGCCTACCGCAAGAACTCGGTGGTCAACTGGGACCCGGTCGACCAGACCGTGCTGGCCAACGAGCAGGTGATCGACGGCCGCGGTTGGCGCACCGGCGCGCTGGTGGAAAAGCGCGAGATCCCGCAGTGGTTCCTCAAGATCACCGACTACGCCCAGGAACTGCTCGACGGCCTGGACGCGCTGCCGGGCTGGCCGGAGGCGGTCAAGACCATGCAGCGCAACTGGATCGGCCGCAGCGAAGGCCTGGAGATCCGCTTCGAGGTGCGCGACGAGGCCGGTAATGCGGTCGAACCGCTGACGGTGTTCACCACCCGCCCCGACACCCTGATGGGCGCGACCTTCGTCTCGATCGCCGGCGAACACCCGCTGGCCCTGGCCGCGGCCGAGGGCGATCCCGACCTGGCCGCGTTCCTGGCCGATCTCAAGCGCGGCGGCGTCACCGAGGCCGAGCTGGAGACCCAGGAAAAGCGCGGCATGGACACCGGCCTGCGCGCCCTGCATCCGGTCACCGGCGAGGAGCTGCCGGTGTACGTGGCCAACTTCGTGCTGATGAACTACGGCACCGGCGCGGTCATGGCCGTGCCCGGCCACGACCAGCGCGACCACGAGTTCGCGCTGCGCTACGCGCTGCCGATCAAGATGGTGATCGTGCCCGACGAAGTGCGCGACGCGCTCGACGAGATCGGCCGCCACGTCGCCCGCCACGACGACCCGATGCGCAGCGCGCTGGGCGAAGCCGGTTCGGTCGACGTCTACGACACCGGCGCCGCGGTGCAGGTGGTGGAGGACTTCCAGCGCCGCATCGTCGAGGAATCGGCCTATACCGAGCGCGGCTGGCTGGTGAATTCGGGCGAGTTCGACGGCCTCGACTTCCAGCAGGCGCTGGATGCGATCGCCGCGCGCTACGGCGGCGACGGCCGGGTCGTGCGCCGGGTCAATTACCGCCTGCGCGACTGGGGCGTGAGCCGCCAGCGCTACTGGGGTTGCCCGATCCCGGTGATCCTGTGCCCGAACTGCGGCGACGTGCCGGTGCCGGAAGACCAACTGCCGGTGGTGCTGCCCGAAGACGTGGCCTTCAGTGGGGTGCAGTCGCCGATCAAGGCCGACCCCGAGTGGCGCAAGACCGTATGCCCGAGCTGCGGCGGCGCAGCCGAGCGCGAAACCGACACCTTCGACACCTTCATGGAGTCGAGCTGGTACTACGCGCGCTACACCTCGCCGGGCGCGGCCGCGCAGGTCGATGAGCGCGCCAAGTACTGGACGCCGGTCGATCAGTACATCGGCGGCATCGAGCACGCGATCCTGCACCTGATGTATTTCCGCTTCTACCACAAGCTCATGCGCGACCAGGGCCTGGTCGACAGCGACGAGCCGGCGACCAACCTGATGACCCAGGGCATGGTGATCGCCGAAACCTTCTACCGCGACCTCGAAGACGGCTCCAAGGACTGGATCAACCCGGCCGACGTCGAGATCGCGCGCGACGAGCGCGGCCGCATCGTCGGCGCGACGCTGAAGTCCGACGGCCAGCCGGTGCATATCGGCGGCACCGAAAAGATGTCGAAGTCGAAGAACAACGGCGTCGACCCGCAGTTGATGGTCGGCAAGTACGGCGCCGACACCGTGCGCCTGTTCTCGATGTTCGCGGCGCCGCCGGAGCAGTCGCTGGAATGGAACGAGGCCGGCGTCGAAGGCATGGCGCGGTTCCTGCGCCGGCTGTGGACGATGGTGCACAAGCACGCCGCCGACGGCCCGGCGCCGGCGCTGGACCTGGCGACGATGGACGCCGCGCAGAAGACCCTGCGCCGCCAGTTGCACGAGACCATCCAGAAGGTCGGCGACGACTACGGCCGCCGCCACAGCTTCAACACCGCGATCGCCGCGGTGATGGAACTGCTGAACCACCTGTCCAAGTTCGACGACGCCAGCGGCAACGGCCGCGCCCTGCGCCAGGAAGCGCTGGCCGCGGCGGTGCTGCTGCTCAATCCGATCACCCCGCACGCCAGCCATGCGCTGTGGCAGGCGCTGGGCCACGGCGAAACCCTGCTCGAGGACCTGGCGTTCCCGCAGGCCGACGCCTCGGCGCTGCAACGCGACGCGCTGACGCTGGCGGTGCAGGTCAACGGCAAGCTGCGCGGCACCATCGAAGTCGCGGTCAACGTCGCCAAGGAAGACGCCGAGCGCCTGGCCCTGGCCGAGCCGAACGTGATCAAGTACCTGGAAGGCCTGACCGTGCGCAAGGTGATCGTGGTGCCGGGCAAGATCGTCAATATCGTCGCGAGCTGAATCTGCAGCGATTCCCTCGCTCCCCGCTGCACGGGGAGCGGGGCCGCGGCGCTCGCGGCACGCGGGCAGGGATGGGGTGTCGCAAGCCCGGGTGTTTCGCAGCGCCCACGGCGGCGCCTGCGAAAGTTTCGATTCTTCTGAAACTTGCGGCCCTCCATTCGTGCGGAGGCCGGAGTAGCGGCTCAGACCCCTGAAGCCTCGTTCAGCCGAATCCGGCGCCGCTATTGATGCGCGCGGCCCGCTCGTCCAGACTTCGCGCATGACCCCTCGTCCGTTCATCGCCGTCGCCACGGCCACCCTCGCGCTGGCCTTGTCGGCCTGCGGTTTCCAACTGCGCAGCGCTCTGACGCTGCCGCCGGACCTGGGTCCGGTGCGGGTGGTGTCGGTGGATCGCTACAGTCCGCTGGCCGAATCGCTGGCCCAGGCGCTGACCCGCGCCGGGGCGGTGCCGGCCACGGCGGACACCGAATCGGCCGCGGTGCTGGACCTGATGTCGGAGCGCTGGGGCGATACCCCGGTCGCGCTCGACCAGCTCGGCCGCGCCCAGGAATACAGCCTGCGCTACGCGGTGATCTTCGAACTGCGCAAGGCCGACGGCAGCCCGCTGGTGCCGCGCCAGACCGTCGAACTGTCGCGGGACTACGTCTCCAACCCGGTGACCTCGCTGGGTACCGAGGGCGAACGCGAAACCCTGCAGCGCGAAATGCGCCGCGAGATGAGCGCCTCGGTGCTGCGCCGCATCGATGCGGTGGTGAAGAAGGTCGACGGCAGTGCCGCCGCGCCCAGCGCGCAGGGCGAGCCTCCGATCGCCACCGACGCCGCGCAGGCGGCGATGGAAGCGGCCGGCTCGGCCGCGCCGCAGGCTCCCGCGAAGATCGAGCCGGCGCCGCCCAAGCCGCCGCGCTGACGATGGAACTCAAGCCGGAACAGCTGGCCGCCCAAGTCGCGTCCGAGCCGCTGCGTCCGGCCTACCTGATCGCCGGCCCCGAGCCGCTGCGCGTGCTGGAAGCCGCCGATGCCGTGCGCGCCGCCGCCCGCCAGCAGGGCATCGCCGAGCGCGAAGTGTTCGAAGCCGAAGGCAACCAGCGCGAACCGGACTGGAACGCGCTCGAGGCCAGCTTCCGTGCGCCCAGCCTGTTCGCCAGCCGGCGCCTGGTCGAATTGCGCCTGCCCACCGGCAAGCCCGGCAAGGACGGCGCCGAGGTGATTTCCGGCTTCTGCGCCGATCCGCCGCAGGACGTGTGCCTGCTGGTGAGCTGCGGCGAATGGAGCAAGCAGCACGGCGGCAAGTGGAGCGAGGCGATCGGCCGGGTCGGCAGGGTCGCGATCGCCTGGCAGATCAAGCCGCACGAATTGCCCGAATGGATCGAGCGCCGCCTGCGCGCGCGCGGCCTGCGCGCCGACCGCGACGCGGTGCAGAGCCTGGCCGACCGGGTCGAGGGCAACCTGCTCGCCGCCGCCCAGGAAGTCGACAAGCTCGCCCTGCTGTCCGACGGCGAAGCCATCGACCTGGCGCGGATGGAATCGCTGGTCGCCGACGCCGCGCGTTACGACGTGTTCCGGGTCGTGGATGCGGCCATGAACGGGCAGGGCGCGCAGGTCTCGCGCATGCTCGCCGGCCTGCGCGCGGAAGGCGAAGCGGTGCCGGCGCTGCTGGGCATGGTGGTGATCGAACTGCAGCGCGGCGCCGCGCTGGCGCGGGTCAATGCGCGCGGCGGCAATCTGTCGGCGGAGTTCAAGGCGCAGCGGGTGTGGGATTCCAAACAGCCGATGTACCGGCGCGCGCTGCAGCGCCACGACGCGCGCCGTTGGGACGCGTTCGTGGCCCAGGCCGGGCGCGTCGATCGCATGGCCAAGGGCCGCGAAGCCGGCGACGCCTGGATCGCGCTGGAACGCCTGTTGCTGGCCGTCGCCGAACCGCGCGCAGCGCGGCTGCTGGTGTCGGGCGGCGCGTGAGCGCGGTCGCCCCGCGCGATCGCCGCCTGCGTTCGACGGCGGCCGGACGATGAGCTTGCGGGTCTACTACGGCGGCACCTTCGATCCGGTCCACGACGGCCACCTCGCGATCGCGCGCGCCGCGCGCGACGCCCTGGACGCGACCATCCGCCTGATGCCCGCGGCCGATCCGCCGCATCGCGCGCCGCCGGGCGCGAACGCCGCGCAACGCGCGCGCATGCTCGATCTCGCGGTGGCCGGAGAACCGCGGCTGCTCGTGGACACCCGCGAACTCGCCCGCGCCGGCCGCTCCTACACGGTCGAGACCCTGCGCGAGCTGCGCCGGGAGATCGGCGACGCCGCGCCGGTCGCGCTGCTGGTCGGCGCCGACAGCTTCCTGGGCCTGCCGCAGTGGCACGAATGGCGGTCGCTGTTCGACCTGGCCCATTTCGTCGTCGCCCAGCGCCCCAGCAGCCCCCTGGAGCAGGGCCTGGCGCCTGAATTGGCGGCCCTGGTCGCCGGCCGCGACGCCGCCGACGCGGCCGCGCTGCGCGCCGCCCCGGCCGGCCGGGTACTGCGCCTGAACCAGCCTCTTCACGCCGAGTCGGCCAGCGAGGTGCGCCAGCGCATCGCCGCGGGCCAGCCCTGGCAGGACCTGGTGCCGGCGCCGGTGGCCGTCTATATCGAGCGCCATGGCCTGTACGGAGGCCAGGCGGCGGCCGGCGCTCCGTTATAATCTCCGACGCAACCCCGCTTAGTCCCCCAGAGTCCTTTCCTTGACCAGCCAAGCCCACGTCATCAAGACCCGCATGCCGACCCCTCCCCCGTCGACCGACGCTCTGCTGAGCACGGTGCGCGCGGCGGTCGAGGAACTCAAAGCCAAGGACGTCGTCGAGATCGATGTGCGCGGCAAGAGCAGCGTCACCGACTACATGGTGGTCGCGTCGGGCACGTCGACCCGCCACGTCAAGTCGATCGCCGACGAAGTGGTCAAGTTCGCCAAGAACCTCGATGTCATGCCCCTGGGCGTGGAGGGCGAGCGCGAGGCCGAGTGGGTGCTGGTCGATCTGGGCGACGTGGTCGTGCACGTGATGCTGCCGCGCGTGCGCGAGTTCTACGCCTTGGAGCGCCTGTGGACGGTCGGCGACCAGCCGCCGGAATTCGGCGATGCGCTGGAGACCGACGAGGAGGACCGGCTGTAAGGCCGTTCCTCATCCGTAACACCTGATTCGTAACAGACGACGGCGCCCGAGGGCGCCGTTTTCGTTTGCGTCCGCTGCCTGTTGCCATGCGAACGCCTTCGCGTGTGGGAATGACGCGAGTCGCGATTGGACAGCCTCAAGCGACGAATTCTGCCGCGACTGAGGTTTCAATCGCGGCTTACGCCGCTCCTGCAGGGCATCCGTCGCCGCAGGGAGCGCCGTGGGCCGGCGCTTCCTGCGCCGGCCTTACAAGGGGCCGCGTTCCCACGGTCCCGTGATCGCCACGGTGATCCCCGGCGTCTGGATATTGACGAACAAGGTGCGCGCGAACGGGTCCCAGCAGGCGCCGCAGAACTCGGTGTCGCGGTAGTCGCCTTCCGGCACCGACTTGCCGGCGTCGGCGATCTGCTGCGAAGTCAGGGCGACGTTGTTCTTGGCGAAATAGAACGATTCGCCTGCGCGGGTCAGGCCGATCAGGCGTGCGCCGGGGCCGTATTCGTCCGGACTTTCGCCGCCGTCCTCGCACAGGATGACGCCGCCGCGCGCGCTGACGCTGACGTTGTCGGGGTTGTGCGCGGCGAGCTGGTTGCCGCTCACGAACAGCGCGCGCAAACGCTGGCTAGCCAGGTCCAGCACCCATACCGAACCGTTGCCGCGGCCCTTGCGGCCCTGGCTGTCGACGCCGGTGCTGGTGTCGACGATGAACATCTTGCCGTAGCTGTACCAGATGCCTTCGCCGCGGCTCATGCGCAGCGCGCCGTCGCTCCAGGCCTGCGCGAACGTGCCGCTCAGGGTTTCGCCGGCGGAGATGTCGGGGAAGCCGGCCGGGGCGGCGATCGAATCCAGATCCGGATCGGCAATGTCGACCCACTCCAGCGCGTACTCGGTGCCGATGCTGGCGACGGTGAGGTCGGCGTTGCGGCGTCCGCGCACGCGCGCGGCCTGCAGGCGGCCGCCGTGCTCGAGCGAGCCGTTGCGGCCGGCGCGGTCGTTGGGAATGAAGCGGTACAGGCCGGCCTTGTTGCGGTCGTCCTCGGTCAGATAGACGATGCCGGTGCGCGGGTCGATCGCCACCGCCTCGTGGCTGAAGCGGCCCAGGCCGATCAGCGGCCGGCCGGTGGTGCGTTCGCTGCGCGGATCGACCTCGAACACGTAGCCGTGCTTGCGGCCGGCGCTGGAGACCGCGTCGCTCTTGATCTCCTCGCAGCTCAGCCAGGTGCCCCAGGGCGTGGGGCCGCCGGCGCAGTTGACCAGGGTGCCGCCCAGGCTGGGTTCCAGGCTGCCCCATTCGCCGTTGCGGTAGCTCAGCGTGGTGGTGCCGCCGCCGGCGAACTTGCCGCCGCCGAGGTCGCCCTTGTCGTACATGCCCGGGGCCTGGATCGGCGTCGCCGCGCCGCGCTCGTGGTTGCGGATCAGCACGTATTCGGGGCCGTGCGGGCGCAGGCGGCCGGCGCCGATCTCGTGCGGCCGGCGCCCGCCCGGACGCACGCCGACCACGGCCATGCCGTCGTGGCGGTCGGGGCAGGGCTGGCCGTCGTCCATGCGGTCGCCGCTCCAGCCGAAGGAGCGGTAGCTGAAGCCGCGCGGCAGCTGCAGCAGCGGCAGGCCGGTGCTGCGATCGGCGACCGGGGCGAGCGGGCCGTAGCGGCTGGGAACGGGGGCGAGCCGGGTCGGGTCTTGGGCGGCGAGCGCTTGGCGCGAATACAACGCGCCCAGCGTGCTCATCGCGCCGACCGCCATCGCGGCGGCGCTGCCCTTGAGGACCTGGCGGCGGGAGGGATCGAAAGCATCCATGGTGCAGCTCCTGCTGGCTGGGGGAGCCTGCACGCTAGGTCGGCGCGGTAACCGTTCGATGACGCGAGCGTGTCACAGCGCCCAAATGCGACGCAGGCGCGGTTTGGCCCGTGCATGCGTCGCGGACCGCTACCATGTCGCGATGAAAGCGAAACTGATCGCCGTCGGCGAACGCGCGCCGCGCTGGGTCGCCGAGGGCTTCGGCGAATACCAGAAGCGGCTCTCGCACTGGCTGCCGCTGGACCTGGTCGAGATCGAGCCGGGTCTGCGCGGCAAGGGCCGCGACGCCGCGCGCGCGACCGCGGACGAAGGCGCGCGCGTGATCGCGGCCTTGCCCAAGAACGCCTGCGTGGTCGCGCTGGAAGGGCGCGGGCGGCTGTGGACCTCGGAACAGCTGGCGCAGCGCCTGGAGCATTGGCGCGGCCAGGGCCGCGATCTGGCGTTCCTGATCGGCGGCCCCGAAGGCCATGCGCCCGATGCGCTCGCGCGCGCCGACGAGCAGTGGTCGCTGGGGCCGCTGACCCTGCCGCACATGCTGGTGCGCCTAGTCGCGGCCGAGCAGCTGTACCGCGCGGCGGCGCTGCTGGCGAACCATCCATATCACCGCGCCTGAGCACACCGCGCCTGAGCACACCGCGCTGGGGCACACCGCGCCTGAGCATCGCTGCGCCTGAGCGAGGCGACACAAAAAAACGGCCCGGCCATACCGGCCCGGGCCGCTCCCTCGCCAAGGGACTCAACGTTCCAGAGTGAATTCGATCGGCACCCGTCCGCGCGCCTGCACCGGCTGGCCGCCTTCCATCGCCGGCTGGAAGGTCCAGCGCGACATCACCACGCGGCGTGCGGCCTGATCGAGCACGCGGTGGCCGCTGCTCTTGACCACGGTCACCTCGACCGGCTTGCCGTCGATGCCGACCAGGATTTCCAGCATCACTGTGCCGGTGAGGTTGTTGCGCACCGCCTCGCCGGGATAGCTGGGCGGCGGGTTGTTGACCACCTGCAGGGTCGCGCCGGTCAGGATTTCGCCGCGGCCGATGTCGTTCTTGGCGAACACTTCGGGCTGCTGCGGCGTTTCCGGCACGTAGATGTTGTCGGTCTCGATCGGGTCGACCACGGGCCGCGGCGGCGTCTCCACCAGCACCTGTTTCGGCGCGATCGTCGGGTTCGGCTTGGGCTCCTTGCGGATCTCGCGCTCGACCACTTTCGGCGGCGGCTCGGTCACCTTGGGCTTATCGCGGAACAACACGTCGGTGATGAACTCGTCGGGCTTTTCGATCAGCTGCGGCGCCGACAGCGGCACCAGCAGCAACATCAGCAGCACCGCGTTGACGGCGATCGCCCCGGCGTTGCCGGCGATGCGGTTGTAGTCCAGTTGCGGACGGTCGGGATGCGGGATCGCGTGCGCCATGGAAGCTCTCCTGGTGTGGTCTGCACGGATCGAAACGGGCCGGGATCGCGGGCGGGGTTAAGCCGCGCGGAAATTTTTTCGATGGCGCGTCGGCGCGCCTCGTCGGCGCCTGGGACGAGCGGCACGGCGAGGCGCGGGGATTGAGTCCGGTGTCGTGGTCCGGCAGGCCGCCGCCAAGCCGATTGGCAAAGAGCGCGGCGCGGCCGGTCAGCCGTCTGCGCGCCGCAAAATGAAGAAGGCCCGCTTGCGCGGGCCTTCGGTGCTGCGGATACCGGGCTATCACTCCTCGGCCGGGTCGGGCGCCGGGTCCGGCTCGCGTTCCAGGCCGCCTTCGTCCGGATTCGGCGGCCGCTTGGGATGCGGCTGGCGCGCGTCGTCCGGGTTGCGCGGTTGCGGCTCGGCGTAGCCGGGCGCGGGTTTGCGCGGGTCGGGGGCGGCCGGGGAGCTCACTTGCCCAGCTCGAAGACCACGTCGAGGTTGATCGACAGCGCGCTTTCGCCCGGCGAGATCGAGGTGTCGGCGGCGGCGCCGGCCTTCTCCATCCGCGCCATCGACATCATCGGCATCGGCGGGCTGAAACGGCCGCCCTCGCTGACGCTGACGATGCGGCGCACCTTCAGCCCCAGGGTCTTGGCGTACATCTCGGCGCGCGCCTGGGCCTTCTCGATCGCACTGCGGCGGGCTTCGTCGTAGGCGGTTTCCTTGATCTTCTCGTCGATGTCGAAGGTCGGGCCGTTGATCTGGTTGGAGCCGTTGGCGACCAGGGCGTCGAGGATCTTGCCGACCTTGGCGATATCGCGCACGGTCACGTTGACGTTGTTGCTGGCCTGGTAGCCGGTGATCACCGGCGGCTGGTTCTCGGCGTAGCGGTACTGCGGGTTGAGGTTGACGCCGCTGGTCTGGACGTCGCGGTCGGCGATGCCGGCGGCCTTGATCGCGGCCACCACCTTGGCCATCTGCTCGGCGTTGGCGCGCATCGCGCCGTTGGCGTCGGCGGCCTGGGTGACCACGCCGGTGGAGACGGTGGCGATGTCGGGGACGCGCTTGGCCTCGGCCTGGGCCGACACCGAGAGCAGGGTGCCGTCGGTGGCCACGTAGGCCGGAGCGGTCTGGGCGGTGGCGGACATGGCGGTGACGGCTCCGAGGGCGAGAGTGGCGGCCAGCACCAGGGGGCGCAGGGCGAAACGGGATGTGGAGGTACGGTGCCAGCTTGGCGAGGACGACATGTTCAACTCCTGTTGATGTGGGAATAGGGTGTTGCCGAGCTGGTTAACGAACCGTGATCCGCGGCGGGGTTGGCGCCCGTCGCGTCGGCCGGCGCTCAGTCAGCGCGGGTTATGCTTCGCAGGATGCTCTATCTCGCCTCCAAATCGCCACGCAGGCACGAGTTGCTCGGCCGCCTGGGCCTGCCGTTCGGCGTGCTCGACCTCGACATACCCGAGCACCGCCAGCCCGGCGAGCCCGCCGAGGACTACGTGCGCCGGGTCGCGCGCGAGAAGGCCGGCGCCGGTCTGCTGAGCGTGGTCGCCAACCCGAGCGCGCTGGTGCTGGGCGCGGACACCGAGGTCGTGCTCGACGACGAGGTCTTCGGCAAGCCGCGCGATGCGCAGGACGCCGCGGCCATGCTGCGCCGGCTGTCCGGGCGCAGCCACCGGGTGATCTCGGCGGTGTCGCTGGTCTCGCCGGCGCGCGAAGCGCAGGCGGTGTCGGTGTCGGAGGTCGTGTTCGAGACCCTGGACGAGCCGCGCATCGCCGGCTACATCGCCGGCGGCGAGTGGCAGGGCAAAGCCGGCGCCTACGCGATCCAGGGCCGCGCCGAGGCCTTCGTCAGCCGATTGTCGGGCAGTTACTCCGGCGTGATGGGGCTGCCCCTGCACGAAACCGTACGCCTGCTGCGCGAGGCCGGCCTTGATGCGTGACCCGCGCGCGCCGGCCGCCGCGCGACCTTCCCCCACCGTTGACGAACGCAGAGCGCCATCCACGCCATGACCGAAGAAATACTCGTCAACGTCACCCCGCGCGAAACCCGAGTCGCGGTGGTCGAAAACGGCATGCTGCAGGAGCTGCACATCGAGCGCGGCTGGCGCCGCGGCGTGGTCGGCAACATCTACAAGGGCCGGGTCCAGCGGGTGATGCCGGGCATGCAGGCGGCGTTCGTCGAGATCGGCCTGGAGCGCGCCGCGTTCCTGCACGCGGCCGACATCGTCAAGCCGGCCCAGGTCGGCGAGGGCGAGGGCGACCAGGCGCCGCTGCCGCCGGCCCCGACCCGGCCGATCGCCGAGCTGCTGCGCGAGGGCCAGGAAATCATCGTCCAGGTGGTCAAGGACCCGATCGGCACCAAGGGCGCGCGCCTGACCACCCAGCTGAGCATTCCCTCGCGTTACCTGGTGCTGCTGCCGCGCACGCGCGTGGTCGGGGTATCGGCGCGGATCGAGGACGAGAGCGAGCGCCAGCGCCTGAAGTCGCACGTCACCGCACTGGCGCCGGCTGGCGAGAACCACGGCTACATCGTGCGCACCAACGCCGAGAGCCAGCCCGCCGAGGCCCTGGCCGAGGACGTGGCCTACTTGAGCCGGGCCTGGGCCCTGATCGCCGAGAAATCTCAAAGCTCGCGCGTGGGCGAGCGCGTGTACGAGGACCTGAGCCTGCCGCTGCGCGCGGTGCGCGACCTGATGCGGCGCGACGTCGAGAAGGTCAAGGTCGATTCGCGCGAGACCTGCGAACGCCTGCGCGTGTTCGCCGGCCAATACATGCCGGGCCTGGACGAGAAGATCGAGCACTACACCGGCGCGCGCCCGATCTTCGACCTGTACGGGGTCGAGGACGAGATCCAGCGCGCGCTCGACAAGCAGGTGCCGCTGAAGTCGGGCGGCTACCTGGTGATCGACCAGACCGAGGCCATGACCACGGTCGACATCAACACCGGCTCCTTCCTGGGTCAACGCAATCTCGAGGAAACCGTTTACCGGACCAATCTGGAAGCGGCGCAGTCGGTGGCCCGGCAACTGCGCCTGCGCAACCTCGGCGGCATCATCATCATCGACTTCATCGACATGACCGACGCCGAGCACAAGCGCCAGGTGCTGCGTCAGCTGGAGAAGTCGCTGGCGCGCGACCACGCCAAGACCACGGTCTACGAGTTCTCGCCGCTGGGCCTGGTCGAGATGACCCGCAAGCGCACCACCGAAAGCCTGGAGCGCCAGCTCAGCGAGCCCTGCCACGAGTGCGGCGGCCGCGGCACCTTGAAGACGCCGGAAACGGTGACCTACGAAATCTTCCGCGACATCGTCCGCCAGGTGCGCCAGTTCGACGCGCCGCGGCTGCTGGTGATCGCCTCGCCGAAAGTGGTCGCGCGCATCACCGACGAGGAGTCGGCGGCGGTGGCCGAGCTGGAGGAGTTCCTCGGCAAATCGATCCGCTTCCAGCCCGACGACCAGTACGCGCAGGAGCAGTTCGATGTCGTGCTGCTTTAAAGCCGGGATTCGGCATTCGGGATTCGCGATTCGCAGAGGCGAATGCCGGCCCGTGCTTCGCCGAACCCCGAATCCCGAATGCCGAATCCCGGCGGCGCGCGGAGCGCGACGCTGATGCCGACCCCGCTGCGCCGCCGTTTGCGCTTCGCCCGCCGTAGCGTCGCCTATACCGGCGCGGTACTGCTGGTATTGCTGGCGTTGGCGCTGGGCGTGGCCAGCCAGATCCTGCCGATGGCCGAGCGCAATCCGGACCGGATCGCGGCCTGGCTGAGCCAGCGCGCCGGCCGTCCGGTCGCCTTCGACCGGGTCGAAACCCAATGGACCCGACGCGGGCCCTTGCTGCGTCTGGACGGCCTGCGGGTCGGCGAGGGCGCGCAGGCCTTCGTGGTCGGCGATGCCGAAATGCTGGTGTCGATCTACGCCGGCCTTTTGCCCGGTCATTCCTTTTCCGAGCTGCGCCTGCACGGCCTCGACCTGACCCTGGAGCGCGCCGACGACGGCCGCTGGAAGGTACGCGGCCTGCCCGGACAGGAGCAGCCGAGCAAGGACCCGCTGGCCGCGCTGGAAGGCCTGGGCGAGTTGCAGGTGATCGACGGCAAGCTCGCGGTGATCGCGCCCAAGCTCGGCGTCGACGCGCGCATTCCCAAGATCAACCTGCGCCTGCGCGTGGACGGCAACCGCGTGCGTGCGGGCCTGCGCGCCTGGCCCAGCGTAGGCGTCGCCGGCGCAGCTTCCTCGCCCTTGGACGCGGCCTTGGACTTCGATCGCAAGCGCGGCGACGGCCGCGCCTACGCCGGCGCGCGCCGCGCCGACCTTAGCGCCTGGGCGGCGCTGCTGCAGGTCGCCGGCATCGGCGCCGAAAGCGGGCAGGGCCGCGCCGAGGCCTGGGCCGAATTGCGCGACCACCGCGTCGCCATGGTCACCGTCGACGCCGCGCTGGAGCGGGTCGCGTTGCGCGGCGCGCCGCTGGGCGACGGCGCCGCCGCGCTGCCGCGGATCGAGTTCGACCGCGTCGAAGCGCGTGCACGCTGGCGCCTGGACCATGGCGGCTGGCGCTTCGATGCGCCGCATCTGCGCATCGGCGGCGCGCCCAGGCAACAGGTGCTGGACGGCCTCGCGCTGGCCGGCGGCGAACGCTACGCCTTGCTCGCCGACCGCATCGACGCCGGGCCGCTGCTGCAGGCGGCCGCGCTCAGCGACCGCGTGCCCGCCGGCCTGCGCCGCTGGCTGCACCGGACCAAGCCGCAGATGTCGCTGCAACGCATCTCGGTCGCCGGCCGCCGCGACGGGCCGCTGCACGCCAGCGCGCGCATCGACGGCCTGGGTTTCGCCGCGATCGGCACCGCACCGGGCCTGAGCGGCCTGTCGGGCGATATCGAAGGCGACGCCGACGGTTTCAGCCTGCGCCTGGATTCGGCCTCGCCGATGCGGTTCGACTGGCCGGCCGGTTTCGGCGTGGCCCACACCGTGAACCTCGACGGCACCGTCGCCGGCTGGCGCGAGGGCGCGGGCTGGCGCGTCGGCACCCATGCCCTGACGATCAAGGGCGAAGGTTTCGGCGCGCGCGCGCGCGGCGGCCTGTGGTGGCAGGGCGATGGAACGCGGCCGTGGATCGACATCGCCGCCGACCTCGACGAGGCGCGGGTGCCGGTCGCCAAGGGCTTCTGGATTCGCCACAGCATGTCGCCGGCATTGGTGAAGTGGCTGGATTCGGCCCTGATCGGCGGCAGCGTGCGCGACGGTCATGCGATCGTGTCCGGCGATCTCGACAACTGGCCGTTCCGCGACCGCAACGGACGGTTCGAAGCGACCGCGAAGCTGCACCAGGCGGTGGTCAAGTTCCAGCCCGAATGGCCGGCGGCCGAGGGTCTGGATGCGGACGTGGCCTTCATCGCCGACGGCTTCAGCGTCGACGGCGTCGCCAGGCTCGCCGGTGTCGGCGTGCAGAAGATCCATGCCGGCATCGATCACTACAAGGACGGCGCGCTGAGCGTGCAGGCGCGGACCGCGTCCGACGCCGCGCAGCTGCTGAGCATGCTGCGCCTGAGCCCGCTGCAGAAGCAGCACGCCGACACCTTCGCCAATCTCACCGCCAGCGGTCCGGCCCAGGTCGGCTTTGATATGAAACTGCCGCTGAAGCCGGGCAGCGTCACCGCGATTTCGGGTTCGGTCGAATTGCAGGGTGCCAAGCTCGCCGACGCGCGCTGGAAACTCGCTTTCGACGATGTGCGCGGACGTGCCGAATACGCGCGCGGCGGCTTCGGCGCCAACGATCTGGCGGTGCGCCACGAAGGCCAGCCCGGCAAGCTCTCGCTGCGCGCGGGCGACTACGTGCGCGACCGCGGCAATGTGTTCGAGGCCGGGCTGGACGCCAGCGTCGGTGCGCAATCGCTGATCGAACGCGCGCCGGAATTGGGCTGGCTCAAGCCCTATCTGGACGGGCGTTCGAACTGGACCATCGGCATAGCGATCCCCAAGGCGCTCGCCGGCGCCACCCCGCCGACCCTGCTGCAACTGCATTCCAACCTGGTCGGCACCGCCCTGGAACTGCCGGCGCCCTTGCACAAGCCGGCCGCGGGCAGCCTGGCGACGACGGTGGAAACGCCCTTGCCGGTGGGCAGCGGCGACATCCGGGTCGGGTTCGGCAACGTGATGGCGCTGCGCGCGCGCACCGTCAACGGCCGCACCGGCGTGCGCGTCGCGCTCGGCACCACCCGC
The DNA here is from genome assembly GCF_001427715.1 of Lysobacter sp. Root667. Classification (NCBI taxonomy): domain Bacteria; kingdom Pseudomonadati; phylum Pseudomonadota; class Gammaproteobacteria; order Lysobacterales; family Lysobacteraceae; genus Lysobacter; species Lysobacter sp. Root667. The sequence goes on from NZ_LMHF01000009.1 coordinate 929,471, forward strand.
GTCGACGAAGCGCCGCCGGCGCACGGTCTGGTCGCGACCGGCCGCGCCGGCGCACTGGACGCGATCGAATGGATGGCGTTCGCCGGCAGCGGCGGCAAGGGCGAAGGCGAGGGCCTGCCGCTGCAGCGCGTGGACGTGACCGCGCAGAAGCTGCAACTGCTGGGCGGCGTGTTCGCCGACACCCGCCTGGTCGTCGTGCCGGCCCCGCGCGGCGCCACCGCGGTGCGGGTCGAAGGCCCTGCCCTGGAAGGCGCAGTGCTGGCCCCGGCCGATCCGGCCGCGCCGCTGGCCGGCAAGTTCGAGCGCGTGTACTGGCGCGCGCCCACCGCATCCGTGGCCGACAACGGCACGGCATCGGCTGCGCCTGCCGCCGCGATTCCCGCACCGGCCGCGCGCGCGATCGACGCCGGCTTCGACCCGGCCAAGGTGCCGCCGTTGACCATCGACATCGCCGATCTTCGCCTGCGCGACGCGCGCATGGGCAGCGCCCGCGTCCGTACCCGGCCGACCGCGCTCGGCATGCGCCTGGAACAGATCCAGACGCGCGCCGACAAGCAGAGTATCGACATCAGTGGCGACTGGAACGGCCGCGGCGCGGCGGCGCGCACGCGCCTGACGATGAACATCGACAGCGGCGACACCGGCGCCTTGCTGAGCGGCTTCGGCTTCGGCGGCCTGGTCGCCGGCGGCAAGGCCAAGGTCCGCTTCGATGCGGGCTGGCCCGGCAGCCCGGCCACGTTCGCGCTGGGTTCGCTGGACGGCAGCCTGACCCTGGACGTGCGCGACGGGCGCCTGCTCGAGGTCGAGCCCGGCACCGGGCGGGTGATCGGCCTGCTCAGCATCGCCCAGCTGCCGCGGCGCCTGGGCCTGGATTTCCGCGACCTGTTCTCCAAGGGCTTCGCCTTCAACCGCGTCGGCGGCCACATCGCCATCGGCGGCGGCAGCGCGCGCAGCGACGACCTGGTCATGGACGGCCCCGCGGCGACCGTGAACATCCGCGGCTCCACCAATCTGCGCGCGCAGAGCTACGACCAGACCATCGAGGTCCGGCCCAAGACCGGCAACCTGCTGACCGCGGTCGGCGCGATCGCGGCCGGCCCGGTCGGCGCGGCCATCGGCGCCGCCGCCGGCACCGTGCTGCAGAAGCCGCTGAGCCAGATCGGCGCCAAGACCTACCGGGTGACCGGTCCCTGGAAGGAACCCAAGGTCGAGGTCATGACCCGCGAGCAGACGCGCAGCGCCGGCAACAGCGCGCCTCCGGCCGGCTAGCCAGGCAAGATCAGCCGCTCTCTCTCGGGAGAGGGGTTGGGCGCAGGGCCCGGGCAAGCGCGGTCTCGGCCTGGTTTCGTCCAAAATCCCGGAGTGCGAGGTGCCAGTGCGAACCAAAACCGTACTGCTTCCCACCTTTCGTGGGAAATACGCCCCGAATCGATCCACTTGGCGCCAAACCCCACACGGTTGAACCCGCCCCGCCCAGACTCCATCTCTAACTGCACCGCCCGAACCATCCAGCCCGCCAGACCCAGCCCGGCGCTCGTTGGTTAGCATGTCTCCTTCATCGCCCCCGGACACCCCATGACGCTGCCCCTGCAACTCGCCGAAACCCGCCTGCTGCTGCCCGCCGGCCTGGACGCCAACGGCCTGGACCGCACCTTCGGCACCCTGTTGGGGCCGGGCGTGGATTTCGGCGATCTGTATTTCCAGCACGCGCGCCGCGAGAGCTGGACGGTCGAGGACGGCATCGTCAAGGACGGTTCGCATTCGATCGAGCAGGGCGTCGGCGTGCGCGCGATCAGCGGCGAGAAAACCGGCTTCGCCTATTCCGACGAGATCAACGGCGAAGCGCTGATCGCGGCCTCGAAGTCGGCGCGGGCGATTTCGCGCGACGGTTCGGCGCACGAGCCGCGCGCGCTGGTGCGTGGCGCAGGGCGTGCCTTGTACCCGGCCGAGGATCCGATCGACGGCATCGGCAACGAAGACAAGGTCGAAGAGCTACGCAAGATCGATCGCCTGCTGCGCGCCGCCGACCCGCGCGTGCAGCAGGTCACCGTCAGCCTGTCCGGCGGCGTCGACACCGTGCTGGTCGCGCGCAGCGACGGCGTGCTCGCCGCCGACGTGCGCCCGCTGGTGCGGCTCAACGTGCAGGTGATCGTCGAGCAGAACGGCCGCCGCGAGAGCGGTTACGCCGGCGGCGGCGGCCGCTACGGCTACGCCGAGCTGTTCGCCGGCGGCAAGCCCGAGTCGCTGGCGCGCGAAGCGCTGCGTCAGGCGCTGGTGAACCTGGAGGCGATCGCCGCCCCCGCCGGCGTGATGCCGGTGGTGCTGGGCAGCGGCTGGCCCGGCGTGCTGCTGCACGAAGCGGTCGGCCACGGTCTGGAAGGCGACTTCAACCGCAAGGGCACGTCGACCTATGCCGGCCGCATGGGCCAGCGCGTGGCCTCGCCCGGCGTCACCATCGTCGACGACGGCACCCTGCCGGGCCGCCGCGGTTCGCTCAACATCGACGACGAAGGCACGCCGACGAACTGCACCACCCTGATCGAGGACGGCGTCCTGGTCGGCTACATGCAGGACACCCTCAACGCGCGCCTGATGGGCATGTCGCCGACCGGCAACGGCCGCCGCGAGTCCTTCGCGCATCTGCCGATGCCGCGCATGACCAACACCTACATGCTGGCGGGCACGCACGACCCGGAAGAAATGATCCGTTCGGTCAAGAAGGGCCTGTACGCGGTCAACTTCGGCGGCGGCCAGGTCGACATCACCAGCGGCAAGTACGTGTTCTCGGCCACCGAGGCCTACCTGATCGAAGACGGCAGGATCACCGCGCCGGTCAAGGGCGCGACCCTGATCGGCAACGGCCCGGAAACCATGCAGAAGGTGCGCATGATCGGCCACGACCTGGCCCTGGACGAAGGCGTGGGCGTATGCGGCAAGGACGGCCAGAGCGTCCCGGTCGGCGTGGGCCAGCCGTCGCTGCTGATCGATGGGCTGACGGTGGGTGGCACGCAGTCGTGAGTGCTGTCGGCGTCCTGGTCCCGGCGGGAGCAGGTCCAATAGCGCGACGCTTCGGTCCTCCCTTCTCCCGCTYGCGGGAGAAGGTGCCCGCAGGGCGGATGAGGGCGGCGCAGKCGGTGGGCRTTCRACRCTCGCGGCGGGCCCTCACCCCAACCCCTCTCCCGCAWGCGGRAGAGGGGTTCACTGCATGCGGCTCAGTTCTCGTCGTCGCTCGCGAGTTCGTCGCTGTCGTCGTCGCCGGCCTCGTTCGCGCCCAGCACCAGGCTGCGCAGTTCGCGGTACAGCTCGCGGAACGAATGCGGCGGCTTGTTGCGCTTGCGCTCTTCGAGCGTGTTGCGCACCAGTTGCCGCAGGCGCTGGCGGTCGGCCTCGGGGTACTCGTCGAGCAGCGTCGCCAGCGCGGCGTCGCCGTCGGCGAGCAGGCGCTCGCGCCAGGCCTCGACCCGGTGCATCGCCGCGACTTCGCGCCGCCCGGCCTCGCCGTTGACGTCGAGCGCATCGCGGATTGCCTCCAGGGTGGCGTCGTCCTCGCGCCGCATCTGCTTGGCCAGGAACGCCAGCTGGCGCTTGTGCGCGATGTGCGCGGTGATGCGCCGGCATTCGCGGATATGCGGCAGCAGGCCCTCCGGGATCGGCAGCCGCGCCAGCTGGGCGTCGGTCAGCTTGGACAGCTGGTCGCCCAGGGCCAGCACCTCCAGCGCCTCGCGCCGGTTCTGGCTGCGGCTGGGGCTGAAGAATTCACCGGTTTCGTCGTCTCTGCCGCGCATCGCAAACCACCTCTCGTACCGTCAAACTGAATCGAAATCCCGTGGCGTCCAGCGCCACGGCAGCCAAGGATAAGACATTGAACGCAGTCGCCCTCCGTCAGACCGCTCCGGCCCACGTCATCGCCGACCCCGAAGCGCGCCTGGACGCCCTGTCCGAGCTGTCCCAGCGCCTGCTCGCCGCCGCGCGCGCACGCGGCGCCAGCCAGGCCGAAGTCTCGTGCTCGGAAGAGACCGGGCTCAACGTCAACGTGCGCATGGGCGAGGTCGAGACGGTCGAAGCCACCCGCGACCGCGGCATCGCGGTCACCGTCTATTTCGGCCGCCGCAAGGGCAGCGCCAGCACCGCCGACCTGCGCGCGGACAGCCTGGAGGCCACCGTCGAGCAGGCGTGCGCGATCGCGCGCTACACCGAGGACGACCCCGCCGCCGGCCTGGCCGACGCCGAATTGATGGCCGCGGCCCAGGCCGAGGGCGGTTGGCGCGCGTTCGACAGCTGGCACCCGTGGATGCTGGAAGCCGACCGCGCGGTCGACCTGGCCCTGGCCTGCGAAAACGCCGGCCGCGAGTACGACGCCCGGGTCGAGAATTCCGACGGCGCCTCGGTCGGTACCGGCGCCAGCCTGGGCGTCTACGCCAATTCGCACGGCTTCATCGGCCGCGAGGGCAGCACCCAGCACAGCGTCGGCTGCGCCCTGATCGCCGGCCGCGGCGACGCCATGCAGCGCGATGGCTGGTACAGCATCGCGCTGGCCGAAGGCGACCTCGAAGCCACCGCCGCGATCGGCCGCCACGCCGCGCAGCGTGCGGTGTCGCGACTGGCGCCGCGCCAGATCGCCACCGGCGAATACCCCGTGCTGTATGCGGCCGAATCCGCGCGCTCGCTGATCGGCCACCTGCTGGGCGCGGTGTCCGGCGGCGCGCTGTACCGGCGCGCCAGCTTCCTGCTCGATTCCGCCGGCACCCGGCTGTTCCCGGAGTGGTTCTCGATCGAAGAGCGGCCGTTCCTGGTGCGCGGCTTCCGCTCCAGCGCTTTCGACGCCGAAGGCGTGGCCACGCGCGAGTCGGCGCTGGTCCAGGACGGCGTGCTGCAGCGTTACATCCTGGGCAGCTATTCGGCGCGCAAGCTCGGCCTGCAGACCACCGCCAACGCCGGCGGCGTGCATAACCTGCAGGTCGCCGCCAACGGCGGCGACTTCGACGCCATGCTGCGCGGCATGGACCGCGGCCTGCTGGTCACCGAGCTGATGGGGCAGGGGGTCAACACCGTCACCGGCGACTACTCGCGCGGCGCCGCGGGCTACTGGGTCGAGAACGGCCAGATCCAGCACCCGGTCGACGGCATCACCATCGCCGGCAACCTGCGCAGCATGTTCGAATCGATCGAAGCGGTCGGCAGCGACGTCGACCTGCGTTCGCACCTGCGCACCGGCTCGATCCTGGTCGGACGCATGACCGTCGCCGGCGATACCGGCGAAGACTGAGTCCCGCGCCGACGCCGGCCTGTAACGCGGACCGGTCATGCTGCGCGACCGCGCCGGTCCGGCCGTTGCGGGACCGCTGCCGCGTTGCTTCGAAGGCCGCGCCCCGCGGACCGTGCGCCGCCGTCCTTGACAGCGGTGGCAACGCGGCTGAGAGTGGGCCGGCTGGGGCGGCCGCCAATGGCCGCCGCAAGGCCATCCAAACTGGAACTGGAAAGGGGAAACAAGGAATGAGCGATATCAACGAATCATCGGTCGACGGTAACTCCGAAGACCGCACCCTGGCGCTGATCACCCATCTGTCGGGAATCTTGCTGGGCTTCATCGTCCCGCTGATCATCTGGCTGATCAACAAGGACAAGCCGGAGAAGGCATTCCTGATCGATCAGTCGAAGGAAGCGCTGAACTTCACCATCACCTTGCTGATCGTCTATGTCGTGCTGACCGTTCTCGCTCCCTTCACCCTGGGGCTCACCGGTCTGGTGTCGATGCTGGTGTGGGTGGTGTCGCTGATTCTCTTCATCATGGCCGGTCTGGCTGCGAACAAGGGTGAACGCTATCGTTACCCGGTTACGCTGCGTCTGATCAAGTAATCGGCGAGCGAGACTGCGGTATTGCGGGCCCGGCATTGCCGGGCCCGTTTCGTTTTGGGAGCCGATTACCTTTCGCCTGGGGCCCGCCGTCGCTTTCTGTGGGAGCGGCGTAAGCCGCGATTGCGAACTCCGAGGTTCGGCGAAGGTTTCGATTCCCAAGTCAAAGGCTTCCGCCCGCTGCGCATGCGGATCACTTCTCTTGCCACTTGCCTTGGGGTAGGAGCGGCGTGAGCCGCGACCACGACCTCCGGCTGCCGCATGAGTTTCGATGCGGATCGGCTTCGCTTTCTGCTTTTTGCTTTCTGTGGGAGCGGCGTGAGCCGCGATCGCGAATCCCAGCTACTTCGTTGGTTTCGTTCTTAAGCAACGGCTTCCGCCCGCTGCGCGTGCGGGTCACTTTCTCTTGCTAGCCCAAGAGAAAGTAACCAAAGAGAAGGGCTTACCTAGACAACCCTCCCGTGCGGGTTCGGTGCTGACGCGGGGACTTTTCGAAGGAACATCCTGTTCCTCGAAAAACGGCGCGCGTCCTGCGCGCCGCCCTTCGGGTCTACGGTTGTTCGTCGTGGTGCGGCTCAATGGATTTCAATGCCAACGGCGCTGCCGCTGCATGTGTGCTTTGTAGGATGCGGTGAGCCACAGGCGAACCGCATCGCCGCGCGAGCCGCATCCGCTGCAGGCGCTACGGACAACCTCGCCTGCCGGCCCTCTCGCCGACCTCAGTGATTCCGCTGCGCGGCGAACTCGCCCAACTCGGTCAGCGCCGCGGCCTTCTCGCCGAACGGAGCCAGCGCCTCATGCATGCCGCGTACCAGTGCGTCCAGGCGCGCGCGCGAACCGTCCAGGCCGATCAAGGCCGGAAACGTCGCCTTGTCCTGGGCCACGTCCTTGCCCGCGGTCTTGCCGAGGGTGGCGCTGCTGCCTTCGATGTCGAGGATGTCGTCGCGGACCTGGAAGGCCAGGCCCAGCGCATGCGCGTAGCGGTCCAGCGCGATCAGCGCCTGGGCGTCGGCGCCGCCGCAGAGCGCGCCCATGCGCACCGCGGCGCGGATCAGGGCGCCGGTCTTGAGCGAATGCAGGCGTTCCAGCGCGGCCAGATCCAGCGAGGCGCCGCCGCCGGTGGCGGCCACGTCCAGCGCCTGGCCGCCGCACATGCCGGCGGCGCCGGCGGCGTGGGCCAGCGTGCTCAGCAGGGCGACACGTACGCCGTCGTCGGTGCGGGCATCGGCCAGCACCGCGAAGGCCAGCGATTGCAGCGCATCGCCGGCCAGGATCGCGGTGGCTTCGTCGTAGGCCACGTGCACGGTCGGCTGGCCGCGACGCAGGGCGTCGTCGTCCATCGCCGGCAGATCGTCGTGGACCAGCGAATAGGCGTGGATCAGTTCGACCGCGGCGGCGGGCGCATCCAGCGCGGCCTCGTCGGCGTCGAACAGCGCGCCGGCGGCGTAGACCAACAGCGGACGCAGGCGTTTGCCGCCGAGCAGCACGGCGTGGCGCATCGCGGCGTGCAGATCCTGTGGCGGCGAGTCCGGGTCGGGCAGCGCGCGCACGAGCGCAGCGTCGGCGCGTTCGCGCCAGACGACCAGGCGCGGGTCACGCATCGGAGGCGTTGTGCGAGCCGGAGTAGGGTTCGGCGCCGGCCGGGTCCTGCGGATCGCTGAGCAGGCGCACGCGCAGTTCGGCCTGTTCCAGCGCGCTCTGGCAACGGCGGTACAGACCCACGCCGCGTTCGTAGGCGGCGAGCGAGTCTTCCAGGCTCATCTCGCCGTGTTCCATCTTTTCGACCAGTTGTTCGAGCGCGTCCAGGGACTGCTCGAAATCGGTCACGGGCGAAGGCTCGGTGGCGGCTTTGCGGGGCATGCGATTAGTGTGCGGCGCGGGGTCGGCGGGGTCAACGCATGCGCGGCCGGGCGGCGCTCAGGCGCGCCAGACCAGGCGCGCGCCGCGTTCGCGCAGCCAGCGGTCGAGATTGGCGGAATAGGCCAGATCGGCGGCCGCCAGCAGCACGCCGTCGCGCGACAGCAGTGGCAGCCTGCGGCGCTCCCAGGGCGGTACGCCCAGCTCCTGCAGGACCTGCTTGAGCGCGTGGCTGTGCTCGCGGCCGGGCAGGACCATGCGTTCGCCGCCGACGCGCGCGTGGACCTCGCAGGCGCCTTCCAGCGCGCTCGCGCCTTCCAGGCGCAATTCGCCGCCTCCGGGCAGCGCCAGCGGCGCGCGGCCGTCCCAGGGCGTGCGCCAGCCGGGCGGCAGGGCGGCGGACCGCGTTTGTGCATGCAGCAGGTCGCGCCAGGCGCGGATGCTCGCGCCGTGCCAGGCGAACTCGGCTTCGGCGTCGTCGCGCGCCGCCAGCAGTTCGCGTTCGATCTGGACGACGCCCACGGCCGGCAAGGGAGGCAGGCCGAGTTCGGCGATCCAACGCCGCAGCACCCGGGCGCGGCGCGCGGACGGCAGCGTGCGCAAGCCCGCGCGCGACAGGGCCTGCGGATCGGCGCTGCGGACCTGGGCCAGGGCGAGCGCGTCGCCTTGCTCCAGCAGCGCCGCCGCCTGCGCGTTCAGGCCGGCCGAGGCCGCCAATGCCGCATCGGCCTGCAGCCAGCGTTCGCGCAGCAGCGGCAGCACGCGCCGGCGCAGGAAATTGCGGTCGTAGGCATCGTCGGCGTTGCTGGGGTCTTCGATCCAGCGCAGGCCGCGATCGCGCGCGTAGCGTTCGAGCGCGCTGCGTGGCAGTTCCAGCAAGGGCCGCCACAAGCGGCCGCGGCCGCAGTCGCGCCAGCGCCGCATCGCCGCCAGACCGTCCGGGCCGGAGGCGCGCAGCGCGCGCAGCAGGAAGGTCTCGGCCTGATCGTCGCGATGGTGGGCCAGGGCCAGGGTCTCGCCTTCGCCCAGCCCGCGCTCGAAGGCGGCATGACGCGCGCGCCGCGCCGCGGCCTCGGGGCCGTCGCCGCCGTCGCGGGTCACGTTCACCTGCGACACCGTCAGCGGAACGCTGAGTGCCGCGCACTCCGCGGCGCAGTGCGCGGCCCAGTCGTCGGCCTGCGCGTGCAGCCCATGATGCACGTGCCAGGCGCGCAAGCCGCGCGCGCGCGCGGCCGGCGTCTCGGCCAACAGATGCAGCAACGCGGTCGAATCCAGGCCGCCGCTGTAGCCCACGCACAGCGGCCCCTGCGGCAGGTCGCGCAGGGCGTCGGCGAACGGGGAGGGCGCATGCGGCGGCATCCGCCGATGGTGCCACGGCGGTGGGACGGAGCAACCCATCGATGGCGCTGTATCCGCCGCGCAGCGGGCTTACTGTCTCGTCACCCCCTATCGAGACGCTGCATTGGCCCGCCTGTTCGACCCGTACCCGCAACGCTCCGTGACCCTGCGCAACCGCATCGCGGTTTCGCCGATGTGCCAGTACTCGGCGATCGACGGCATGCCCGAGAACTGGCACTTGGTGCACCTGGGCAGCCGCGCGGTCGGCGGCGCGGGCGTGGTCCTGACCGAAGCGACCGCGGTCTCGCCCGAAGGCCGGATTTCGCCCAGCGACACCGGCATCTGGAACGATCGCCAGGGCGAAGCCTGGTCGGAAATCGCCTGCTTCATTCGCGCCAACGGCGCCGTGCCGGGCATGCAGCTGGCGCATGCCGGCCGCAAGGCCAGCGTCGAGCCGCCGTGGCTGGGCGGGCGCGCGATCGCGCCGGGTTACGGCGGCTGGACGCCGGTGGCGCCGTCGCCGCTGCCGTTCGCCGATGGTTCGACGCGGCCGCGCGCGCTGGATACCTGCGGTCTGGCCAACGTCGTCGACGATTTCGCCGCCGCCGCGCACCGCGCGCTCGCGGCCGGTTTCCAGCTGATCGAGCTGCATGCCGCGCACGGTTATCTCTTGCACGAATTCCTGTCGCCGCTGAGCAACCGCCGCGACGACGGCTACGGCGGCGATTTCGACAGCCGCACGCGCCTGCTGCGCGAAGTGCTGGCGGCGGTGCGCGAAGTCTGGCCCGAACGCCTGCCGCTGTGGCTGCGGGTGTCGGCGACCGATTGGGTCGAGGGCGGCTGGGACGTCGAACAGAGCATCGAGCTGGCGCGCATCGTCAAATCGCTGGGCGTCGATCTCATCGACGTGTCCAGCGGAGGCCTGATGCCCGAAGTGCGCATTCCGGTCGGCCCCGGCTACCAGGTGCCGTTCGCTGCGCGCATCCGCCGCGAAGCCGGTATCGCCACCGGCGCGGTCGGCCAGATCACCGATGCCGCGCAGGCCGAACACATCGTCGACAGCGGCGAAGCCGACGTGGTCCTGCTGGCGCGCGAACTGCTGCGCGACCCGTATTTCCCGCGCCGCGCTGCGGCGGAGCTGGGCGCGGAGCTGCATGGGCCGGATCAGTATTTGCGGGCTTGGTAGCCCGAGTCGCGTCCGACCGCGCGGCTAGCGCGCGGTCGCAGTGGGTTTTAGCCGCGCCAGATCGCGATCCGGATCGATGCTTGTGGTGCTGATGCCGAATTGCTGAGCAACGTGCGTGTAACGCTTACGAAAGCGCTCCGGGTTTCGACTCGGATCGAAATAGGACGGCCCGCGCATCAAGGCGATCAATGCGATGCGCTCAGCCTGGGTCGTTTGCTCGAACGGCACGCCGAAGTAGGCGGGAGCTGCTTCGTCCAGACCGTGCGCGTCGCGACCCATCCAGGCGCGGTCGAACGTGAGGTCTGCAATCTGTTCGGGTGCTTGTTCGTTGCTTAGACGAATGACGGCAGCGATGTCTGCCATGTGCCAGCGGGCGCCGCGTAACTCTCGCGCGTGTTCGAGCGCAATCTGACGCGCCGTTGAAGTCAGTAGCTGATGCTCAGGCGGAGGAGGATGAGGCCACCGATCCTCCTGAGTATCGCTATAAACCTGCCAGATCAACTTCAGAGGATCGAGTGGCTCGACCCGCATCGGTCCTTCGCCGCCCAGCGACGCCCAGTAGATCGCACGCACTTCGTCGGGGTAGCTGCGCTGCGCGCGTGGCAGTTCATGCGGAAGCGCGCTCGCCCCATACCAATACAAGCCGTAAACCAGCGACACGAACGCCGCGATCAGCGCCAACACCGCGCCGACGATCCATTTCGGCCAGCCGCCCACGTCGCCGGCCGCGCGCTTACGCGGCCTCGTACGCCCCGTAGCCGCGCAGGCGCTCGTAGCGGCGCTGCAGCAGTTCCGGGGTCGGGATCTGTTCCAGCGCGTCGAGTTCGTTCAGCAGCACGGCCTTGAGCCGGGTCGCCATCTGCTTGGGATTGCGATGCGCGCCGCCGATCGGCTCGCGCACGATCTTGTCGATCAGGCCCAGCTCGAACAGGCGCTTGGCGGTCAGGCCCAGCTGTTCGGCGGCGTCCTTGGCTTTTTCCGCGGTCTTCCACAGGATCGAGGCGCAGCCTTCGGGGGTGATGACCGAGTAAGTGCTGTATTCCAGCATCAGGGTGCGGTCGCCCACGCCGATCGCGAGCGCGCCGCCGGAGCCGCCTTCGCCGATCACGGTGCAGATCACCGGGATCTTGAGTTCGGCCATTTCCAGCAGATTGCGCGCGATCGCTTCGGACTGGCCGCGCTCTTCGGCGTCGATGCCCGGCCAGGCGCCGGCGGTGTCGATGAAAGTCAGCAGCGGCAGCTTGAAGCGCTCGGCCATCTTCATCAGGCGCAGCGCCTTGCGGTAGCCCTCGGGGCGCGGCATGCCGAAGTTGCGGCGGATCTTGCTCTTGGTGTCGCGGCCCTTCTGGTGGCCGATGATGACCACCGAGCGGCCGTCGATGCGGCCCAGGCCGCCGACGATGGCGGCGTCGTCGGCGAAGGCGCGGTCGCCGGCCAGTTCCTGGAACTCGTCGCAGAACACCCGGATGTAGTCCAGGGTGTAGGGGCGCGCCGGGTGGCGGGCCAGCTGCGAAATCTGCCAGGGGCTGAGGTCGCGGAAGATCTGCGCGGTACGCAGGCGCAGCTTGTCCTGCAGGGCGTGGATCTCGGAATCGATGTCGACCGCCGGCCCACTGTTGGCGTGGCGCAGTTCCTGGATCTTGGCTTCCAGGTCGGCGATGGGCTGCTCGAAGTCGAGGTAGTTCGGATTCATGCTCGGGCCGGGGCCGGAAAGGGGCACAGTCTAGCCCAGCGACCACGACCGTACCGAGGGGTTGGGTAGCGTATCGCGGTGTTGCGATACGTAAGCGACGGTTTCTGCTGCGGAAAATTCGCGCCGCGGCTCAGTTCGCCCAGGGCTTGGCCAGGGTCAGCTTGACCGCGCGCACGCCGGGCTGGGCGCGCAAGGTGCCGACCAGGTCGGCGTCCACACGCACCGACTGGCTGCCGTTGAGGTCGAGCATGCCGGCCGCGCCGGTGCGCAGCAGGTCCAGGCGGATCGGGGTCTGGCCGGGGCGGTTCTTGGCCAGCAGGGCGTCGACGCGTTGCCAGGTGCCGGGCACGCGCAGGTCCAGGCGCATCGACAGGCGTTGGGCGTGCTTGGCGCAGACCTGCGAGTAGTCCCAGCAGCGTTGCGCGCGCAGGGCGAAGCCGCCGCTGAAGGCGTCCTCGCGCAGGCCGCCCTGCACGACCAGCAGACGGTCGCGCGCGAGCATGGACGCGAATTCGCTGTAGGTCTCGGCGAAGAAGGCGCATTCCAGGCGGCCGCGGCCGTCCTCGATCTGCACGAACATCTGGCTGTCGCCCTTCTTGCGCAGGCCGACGACCTGGCCGGCGACCACCACTTCCAGCTCCGGGCGCCAGCCGCTGCGCGCGCTTTCCGGGCGGTTTTCCCAGATCCGGTCGAGCTCGCCCAGGTCGTTGCCGACCAGGCCGCGCAGTTCGTCGCGGTAGGGATCGAAGGGATGGCCGCTGAGGTAGTGGCCGAGGGTTTCGCGTTCGCCGGCCAGCAGCTGCGCCAGCGGCCATTCGTCGGCCTCCGACAGGTCCAGGTGCAGCGCCGGCGCCGCGGCTTCGAAGCCGCCGAACAGCGAGACCTGGCCGGCGTCGCGCTCGCGCGCGAGCTGGTCGGTGGCCTTGAGCACTTCCGGCAATTGCAGCATCAGGCTCGCGCGGTTCTTGCCCAGGCGGTCGAGCGCGCCGGCCTGGGTCAGCGCTTCCAGGGCGCGCCGGTTGAGCTTGCCGCTGTCGACGCGTTTGCAGAAATCCAGCAGATCGTCGAAGGGACCGGCGCGGCGCGCGTCGACGATGGCCTCGCAGGCGCCGCGGCCGACGCCCTTCACCGCGCCCAGGCCGTAGCGGATGGTGCGCGCGTCCTTGGCTTCGAACATGTAGGCCGAGGCGTCCACGTCCGGCGGCAGCACGTCCAGGCCCATGGTGCGGGCTTCGTCGAGGAAGCCGACGATCTTGTCGGTGTTGTCCATGTCCGACGACAGCACCGCGGCCATGAACTCGGCCGGGTAGTGCACCTTGAGCCAGGCGGTCTGGTAGGCGACCAGGGCGTAGGCGGCCGAGTGCGACTTGTTGAAGCCGTACTCGGCGAACTTCTCCATCAAGTCGAAGATCGGGCTGGCCTGCTTGGCCGGGATGCCGCGCTCGGCGCAGCCGGCCTCGAACTTGGCGCGCTCCTTGGCCATCTCCTCGGGCTTTTTCTTGCCCATCGCGCGGCGCAGCATGTCGGCGCCGCCGAGCGTATAGCCCGCCAGCACCTGCGCGATCTGCATCACCTGTTCCTGGTACACGATGACGCCGTAGGTCGGCGACAGCACGGGTTCCAGCGAGGGGTGCGGGTAACTGACTTCGGTGTTGCCGTGCTTGCGGTCGACCCATTCGCGATCCATCCCCGAGCCCAGCGGGCCGGGGCGGAACAGCGCGGCGAGCGCGATGATGTCTTCGAAGGTGTCGGGCTTGGCGCGCTTGAGCAGCTCGCGCATGCCGCGCGATTCGAACTGGAACACCGCGACCGTGTCGCCGCGCGCGAACAGCTCGTAGCTGAGCTTGTCGTCGAGCTCCAGCGCGGTGATGTCCAGCGGCGCTTCGCCGGCGGCGGCGCGGCGCACGTTGATCGCCTTCACCGCCCAATCGATGATGGTGAGCGTGCGCAGGCCGAGGAAGTCGAACTTGACCAGGCCGACCGCTTCGACGTCGTCCTTGTCGAACTGGGTGACCGGATTCCTGCCGCGGCCCTCGCCGTCGTGTTCGGCGAACAGCGGGCAGAAGTCGCTCAGCGGCGAGGGCGCGATCACCACGCCGCCGGCGTGTTTGCCGGCGTTGCGGGTCAGGTCTTCCAGGCTCAGCGCCAGGTCGAGCAGGTCGCGCACGTCGTCTTCGGTGCGGTAGCGGTCGATCAGGTCGGCCGAAGCCAGCATCGGGTTCTGCTTGGCCGCGTCGGAATTGCCGAGCGCGTCGTCCAGGCTGATGCCCAGGGTGTTCGGGATCAGCTTGGCGATGCCGTCGACGAAGCCGTACGGATGGCCGAGCACGCGTCCGGAGTCGCGCACCACCGCCTTGGCGGCCATGGTGCCGTAGGTGATGATCTGGCTGACCCGGTCGCGGCCGTACTTGGCGGCGACGTAGTCGATGACTTCGTCGCGGCGGTCCATGCAGAAGTCGATGTCGAAGTCGGGCATCGACACGCGTTCCGGGTTCAGGAAGCGCTCGAACAGCAGGTCGTAGGGCAGCGGGTCGAGGTCGGTGATGCCCAGCGCCCAGGCCACCAGCGAACCGGCGCCGGAACCGCGGCCCGGACCGACCGGGATGCCGTGGTCCTTGGCCCAGTTGATGAAGTCCGCGACGATCAGGAAGTAGCCGGGGAAGCCCATCTTGATGATGACGTCGAGCTCGATCTCCAGGCGCTCGTCGTAGTCCTGGCGGCTCTTGCCCTCGGCCAACGGGGCTTTTTCCAGGCGCTTTTCCAGGCCTTCGTGCGCGGAGTTGCGCAGCCAGCTCTCGATGGTGTGCTCGCTCGGCACCGGAAACGCGGGCAGGGCATATTCGCCGAGCTTGAGTTCGACGTTGCAGCGCGTCGCCAGCGCCAGCGCGTTGTCGATCGCGTCGGGGATATCGGCGAACAGCTCGGCCATCTCCTCCGACGACTTCAGGTATTGCTCTTCGCTGTAGTCGCGCGGACGCTTGGGGTCGTCGAGCACGCGGCCCGACGCGATGCACACGCGCGCCTCGTGCGCTTCGAAACCGTCGCGGTCGAGGAAGCGGGCGTCGTTGCTGGCGACCACGGCCAGGCCGCGCTTGCTGGACGCGTGCAGGGCGAAGGCGTTGAATGCGTCCTCGCCGTCGCGGCGGGTACGGGTCAGTTCCAGGTGCAGGCGATCGTCGAGCACGCTCTGCCAGTCGGCGATCCAGGCCTCGGCCAGCTCGTGGCGTCCGCCGATCGCCAGGCGTCCGCCCAGACTGTGGCGGCCGGCCATGGCGAACAGGCCGGCGTTGTCCTCGCGCAGCCATTCCGGGCGCAGCACCACGCCGTCGATGCGCTGGCCTTCCAGCCAGGCGCGGCTGAGCAGGCGCGACAGGGTCAGGTAGCCGCCGCGGTCGCGGCACAGCAGGGTCATGCGCGAGGGCGTTTCGTTGCCGTCGGCCATGCCGATGTCGGCGCCGATGATCGGCTTCAGGCCCGCGCCTTCGGCGGCCTTGTAGAACTTGACCGTGGCGAACAGGTTGTCGATGTCGGTCAGGGCGACCGCGGGCTGGCCCAGGCTCGCGCAGCGTTTGACCAGCTCGCCGATGCGGATCGTCGAGTCGGCTAGCGAGTATTCGCTGTGCAGGTGGAGATGAACGAAGCGTGCGGACATGCGACAACCGGCGTGACAGCCAGCAGGTTAGCAGCCCGGCCGCCGGGTACAAGGCTTGACATCGCGGCCGCCGTCCGACGCCCGCGCCGGATGGCGCGAATCGCTGCCGTTGCGCGCCGATCGCCGCGCTTTCGCGCGCGTTCGGCCGTGCCCGCCACGGGCGTCAGGTCACCCGGAACGGCGATTCGGCGGCGTGGAACGCCGGCGCATAGTGATAATCGTGGATGCGCACGCGCTGCTGCAGCAGGGCGATTTCGTCCAGGCGCTCGCGCACCCAGGCCGCGCGCAGTTCGGCGCCGTTGCCGTCCGGATGGCTGACCTCGCGGTAGGCGCAGAAATCGCGGTAGTCCTCGGCCTCCTCGGCGAAGGCCGGCCAGGCCAGTTCGATCAGCAGCACGTCGTCGAGCAGGCCCAGCAGCGGCATCCGGTCGGGGATCAGGCCGTCGTCGTTCTCGATGTAGGCGAACAGCTTGGCCAGGCGCGCGCGCATGGCCTCGTCGCAGTCCCAGTCGGGATCGGCGAGCATGCCGCGCAGCTCCTGCAGGCGTTGCAGGCGCTCGTCTACGACGGCGCGCGCCTGCTCGGTCGGCATCGCGCTCAGCCAGGCGGCCAGGCGCTGCAGGCGGGTGGCGTCGACGCGGGCGGCGTCGGGGTGGAGTTCGTGGACCAGGGCGTCGAAGGCGGCGATCGCGGCAGGCGTGAGCGCCATCGCCGGTTCCGGCGTGGGCGCTGCGGCGTGATCGGATTCGAACGGCAGGGGTTGCGAAGTCGGGGTCGGATGGGGCGTGCGCATGGTGCACCTCCGGGTCCGGCCATGGGAGCGGGGCGTCGGGCACGGCCGGAGTGCGTCGACCCTCATCCTTAAGGATGCCGCGGCAGCATGCGTGGTTGCCAAGCCTGGGCGCGCCTGCGGAAAGTCGCCGTGACCTAGGGCACGGGGCGGCTGTTCAGCCGACGGGCGGTCGCCGCGAAGACCGCTCGATCTGTTGCGTAGTGTAGCGCTACTTCCCTGGGAGTCGTCGCGATCGTGGAAGGCTCGCGGAAGGCGCGCGCCGCGGGCGGCTTTGCGGGTAGCGCTAGCCGGGCAGTTCGGCGAAGACGTGGTCGGTGGAGGTTGTGGCGGTGGCGCAGGCCGCGCTCAGCCGACCGCGATCGCTTCGGCGAAGGCTTGCGGCGTCAGCGCCGCGCGCACCGGAGCGAAGCTGCGGCGGTGCTGCGGGCAGGGGCCGTGCGCGGCCAGCGCGGCCAGGTGCGCAGGCGTGCCGTAGCCCTTGTGTTCGTCGAAGCCGTACTGCGGCCACTGCGCATGCAGTTCGCGCATGTGGCGGTCGCGCGAGACCTTGGCCAGGATCGACGCGGCCATGATCGCGCGGTCGCGCGCGTCGCCGCCGATCAGTGCCTCGGCCGGGCAGGGCAGGCCGCGCGGCAGGGCGTTGCCGTCGATGCGCGCCAGTTCGGCGGCGTGCGCGACCGCTTCGACCGCACGGCGCATGCCGGCCATGGTGGCCTGGAAGATGTTGATGCGGTCGATCTCGTCGACTTCGACGTAGACCACGCTCCAGGCCAGCGCGCGTTCGACGATGCGCGCGTACAGCGCTTCGCGGCGCTGCGCGCTGAGTTGTTTGGAATCGTCCAGGCCGTTGACCGGCGTGCGCCCCGGGCCCAGCACCACCGCGGCGACCACCACCGGGCCCGCGAGCGGGCCGCGTCCGGCTTCGTCGACGCCGGCGATGCGTTGCGCGCCGCGCGCCACGGCCAAGTCCAGCGTCATCTGGCCTGGGAGCTCAGTCATGGCCGGTCGGCAGCAGGTCGGCGACCGCGTCGGCGGCGCGCGCGGAGGCGTCGCGGCGCAGGCTGGCGTGGATCCGTTCGAAGCGCGCCGGCAGCGCCGCCGCCAGCGTGCGGTCGCGCAGCAGCGCGAGCGTGGCCTGGGCCAGCTTCTCGGGCGTGCAGTCGTGCTGCATCAGCTCCGGCACCACGCGCTCGCCGGCGAGCACGTTGGGCAGCGAGTAGGTGTCGGTCTTGAGCAGGCCGAAGGTCTTGACCAGGGTGTAGGTCAGCGGCGCGATCTTGTAGGTCACCACCATCGGCCGCTTGGCCAGCATCGCTTCCAGGGTCGCGGTGCCGGAGGCCAGCAGGACCACGTCGCTGGCGACCATCACCGTGCGTGCGCCGCCGTCGGTGACGTGCAGCGCCGGGCGCAGGGCGGCCGCGTCCGGGTGCGCGGCCAGCACGCGCTCGAAGGCGGCGCGGGCCTGGGCGTTGGCCATCGGCGCGACCACGCTCAGGCGCGGCTCGGCCGCGCGCAGGCGCGCCGCGGCGGCGAGGAAGTCGCCGCTCAGGCGTTCGACTTCGCCGACCCGCGAACCCGGCAGCAGCGCCAGCACCGGCGCCTCGTCGTCCAGGCCCAGGCGCATGCGCGCTTCTTCGCGGTCGGGCTGCAGCGGCATCTCGTCGGCCAGTGGATGACCGACGAAGCGCGCATCGACGCCGTGGCGCTCGTAGATCGCCGGCTCCATCGGGAACAGGCACAGCACGCGGTCGGCGGAACGGCCGATCTTCTCCGCGCGCTTCTCGCGCCAGGCCCAGACCGAGGGGCTGACGTAGTGCACGGTCTTGACCCCGCGCTGCTTGAGCCAGCGTTCGACGCCGAGGTTGAAGTCCGGCGCATCGATGCCGATGAACACGTCGGGCTTCCAGTCGAGCACGCGCTTGCGCAGCTCGCTGCGCAGGCTCAGCAGCCGCGGCAGGTGCTTGAGCACTTCGACGATGCCCATCACCGCCAGTTCGGAGGCGTCGTACCAGGAATCCAGGCCCGCGGCCTGCATCTGTTCGCCGCCGACGCCGACGAACAGCGCGCCGGGATGACGGCGCTTGAGTTCGGCGATCAGGCCGGCGCCGAGCAGGTCGCCGGAGGCCTCGCCGGCGACCAGGGCGATGCGCAGCGGGGGCGGCGGCGGGGCCGGGAAGATGTCTTCGACGGCGGCAGCGGGGGCGGTGGCGTTCATCGGGGGAAATGGCGCTCCAGTTCTTGCTCGTACTGCGCGCGGTCGAACACGAAGCGCGCCACGGGCGTCAGCTCGGGGGCTGAGCTGTCGGCGGCATTGTGCCCTGCCAAGGGGCCATCGTCGTCCTCATGGGTCACATCCTGCCAAAGCACGTGATCGCCGTCCGTTTCCAGGCGGCAGGAGATCACGCCGCAGTAGTCGCTACCGCAGTGGCAGCGGTACAGGACCAGGCGACCGGAGCCGAATTGATTGGGCGCCGGGATGCGGCCCAGGAACGCGTCCCGCCCGAGCTCGCGCTCGGGCAGGGGCAGTTCGGGGTCGAGATCGGTGCCGTGGCGCCGCAGGTCGCGGGCGATGCCCAGCCACTGGCACAGCGGGCGTTCGTCGATGAACAGTTCGGTGACCGCCCAGCGCTGCGGCCGGCCGTCGATGCGGTCTTCGGCGACGGCCTCGCCGATGCGCAGGCGATGTAAGGCCGCGGCCATGCTCAGCGCAGCAGCGGGCGCTCGCCGGCGTCGATGAAGGCCAGCAGCGCACGCACGTCGTCGCTGTCGCCGGCCAGCGCGATCAGTTTGCCGCGCGCTTCTTCCAGCGAGGTGCCGGACATATACAGGGCGCGGTAGGCGCGCTTGATCGCGGCGATGCGCTCGGCGTCGAAGCCGCGGCGCTTGAGGCCTTCGCTGTTGATGCCGCGCGGGCGGCCGTAGCCGTCCTGCGCCACCATCACGAACGGCGGCACGTCGCCGTTGACGAACGCGCCCATGCCGATGAAGGCGTGCGCGCCGATCCGGCAGAACTGGTGGATGCCGGCGAAGCCGCTGAGGATGACGTGGTCGCCGACCGCGACGTGGCCGGCCAGGGTCGCGTTGTTGGAGAACACGCACTGGTTGCCGACCACGCAGTCGTGGGCGACGTGGACGTAGGCCAGCAGCCAGTTGTCGTCGCCGATGCGGGTGGCGCCGCCGCCGTTGCCGGTGCCGCGGTTGACGGTGACGAATTCGCGGAAGGTGTTGCGGTCGCCGATCACCAGTTCGGTGCGCTCGCCGGCGAACTTCTTGTCCTGCGGGTCGCCGCCGATCGCGCACTGGGCGACGAAGTGGTTGTCGCGGCCGATCCGGGTCGGGCCGCGGATCACGCAATGCGGACCGACCACGGTGCCGTCGCCGATCTCGACCTCGTCGCCGATGTAGCTGAAGGCGCCCACGCGCACGCCGGCGCCGAGCCTGGCGCCCGGCTCGATCACCGCGCTGGGATGGATCGCGCTGGAGGAGGTCGGCTCACTCATACGATCTTGCTCACGCGGTTCAGGCCTTGGCCTCGGCGCAGACGATCTCGGCGCAGGCGACCTGCTCGCCGTCGACGCGGGCGATGCCGGTGTAGATGGCGACATTGCGGATCACGCGCTTGACGGTCACGTCCAGCTCCAGGCGGTCGCCGGGGACGACCATCTTGACGAACTTGGCGCCGTCGATCTTGACCAGGTAGAACAGGCGGCCGTCGGCGCTGGACTGGGTCGACAGCTGGGTCAGGATGCCGCCGGCCTGGGCCAGGGCCTCGACCACCAGCACGCCCGGCATCACCGGGTGACCGGGGAAGTGGCCGTTGAAGAAGGGTTCGTTGGCGGTCACGTTCTTGTACGCGAGCACGCGCTTGAAGGGCTCGAACTCGACCACGCGGTCGACCAGCAGGAACGGGTAGCGGTGCGGCAGCAGGTTCTGGATCGCGGGGACATCGATCGGGAGTTGCACGGTAGGGCTCATTTCGGTTCCTTGTCGGCAGCCGCCACACGCCTTGCGAGCGCGTCGAGCTGCTTGAAGCGGGCGGCGTTCTTGCGCCAACTGCGATTGTCCATCAACGGGGTGCCCGAGGAATACTCGCCGGGCTCGCGAATCGAGCTGGTCACCAGGCTCATGGCGGTGACCGTGACCCGATCGCAGATTTCCAGGTGGCCGAGCACGCCGGCGGCGCCGCCGATCATGCAGTAGCGGCCGATCCGGGCGCTGCCGGCCACCGCCGAGCAGCCGGCCATGGCGCTGTGGGCGCCGATGTGGACGTTGTGGCCGATCTGGATCTGGTTATCGAGGCGGACGTCGTCTTCGAGCACGGTGTCCTCAATCGCGCCGCGGTCGATGGTGGTGTTGGCGCCGATCTCGCAATCGTCGCCGACCGACACGCCGCCCAGCTGCGGCACCTTGATCCAGTGCGGCTCGCTGTCGGGCAGGCGTTCGAAGGCCAGGCCGAAGCCGTCGGCGCCGAGCACCGCGCCGGGGTGCACCAGCACGCGCCGGCCCAGGCGCACGCGCGTGACCAGGGTGACGCGCGCGACGAGCTCGCTGCCGGCGCCGACCACGCAGTCGTCGCCGATCACGCAGCCGGGGCCGATGCTGGCGCCGGATTCGACCCGGCTGCGCGCGCCGATGCTGACGAAGGCGCCGATGTGGGCGTCGTCGGCGACCTGGGCGCTGGGGTCGATCGCGGCGGAAGGGTGGATGCCGGGCTCGCGCAGCGGGCGCGGCTCGAACAGGGCGGCCAGATGGGCGAAGGCGACGTAGGGGTCGCGCGCGATCAGGGCGGTGCCGGCGTAAGCTTCGGCGTCGTCCTCGCGCATCACCACCACGCCGGCGCCGCTGTCGGCGAGCTGGCCGCGGTATTTGGGATTGGCCAGGAACGCGAGCTGGTCGCCGCCGGCACGCGCGAGCGTGCCGACGCCGCGCACGCGCGCCTCGCCGTCGCCGCGCAGGCCGAGCGCGAAACGCTCGGCCAGCTCGCGGGCGGTGTAGTCGGGCGTCAACACGGGGCGGTGCCGGGGGCGACCGCCGCCGTCAGAACGTGCCGCCGAAGGTGAACTGCAGGCGCTCGAGCTCGTCGCCTTCCTTGATCTTCTGTCCGGAGGCGTTGAACACCGCGTCCTCCTTCTTCAGCGGGAAGGCGTAGCTGATCGAGATCGGTCCCATCGGCGAGCGCCACATCAGCGAGATGCCGGTGGACGCGCGCAGTTCGCCGGCGTCGAAGGCGTCGTAGTTCTTGTAGACGTTGCCGACGTCGATGAAGGCCGACACGCGCGCCTGCGGGGTGTCCAACAGGGTCGGGAAGTACATTTCCAGCGAACCGACGGTCTTGAACGAGCCGCCGACCGGCTGGGTGAAGGTGCTGGTCGGGGCGGCGCCTTCGCGCGGACCCAGGGTGTTGTCGGTGAAACCGCGCACCGAGCGCACGCCACCGGCGTAGAAGTTCTCGAAGAACGGCAGGCCGTCGGCGGTGACGGTGCGGCCGGTCAGCGGGCCGGCGCCGTCCGGGTCCGGGATCACGCGGGTGACCGCGTCGCCGTAGCTGTCGCCGTAGCCGAGTTCGGCGCGGGTGTTGAGCACGAAGTGGCGCGAAATCGGCCAGAACTTGGAGATGTTGTAGTTGAGCTTGTAGTACTCGACGGTCGAGCCGGGCAGGGTCATTTCCAGCCAGACGCGCTGCTGCATGCCGCGGGTCGGGGTCAGCAGGTTGTCGAGCGAGTTGCGCGACCAGCCGAACTCCGCGCGCCAGGCGTGGAAAGTGCGCGTGCCGAGGGCGTCGATGTAGTCGACCAGGCTGAACGGCGTGCCGCCGCGGGTCACCAGGATCTCGTTGCTGTCGATGCCGAACATCGCCGAGACGGTATCGGTCTCGGTGATCGGCAGGCCGAGCACGACCTGGGCCGCGCCGCTGGTGGTCGAGTACTGGGCGGTGTTGTAGTCGGAGTTGTCGAACTCGCGCCACCACAGGTTGTAGCCCAGCGACATGCCGTCGTCGGTGAAGTACGGGTTGGTGTACGAGAAGTCGTAGCGCTGCAGGTAGTCGTTGCGGCTGGCCTGCACGGACACGCGGTTGCCGCTGCCGAGGAAGTTGCTCTGCGACAGCTGGATCTGCGTGGTCAGGCCGGTCAGCTGGGAGAAGCCCAGGCCGAACACGAAGCTGCCCGAGGTGGTTTCCTTGACGTTGTAGACCACGTCGACTTCGTCGTTGCTGCCCGCCACCGGCTGGGTCTCGACGTCGACGGTCTCGAAGTAGCCCAGGCCCTGCAGACGGATCTTGGARCGGTCGATCGCGGCCTGCGAGTACCAGCTGCCTTCGAACTGGCGCATCTCGCGGCGCATGACCTCGTCGCCGGTGCGGGTRTTGCCCTTGAACACSACGCGGCGCACGTTGACGCGCGGGCCCGGCACGACCTGCATGTTGATGGCCACGGTCTTGCCTTCGCGGTCCACGTCCGGGATCGGRTTGACCTGCGCGAACGCATARCCGACGTTGCCCAGGGTCGCGACGATCGCGTCGGAACTGATCTCGAGCAGGCGGCGCGAGAAGATCTGGTCGGGCTTGACGATCACCAGGCGCTCGATNCCGACGTTGCCCAGGGTCGCGACGATCGCGTCGGAACTGATCTCGAGCAGGCGGCGCGAGAAGATCTGGTCGGGCTTGACGATCACCAGGCGCTCGATCTGGTCCTTCGGCAGCACGGTGTCGCCGGTGACCTCGACCTTGGAGACCTTGTACTGGTCGCCTTCGCTGATGCCGGCGGTGATGAACATGTCCTGGCGGTCGGGGCTGATCGAGACCTGGGTCGATTCGATGTTGAAATCGACGTAGCCGCGATCGAGGTAGTAGTTGTTGAGCTTTTCCAGGTCGCCGGACAGCTTCTCGCGCGAGTACTGGTCGTCGCGGCGGTACCAGCTGAGCCAGTTGTGCTCGCGCGATTCCCAGCTGTCGACGATGTTTTCCTGCTCGAACTTCTCGTTGCCGATCAGGTTGATGTGGCGGATCTTGGCGGCCTTGCCTTCCTTGACCGTGATGGTCAGGTCGACGCGGTTGCGGTCCAGGCGGGCGACGGTCGGGGTGATCTCGACGTTGTACTTGCCGCGGTTGTTGTACTGCTTGGTGAGCTCCTGGGTGACCTTGTCCAGGGCCAGGCGGTCGAAGGTGTCGCCTTCGGCCAGGCCGGCTTCCTTGAGGCCGCGCAGCAGGTCTTCGCTCTTGATGTCCTTGTTACCGGTCAGGGTCAGCTTGTTGATCGCCGGACGCTCGGTCACGGTGACCACGACGATGCTGCCCTGGCGGCCGATCTGCACGTCTTCGAAGAAGCCGGTCTTGTACAGCGCGCGGATCGCATCGCCGGCCTTGGCGCCGTCCATGGTGTCGCCGCGTTCGATCGGCAGGTAGGTGAACA
>NZ_LMHF01000010.1:0-160428 GCF_001427715.1 Lysobacter sp. Root667
GCCGCGCATCTTACAGCAGATTTCGCGACCGTCAACACCCTGCGAAACCTTTTTTCTTACCGCTTCCCGACTTCCGTTCAGGCCGTTCGGCCGTCCCGGTGAGCGGGGCGCGCATTGTGCACAGCCAAATCTGAATTGGGAAGGGGGGCGGCGAAAATTTTTTCGACTTGACCGCCGCGCCGGCCTGCCCGAAGGTCGCCGCACCCTTACGGAACAAGGAAAAACTCGATGTCCACGCTACGTCTGTTGGCCGCCTGCGGCGCCCTGGTCCTGTCCGGTTGCGCCAGCGGCGCCGATTCCTGGGTGGAGCTGGGCGGTCAGCGCTACACCGTCGAGGTCGCCGACGACGACGAAGAGCGCGCGATGGGCCTGATGTTCCGCGAGGAAATGCCCGAGGGCAGCGGCATGATCTTCATCCACGAGCGCCAGGAGCCGCAGTCGTACTGGATGAAGAACACCAAGATCCCGCTGGACATCCTGTATTTCGACGATTCCCGCAAGCTGGTGTCGCAGCAGCGCGACGTGCCGCCGTGCTCGGCCGGCAACCAGTGCCCGCCCTATCCGAGCAATGCGCCGGCGCGTTATGTGCTGGAACTCAATGCCGGCCAGGCGGCCAAGCTGAAGCTGAACGACGGCGCGGTCCTGACCTTCGGCCCGGGACTGCCGCCAAAGCCCTGAGGCGGCGGCCTCAGACCTCCATCATTTCGAAGTCGTCCTTGGTCACACCGCAGTCCGGACAGGTCCAGGTGTCGGGCACGTCCTCCCAGCGGGTGCCGGGGGCGATGCCCTCCTCCGGCAGGCCCTTGGCCTCGTCGTAGATGAAGCCGCACACGACGCACATCCAGGTGCGGAAGACGGTGACGACGGCGGTCTCGGACATATGGGCGGATAATGCGTTTTCTGCGGAACGTACATTGTCCCACTCCAGTCGCGCCCACGGAAGCGCCGTCATGCATTCATCCTGGCCGCGCCGCGGCGTTTACGCGATCACTCCCGACGAGAACGACGACGCGCGCCTGCTGGCGCGGGTCGAACAGGTCCTGGCCGCCGGCGCGGTCTGGCTGCAGTACCGCAACAAGGCCGCCGACGCCGCGACCCGCGAGCGCCAGGCGCGCGCCCTGCTGCCGCTGTGCCGCCGCCACCGGGTGCCGCTGATCGTCAACGACGACTGGCGCCTCGCCGCGGCGATCGGCGCCGACGGCGCCCATCTGGGCGAGGACGACGGCGAGATCGCGGCCGCGCGGCAGGCCCTGGGCGGCGACGCCCTGCTCGGCGCCTCCTGCTACGACCGCGCCGATCTGGCCCGCGCCGCGGTCGCGGCAGGCGCCGATTACGTCGCTTTCGGCGCGTTTTTTCCCTCCTCGACCAAGCCCCACGCGCGCCGTGCCGCGCCGCAGTTGCTGAGCGACGGCGCCGCGCTGGCGGTGCCGCGGGTGGCGATCGGCGGCATCACCCCGGACAATGCGCGCGGCCTGGTCGAGGCCGGCGCCGACTTGCTGGCGGTGATCAGCGGCGTGTTCGACGCGCCCGACCCGGCCGCCGCGACCCGCGCCTACCGCGCCTGTTTCGACCCCGCTCCCCTTTCCCAAGACCCCGCGCCCGCCTATGAATAACGCCCGTTCGCACGCCCTGTTCACCCGCGCTTCCGAGCTCCTGCCCGGCGGCGTCAATTCGCCGGTGCGCGCGTTCAAATCCGTAGGCGGCGAGCCGTTCTTCGCCCAGCGCGCCGAAGGCGCGTACCTGTACGACGTCGACGGCAACCGCTATGTCGACTACGTCGGCTCCTGGGGCCCGATGATCGCCGGCCACGCCCACCCGCAGGTGCTGGACGCGGTCGCGCGCACCATGCGCGACGGGCTCAGCTTCGGCGTGCCCAATGCGCTGGAAGTGACCATGGCCGAGGCGATCACCGCGATCGTGCCCAGCTGCGAGATGGTGCGCATGGTGAACTCGGGCACCGAGGCCACGCTGTCGGCGATCCGGGTCGCGCGCGGCGCGACCGGGCGCAACCGCATCGTCAAATTCGAGGGCTGTTACCACGGCCACGGCGACAGCTTCCTGGTCAAGGCCGGCAGCGGCGCGCTGACCCTGGGCCTGCCGAATTCGCCAGGCGTGCCGTCGGCGCTGGCCGATCTGACCCTGACCCTGCCCTACAACGATTTCGACGCCGCGACGCGTTTGTTCGACGATGTCGGCGACCAGATCGCAGGCCTGATCATCGAGCCCATCGTCGGCAACGCCAACTGCATCCTGCCCAAGGACGGCTACCTTCAGCACCTACGCGAGTTGTGCACGCGCTACGGCGCGCTGCTGATCTTCGACGAGGTGATGACCGGTTTCCGCGTCGCCCTGGGCGGCGCACAGCAGCGCTACGGCATCGTTCCGGACCTGAGCACCTTCGGCAAGATCATCGGCGGCGGCATGCCGGTCGGCGCTTACGGCGGTCGCCGCGATCTGATGAGCCAGGTCGCACCCAGCGGCCCCATCTACCAGGCGGGCACGCTCAGCGGCAATCCGGTGGCGATGGCCGCGGGCCTGGCGACGCTGGACCTGATCCGCGCACCGGGCTTCCACGATGCGCTGGAACGCAGCACCCACGCGCTCTGCGACGGCCTGGAAGCGGCCGCGCGCGAAGCCGGCGTCGCCTTCCACACCACCCGCGCGCCGGGCATGTTCGGCCTGTATTTCCGCGAAGGGCCGGTCGAAAGCTTCGCCGATGCGATGGGCTCGGACACCGCCCGCTTCAACCGCTTCTTCCACGGCATGCTCGAGCGCGGCGTGTACCTGGCGCCGTCGGCGTTCGAGGCGGGCTTCATGTCCAGTGCGCACGGCGAGGCCGAGATCGCGCATACGATCGAGGCCGCACGCGCGAGTTTCGCCGCGCTGTGATCCGTACCGAGTGAGTCGGCCAGGCCGCGCACGCGCGGCTCCGGAAACGCGAACGGGCCGACTTGCGTCGGCCCGTTCTGTTTGCATCGCGCAGTTCTAGGCAGACCGGCGCGAACTCGTCTTCGTGAACCAGGCTGATCGGCCGGGTGCGGGCCGCGATCGCGCGAAGACACGACCGCTCACCCGCCGCACGCTCAGCGACCGAGGAACCCGGCCAACGCGGCACGCAGGCGCGCCAGGCCTTCGGCGAGGTCGGCGTCGGCGATGTTCAGGGCCGGCACGAAACGCAGTACGTCGGGACCGGCCTGCAGCAGCAACAGGCCGTGGTCGATGCAGCGGTCGAGGATCTCGCCGGCCTTGCCGGCGTGCTCCGGACGCAGCTCCGCGCCCAGCATCAGGCCGCGGCCACGGATGTCGGAGAACAGCGAGAACTCGGCATCCAAAGCGCTCAGCGCGGCGCGCAGGGCCGCCGACTGGCGTTCGACGTTGGCCAGCAGCGCCGGCGACGACAGCTCGCGCAGCGCGGCGCCGGCGACCGCGGCGGCGAGCGGATTGCCGCCGAAGGTGGTGCCGTGGGCGCCGAACTGCATGCTCTCGCCGGCGCGCGCGCCGACCAGCATCGCGCCGATCGGGAAACCGCTGCCCAGCGCCTTGGCCAGGGTGACCACGTCGGGCACGACTTCGTAGCCGTGGCAGGCGAACAAGCGGCCGGTGCGGCCCATGCCGCATTGGATCTCGTCCAGGATCAGCAAGGCGTCGTGGCGATCGCAGAGCGCGCGCAGGCCCTGCAGGAATTCCTGCGTCGCCGGCGTCACCCCGCCCTCGCCCTGCACCGGCTCGACCAGCACCGCGCAGACGTCGCCGCCGGCCATCGCGGCTTCGGCCGCGGCCAGGTCGTTGAAGTCGCTGTAGCGGAAGCCCGGCGGCAGCGGCTCGAAACCTTCGTGGTACTTGGGCTGCGCGGTCGCGGTAACCGCGGCCAGGGTGCGGCCGTGGAAGCTGCCGCGGAAGCTGAGGATCGCGCGGCGCTCGGGCGCGCGACCCTGCGCGGTCGCCCACTTGCGCGCGAGCTTGATCGCGGCCTCGTTGGCCTCGGCGCCGGAATTGCAGAAGAACACCCGCTCGGCGAAACCCGAGGCCTGGACCAGGGTTTCGGCCAGGCGCAGCGGCGGCTCGCTGACGAACACGTTGCTGGTGTGCCAGAGCTTGCCGGCCTGCTCGGTCAGCGCGGCGATCAGCGCCGGATGGGCGTGGCCGAGCGCGTTGACCGCGATGCCGGCGCCGAAATCGACGTACTCGCGACCGTCGCGATCCCAGACCCGCGCGCCCTTGCCGTGATCGAGCACGATCCGGCGCGGACGGTAGACCGGCAGGTAGTAGCGCTCGGAAAGGGCGAACAGCGATTCGGTCGAGGCGGTCATCGGACGCGGAGTCGGTTGGGGAGAATGCGTATTCTCGCCCAAGTCGGCAGCCGGCGCTGGCCTTCCGGCGCCATGCGGCCACGCGGCCCCCGTGCCGGAGACCCCTTATCGGCCGCTACGATCAATCGAAGCAGTGCGGTACGAAGCGGCTGCCGTTGCGGGTCACGCGGTCGTCGTCCTCACGCATGCCCAGGCCGGCGGCGACATCGCCGACCACCCAGGATCCGAGCACCGCATGGCCGGCGGCGCTGCGGTACAGCGGCGAATAGGCCTGGTAGACCGTGGCCGGCGCGGCCAGCAACGGCGCGCTTTCGAACACCATCACGCCCTCGCCTTCGCGACCGTGGCGCGGCTTGGCGACCAGCGGCCCGTCGAGGTCGGCCGGGTCGTGCGAGGCCGGCAGCAGGTTGGGATGGCCGGGAAACAGCCGCCACAACAAAGGCAGCAGCGACTTGTTCGACAGCAGTAGCCGCGCACCGTGGGGTCGACAAGCGCTGCAGGGCACTGTGCGCTGCGTCATGCGGCGAGCCGGTGCCTGCGCGCAGAATCGCAGAACCACTCCGGGGACCCACACGCTCATGACCCAGCCGCGCCGCTCGTCGTTCGCCTGCCTGTTGTCCGCCCTGCTTGTCGTCACGTCCGCCGTCGCCGCAGCGCCTGACGCGCCCAAGATCTCGATCACCGAAACCGCCGCGTTCGATGCGGCTTCGGTGCCGGCGTTCAATGGCGACTACGCCGACATCTACACTTACCTCGACCAACACCGTGCCGAGAATCTGGCGCAGTTGCAGCGCTGGGTCCGCCAGCCTTCGATCAGCGCCCAGAACAAAGGCATCCAGGAAATGGCGGAGTTGCTGCGCGCCGATCTGCAGGGCCTGGGCTTCCGCGACACCGCGCTGGTGCCGACCTCCGGCCATCCGGGCGTCTACGGCTACTACGACGCCGGCGCCGAGCACACGCTGGTCGTCTACATGATGTACGACGTGCAGCCGATAGAGCCCACCGGCTGGAAGGTCGACGCCTTCAAGGGCGAGCTGGTCGACGAGCCCGGTCTGGGCAAGGTGCTGATGGCGCGCGGCGCGACCAATCAGAAGGGCCCGCAACGCGCCTTCCTCAATGCGCTGGAGGCGATGATCAAGGTGCGCGGCAAGCCGCCGGTGAACCTGATCGTGCTGGCCGAGGGCGAGGAGGAACTGGGTTCGCCGCACTACCCGGAGATCGTGGCCAAGTACCAGGCGCAGTTGCGCAAGGCCGACGGCGTGTTCTTCCCGATGAACACCCAGGGCCGCGACGGCAAGGCTGGGATGTTCCTGGGCGTGAAGGGCATCCTGTATTTCGAACTGGAAGCGCGCGGCAACGCCAAGACCGGCGGTTCGCAAAAGAGCGAGGTCCACGGTTCGATGGCGGCGACGCTGGACTCGCCGACCTGGCGCCTGGTGCAGGCGCTGTCGACCCTGACCACGCCCGAGGGCGAGATCGCGGTGCCGGGCTACCGCGATGCGATCCGTCCGCCCAACGCCGAAGAGCAGCGCCTGTACAACGGCCTGATCGGCGAACGCGAGAAGGACGCGGCCAAGAGCCTGGACGTGCTCGGCGCCACGCGCTGGAAGAACGGCCGCAGCGTGCGCGAGGCGGTGGCGTCGGAGCTGTTCGACACCACGCTCAATATCGACGGACTGGTCGCGGGCTACACCGGCGAAGGCGTCAAGACCATCCTGCCGCACCGCGCGGTGGCCAAGATCGATTCGCGGCTGGTGCCGAACCAGACTCCGGAACAGGCCTTGGCGCTGATCCGCAAGCAGCTCGACGCGCAGGGCTTCGACGACATCGTGGTGCGCCAGCTCTCGGGCTATCCGCCGGCGCAGACCTCGGTCGACGCGCCCTTGTCGCGTGCGGCGATCGGCACCTACCGCAAGTACGGTTTCACTCCGACCATCGCACCGCGCCTGGCCGGCAGCGCGCCCTACTACGTGTTCACCCAGACCCTGGGACTGCCGATGATTTCCGGCGGCCTCGGTCACGGCAGCGGCGCGCACGCGCCCAACGAATACATGGTGGTCGAACCGCAGGCCGGTTCGAAGATCGCAGGCCTGGCGCAGGCCGAGCGCTTCTATGTCGACCTGATGTACGCACTGTCGGATGCGCTGAAGCCGGCGAAGAAGTAAGGCGACGGCACGCGGCGGGCGATGCGGTTCGCGTCGCCCGCCGCAGCCTGCGCCGGCCACACCTCGATGCCGGCGTCCAGCTTCGCTCAGCGCCGGTGCTTGGGCGCGCTGTCGAAATCCAGGAACAGGTCGGGCAGCAGCGGCTGGGTGGGATCGACCGCGTAAGCGGCGAAGTCGGTGATGCCCAGCGCGAACAGCACGTCGTCGTCGATCAGGAAGTGGCCGTAGTAGCCCTCCGCCGGCCGCACCAGCACCGCGTGCGCGGCGTCGGCGACGATTTCCGGGGTCCGGCAGCGTTCGGCCCGCACGCCCGGGATCATGTTGATCGCGTCGGTGGCGATCACCGTGCGCGGCCATAGCGCGTTGACCGCGACGCCCTGCGGGCCGAACTCGGCGGCCAGGCCCAGGGTGACGAAGCTCATGCCCATCTTGGCCAGGGTGTAGCCGGTGTGCGGGGCCCACCACTTCGGATCGGTGCTCAGCGGCGGCGCCAGGGTCAGGATGTGCGGGTTGGGCGCCTTCAGCAGATGCGGCAGGCAGGCCTGCGCGCACAGGAAGCTGCCGCGGGCGTTGACCTGCTGCATCAGGTCGAAGCGCTTCATCGGCGTGTCCAGGGTTCCGCGCAGCCAGATCGCGCTGGCGTTGTTGACCAGGATGTCGAGGCCGCCGAACGCATCCACGGTGGCCGCGACCGCCGCGCGGACCTCGTCCTCTTCGCGGATGTCGCACTTGAGCGCGAGCGCATGACCGCCGGCGGCTTCGATCTCGGCCGCGACGCTGTGGATGGTGCCGGGCAGCTTCGGATTGGCGACGTCGGACTTGGCCGCGATCGCGATATTGGCGCCGTCGCGCGCAGCGCGCAGCGCGATCGCGCGACCGATGCCGCGCGAGGCGCCGGTGATGAAAAGGGTCTTGCCGGACAAGCTGCTCATGAGAACTCCTTGAGAGACCGCCGGCGA
The DNA here is from genome assembly GCF_001427715.1 of Lysobacter sp. Root667. Lineage (NCBI taxonomy): Bacteria > Pseudomonadati > Pseudomonadota > Gammaproteobacteria > Lysobacterales > Lysobacteraceae > Lysobacter > Lysobacter sp. Root667. The sequence continues at coordinate 7,435 of NZ_LMHF01000010.1, forward strand.
CCAGCGCGCGGCGATCCCTGCATCGTGGGTGGCGTCGTTCGTGGGCGCGGGCGCCCGCCTATGCCATCGATCCTAGCCGAGGCGCCGCTCCATGCGCTGCTGGCCCATCCAGGTACGGACGCGCTTGCGAACCGGCTCAGGGCCCGGCCGGCTCAGGGCTTGGGTCCCTGCCCTTCATTGTCTTCCCAATGCAGGATACGCCGCGTCACGAAGCGGTACACCGGCTTGCCGGTCGCGAACCAGGCCGCGCGCAGCCACGAATGCCGCTGCAGCAGGCGCCGCTCGACCGGGGTCAGCGCCTGCGGGCAATAGGTGCGCTTGTGCTTGAGCAGATGGCGCAGGTCCTCGCGCGCCAGCAGGCGCATCCAGCGCGAGCGCGGGCGGCCGCGCACGGCGAGCTGGAAGTCGATCACCGCCGGGGCGCCGTCGGCCAGGACCAGCCAGTTGGCTTCCTTGGCCAGGTCGTTGTGGGCGATGCCGCAGCGATGCAGTTGCTGCAGCAAACGACGCGCGCGCCGGAAATAGCCGAGGTCGCCGCGCGGCGGGCGCTGGTACATGGCGGCTCCGTCGAGATAGCTGCGGTCGAGCCGGCGCCCGTCCCAGCGCAGCAGTTGCGGCGCCGCCAGGCCGCTCACGCAGCGCAGGGCCTGGGCCTCGCGCCGCGCCAGCCACCACGCCGGCAGGCGCAGCCACAGCGGCACGTGGGCGAGGTCGCGACGCACGAACAGGCCGTCGCCGTCGCGCATCAGCGCGATGCGGCCGAAGCTGTCGGCCTTGAGCGCGGCGACTTCGATGGCGTCGGTGGTCATGTACGCAGTGTACGTTCGGGGCCGTGGCTTGGGGATTCGGCTTGGAGATGCGGTGCGCGCGCCGCGCTTGAATTCGACGCTCCACCGCCCCCACTCCCTAATCCTGTCTTCCGCGCTGCCTATAATCGACCGATGGATTCAGCCTGGCTCGAAAGCGCGACCGCATGGATCGCGGCGAACCCCACCGCCGCCGGCGCGGTGATCTTCCTGATCGCGTTCTGCGACGCGCTCATCATCCTGGGCATCGTGGTGCCTGCCCTGCCGCTGCTGTTCGCGGTCGGCGCGCTGGTCGGCCTGGGCCACATCAGCGGGCCGTATGCGCTGGCCTGCGCGGCGCTGGGCGCGTTCGTCGGCGATGGGCTCAGCTACTGGGTCGGTTATCGCTGGGGGCCGCAGTTGCGCCAGCGCTGGCCGTTCTCGCGCTATCCGCAATGGCTGGACCGCGGCGAGCAGTTGTTCCGCCGCCACGGCAGCAAGAGCATCGTGATCGCGCGCTTCGTCGGCGCGGTGCGGCCGTTCGTGCCGGCGATCGCGGGCATGCTGCACATGCCGGCGCGCCGTTACGCGCTGCCCAGCCTGTTCGCCTGCATCGCCTGGGCGGCCGCGTTCCTCGCGCCCGGCTGGGTCCTGGGCGCGTCCTACGACGCGGTCGCGGCGGTCGCCGATCGCCTGGCGCTGGTGCTGGGCGGGCTGCTGGTCGCGGTCGCCCTGGTCTGGGCCTGCGTGCTCTACACCTGGCGCTGGTTCGCCGCGCATGCCAACAACCTGCTCGCGCGGGCGCTGCGCTGGACCCACCGCCACCCGCACCTGGGCCGCTACGCAGAAGCCCTGATCGACCCGAACCGGCCGGAGTCGGCCTCGCTCGCGATCCTGGCGGTGTGCCTGCTCGGGATCAGCTGGGCCTGGTTCACCCTGCTTGCGACCCTGCTCGCCAGCGGCGGTCCGCTGGCCCTGGACCACAGCATCCACGAACTGATGTGGAGCCTGCGCAATCCGCTGGCCGATCGCCTGATGGCCGCGCTGGCGAGCCTGGGCGACGCCGCGGTGCTGGCGCCGGCGGCGCTGGTCGCGTTGGGTTACCTGCTGTGGCGCAGGCGCTGGCTCGCGGCCGCGCATTGGGTCGCGGCGATCGTGTTCGGTCTGGCGCTGACCAGCCTGCTGGAGGCGGCGATCGACATGCCGCGCCCGCCGACGGCGCCGGCCGGCTTCGGTTTCCCTTCGGTCGCGGTCACCATGACCACGATCGTGTTCGGCTTCTTCGCGGTGCTGATCGCGCGCGAACTGCCCGGGCGGCAGCGGGTGTGGCCGTACCTGCTCGCGGGCGTGGTCACCACCCTGGTCGGCTTCGCGCGCCTGTACCTGGGCGCGCACTGGCCCAGCGACCTGGTCGGCGGCACCTTGTTCGGCATCGTCTGGCTGCTGGTGCTGGGTATCGCCTACCGTCGCCACGTCGCGCGTTCGTTCTGGATGCGGCCGCTGTCCTGGCTGTTCTACGGCACCTTCGTCGCTGCCGCGCTGTGGCACGCGCCGCGCGCGGCCGACGCCTTGCTGGCCAAGTTCGCCGCCGCCGCGCCGACCCGCGTGCTGTCCGCCGACGATTGGTGGCGACGCGATTGGGCGGTCCTGCCCGAACACCGCAACGAACGCGACCTGCGCCGGCGCTGGCCCTTGAACCTGCAGGTCGCCGGGCCTCTGCAACCGCTGCGCGACACCCTGCTGGCGCAGGGCTGGCGGGTGCAACCGCAGGCCGACTGGCTGGCGACGATCGCCCTGCTCAACGACGACGCCGCGCCGTTGGAACAGGCGGTGCTGCCCGCGACCCTGGACGCGCAAGCCGAATCGCTGCTGTTGCTGCGGCCGAGCACGCGGCCCGACGAGCAGTACGCGCTGCGTTTGTGGCGGGCTCCGGCCAAGCTCGACGACGGCACGCCGCTGTGGCTGGGCACGAGCCAGGTGCTGCGCCTCACCAAACCGCTGGATGCGGCGGCGCTATGGCTGCCGACCAGCGATGACGTCCGCGCGCACGCCACGGTCCGCGCCGCGCTGGCCGGCTTCGGCGGCATCGAAGCGACCGGCCTGCACGGCACGCCGGTGCTGCGGTTGCGGACCACGCCGATGGGCGAGCCTTCGCCGGATGAAGAGCGCAAGCGCTGAGGTTGCGCGGTAAGGCGGCGTGGGCTCACATCGAAAAGTCGAGGCGGCCATTCGCAATCTCACTGTTGTATTGCTTGCATGCCGTTGCTGTTGCTGCTGCTGCTGTTGTTGCTGTTGCTGTTGCTGTTGCTGTTGCTGTTGCCCCGGCATTGAAATCCAATGTGCCGCACTCGCCCAGTCCCGCTCAGACCCGAAGGGCGGCGCGCAGGACGCGCGCCGTTTTTCGAGGAACAGGATGTTCCTTCGAAAAATCCCGGCGCCACTTCCGATCTCGCACGGGAGGGTTGTCTAGGCAGGCCCTTCTCTTTGGTTACTTTCTCTTGGGCCAGCAAGAGAAAGTGACCCGCACGCGCAGCGGGCGGAAGCTGTTGCTTAAGAACGAAACCAACGAAGTAACTGGGATTCGCGATCGCGGCTCACGCCGCTCCTACCCCAAGGCCAGTGGCAAGAGAAAGTGACCCGCTCGCGCAGCGGGCGGAAGCTGTTGCTTAAGAACGAAACCAACGCAGCAAACGGAATTCGCAATCGCGGCTTACGCCGCTCCCACAGAAAGCAGAAAGCGAAGCCGATCCCCATCGAAATATGCGTAGTGGCCGGAGGTCGTGGTCGCGGCTCACGCCGCTCCTACCCCAAAGCTGGAGCGGGGCGGACGGGCCAAGCGATCGCGGCTCACGCTGCTCCACAGAAAGCAGAAAGCGAACCCCAGAGCGAGAGCGAGAGCGAGTGCCGGCTAGGGCAACAACGCCAACAAACGGTCCAGACGCTCGTGCGGATCGTCGATCTGCAGCAAGGCCTGGCGCTGCGCGTCCTGCAGCGGCAACAGCTCGGCCAGGCGCCAGCCGACCCAGGCCGCGTCCTCCATCCGCACCCGCGGCGCCATCGCGTGCTCGCCGCCGAAACGGTCGACCAGTTGCTGCAGCAGGATCGCGAGCAAGCCGTGCTCGGGCCGCACCGCCTGTTCCGGGTCCGGCGCGCACCATTCGATCTCGGCCACCTGCAGGCCGTTGTCGCGCACCCGCACCCGGCGCGCATGGAAGCGGCGCGCGCCGCGCACGCGCAGGGTCAGCAGGCCGTCGGCGTCGTTGCCGAAATCCTCGATCAGCGCTTCGGTGCCGAAGGCCGCGGCACTGGCCGGGGCGCCGACCTCCTCGCCGTCGATGATCAGGCAGACGCCGAAACCACGGCCGCGGCGGCCGCAGTCGCGAACCAGGTCGAGGTAGCGCGGTTCGAATACGCGCAGGCCGAGCGCGGCACCGGGCACCAGCACCGTGTGCAGGGGAAACAGGCCCAGCCATTCCGGGCTGGGCGGCGCGGCATCGGAGGCGAGCGACATGTCGCCAGTGTACCCGCGCCGCACGAGGCGGCTATCGCCTCAAGCCGGGTCGAGCAGCTCGATCAGAGCGCGGCGTTTCTTGCGCGGGAGCCGCCGCAGCAGGCCGGCCAAGCGCATTTCCTCGGGGTCGCCGTACGGGCCCTGGGGATCGCGCACCGACAGGCCGTTGCCGTCGACGCTGCCGCGGCCGGTGGACAGCCATTCGAAGCTCACCTGCTGCTGCGTGGCGATTTCGATCATGCGCTGCAGTTCGGGCAGCGACAGTCCGAGCAGCCACTTGCGTGCGGTCTCGCGGCTGACGTTGTAATGGATCGACAAGGCGCCGATGCGGGCGCGGCCCTTGGCGAAGCCCGAGAAGTCCAGCGCATGGCTCAGGCGCCGGGCGAAGTCTGCGTGCTTGGGCTTGTCGTCGTGCGTAGAGTTCATAGGTACCGCCCATGCATCCTGCCAGGCCGAGACGGGCTCCTGCGCGGGCGCGGACGCTGCGCCCGCAGAGCGGGGAATGACGCAACTCATTGTTGCGTATATGCCGCCCTGAAATGGCACTTTTCGTGTGCAGAAATAGCAATTTTAAGTTGCGATATGCGGCTTGTGCCCAGACTCGCATCGGATGTGCCACGAGGTCGGCAATGGGCACATTTAGGCCGATTTATATGCCTATCAGGCGTGGCGATATGCCGGAAAACGGCACGCAGGATCCGGCGCAAGCGGCGACGCGCACGTCATCGCCATTGCACGTTCGGATTGGAAACTCGGCAGGCGCCGCGCCCGGGACCGGGCGCCGGCCGATTCAGCCGGCGGCGTCCTGCAGTACGGCGAGGAAACGGCACGGCGCGCCGTCGAAACCGCCGTTGGACATGAAGACGACGTGGTCGCCGGCGCGCACGCGGGCGCGCAGGGCTTCGATCAGCGCGGCCGCATCGGGCACGGCCACGCCTTCGCCGCGCAGGCCGGCGACGACCTTGCCGGCGTCCCAGGCCAGTTCCGGGCGATGCAGGAACACCACGGTGTCGGCGCCGTCCAGCGACGGCGCCAGGGCTTCGGCATGAGCGCCCAGGCGCATGGAATTGCTGCGCGGTTCCATCGCCACGACGATGCGGGCGCCGCCGACGCGCGCGCGCAGGCCGGCCAGGGTGGTCGCGATCGCGGTGGGGTGGTGGGCGAAGTCGTCGTAGACGGTGATGCCGCCGGCCTCGCCGATCACTTCCAGGCGGCGCTTGACGCTGCGGAACGCGGCCAGGGCCGGCAGCACCGAGGCGACCTCCACGCCGACCGCGTGGGCGCTGGCGAGCGCGGCGAGCGCGTTCATCACGTTGTGGCGGCCGAGCAGCGGCCAGCGCACTTCGCCGATCTCGACGCCATCGTGGACCACGACGAAAGCGCTGCCGTCGTCGGCCAGCAGGCGCGCGCTCCAGGTGTAAGCGGCACCGCCCTCGCCTGCGGCGTGCCGGGCCAGTCCGGCGTCCAGGCCGAAGGTCTCGACCGGGGTCCAGCAGCCCATCGCCAGCACTTCGGCCAGGCGCTCGTCCTCGCCGTTGACGATCAGGCGGCCGCGGCGCGGCACGGTCCGCACCAGGTGGTGGAACTGGCGCTGGATCGCGGCCACGTCGGGGAAGATGTCGGCGTGGTCGTATTCGAGGTTGTTGAGGATCGCGACCAGCGGGCGGTAGTGGACGAACTTGCTGCGCTTGTCGAAGAAGGCGGTGTCGTACTCGTCGGCCTCGACGACGAATTCGCGGCCGGCGCCGATGCGCGCGGAAACGCCGAAATCCTCGGCGACGCCGCCGATCAGGAAGCCCGGCGCGCGGCCGGCGGCTTCGAGCAGCCAGGTCAGGATGGTGGTGGTGGTGGTCTTGCCGTGGGTGCCGGCGACGGCGAGCGTGTCGCGGCCCGGCAGCACCTGTTCGCTGAGCCACTGCGCGCCGGAGGTGTAGCGGCGGCCGTCGTCGAGCACCTGCTCGACCGCGCCGTTGCCGCGCGAGAGCGCGTTGCCGACCACGATCTCATCGCAATCGGGCGAGATGTTGCCGGGCTGGTAGCCCTGGCGTAGAGCGATGCCGAGCTGTTCGAGCTGGGTCGACATCGGCGGGTACACCGCCTGGTCGCTGCCTTCGACTTCGTGGCCGAGTTCGCGGGCGAGCGCGGCGACGCCGCCCATGAAAGTACCGGCGATGCCCAGAATATGTAGCTTCAAGATCCGACGTTCCTGATAAGACTGCGCTACCTACTCCCCTCCCCCGCTTGCGGGAAAGGGGCAAGGGGTGAGGGCACGCGAGACCCGGCGTCCGACGCCGGCCGCAAGTCTGCCTACGTCAACGCAAGGAAACTCGCGCCGCGTTTTGTGGTTCGTATGCCCTCACCCCAGCCCTCTCCCGCTTGCGGGAGAGGGAGCCGAGGCATGAGCGGCGAAAGCGACTCAGGCCGGTAAAGCTCAGCCGACCACCGGCGCCGGCGACAGCGCCTCGACGATGCGCGTGAACACCTCGTCCAGCGAGCCGACGCCGTCGATCGCGGTCAGACGGCCGTGCTGGCGGTAGTACTCGATGACCGGCGCGGTGACCTCGTCGTAGACCTTCAGACGGGTGCGGACCGCGTCCGGGCTGTCGTCCTTGCGGCCCTGCTCGGCGGCGCGGCCGGCGATGCGCTCGACCAGCAGATCGATCGGCACCTCCAGCTGTACGGCGTAGTCCATCGGCTGGCCGATCTTCTTCAGCAGCGCGTCCAGCGCATCGGCCTGGGCCAGGTTGCGCGGGTAGCCGTCGAGGATGAAGCCGCCATGGGTGTCGGGACGCGAGAAGCGCTCCTCCAGCATGCCCAGCAGGATCGCGTCGCTGACCAGGTTGCCGGCGTCCATCACCGCCTTGGCTTCCAGGCCCAGCTTGGTGCCGGCGGCGACTTCGCCGCGGAGCAGGTCGCCGGTGGAAATGTGCGGCACCTGCAGGTGGTCCTTGAGTCGCGCCGCCTGCGTGCCCTTACCGGAACCGGGCGCGCCCAGAAGTACCAATCGCATCTACATCGCTCCTAGAACAAGAATGCCTCGTGCGGCCGGCGCTCTCCACGGAGCGGCCTGGGTCGCATGCCCGGGGCGCGGCGCTACACTCGTAGCCGTCGCCACCCCACCGCCGGGCGTCAATATTGCGGTCAGCTTACCGCATCCCGGCGTCAATCCTGGAACCCCCATGGCCTCTGGAACCCTGCTGTACGCGCAATCCGGCGGCGTGACCGCCGTCATCAACGCCACCGCCTCGGCCGTGATCGAGACCGCCCGCGCGCGCAAGGTCAAGGTGCTGGCGGCCCGCAACGGCATCCTCGGCGCCCTGCGCGAGGACCTGATCGACACCTCCAAGGAATCGGCGGCCGCGATCCGGGCCCTGGCCCACACCCCGGGCGGGGCCTTCGGCTCCTGCCGGGTCAAGCTGAAATCGCTGGACGCCGACCGCGCCCGCTACGAACGCCTGCTGGCCGTGCTCAAGGCCCACGACGTGCGCTGGTTCCTCTACAACGGCGGCAACGACTCGGCCGACACCGCGCTCAAAGTGTCCCGGCTCGCGGCCGAGTTCGACTACCCGCTGACCTGCATCGGCGTGCCCAAGACGGTCGACAACGACCTGGCCGTGACCGACTGCTGCCCGGGCTTCGGCTCGGCCGCCAAATACACCGCGGTGTCGGTGCGCGAGGCCGCGCTGGACGTGGCCGCGATGGCTGAGACCTCGACCAAGGTCTTCGTCTACGAGGCCATGGGCCGCCACGCCGGCTGGCTGGCCGCGGCCGCCGGCCTGGCCGGCGACGGCCCGGACCAGGCCCCGCACCTGATCCTGTTCCCGGAGCGGCCGTTCGACGAGGCCGACTTCTTCAAGCGCGTCAAAGCCGTGGTCGAGCGCGTGGGCTACTGCGTGGTCGTGGCCAGCGAAGGCATCCAGACCGCCGACGGCCGCTTCGTCGCCGATGCCGGCGGCGGCAAGGACTCCTTCGGCCACACCCAGCTCGGCGGCGTGGCCTCGCACCTGGCCGGCCGGGTCAAGGACGCGCTGGGCTACAAGGTCCACTGGACCCTGCCCGACTACCTGCAGCGCTCGGCCCGGCACCTGGCCTCCAAGACCGACGTCGAGCAGGCGCTCGCGGTCGGCAAGGCCGCGGTCGAGTACGCACTCAAAGGCATGAACGCCGTAATGCCGGCGATCGTGCGCACGGCCGACGCGCCCTACCGCTGGAAGATCGCGCCGGTGCCGCTGGACAAGGTCGCCAATCACGAAAAGAAAATGCCGGCCGGCTTCATCCGCAAGGACGGCCACGGCATCACGCCGGCCGCGCGCAAGTACCTGGAGCCGCTGATCCGCGGCGAGGCGCCGCCGCCCTACGGCCGCGACGGCCTGCCCAAGTACGTGGCGCTGAAGAACGTGGCGGTGAAGCGCAAGCTGCCGGACTTCAAGGACTGAGGCCGCGGCCGTGCACGGGACGGCGGCGCTGCGGCCCTGGGTCGCACAGGTCTGGGCCTGCGCGCGCCCCGACGCGCCGCCCGCGCACGCGCGCGAGCACTCGCTGCCCAGCGGCGCCATGCATCTGACGGTCCGGCTGGACGGGCCGCCGCTGCGGATCTACACCGGCGCCGCCGACCGCCAGGGCCGCGGCTACAGCGTGGCCACCGTCGGCGGGGTCCGCGCCGGCTACTGCATCAAGGACACCGCCCGGCCCGCGGCCTCGGTCGGCGCGGTGTTGCGGCCGGGGGCGGCGCTGGCGCTGTTCGGCGTATCCGCCGCCGAACTCGCCGACGGCCACGTCGACCTGGCCGACCTGTGCGGGCACGAGGCCGAACTGCTGTACGAACGCCTGGCCGCCGACGCCGACCTTGGCCGTCGCCGTGCGCTGCTGCTGGCCTTCCTGGAGGCGCGGCTGCGCCGCGCGCGCGGCCGGCGCGGACTGGACCCGCAGATCGTGCAGGCGCTGGCCTGCGTGCAGCGCGCGCCGGCCGACACCGACGTGGCCGCCCTGGCCGATGCCTGCGGCCGCAGCCACCGCCGCTTCATCGCCGGCTTCCGCGACGTCGCCGGCCTGGCGCCCAAGCGCTATGCGCGCGTGCTGCGCTTCCAGCGCCTGCTCGCCGCGCTGGCGGCGACGCCACGTCCGGGCTGGGCGCAATTGGCCCTGGACGCGGGCTATTTCGACCAATCGCACCTGATCCGCGAGTTCCGCGAATTCGCCGGCGTGAGCCCACGCGAGTACGCAGCGCGCGCACCGGCGTCGCCGAACCATCTGCCGCTGAGCTGAGCTGAGCACTGGGCGAGCACTGGGCTGTCTGTGGGAGCGGCGTGAGCCGCGATGGCAGTCGGCAGCGATGAAGCTCGCGGACCCTGCGCGGTAGTTGCGGTGACGCGATCGCGGCTCACGCCGCTCCTACAGACAGCGAAAGGCCCACGCCGCTCCCGGCAACGGCAAACGGGTAAATTTCGTCCAATCGCGCGCCGCGCGCCGGGCGCAGGCTGGCCCGCACACCCACACCGGAGCACCGCGATGGCCGTACACGAACTGTTTCCCTACCTCTGCGTCGCCGATGCCCAGGCCGCGGTCGAGTTCTACATCCACAGCTTCGAGGCCAGCGAGAAATTCCGCCTGGTCGAACCCTCCGGCCGCATCGGCCATGTCGAGCTCGCCCTGGGCGGCAGCACCCTGATGCTGTGCGAGGAGTTCCCCGAGGTCGACATCCGCCGTCCCGAGCCGGGACGCGGCCACAGCCACACCTTGCACCTGCACGTCGACGACGCCGATGCGACCGTCGCCCGCGCGGTCGCCGCCGGCGCACAGCTGGCGATGGCGCCGCGCGATCATTTCTACGGCGAACGCTCGGGCACGGTGATCGATCCTTTCGGCCACCGCTGGAACATCGGTCACAGCATCGAAGAACTCACGCCACAGGAAATGCAGCAGCGCTCCCCCGCCGACCCCTGCAATTGAGCGCAAGAAAGGCACGTTCGAACGCAGGAATGCGAACGCGATAGCGGAATTAATGCCGGATGGTCGTTGAATCGACCTGGCTAATCCGGCAATCTGCGGCCGCGGGCGTCGCAGGCCTACGGCAGGGCGCACGGAAGACCGATCACTTCAAGGAACTCCTCATGAAAGCCAAGCCGATCCAGCTGATCCTCCCGCTGCTGCTGTTGCTGCCCTCCCTGCCCGCGCTGGCCGGCCAGTGCGACGACAACTTCAGCAAGAAGGGCAACGCGCTCTCCGGCGCCGAATATTCGACCTCGTACAAGGTCCCGGGCCTGAGCGTGCCCAGCGCGATCGGCCAGATGCGCAACCTCGCCATCGCCGACGGCATGGACGTGCTCGACGAAAGTCCGGAAAGCGGTTCGCTGCTGCTCGAGGAGCCGGCCAACATGGCCCACAAGGGCCTGCAGGTCTACGTCACCGCCAAGCCCGACGGCGCGGTGTCGATGCTGATGAAGACCCGCCGCGGCTCGTTCGGCAACGCCGACGGCATCCGCGACGCGATGTGCAAGATGCTGACCCAACTCAAGCCGGGCAAGGCGCCGGTCGCGCGCGCCGCGGCCAAGGCGATCGAGATCCAGGCCACCTCGCTGGCCACCGACATCGAGCGCCAGGGCCTGGAGAACGGCGCCGCGATCGACGTGCGTTTCGAAGGCAAGGTCTACAACATCAAGGGCGTCAACAAGGGCGTGGCCGGCAAGAAGGGCGCGTTCGAGCTCTACTTCGACATGAACCCCTCGCTGGTGCCGGGCGTGATCCAGAGCAAGTCGCGCCGGGGCGAGCTGCGCATCGCCTGCCGCATGCAGCCGGACCAGAACGCCTACTCGCTGGCGATGCGCACCGGCGACAAGATGTACCTCAACGCCACCTACGACCATTACGACCAGACCAGTCACTTGGTGTGGCTGACGAACTGCCGCGGTCTGCAGTAAGCGGCCATACGCAGGCCGCGCTTCGGCGCGGCCTGCGCGCTCGCTTTCCCGACCAAGCCTAGCCGCACCGCTTCGGCGACGAACGCGACCGTTCTGGCGCGCGGCTTGCGAGACGCGCGCGTATTCCATGCCTCGTTTTGGCGCTGCCCAAGTAGCGACCCATCCGCTCCCCCGCCGACGCCCAGCCCTTGCGGCTATTGGCTCGGCGCCTCACGCGCATCGGCAATGTCGGCCCGGCTTGCGGTGCCACCGCCGCGCCGCGATCGATGCAGACCCGGTCCGCGCAGGCGCGTAGGCCCGCGCGCGGCGCTTGCCTGAAATCGGAGCCTTGGCTAATGTGCGGCCACGCTCAGGGGGGCGTCGCTCATGTTCAAGCTCGCAGCCGCGCTCGCGGCTTTGCTCGTCGTTCCTGTCGCGCAGGCGCAGGGTGCCGCCGCCGCACCGCTCCCCACCACGACTCCCGCGCCGACGGCGCAGCCCGTCGCTGCGCCGGCCGCCGCCGACGCCAGCCTCGCCGCCGCGCCCGCGCCCTGCTGCCGGCTCGCGGCGGGCAGCGTGGTCGAACTGCAACTCGGCGGAAGCCTGTCCTCCGCGCGCCACAAGCGCGGCGACCGCTTCGCGCTGCGTCTGAGCCAGCCGCTGGCGGTCGAGGGCGCGGACCCGATCCCGGCCGGCACGCCCGCCGTCGGCGAAGTGGTGCACGGCGCGCGTTCGCGCGGCGGCGGTCATCCGGGCGAGCTGCTGATCGCCGGCCGCTATCTGGAATTCAACGGCCGCCAGATCCCCTTGCGCGGCCTGTCGGTGGGGCAAAGCGGACGCGACCAGATCAACGGCGCGATGGGCGCGGCCTTCCTGATCGGCCCGTTCGCGATGTTCGTGCGCGGGCGCGAGATCGAGATCCCGGCCGACACCGCTCTGCACGCCAAGCTCGCCCAGGACCTGGATCTGCCCGTCGCCGGCACGGTCGCCGCGACCGCCGCCCTCCCCGTTTCTCCGTCGTCGGCCGCCACGACCGACGTCGTTCAACCACCCAAGGAGTAGTCCTTAGATGAACCTGAAGTTCCGTGTTTCCGCACTCGCCCTCGGCCTGATGTTCTCCGGCGCCGTGCTGGCCCAGGACGTCGCCCAGCCGGCCGCGACCGCCGCCGCCGCCGAAGCGTCGGACGACGCCACCGACGCGCAGGCCGCCGGCACGATCGGCGTGCCGCCCCAGGGCAAGGGCCAGATCGTGTTCTTCCGTCCGTCCAAGTTCGTGGGCGCCGCGGTCGGCTTCAAGGTGCGCGAGGGCGAGACCGAGCTGGGCAAGCTGCGCAGCGGCAAGTACTTCGTCCACGTGGCCGATCCGGGCACGCACGAGTACCGCGTCCACGGCGAGACCAAGGACGTGCTGACCATGGAAATCGAGGCCGGCGAAACCTACTACGTGCAGGGCACGCTGGGCATGGGCATCGTGGCCGGCCGTCCGAACCTGTCGCCGACCGACGCGGCGGCGTTCAACGCCCTGGCCGACAAGCTCAAGCTCGCCAAGTAAGCCTCACCGATCGCGACGGGCGCCGCAGCGGCGCCCGTCGCGTGATGCGATCGGCGCGCGGCGCGCCTCAACCGCCGCAGGCCTTGCCCTCGACCGACATCGCCGCGGCGAACATCGGGATCGCCGCGAGCTGCCTGGCCGCGGCCTTGGCCTTCTCGTCGCTCAGGTACAGGCGCGCCTGACCCTGCGCATCGAGCTTGGGCGGCGCCACGTCGGCCGGCTTGCGCCACACCCGCACCACCGCCTGCTGCGACGGGCAGGCCGCGTTGGGGACACGGATCAGATCGTTGAACTTCCAGCCCGCGGCCAGCGAGGGCTGGGCCTTGGCCGCGTCGACGAAACGCGCCCGCGCCTGGCAATTGGGGCTGGTGCGGACCACGGCGAACTTGTACGGCTGCGCGGCCTGGCCGGTGAATTGGCCTTCGATACGCGCGCAGGCCTCGGGGATCTGGCGCAGGGTATGGACCGCGCCCACCGCCTGCGGCTGCGCGGCGGGGCGCTGGATTTCCGGCGTCGGATCGGCGGCCAGGGCCGGCAGCGACAGGGCGACGGCGAACAGGGCGACGGCGATGCGCATGAACGGCTCCATCGTTACGTGACTGGGGTCGCAGGCTGGCACGCTCGGGCTGAACCCTGGTTTCACGAGGTTTCACAGGCCCGGGGCCTGTGCGATAGTCCCAGCGTTGCCGCGCCGGAACTCCGGCTCGCGACCTTAAAACTAGGCAATCCCGTTGTTGTCCTGATGTCCACTCTGGGGAGGGGTTCATGCTGGAGCAGTACGGTTTGACCTTGGCGCTGGCTTGCGCCGTCATCGCGATCCTGTACGGGATCATTTCCGCGCGCTGGATCAGCGCGCAACCCGCCGGCAACGAACGCATGCAGGAGATCGCCGGCGCGATCCAGGAAGGCGCGCGCGCCTACCTCAACCGCCAGTACAGCACCATCGGCATCGCCGGCGCGGTGCTGTTCGTGGTCATCGGCATCTTCCTGAACTGGCCTACCGCGATCGGCTTCCTGATCGGCGCGGTGCTGTCCGGCGCGGCCGGCTACATCGGCATGAACGTGTCGGTGCGCGCCAACGTGCGCACCGCCGAAGCCGCGCGCAAGGGCATCGGCCCGGCCATGGACGTCGCCTTCCGCGGCGGCGCGATCACCGGCATGCTGGTGGTCGGCCTGGGCCTGCTCGGCGTGGCCGGCTACTGGCTGGCGCTGGGCAAGATGGGCATCACCGGCGAAGCGGCCCTGCACGCGCTGGTCGGCCTGGCGTTCGGCTCGTCGCTGATCTCGATCTTCGCCCGACTGGGCGGCGGCATCTTCACCAAGGGCGCCGACGTCGGCGCCGACCTGGTGGGCAAGGTCGAAGCCGGCATCCCCGAGGACGACCCGCGCAACCCGGCGGTGATCGCCGACAACGTCGGCGACAACGTCGGCGACTGCGCCGGCATGGCCGCGGACCTGTTCGAAACCTACGCGGTCACGGTGATCGCGACCATGCTGCTGGGCGGGCTGATGATGGCCCAGGCCGGCACCCATGCGGTGCTGTACCCGCTGGTGCTGGGCGGCGTGTCGATCGTCGCCTCGATCATCGGTGCGTTCTTCGTCAAGGTGAAGGCCGGCGGCTCGATCATGGGCGCGCTGTACAAGGGCGTGATCGTGTCGGCGGTGCTGGCGGCGGTCGCGTTCTACCCGATCACCACCCAGCTGATGGCCGACTCGTCCTACGGCGCGATGAACCTGTACTGGTGCGCGCTGATCGGCCTGGTCCTGACCGGCGTGATCGTGTGGATCACCGAGTACTACACCGGCACTCAGTTCAAGCCGGTGCAGCACGTCGCGGCGGCCTCGACCACCGGTCACGGCACCAACATCATCGCCGGCCTGGGCGTGTCGATGAAGTCGACCGCGCTGCCGGTGATCGCGGTGTGCCTGGCGATCTGGGGCGCGCACGCGTTCGCCGGCCTGTACGGCATCGCCATCGCCGCGACCTCGATGCTGTCGATGGCGGGCATGATCGTCGCCCTCGACGCCTACGGCCCGATCACCGACAACGCCGGCGGCATCGCCGAGATGGCCGAACTGCCGCCGGAAGTGCGCGCGGTGACCGATCCGCTCGACGCGGTCGGCAACACCACCAAGGCGGTGACCAAGGGCTATGCGATCGGCTCGGCCGCGCTGGCCGCGCTGGTGCTGTTCGCCGACTACACCCACAACCTGCAGGCCGCGCATCCGGGCACGGTGTTCTCCTTCGACCTGTCCGACCACTACGTGATCATCGGCCTGCTGATCGGCGGCCTGATCCCCTACCTGTTCGGCGCCATGGCGATGGAAGCCGTCGGCCGCGCCGCCGGCGCGGTGGTGGAGGAGGTCCGGCGCCAGTTCCGCGACATTCCCGGGATCATGCAAGGCACCGGCAAGCCGGATTACTCGCGCGCCGTGGACATGCTGACCAAGTCGGCGATCAAGGAAATGATCGTGCCCTCGCTGCTGCCGGTCGCAGTGCCGGTGGTGATCGGCCTGCTGCTGGGGCCCAAGGCGCTGGGCGGCCTGCTGATCGGCACCATCGTGACCGGCCTGTTCGTGGCGATCTCGATGACCACCGGCGGCGGCGCCTGGGACAACGCCAAGAAGTACATCGAGGACGGCCACCACGGCGGCAAGGGCTCCGAGGCGCACAAGGCCGCGGTCACCGGCGACACCGTCGGCGATCCGTACAAGGACACCGCCGGCCCGGCGATCAATCCGCTGATCAAGATCATCAACATCGTCGCCCTGTTGCTGGTGCCCTTGCTGCCGGCCGGCAGCGGCGCAGCCGATGCGGTGGCGGCGCACGCGGCCCCGACCGAGATGAGCGCCCCGGCGACGGTCGCGCCGGCCGCCGGCGCCGCCGCCGCGACGCCGGATTCGCGCGCCACGCTGTACTTCGAAAGCAACTCGGCGGCGCTGCCGGCCGAGTTCGAAACCGCGCTGTCGAACGTGTATCACCGCCTGCAACGCGATCCGGCGCTGAAGGCGCGCGTGTCCGGCTTCCACGACCGCAGCGGCGACCCCGCGGCCAACGCAGAGCTGGCCAAGCAGCGCGCTTCGGTGGTCAGGGACTGGCTGATCGCGCAGGGCCTGCCGGCCGACCGCGTCAGCATGGACAAGCCGGTCGAGACCACCGGCAACGGCACGTCCAAGGAAGCGCGCCGGGTCGAGGTCGTGGTCGAGTAATCCGGCCGTCCGCTACCGGCGACGAGAACGGCGGCTACGGCCGCCGTTCTCGTTGCTGCGCCGTATCCGTCAGCGTGGCTCGCGCTCGAACCGCTCGAACTGTTGCTCCAGGCGCCATTGCATCCGCGCCTTCTCGCTGCCCTGCAGGTAGCGCTCGCAGGCCGCGTCCGGCGACGACAGCGCGGCGGCGCAGGCCGCGACCCGGGCTCCGCCCACCGTGCCTTGCCACAGGCTGGCGCCGGGTAGGAAGGCATACTCGATACTGTCGCGGGCGATCCGCTTGAGGTCGGCGTAGCGCAGTCCATGCTCCTGCGCCGCGCGCAGGTACTCGTTGCTCATGTCGCTGCGCAGCACGCCCTGGTCGTCGCTCGCCAGCACCACCGGCACGCCCGCCTCGCGATACAGCCGCAGAGGATGATCGGCGCCTTTCACGCCCAGGATGGCGGCATTGCTGCTCAGGTTGATCTCGACCGCGATCCGCTCGCGCGCCATCCGCTGCAGCAAGGCCTGCGCGTCGCTTTCGTAGGCGATATCGACGCCGTGGCCGATGCGCTTGGCGCCGGCCACCATCACCGCGTCGCGCACATGGAAACGCAGTTCGCGCGGCGCGACCAGGCCCAGGGTCTGCTCGCCCGCGTGCAGCGACAGCGGCACCGTGGGATGGCGCTGTTTGAGGTAGGCGAACATGCGCATATGCAGCGCATAGTCGCGCTGCGCCAACGGATGATGCTCGGGACCGACGATGTTGACGCCGACCCAGCGTGGATCGGCCTCGACCAGGGCGAAGCCGAACGCCATCGCGGCGAAGGCCTGCGCCGGCGGGCGATGGCGCGGCACGGGAATCTGATAGCGCACCTCGACCGTGCAGGCCGGTTGCGCTGCGGCGCCCGTGCAGCCCTGCGCCGCAGCGAGAGTCGCCTCGTAGCGGTCCAGCTCCGCGCGCGCTTCGGCGATCGCGGCCGGCAGCAAGGGCGCCAGTACGGCGGCCAAGGCGCCGAAGTCGTTGCCGTCCTGTCCGCCGGCCTTGGCCGCGTCCAGCAGGCCTTGCGCGCTGCGCGGCATCGTCATCAGCTCCAGATAGGAGACGCGGTCGTCGGCCGCCAGCTCGCGTGCGGCCGCGACCAACCGGCTGCCGTCGCCGCTGGACAAGGCGCGGAAGCCGTCGAAGCTGGCGAAGAAGCGCTCGAAATCCGGCAGGCTCGCATTGCGCATCGACAACGCGTCGATGGCGCGGCTGTAGGCGCCGTAGTCCTTGCTCGCCAGATCACGCGCCGGCACCGACGCGGGCGCTACGCACGGCGGGCGCACGATGCGATGGCTGTCGCTGGCGATGCAATAGTCCTGCTCCGCCGCCCAGCGCAGAAAGTCCTCGGCATAGACCGAACCGCTGGCGTGGTTGTGCAGGTCGGCGCCCTTGGGCATGGCCTGCAGGAATATCCGCAGTTGCGGCGGGCTGGCGGCGATACGGTCGAAGTACGCGGCGGTGCGCGCTTCGTCGCTGGCGGGCCTGGCCGCGACGGGCATGCAGGCCAACCACAAGACGGCCAGCAATGCGGTTTCTCGACATCCGGTTCGTTCTTTCATTCCCTGCATCGCGGTCGTTTTCCTGAGTGGATTGGACACCGGCGACGCCCCGCGCTCAAGGCGCCCGGCATGCGGCGCACGCGGCGCGGCCGCTCGCCCGGCTTTTCCTCCGTCGCCCCTGTCCTGTGGAAAGACGGCCTCGCAGACCCCCGTCGCCAGGCGATCCGCGCCGGCCGGGCCCGTGCGTTCGAGCCCGGGCGTTCGGACTCGGGCCACGCCACGCAAGTGTGCGGCCCGCCGACGGCAGCTCCCGGGCGACCCCGGGGCAGCGCACACCACCGTCCCATGCTGCATCGCAGCAGCCAGCCGCGTAGAATGCCCGCTCTTTCATCGGCCCGTCCCCCGGCGGGCCACCAGCAGTCGGAGCTACGCATGGGCCTGGACCTCGTCCCCACCGGCAAGAACCCGCCGGATGAGATCAACGTCATCATCGAAATCCCCAAGGACGCCGAGCCGGTCAAGTACGAGGTCGACAAGGCCTCCGGCGCGATCTTCGTCGACCGCATCCTGTCGACGCCGATGCGTTACCCCTGCAACTACGGCTACGTGCCGCACACCCTCTGCGGCGACGGCGACCCGGCCGACGTGCTGGTGGTGCTGCCGCTGCCGCTGATCCCGGGCTCGGTGATCCGTTGCCGTCCGGTCGGTGTGCTGCGAATGACCGACGAGGCCGGCGGCGACGAGAAGCTGCTGGCGGTGCCGATCGACAAGGTCTTCGCCGGCTACAGCCACATCGCCGACATCGGCCAGGTCAGCCAGCATTGGCTGGACCGCATCGGCCACTTCTTCGAGCACTACAAGGATCTCGAGAAGGGCAAGTGGGTCAAGCTGGACGGCTGGGGCAACGCCGCCGAGGCCAAGCAGATCCTGCTCGAAGCGATCGATCGCTACAACGCGACCGAAGAAGGCGACAAGCCCAAGTTCTGAGGCGGGCGCCGTCGGCGCCGCTCGGACACGACGAAGGCCGCCCCAGGGCGGCCTTTGTTTTTTGGATTCGAACTTTTGATCTTCCTTCTGCCAGGGGAGAAGGTGGCGCGTAGCGCCGGATGAGGGTCCGGGTTGCAGTTGCAGTCGCGCACCGGCCCTCACCCCAACCCCTCTCCCGCTCGCGGGAGAGGGGCTAAAGCGCGCGGAGATCTTGTTGTCCCGTCTTCAGTTTGAGGGAGAGGGGCTAAAGCACGCGAGGCTCTTGCCGTCCCTTCTCCCGCTCGCGGGAGAAGGTGCCCGAAGGGCGGATGAGGGCAGCGGCCGAGGTCGCAGCTACGCGCCGCGCTGCCCTCACCCCAACCTCTCCGCTCTCGCGGGAGAGGGGCCAAACAAGCATTCAGGCGTTATCGCCCACCGCCCGCTGCTGTTCCGCATTGCTGCCCGCCGCCGGCGCTTCACCGCCGACCGCGAACTTGGCGACGATGGTCATCATCGCGTTGAACCAGCGCAGTTCGTTGCGCAGGCGGATGCCCTGGCTGGGTCCTTTGACCTCGTCGATGAAGCGCTGCAGGGTCTCGCGGTAGCGCGCGCGGCCTTCCGGGCGCTCGCCGTATTCGAACCACAGGCCCTGCCAGGCGCGGGCGAAGCGCATCGCGCTCTGCCGCACCTGCTGCAGTTGCGGATGCGGCTCGGCGTCGGCGAACAACAGGCCGAAGTGGGCGTTGAGCTCCCAGGGGCTCATCACCACGGGCACGTTGACGGTCTCGCAGGGGAAACGCACGACCTCGTCCGCGCGCGGCGCAACCGCGCGCAGCGGCCAGCCCGCGGGGGCGACGTTGTGCGGACGTCCGCGCCCGACCAGGTCCCAGAACTCGCCGCCACCGACGGTGTCGACGACCAGATGGATGCGCGACTGCACCGCATCGTTGATGACCCGGTGCTGGCGCCAGGTGTCGAAGATCCAGCACTCGCCCGCGGCCATGTTGATCGCGGCGTCGCCGCATTCGAAGCGCACGGTCGGCTGGGTCACGATCGGCACGTGCACGCGCACGCGCTCGGCCCAGTAATAGCCCTGGTCGGCATGGCGGGTGACTTCGGCATGGCCGGACAGGCGCATCAGGCGGCTGCGGCCGGCCGTGGCGCCGAGGCTGGCGAAGACCTGGGTCAGATAGGGGCAGCGCTGCAGTTCCGGGGTCGGGCGCATCTGCCCGGCGAAGGCCTCGTTGCCCGGCTCGCCGTCGACGGCGACCAGCGGCAGCATCGAGTTGCCGGCGAAGCCCTGCGGGTGCGGGCGCCACGGCGCCTCGCCCAGAGCGGCGATCTCCGACGCCAGCCGCGCCGCGTCGAACGACAGCGGCAACTGGATGAACGGCACCTGCAGTTTCATCGTGCGATCCGGACCTGCGACCGCCCTATCGTACACAGGACCGCGAAGCCGTCGCCATGCCCGGGCGCGCATAAAAAAGGAGGCGGGCCGATGGCCCGCCTCCCGGTACTGCATGTTGCCTACTGCCTGGACCGTCGATCAGAAGCGCTGACGGTACTGCAGGTAGTAGTAACGGCCCGGCACGTCGTACTGCGGATCGAACATGTTGTACGGCGCGGTCAGCGACTGCGGCGGATCCTTGTCGAACACGTTGTTCGCGCCGACCGAGACGGTGGCGTTCCACGGCGTGTTGTAGCGGAACTGCATGTCGTGATACGTGACCGCACCCAGGTGGTTGCGCGGCGCCGGACCGTCGATGGTCACGCGGTTCGGATCCGAGCAGTAGGCCTGCGCGTCGGCGCCCGTGAACGGGCAATCCTCGTCGATGCCCGACTTGTAGCGCATGCCCCAGGTCGCGCCGAAGTCGCCCTTGGTCCAATCCAGGTACAGATTGGACTTGATCCGCCAGTACGGATCCTGCGGCAGGTACAGGCCCTGACGCTCTTCCGGGGTCGAATCCTTGGTGGCGGTGGCGATCCACTTGGAGGTGTAGCTGGTGTCCCAGGTGATCGAGAACTTGCCGTACGCCGTTTCCGGCAGACGGTAGTTCAGGGTCACGTCGTAACCCTCGACCTCGTACTGAGCGAGGTTGAGCAGCGGCATCTCGAGCTTGTCGATGATGTTCGGGTTGCCGGCCGAGGTGCCGCCGCGCGAGTACAGACCGCAGTACGCAGCCTGCTCGCCCGCGGTACCGGCGTAGCACTTGTCGAGGATGAACTGCGCTTCCGGACGGGTGATCGCGTTCTCGATCTTGACCTTGTACCAGTCGACCGCGATGTCGAAGCCCTGCAGCCAGCTCGGGCTGTAGACGAAGCCCAGGGTCTTGCTGGTCGAGGTTTCCGGGGCCAGCTGGTCGTTCGAGGTCCAGGTGAAGGCTTCGAGCGTCTGACGCGACGCGCCGTTACCCGGCTGGACGAAGTTCGCCGGCACGCCTTCGGCGGCGCAGCGAGCCGCGACCTGGGCGTTGCCACGCAGCGGCGAGTGGCTGGAGCACGGGTCGATGTAGCTCTCGAACGAGTCGGTGTTGCCGCCGTAGAGGTTGCTGATGCTCGGGGCGCGGAAGCCTTCCGACCAGTTGCCGCGGATCAGCAGGTCGTCGATCGGCTTCCAGCGGAAACCGAACTTGCTGTTCAGCGTGTCGCCGAAGTTGCTGAAGTCCGAGTAACGCGTGGCGACCGAGAAGTCGAGCAGCTTGGCGAACGGCAGGTCGGACAGCACCGGCACGGCGACTTCGAGGTAGAACTCGTCCAGCGAGTACGAACCGGCCGTGGGCGAACGCGCGTTGCCGGTGCTCAGGCCGGCGGCGATGAACGCGTCCGGATCGAACTGGCCGCTCTCGGTGCGGTGCTCATAGCCCGCGGCGAAGCCCAGCGGGCCGGCCGGCAGGTCGATGATGTCGCCGCTGAGGTTCAGCGTGTAGCTCTTGGACTCGACCTTGGCCGAATCGTGCGCGGTGAAGCCGGTGTACGCCAGGCCTTCCGGGGTGATCGAACCCAGGCCGCCGAGCGGATTGATCGGCACGCAGCCGGCGATGATGGCGCCGCCCGGTGCGGACACGCACACGGCCTTGCCGTCGCGCATTTCCGACGGACCGTAGGCGTTGCGCAGCGCGGCCAGGTTGAACAGACCGTAGGTCAGGGTGTTCTCGTCGGACTTGTCGTAGCGGTAGCCGGCGTCCCAATCGAACTGACGCTCGCCGACGCTGAAGAAGCCTTCCAGACCGCCGTAGAAATGGAAGTTCTTGACGTCCTGGTTGAACGAACGGCCACCGGTTTCCTGGAAGCGGCGGTTGACGCCGATCAGGTCGCGCACGCCCTTGTACTCGGCCGGCGCGTACAGGCTGTCCTTGCTCAGGGTCTGGCCGGTGACCGGCATGGCCGCGAGCAGCTGCTCGGAGATGCGCTGGTTGTACAGCGTCTCGGTGCGGAAGGTCAGGTTGTCGGTGATGTTGAACGTGCCCTGCGCGAACAGCGAGGTACGCTCCTGCGGGGTCAGCAGGTAGTTGTCCGGCGCGGTGTTGTAGCCGTGCACGGCCGAGTTGTAGGGAACCTTGTTGCCCTGCGCGTCGAGGACATAGCGCACGTCGTCGGTGTTGGACGCGGTGCCCTGGTTGTCGACGAACGAGCCCGGGAAGCCGGTGCCGCTCTGGCCGCCGAAGAACGGGGGACCGCCGGACGAGATCTTGCGCGCGCCGGCCATGACAGCCTCTTCCTTCACGTAGGACGCGCCCAGCAGGATCGAGGAACGATCGTTGCTGACGCCCATGGTGAAGTCGTACGCCTGACGGTCGCCGTCCTGCTGGCTGTACTGGCCGAAGTACGCGCCGGCTTCGGCGCCTTCGAAGTTGCGGCGGGTGATGATGTTGACCACGCCGGCGATGGCGTCGGAACCGTAGATGGTCGACGCGCCGTCCTTCAGCACTTCCACGCGCTCGATGATCGAGGCCGGGATGGTGTTGAGGTCGACCGAACCGTCGAGCTGGGTGGTCCAGCGGCGGCCGTTGACCAGGACCAGGGTACGGCTGGAGCCGAGGTTACGCAGGCTGATGCCCGAGGAACCGTCGCCGCCGTTGTTGAAGGTCGAGTTCAGCGCGGCGCCGTTGCTGGAGATGCGCTGCAGCACGTCGGCGACCGAGGTCACGCCCTGCTTGTCGATCTCGGCGCGGGTCAGGGTGAAGATCGGCTGCGAAGTTTCGATGTCGCGATGCGATCGAGGGTCGTAGCATCTTGTTGGGCGGGAGCTGCATCGGCTTCCTGGGCGCTGGCGAACGCCGGCACCAGTGCGATCGCGATGCCGGCCGGCAACAAGCCGAGCCGCACCACGGGACGCAAATTGCGATGGTTCATCTATCTCTCTCCAGTAATCGTTATGGGCGTGTTAAAACGCCCAGCAAAATTACGTTCCGATGGCCATCGCTGCTTTGCATGCGAGGCCGAGAGACTTTGCCGAGTCGGTCCGCGAGTTCACGCCCGCATCGTTCGCAACGTCGTTGCGATAGCGCAGCGCGGACACGCGCAAGCGCACGCGAAACCCGCGCGCTGCCGAAGTGCTTATCGAAAAAGTGCGCCGCGACGGACGTAGGGCGTGGTCGCGGCGCGCCGGAAAATCGGCGGCATGCGATCAACGCATGCGCGCCGACGCCGCATCAGATTGCGGTGGCCAGCGCCGCTTTGCGCACACTGCCGCGAGACTTTGCCGAGTCGGCCCGCGAGCTCAAGCCCGCGTTGCTGGCGGCGGCGCTGCGATAGCGCGTGGCGGACACGCCGAAGCGCGCGCGGAACGCACGCGCGAAGCTGCAGCAGTTGTCGAAGCCGCTGGCCGCGGCGACTTCGCCGATCATCATCGTGGTGCTCTTGAGCAGATCCGCCGCATGTTCCAGACGCATGCGCGCCGATGCGGCCTGCGGGCTCTCTTCGTAGAGACTGTGGAAGGTCTTGGAGAAGTACCAGCTGGAGAAACTGGTGAGCTCGGCGAGTTCGCTGATGCGCACGACGCGATCGCAATTGCCTTCCAGGTACAGGCGCGCGCGCTGCAGGCGGCCGAACACCTGGCGCTTGCGGCTGCGCGAGCGGCCCGGGCAACGCGGGATGCGCGAAGCCAGCTCGCGCTGGATGCCGGCCAGGTGCAGCAGGATCGGCCGCAGCGAGGTGACCTCGGCCGGCGCCTCGGTGTCGGCGGCGCGCACGCTGGCCTGGCGCCACAGGCGCAGGACCACGCGGGCGTCGCGCCGGCTCATGCGGCCGCGACCGGCATAGAGGCCGCAGTCGGCGAAGCGCGCCATCGCCTTGAGCGCGTCGGCGCTCAGGTTCAGGCCCACGCACAAACCGTGGCGGTCGGCCTGCAGCACCGGCTTGGAGTCGCGCTCGAACGCGATCCAGTCGCCGCGCTTGAGCCGGAACTTGCCTTCCTTGGCTTCGACCCAGGAGGCGCCGCGCAGTTGCACCCAGATCGAGAAGTTGGCGCCCGACAGCTGAGCGCTGCCGAGACGGGAGACGCCGACGCAGCTACCCAGCGCTGCGTTGTCCGGGCTGTCGAGCTGCAGCAGCTGTCCGCGGTCCGCCCATTGCGATTGCTCCATTGGTCCACCTCATGTGCCGAGAATGGCCAATGCTTTTGCCGGACACCGAGTCCGGCTTCAGGAAAATTGCCGGAGAGTTATGCGAAATCGCAACGAGGGCAAAACCGAAGAACTTCCGAAAGACCATTTACCTTTTGCATCAATCACTTGAACCAGCCCGGCACTTCCGTCTTCGGAGCCTGCAGCAGGTCCATGTAACCGATATCAGCCCCGTCCCACTCGACCAGGGCCACGTACACGGCATCGCCGCGCGGGCTGACCGAGAAGCCGTTGACCGCCGCGCGGCGGCTTTGGTCCAGGCATAGGGGCGGCGCCGCCGGTGCGTCTCCAAGGTCGATGCGACGCAGGCGAGCGGCGCAGGTCTGCAGTTGCTCCAGGTACCGGACCTGGCCGTCGCCCGCGACCGCCCACAGCCGGTAGCGGTCGGAGATCGGCTCTTCCGCGTTCAGCTCGCGCACGCTGCCCGGCGACAGGGCCAGGTCGGCCTGCCACAGGCCGCTGCGGGTCGGCCGGGTGAACAGCACGCGCTGGCCGGCCGGGTCGAGCTGGACCTGGGACACGTCGTCGATCGTGGCCAGGGGCCGCATCGGGCTCTGGCGGCGGTCGAACAGATGCAGGCGCAGGTGGCCGTCGCCGGCCCCGGCCAGGACCAGGATCCGCGACGGGTCGGGCAGGTACAGGGCCTGGACCGGCTCGCTCAGCGGCAGGTCCAGCTGCGAGACCCGGCCGCTGGACGGCACCACCTCATGCACCACCGGCCGGCCGGCGCGGTCGCGCCCGCTGACCAGCACGCTGCGGGCGTCGGCCGACCAGCTCGATACGTAGCGCGTCGCCGGCTGCACGCCGGCGATCATGCGCAGCGATTCCGGCCGCTGCAGATCGGCCCACCACAGGCCGTTGCTGCCGGAGCGGTCGGACACGAACACCAGCTGGCGCGAATCCGGCGCCACCGACGGCAGCACGTCGCGCGCCGAGGACGCGAACAGCGGCTCGACCACGTGCACCAGGCCGCCGGAATGCTCCGGCACCGCGACCCGGTACAGGCCGAAATAGGGTTTGCGCTGCACGAACACCGCCGCCGGCCGGGTCCGCGCGGCCACCGGATTCTGCGCATCGGCGATGCCGGTGTCGCTGATCCGGCCGCTGTCGAAATCGAGCCGGTACATGCGGATGTCGCCGTCGATGGCGCGGCCGAACAGCAGGCCGCTGCCGTCGGGCAGCCAGTCCCAGCCGCGCACGTCGGCGCGCAGCTCGGTCAGGCGCTCGGCTTCGCCGCCTTCGGCCGGCACCCGCCAGAAGTCGCCCAGCGGGGCGTTGCGCACGAACGCGATCCAGCGCCCGTCCGGCGAATAGCGCGGCGCGGTGTCCAGGTCCGCGCGGCCGCGGCGGTAGTTGAGCACGGTCCACTCGCCGCTGGCCAGGTCGAGCTGGCGCATGCCGACCACGCCCAGGGCGGTCGGCATGCTGCCGAACACCAGGCCGTGGCTGTCCGGGGTCCAGTCGAAGCTGGGCGGACTGCGATGGTCGCAGGTGCCGACTTCGCGCTCGGCGCCGCCGTTGGCCGCGATCACCATGATCCGGCAGGCCGCGCCCGGCTCCACGCGCAGGAACGCGATCGAGCGCCCGTCCGGCGACCAGGCCGGCGCGCTGTCCTCGGCCGCGCCGCTGGGATGGCTGAGCGCGCGCGGCTGGGTCTGGTCGGTGGTCTGGACCATGATCGCGGTGGCGCGCGCGCGTTCGGGGATGGCGACGTAGGCCACCATCGACGCGTCCGGCGACAGGGTCGGCGCCAGCTCGAAGCCGGGCATCGAGGTGATCAGGCGGTACGGACGCTCGCTCGGCAACGCCATCGCGCTGTTGGCGCGCGCATCCTGCGGCGCCGGCGCCGGCGCGCGCAGCATCGACCACAGCACGATCGCGCCGACCAGCACCGCCACGGCAACGATCGCGCCCAGGATCGAGCTCCAGGCGCCGCGCGCGCTGGGCGCGGCCACGAGCGGAATCGCCGCGACCGCGTCTTCGCGTTCGGGGCCCGGAAACGACGGATGCTCGGCGGTGGTACGCGAAGGATCGACCAGCACCGCATCGTGGCGCACGCGGTCGTTGCGCTCGCTGCGCGCGGTGGCGCCGGCGGACACGACCGCGTCCAGCCAGGTCACCGGCGTCAGCAGGCGATAGCCGTTCTTGGCGATGGTTTCGATGTAGCGCGGATTGCCGCGCTCGTCGTCGAAGGCCTTGCGCAACTGGGTGATGGCCTGGGTGATGACGTCGTTGGTCGGCAGCGTGTCCGGCCACACCTCGGCCAGCAGCGCGTCGCGGCTGACCACCCGACCCTGGTGTTCGACCAGGCTCAGCAGCACGCCCATCGCCTTGGGCGTGATCCGGCGCGGCCGGCGCGCGCCCGGCGCCAGGATCTCGCGCAGCGGCACGTCGACCAGGCAATCGCCCACGCGCAGGCGCTCGGACGGCAGCGGCGGCGATGGCTCGGGGGGTCGGGACATGAATCCTGCAATGGTCGCGGCGGACCGCATCGGCGTCATGTGCCTGAAGACCTGAACGGTCAACAGCCAGACCCGGCACACAGCGGAGGCGCGAACGGGCTAACGCGCCTGAAGGCACCATTCTAACGTCGCCGGGTACCTCCGCATTCATCGCGGGTGGCACACAGGCCCTCTCTCGCCGACGTCTTACAGAACGTATCGTTCCACTTTCGCGTCGCAGCCTTCACGGGGCTGGGGCGCGATTTTTTTATCCGCGCCCGCCGCCTCCGAGTTTCCTGAAGATCCGTTCAGCGTCGCTCCCGATGCAGGATGGTCAGCCCGATCAGGCGCGACACCACCGCGGCGATGTAGCCCACCCCGGCGAACTGCTCGAGCATCACCAGCACCCGCGCGCCCGAGCCCAGCGGAATCACGTCGCCCAGGCCCACCGCCGACAGATTGGTGAAGCTCAGGAACAGCAATTCGATCCAGGTCCGCGGCTCGCCCGGCCGCTCGGCGCCGACGAAACTGCCCGGATACAGGGCCTGGCAGACCAGGAACGCGTAGGCGAAGCCCCAGGCCAGCAGAGTGAAGGTCGCGCCGGCCGCGAACAGTTCGTCGGCGGTGACCCGGTGGTCGCTCATCATGTAGCCGATCAGGCTGCCGGCCGCATAGAAGTACAGCAGCGCCTCCAGCGCCGACGAGGCCACCAGCAGCGTGTCGCTGGCCAGCACCACCGACAGGATCGACAGCGCGAACGCCGGCGTCGCCAGCAGCCACGCCACCCACATGTTCGCCGGACTGCGGTTCACCACCCACACCGCCAGCGCCAGCACCAGCACACCGAACGCCCCGAACACCACCCTGCCGCCGCCGGAGGGCTCGAACAGCGGATAGGCGACCAGGCTCAACAACTGCGCCGCCAACAAGAACGCCGACGGATGCCGCCGCGCCAAGGCGCGCCATTTCAGGGAAGCGTAACTGTGGTCGCTCATGCGGCGGAGTGTGCAGGACTTGGCGGACGGCGCCCAGGGGAGGGGTCGGGCTTGGGTTCCTTATATATGGAGCGGGAGCGCCGGGTGGGTCGGGATGTGCGCGAGGGTCGGCTTGTGGAGGCGAGTGCGCGAAACGAAAGTCGTTGCGACATTGTCTTTCGATTTGTCGTCGCAGAGCAGGAAGATCGAGAACACGGCGGTCTCGCGCCCCTGCATCCCGCCTGCATTCATCGCATCCGGCGGATACGTAGGGTGCGGTGGCAACCGCACCGTCGTACACCCCCATGGGCTGACGACGATGCGGTTCGCCTGTGACTCACCGCATCCTACGGGCTGCATTCACCGCAGCCGGCGGATACGTAGGGTGCGGTGGCAACCGCACCGTCGTGCACCGCCATGGTCTGGTGACGATGCGGTTCGCCTGTGGCTCACCGCATCCTACGGGGCTGAATGAGGTCGCCGTTGCCGTTGCTGTTGCTGTTGCTGTTGCTGCGGCATTGAAATCCATCGAGCCGCACTACGACGAACAACCGTAGACCCGAAGGGCGGCGCGCAGGACGCGCGCCGTTTTTCGAGGAACAGGATGTTCCTTCGAAAAATCCCCGCGCTACGACGAACAACCGTAGACCCGAAGGGCGGCGCGCAGGACGCGCGCCGTTTTTCGAGGAACAGGATGTTCCTTCGAAAAATCCCCGCGCCAGCTCCGAACCCGCACGGGAGGGTTGTCAAGAAACAGCCCTTCTCTTTGGTTACTTTCTCTTGGGCTAGCAAGAGAAAGTGACCCGCATGCGCAGCGGGCGGAAGCTGTTGCTTAAGAACGAAACCAACGCAGCAAACGGAATTCGCAATCGCGGCTCACGCCGCTCCCACAGAAAGCAGAAAGCGGAGCCAATCCGAATCGAAGCCAGCGCGGCAGCCGAAGATCGCGGTCGCGGCTTACGCCGCTCCTACCCCAAGGCGAGTGGCAAGAGAAAGTGACCCGCATGCGCAGCGGGTGGAAGCCTTTGACCTAAAGTACCGAAGCCATCGCAGAACGCCGGAGTTCGCAATCGCGGCTTACGCCGCTCCCACAGAAAGCAGAAAGCGGAGCCAATCCGAATCGAAGCCAGCGCGGCAGCCGAAGATCGCGGTCGCGGCTCACGCCGCTCCTACCCCAAGGCGAGTAGCAAGAGAAAGTGACCCGCACGCGCAGCGGGCGGAAGCCTTTGACCTAAAGAACCGAAGCCATCGCAGAACGCCGGAGTTCGCAATCGCGGCTTACGCCGCTCCCACAGGAAGCATAAAGCGGAGCCAATCCGAATCGAAGCCAGCGCGGCAGCCGAAGGTCGCGGTCGCGGCTCACGCCGCTCCTACCCCAAAGCAAGAGCGGCGCGAACGCGGCCGAGGCCGAGGCCGCCGGCAGATCGGCAAGCCTACGCCCGCCGATAAACCTCCGCCCCCTGCGCCAAAAACTCCGCCGACTTCTCCGCCATCCCCTCGCTCAACGCAGCCGCCTCCTCAACCCCATGCTCCTTGGCGTAGTCGCGCACGTCCTGCGTGATCTTCATCGAGCAGAAATGCGGCCCGCACATCGAGCAGAAATGCGCGACCTTGTGCGCATCCTTGGGCAGCGTCTCGTCGTGGTACTCGCGCGCCCGCTCCGGGTCCAGGCCCAGGTTGAACTGGTCTTCCCAGCGGAACTCGAAGCGCGCCTTGCTCATCGCGTTGTCGCGCGCCTGCGCGCCGGGGTGGCCCTTGGCCAGATCGGCCGCGTGCGCGGCGATCTTGTAGGCCATCAGGCCTTCGCGCACGTCCTGCTTGTTGGGCAGGCCCAAGTGCTCCTTCGGCGTCACGTAGCACAGCATCGCGGTGCCGAACCAACCGATCATCGCCGCGCCTATCGCGGAGGTGATGTGGTCGTAACCCGGCGCGATGTCGGTGGTCAGCGGGCCGAGGGTGTAGAACGGCGCCTCGCCGCACACCTCCAGCTGCTTGTCCATGTTCTCCTTGATCAGCTGCATCGGCACGTGGCCGGGGCCTTCGATCATGGTCTGGACATCGTGCTTCCAGGCGATCTTGGTCAGCTCGCCCAGGGTTTCCAGCTCGCCGAACTGGGCCGCATCGTTGGCGTCGGCGATCGAGCCCGGACGCAGGCCGTCGCCGAGCGAGAAGGCCACGTCGTAGGCCTTCATGATCTCGCAGATGTCCTCGAAGTGCGTGTAGAGGAAATTCTCCTTGTGGTGCGCCAGGCACCACTTGGCCAGGATCGAGCCGCCGCGCGAGACGATGCCGGTCACGCGCTTGGCGGTCAGCGGCACGTAGCGCAGCAGCACGCCGGCGTGGATGGTGAAGTAGTCCACGCCCTGCTCGGCCTGTTCGATCAGGGTGTCGCGGAAGATCTCCCAGGTCAGTTCTTCGGCGCGGCCGTCGACCTTCTCCAGCGCCTGGTAGATCGGCACCGTGCCGATCGGCACCGGCGAATTGCGGATGATCCATTCGCGGGTTTCGTGGATGTGCTTGCCGGTGGACAGGTCCATGACCGTGTCCGCGCCCCAGCGCATCGACCACACCAGTTTCTCCACTTCCTCGGCGATGCCCGAGGACACCGCGGAGTTGCCGATGTTCGCGTTGACCTTGGTCAGGAAGTTGCGGCCGATGATCATCGGCTCGCTTTCCGGGTGGTTGATGTTGTTGGGGATGATGGCGCGGCCGCGCGCGACTTCGTCGCGGACGAATTCGGGCGTGATGATCTTCTGGATGTTCGCGCCGAAGCTGTGGCCCGGGTGCTGGTTCAGCAGGTGCGCTTCGCGGATCGACTCCAGGCGCTGGTTCTCGCGGATCGCGATGTATTCCATTTCCGGCGTCACGATGCCGCGGCGCGCGTAGTGCATCTGGGTGACGTTGGCGCCGGCGACGGCGCGGCGCGGCAGCGGCCGGTTGCCGAAGCGCACGTGCGCCAGCTTGGGGTCGTGCTCGCGCTTGCGGCCGAACTCCGACGACAGCCCGCTCAGCACCTCGGTGTCGCCGCGCTCGGCAATCCAGGTCGCGCGCAGCGGCTTCAGGCCGGCGGCGAGATCGATGACCGCCTCATGATCGGTGTAAGGGCCGGAAGTGTCGTAGACCGCGAGCGCGGCGTTGTCCTCGCCGCCGAAGATGGTCGGCGTGCGCGCCAGGGCGATCTCGCGCATCGGCACTTGCAGGTCCGGGCGCGACCCTTCGACGTGGATCTTGCGCGAACCGGGGATCGGACGCACGACGTCGGCCGAAAGACGTTCGGCCTGCTGCAGCAGTTCGGAGGGCACCGCATTCATGGGATCGGATCCGCTTTGGGTGAAGACATCCGCACGGGACGTGCGGGCGCATGCGAGTGAACGCACAAAGCGGGCGGCGCGCGGTCGCGAAGCGCGGCCGGCGAAGCTTCCCTACGGCGGTCTCAACCGCATCAGGTTCGAAGGGACTGTCTCAACCGCCGGCCTGGAACCGCCGCGGTACCCCCGCTTCAGTGCGCATTTCACCACGATAGACGCTGCAGGGCCAGTATCCGCCGGGCGGGCGCGATTCCGCCCGGGCATGCCTCACGGATCTGGCCGAGCGGACCAGGCAGAGCGGACCCGCGCCGGCACCTTGCCCGCAGCTGCGGCGCAGGCCCGCGGCGAGTCGTATCTCCTAACCCGCGCTCGCCGCCCATCGCCGGAGATTATCCGCACGCAGTGCCAGGTGGTTGCGGATGGGGCTGAACCTGATCCGTTAGGCGACGCCGCCTCAGCTGTCCAAGCGTAGCTCGGCAAGATCGACCGCCTGACCAGCGCGCGCCCACGGCAAGCCACGGAACACACACATTCAGACTGCGCCCGCCACCTTATCGGCGAGCTGAAACCACATTTCCCCCGTCTATCTTTTTCGGCACTGGAAACTAGACTCGAGATGCGACCGAAACCATCCGTCGCATGCATGACCATCATCTATGGAAGGACGAAAATGAAGCTCACGAAGAATACGGCGCATAAGAAACTCTTGCTCCTGCTGGCGGCGACGTTCGCCGTCGTCGCTGCGGAATCGGTCATCGTCAACAACGTGCGTTACACGTGTCAGAACGAGTGCGTTGTCCGCACCTATCCTGGCGGAGGAACCTCGGTCACCGACTCCAAGGGCGGCTCGATCAAAACCGAGGACCTGACCGATACGACTCCTCCGGAGTCCTAAGCTCCATCCGAGCCCCTCCTTGAACGATGCGGTGAAGGGGCTTCGGTGCATGTCTGCCTGCAAGGCTGCAGGCTCGCAGAGGCCCAAGGAGTTCTGGAATGCGAAAGCTATTCATCGCCGCGATCGCCTTGTCAGCAATTGCGCTATCTGCCTGGCTTCTGAATCGTCGCGCAGCTGAGCGACAGGCCAAACCGCCCGTCGCACTTGAGCAGCCGGAGGCCTCAACTGCAGGGCCAGTCACAGGTCCATCGGTCGGCGGCTCCGAACAAACAGCCCCTCGAACCGCACGCACCGATCCCGAGACAGGCATCGCCAAGAACCCTAGCGCCGACAATGCACAGGCCTTATCGCCGGTGGAATCCGCACTACTGACTCAAGGCATGGTGAACGACCGGGCCAACGACACCTTGGTATCCGAACACTTCGACGACTTCATGGTTTCGCTGCAGGCGGCAAAGGTTTCGGATGCGGGCCAACGAAGCTCGGCTTATCGCATCGAGGTCGAAGAGTCGCTGCAACGCCACCCCGAGCTGGGCACCTTGGATCGCTTCGCCTGTGGCGGAACGTTCTGCGCGGGCTCGATCAATATCGGCACGAAGCGCAAGGAACTCCAGGCCTGGGCCAATACGCTCCAGGGCCAGGCGACCTTACCCATTCCCGCATTTTCCTATCGCTTGATCGCCTCGCCCGATGGCTCGACCGAAGCGCGGTTCCTCTTCACGACGCGCGGCACAGGCGGATTCATCACTTCCGGCAAGCGGCGATAGGCGGCCAAAAGCGTTGCCCGGCTGGAAACGCCAGCCGGGCACGCCGTGCGGATCACCGAGCGCGTCGGCGCATCCGCAGCCGCATCACGGGTTGGTGAACCAGCCCGAGCAGTACCGGGTTCCGTTCTTGGTCAGATAGAAACGGCTGCAGTTGGTGTCGTAGCTGGTGCCGATCGCGGTGATCTGGAAGCCCGACACGTACACGCCGTTGAGGTGATAGAAGCTGCCGTTGGACTTCAGCGACCAGTGCTCGTGCGGGCCGGTGGACGCGCCGCCGTTGCACAGCGCCTGGGCCTGGGTGTTGGCCGGATTGGCGATGCGGGTGTTGGCCGCGATGCTGGCGCCGGTGCCGTACTGGATGTTCATCAGGTGGTAGTAGGTCGTCGACCAGCCGCCGCTGTGGACCACTTCGGCGAAACACGAGGAATGCCGCTTGAACGAGCCGGCCGCCGACGAGGACACCCAGGTGCCGCTCTGGTTGCTGCCCCAACCGCCGCCCAGCGACATGTCCAGCGACGACATCGGGTAGTTGCCCGAGCCGGTGTTGGTGTGCGCGCCGCCGACGTGCCAACGCTGCCCGCGCGGATACGGGAACTGCAGGAAGCCGTTGGCCGGACCGGCCAAGGCGCCGACGTCCGGACCGGCGGCGAATCGCGCCGAGGCCGGGGCGGCCTTGCGGGTTTCGTTGAACAGGCCGGCGTAGACCTGCTGGAACTCGCTGTCGCCGCTGTAGGCCGCGCTGGATTCGCTGGCGCCGGCGCGCGCGAACAAGGATTGAATCGGATTGGCGCGCGCCAGCGACACCGGGCCTTTCGCGTTCGGCCCGTCCTGCGCATACAAGGCCTCGCGCAAGGCCAGCGCCACCTCGCGGGTTTGCGCGCTGAAATCGCGGCCCTGGGCGAGCTTGCCGTAAGGACGGCTCAGCGCATCGGCGGCGGCGCGCTTGCGCGTGACCACGCCGCTTTGCTGTTCCATCAGCGCGATCAGCACCTTCGGGCTGATGCCGCTGTAGCCGGCCCAGTGCGAGATCGTTTCGCCGTAACGCGACAGATGCGGCGCGCGCTTGGCCAGGTAGGCGTCGATGTCGAAGTCGAACATCTCGTCGTAGCTGTAGACCAGGTCCTGCCCGGACAGCCCGGCGATCGCCGCGGGTTCCGCCGCGACCGCGTTGCCGCACATCGCAGCGGCGATACAGCACGCCAACAGCGCCATTCTTGCCTGGGAAATCTCCTTCATGGTCTTGCTCCTTGATAGATGAATGGGCGAACTGTCCGCGCCGTCCCGAGCCGTCGGGTCCCGCGCCGAGTCGTAACGTCCGGCTAAACGTCTCTCCACTCCGCCCGCATCCGCCGCCCTTGAGGGATGCGCGGCGGAAAAACTTTGGCGCCCGGGAGTGGCGATGTCGCGGGACACAGGTCCGGTCGTTTAGGTCCAAATGAGACAAATCCCGCAGTTCCGTCATTCCAAATCGACATGAGCGCGGCTGCGGCCGGCGCAGGCACCGCAGCAACTCCTGCGCGCCGGCGGCGCGACAAGCGCACTTTTCCTATTCACATCAAGTGCCTGCGACGTATCGCAAAACCGCGCACCCTGCACCTATCGGTACCGGCGCCCTGCGTGCCACGATGCCGTCATCGCCACGACGCACGCTCCGGCCGCATGAATCGACCCTCCCCGCGCCTGATCGCCCTGTTCTGCGTC
Organism: Lysobacter sp. Root667; assembly: GCF_001427715.1. Taxonomy (NCBI): domain Bacteria; kingdom Pseudomonadati; phylum Pseudomonadota; class Gammaproteobacteria; order Lysobacterales; family Lysobacteraceae; genus Lysobacter; species Lysobacter sp. Root667. The sequence goes on from NZ_LMHF01000010.1 coordinate 41,589, forward strand.
GTACTCGCCACCAGTGCCTGTTCGCTGTGGCCGTTCCGCGGCGAGGAGGCCCCCGCGCCGGTCGCGGACGACGCCAGCGAGCTGTTCCGGCGCCTGTCCGCGCTGTGCGGCAATGCCTACCTGGGCAGGGTGGTCGCCGACATCCCGGAAAACGCCGCCGACCCCTATTCCGGCCGCGCCCTGGTGATGCATGTGCGCGAATGCGGCAAGCGCGAGATCCGCATCCCCTTCCACGTCGGCAGCGACCGCTCGCGCACCTGGGTGCTGAGCCAGCACGGCCACGCGCTGCAGCTCAAACACGACCACCGCCACGCCGACGGCGCCGCCGACCCGCTCTCGGGCTATGGCGGCGACAGCAGCCGCATCGCCATCGACGCCGGCAGCGCCCAGGCCGATTTCCCCGCCGACCCCGACTCGCGCGCCTTGTTCCGGCGCCTGGGCCGGCCGGAATCCGCGCAGAACGTGTGGTCGATCGAACTCGATGACGGCCGCAGCTTCGTCTACAAGCTGGCCCGGCCTGGGCGGCTGTTCCGGGTCGAATTCGACCTGACCCAGCCGCTGGCGATCCCGCCGCCGCCCTGGGGCGCGGCCGAGCCGGCGCCGGCCGCGGCCAAGCCCCAGCGCGCGCCGCGGGCGAAAAAGCTGCGCTGAGTCCGCGGCGCGACGGCGCCGGCCGGTACCGGCGCCCACCCGCGCCCATACCCGCACAAGCCTGCCCCCCGCAAAACGCGACCTGCGTCGGCGCCGCTTGACGCACCGCACAAACCTCGGGTATTGCTGTCGCCCATGCACCCCGCTCTCGCCACCGCCCGCATCGCCGCCCAGCCGCAAGGCCGGGGCCCGGCCGCGCGGGCGCTGTCGATTACCACCACCGGTACCACCACTACCCCAGTGGTGCGGACGGGCGTGTCCAACTGATCCAAACACGCCGCTCCGCACCCGATCCGGGTGCGGCCTGCCGGCCTCCCCCGAGTCGCGCCGCGGAGCCCCAAACGGAGCTCTCGCCATGTCGTCCGCGCCACCCTCGTCCGCCGCTGTTGCCGTCGCCGCACCCGCCTGCCACGTGCACAAGTTCGGCGGCAGCAGCGTCGCCGACGCCGCCCGCTACCGCGCCGTCCCGCCGCTGATCGACGACGGCGCGTCCGCGCGCCTGGTGGTGGTCTCGGCGATGCAGGGCGTGACCGACGCCCTGGTCGAGCTGGCCGCCGCCGCGCGCGCGGGCCGCGCCCTGGAACCCGCCCTCTCCAGCCTGTCCCAGCGCCACCTCGATGCCGCCGCCGAGCTCGATCCCGGTGGCCGCCACCGCGTGGCGCAGGCGCTGCGGCGCGAACTCGCCGCGCTGCACGCGCAGTTGGACCGCCTGGTCGTCGGACGCTGGCCCGAAGAACAGGCCCAGCGCATCGCCGCCGCCCTGCCGGGCCTGGGCGAAGTGCTGTCCTCGTACCTGATGCACGCCGCGCTCGGCGGCGACGCCGCCGGCTGGCAGCGGCTGGACGCGCGCGAGGTGCTGGTCGTGCATCCCGGCGAAATGGGCGTGGCCGTGGATTGGGACGCCAGCCGCGCGCGCCTGCGCGACTGGCGCGCGCGCCACCCCGGCGAGCGCATCGTCGTCACCGGCTACGTCGCCCGCGACGCAGACGGCGAGGCCACCACGCTGGGCCGCAACGGCAGCGACTACTCCGCCGCGATCTTCGCCCACCTGTTCGACGCCGACGCGCTGACCATCTGGACCGACGTCGACGGCGTGCTCTCGGCCGACCCGCGCCTGGTGCCCGACGCGGTCTGCCTGCCGTCGATGTCCTACGCCGAAGCCTGCGAACTGGCCTACTTCGGCGCCAAGGTGCTGCACCCGCAGACCCTGGCGCCGGTGCAGCAGCGCGGTATCCCGCTGCGCATCCGCAACGCCCGCAACCCGCAGGCGCCGGGCACCCTGATCAGCACCACGCCCTCGGCCGACGGCGCTCCGGTCAAGGGCCTGAGCCTGGTCCACGACCTGGCGGTGCTCGAGCTGATCGGCAACGGCATGGTCGGCGTGCCCGGCACCGCCGAGCGCCTGTTCGGCGCGCTGCGCGGCGCCGGCGTGTCGGTGACCATGATCTCGCAGGGCTCGTCCGAGCATTCGATCTGCTGCGTGGTGCGCGCCGACCAGGCCCAGCGCGGACGCGAGGCCATCGTCGCCGCCTTCGCCGACGCCATGGCCGACGGCCAGGCCCAGGAAGTCAGCGTCACCCCCGACGTGTGCGTGCTGGCCGCGGTCGGCGACGGCATGGTCGGCACCCCGGGCGTGGCCGCGCGCCTGCTCGGCGGGCTGGCGCAGGCGCGGGTCAACGTACGCGCGATCGCCCAGGGCGCGGGCGAGCGCAACATCTCGGTCGCGATCGGCGCGCGCGACGCAACGCGCGCATTGCGCGCCGCGCACTCCGCGTTCTGGCTGTCGCCGCAGTGCGTGTCGGTGGGCCTGATCGGCCCCGGCAAGGTCGGCCGCGCGCTGCTCGCGCAGTTGGCGGCGGCGCAGCCGCGCTTCGAACACGACTCGCGCCTGGAACTGCGCCTGCGCGCGATCGCCGACAGCCGGCGCATGCAGCTGTCGGCCAAGGCGATGCCGCCGCAGGACGCGGTCGCGACCCTCGAAAGCGGCGAAGCCCTGGACCTGGAACGCTTCGCCGCGCACGTACGCGCCGAACACCTGCCGCACGCGCTGATCGTCGACTGCAGCGGCAGCGACGCGGTCGCTGCCTACTACCCGCAGTGGCTGGCCGCCGGCATCCACGTGGTCACGCCCAACAAGCAGGCCGGCGCCGGCCCGCTTGCGCGCTACGAGGCAATCCGCGCCGCCACCCGCAACGGCGGCGGCAAGTTCCGCTACGAAGCCACGGTCGGCGCCGGCCTGCCGGTGATCCAGACCCTGCGTTCGCTGCTCGACACCGGCGACGAGCTCACCGAAGTCGAAGGCATCCTGTCCGGCACCCTGGCCTGGCTGTTCAACCGCTACGACGGCAGCGCCGCGTTCTCCGAACTGGTGCGCGAAGCCCACCGCCTGGGCTACACCGAGCCCGACCCGCGCGACGACCTGTCCGGCACCGACGTCGCCCGCAAGCTGGTGATCCTGGCGCGCGAAGCCGGGCGGCCGCTGTCGCTGGAACAGGTCGACGTCGAAAGCCTGGTCCCCGACGCGCTGCGCACGGTGTCCAAGGACGAGTTCATGGCGCGCCTGGACGAACTCGACGCGCCGCTGAAACAGCGCTTCGACGCCGCCCGCGCCGCCGGCCTGGGCCTGCGCTACCTGGCGCGGCTGGACCGCGACGGCCGCGCCAGCGTCGGCGTGGTCTCGCCGCCGCCGGGCCACGCCTCCATGCACGGCGCGCTCACCGACAACCTGATCCAGTTCCGCACCCGCCGTTACGCGGATAATCCGCTGGTGGTGCAAGGGCCCGGCGCGGGGCCGGACGTCACCGCGGCCGGCGTGTTCGGCGACATCCTTTCCATCGCGCAGACCCTCGGAGCCCGCGCATGAGCGCCGCAACACCCGGTTCGTCCCCCATCGATGCCGCGCGCACCGACGCCGCCGGCAGCGTGCGCGCGTTCGCGCCCGCCAGCGTCGGCAACATCGGCGTCGGCTTCGACCTGCTCGGCCACTCCATCGACGGCCCGCGCGACGTCGCCGTGGTGCGCCGCATCGCCGCGCCGGAAGTGCGCATCGCCGCGATCCGCGGCGACGTCGCCGGCGCCGACTCACTGCCGCTGGAGGCCGCGCGCAACACCGCCGGCCAGGCCCTGATCGCGCTGCGCGACAAACTCGGCCTGGGCCACGGCTTCGAACTGGAACTGGAAAAAGGCATCCCGCTGGGCTCCGGCCTGGGCGGTTCGGCCGCCTCCTGCGTGGCCGCCGTGGTCGCGGCCAACGCCCTGCTGGACGCGCCGCTGCCGCGCGAAGCGCTGTACGAATTCGCGCTGGACGGCGAGTCGGTGTCCAGCGGCAGCCGCCACGGCGACAACGTCGCGCCGATGCTGCTGGGCGGCGTGGTCATGGCCACCGCCACCCGCATGATTCCGCTGGCCGTGCCGTCCTGGCTGTACGCGGTGGTGGTGCATCCCGACCAGGTCCTGGAAACCCGGCGCGCGCGCGCCGTGCTCGCCGACCCGTATCCGCTGCACACCGTGGTCGAACAGAGCGCGCACCTGGCCTTGTTCCTGACCGGCCTGCAGCGCGGCGACGCCGGCCTGCTGCGCGAAGGCCTGGTCGACCTGCTGGTCGAACCGCGCCGCGCCCCGCTGATCCCCGGCTTCGCCGCCGTCAAAGCCGCCGCGCTCGACCACGGCGCCCTAGGCGCCAGCATCTCCGGCGCCGGCCCCAGCACCTTCGCCTGGTTCGAATCCGAAGCGCAGGCGCGCGCCGCTGCGCCGTCGATGCGCCAGGCCTTCGCCGACGCCGGTTTCGACTCGCGCGCCTACGTCACTCCGGTGGCGGGACCACGCGCGGAGCTGATCGCATGAACTTCTTCAGCACCCGCGGCCAAACCGCCGCGACCGCGATCGACGACGCCCTGTCCGCCGGTCTCGCGCCCGACGGCGGCCTGTACGTGCCCGAACACCTGCCCACGCTCGCCGCGCTGCCCGTCTACGACGCACTGGCCGACACCGCGCACGCCGTGCTCGCGCCCTACTTCGCCCAGTCCGCCTTGCGCGAACGCCTGCCCGACCTGTGCCGCAGCGCCTACGCCTTCCCCGCACCGCTGCGCCCGCTGTCGCAAGACGACGACCTGCTGCTGGAGCTGTTCCACGGCCCCACCGCCGCATTCAAGGACTACGCCGCGCGCTTCCTGGCCGAAGCCCTGGCCGGCCTGCGCCAGCCCGACGCCGCGCCGACCACCATCGTGGTCGCGACCTCCGGCGATACCGGCGCCGCAGTCGCCGCCGCATTCCACCGCCGCCCCGGCTTCCGCGTGCTGATCCTCTACCCCGACGGCCGCGTCTCGCCGCGCCAGGCCCACGGCCTGGGCTGCTGGGGCGACAACGTGCAGGCGCTGCGCGTGGACGGCGATTTCGACGACTGCCAACGCCTGGCCAAGCAAGCCCTGTCCGACACCGAACTGCGCCGCGCGCGGCCGCTGAGCTCGGCCAACAGCATCAGCCTGGGCCGGCTGCTGCCGCAGGCCGCGTACTACGCCCACGCCGCCGTCCACCATCACCACGCCCACGGCACGCCGCTGAACTTCATCGTGCCCACCGGCAACCTCGGCAACGCCTGCGCCGCGCTGGTCGCCCAGCGCATGGGCCCGCCGATCGGCGAGATCCGCCTGGCCACCAACGCCAACGACACCCTGCCGCGCTACTTGAACGGCGCCGACTACGCCCCGCAGCCGACCCGCGCGACCCTGGCCAACGCCATGGACGTCGGCGCGCCCAGCAACGTCGAACGCCTGCGCCACTGGTTCGACGACGACGACGCATTGCGCGCCGCCATCCACGCCACCGCCGTCGACGACACCACCATCACCGAAACCATCCGCCACGCCCCGCAGCGCCACGGCGTAGTGCCCTGCCCGCACACCGCCACCGGCCTGCACCTGCTGGAACGCCTGCGATCGGAAGGCGACACCCGCCCCTGGGCCGTGGTCGCCACCGCGCACCCGGCCAAGTTCGACAGCATCGTCGAGCCCCTCGTCGGCCACCCCGTCGAACCCCCACCGGCCCTGGCCGCCGCCCTCGCGCGCCCGGCCTCGGCCGACCCGCTGCCCGCCGACTACCCCGCCCTGCGCGAACACCTGCTGCACCGATAAACACCCCACCGCTTTGGGGTAGGAGCGGCGTAAGCCGCGACCGCCTTCGCCGCTCTCTGTGGGAGCGGTGTAAGCCGCGATCGCCCCCCCACCCCCCAACGCAACCTCAGCCTTGGGGTAGGTGCAACGCAAACCGCGACTCATACCCGCCGCTCTCTATGGGAGCGGCGCAAGCCGCGATCGCCTCCCCATCCCCCAACGCAACCTCAGCCTTGGGGCAGGAGCATCGCAAGCCACGACTCATACCCACCGCTCTCTGTGGGAGCGGCGTAAGCCGCGATCGCCTCCCCACCCCTAAACGCAACCTAGCCTTGGGGTAGGAGCGGCGTAAGCCGCGACCATCTCACCGAAGCAGCGCACCCACCCACGCCCATCGCAGCTCCCACAACCACCCTCAAACCCCTCAGCAACTCGACACCTCACGCTCTTCAACATCCCAGCGCCTCATCAACAAACTCACCCCACGCAGATTCGCCTGCAAGAAATCCCCCATCCGGCACTCTCCACCCACCACCCGGCACACCTCCGCCAGCGAAACCGCACACCAAGCACGGAAAGCATCCGCAACCGCTACACCCACTCGAAAAAACACCCTTGACACCCTTGCACCGAGCTACCCAGCATGCCTCGGCGATCGTCTCTGCTTCCGCCTAAGGAGAGGGCAAAGATGCACAAGAAAAGCAGCTGCCCCGCACGCGCATTGGCGGCACTGATCTGGGTCGCCGGCCTGCAGGGATGCGCTACGACAACCGCACCCGCTCCACCGGCAACGCCCTCTCCAGCAGCGTCGCCATCGTCGGAATATGCAGCTGCACCGAAGCAAGCGATGACTGTCGACAACCTGCTGCGCTGGCCGTTGGAGGGGCCGGCGGGTGTCGCTAAAGCTGGCACTGAGCTGCGCCGGAAGTTTCCTGACTTTAAGCCGCTTCCACCCGCTGATCTTCAGAGGGACGGACCCATGCGGCTCGCAGATGGTTACATCTTGAGCTTCGTGTGGATTCGCGTGCCCACCGAGAGTCTAAGCATTGGCTTGGAGTCGGAGCCTTGCTTTCCTCCTAAACGCGCTGCGGAGATTTCAGGAGCGGCACTAAGCCCTGTGTTTCAAGATGCACATGGGATTGATCGCGGCAGGCACTACGACGCCAAGGGCAATGGAGTGCGGATCAGATTCACCACCACCCCAGAGACCTATCGCTGCGTGACATCAATCCAGGTGCATCCGATCGATGGAACTGAAACGCCATCTCCTATGGTTTCACCCGCCTCCAAATCTGCAGTCGTGTCGAAAGACATGATCACCGTCGAGAACCTGCTGCGTTGGCCGTTGGAAGGGCCGGCGGGCGTCGCTAGAACTGGCGCCGAGTTGCGCCGCACATTCCCGGTGTTCAAACCACTTCCGCCCGCTGATTTTCTTGGCAATGGGCCTATGCAGCTTGCGGATGGCTACGTCTTGAGCTTCGTGCTGATTGGCGGGCCTTCGGAAAGTCTCAGCATCGGACTGGAGTCGGAGCCTTGTTTAACGCCTGCGCAAGCGGCGGAGATTTCAAAGGCGACACTGAACCCGGTATTTCAGGACGCACACGGCGTCGATCGCGGCAGGAACTACGACGCCAAGGGCAATGGTGTGTGGATCAATTTCACCACCACCCCAGAGACCTATCGCTGCGTAGATTCGATCCAGGTGCATCTGATCCAAGGAACTGACCGATGATCGACATGCAAAGCGATATTGATTTTCCAAAGCAGGATCAAGAGTTCTTCAGGCAACTCCGAGCCACTTCGGTCCGAGGAGAAGGAGAATGAGAAAGATGAATGGAAAAAGGTTTCCCATAGCCGCATCGTCAACGCTGATGTGCTTCCTCGGGCTACAGGGCTGCGCCACTAGCGCGCCCGCTCCGGCGACAACGCCCTCTCATGCCGTTTCCCCCGTCTCCGGATCTGCGGGCGTGTCGAAGAACACGATGACCATCGAGGATCTGCTGCGCTGGCCGTTGGAGGGGCCGGCGGGTGTCGCGAAAGCTGGCGCCGAGCTGCGCCGAACATTTCCCGGCTTCAGGCCGCTTCCGCCCGCTGATCTTCGGAGGGACGGACCCATGCAGCTTGGAGATGGCTACATCTTGAGCTTCGTATGGATTGGCGTGCCCTCAGAAACTCTCAACATCGGATTGGAGTCGGAGCCCTGCTTGTCTCCTACGCGAGCGGCGGAAATCTCAAAGGCGACACTGAGCCCTGTGTTTCAGGACGCGCACGGGGTCGATCGCGGCAGGAATTACGATGCCAAGGGCAATGGTGTGCGGGTCAGTTTCACGACCACGCCTGAAACCTATCGCTGCGTGACTTCGATCAATGTGCATCCAATCAAAAGAACTGCGCGATGACCGACGCGCAGAGCGACATTGATTTCCTTAAGCAGGATCAAGAATTCCTCAGAATGCCGGGAAAGATCCAAGAGTGGATTCGCGAATCGGAACATGCCACTTCTGGCTTCGCAAATTTTTTCAGGAATGGCGGAACCATTAACCAGATGAGTGGCATTCGCCTGCCCTATTACGAGTCAACTGAACCGCCAAAGATCACAGTTAACAAAGAAGCCTGGGAAAGAGCACGCGAACCAGACGCCCTAGAATCGCCCCAACGCTTCGCCTTCGGCACCCTCGCCCACGAGATCGGCCACGACCGCTACAACACCGGCACCGTGCCGTTCACCGGCAAAACCGCCGACGAATACGTGCAGTACCGGGCCGGGCTTGAAGCCCAGGCCATCTTCAACGCGTTCCCCATCTTCAAGGACCTGGAACGGCACCCGGACTTCAAGGATGGCTTTCCATTCGGCTCCATCGGCTACCTCCAGGGGATGGAACTGGGTCAGATGTACAAGCAATGGCGCAATGGCGAGTTGGACGACAAAACCGTCATCGACCGGATTGCGACCCAGGTGCCGGACAGGCCCTACACCCTGGGCGGACCGCTGCAAGATCAGAACGCGGACCGCCAGCTGACCCATCGCGACTCGTACCTGCGCGACTACGCGCAGTACATCGCCCCGAAGCTGGAGCCGCATGCCTCCCGCAACGCCCCAAGCAGCCCCGCCGACCCCAGTCACCCGGACCACGCCCTGCTGGAGCAGATCCGTGCCGGCGTACGCAAGGTCGACCAAGCGGTCGGCAAGGCCTACGACGACATCAGCGAACGCGTCAGCCGTTGCCTGCTGGCCGCATGCAAGGACCATCGGCAGATGTACCCGGACGCGCGTGGCCCGTCGCTTGCGGCGCACGCCCTGAACCGTGTCGATCATGTGGTGATGGGGACGACAGGCAACATTTTCGCGGTCGAGGGAAAGCTGGACGACCCTGCCCACAAGCGCGCCTTCGTATCGGTCGAGACCGCGATCCGCACCCCCGTCGAGCAGTCGGACGAAATACTACGGGCCGCCAACCAAAGCATCGCCCAGGAACGAATGTCGGTGCAGCAACCGAAGCTGGCAACCGGCATCGACGACCCCGCTCAAAGGGCCTCCAGATCGGCGACGTGAAGGCGCAGCCGATGCGCCCGCAGCTTGCGCGCGCGACACTCCTCGATCTGCAACGACACCAGCCCGGACAGCTGCGACTCCAGTTGGCTCAAGCTCGCGTCGATCGCGGCCAGCTGATCGTCGGGCAGGGGCAGCGACAACAGGTGCTGACTCATACACGAGTTCCTTCTGCGTACTGAGTGGACGGACGCACCGCCCGGACCACCGCAACCGTTACGTGCATAACGGCCATCGGCCCCTGCGGTACGGCCCGGGCGTCATGCCCGGACGCACCCAGAGTGTCGCGGACCGGTGCCGCCGCGAAATAGGGAAATTCCGCGCCACGCTGTAGGCGAATTCCGAATCGCTTGCAGGAGTCTCCCGAGATTCGTGTGCCGCGCGCGCCACCCAAGCCCAACGCGGCGCGCCCTACCCCGCGCCCGCCCGGCGTTTGCCTGTGTGGCCTGCGCGTGCCTCATCCACCGCCCCGGCCAGCTGCCGCGCCAGCTCCGGCTGCTCCCGGCAGAAGCGCGCATTGGCCGCCAAGGTGCCCCAGCGCAGCGCCGCGGCCAGCTCGTCGTCCGCCCGCTCCAGCAAACGCCGCTGGCTGTCGGCCGACAACTGCAACTCCAAGGTTTCCAGCGCGACCTCCAACAAGCCGCGCGCCTCCTCCATCGCCCGTTGTGTCCGGTCGGTGGCGTGCAGGCACAAGCGGTCCAGGCGCTCCGGGCCTAGGGCGGACAGGGCGAGGGCGTCGGTGGTGGGGTCGTCCGGGGCGGGCCAGAGCTGCAGGAGTAGGTCGGGCGGGAGGGTGAGTTGGTCGGGGAGGGTCATGACTGCGGTCCTTACCTGTGGAAGGGTCGGAGGCGTCGGGCCCGGTAGCTATCCAGCGGGGTCCGGGTAGGCGCTCCGGACACTCTTATATCGCTGGGGCCTGGGTATCGGAAAAGTCGATATCCCACGTCGAATGACAGCATCTAGCGGTCGCCAACCATCCTCTCCGGACGATGCAAGCCTTGAATCCACCGGTTCTTAAATAAACTCGTAGACTGCGAGAGCAAAGAGATGAATGAGGTGTCTGTACTATTTCTCGTCATATTGGGGGGCGTGATGAAAATTAGAAAAGTAAAAATAAGTAACTTCAAATGCTACAGGGGCATGTTCGAGACTACGTTCAAAGACGGCGTGAACATCATTGTTGGCAACAACGAATCGGGGAAGTCAACAATTCTAGAAGCCATAAACCTCGCGCTTACTGGCTTACTGAGTGGCCGCTACGTACGCAATGAGCTTTCGACCTACCTCTTTAATAGGCAAGTCGAACGAGAATACATCGCCAGCCTTAAGAGTTCCAAACCACAAACTCCACCTGAAATATCTATTGAAGTTTACTTCTCAGGCGAGGGCCCCGAGTACGCCGAGTTTACGGGAGATGGAAATTCTGACAAAGTTAAAGCGAGTGGAGTCACATATAGAATTGCGTTCAACGAAAACAGCTATGCCTCAGGCTATCAAGCCCTTCTCGAAAAGAAGGACCTGAACTCAATCCCGGTTGAGTACTACGAAGCATCCATGTGGTCTTTTGCGAGAAAGGGGATCACAGCGCGCGACATCCCCTTGAAGGCCGCAATGATCGACTCCGCTAGCTCTCGACTACAGAACGGTTCTGACTTGTATGTATCTCGAATCGTAAAAGATCTACTAGAGGAAGATGAGCGAGCATCCGTATCACAGGCCCATCGCCATCTGCGCGAAGAGTTTATGCGCGACGATGCGATCAAAGGCATAAACGATAAGCTCAATAAGGCAGCAAAAATAAGCAGGAAGACAGTAAGCATCTCTGTCGATCTATCTTCCCATACTGCCTGGGAAAGTAGCTTGATGACCTTCGTCGACGATGTCCCTTTTCATCAGATCGGAAAAGGTGAGCAATGCATTGTTAAGACAAAACTGGCATTGAATGGAAGAAAAGCCACCAAGGCCCCAGTGATCCTCATAGAAGAACCTGAGAATCACCTATCCCACGGCCGGTTGAATGAACTGCTCCATGACATTTCCGAGGAAAGCAATGGAAAGCAGCTGATTATTTCCACGCACAGCAGCTTCGTAGCCAACAAGCTGGGGCTGGAAAATCTTGCGGTTCTGCGCAACCAGAATCTTGCACGTGTTGGCGATTTGGACGCCGACAAGTTCTTCAGGAAGCTCGCCGGATACGACACCTTAAGACTGACCCTGGCTAAGCGAGCCATTCTAGTCGAAGGCGATTCAGACGAATTGATTGTCCAGAGAGCGTACTTGGACAGACATGGCCGACTTCCCATCGCAGACGATATCGACGTGATTTCGGTAGGCACATCCTTCCTGCGGTTCCTTGAGCTCGCCAATAAGCTCGTGATTCCAGTGGCCGTGATGACGGACAACGACGGTGATCCCACCGCTGTGGCCAAAAAGTACGCGAACTACTCCACAAAGCCAGGCATAAAAGTTTGCTACGACACTACCGTCGACTCTGGCGGCCTGCAGATATCGGGGTTGCCATTCAACTACAACACGCTTGAACCAAAGCTCGTCAAGGAGAACGGTTGGCAAGCAATGGCGGAGGTGATTGGACTAAAACCGACGTCAGAGGACGACCTCCACCGGCACATGAAGAGAAACAAGACGGACTGCGCCCTTGCCATTTTCGAATCTGCGAAGAAGATCAAGTATCCCAGCTACATCCTTGAGGCAATTGGCGATCCGTCATGAAGAATCTCCTGATCATCGCTGCAGCAGGATCCGGCAAGACCCGGCGTTTGGTACAGGAAGCTCTAGCGGTGAAGGGAGAAAGGGTCCTTATCACAACATATACAGAGAACAACGAAGCCGAGATCAGGCGGAAGTTCATCGAACAAGTGGGATACGTCCCCGCCAATGTAACAATCATGACGTGGTTCACCTTTCTTATCGTGCATGGGGTGAAGCCATTTCAGGGAATGCTATTCGATTCTCAGGTGAATGGAATGTTGCTGGTGTCGGGGCGTTCTGGAGAGCACCCATTGAGTCGTCCCGGACGAGCACGCTATTGGGGCGAGAAGGAGAACTTCACTCGACACTACTTTACTCCCGACTACCGTATTTACTCGGACAAATTAGCCAAACTTGCATCCTGCTGCAACGCCAAGAGTGGCGAAGCCGTATTCGATAGAATCTCAAAAATATTTGCTCACGTGTTTGTAGATGAGTGCCAAGATTTGGCAGGCCACGACCTGGACTTGATCATTGCGCTATTCAAAAGTTCCACGCGAGTTCTATTGGTTGGAGACCCACGCCAGACAGTGTACGTGACCCATAATGACGCGAAGTACAAGCGGTATCTTGACGGGAGAATTGTGGATTTCTTAAGAGAAAAAGCACCAAAGAGACTAGGCTTTGAAGTAGACACAGAATCACTTCGGACGTCGCACAGGAATCCGGTAGAGGTATGCGAATTTTCATCGCGCCTATATCCCGGAATGCCGAAATCTATACCCTGCGATTGCACAGAATGCCGGAGCGGAGCAGACCACCACTCTGGTGTCTTTATCGTTCGACCGAAGGACTACGGGGCTTACATGGAGAAGTTCTCACCTATGCAGCTCCGGGACAAAGTGACAGAGCAAAACGTGGATATTCGCTTCCCGGCAATGAACTTTGGACAGTCAAAAGGAATGGGGTTTGACCGAGTCACCGTCCTTCCGACAAGGGATATGGCGAAATGGATTGAATCCAGTTCAGTCGCACTGAAATCCCAAACGCGAGCCAGATTCTATGTCGCCCTAACAAGAGCAAGACTTAGCGTCGCGATCCGTACCAACTGGAAGAGCGATACTCCACCCAACGGGATGTCGATCTACCGAGCAGAGCCCTAAATTAACGACCAACATCGAAGCAGTTGAAAGTGACCCACTGAAACATGGGGCCGCGAAAGTGCGCTCTGAGCCTTCTTTGGCGATCCGGACGTGGGCGCTAAAGGGCGCATACCGCCATCCAGGGAATGGGGTCAGCGTCACTTTCCTCAGGCATCAACCTTCCGAAGCGGAGCAAGAAGGTCGGCAACCGGCTCAAGGATCAGGTCAGGCAAACTCTCAGCGATGCACGAGCGCATCCGCCCCACACCTCAGCATCCGCGGACGGACGCGCGAGCCCTTCGGCCTTCGCCGCCGCCGGTGGCTACAGCATATAGCTGTACCAAACGTCGTCCGGCCCTCGGTGCGAGCGCGATCCGAGCGAGCCCCGTTCGGCACGTAACAGTTGGGTCAGCCGCGACCAGGCTTCGATGAAGGTCTGTTCGGTGCCCGGATGCAGGCGCTAGCGGTAGAGGGCGCAGAACGGGGGCGGGTTGTTCATGCTGTTATCTCCGCAAGGGTGGTGCGATTTTGCTTGGTACGTGGGGCGGCGTGGGATGGGCGCTGGAGCGATCGGGCGTGGCGCTCTGTTCGGTGGGCGCGAGTCGGGGCTCGGTTGTGGTGCGAGGTTGTTTGCTTGCTTGCCCTCACCCCAACCCCTCTCAGCCTTGCACACCCTTCGGGCGCCGCACGCGGGAGAGGGGCTCAGAAGCGGTTGGGGGCTAGCAGGTGCGCCGCGGCGCGAGGCGGTTCGCTGCGCTCGCCGCGTCCTACTTGCCCTTCATCGCGAAGCTACCCAGGGCCTTGCGGTAGGCGGCGGAATAGGCGCCCAGGTAATCGGGGCAGCGCGCTTGCGGGTCGTTGCGCTTCTGCTCGGCGCAGGCTTCCGATTCTTCAGCCACGCGGTCCAGGGATTTCATCGCCAGGATCAGCGATCTCCAGGAGATGCCCAGCTCGTACACAGCGCGCGAGCGCTCGTCGACGCATACGGCCAGGAAGGTGAGCATGCGGCCGTCCAGGGCGAAGGGCTTGTCCACGGGCGTGGTCGCGCAACCGGGGTTGAGGTCGGTGACGGCGAAGTTGGCGCTGGGGTAGCGCTGCTTGGCTGCGTCCAGAACGGACTGGCCGGCCTCGGACTTGCCCTTGTAGAGCACGCTCAGCGCGTAGGTGTCGTAACCGCTCAGGCCGATCACCATGACCGTGTTGCGCTTTTCCTTCTTGTCGCGGTATTCCTCCCACTCGATATCGCCGTAGGTGCTGCTGGGCGCGATGTAGGAGAAGGCGTAGTAGTCCTTGTCGAGCTGCCCGGCCGGCGAGCGCGAGCCGACGTGCTTGTAGTTTTCGGTTTGCGCGGCGGCATTGGCCGACGCAGCCAGTAGCGCAATTGCGCACAGCCACTTCCACATTCTTGCGTTTCCCCTGATAGGCCGGCCGCGGCGCGGCCGGCGGTGTGGCGTTCAGGCGCCGACGATCTCGCCCGTTTGCATGTCCAGCGCCGCCAAGCCCCCACTAGCGGCGATGCTGAGTGTTTCCTGTTCGATTGCGCGCTGGAGAGTGCACTTTTTCGAGGACGCTCGGCAAAAGTGCACGCCAACCCTTCTTCGGCGATCGGGACCTGGGCGTTCAAGGACGCATACCGCCATCAGGGTGAGCGAGGCCCTCCCGCAAACCTAGATCGCCGCGAACGCCAAAAGCGGCCGCGGCGACAAACCGGGAAACGAGATCGTGCCGCTAACAACCGGCCGGCCTCATTTCCCCAGTTCAACAAAATACACCTGCCTACCATCCCGCTTTTTTGGGTCGGCCTTTGCCGCCATCGTCAGCTCGCGGTACTGGATCTTGGTCAAGAGTTGGCTGAGTTTCGGAAAACCGCGCGCTGCGGCATTGGCCTTCTCCATGTCCCCCGGAATGGCCTGAATGCGGATGAGGTCGTAACCGGTCAACGCACAATTCACCTGATCGCTTTTGATGCGTTCGCAACTCTTCTCGGTGAAGCTGGCAGCAGGATTCTCGGCAAACAAGCCGTCGATCAGCAAAACTTCCCCGGGCTTTGCCGTGAACGATGCGAAAGGCGTCGCCAGCGTCGCTTGGACTTCAACGCCGCTCACGTCCACCTTTTTTGTCGTTTCATAGTATCCGGCGGCGCGGCTCTGGCTGGTCACGTTATCGGTGTACGTGCCCCATTGAACGCACTGGTCGCTTCCGGCTATCACCATCGTGCAGTAGTTGGATTTCACCGCGTCGGTGACATAGGCGGCATTGCGCCATTCCTGGCCCTTCTCATATTCGGAGAACGTGGTTTCCCTGAAAGAGACCTGGCCGATTTTGGAGGCCCCGCCTGTGCCGCGGCTCGCGCCTGTTTTGGGCGCGCGCGTCCGGGGCAACGTATAGCTGGCGCCGGTCAGCGTGTAGGTTCCCGGGGCAACGATGTACACCATGTACCGTGTGCCACCCGACACGAAACTGAAGAAAGAGCGGTCGAGCTCTCCGTTCTTGAAATCCGAGTCGTTTCCAACGGTAAAAAAGCTTCCGGGCTGCTGCCCTTTCCAGACCGATGTGGAGGTGCGATCGGTTACGTATGTCCCGGTTCTGCTGGATGTGTATAGGGCGCTGTTGTCGATCATCGCGTCCTTGTTGGGATACTTATGATCGAGATTGATCGTTGCGGTGACGACCATGCTCATGCCGTTCTGAAGAGCATCCAGAAAAAGCTGGTCGGTCAGTGCGGCATTGTGGGCTGCGTCCGTTTGCTTCTTTTTCGCATGGGCAGGCATGGCTACGCACGCCACCATTGCCGCAACGGCCACCCCACTGCAAAGCCGTGATGCAAGATCGGAATGGATTTTCGTCATAAGCCCCCCACGTTTGAAGTTTCATTCAACGGTATCACGCTCCGCGCGCGTCACCTGCGCCAGGGAATCTGTCGCGGCGGAAACGGGGGGAGAGTGCTTTTTCCAGGACGCTCCGCGAAAGTGCACTCCGCCCCATCTTTGTTGAGGCATTTTCCAAGCAGGATGTCTGCACGCCGTTAGGCATCACCCACGCGGAAGCGGGGCAAGAAAGTCCGCTACCGGCTCAAGGATCACTTCGGGCAGACTTTCGGCGATGCACGAGCGCATCCGCTCCCACGCCTCCGCATCCACGGACGGACGCGCGAGCCCTTCGGCCTTCGCCGCCGCCGACGGCCACTGCGTGTAGCTGTACCAGATGTCATCCGGCCCCCGGTGCAAGCGCGACCCGAGCGAGCCCCGTTCGGTCCGCAGCAAATGGGTCACCCGCGACCAGGCATCGACGAACGTCTGCTCGGAGCCGGGGTGCAGGCGCCAACGATAGAGGGCGCAGAAGGCGGGGCTGTCGTTGCTCATGCTCTTCTCCCACAAGGTAGCTGCTGTGGCGGCAACGTCGCGTTCGCTACCGCTCTTTGGCCGTAAGGGCTATCAGGCGCCGTGGTCCGGTGCGTCCTCGCCCCAGGTAACGCCCTTGGCGCTGACCTCCAGCCCGGAATAGCGTTGAACCAGGGCCAATGCCCCGTCGGTGGTGTCGTACTCGACGATTTCGTAATCGCGGCCGCAGGACTCCCAGCTTCCGCAGGGGGCTGCATTTGGAGCCGCATCCCACGGGATAGCGGAAAGACGTCGAAGCTCATCCCAGGCAGCCCCGATCGTAGAGAACTCGCCGATGGGTTCGGCGTGGCTCTGGTCTTCCACCACAAAGATCTTCGGCATGAGCGCGATCAGGTCATGGGACTTCAGGCCATTTTTCCACACGCGGCTTGAAAGCGAGAGGCCCGCCGATGGGCGGGCCTCTCTGGCAGCACGGGGATAGGCCCCTACCGCCCTACTTCTGCGGCGGCGCAAGGTCGGGCTTGATGATCTCGCGCTTCTGGCCCGGGTCCTGCTCCGGCAACAAGGCGCCCTTCAGTTGGACCCACTTGGCCGGGTCGGCGCTGGCCTGCGGGTCCATCGAGACTTCCTGTCGGCGCGCGTTCTCGAACTGGAACGGGATCGAGTCGCAGGTGTCGCAGGGCTTCAGGTGCACGTGGGTGTGCGGCCCGCTGGACGCGCCGGTGTTGCCGGAGCGACCGAGGTACTGCCCGCGGTAGACCTTCGGCCGTGAACCCGCCGGGATATAGATGTCGTCGTAGTAGGCGCCGTCGTGGACGGGGCCGGCGTTGGCGTCCTTCACGTAGGTGCCGGTCTTGGGGCACAGCTCGGGCGGGATCGAGCCGGACTTGAGGTGCGCGATCAGCATCACCGAGCCGTCGGCGGTCTTGATGTTGAGGTGGTTGCCCGAGCGCGGGATGGTGCAGCTGCAGGTCTTGAAGTCGTCGCAGACGTTGCCGTCCTTGTCGTCGTCGCCGCAGCCGTCGCGTTCGGGCAGCACGCCGCCGGGTTTGGGGTTTTCCGGGGCGTTGCGCCAGCAGGTCACCACTTCGCCGTCGGCCGGCGCGTACAGCTTCATGCCGAAGATGAGGTCGGCTTCGTTGGTGCCCGCCGGGCTGCCGTAGCGCACGCGCGTCCATTTCTTGGTGCCGGTGTCGAAGCGCATCACGCCCAGGTCGCGCCCTGGGCTGGGCTGGTTGCCGGGCCCCGCGGGCAGCTTGGAATCCGGGCGGTGATCGCCGCTGACGTAATACACCACCGACGGCAGGGCATCGTCGTTGCTGTCGGCTCCGGGAAAGCGGTAGAGCTTGGCGGCCGGCGCCCGCACCCCCGTGCCCTCTGCCTGGGCCGAGCCCGAGACGCCGCACGACACCACCAGCCCACATAGCAACGCAACCATACCTATCCTTGATCGATCCATGACGGTCTCTCCTGGCAGCGCAAAGGCACCGGGATTGGCGCCCAGCGGATTGAACGACGGTTGCAACGGCCTTGCCGTGAGACCGCCCAGGCCCCTACCCAGGCGCGCCGACTGTAGGCCGAGGCCTTGTGAATGCCTTGTGCAAAGGCGTGCGGCGGCAGGCCCGGAGCCGCGGTTGTCTTGCCCCTGTCACGGCGCTGGCATCGAATCGCCGGAACCGCGCAAGCGCCGGGAGACGGTCATGGTTTCGTTCCGTATTCGAATCGCGCGCCGGGCGGCGGGCGCTCCGCGTGGAGTGGTCCGGCGCCTGGCGTGGCTGCTGCTCCTGCCGGCCGCAGCGTTCATGGCCGGCAGCGCGCAGGCCCAGCAGTGGCAAATCGCCAGGGAGAAGGACGGTATCCGGATGGAGACCCGGCGCATCCCGGGCGCCCGCTTCGATGAGCTGCGCCTCAGCGCCTGGTTGAAGGCGTCGCCGGAGGCGATCGCGGACTATCTGTTCGGGAAGTACCTCGACGAGAAGAACAAGAACATCCGCCGCACTTTCGTCCAGCGCGGGCGGGACGTGACCGTCTGGTCGGACGTGCTCAGCACGCCGGTCACCAGCGAGCGCTGCTACTCCATGCGCTTCGAGCGACACGCGCCCGGCAACGGCGAGATCCGGGTGAGGTTCGCGTCCCTGGACTATGTCGGCCAGAAACCGACGCCCGACTGTATCGCGCTGCGCTCGCGCGGCGAGTGGGTCATGACGCCCACGGCCACCGGGACGCGCCTGACCTATGTGTCGCTGACCGACTTCGGCGGAAAGGTCCCGGCGATGTTGGCCGAACGCTCGCTGTCGTCGGCCGCCGTGTCGAGCCTGCGCAAGGTGGTTGCCGGCTCGTCGGGCTTGGCGTTGCCTCGGGGCATCGACGACTAGAAGTGAGGGTCTGGCCGGGCTAGAGGCTGCTTGGCGAATCAGCGGCCCGACGATGCCCTCTTGCGCCAGCCGGCGGACCGCGGCGACTTAATCCGCGAGCTCGTACCATCCTTGCGCGCGCCACCGGCTCCGCCGCCAACCCTCCCTGCATGGCTTGCGCTCCATGGACGAAGGGTCCGCAGCGTAACGGCGGACCGTGTGCTTGACCGGAAAGCCGCCGCCCCAGAAGAAGTCCACCCACACGCCGCAGGTCTGGTCCTGGCGGATGTGCACCGCGTAGGCGAGGTCCGCGTAGGCCGCAGGCGGCGACAGCACCACCACGGTGTCGCCCGGCACCGCCAAGGCCGAGGCCCAGGTGGCCGCGGCCCGGTAGCGCGGCAAGTCGCGCTGGAACTGCCAATCGCGCACCGCATGTCCGACTTCGACGCCGACCGGGATCGCCGCCAGCACCGCCAGTGCGGCGATGCCGCCCTTGAGGCGCTGGCCCTTCCCGCGCGCCAACACCCACGCCACGCAGGCCAGGAACAGGACTCCGGCCGCGAGGAAGGCGCCCATGGCCAGCAGTTGTTTCAACGCCGTCGGCCGCGCCGCGAACATCGCGATGCAACACAGGCAGGCCAAGGACGCGACCGCAATACCCGTTAAGAATCTCATCCGCTCCCCGGCGCTGAGTCAGGCCGCGCTGCGTTGCTGCTTCGGCTGGAACTAAGGCTTATACACCCACCCCTCGCTCGCAGTCGGATGCCGCCTCGCAATCGTTCGCAGCTCGCGCCGACCTAATCCGCAAAATACGTTTACACGCCGGCTTAGCTGTAACCGGCCGTTACCGCCCCGGGCTTGCCGTGTCCGCTCCGGCCGAGACCGCGCGGATCGCGTCGGCGACGGCCTTCGGGTTTTCGCGATGGATGTTGTGCCCGGTGGCGAAGTAGCGGTGCGTGCCCTGGCTGAAGCTTGCGAACAGGGCGGCGTGCTGCGCTTTCCACAACGCTTTGCCCTGCGCGGTTTCCTCGAACACGAACGGTTGGTCCGCGACCTGGGTGGAGGTCAGCAAGGCCACCGGCACGTCGGGCATGGCGCGCGGGGCGGCGGCGTCGGCGCTGTCCAGCTGGGCGATCAGCAGCGCGTAGTCGGCGCGCAGGGGCGGCGGCAGCATGGCCAGCAGCGCCTTGTCGTCGGCGGTTACGCGGTCGTGGTCCGCCGCCATGAAGGCGTGCCGTTGCTGCATCGTGGCCGGGTCCACCAGCACCAATGCCTGCACGCGCTGCGGATACTTGCGTGCGAATTCGGTGACCAGCAGGCCGCCGTAGGAATGGCCCACCAGCACCACCTTGCGGCCCGGCGCGAGCGAATCGATCACCGCGCCCAGGTCTTGCAGGTGTGCGTCGATCGTCTTGGGCTTGCCGTCGGTGCCCGACTGGCCCAGCCCGGCGCGCGCGTAGGCGACGCAGCGGCACTGCGCGCCCAGGTCGGCGATCACGTCCTTCCACACGCCCGCGCCCTGGCCGAAGCCGGATTCGAAGACGACCGCCGTGGCGCCATCCCCCTGTTGCTCGGCCTGCAAGGTGTAGCCCGGGCGGTGCACTTCGGCGGCACCGGCCTGCGCGACCGTCGTGCCCAACATGGCTGCCACCAGCAGCGTGGCCTGTGCCGCAAATTCCTTGATCATTCCCTTCCCCTGATAGGTGCGCGACCGTCTGGGCCAGCGCGGCAGTCGTCGTATGCGGCGGGCTCAGCCGAAGCGGAAGCGGGGGGTGGTGCGGTCGGGGGCGTAAGGCGCGGCGGTGGCGTAGCCGCTGCTGGAGCCGTAACCGATGCCGAAATCCCGCTCCCGCTTGACCGGGCGGGCCACCAGGGGGGCGGCGGTGCCGCGGTTCTGCGGTCGCGGAAGGTGGGTGGAAAACAGGGAGGTCATGGCGTTCATGGCGGAAGTCCGTGGGTTGCGTGATTTGGTGTGTTGGTAAAGTACAACACCAAGCACGCTTAAGCCATGGGCCGGAAGTCACCCCTCTATTGGGCTAGCCGCGGCGGCTGGGGCCACCTGGGCCCAGCTTGGTCAGCCGGTTGGAACCGGATCGTCCACGGTTGGAGCCCGCCCGGGCGGCACGGTTGGCGGCCGAGGAGTCCGCACGGGCCAAGATCGGCCCTGGAGGCAAGGGATGCCCCAACATGGGCAGGCGCTCCGGACGGCTCCACAACCGGGCGAACCGCTTTCTCCTCCGCCGGCAAAGCGCGCTTTGGTCGAGTGGCCGAAATGCACTGCTCCCGACCCAGGACATCCCCAACCACATGGATGTATTCGATCTTCTTTCTTACAAGCTTGAGCATTTCTTGGGCATTCGCCCGCGCTCGATGGCGCCAGGCGCCGTGTTCTATGAAGAGGACGAGCCTTCGCTGCTATCCCTCGTCGCTCGAAAGCGCGACGGCGCAAGCCTCTGCGTGAGCCGTTGGGGCGACCTGTTTCCCGTGAGCGCCTTCGAAAACGTCATGGCGACCAAGGGGTTCACGGAATCGGACTGCTATGCCCTGCTCTTGGTCCTGTCGCGCTTTGGTTATCTGCTTGAGATCGACAACCGTCAACGGCCCCGCAAGGACTACTTCATCTTCTACTACCTGGTGCAGTTGACCAGCCTGAAGAACGGCCCGCTCGATACGGACGAAGCAATCAGGAATCACATGCTCAGGTTCTTGCTTTTCGAGCTGAGCATCGACGACGAAGCCTATCGGCGCTTCAGCATCGAGGGGAATCAAGTGCAGATGGCCACCGATTCGCTGGGGCCGGTGCCGTTCCTGGAGGTGATCGAACGGGTTTACGAAGCGCTGCAGCAGATCATCGTGGGCGAAGACGATTTGCTCGGCACGCTGAAGACCTACCAGACCGGTATCGTGAAGCTGCTGGCCACCCCCGACGGCACCACTTACCGACTCCCCCTTGGCGATCGGCGCCACGGGCTCATCTATCCGGATGTCTTCATGCAGGCGCTAACCGGGGATCGGAAACAGGTGATGGAGGCGCTGATCAGCGCCGTCGGCGCGGATCAGACGGCGGAAAGCCGCTTCGTCTCCCGTCTCATCCTGATGAACTATTCCTTCCATGTGTTGGGAAGCAGGCCGCAGGAGATTTCGGCGCTGCAGAACCATGTTCAAGACGAGGCGTTGTTCGGCAAGTTGCTCGAAGCGCTGTCCATTTTCCGGCCGCCGCCGCTTAGCCGCCAATCGATACAGGAAGAGCGCCGTTGCCCCGTCGAGTAAGATGGAGACACAAGCGGGGAAACTATCGATGGATCCGGCCTGGGACGAATTTTCGGCGATATGCCGGCAGGATTTTGTTGGTTGCGAGTTCCAGGAGGCGCTGCTGAAAGTCTGCGGCGGGAACGAAGACATCGCGTGGGCCGTCTACTTCCATTGCCGCGGCGACGCGATCGCCTGGACGCGCCGATCCGTCCCGGCCCTAGGCGGAAAAACCCCGGCGTCGCTCATAGAGGCCGGACGCGGCGACGAAGTAAGGGCATGCCTTTGGTCGATGCCCTGCTAGCGCATGCTGGTGTTCGCTTCTGGCCGAGGGCGGGCATCGATCCATGGCGGATACCTCACGAAGGCGCTGACACCCGCCTTCCGTGAGCAATCCCTCCGCGAGAAAGCCATTGCACCTACGGAAGGATCATCGCCCCCCGCTACCCGAATCCGCGTCGCCCGCGCTCAGTCGCCGATCGCCCGTATGAGCCTCGCCGGGTTTCCAGCGACCAGCACGTTCGGCGGGACATCTTTGGTCACCACCGCTCCGGCCGCGACGACCGAGTTCTCGCCGACCGTCACGCCGCCGATGATCGTGGCGCCGGCGGCGATCCAGACGTTGCACTCGATCACGATGGGCTTTGCGACGACGAAGGCACGCCGCTGCGACGGCTCGACGGGGTGGCCGGTGGTGATGAGGCTCACGTTCGGCCCGATCATCACGTCGTCGCCGATGTCGAGCCCGCCCAGATCGTAGAAGGTGCAGTTCTGGTTGACGAAGACATTACGCCCGACACGGATGTCGAGCCCGTTGGCGGTGTAGAACGGCGGTATCAGCAGAAAACTGGCGTCGACCGGCTTGCCGATCAGGTCGCTGAACAAGGCCCGGACCTCATCTGCATCGTTGTAGGTCAAACGATTGAGGGTGGCGGTGATCGCCATCGCCCGTTTGACGTTGGCCGACATGGCCGCCGATTCCGGGGTTCCCCTGGGGATGGTGCGGGTTCGGTCTTCGTTCGGCATTCGTTTCCCGCTCAGAAGGTTCGACACGATGCTTCTCGGTCCGCTCAGCGTGGGTGCTGGCCGAGGGGCCTCGCAGTATGTGCCGCGCCTTCTAGCGTAACGGGTGTGTCCGTCGCCGACCACTGCGCACATTGCGTATTGATTCTCCATGCTTGATGACGCTCTTCCGTCAGAGGCGCGGTGCGCCGGCGCTCGAAGGTCGGTACTCTTTGCGGCAAGCCGCTTCAAGGAAGGAACGTCACCATGCTGATGCGCAACGGATTTCCGAATGCTCTACCGGCGATCCGACTGACCGCACTGACCTGCCTACTCTGCGTCGGCGCTTGCGCCACTACGGCCGCGGGCCCTGCAGCGGTTCAGGAGAAGCCCGCCATGACGGAGTCGATACCCGCCACCGCCAACGACATGCTCGACGCACAACAGCTCAACGAGCGGGTGCTGGCCTGGATTCTGAGCGTGCGCGATGCCCGGGATCTATCCGCACAGAATATCGAGAAGCATACCGGGATCAAGTTCAAGGTCGACCCCGAAGACCCCAACGGTTTCTATGCGGTCGGTGCGCTGACTGGGGCTTGGCGGTACTCGCTGACATCGGTAAATGCCCTCCCCGGCTCCCACCCCAGTCGCGTGCATTTTGATATGGGCGTTTCCGGCGACAAGGACGCCGACATGACACCGGTCTGCGTGGGATTGGATAGCTACCAGCATGCCCTCACTGCGGCCGGATTCAAGCTGTCGCAACTCCCTCCCCGGAACGGCGTGGAGTATCGCTACTTCATGAACGGGAAGGTCGGCGTAAGAATTCATCTTCGCGGCAAGACTAAGCGTTACGACGAACAGCTCTGTGTGTTCAGAGTCGTCACTGGCGCGTTGGGTCAAAACGAGCAATGAGGAATGTCTAAGGCTCAAGAAGAACAACTCACCGCACAGAACAAGCTCGACTCCATGCTGGCGGATTTCGAGCGTCGGACTCGGACCGAATTAACGCATCCTGGGAAGATTTTTTCGGATATCCTCGATAACACGCCCGAGCTTAAGACGCAGTTTCTACTTGCGGTCGAAAGTGGCCACCTACTTAAGCTTGGAGCTGAAGCCGATCCGCGATTCAACGGAAGCTACAACCACATCGACGGCACCTTGAGCCTCTCGACAGCGATGCTGAATGCTGCTGGCCCGAATCAGTCGGCCGCGGACAGGGTGGAAAACGCCAACTTCGTTCGCTTCACCTCTGGCCACGAAATTGATCATGCGCTCTCCCGCGACCATGTGCTGAATTTAGGCCAGCAGTTCCGCGAACGAGTCGCTGCAATCGCCAACAATCCATCGCCTCACGACTACACCGCCCCATTGAAAGCCTTCAATGAAGGATCGCGCGAGCGTGAAGCGCGCGCCGAGATCGCCGGGTTCAATACCATGGCGTCCTACGTCAAGCGCGTCGATCCGCAGGCAACGTTGAGAAACTTGTATCTATCTGACGGTGGCGCGTCCAACTACATCGACGAAGGCGATCAGACCCCTCCGAGCTACACCCTCCAACCCGGCCTGCACATCAAATCCGACCTGCAACTGGACGCAGACAAAAGCCTGGAGGCGATGGCGAAGGCGTTCTACGACAGCAACCCCGGCTATCCGGCGCGGAACATCGATTGGGCATTCGGGGAAATCTACCGCCAGGAGGCCGTCGCACAGGCCGCCCACCCTGGCCGGCCCTTTCCCGAGATTCGGATCAATGTCCAGGAGATCGGCGTCAAGATGACCATGCCGCCCGATTTCATCGACACCAGCCGGCTGCAGACGGACAAGAGCGCGCCGGTCGCCGAGCCGCGCTCTGTTCCCAGCGCCAACGACCCCGGCCACCCGGACCATGCGCTGTTGGAGAAAATTCGCGACGGCGTTCGCGGCCTCGAGCAAAGCATCGGCAAGCCCTGGGACGACCGCAGCGAACGCTTGAGCGCAAGCGCGCTGTCTCTGGCCGTGGCAAGCAGGTTCGGCCCTGGCGACGACGTGAAGCTCGCACTGAACCGGCCGACCGAGCAGAACGCGGCGGGTGAACTGCTGTTCGTGTATCGACAGGGGCGTAACGCATCGCCCGACCCGGCCGCCAACTACGCGCACATGCCGATATCGCAAGCGCTTTCGCTGCCCACGTCGGAGCGCCTTGAGCAGGCCGCGACCTTGCGGGAGACGCAGGTGCTCGACCGGCAGTCGACGCCGGAAACCGCACAGAAGAATCAAGCAATGGAAGGCCAGTCGCAGACCGGGCCACGAATGCAGCACTAGTTGAAGGAGTTTTGCTTAGGTCCGCTGGCTTGATCGCCATTTCTACCGGAACGGCCGTCGACCCTGAAGACGGGGTCGATTCCAAGATCCGGATCCCGGCTTGCTCATCAAACTGGCGATGCCCAACGCTTACCGGGACATCATCGGGCTGGCTCGGCCAGCGGATGGGGATGGTGAACCTGCGGAAGATGGATCGCGCCGGACACATAACCGTCGAGCCAATCCCTGAAGCTGGTGTCGCCGAGCACGGCGGCGTCGCCGGGCGTCAGCATGGCGTCGTCCAGCACCGCGCCGTAGTAGCGGGCGGCGGCATCCGCGATCACCGGCCGGTCGTCCTGGTAGCTGTACATCACCCACTGCACCAGTTCGCTCAAGCGGAAGGGTTCGGGGCCGGCCACTTCGACCGTACCGCCCGATGGCGGCCGGATCGCGATGTCGGCGAGCACGTCGGCGACGACCGGCTGCACGCGCGCCGGCGACAGATGCACCAGATCCTTGCCGCTGCCCGGGGGAATGATATTGGCCATGAACTCAAAGAACTGGGTGGCCCGCACCAGGGTGTGCGGCACCCGCGCCTGCGCGACCAAGCGTTCCTGCACCTGCTTGGCGCGGAAGTAGGCGCTGCCCTGCAGGCGCGGCGTGCCGACGACCGACAGCGCCAGATAGTGGGCGACGCCCGCACGCGCCGCGGCCGCCAGCAGGTGTCGGATGCGCCGCTGCGGGCCGGACCGCACCGCAATGTCCAGCGAAGCTGCGCCAGCGCCTTCAGTCCGCTCGAAGCGTCGACAGCACCGCATTGGCCGCCGCGATCTCGGCCTCGCTGGCATCCACCGGCGTGATGACCACCACGTTGGCGAACCAGGCCATCTCCGAATGAACGCAACTGGTGTAACCGCGCGTTTCGGCGCCGGGGAGCCGGGCGACGACATGATGGTCGCAGGTCCACTCGGCGGGTAGCGCCAGGGCGTGCAAGGGCGAGTCCGGGCCCGCGGGTGCGACGCTGCCGAACTGGGTGCGCAGCCCCTCGCTCAGCTGACGGGCCACCACCGACTGCATGCGCAACGGCTTGAAGCTTTCGAACTCGGTGACGCCGATGGCCAGGCCGTTATCGCGATGCAGGATCATCAACTGCTTCGAGTCCGCCAGGCCCGGGCCTTTGAACTCCGCGGACCACTGGCCTTCATCGAACTTCAGCGCGACGTGGCGCAACGGCGCCGTAGCTGCGAAGCCGCCCTGCGCCGACGAGCAACCGGCCGACAGCAGTGCGCATAACAGGGCCATGCCCAGCCGATTCCGTTTCATCCCTATCCCCAAGTAGCCGCAACGCTTGCCGATTCTATAGCTTCGCCGTGCCGGGCACGCCTGACGATTGCGAGTGCCCGCTGCGCAGAAGGCACGCCCTGTAGGCGCCGCCGCTAGGACGGGTTGTAGGCGACCCAACCCTTGAACGTAAACCCGGCGTAGAACAGTTCGACGTTGTCGAATCCCGCTTGCTGCATCAGGGCCACGTCATGTTCGGGCGAGAGCAACGGCAGCCGGCTGCTGATCGCGGCGACCGCATTGCTCGCATCGAATCCGGGGACGCCCGACGCCACGGCGAATGCGGCGTAGCGATTCAACCAGCGCAACTTCTGATCTTCGGCCTGGGGGACGCTGTGGTGGGCCACGATCAGCGGCGCCCCCGGCTTCAAGCGTCGCCTGAGTTCGCTTAGGGTATGCAGGCGTTCTTGCTCAGGAAGAAAGTGCAAGGTCAGCAGGCAGGTGGCGCCGTCGAAGGGACCCTGCGGCGCGGTGTCGATGTAGCCTTCCTGCAGTTCGACACGCGCAGCGAGCGGCCCCAGGGTGTCGCCGGCCAGCTTCAGCATCTCGGCCGACGGGTCCACGCCCACGAAGCGCCACCCTGCCTGCGCTTCGGCGAAGACCTTCAATTCCAGACCGCCTCCGGCGCCGAGGACGAGCACGCGACCCTCCTGCGGAACGGTCTCGGCCAGCAGCAACGCGGCCATCTGTTGCATGGCATGAAAGCCGGGCACCTGCCTGACCGGACCTAGTGCGTAGCGAGAGACCGCTTGGGGATCGCAGAACGACAAGGCAGGACTCCTACGCTGGCTTAGGGCCGTCGCATGCTACTGCAAAGTGTCCACGCTCAGCCGGCTGCGGGCGTCGGCCACGCGACAGGCATGGCCGAGCTTCACGCCGACTCGACCGCGCCGCAGTAACCTCATCCTCCGGACTGGATTCAAGAGGCCCACCATGATCGCCAAACTGCAGCCATGTCTTTGGTTCGACGGAAATGCCGAAGAGGCATCGCGCTTCTATGCCGACACATTTCCAGGAAGCCGCATCGGCACGGTCATGCGCGCGCCAGGCGACTATCCCGACGGCATGGAAGACGATGTCCTGACCGTCGAGATGACCATATTCGAAATGCCGTTCCTGCTGCTGAACGGGGGCGCCCAGTTCAAGTTCAACGAAGCGGTGAGCTTCCAGGTGGCGACGAACGATCAGGTGGAGACCGATCGCTACTGGCAGGCCATTACGGACAACGGCGGCGAGGAGAGCATGTGCGGCTGGTGCAAGGACCGTTTCGGATTGTCCTGGCAGATCACCCCCAAGCGTCTGATCGAACTCATGGCACGCGGCGGCGAAACGGCGCAGCGCGCATTCAAGGCCATGATGACGATGAAGAAGATCGACATCGCCGCGCTCGATCGCGCGGTCAAGGGCGCTGACTCCTGAACCCCGAGCCTGCGACCGATCCGGCCGCAGGCTTGGGGCGAGTTTCCCCGCAGGATCACGCGCAACGGTCCTGGAGATCGGTGCGCTACGCCACGGCGGGCAACCCGAACCAGGTGGTCAGCGCCACCGTCAGTCCCAGGTCCGTGCCCTCGCCCACCCAGGCCACGTATCCGTCGGGCCGAATCAACACGGCAGTGGGCGCGGCGACCGTGCCGAGTGCCGGAAGCTCCCACTCGCCTTCGTAGACAGCGTCGATCGATTGGACCCGTTCGGCCCAAGGCGCGATATCCAGGCTGCCGGGCAGGCCTAGATTGAGCAGTAGCGGCCGCGCACGGTGCAGCAGGGCGTATACCCGCAGCGGGCCGTCGGCGGTGACCAGGTCGAGATCGGGCATCCGGCGTCCGAGCAAGGGATGTCCCTGGCCGAAGTCGTAATGGATGCCCAGCCCGGACATCATCGCCGCGTACCGTTTGCGCGGCTCATCCATGCGCAACAGCTCGGACATGGCCTCGCTCATGGCCTTGCTGCGCTCGTCGGTACGGTGCAGCGCGACCTGGGCCATCGTGTTGCGCAGCACGCGCGCCGCGATCGGATGGCGCTCGGCGTGGTAGCTGTCCAGCAGACTGTCCGGCGACACGCGATGTACCACTTGGGCCAGCTTCCATCCCAGGTTCACCGCATCCTGCACACCGGTGTTGAGGCCCTGTCCGCCCACCGGGCTGTGCACGTGTGCGGCGTCGCCGGCCAACAGCACCCGTCGCTCGCGGTAGGCCGCGGCCTGCCGCGTCGTATCGGTGAATCGGGAGATCCAGGTCGGGCTGTGCACGCCATAATCGGTTCCATGTGCCGCGATCAAGGCCTGACTGAGATCGCTCAGGCTGGGTTCGCTCGCGGGTCCGACCTGCGCTTCGGTCACCATGACCCGGATCGGCCCCGTGTCCTTGTAGATGATCTCGCCGTCGCGGATTTCGTACTCCAATCGGCCGAAGGAGTGCACGCCGAGGGCATTGCGGTGGATGCCCAAGCTCGGCATCTCGGTCATCTCGACCTCGGCGATCAGGCTGCTCGTGGTCGCGTCCCATCCGGGAAACTCGATGCCGGCCGCCTTGCGGACCAGGCTGCGTCCTCCGTCGCAGCCGACCAGATACTCCGCGCGCAGCGACCGACCGTCGGACAGCGCGACATCGACGCCGGTATCGTCCTGCGCGAATCCGATCACATCG
Source organism: Lysobacter sp. Root667 (assembly GCF_001427715.1). Taxonomy (NCBI): domain Bacteria; kingdom Pseudomonadati; phylum Pseudomonadota; class Gammaproteobacteria; order Lysobacterales; family Lysobacteraceae; genus Lysobacter; species Lysobacter sp. Root667. Next base: position 70,961 of record NZ_LMHF01000010.1, read on the forward strand.
CAGCCGCGATAGAACGTCACCGCTTGCTCGTCGACCCAGCCGGCGAGAATGCGTTCGATGTGGTTCTGCCACAGCCCCAGCCCGTAAGGATGCCGGGTGGGGAAGTCGCTGATGTCCAAGCGGGTGCCGGCGAATCCCGCGACCTGGGCCAGCTGCCCCTGCGAGAGGAACCGCTCGGCGATGCCGCGCTGATCGAGCACCTCGATCGTGCGCGCGTGCAGACCGCCTGCGCGCGCGCCGGCGAGTTCCGGGCTGGCGCGCCGCTCGACGACCGCGACATTCACGCCCGCCAGGGCCAACTCGCCCGCCAGCATCAGGCCGGTCGGACCGGCGCCGGCGATCACCACCGCATGGCCGCTCATGCCCACACCCCGGCCGGTGCGGTTGCGGTCGCCGCCGATGCGGCGCATGCCTGCGCATCGAGCATCCGCACAGTGGGGCCTGGGACCGGCCCGGCAAGCACACACCATTCTTCTTTCGCTGACAGCATGCTCATTTCGTCGCTCCAAAGCCCACGGGGTCGGGCTTTCGGCTGGCGATTTAGCGACACGGCCCGGGGCTTGCCGCAAGCCCCCCATGCGCTAAGATATTGATAGGGACGGGGTGTGTTCTGCCCCCTGCTCCCATTTATCCTCCTGCACAGACCAGCGCTTCCCGCGAGCGCGCAGCGCGATGTACGGCGGCGCCATCGGCCTGGAGCAGGCGTCCGTGGGCTTATAAATCCAGGCCGCAGGGCGCAGAGTCTGCGCTCGCTATTGCGGCGACGCAGCAAACCCGCCTCTGCTTCAGCACCGGTGCTGCCTGCGTGGTGCAGTGCGGCAGAACAGCGCTGTGCCGCTGCGTACTCAGCAGGCGCTGACGTATATCGCGGTCGCCAACGCCAACACCGTCTTCGGACTCAGCACCGCCGGCGAGGTCTACCAGCTCGTCAACATGCCCTACCAACCCACGCCTCCAGGCGCCGATGTAGCATGCCGGCACCAGCCCGGACGGCAGCGTCTGGGGCGTCGACGGCAACGGCACCATCTCCATCCGGATCGGCGCCGGCATTGCCGTCGGCGCGGATCATCACCTGCACCACTGTTTCAAGTCGCCGCTGTGGCAGGAGCGCCAGAAGGAGCCGCCTTCGGCCTGATGCGCCGGAGCCCTAGCTCGCGCCGCCAGGCTTGCGCGCTCACGCCTTCGGTATCGTCGCGAGTTTGGCGGTCTTGATCATGCGCTGCGCGCGCCGGCCGGTACGGCCTTGCTTCAGCGCCCGGCGTTTTGCGGCCAAGGCATCGCCTTCATGCTCGAAGGTCAGGTTGTCGGCCTTCTTCGGATCGAAATAGCCGACGTAGCCGCCGTGCGCGACGCCGAACGATGGCAGGCTGAAGGCCTTCTTCCCCACCGTCACGGCGCCCATGAAATTGTTGCGCGAACCCGGCTCCGGCGTGGGCGTGAAGTACAAGGGCAGCACGAAATCCGCAACGCCAATGCCGTCGATCGGGTAGGACTGCGCCTGCACGGCGTCGCACATCTCGAACCAATGGAACACGTCGCGGTCGAGCCCGGCCGGATGCGGCCCCTGCACGACCAGATTGATCTGCGGGTCGGCGATCATTTCCAGCGCTTCATGCGAGAGGCTGACGCTCCAGTCCTCCTGCAGGCCCTTGCTCAAGTCCAGGTACACCACGCCTGCCGGGACGCCGCGGAAGTCGGTTTCGTGCGCGCCGGCCAGCTCCTCGTCGAACCTGTCCAGCACGTACAGCACGCCGTCGCCGCGCATGTCCATCGGATCGAACTTGAAACGCCGCTTGCCCCTGTGGGCCGTGTGCCCTTCCAGGCGGAGCGTCGCACCGAAGCCCCAGTAGGGCTCGAAGTCGCGCGCGATCTGGACGTTGATCGCCCGGATCACTTCCTGCATGCGGATGTCGCTGATGGCGCCGTGGCTCAGATTGAACACCGAGACGATCATGACCTGCCCTCCGTTGGCTCGACATCCGGGGCCAACGTCGGATGCGCGGAGGACAGGCCAGGACCGCTACCGCCCGATCAGTTCTCGGGCACCCAGACGAAGCCTTCGCCCTGCGCCTTGACGTGGCCAAGGCCCGGGAACGGGAAATGCACCGCGTACAGGCGCAGATTGCCGTCGGCGGCGCGTTGCAGCAGCGCACGGCGGCTGGCCTGGGCCAGCGGCGCGTTCATGTCGTACTGCACGGTCCACTCCGGACGCTGCACCGAGATCACGAAATGGTGCGCGGTGTCGCCGATGTAGAGCAGGCGCTGGTCGCCCGATGCGATTTCATACGCGCTGTGGCCCGGCGTATGCCCGTCCACGGCCACCGCGGTGACCACGCCGGGAACGATCGCGGCGCCAGGCTGAAAGGTCGCGACCTTGGGCGTCATCGCGGCCACCAGCTTGGCTGAATCGCGGTCCTTCTTCAGCGATTCCCATTCCGGCGCCGAGAGGTGGATGGAAGCATTGGGAAAGGCCAGCTTGCCCTCTTTGGTAAGCAAGCCGCCGGTGTGGTCCGGGTGCTGGTGCGAGAGGAAGATGTCCGTGACCTGCGAGGGCTCGACCCCGGCGGCACGCAACGACGCCGGCAGGCGCCCGGCGCGCGCGAACGAGGCGTCGGCCGCACCGGTGTCGAACAGCAGGACGCGATCGCCGCTGCGGACCAGCAGCGGCTGGATGCTCAGGTGCAGCACGTCGGTCGGCTGCCCGGCCGCGCTCAGCAGCGCGTTCACCGCCTCGGCCGGCTGGCCGATGGCGAAGGTCTTGCCGTCGTTGGGGGCATCGATGTCGCCGTCTTTCAGCGCGGCCGCGTCCAGCGCGCCGATCTTGAAGCGCAGCACGTCGGGGTTCGCGGCTTGGGGGGCCGCGGCCTGGGGCGCCGTGGTCGGGGCCGCGGCGACCGGAGCGGGCGTGTCGCTTGCGGCCGGTTGCGGCTTGGAGCAACCGGCGAGCATCGCGCCGGCCAGACTTGCGGCGATCAGGAGGGAGAGGTGGGTGCGGGTCATGGACAGCTCCGGGATTTCGGGGGGAGGTGGTGTGGCGTTATGGGTGCTCTGCGCGCTTTTCCAACAGCGTCAGATAGTCCGTACATATCTTCAGCTTCTCGGGCGCAGGCTTGTTGCCGAGTTTGGTCTCGAAGTCCTGGATCATCGCCGCGTTGTAGTCCTCCAGCGACTGCCAACCTTTGGGCGGCTGGCTCGCCGCCACGGCATGGCCGCGATCGACGGAGGCCTGGTTTAGAAGGAACCATGCCTGCGAGGCGCCGTGCAACCGCGCTTCGTCCTGCAGCACCGGACCGCAAATCTTGACGGTGCTGGGGATGCCGACGCTTCTGAGGTAATTCATCCAGTCCGAGAGTTCGGCATCCGTCGGCTGTTTCTGGTCGGCCCAGGCATTCGCGGAAGCGAGCAGCAACAGGACCATCGTCACGCTAAGTTTCATGGCAGCTCTCGTATGTGTCGCCGTGCGAATCCGCCGCCCCCCGAAGCGGGACCGGACGGACGGTTGCGGCCGGAATCCGTATTCAATCGCCGATCCAGCCGGAGCCATACGGCGGGCCACAGCGCTGCGCCAGTTCCGGATAGGCACGGGCGACGTAGTCCTCCGGCAGGTCGCCGCCGCCGAAGGTCGTGGTCGCACCGAAGCGGACGATCTGACCCGTGTGGGTCTCGCGCAGGAACAGGCCCGACGCATCGCGGCCCAGTTCCGTTCCCTGGTGCCAAAGCACCGTCTCGATATAGCGGCCGCTCGCGATTTTCACGCAGCCCTTTTCTACGACGAGCTTGCCCGTTTTCGCAGCCGTAAGCCGCATCTCTTCGGTGCCGGGCGGCGGCGGCGCCAGCATCGGGAGAAACGGCAGCGCCTCATTGGGGCCGGCACTGGCGCAACCCAGCAACAGCGCACTCATCAGCAATCCGATTGCGATCTTCATCCGTGTCCTGCCTTGTGGAAGGTGCCGGTTCAATGGCGGGCCTGGGGTGGCGGCCGTCTGCACTGATCCCGCATGGCCAAGAATAGCGCCGCGCCGACCGGACTGAACGGATTTGGCCGGCCATGCGCCAGCTTGTTGGCCGTACCCGGCTCGCATAGGCTCCACGCGGACCGGCGGACTGGATCGCCCAGGCGGTACGTACACGGATCCATGAGCGAATCCGCGCGTCGGTCTGATCGGTCTGCCGCATGGGGAGCGGGCGACCGGACCGGTCAGGAATCGAGAAGCGCCGGCCACCACGCCGGACCTAGCATGACGGCCCGACCTGGACCCAGGACGACTGCCACGTTCCGCTGTTCCCGCTCGCCCTGTTGCTGTTGACTGGACTGTATCTGTTCGCGCTTCCCTATATCACCAAATGGCGCGGCGGACGAAATACCGTCGGCCAGTAACTACACTGATGCAAGCTGGCCGGATCGAGCCAGGCGATGCCGCCGATCGCCACGACGGCGGCCCAGCCCACCCCATGGAGACACGATGAGCAAGGCCACCAGGAAAGACGCGCCGTCGTCCGCGTCGCATGCAGCCGATCGCCACGATCTGATCCGCGTGCATGGCGCGCGCGTGAACAATCTCAAGGACGTCAGCATCGATATCCCCAAGCGCCGGCTGACGGTATTCACCGGCGTTTCCGGCTCGGGCAAGAGCTCGCTGGTGTTCGGCACGATCGCCGCGGAGTCGCAGCGCCTGATCAACGAGACCTACAGCGCCTTCGTGCAGGGCTTCATGCCGACACTGGCGCGGCCCGATGTCGACGTACTCGACGGGCTGACCACGGCGATCATCGTCGACCAGGAACGGATGGGGGCCGATCCCCGCTCCACGGTCGGCACGGCCACCGATGCCAACGCGATGCTGCGCATCCTCTTCAGCCGCCTGGGCAAGCCGCATATCGGCTCGCCCAGCGCATTCGCCTTCAACGTGCCCTCGGTCAAGGCGGCCGGCGCGATCACCGTCGAGCGCGGCACTCGCACCAAGACCGTCAAGGAAACCTTCAACCGCATCGGCGGCATGTGCCCGCGCTGCGAAGGTCGCGGCTCGGTCACCGACTTCGACCTGTCGCAGCTGTACGACGACAGCAAGTCGCTCAACGAAGGCGCGCTCACGATTCCCGGCTACAGCATGGAAGGCTGGTACGGCCGCATCTTCAGGGGCTGCGGCTACTTCGATCCGGACAAGCCGATCCGCAAGTTCAGCAAGAAGGAACTGAACGACCTGCTCTACAAGGAGCCGACCAAGATCAAGGTCGACGGCATCAACCTGACCTACGCCGGCCTGGTCCCGACGATCCAGAAATCGTTCCTGGCCAAGGACATCGATGCGATGCAGCCGCACATCCGCGCGTTCGTGGAGAAGGTAATCACCTTCAGCATTTGTCCCGACTGCGACGGAACCCGGCTCAGCGAGGCGGCCCGCTCGTCCAGGATCAGGAAGATCAACATCGCCGACGCCTGCGCGATGCAGATCAGCGACCTGGCGCAATGGGTCCGCGGTCTGGACGAGCCGTCGGTGGCGCCGCTGCTGGCCAAGCTGGCGCACACCCTGGATTCGTTCGTGGAGATCGGCTTGGGTTACCTCTCGCTGGACCGGCCGGCCGGCACGCTGTCGGGCGGCGAGGCGCAGCGCACCAAGATGATCCGCCACCTCGGCTCCTCGCTCACCGATGTCACCTACGTCTTCGACGAACCCACGATCGGGCTGCACCCCCACGACATCCAGCGCATGAACGAGCTGCTGCTGCAGTTGCGCGACAAGGGCAATACCGTACTGGTGGTCGAGCACAAGCCCGAGGCGATCGCTATCGCCGATCACGTCGTCGACCTAGGACCCGGTGCGGGCACCGCCGGCGGCGAGGTGGTGTTCGAGGGCAGCATCGACGGGCTGCGCGCCGCCGGCACCTTGACCGGCCGGCACCTGGACGACCGCGCCTCCTTGAAACCTTCGGTTCGGAAGCCTTCGGGCGCGCTGAAAGTGCGCGGCGCCGGCCTCCACAATCTGCAGAAGGTCGACGTCGACATTCCGCTCGGCGTCTTGACGGTGATCACCGGCGTGGCCGGGTCGGGCAAGAGCTCTCTGATCCACGGCTCGGTGTCGGGCCAGGACGGGGTGGTGACTGTCGACCAGGGCGCGATTCGCGGCTCGCGCCGCAGCAACCCGGCGACCTACACCGGCCTGCTGGATTCGATCCGCAACGCCTTCGCCAAGGCTAACGGCGTGAAACCGGCGCTGTTCAGCGCCAACTCCGAGGGCGCCTGCCCGACCTGCAACGGTGCCGGGGTCGTCTACACCGATCTGGGGATGATGGCCGGAGTCGCCGCCCCGTGCGAGGACTGCGAGGGCAAGCGCTACCAGGCCGAGGTTCTGAAGTACAAATTCGGCGGCAAGGACATCAGCGAGGTGCTCGCGATGCCGGTTGCGGAGGCCGAGCAGTTCTTCGGCTCGGGCAAGGCGGAGATTCCCGCCGCGCACAAGATTCTGTCCCGCCTCGCCGACGTCGGGCTCGGCTACCTCAGCCTCGGTCAGCCGCTGACCACGCTATCGGGCGGCGAGCGGCAGCGGCTCAAGCTGGCCACCCACATGGGCGAGAAGGGCGGCGTCTATGTGCTCGACGAGCCGACCAGCGGCCTCCACCTCGCCGACGTCGAACAGCTGCTCGGCCTGCTCGACCGGCTCGTCGACTCCGGCAAGTCGGTCATCGTCATCGAACACCACCAGGCGGTGATGGCGCACGCCGACTGGATCATCGACCTGGGCCCCGGCGCCGGCCACGACGGCGGCAGAGTGGTCTTCGAGGGCACGCCCGCCGAGCTGATCAAGGGCCGCGCCACTCTGACCGGCAAGCACCTTGCCGCCTATGTCGTCCCGCAGGGGAAGTCGGCGCGGAAAACCTGAAGCCGGTTTTACGACGAACCGAAGCAACCCTATTTCACGAAGTTCCGTCCAGCGTTTCAGTACCGGCGAGTTGCATTCGAGTTCGCGGCCTTCCATGGCCGATGGCTGTTCCGAACGCGAGATCCGGTGCGGCTTGATTGTTTCGGTATCTCATAGGCTGAGCATGTCTTTGATTCAGATCCAGGAACTGCAGGTAGCCACCGAACTGGGACGCCTCTACGTCAAGCGCTGGACGCCCGCGAGGCACGATCAACGCGCCCCCATCGTCCTGTTCCACGACTCGCTGGGTTGCGTGGAGTTGTGGCGCGATTTTCCGGAACGACTGGCGGGCACGACAGGCCGCAGCGTGATCGCGTACGACCGCCTCGGCTTTGGCCGATCCGACCCTCATCCCGGAGTGCTGGATATCGGTTTCGTTAATGACCAGGCCGATCACACCTTTCGTTGCTTGCGCGAGGAACTCGGCATTGCACGGTTCGTGGCGTTCGGCCACAGCGTCGGCGGTGGCATGGCCGTCGCCTGCGCTGCGCGCTACGCCCACGACTGCCGAGGCCTGATCACGGAATCCGCCCAAGCCTTCGTTGAAGATCGGACGATCGCGGGAATCCTCGCCGCGCGTCAGGCATTCGCCGAGCCGGCGCAACGCGAGCGCCTGAGCAAATACCACGGCGAGAAGGCCGCCTGGGTGCTCAAGGCCTGGATCGACACCTGGTTGGCGCCGGCGTTCTCGGACTGGAACCTGGACGAGGCGCTGCACGGCGTCCGTTGTCCGCTGCTGGTGCTCCACGGCGAGCAGGACGAATACGGTTCGGCGCTGCATCCGCAGCGTATTGCGCGGCTATCGCAAGGGCCCGCGTCCATGCACCTGCTTCACGACTGCGGTCATGTACCGCATCGCGAAGCCGCGGATACGGTACTGCGGATCGTCGATCGCTGGCTGCAGACGGCCGTGGATCGGGCGCCTTCGTAGCTTGCCGGCTGCCGCGGGCTCATGGCCCCGACGGAGTCGCAAGCAGGGCCTCTACTCGCGAGGTCGCGCGCGCCGGGCAGCGGCCTGGGCCTGGATGCGCTCAACCGCCGCCTGCGGTGCCGGCCGACGATCCATCTCCGCTGAGTTTGTAGATGTAGGCGTCCACGGCCGTGCCGTCTGCGAGCTTCACCGTGGTCAGCACGCGCTGATAGCCCTCGCCTTCGAACTCGTCGATGCGGTCCCAATGCTCGGCCAGGCTTGCCGAGCTGAAGACCAGACCGCTGATTTCATCGCCATGCTCGTCAAGCACGATGCCGGGATAGCCGACCGCCGCGCCCCAGCCTTCCTGCACCAGCGAGCCGATGACCGTCGCCTGCTCCCATCGGCCGGGAATACCCGCCAGGACGTGCTCGTTGGGCCGCCCCGGGGCGAGCGTTCCGTAAACGAAGAGTCGATGCATCAACGTTCCCTCAAAGACAGTCAGCGCGCGACGGATCGCGAGACTCGAAGTGTGCGTCAACGAGCGTTCCGCTTCTAGCAGGCGCGGGCAGCCCATGAGTACGGTATCCAAACAGCGGGGCATCTGACGCGTGGGCCGGCTTGACGCATTCGCCAGACCGCGGCATTCGCCAATCGCCTGAGTGGGCCATACCGCGCGAGGCGGCCTGGCCCACAGGCAGTGCACGCGACGGCCTAGACCGTCGGCGTCGCTTCAGGACTCCTCACGTCGACAAGATCCCGCACGACTTGCGCGAGCTCCGGCCTTCGGCGGACTCGCTCACCGCATCCTCCATTCGAAACCGGCGTAGACCGCGCGCCCTTCTCCGGGCAGAAAATTCGCCTGATCCAGACCCTTCGCATCCGCCACGACATTGGTGCTGGAGATCCACTTGCGGTCGGCCAGATTGCGTGCGTCGACGAACCACGACCATTGCGAGGCGATCTTTCCGCCCAGGCGGACGCCGTAGACCGTATACCCGGGCGCCTTGAACGTGTTGGCATGATCGACGTAGTAGTCCTGCGGCGCCCACTCGACGTTGGGCGCGACATAGAAGCGCTCATCCGGCGACCAATGCAAGGAGGCGCGCAACTGCTGCGGCGGCACGCCGGCGAGTTCGTTGTCGCCGTAGACGGCGTCGTGATCGAAGCGGAAATCGTTCCAAAGGTAGTTGGCAGAAATCAGCCAGGCATCGTTCGGCTGCCAGGCCAGGCCCAGCTCCAGCCCCTGGTGCAGCGTGCGATCGGCGTTGACGGTACCCAGGGGATTGCCGTTGCCGTCGGTCAAGGCCAGCAACTCGCCGTCCACGCGGGCACGGTAGAGCGCGGCATCCAGCGAGAATCCATCGAGCTGCATGCGCATACCGATCTCGGCCGTGGTCGCACGCTGCTTGTCGACCTGGGTGACATTGGGACCACCGGACAGCTCGCCGAAGCTGGGCGGCTCCAGGCTGCGACTGATATTGGCGAACAACTGCGTGCCGCTGTCGACCAGATAGCGCATCCCTAGTTTGGGGCTGACGCCGGAGTAGGAGACATCGAAGCTCTCGTCGCGGCCGGCGGTGATGAATAAGTCGCGCGAGCGCCGGGTCGAGTGCAGACCTTGGGCCCCCAGTGCGAGGATCCACCGCTCGGTCAGCCAGGTCTGGTTTTCCAGGTAGGCCTTGGTATTGCTTGCGCGCTGGTCGAACTTGTTGCTGCGTGCGCCTGCGCGGCCGGCGATGTTGGCGAAACGATCGTCGTCCGTATCGCCCTGCGCAAAGGCCAGACCCGCCACGAACAGGTTCTTATGGTCGCCGAGCCTGCCTTCGCTGCGCCAGCGCAGATCGACGCCCGCGTCCCGGGTGGACTGCTCAAGCACCTGGAAGATCGGGTGGTGCAACGATTTGTCGGCGTAGTAGGCCGACACGGTCAGCGACTGCGTTTGCGAAGGCGTCCACGCCAACTTGCCGGCGATGCGGTCCAGGCGGAAGTCGCGACGCTGGTCCAGGGCGAGACTGCCGGCCGCGGCAGCACGCGGATCGTCTTTGGCCCGGGCCAAGGTCAGGTTGCCGGGCAGTTCCGAGCGTGTATCGACATGCGTGAGATAGACGCGCCCATCCAGCGTATCGCCGAAGCGGTAGCCGGCGTTGCCGAACAGACGGTAGTTCTCCTGGCGGGCATGGTCGCGGTAGCCGTCCTGGTTGAGGCCGGTGAGGCTCAGATAGCCGTCGGCCCGGTCCGTGCTTGCGGCCAACGCCAGCTGCCCGCGCATATAGCCGAAGCTGCCGCCTTCGAGGCGCACGTCGACCGGCGCCGCGTCGTAGCCGGTCGGCGCGACGAAGTTGATCGCGCCGCCGAGCGTGGCCGCGCCGTATTCCAGCGCATTGGCGCCGCGGTAGACCTCGATGTATCGGGCTGCCAAGGGTTCGACCGCCTGGAAGTCGAAGCCGCCGTCGGCGAGATTCAAGGGGCTGCCGTCCTGCAGCAACTCGATGCCGCGGCCGTGGAAAGTGCGCTGCAGGCCGGAACCGCGAATCGACAGTCGCGCCTCCTCGGCGCCGAAGCGCGATTGGATGAACACGCCGGGCGCATAACCGAGCGCGTCGGTCAGGGTGCTGACGCGGCCGCCGCGGTAGGACTCGCCGTCGACCAATGCGGTCGCACCGGCGCGCTGATCCAGGCGCTGCTTCGCCTGCTGAAGACTGTCGACCGTGGCGACATCGGCACGCCGACCGTGCACCTCGACCTTGTCCAGCGTGGTCGCCGGGTCGTTGCGCGGATCGGATGGGGGCGCAGCCTGCGCCGGGCACAGGGGAACGATGACCGCGGCGACGGCCACGGCCAAACGCGACGCACGCGGCGCCGCGAAGCGAAACTTCGACATTGAATAGCTCCAAGAAGCACAAGACGCGCAGCTAAGCCGCGCGGGGTCGGATCACGACTTGTGTTTCAGAGCGCGAGCGGCGGTCCTCGGGAACCGAGGCCGCAGGGGTGCACCTGCCTGCGCCGCGCAAGCATCGGCCGCAACGGAACAAAGGCGTTGCCGGCGAAGGGAAACGCGAGCGCCAGCCACAGCGCCAGGACCATGACGGCCGCCAGCAACGGGCAGTAGTCGCAGTCCATGCCCGGATGCGAATCCGGCTGGGACGGTTTCGGAACGGGGGACTGATCCGCGATGCCGCCCTGGGACAGGTCGACATACTTCAGCCCGGTCATGGTGCAGATGGCCGCCCAGTACGCGCCCACACCTTCGGTTCGCTGTTCCGCCAACCGCCCCAAGGTCGGCACCAAGGCCAGCAGCAGCACGGCGGCTAGCGCCATGCGGGCTATGAGGCGATGGAAGGCAGGGAGGCGGAGCATCCCGATAGTCTAAGGCTAGGGACGGCGGAATCGAATACCGGCACGGAGTCGAAGGACTCCGTGTTGTGTGTCGGATACCGCCTGAGGAGAAATCCGACAGCACGCGCGCGCCGCAGCTGCGCCCACAAGTCGACCTCGCGACCGGAGGTCGATTGCGAACGATAGGGTTCAGGCGGCCAAGCTCACCTCAGCACCCGCTGCACGTCGACGATCTCCACACCCAGCATCTGCCCGAGCAGGGTATCGAACCACGGCTTGTGCATGCTGCCCACGATCGACAGCACTCGCGCGCCGGGACGCTCGCGAAAGGTTTCGCGGATATTGGCCACCATGCGCTGATTGCGGATCTCCCAGCCGGCGACATAGAGCTGACCGTAACGTTGCAGCGAGGGGTCGCGCAGCGCCGCGGCGAAATCGCTTTCCATGGCGATGCGCATCACTTCGGGGCGGTTGATGTAGCGGTAGAGACCCAGCATATCGCCGGTCTTGATCAGCTCGGCCTCGCGATCGCGGATGGGTTGCGCCTTCGGCGCGGCCTTGCTCCAAGCCTCCTGTATCGCCTTGCCGAAGGCCTCGCTGTCGGGCACGTCGACATTGTCGCCGGTGTGGTCGTCGACTGCGTACACGCGCTGCAGGCCCAGTCGTGCTGCCAGGCGTGCGGCGATCAGGGTGTTCTCGTTGTTGCCGCGCATGGACTTCTCGAGCATGGCCACCAGCGTCGCGTCCAGGCCGTCGCCAGCGCGACGCTCGGCCTGCGGCAGTTGCAGCCACTGCACCAGGGCCGACGCGCTGTCGTTGGCCGCCATGAACAACGCCGCCAGGCGCCTGCGCTGCGAGGGTGCGGGCGCCGCGGGCCAGGCCTTCAGCGTTCTGTGTACTTCGCCGATCGCCGCCGGCACGTCCAGCCCCGTCGCTGCCTTCGCCGCGTCGGTCTTGCGACAGTACGGCCCCGGGCCTTCCGAGCCGTAAATCGTGGGATGCCGCGCGGCCAGATCGCATTGCTCGCCGGAGAGCGCCTCGACGGTGATGACGTCGGGCTTGAACTCGGCCAGCCGGTCGACCACCGGATCCAACGTGTCTTGCTTGAAGCCATCGGGCAGTTGACTCAGATGCACCGAGCCCAGCACCAGCACCTGCGAAGTCGGCCCCACCATGTCCTTGTCGAGCGTGGACGTGTCCGCTTGCGTCGCCGCAGCAGCAGGACCGGCCATACCGAACAGCAATCCCCACGTTACCAATGCCTTTCGCAAAGTCCTGCTCCTCTTAGCATCCGTTGTAATCGCGAACGCAGAGGCTAGCTCTGCGTCGTCTCGCCTTCCAGTGCGCATATTCATGGGATCTCCGTTTCGCGATGCGGATCTATTGCGCGCGGCCAGGCGGCAGCGGCTGGTAAAGTGCGGCGATCTTGGGGATCAGGTTTTCCGGATTCGACCCGACGAGGTTGGTCAGCACCACGATGGCCAGGCCCTCGTCCGGATAGATCACGAAAGCGGCGCGGGCACCGCCGATGCCAGCGACCTGGCGACGGGGAGACGTCGCCAATACCGGCCATCCCGCCGACCAAGCCCCGTCGGTGCCGTCGTTCAACTTCTCCGGCGTCCACATGCTGCGGACGCTGGCCGCGCCGATCAGCCGGTCGCTGGACAGCGCGACGATCCAACGCGCCAGTTCGTCCGCCGTGGTCTGCAGGCCGCCGCCCGCCCAGAGACTGTAGGGCATGTCGTAGATCCAGTGGGTCAGACGGTTGCCGTCGTCCGCCGCAAGGCTGCCGCGCGGGAAGTAGCTGTACATGGTCGCGGCATTGGGAACGAGGTCGTAACTGGCGCCGAAGGTCGTTTTGCGCATGCCCGCAACGGCGAACTGGCGCTGCGCGAGATAGCGCTCGTACGGCATCCTGGTTTGCTTGACGATGATCTGCGACAGCAGGCCGTAGTTGGTCTGGTTGTAGGCGTATCGCGTGCCGATGGGCGCTTCCATGGGTAGCGCCTTCACCGCCTTCCATGCATCGGCTTCGGTGCCGCCGCCGATCACGCCCTGCTGATCGGCGATGTCGGGCAGGCCGGAGGTATGCCCAAGCAGCTGACGGACGCGGATGCTGCGCCAGGCCTCGGGCAAGTCGTCCAGGTAGCGCGAGATAGGGGCATCGAGGTCCACCTGCCCCGCTTCCGCCAGCTGCATCATGGCCACGCCGGTAAACGGCTTGGTCGCGGAGTTGATGGGGAACAAGGTGTCGCGGGTGGCCGGCACACGGTTCTCGACGTTGGCCAGGCCATAGCTTTCGGACAGCACCACCCGAGCGTCCTTGACGACCGCGACCTGCAGGCCCGGGATGCGCTGATCCTTCATCGCCTGCTGCACCAATCGCCGGGTGCGTTCGTTGGCGTCGTCCAGAGTGTTGGCCGCGGCCCCCAGCCCGGTTAGCGACCACAGAGCGGCGACGATGATCGCGGTGACACGGTGCTTTCCGAACAGCATTGGGCTTCCTCAGGCGACCGCCGATGGCGGGATGGTGAACGTTTGCGCCGCGCGCAGTGTCGTGCGCGGCGGACCCGACACTGGGACGCACGACGAGGTCATATGGTTTAAACCGGTAGGGAGAAATCGGCTCAGCGCTTCGTCCGGCTCCGTCGGGGGCCGGCACGCGGGAGCCGAGACGGCTTGCGCCGTGTTCGCCTACGCGCCGACCAGGGCGGAGACCGTCTCTCTGAGCCAGCGCTGCCCGCTGTGTCCGTGATTGCGCTCGTGCCACACCATCACGATACCGAATCCTTCCACCGGGAAAGGACAGTTGGTCACGGTCAGCTTGTCGCTGCGGTCGCGCACCAGACGCTCAGGGACCAGGGCCACGAAGTCCGACTGGGCCACGAGTTCCGGCACAAACAGGAACGAAGCCGCGGACAACACCACATTGCGGCGATGCCCGAGCGCGGCCAGCGCGTTGTCCACCGGCGTGGTGAATCCGCCGCCGCGCGGCGACACGATCACGTGCTCCAGCGCGGCGAACTGCTCGACCGTGAGCTTCTTGCGCAGCCGGGGATGATCGCGGCGCCCGATCAATACGTAACGTTCTTCGAACAAAGGCTTGGCGCGTAGCGCCGGCGGTGCGGTTTCGGGCGTAATGAACGCCAGGTCGACTTCGCCGCGTGCCATCTGCGCTTCCAGTTGCGTCGCATCGAGCGTGCGCAGCGCCACGCGCATGCCGGGCGCGCCGATCCTGAGCTGCTTGATGAGCGGCCTGACCACCGCCGTCTGCAGGTAGTCCGAGCAGGCGATGGCGACGATCAATCGAGCCTTGGCCGGATCGAAACTGCTGTGCGTGGCGACCGTGGCGCGCACCTGATCCAGCGCCAGGCGCAAGGGATCGAGCAGGTCGGCGGCCTTGGCGGTCGGGATCATCCCGCGTTGCACCGGAATCAGCAGCGGGTCGTCGAACATGTCGCGCAGCCGACTCAACTGGGCGCTGACAGCGGGCTGGCTCAGGTGCAAACGGGCGGCCGCCTTGGTCACGTTCTGCTCGACCAGCAAGGCCTCCAAGGTGACCAGCAGATTGAGGTCGAGGCGCTTGCTATCCATTGGATGGATGGTAGCGGAAAGATTTCGCAATTTCACAGATAGCTCGGCCGCACGGAGACTTGCTCCATCGCCCCGGCCCGGAGCCTGGGTGCATCGATATGGAGCGAAAGCCATGAAGAAGATCCTGATAGTCCATGCCCACCCCGAGCCGGCGTCCTTGAACCGGCAACTCGTCGACGCGGCCGTCCAGACGCTGCAGGAGCAGGGACACGAGGTCCTGACGTCCGACCTGTACGGCATGCGCTGGAAGGCGGTGTTCGACGAGGACGACTTCCCCAGCCGCGCCGATCCGGATCGCCTGCATTTCGTGCGCGAGTCCGGGCATGCCTATGCCAACGGACGCCAGACCTCCGACGTCGCCGCCGAGCAGGAGAAAGTGCTGGCCGCCGACGCCGTCATCCTGCAGTTTCCGCTGTGGTGGTTCGGCATGCCCGCCATCCTCAAGGGCTGGGTGGATCGGGTCTGGGCCTATGGTCTGGCATACGGCTACCAGGGCGCCGGCAACCGATACCGTTACGGCGACGGCGCTTTCAAAGGCAAGCGCGCGATGCTGTCGGTGACGGTCGGCGGGCCGGCTGCCGACTATTCGCCGCGCGGCATCAACGGGCCGCTGGAGCAACTGCTGTTTCCGATCACGCACGGGACCTTGTTCTTTCCCGGCATGGACGTGCTGCCCACGCATGCCGTCTATGGCACCGGGCAGATCGACGAGGAGGCCGTGGCGGCGGCGAAGGCGGCATGGCGCTCGCGCCTGGAGCGCTTGTTCGAGGAGGCGCCGATCCCGTTCCGGCGCCAGAACGGCGGGGACTATCCGGACCGCCACGTACTGGCGAGCGATGTCGCTGCCGGCCAGACCGGGCTGCTGGCGCATGTGGCGGACAGGCGGACCGCGCCGCATGCTCTGGAGGAAGCCTGAAGTCGCGATGCTGGCGGGCCGAAGGCCGCGGATTCTGAGTTCGCGCGCCCGGATCGCGCGCTCGGATTGCGCACTCAGATCGCGCGCCTGGGCGCATCAAGCCAGCGGATTGAGCTGCGCCTGCAACTGCGCGAATTCCTGCACCACGAAATCCACCAAGGCGCGGATGCGCGGCGTGTCGCGCATATCCGAATGAAAGCCGACGCGCACCGCACGCACGGGCATGGGCTGCGGCAGCGCCACACGATGCAAGTCCGCATCCCGTTCGCCCATGAAGCAAGGCAGCACGGCCATGGCGGCGCCGCTGCGCACGGCAGCGAGATGCGCGCGCAGGCCATTGGCGTGCAGCACCGTACGCGCACGGTGGGCCAAGACCGGCAACCAGGCCTCGTGCGGCACCTCGCCTGCGGCACGATCCAGCAGCACCAGCCGGTGGCCGCTGAAACCGTCTGCTGCCTCAGGCCGGCCGTGGCGTTCGATATAGCTCGCCGACGCGTACAGCGCGTAGGCGACGTCGCCGATGCGGCGCTCGACCAGGTTCTCCTGCGCGAACGAGCCGAAGCGGAAGGCCAGGTCGGCTTCGCGCCGCGCCAGGTTGAACACCTTGGTGTCGTTGACCAGTTCGATCAGCAGGCCGGGATGCGAGGCGCCGAAGCGCGCGAGCATCGGCGCGATCACCTCGTCCCCCAGCCAATCCAGACTGGTCACCAGGATCTCTCCGCTCAGGCCGGTATCGCGCGCGGCTACTTGCCGTTGCACCGACAGCGCGCCGGCGTCCATCTGCTCCAGGCCGTCGATCAGCGACTGGCCCAGCGCGGTGAGCCGCAGGCCGCCGGCATCGCGGTCGAACAGCTTCGCGTCCAGCCGCCGTTCCAAGCCGTCCAGGCGCCGGCTCACGGTGGGCTGGGTCGTGCCCAGCGCGCGCGCCGCGGCGCTGAGGGTTCCATTGCGGGCGACAGCCAGTACCACTTTCAGATCATCCCAATCCATCGTCGTCGGTCCGAGCCTGTCCCATGCGTTTTTGAATGACCGGCATGCCAAATCGATGACTGCATTCGCTGGCAGCGCTTCCTAGACTGTCACGCAGTTCCGCAGGCGGACAAGTCTCCGCTCACGGCCACGTCGGAGCAGCATTCTGGTTTCGGGAATCGAGGCATGCTCAAGATCGACCACCTGATCCTCCGCGTCAGCGATGCGAAAGCGTCGGTGCTGTTCTATCGGCGAGTGCTCGACCTCGCACACGAAGGCGAGGCCGGCCCGTTCCAGGTGCTGCGCATCAACGACGACTGCGTGCTCGACCTGCTGTCCGAGCCGCCGAAAGACCCGGTCCACCTCGCCTTCCATCTGGATCGCGACGCCTTTGAGGTCGTACGCGACCGGCTGCGGGCGATGGAGGTCGCGTTCGGCGGCGATCCTTTCGTTCGCGACGGCCGCTCCGCCCAGCAGTACGGCGCCCGTGGTTGGGCGGAGGCGCTGTACTTCTTCGATCCCGATCGACATAACATCGAGGTACGCACTCATGATCGACGCTGACGCTCCGACCGCTGCCACGCTTGCCGGTCCGTCCACGCATCCCGACCTGCGCGGCAAGATGGCCGTGGTCACCGGCGGTTCGCGCGGCATCGGCGCGGCCACCTGCCTGGCGCTGGCACGCAACGGCGTGCGGCTGGCGATCAACGGCCGCGACCCTGCCGCCGTGCAGGTGAGCGTCGCGGCCGTGCAGGCCGCCGGCGGCGAGGCGATCGGCGTGGAAGCCGACTGCTCGGATCTCGCCCAGGTTCAGCGCATGCAGGCTCGCGTCGAAAGCCATTTCGGCGCACCGGACTTCGTACTCGCCTTCGCCGGAGGCGGCACGGGCCGGCCGGTCCCGGTACAGGACATCAGCGAACAGGACTGGCGTTCCAGCCTGGACAACAACCTCACCTCGACCTTCTTCACCATCAAATGCTTTCTGCCCGGCATGTTGGCGCGCGGCAGCGGCGGGATTCTGACCATGGCCTCCGCCGGCGCCCGCGTCGCATCGGGTGCGCCCGCGGGCTACGGCGCGGCCAAGGCCGGCGTCATCATGCTGAGCCGCCACCTGGCGCAGGAAGTCGGCCCGCAGGGCTTGCGCGTCAACTGCATTTCGCCGTCGGCGGTACTGACCGAACGCACGCGCGCCGCGCTTACGCCGGAGCGGCAGGCGCGGATGCTGGAAGGTTTCCCGCTCGGGCGGCTGGGCACGCCGGACGACGTGGCCGCGGCATCGCTGTTCCTGCTCAGCGATGCTTCGGCCTGGATCACGGGGGTGGTGCTGGACGTAGCGGGCGGCCGGGTCATGGTCTGAGCCGGTATCTAGTCGCCGGCACGCCGTAGTCACTGGACGAGCGAGACCGCCTCACCGCCGGCAACAGGCTCCGACAGTCGGCGCAGCTTTACGGCGTGGAGAACGGCTCGGCCTCGTACGCGCGATGCAGCAATTCCAGAAAGCGCGGAGCCTCGGGCCAGGACAGATCGTCGATCCGATGCACGGCCACGCCCGGCGTCCAGGAGTTCATCACCGTAGCGCCCGCGAGGCCCGGCAGGTCTGCGCGCGTCAGCTCCTGCATGCGCTGCGCGACGCCGAGACGCTCCAGCTGACGGCGGACGATGCCCATGGTGGTCCCGCCCAGCATCTCGGCCATGGGCCATACCACCGCCTCGCCGTCCCAGAAGGCCAGGTTCCAGATCGAAGCCTCGCTGAGCCGGCCGCGCCTATCGACGAAGGCCGCGTCGTCGTAGCCCTGCGCCACCGCCTGACGCAGAAAATAGGTCTTGGCGACCTCGCCGACGTGCTTCAACGCCGGCAGCATGCGCTCGTGTTCGACCGTCATCAGCGCCAACGGGCCTTTCGGACCCGATGCGGCCGCGCCGGCGCGGACCAGCATCGCGGGCTCCACCTCCGTGCCGGCCACGGTGAACTCGCCCGCAGGCGAGTACACGGTAGCGATCAAGGAGAGATCGGACGGGCCGCCGGCGAGCGCCGAACGCAAATACGAGCGCACGCGATCGTCGGGCAAGGCGCGCCCGAACAGTGCCATCGAGGCATGCCGCAACCGATCCAGATGCAGATCCAGGCCGCGCACCCGGCCGCCGCGTACCTGCATCGCGGTGAAGTGCGCGTAGCCGGCGAAGGCGAGTGGCGCCAAATCTTCGGCGCCGGCCGCGCGGCCGTTACGTTGAACCACGGCAGATGCCGAATGTCTGGACATGTATTCGCTCCAAGAAGTTCGAGCCGAGCAGCAGCGTCGCCGCGCTCCTGCCTGGAGTTTGTCTGCGCCGCACTATCCGCCGTTGACCGAGGCTTGGGAAACGAGTAATTCTCGTCGGATCATCAAATGCGATTTGAAGATCGATGAGCCGCATGCTGCCCGGAACGCGGGCGCTTCGAACCTTCGAGGCGGCCGCGCGCCACTTGAATTTCAGCCGCGCGGCCGAGGAGTTGGGACTGACGCCGGCCGCGGTCAGCCACCAGATCAAGGACATCGAGGACCAGCTCGGCCTGACGCTGTTCGTCCGCAGCAGCCGCCGCATCCAGCTCACTCCGGCCGGCACGGTGCTGCTCGAAGGCACTGCCGCCGCGCTCGACAGTCTGCAGGCTGCGGTCGCCCGCGCCCGTCGCACGGCTCGGGGCGAGACGCGCCTGCACGTCTCGCTGAGCGCACGCCTGGCGACCAACTGGCTGCTGCCGCGCTTGCCGCGGTTCCAGGCCGCGCATCCGGACCTGGAGCTGAGCTTCGACGTCAGCGATGAGCTGCGCGATTTCGCTACCGACGATGTCGATGCCGCGATCCGTTTCGGCACCGGCCGGTACCCGCGCACGCGATCGGATCGTCTGTTCGATACCACGATCGTCGCGGTGTGCAGCCCGAAGCTGCTCGAATCAGGCGCGCCGCTGCGGGAACCACGCGATCTGCTGCAGCACCGGCTGTACTACGTGGACTGGAAGGCCGGCGACATGGTCTGGCCGAACTGGCGTATGTGGATGAGCGCGGCCGGCATCGACGGTTTCGACGACAGCCGTTGCGTGGGCTTCTCCGATTCCAGCCATGTGGTGCAGGCCGTGATCGACGGCGGCGGTGTCGGCCTGGCCGATCTGGACATGATCGGCAACGACCTCGCCCAGGGAAGGCTGGTGCGCTTGTTCGATATCGGCGTGAACGTGGCGCCGGACTACGCCTATCACCTGGTCTACCCGGAGAGCAGCCGCGACGACCCGCGCGTGCTCGCGTTTCGCGAATGGTTGCTGGGCGAAACCGCGCCGGCGGCGGGCGGACCTGCCGTTACAGACCGATGAAACCCTGCAGCAAACGCCAGCCTACCGCTGCGCCGACGCACCACAGCACCGCCCAGATCGCCGAGCGCTTCAGTACCGTCACCAACACCAGTCCCAGCGCGACGATGGCCGCATCCGCGAGGCTCTTCACCCCTTCGCGCCAGACCGGGTCGTACAGCGCCGCCGCCAGCACGCCGACGACCGCTGCATTGATCCCCGCCACCGCCCGCGCCGCCCACGGCCGCCGCACCAGCAGCGTCCACAGCGGCAGGGCCGCGATCAGCAGCAAGAAGCCCGGCAGGAAAATGCAGAGCAGCGCCACCGTCGCCGCCAGTACCGGCGTAACGCCGAGATCGACGCTCGTTCCCAGGTAGGCGGCCAGAGAGAACATCGGCCCGGGCACGGCCTGTGCGGCGCCGTAGCCTGCGAGGAAGGCGTCGGCGCCGAGCCAGCCCGGGGCGACGAGTTGGTCCTGCAACAGCGGCAGCACCACGTGCCCGCCGCCGAACACCAGGCTGCCGGACTGATAGAACGCTGCGGCCAGTCCGGCCAGGGACGGCGCGGCGCGCGGCAGTGCAAGCGCAGCCGCCAGGCCCAGCAGGAACAGCGCCATGCAGACGATGGCGAGGCGACGGCCGTACGGAATCGAGAATGCGGCCGCGTCGTGGACCGCGGCGGGACGGCACAGCCATAGGCCGATCGCGCCGCCGGCCAGGATCGCGAGCAATTGCCACCACGCGCT
Organism: Lysobacter sp. Root667; assembly: GCF_001427715.1. NCBI lineage: Bacteria > Pseudomonadati > Pseudomonadota > Gammaproteobacteria > Lysobacterales > Lysobacteraceae > Lysobacter > Lysobacter sp. Root667. The sequence continues at coordinate 91,673 of NZ_LMHF01000010.1, forward strand.
GCCGGCGGTCAGTACCAACGCACAGGCACCGGCGGCGATGCACAAGCGGCGCAGGTCCGGCGTCAGCGTGCGCGCCATGCCCCACAGGCCGTGCGTCACGATCACCACCGCGACCAATTTGAGGCCGTGCAACCAGGCCAGGCCGGCAGGATGCCCGAACGCGCGCGGCGCGTAGACGGCGAAGCCGAACATCAGCAGCGCCGACGGCGAGGTGAATCCCACAAACGCAGCCAGCGCGCCGCGCCAGCCCGCGCGGAACAGGCCGATGGCGAAACCCATCTGGCTGCTCGCCGGCCCGGGCAGGAATTGGCACACCGACAGCAACTGCGCGAAGGACGCGTCGTCGAGCCAGCCGCGGCGGCGCACGAACTCGTCGCGGAAGTAGCCCAGATGGGCGATCGGCCCGCCGAACGAACTCAGGCCCAGGCGCAGAAATAGCGCGAAGACCTCCCAGGCGCTGCCGCGGGCGACCCTCACAGCCTGCGTATCGGTGTCGGACAAGAACCGCTCCTGCTGGATCGCACCACGCTATCCCCGGATTGTTTCAGGTCGGACCGGGCGCCCGCCATGCCGGGATGCGAGGCCGCGGAAGCGCTCAGTCTCCTGGGCGCTCCCTGTCGGCAGAAGCGGAGCGAACCGCCCGGCGATGGAGCGCTTCGCCCGCGATTCGCCGTTCCGCAACGCAACTAACCGGTCGCCAGCACGCCCGCGGCCACCGCCACCAGAGCGCCGGACACGCCTTCCACCCAGCGACGCCGCCCATCGCTTGCGCGACCGGCGCGGCGACCGCCGTAGGCCAGCACCAGACTCAAACCGGTGTAGACCAGGCCGCACAGCACGATGAAGATCGCCGACAGCACGATCGCCTGTAGCGCAGCCGGCGCATCGGGGCGCATGAACTGCGGCAGGATCGCGAAGTAGATCATCATGCCCTTGGGATTGAGCGCGGCGGTCAGGAAGCCGCGCCGGAACGGCGCGCCCTGCGTGCCGGTTCGCAGATCGACCGAACCGGCCTTCATCGCCGAACGCAGCAATCGCAGGGCCAGGTAGGCGAGGTAGCCGACGCCGATCCAGCGCAGCGCTTCGAACAACAAAGGCGACGCGGCGATGATCGCCGCCAGCCCCAGGGCCACCAATAGGGAATGCACGACATAGCCGGCGCAGACACCGGCGGTGGCGCGCAGGCCCGCCGCCGCGCCGGCGTTGATGGCCTGGGAAGCGATGAACAGCATGTCCGGCCCCGGGGTACAGATCAGCGGCAGCACGGTGGCGGCGAACAGCAGCGCAGTGGTCGATTCCATGACGGACAGCGTACGTCACGAGCGGCGCTATCGGGTTGCTAATATTGCCGAAAATTCTGATAAATTGGCATGTAAAGCCAATTTTCTACCAAACAAGGCGCATCAATGCCAATCAAGCTGGACGAGATCGATCGCCGCATCCTGCGCGCCCTGCAGCGCGACGGCCGCCTGCAGAACACCGAGCTGGCGCAGGAAGTCGGGCTGTCGCCCTCGCCCTGCCTGAGGCGGGTGCGGCTCCTGGAGGAAGCCGGGGTGATCGAGCGCTACGTCGCCGTGCTCGATGCCGCCCAGATCGGCATCGGCATGACCCTGTTCACGCGCGTATGGCTGACCGCGCAGGACGCGGACACGATCGAGCACTTCATCGAGGCGATGAAGCGGCTGCCGCAAATAGTGGAGTGCTACATCATGCTCGGCGAGAGCGACGCGCTGCTGCGCGTGGTGGTGCAGGACCTGGACGACTACCGGCGCTTCCAGACCCAGCACCTGACCCGCGCCAACGGCATCCAGAACGTCAAGACCGACCTGCCCAGCCAGATCGTGAAGCAGAGCTACGCCCTGCCGGTGTAGCTGCGCCACAGAGCGATGTCGCATTGCGCCCCGGGCCGCGGTACGCCGTGAAGCCGCCCTCACGGCGCATATGGACTGCCTATATCTAATGTCCACACGCAGTGCACACAGCCGTCCGCGGACCGGCGATAGTTTTTCATGAAACAGTTGACAGCCCCGATCGAGCATGTTTTTCTCGACCTCATGACGCAGCGCAACAACCACCCGCAGACCACGCTCAAGGCCGCCACGGCCTCGAACGACGTCGCGCGCGTTGCGCTCCGACTCGCTCCGGCGATCGCCACGTCCATTCTCGTCCTCGTACTTATTACCGGGCTTACCAGCGCGGGAGTCGGGTTCGTGTAGCAAAACACACAGCCCCAAGGTCGAAAGAACCTGAACCCCGCGCCCAAAAGGCGCGGGGTTTTTCGTTTTCAGGCCCTGGGGTTCGAAAGAACGCTGCCGTTGCGCCATAGACGGCAGCCATGAATTCAAACCGCAAGCTCAAGGAACGCGTTTCAGTGAGAAGCAACGCCATCAAGCAAGGCCCGGCCCGAGCCCCCGCACGCGCGATGCTGCGCGCGACCGGTCTCGACGACGCGGCCATCGCCAGACCGCTGGTTGCCGTGGTCCACACCTGGTCCGACGTTTCGCCATGCAACATCACCCTGCGCGATCTGGCCCAGCACGTGCGCCGCGGCGTGACCGAGAACGGCGGCACGCCGATCGAGTTCAACACCATCGCGGTCACCGACGGCATCGCCATGGGCACCGACGGCATGCGCGCCTCGCTGGCCTCGCGCGAAACCATCGCCGATTCGATCGAGCTGGCGGTGTCCGGGCATTGCCTGGACGCGATGGTGCTGCTGGTCGGCTGCGACAAGACCATCCCGGCCGCGGCGATGGCGGCGGCGCGCCTGGATATCCCGACCGTGATCCTCTACGGCGGCACGATCATGCCGGGCCATTGCCCGTCCAAGAAAGGCGCGGCCGACGACAAGCCGCTGACCGTGCAGGACGTGTTCGAAGCGGTCGGCGCGCATTCGGCCGGGCGCATCGACGACGCCGAACTGCACCGCATCGAATCCCACGCCTGCCCCGGCGCCGGCGCCTGCGGCGGCCAGTTCACCGCCAACACCATGGCGATGGTGCTGACCTTCCTGGGCCTGTCGCCGCTGGGCTTGAACGACATCCCGGCGATCCACGCCGACAAGCCCGAGGCCGCGCGCACCTGCGGCGAGCTGGTCATGCAGCAGTTGCGTAAGGGCGGACCGAAGCCGCGCGCGCTCCTCTCCCCGGCCGCGCTGCGCAACGCCGCGCGCGCGGTCTCGGCCACCGCCGGCTCGACCAATGCCGCCCTGCATCTGCTGGCGATCGCGCACGAAGCCGGCGTGGCGTTCGACCTGGAGGAATTCGAAGCCGCCGCGCACACGCCGGTGATCGCCGACCTGAAACCGGGCGGCCGCTACACCGCCGCGGAGATGTACCAATTCGGCGGAGCGGCACTGGTGGCGCGCGAACTCAAGGCGGCCGGTTTGATCGAGGACATTCCCACGGTCACCGGCCGTTCCTTTTTCCACGAACTGGCCGACGCGGTCATGGCCGACGAACAGGACGTGGTGCGTCCGGTCGCCGATCCGATCAAGCCGCGCGGCGGCTACTCGGTGCTGTACGGCGACCTCGCGCCGGAGGGCTGCATCCTCAAGCTCGCCGGCCACGGCCGCGAGCACTTCGAAGGCCCGGCGCGCGTGTTCGACTCCGAAGAAGACGCGTTCGCCGCCGTGCAGTCGCGCCAGGTGCGCGCCGGCGACGTGGTGGTGATCCGCTTCGAAGGTCCCGCCGGCGGCCCCGGCATGCGCGAAATGCTGGCGGTGACCGCGGCCCTGGTCGGCCAGGGCCTGAGCAACGACGTCGCCCTGATCACCGACGGCCGCTTCAGCGGCGCCACCCACGGCTTCATGGTCGGCCATATCTCGCCGGAAGCCGCGCACGGCGGCCCGATCGCGCGTCTGCGCGAGGGCGATCTGGTCAGCATCGACGTGCGCACGCGGCGTTTGAACGTCGCCGCCGACCTGGCCGCGCGCGAACCCGCACGCATCGCCGCGCGCGTGACCACGGGCGTGCTCGCCAAGTACGCGCGGCTGGTCGGCTCGGCCTCGCAGGGCGCGGTTACCGCGCCGGGGCCGCTGCAGTCGCCGCCGGCTCGAACGATTTCCGCCGCACTCATCGCCACACCCGTTACCGAACCCGCCTGATCCGCCTCTTCCATCGCTCGCTCCTCCATTCCCGAGACCACAGACATGACCGCTACGACCTTCCGTCCCAAGATCGCCATCGTCGGCTACGGCAGCCAGGGCCGCGCGCACGCGCTGAACCTGCGCGACTCCGGTTTCGACGTCACCGTCGGCCTGCGCCCGGGCGGCCCGACCGAGATCAAGGCCAAGGCCGACGGTTTCACCGTCAAATCGCCCGCCGAGGCCGTCGCCGGCGCCGAACTGGTCGCGGTGCTGACCCCGGACATGGTCCAGGCCCAGCTCTACCGCGATGTGATCGAACCCAACATCGCCCAGGGCGCCTGCCTGCTGTTCGCGCACGGCTTCAACGTCCACTACGCCCAGATCGCGCCGCGCGCGGACCTCGATGTCGTACTGGTCGCGCCCAAGGGCCCGGGCGCGCTGGTGCGACGCGAGTACGAGATCGGCCGCGGCGTGCCCAGCGTCTACGCCGTGCATCAGGACCGCAGCGGCCGCGCCGAAGAATTCGCCCTGACCTACTGCGCCGGCATCGGCGGCGCGCGTCAGAACGCGATCAAGACCACCTTCAAGGAAGAGACCGAGACGGATCTGTTCGGCGAGCAGGCGGTGCTGTGCGGCGGCGCGACCAAACTGGTCCAGGCCGGCTGGGAAACCCTGGTCGAAGCCGGCTACCAGCCCGAGGTCGCCTACTACGAGTGCCTGCACGAACTGAAGCTGATCGTGGATCTGTTCTACGAAGGCGGCGTGACCCGCATGCACGAGTTCATCAGCGAGACAGCGCAGTACGGCGCGCTGACCCGCGGCCCCTACGTGGTCGACGAGGACACCCGCGCGCAGATGCGGCGCGTGCTCAAGGAAATCCAGGACGGCACCTTCGCCCGCCAGTGGATCGCCGAGTACGCCTCGGGCAACGCGAACTACAAGGCGCTCAAGCAGGCTGACCTGGATCACCCGATCGAAGCCGTCGGCAAGAAGCTGCGCGCCAACATGAAATGGCTGGATACCGCGCCCACCGCGCAGCCGGCCCCCGCCACCCGCGGCGAACGACAGGAAGAGGCTGCCTGATGAACGGTGCCCGCTGGCTGGCGCAAGCGCTGGCCGCAGAAGGCGTGGACACGCTGTTCGGTTATCCGGGCGGCACCATCATGCCTTTCTACGACGCTTTGCACGGGTCGGACCTCAAGCATGTGCTGGTCCGTCACGAGCAAGGCGCCGCTTTCGCTGCCAACGGCTACGCCCGTGCCAGCGGGCGAGTCGGCGTATGCGTGGCGACCTCCGGTCCCGGCGCATCCAATCTGGTCACCGGCATCGCCGACGCGATGCTGGATTCGGTGCCCATGGTCGCGATCACCGGCCAGGTCCCGACCTCGCTGATGGGCACCGACGCGTTCCAGGAGCTGGACGTGTTCGGCATGACCCTGCCGATCGTCAAGCATAGCTTCCTGGTGCGCCGCGTCGACGATCTGCCGCGCGCGGTCGGCGAAGCGTTCCGCCTGGCGCGCTCCGGACGCCCGGGTCCGGTGCTGATCGACCTGCCCAAGGACGTGCAGAACGCCGACGCCTCGCACCTGGCCGCGCACCGGCCGCTGCCGACCGACCCGCTGCCGGCCGCGCCGGAGGCGGCGTACCACGAGGCCGCGGCGCTGATCGCGCATGCGCGCAAGCCGCTGGTCTACGGCGGCGGCGGTATCTGCCTGGGCGATGCGGTGGACGCGTTCCGCAGCTTCGTCGAAGGCAGCCAGATCCCGGCGGTGCTGACGCTCAAGGGCCTGGGCGCGCTGCCGGCCGACCATCCGTTGAACCTGGGCATGCTGGGCATGCACGGCAACCGCGCCGCCAACCTGTCGGTGCAGGAATGCGATCTGCTGATCGTGGTCGGCGCGCGTTTCGACGACCGTGCCACCGGCAAGCTGGCCGAGTTCGCGCCGAACGCGCGCGTGGTTCATCTGGACCTGGACCCGGCCGAGATCGGCAAGCTGCGTCACGCCGACGCCGTAGTCAACGGCGACCTGCGCCGCTCGCTGGAGGCACTGACGCCGGCCTGCGCCGCGCAGACGAAAGGCCGCAACGGCGGCGCGCGCAGCAGCTGGCGCGACACCTGCCTGCAGCGCAAGCGCGAGTGCGCGCCGCGTTACGACGCGCCGGGCGAGACCGTGTACGCGCCGGCGTTGCTGCGGCGCCTGTCGCAACTGGCGCCGGACGCCGTGGTCACCTGCGATGTCGGCCAGCACCAGATGTGGGTCGCGCAGCACTGGCGCTTCGACGATCCGCGCAAGCACCTGACCAGCGGCGCGCTGGGCGCGATGGGTTTCGGCCTGCCGGCCGCGATCGGCGCGCAGATGCAGGACCCGTCGGCGCGCGTGATCTGCGTCAGCGGCGACGGCTCGTTCCTGATGAACGTGCAGGAGCTGGCGACCGTCGCCCGCTACCGCCTGCCGGTCAAGATCGTGCTGCTCGACAACCAGGCCTTGGGCATGGTGCGGCAGTGGCAGGAGCTGTTCTTCGACCGTCGCTATTCCGAGGTCGACCTGTCCGACAACCCGGACTTCTGCGCGATCGCCGCCGCTTTCGGCGTGGCCGCGTTCCATGTCGAACGCGCCGACGCGGTCGACGAAGCCCTCGCCGCGATGCTGGCCTGCGACGGGCCGGCGCTGCTGCACGTGGCGATCGATCAGGAAGCCAACGTCTGGCCGCTGGTTCCGCCCAACCGCAACAACGCCGAAATGATGGACCCGGAAGCCGATGCGATCGCGGCCGCCGCCTCTCCCACCCCCGCCACCGACAAGGAGGATGCCCATGCGATACCAGCTTGAACTGACCCTGCGCCAGGCCGAAGGCGCGCTGGCTCGCGTATTGGGCGCCGCCGAACGGCGCGGCTTCCGTCCCCTGTCCGTGGACGGCGAAGCGCAACCCGATGGCGACCGCTGGCACCTGCGCATGACCGTGGAAGGCGACCGCGCCGACACCGCCCTGCAGAGCCAGCTCGCCAAGCTCTACGACTGTCTTGCCGTCGAGGTGTCCCCATGCAGTTGAACGTCGAAACCCTGGCCGCGCCCGCCGCGGCCGAGGCCCAGCACGCCTATGCCGGCGCCGCTGCGCGCGAACGCAGCTATGCGCCCGCGCGCAGCGGCGTGCCGCAACCCGCGGGCCAGGCGCTGATCTGGTTCGACGGCGAGTTCGTCGCCGCCGATGCGCCGGAAGCGCCGCTGACCACCCATGCCATGCACTACGGCACCGCGGTGTTCGAGGGCATCCGCAGCTACGCCACCGCCGACGGCGGCGCGGCCGTGTTCCGCCTGCCCGAGCACATGGAACGCATGCGCAAGGGCGCCGAAATGTTCGGCATCGACTTCGATGTCGAACGCGCCAGCGCCGCGACCGTGCAGACCCTGCGCGCCAACGGCCACCGCGACGCCTACATCCGCCCGCTCACCTGGATGGGCACCGGCACGATCGGCCTGGACGTGGATCCGCTGAGCCAGCACCTGATGATCGCGACGATGGCCAAGGTCGTGCATCTGGGCGGCGCGCGCACGCGCCTGACGGTGTCGCCGTGGAAACGCAACCCGGCGACCTCGCTGCCGGCGCTGAAGCTCAGCGGCGCCTACGTCAATTCGATCCTGGCCAAGCGCGAAGCCAAGCAGCGCGGCTTCGACGAGGCCCTGTTCACCGACGACAAGGGCTATGTGGTCGAGTGCACCGGCGCCAATGTGTTCATGGTCAAGAACGGCGTGATCACGTCCATCGAGCACCGCGATGCGCTGCCGGGCATCACCCGCGACACCATGATCGCGCTGTCCGGCGCGCAGTCGCGCGAGGTGACCCTGCACGAGCTGCTGGATGCGGACGAAGTCTTCGTCTGCGGCACCGCTGCCGAAGCCACGCCGATCGCGGTGCTGGACCGCCGCGAGTTCGGCGACAACCCGCTCACCCGCGAGCTGTCGGCGCAGTACGCGCGCGTGGTGCGCGGCGAAGATCCGCGCCATCGCGCGTGGCTGACGCCGGTCTGAGCATGGACAGCGACGTAGCCAGCCCGGTATGCGTTAGCGCCGCCGACCTGTTGGCGGCGCAGGCGCGCCTGCGGCGTTACCTGGACCCGACGCCGCTGCACCACGCCGAACGTTTCGGCTGCTGGTTGAAGCTGGAAAACCTGCAGCGCACCGGTTCCTACAAGGTGCGCGGCGCACTCAACGCCCTGCTGGCCGGGCGCGAACGCGGCGATCACCGCACCGTGATCGCCGCCTCCGCCGGCAATCATGCGCAGGGCCTGGCCTGGGCCGCGTATCGGCTGGGCGTCAACGCGATCACGGTGATGCCGCGCTGCGCGCCGCAGACCAAGATCGCCGGCGTCGCCCACTGGGGCGCCACGGTGCGCCTGCATGGCGACAGTTACGACGAGGCCAAGGCCTTCGCGATCGAACTGGCCGAGCAACACGACTACCGCCTGCTGTCGGCCTTCGACGATCCCGACGTGATCGCCGGCCAGGGCACGGTCGCGCTGGAGATGGCCGCGTTCGCGCCCGATGTGGTGCTGGTGCCGATCGGCGGCGGCGGTCTGGCCGCCGGCGTGGCGATGGCGCTGAAGTCGGAACTGCTGTCCGGCAGCGCCGCAGCGCGCCGCGTGCGCGTGATCGGCGCCCAAGTGGAAGGCGTGGACTCGATGGCGCGCGCCCTGCGCGGCGACCGTCGCCTGATCGAGCCGGCCGCGACCCTGGCCGACGGCGTGCGCGTGAAAGACCCCGGCCGCCTGACCGAGCGCGTGCTCAGCGAACTGCTGGACGACGTGGTGATCGTGCGCGAAGCCGAGCTGCGCGAGACCCTGGTCCGGCTGGCGTTGGAAGAACACATCATCGCCGAGGGTGCGGGCGCGCTCGCGCTCGCGGCCGGCCGCCGCATCGCCGGCAAGCGCAAATGCGCGGTGGTCTCCGGCGGCAACCTCGACGCCGGCGTACTGGCGCGGCTGCTGTCGGAAGTGCGGCCGCGCGCGCCGCGCCGTCCGCGCCGGCGCACCCGCGAGACGCCCGCGTACGAGGCCGCCGCGGCCGAAAGCGCCGCCGTCAAAGACGACGTCTATCGGCTGGCACGACTTAGATCCGGGCCGTCGCCGCAAGCGCGCACGGCCCACACGCCCTCCCTTGCCCCGCACCCCACTTTGATCGAGGACGTCCCCGCATGAACCCGTCGCCCGGACCGGTAGTACCGATAGACCACGCCCCGCAGCACATCGCCATTTTCGACACCAGCCTGCGCGACGGCGAACAATCGCCCGGCTGCAGCATGAGTTCCAGCCAGAAGCTGCGCTTCGCCCATGCCCTGGCCGAACTGGGCGTGGACGTGATCGAAGCCGGCTTTCCGGCCAGCTCCGACACCGAAATCGAGGCCGTGCGCGCGATCGCGCGCGAAGTGCGCGGCTCGACCCTGGCGACCCTGGCGCGCTGTCACGTCGGCGACATCGAGGCCTGCGCGCAGGCCCTGGACGGCGCCGCCAAGCCGCGCATCCACGTCTTCATCTCCACCAGCCCGCTGCATCGCGAGCACAAGCTGGGCCTGAGTCGCGAGCAGGTGCTGGAACGCGCGGTGATGGGCGTGGAACTGGCGCGCCGCTACGCCGACGACGTCGAGTTCTCGGCCGAGGACGCGCTGCGCACCGAGCCCGAGTTTCTGGCCGAGATCTGCAGCGCGGCGATCGCCGCCGGCGCGCGCACCCTGAACATCCCCGACACCGTCGGCTACACCACACCCAGCGAAATCCGCGCCCTGTTCGAGTACCTGCGCGCGAACGTGCGCGACGCCGAACGCGCCGTCTTCAGCGCCCACTGCCACAACGACCTGGGCCTGGCGGTGGCCAATAGCCTGGCCGCGATCGAAGGCGGTGCGCGCCAGGTCGAATGCACGATCAACGGCATCGGCGAGCGCGCAGGCAACTGCGCGATGGAAGAACTGGTGATGGCGCTGCGCGTGCGCGGCGGCTACTACAACGCCCAGACCCGCATCGACACGCGCCGGCTGGTGCCGACCTCGCGCCTGCTGTCGCGCATCACCGGCATGGCCGTGCAACGCAACAAGGCCATCGTCGGCCAGAACGCGTTCGCGCACGAGTCCGGCATCCATCAGCACGGCATGCTCAAGCACCGCGGCACCTACGAGATCATGAATCCCGAGGACGTGGGCTGGGCCCAGTCGCAAATGGTGCTGGGCCGCCACAGCGGCCGGGCCGCGCTCAGCGACCGCCTGCAGACCTTGGGCTTCGTGGTCGACGAAGCGCGCCTGAACGCGGTATTCGCCAGCTTCAAGGCGCTGGCCGACAAGAAGCGCGAAGTCTTCGACGCCGACCTGGAAGCGCTGGTGCTGGGCGCCGACGCACGGGCCGCGCGCGGCCACCGCCTGGCCCGCGCTCACGTCAGCACCGGCATCGCCGGCGACAGCCTGCCGACCGCGAGCGTGCAGCTGGTCGATCCCGACGGCGTCGCGATCAGCGAAGCCGCGGTCGGCGACGGTCCGGTGCATGCGCTGTTCGCGGCGCTGGCGCGCGCGACCGGCGTGCAGTTGCAGATCGACAGCTACCACGTCTCCAGCGTGACCACCGGCGACGACGCCCAGGGCCAGGCCAGCGTGACCGCACGCGTGGACGGGACCGAGCTGACCGGCTCGGGCACCAGCACCGACATCCTCGAGGCCAGCGCGCTGGCTTGGCTGGACGTCGCCAACCGGGTGCTGCGCACGCGCCAGCAGGCGCCGCAGCGCCTGGCCGCAACCGCCTGAGCGCGACCGCCCGATCACGAACGCCTGAGCCGCTCCAACCCAACAACGCCACAGCCATAACGCCAAAGCAGACCCCATGACCACGCCCAGAACCCTGTTCGACAAACTGTGGGACGCCCACCTGGTCACGCCCGAGACCGAGGCCGTGCCGGCGGTGCTCTACGTCGACCTGCACCTGATCCACGAAGTCACCACGCCGCAGGCTTTCGCCGAACTCGACGCGCGCGGCCTGTCGCCGCGCCGCCCCGACCTGACCAAGGGCACGCTCGACCACTCCACTCCGACCCTGCCGCGCGGCGCCGACGGCCGCCTGCCCTACTACACAGAGGAAGCCGAGCGCCAGGTCGACACCCTGCGCCGCAACTGCGCGCGCCACGGCATCGAACTGTTCGACTACGACAGCCCGCATCGCGGCATCGTCCACGTGATCGGACCCGAACTGGGCCTGACCCAGCCCGGCATGACCATCGTCTGCGGCGACAGCCACACCGCCACCCACGGCGCGTTCGGCGCGCTGGCCTTCGGCATCGGCACCAGCGAAGTCGGGCATGTGCTGGCGACTCAGTGCCTGCTGCAGCGCAAGCCGCGCACGCTGGCGATCAACATCGAAGGCGAACTCGCGCCCGGCGTGGGCGCCAAGGACCTGATCCTGCACGTGATCGGCGAGATCGGCGTCAACGGCGGCACCGGCCAGGTCATCGAGTACCGCGGTTCGACCGTGCGCGCGCTGTCGATGGACGAACGCATGACCGTCTGCAACATGTCGATCGAAGCCGGCGCGCGCGCCGGCCTGATCGCGCCCGACCAGGTCACCTACGACTATCTGGCCGCGACGCCACGGGCGCCGCAGGGCGTGGACTTCGAGCGTGCGGTCGCGCGCTGGAGCGCGTTCGTAGGCGACGAGGGCGCGCGCTTCGACCGCGAAGTGCATATCGACGCCAGCCAGATCAAGCCGACCCTGACCTGGGGCACCCACCCGGGCCAGGTCGCCGCGGTCGATGCGCAGCTGCCGGTCGCGCAGGACGCCGACGCCGCCAAGGCGCTGGCCTACATGGGCCTGAGCGGCGGTGCGGCGCTGGCCGGCGCGCCGGTGGACGTGGTCTTCGTCGGCAGCTGTACCAACTCGCGCCTCACCGATCTGCGCCAGGCCGCGCAGGTGCTGCAGGGCCGGCGCGTGCATCCGCGCGTACGCATGCTGGTGGTGCCCGGCTCCGAGCAGGTCAAGCGCGAGGCCGAGGCCGAGGGCATCGACCGCATCGTGCGCGCGGCCGGCGCCGAGTGGCGCGAGCCGGGTTGCTCGATGTGCATCGCGATGAATGGCGATCTGGTCGGACCCGGCCAGCTCGCGGTATCGACCAGCAACCGCAACTTCGAAGGCCGCCAGGGCAAAGGCGCGCGCACGCTGCTGGCCTCGCCGCTGACCGCGGCCGCCTGCGCCATCGCCGGCGAGGTCACCGATCCGCGCGCCTACCTCGGCGATGCCGTAGCCGCGCGGGAGGTGGCCTGATGTCCGCCTTCACCGAACTGACCTCGCGCACCGTGGTGCTGCGCGAACGCAACATCGACACCGACCAGATCATCCCGGCGCGCTTTCTGACCACCACCGAGCGCCAGGGACTGGGCCGTTTCGCGTTCAACGACTGGCGTTACCTCGCCGACGGCACGCCCAACCCGGAGTTCGTCTTCAACCGGCCCGAGAACGCCGGCGCGCAGATCCTGGTCGCCGGCCGCAACTTCGGTTGCGGGTCCTCGCGTGAACACGCGCCCTGGGCTTTGACCGACCTGGGCCTGCGCGCGGTGATCAGCACCGAGATCGCCGACATCTTCCGCAGCAACGCACTGAAGAACGGCCTGCTGCCGATCGTGCTCGACAACGACGTGGTCGATGAATTGCTGGAACGCCCCGGCATCGAGCTGCGCATCGACGTCGCCAGCCGCAGCGTGATCCTGCCCGGCGGCGCGCGCGTGCAATTCCCGCTGGATGCCTTCGCCCAGACCTGCCTGCTCGAAGGCGTGGACCAGCTCGGCTACCTGCTCAAACAACAACCCGCCATCCAACGCTTTGAGGAACTGCGTCATGCACGCTGAAATCGTCGTATTGCCGGGCGACGGCATCGGCCCCGAGGTCACCGCCGCCGCCGTGGAAGTGCTGCGCGCCGTCGGGCGCCGCTACGGCCACAGCTTCGTCTTGCGCGAGCACCTGATCGGCGGCGCCGCGATCGACGCTACCGGCGAGCCCCTGCCCGAAGCCACCCTGGCCGCCTGCCGCAACGCCGACGCAGTGCTGCTGGGCGCGGTCGGCGGACCGAAGTGGTCGGACCCGAAGGCGAAGGTGCGTCCCGAACAGGGCCTGCTGGCGCTGCGCAAGGGCTTGGGCCTGTACGCCAACCTGCGCCCGGTGAAGCCGCATGCAGCGACCCTGGGCGCCTCGCCGATCAAGCCGCACCTGCTCGCCGGCGTCGATCTGCTGGTGGTGCGCGAGCTCACCGGCGGCATCTACTTCGGCCAGAAGCAGCGCAGCGCCGACAGCGCCAGCGACCTGTGCGAGTACAGCGTGGCCGAGATCGAACGCGTGGTGCGCCACGCCTGCACCCTGGCGCGCAGCCGTCGCGGCCATGTCGTGTCGGTGGACAAGGCCAACGTGCTGGAGACCTCGCGGCTGTGGCGCGAAGTCGCGACCCGCATCGCCCGCGACGAATTTCCGGACGTGACCCTTGAGCATCAACTGGTCGATTCGATGGCGATGCATCTGATCGCCAAGCCGCGCGCGTTCGACGTGATCGTGACCGAGAACATGTTCGGCGACATCCTCACCGACGAGGCCTCGATGCTGGCCGGTTCGCTGGGCCTGCTGCCGTCGGCGTCGCTGGGCGAAGGCAAGGTCGGCCTGTACGAACCGATCCACGGCTCGGCCCCCGACATCGCCGGCCGCGGCATCGCCAACCCCTGCGGCACCATCCTCAGCGCGGCGATGCTGCTGCGTCATTCGCTGGGCCTGCCCGGCGAAGCCGACTGCATCGAGCAGGCGGTCTCCGCGGTGCTGGAACGCGGCGTACTCACCGCCGACCTGGCCCCGGGCGGGCGCGGCGCGAGCACGGCCGAGGTGACGGCGGCGGTGCTGGCGCAGTTGGAACTGCCGTGCCAGGTGGCGGAATTGCGGGATTGAGGCTGGCGGCCGCGCGGAAAGGCGCGGCGGTTCAGCGCTTAAGCGGTGCGGTTGTCGTTGCGGTTGCCGTTGCGGTTGCGGTTGCGGTTGCGGTTGCGGTTGCCGTTGCCGTTGCCGTTGCCGTTGCCGTTGCCGTTGCCGCGGCATTGAAATCCATTGAGCCGCACCACGACGAACAATCGTAGACCCGAAGGGCGGCGCGCAGGACGCGCGCCGTTTTTCGAGGAACAGGATGTTCCTTCGAAAAATCCCCGCGCCAACTCCGATCTCGCGCGGGAGGGTTGTCAAGGCAAGCCCTTCTCTTTGGTTACTTTCTCTTGGGCTAGCAAGAGAAAGTGACCCGCTCGCGCAGCGGGCGGAAGCCTTTGCTTAAGAACGAAACCAGCAAAGCAGCCGAAATTCGCAATCGCGGCTTACGCCGCTCCCACAGAAAGCGAAGCCAATCCGAATCGAAGCCAGCGCGGTAGCCGAAGGGCGCGGTCGCGGCTCACGCCGCTCCTACCCCAGGGCGAGTGGCAAGAGAAAGTGACCCGCACGCGCAGCGGGCGGAAGCTGTTGCTTAAGAACGAAACCAACGCAGCAAACGGAATTCGCGATCGCGGCTTACGCCGCTCCCACAGAAAGCAGAAAGCGAAGCCGATCCGAATCGAAACTCGCGCAGCAGCCGGAGGTCGCGGTCGCGGCTCATGCCGCTCCTACCCCAAAGCGAGAGGCAAGAGAAGTGATCCGCACGCGCGGGCGGAAGCCGTTGATCCAAAGAACCGAAACCATCGCAGAACCCCGGAATTCGCGATCGCGGCTTACGCCGCTCCCACAGAATGCAGAAAGCGAAACCGATCCGAATCGGAGCCAACACGGTAGCCGAAGGTCGCGGTCGCGGCTCACGCCGCTCCTACCCCAAGGCTAGTGGCGAGAGAAAGTGACCCGCACGGCGCAGCGGGAGGAAGTCGTTGCCCCTCACCTTAGCCCTCTCCCGCAAGCGGGAGAGGGGACATCAGCCAAGCGGGAGCGGGGGTCCCAAGTCGGGAACACTGGTCCTAGCAGGGACACCAGTAAGGAGAGGAGCGAACGCGGACTTACGCCCTCGCCCCCACCTCCGGCGCCTTCACCCTGAACCAAGCCGCATACAACGCCGGCAGGAACAACAGCGTCAGCAAGGTCGCCACCATCAAGCCGCCCATGATCGCCACCGCCATCGGCCCGAAGAAGGCGCTGCGCGACAGCGGGATCATCGCCAGGATCGCCGCCAGCGCGGTCAGCACGATCGGGCGGAAACGCCGTACCGTGGCTTCGACGATCGCCCGCCAGGGCTCGTGCCCATCGGCGCGATCCTGCTCGATCTGATCGACCAGGATTACCGAGTTGCGCATGATCATGCCCGATAGCGCGATCGTGCCCAGCATTGCGACGAAGCCGAACGGGACCCGGAACACCAGCAGGAACAAGGTCACGCCGATCAGGCCCAGCGGCGCGGTCAGCATGACCATGAAGCTGCGCGTGAAGCTGCGCAGTTGCAGCATCAGCAAGGTGAACACCGCGAACACGAACAGCGGCACGCCGGCGATGATCGAGTTCTGGCCGCGCGCCGAATCCTCGACGCTGCCGCCGACGTCGATCGAGTAGCCGTAGGGCAGCTGCGAGCGCAGACCGTCCAGGGTCGGCGAAATCTGGCCCATCACCGTCGCCGGCTGAGTGCCGTCGTAGATGTCGGCGCGCACGGTGATGGTCGGCTGGCGATCGCGGTGCCAGATGATGCCTTCCTCGAAACCGTATTCGAGGGTGGCGATCTGGGTCAGCGGCACCGCGCGGCCGTTGCTGGTCGGCACCATCAGGCTGCCGAGCATGTTGAGCTGCAGGCGTTCCTCGGAGGGGCCGCGCAGCAGCATCTCGATCAACTCGTTGCCCTCGCGGTAGGTGCTGATGTGCGAACCCGACAGCGAACTGGACAGGAACTGCGACAGCTGCGCCGAGGTGATGCCCAGCGCGCGGGCGCGCTCCTGGTCGACCTGCAGGCGAACGACCTTGTTCGGCTCGTCCCAGTCCAGGTTCACGTTGATCACGTGCGGATTGGCGCGGATCTTCTCGCGCACCTGGTAGGCGATCGCGCGCACCCGGTCGATGTGCTCGCCGGAGACGC
Source organism: Lysobacter sp. Root667 (assembly GCF_001427715.1). Classification (NCBI taxonomy): domain Bacteria; kingdom Pseudomonadati; phylum Pseudomonadota; class Gammaproteobacteria; order Lysobacterales; family Lysobacteraceae; genus Lysobacter; species Lysobacter sp. Root667. Next base: position 107,843 of record NZ_LMHF01000010.1, read on the forward strand.
GGAACTGCACCGGGTAGCCGACCGGCGGGCCGTTCTCCAGGCGCGTCACGCGCAGCTGCAGTTCGGGGAAGCGCGGCAACACGTCCTTGATCACCCACTCGCGGATCGCTTCGCGCGCCTGCACGTCCTTGGGCATCAGCACGAACTGGGCGAAATTGGCGGCCGGCAGTTGCTGGTCCAGCGGCAGGTAGAAGCGCGGCGAACCGGTGCCGACGTAGGACACGTAGTTGACCAGGTCCTTGCGTTGCTTGAGCAGCGCTTCCAGGCGCTGCGCCTGCTCGGCGGTCTGGCGCAGCGAGCTGCCTTCGGCCAGTTCCATGTCGACCATCAGTTCGGGACGCACCGAGTCCGGGAAGAACTGCTGCGGCACGAAGCGGAACATGAACACCGACAGGAAGAACGCGGCCACGGTGATGCCGATCACCAGCCAGCGCCGGCGCACGCACCAGGTCACCCAATTGCGGAAGCGGGTGTAGAACTTGCTGGCGTAGGGATCGTGGTCCTTGCCGTCGTGCGGCGCGGGAGCGATGAAGTCGGCGATCGCAGGGTAGCGCTCGGCCCAGCGCGCGCGTTGCGCATGCCAGCGCGCGGCCAGCGAACCGGGCTTGAGCGCGGCGGCGTGGCCGTGGTCGGGCAGCAGCTTGTCGCCCAGGAACGGGATGAACGCGACTGCGGCGATCCACGACACCAGCAACGCGATGGTGACCACCTCGAACAGCGAGCGCGTGTATTCGCCGGTGCTGGAGGCGGCGGTGGCGATCGGCAGGAAGCCCGCGGCGGTGATCAGGGTGCCGGTCAGCATCGGGAAGGCGGTGCTGTCCCAGGCGAACGCGGCCGCACGGATGCGGTCGAAACCCTGCTCCATCTTGATCGCCATCATCTCGACCGCGATGATCGCGTCGTCGACCAGCAGGCCCAGCGCCAGCACCAGCGCGCCCAGCGAAATCTTGTGCAGGCCGACGCCGAAGAACTGCATCGCGGCGAAGGTCATCGCCAGCACCAGCGGGATCGACAGCGCGACCACCAGGCCGGTGCGCCAGCCCAGCGAGAAGAAGCTGACCAGCAGCACGATCGCGACCGCCTCGGCCAGCACGCGCACGAACTCGCCCACCGACTCTTCGACCGCGGCCGGCTGGTCGGCGACCTTGCGCAGTTCCATGCCCGCGGGCAGGGTCTTCTGCAGGCGCGCGAACTCGCTCTCCAGGGTCTTGCCGAGTTTGAGAATGTCGCCGCCTTCCTTCATCGACACGCCGATGCCGATCGCATCCTCGCCCATGAAGCGCATGCGCGGCGCCGGCGGATCGGAGAAGCCGCGGCGCACGTCGGCGACGTCGCCGAGGCGGAAGGTGCGGTCGCCGACCCGGATCGGGAATTCGCGGATCTGTTCGACGGTCTTGAACTGGCCGCCCACGCGCAGCGGCACGCGGGTGCTGCCGGTCTCGAAGAAGCCGGCCGGGGCCAGCGCGTTCTGCTGGTTCAGGGCCTCGCCGACCGCGCTGGCCGGTATGCCCAGGGTCGCCAGCTTCACGTTCGACAGCTCGACCCAGATCTTCTCGTCCTGGACGCCGAACAGTTCGATCTTGCCCACGTCCGCCTGGTCCTGCAGGGCCAGCTGCACGCGCTCGGCGTAGTCCTTGAGCACGGCGTAGTCGAAGCCTTTGCCGGTCAACGCATAGATATTGCCGAAGGTGTCGCCGAACTCGTCGTTGAAGAACGGCCCGACCACGTCGCTGGGCAGGGTCGGGCGGATGTCGCCGACCTTCTTGCGCACCTGGTACCACAGCGGCTGGATGTCCTTGGAGCGCATCGAATCGCGCGCGCCGAAGATCACCTGCGATTCGCCGGCGCGCGAGTACGAACGGATGAACTCGTACTGGCCGGTCTCCATCAGCTTCTTTTCGATGCGCTCGGTGACCTGGCGCGAGACTTCATCGGCGGTCGCGCCCGGCCACAGGGTGCGGATCACCATGACCTTGAAGGTGAAGGCCGGGTCTTCGCTGCGGCCCAGGCGCACGTAGGCGAGGCTGCCGGCGATGGCCATCACCAGCATCGCGTAGACGATCAGGCTGCGGTGGCGCAGCGCCCATTCGGAGAGATTGAAACGCATGGGGGATGCTCAGCGTTGAATGAGTCGCCCCTCTCCCGCTTGCGGGAGAGGGGTTGGGGTGAGGGCGCGCGACGGGGGCGGCGCGATGCGTTTCGAGGCGGCGCGCGCCCATCCCATCCCTTCCCCCGCCTGCGGGAGAAGGGCGAAGGTGCCGAGCGGGAATCGCACCCGGTACCGCGATGGCAGGCGAGTCGCGTTCACTTCGGCGACGACGATTGGACGGGGCGATTGTCCCGATCCACCGGCACCACCTTCTGTCCCGCGCGCAGCAGATGGCCGCCGGCGGCGACCACCCAGTCGTTCGCGTTGAGGCCGCTTCGCACCGGCACGCGGTCTTCGCCGTAGGCGCCGATCCGCACCGGCTGCAGCTTCAGGGTCGAGGTCTTGGCGTCGACCACGAACACCGCCGGGGCCTGGCCGCTGCGTTGCAGCGCCGACAGCGGAATGCTCAGGCCGGCATCGACGCTGTTGCCGTTACCGTCGTCGACGATATAGACGCGTGCGCTCTGACCGAGTTCGAGCGTGCCCGCGGGCGCCTCGACCGCGACCCGCGCGGCGTAGGTGCGCGAGGCCGGATCGGCCGCCGGCGCGATTTCGCGCACTGTGCCGGGCCAGCGCTGGCCGGGTTGCGACCACAGTTCGACCATCACCGCCCGGCCGGTCTTGAACTGCGCGATCGCGCCTTCCGGTATGGCGAAGGCGATCTCGCGTACGCCGTCGGCGGCGAGCGCGAACACCTGCTGGCCGGCGCCGACCACCTGCCCGGCTTCGGCGCTGCGGCTGGCGATCACGCCGGCGCGCGGCGCGCGCAGCTGGGTGTATTCGGCCTGGTTGCGGGCGACGTCGAGGTTGGCGCGGGCGGCGTTGACCTGACCCAGCGCGGCCTTGGCCGCGGCGCTCTGCGCGTCCAGGGTCGAGCGGCTGACCAGTTGATCGCCGGCCAGGCGGGCGAAACGCTGCTGGTCGGCCTGGGCGCGGCCGAGCTCTGCTTCGGCGGCGGCCAACTGGGCCTGGGCGGCGCGCGACTGCGCCTGCAGGTCGCCCGGGTCCAGCACCGCGAGCAGGTCGCCGGCCTTCACATGGGCGCCGACGTCGACCCGGCGCTCGACCAGATTGCCGCCGACCCGGAACGACAGCGGACTTTCCTGGCGGGCGCGGACCTCGCCGGCGAACGCGGTCACCGCCGTCGCGCTGGCGCCGGGGTGGGTCACCAGCACCGGGCGCGGCGCTTCGGGCGCGGCGGCGTCGCGACCGCAAGCGGCCAAGGCCAGCGTCAGGACGGCGCTGGAAAGCGCCCATCCGGGGGAAACGGAGCGGCTGCGCATTGCGGGTGACCTCAGGGATAATTAATGTACCTGGCGGTACTGTATAAATATCGAACCCGTTAGTCTAGTATTCCAAGCATGACCGTATCACGCAAAGCCGCCGCCCCGCCCGAGACCGCCAAGACGGCCGGCCCGGGCCGCCCCAAGGACCTGAGCAAGCGCGCCGCCATCCTCGAGGCGGCCTCGAAAATGTTCACCCAGTCCGGCTTCGACGGCACCAGCATGGACCAGATCGCGGCCGAGGCCGGGGTCTCCAAGCTGACCGTCTACAGCCATTTCGGCGACAAGGAGGCCCTGTTCGCCGAGGCCATCAAGACCTATTGCGAGCGCCACCTGCCGCCGATGCTGTTCGAGCCCTCGCCGGCCACGCCGCTGCGCGAGCGCCTGATGACGATCGCCCAGGCCTTCTGGACCATGATCAGCGCGGCCGAGGCGGTGCAGGGCCACCGCATCCTGTGCTCGCCGCAACTGTCGAATACCCCGCTGCCGCGGATGTTCTGGGAAGCCGGCCCGCAGCGCGTGCACGACGAGTTCGCCGCCCTGCTGCGCCGGCGCATCGGTGCCGGCGAACTGGAGATCGCCGACATCGAGCGCGCCGCGGGGCAGTTCTTCGCCCTGCTCAAGGGCGAGCCGCACGCGCAGATAGTGTTCGGCTACGACGACCCCGAGCCGGCCCTGGTCGACGCCCACCTGCAGGCGTCGGTGGACCTGTTCCTGCGCGCCTACGCCCGCTCCCCGTCCCACCGATAGCACCCAAAGCCCTGGGAAACCGCGAATGACAACAGTCTTGGTGACTTCCGGCACTCAGTCTTCCGCTCCCGCAACCGCCATCCTGTGCCCACCGACTGCCGCGCCAGCCCGGTAGAATTGCAGGTTCAAGCCTGCATTTCGTCCGACGATTACCCTGCGCGAGACTCCGAACTGATGACTACGATCGATTACGCCAAAGCACGTGAACTGATGGTCGAACAACAGGTTCGGCCCTGGGACGTGCTCGACCCGCGCGTACTCGACGTGCTGGCGGCGCTGCCGCGCGAGGCCTTCGTGCCCGCCGAGCACCGCAACCTGGCCTACGCCGACCTGGCCCTGCCGCTGGGCCATGGCGAATTCACCATGAAGCCGGTGCTGGAAGGCCGCAGCCTGCATTCGCTGGAGCTGGACCCCAGCGACGACGTGCTCGAGATCGGCACCGGCAGCGGCTATCTGACCGCCTGCCTGGGCCGCCTGGCGCGCGAAGTGACCAGCCTGGAGATCCACGCCGACTTCGCCGACGCCGCCCGCGCGCGCCTGGCCGAGCAGTCGGTGGACAACGCCCAGGTCGTGCTCGCCGATGCCTACGCCTGGCGTACCGACCGCCGCTACAGCGCGATCTGCGTCACCGGCGCGGTCTCCGAGATTCCGCAGCATTTCTTCGACTGGCTGCAGCCGGACGGACGCCTGTTCGTGGTCCGCGGCCGCTCGCCGGCGATGGAAGCGGTGCTGGTGCGCAACGAAGTCAACGCTCGCCGCATCCAATCGTTATTCGAAACCGACCTCCCCTATCTCGTCGGCGCGGCGCCCGCGCCCGTCTTCGAGTTCTGAACCGAACGTCAAGGAAGCCGCATGATCCGCCGCCCACTGGTTCTCGCCCTCGTTCTTGCCCTGCTGCCGGCCGCCGCTTCGGCGGAAGACCTGTTGCAGACCTACGAGCTGGCCCGCAACGGCGACCCGCAGTTGTCGGCCGCCGAATCCAGCCGTCTGGCCACCAAGGAAGGCGCGGTGCAGGCCCGTGCGGCGCTGCTGCCGTCGCTGACCGGTTCGGCGACGCTGAACAAGTCGCGCAACACCGCGCCCAGCTTCACCGACAACAGCGACCCGACCAATCCGGTCGAAGTCTCCGGCAATCTGACCACCGAGACGACCACCCGCAGCTACGGCGTCGATCTGCGGCAGATGATCTACGACCGCAGCCGCTTCACCACGCTCAAGAGCCGCAACGCGCTCAGCCAGGCCAGCGACTTCCAGCTCGAGTCGGCCGGCGACACGCTGATCACGCGCACCTCCGCGGCCTACTTCAATGTGCTGGTCCAGCTGGAAACCCTGGCTGCCGCGGAAGCGGCCGAAACCGCGCTGAAGAAGCAGTTCGACTACGCGTCCAAGCGTCTGGAAGTCGGCCTGGCGCCGATCACCGACGTGCACGAAGCGCGCGCCCAGTACGACAACGCCCGCGCCAACACCATCCTGGTGCGCAATGCGGTCGAGGACGCCTACCAGGCGCTGAGCGAAATCACCGGCCAGCCGATCCGCAATCTCAAGGGCCTGCCGGACGACTTCAAGCCGGCGCTGCCGGAGACGCAGGGCGCTGAAGGCTGGGTCCAGACCGCGATCGAGAACAACCCGGCGCTGCGCGCCAAGGAGTTCCAGGTGCAGTCGGCCGAAGCCGATGTCGAGACCGCGCGTTCGGGCCACTGGCCGACCCTGTATCTGACCGGCGGCTACGACAAGAGCAAGAGCTGGACCGACCGCACCTTCGGCGGCAACACCTTCGAAAGCGACAGCGAAGGCCGCGGCCCCAACCTGGGCATCACCCTGTCGGTGCCGATCTTCGCCGGCGGCGCGACCCAGTCCGGCGTGCGCCAGGCCCTGGCCACCCGCGACGTCGCCAACGACGAGCTCGAGCAGCAGAAGCGCGCCCTGGTGCGCAACGCCCGCAACGCCTACCAGACCCTGGTCGCCGGCGTCAGCGAAGTCGAGGCCCGCCGTCTGGCGCTGGTGTCGGCACGCGCCGCCTACGAGGCTTCGCAGGTCGGCCTGGAAGTCGGCACCCGCACGGTGCTGGACGTGTTGATCAATCAGCAGAATCTGTTCACCGCGCAGCAGGCCTACGCCCAGGCCAAGTACAACTACCTGCAGAACCGCCTGCTGCTGGAACAGGCCGCCGGCACCCTGGACGTCTCCGACGTGCAGGACATCAACCGCCTGCTGACCGCCGAGCCGGCCGCCAAGTTCGACCCCAGCGGCGGCTGATCCAGGCGCCACCGCGATGCGACACGAAAACCGCCGGCTTGCCCGGCGGTTTTCTTTTGTGGGCGATGAACGGGCGAGCGTAACCAACCATCGTAGGGTGCGGTGAGCACAGGGAACCGCACCGCTGCACATGCGTTGCATACGGTCGAACTACGCGAACGCATCGCATGCTACGAGGCATGGACGCTCGTGGACGCGACGCGACGATGCGGTTCGCAGCACTCACCGCATCCTACGGGGATGACCCTTTCCTTGTGGGAGCGACGTAAGTCGCGATCCGTCGTTGGCCACAGCTGCGCGATCGCGACTTACGTCGCTCCCACAGGAATCCTGTCCGGCCATCGCAAGCGCTCAGGCCCCGTAGGATGCGGTGAGCAACGCGAAACGCATCGCGCGCCCCACGAGTCGCGTTGAGTCGTCAGCCCTGCGGCGGCAGCGCCGGCTGCAACAGGGCGATGGTCTTGGCCAACGCGCCGCGGCCGAGCTCGACCAGGGAGCGCCCGGCCGCGACCATCTGCGCGCGTTGCGCCGGATCGGCGAGCAGGCGCTCGATCTCGGCCTGCACCGCCTCGGCGTCGGTGCCGATGCGCAGCGCGCCCGCAGCTTCCAGGCGCTCCGCGATCTCGACGAAGTTGTGCAGGTGCGGGCCGGTGACGATGGGGGTGCCGGTCGCCGCCGGCTCCAGCAGGTTGTGGCCGCCGATCGCCTGCAGGCTGCCGCCGACGAAAGCGACGTCGGCGCCGGCGTAGAAGCACATCAGCTCGCCCAGGGTGTCGATCACGAACACGTCGTCGCCGCGCTGCGGCCAGCGCACGCGCGAACGCGTCGACACGGTCCAGCCGGCGGCGCGCGCCGATTCGGCCACGACCCGGAAACGCTCGGGATGGCGCGGCGCCCATAGCAGCAGCAACTCCGGGAAACGCAGGCGCAGGCGGCGGTGGATCGAGATCACCGCGGCCTCTTCATCCTCGTGGGTACTGGCGGCGATCCAGACCGGGCGAGTACCGCTGTGGCGGCGGCACTCGGCGGCGAACTCGTCCAGGGCTTCGGGCACGGAGACGTCGAATTTGAGGTTGCCGGTCTCGACGATCTGCTCCGGGCGTGCGCCCAAGCGCAGGAAGCGCTCGCCATCGGCACGCGACTGCACCGCGACGGCACGCACCGTGCGCAATGCGCGCGCGACCAGCGAGGCCAGCACCCGGTAACCGCGCAGCGAGCGTTCCGACAGTCGCGCATTGACGATGTAGGTCGGAATGCCGCGGTCGCGGCAGCCGAACAGCAGGCTGGGCCAGAGCTCGGTTTCCATGATCAGCGCCGCGCAGGGGCGGTGATGCTGAAGGAAGCGCGACACCGCACCGGGCAGGTCGTAGGGCAGGTAGACATGCTCGACGCTGTCGCCCCAGGCCGCGCGCGCGCGGTCCGAGCCGGTCGGGGTGATCGTGGTCACCAGCAGGCGCAGGTCGGGGCGGCCGCGGCGCAGCGCGTTGACCAGCGGGATCGCGGCGTTGACCTCGCCGACCGAGACCGCGTGCAGCCACAGGGTGCGGGTATGGGCCGGGCCGCGGTAGATCGCGTAGCGCTCCAGCCAGCGCTGGAAATAGGCGGGCTGGCGGAAGCCGCGCCAGATCAGGTGATAGACCGTAACCGGCGCCAACAGGTACAGCGCGACCGAATACAGGCCGCGCAACAGGCGCTCGATGAAGTCAATCCGCATGCGCTAAGGATAAGCGCTCCGCGCCCGCACGACGGTCGCCGCGGTTGCGAAAAGCGCGTTTGCGGCCCGGATCGGCCAAGCCCGGCGCAACGTCGGTGCCGTTCCGCGACCGCGTTACCTCGCGGGCCTCTAAACTATTGAGCATGAGCGCAACCCAGCTGCCCCCTCCCCCGCGCGGCCCCAAGCATTGGCCGATGTGGCTCGCTCTCGCCGGCATGTGCCTGGGCGCACGCCTGCCCTGGGCGCTGCAACGCGCGCTGGGCGGGCTGTTCGGCGCGTTCGCGCTGCGCGTGGCCGGCGAGCGCCGGCGCGCGGCGCAGATCAACCTGGCGCTGTGCTACCCGGAAAAGAGCGAGGCCGAGCGCGAGGCCCTGCTGCGCGAGAGCTTCCGCGACCTGGGCATCGGCCTGTTCGAGTTCGCCCGCGCCTGGTGGGGCTCGGTCGCGCCGATGCGGCGCACGGTGCGGATCGAGGGCCTGGAGCTGATCGACGAAGTGCGCGCGCAGGGCCGTGGCGTGCTGCTGATCTCCGGCCATTTCATGACCCTGGAGATGTGCGGGCGGCTGATGTGCGACCACCTGCCGCTGGCCGGCATGTACCGCCGCCATCGCAGCCCGGTGTTCGAATGGGCGGTCAAGCGCGGCCGTCTGCGCTACGCCGCGGCCATGTACACCAACGAAGAGATCCGCCCGGCGATGCGCCACCTCAAGCAGGGCGGCTTCTTGTGGTACGCGCCCGACCAGGACATGCGCGGCAAGGACACGGTATTCGCGCCGTTCTTCGGCGTGCCCGCGGCGACCATCACCGCGACCCACCAGTTCGCACGGCTCAGCGGCTGCGCGGTGGTGCCGTTCTTCCATCGCCGCGAAGGGGGCGACTACGTGCTGCGCCTGGGTGCGCCGCTGGCGGACTTCCCGTCCGCCGACGCCACCGCCGACAGCGCGCGCGTCAACGCCCAGATCGAGGCGATGGTGCGCGAGGCGCCGAGCCAGTACCTGTGGATCCACCGCCGCTTCAAGCGCCGGCCGCCAGGCATGGTCTCGCCGTACAAGCCCAGGCCCGACGACAGCGACGATCGCGACTGAGTTCGCGTCCGCGGCGCGCGGGGCTCAGGCCCCGGTGCCGCTCTCGTCGCGTTCGCGCAAGGGCTGCGCCAGCAGACTGCCGGCGTACAAGGCCACCAGCAGCAAGGCCACGCCGCCCCAGAAGGTCGAATAAAAGGCCAGATGGGTGTTGAGCGGGAACAGCGTGACCGCGACCGCGAGCAAGGCCGGACGTGCGCGTTCGCGCGCGGCGGCGTCGGCGTAACGCCAGGCGCGCCAGGCCAGGGCCACGCCCGCCATCCACATCAGCAGACCGAAGGCCCCGGTTTCGCTGAGCACTTCCAGCACCACCTGATGCGCATGCAGCGCCGGACCGTAGCCCCAGGCGGCCTGCTTGCCGGGATCGGGATCGCAGGCCGGGAAGGCTTCGCGGAAGCCGCGCGCGCCGACACCGTTGATCGGATTCTCGCGCACCATGCACAGGGCCGCGCCCCAGATCCGCGTGCGTCCGGACAGCGCGCTGTCCACGCCTTCGGCATCGGCGCTGCGGACCAGGGTGGTGCGGGCGATGCGCTCGCGCACCTGCGGCGAGACCACGGCAATGGTCGCCACCGCGATCGCGCCGAACGCGAACACGCCCAGCAGCCGCTTCCAGCCCAGCAGGCCCCAGCCCGACAGCACCAGCACCAGCGCATAGGTGATCCACGAGGCGCGCGAACCGGCCAGCACCACCACCAGGCCGACCGCGGCGGCCGCGATCAACCAGCCGGCCATGCCGCAACGACGGCCGCCGGCGTACAGCGCGAACGGCGACAGGCTCGCCAGTACCTGGCCGAGCTTGAGATTGCAGGGGCCGAGCACGCCGCTGAGACGGTCGACGCCGGCGGTTTCCTCCGGCGTGCACATGCCGTGGCCGCTGATGCCGTGCTTGATCGCGTCCATCGCCGAGAACAAGGGGCTGGCGCCGGTCAGCGCCTGCAGCAGCGCGTCCACCGTCCAGATCGCGACGATCACCGCCAGGCCGCCGAAGATGGTGCGGCGCCCGCGCGGGTTGGCCACCGCCGACGCGGCCAGCCACAGGAACGGCAGGTAGCGGATGTCTTCCAGCGCCTTGCGCAACGCGTGCGGCGCATCGACCGCGTCGAACGCGGATACCAGTTCGGGCAGCCAGTAGGCGAAGAACAGCACGCTGGTCAGGGCCCAGGCCGGATTGCTCAGCAGTTGTCCGCCGCTGCGGAAACGCGAGGCGATCAGGTACACGATCGCGGCCAGCGCGCCCAGCACCAGCACCGCTTCGGCATAGCCCGGCGCCGGCCACAAGGCGACGTAGGCGAGGATCCAGGCCGGTGCCCAACGCCAGCCATGGGCGGCGCCCGCCGGCTGCGGCGGGTTGGGATCGACCCAACGCGAGTCAGCGCGGTCGGCGGGGGAATTCGGCGTAGACGCCAAGCGTGGCCTCCTGCATCGCACGCAAGGAATACTCCATCGTATCCGTTGCCGACGGCGGATGCGTTAGCAATTCGCGAGCCGCGGCCTGCAGTGCGTCGGCGTCGAAGGGCGCGACCGCACCGCGCGGCTGCAGCCGCGCCAGCAATTCGCCGACGCCGCCGTGGGCCCAGCCGAGCACCGCGCGGCCGACCGACAGGGCCTCGACCACGGTGCGGCCAAAGGCTTCGGGTTTGCGCGACAGCTGCAACACCAGATCGGAGGCGGCGTAGGCGCGCGCGATCGCGTCGGTGGGCGCGGTGAAGGCGATCGCGTCGGCGATGTTCAAAGCCGCGGCCTCACGTTCGAGTTCGGCGATGTAGGCCTCGCGCCCGGCTTCGCGCGCGCCGGGCAGCCACAGGCGCGCGTCGCTGCCGTCGCCGCGCAGCGCGGCCAGCAGGTTCAGGGCATCGGCGTGGCCCTTGAGCCGGGTGCCGCGGCCGGGCAGCAGCAGCAACGGTCCCGCGCCGGCGAGCGCGGGATGCGCGGCCGCGGCCCAGGCGCGCGCGTCGCGGTCCGGCATCGGCGCGCGCGGGAACGCGGCCGGGTCGATGCCACGCGGGATCGTGCGCAGCTTGCCGGGGTCGGTGCCGGGATACTGCCGCAGCACGTAGTCGCGCACGGTGTCGGACACGCAGATCACGCGCTCGCCGCTGGCCATCACCGCGCTGTAGCGCGAGGGCGAGTTGAGACCGTGCACGGTGGTGACGAAATGCGGCCGCTCCGCGGCGGGCATGCCGCGCAGGGCCAGGCGCGCGAGCCAGGCCGGCAGGCGCGAACGGGCGTGGACGATATCGGCATCGGTGTCGGCGAACACGCGCCGCAGCGTGCGTGCGTGGCGCAGGCTCGCCAGCGACTTGCGGCCGATGTCGAGCGTGATGTGCTCGGCGCCGCTGGCCAGCAGCCGCGGCAGCAGTCGGCCGCCGGCGGACACCACGATCGCACGATGCCCGGCGCGCACCAACGCGTCGGCGATCTCGAGGGTGGAACGTTCGACGCCGCCCGACTCCAGGGCCGGCAGCAACTGCACTACGGTCAGCCGGCGCACACGGAACCTGCGGCGTCGCCGCGGTGGCTCAGTCGTCGACCAGGGTGAAGTGCGCGCCGCAGTACGGGCACTGGCATTCGCGTTCGGCCTCGATCGGCAGGTACACGCGCGGATGCGAGTTCCACAGCGCCATCGACGGCAGCGGGCAGCTCAGCGGCAGGTCCGCACGCGTGACGGTGTAACGCTGCTCGGCGTTGGCCTGGGTGGGATGGGCGTTGGCTGCGGTCATGACGGACGACGGGTGGCGACGCGGAGGCGGCAGTTTAACAGGTGCGCCGCGTGGGGCCGCGGTTTTAGCCCCCTCTCCTGCTTGCGGGAGAGGGGTTGGGGTGAGGGCTGCCGCGAGCGCGCGGCTCCAACCTCATCCCGGRCCCTCATCCGCCCTTCGGGCACCTTCTCCCGCAAGCGGGAGAAGGGAACATCAAAARCACTGCGTGCKTAGCCCCTCTCCCGCTTGCGGGAGAGGGGTTGGGGTGAGGGCCGCCGCGAGCGCGCGGCTCCAACCTCAWCCCGGGCCCTCATCCGCCCTTCGGGCCCCTTCTCCCGCAAGCGGGAGAAGGGAACATCAAAARCACTGCGTGACKTAGCCCCTCTCCCGCTTGCGGGAGAGGGGTTGGGGTGAGGGCCGGAGCGAGCGCGCGGCTCCCATCTCAACCCAAACCCTCAGCCGCTACTGCGCGGGCAGATCGAAAAACAACAGATTCGCCGGCTCGGCGCCGAGCCCGACGATCCGCAACGAACCGCTTTCCTCGCGATACCCCAAGGCATCGCCCGCCAGCAGCCTTCGGCCATTGGCCTCGACCTCGCCCTCGGCCACGTGCAGCCAATACAACCGCGCCGGATCAAGTTCACGCTGCAGGGTCTCGCCCCGAGCCGGACGGGCGCCGTGCAGCCAGGCCCGTTGCCGGATCGCGATGCTGCCCTGCGCCCCGTCGGGCGAAGCCAGCAAGGTCCAGCCGTCGCCGCCGGCCGCGCCGGCATCGGCTTCGCGCTGGGCGTAAGCGGGCTTGGCGTTGAGCCGATCGGGCTGGATCCAGATCTGCAGGAAGTGCACCGGCTGCGCGTCGGAAGCGTTGTACTCGCTGTGTTCGACGCCGTGGCCGGCGCTCATCCATTGCAGCTCGCCGGGGCGGATGGTGCCGCCCCCGCCGCTGCTGTCCTTATGGGCGAGACCGCCGCTGAGCACGTAGCTCAGGATTTCCATGTTGGCATGGCGGTGCGGCGGGAAACCCGCGCCGGCGGCGACGCGGTCCTCGTTGATCACCCGCAATGGGCCGAAGCCCATCCAGGCCGGGTCGTAGTAACCACCGAAGGAAAACGTGTGGCGACTGTCCAGCCAGCCGGCCTCAGCACCACCGTTCGGAGCGCGGCCGCGGTCGGCGGAAAGGCGTTCGACGATCATGCGATTACTGCTTCGCGGCGTCCGGCTTGGGCACGATCGCTTCGGTGGTGATGTGGATCGTCACCTCGTCGCTGACGTTGGGCACGTACTTGGCGATACCGAAATCGCTGCGCTTGATCGTGGTGCTGGCGTCGAAGCCGGCGGCGGCGCGCTTGGCCAAGGGCTGCTCGCCGACCTTGTTGATGGTCACGTCCAGCACCACCGGCTTGGTCACGCCGTGCACGGTCAGGTCGCCGCTGACCTTGAGCTTCTTGTCGCCTGCGGCCTCGACCTGGGTGCTCTTGAAAGTGATGGTCGGGTACTTGGCGGCGTCGAAGAAATCTTCGCTGCGCAGGTGCTCGTCGAACGCGGCGACGTGCGAGTTCAGGCCGGCCAGCGGAATGGTGACCTCGACCGACGACGACGACGGCTTGGCCGGATCGTAGGTGATGCTGCCGTCGACCTGGCCGAAGTGGGCGATCGGGTTGGAGAAGCCGAAGTGGCTCCAGCTGGCGACGACGTCGGTGTGGTTGGCGTCGATCTTGTAGGTCAGCGGAGCGGCCGCGGCGGCGCCCGCGAAGGCGAACGCGAGGACGGTGGCGAGCAGGGTGCGCTTCATGGCGGTTGTCTCCGGATACGTGAATGGGGTGGCGGGCGTATTGCGGTGGATCACAGGATCTGCGCGACTTCGTCGAAGGACAAGCGTGGCGAGCGCGGGAACAGCTTGGACACGTCGCCGTGGCCGAGGTTGATCAGGAAGTTGGACTTGATCGGGGTGCCGGCGAAGAACGCCGCGTCGACCTTGGCGTTGTCGAAGCCCGACATCGGGCCGGCGTCCAGACCCAGCGCGCGCGCGGCCAGGATCACGTAGGCGCCCTGCAGGCTGCCGTTGCGGAACGCGGCGGCGCTGCGGCCTTCGCGCGGGCCGTCGAACCAGGCCTTGGCGTCGGTGTGCGGGAACAGATAAGGCAGCTTCTCGTGGAAGTCCTCGTCGTGGGCCACGATCACCGTCACCGGAGCCTTCATGGTCTTCTCCAGGTTGCCCTCCGACAGCGCCGGGCGCAGCTTCTCCTTGGCCTCCTGGGACTTCACGAACACGTAGCGGCCCGGCGACATGTTGGCGCTGGTGGGCGCCCACTTCATCAGGTCGTAGAGCGCGCGCAGGGTGTCGTCGCTGACTTCGCCGCCGAGTTCGTTATGGGTGCGCGCGGTGCGGAACAGCTGGTCCAGGGCAGCATCGGACAAGGTCGAGGACATTGGGGTCTCCAGGTGGTGCCGGAGCAGGAGCGCCGCGGCCAGGTGCGGAAGTGTAGAGTCCAGGCGGTTAAGCAACGCCGCCATCGCCGGAACGGATTGATAGCACCCGTGCAACAAACGAAGCCATCCAGCCCGGTTATATCCATGGATGAAACTTGGATCTTGACCGACGGACATGCCGGCAATGTCCGCCAGGCCCAGGCCCTGGCCGCCGCGCTGGGCCGGCCGGGACGGGAATTCACCCTGCAACCGCAGCTTCCCTGGGCCTGGACCGCGCCACGCCGGCTACCGGGTGCTGCCCACGCCTTCGGCCCGGCCTTCGCTCAGGCACTGGCTTCGCCACCCGCGCTGGCGATCGGTTGCGGCCGCCAGGCCGCGCTCGCCACCCGCATGCTGCGTGCACGCGGGGCGCGCGCGGTGCAGATCCTCGACCCGCGCATCCCCAGCCGGCATTGGAACCTGGTGATCGCGCCCGAGCACGACGGTCTCGTCGGCGACAACGTCCTGAGCCTGCTCGGCAGCCTCAATCCGGTCGACGACCTCTGGCTCGCCGCCGCACGCAGCGCCTTCCCGGCGTTCGGCGCCCTGCCCTCGCCGCACACCGCTCTATTGCTGGGTGGCCCCAGCGCCCACGCCGCCTTCGACGCGGCGATGTTCGACGCGCTGAGCGCGCAGGTCGCCGCATGGGTCGAACGCGAAGGCGGCAGCATTCTCGCTACCGCCTCGCGCCGCACGCCGGCGCCGGTGCGAGAACGCCTGCGCGGCCACTTCGCACGCGTGCCCGGAGTGGTCTGGGCCGGCCCCGAGGATGGCGCCAATCCCTACGCCGGCCTGCTCGGCTGGGCCGACCGCGTGGTCTGCACGGCCGACTCGGTCAACCTGTTGTCGGAAGCGGCGGCGACGACGGTGCCGGTGTACGTCGCCGGGGTCGAAGCCTTGGGCGGACGGCCACGGCGATTCGTCGATCGCCTGATCGACAGCGGTCGGGTGCGGCGGTTCATCGATGCGGATGCGCCCGCGGGGTATGCGGTCACGCCGCTGCGGGAAACGGCGCGGGTGGCGGACGAGGTGCGGCGGCGGTTGGGATTGAGGGTTTAAGCAGCCGATGGTGGCTGCGACGTCTGCGGCTCGCGCGTAGCGAACGAAACCACGCGGCGATGCGGTTCGCCTTTGGCTCACCGCATCCTACGCAGCTCCGGCCTTCGTTCGAACGTCCGAGGCGAACTTGCCCGTTGCAATTGCAATTAGCGTTCCACAGTTGCGGTTACCACTGCCGTTGCCGTTGCCGTTGCCGTTGCCGTTGCCGTTGCCGTTGCCGTTGCCGTTGCCGCGGCATTGGAATCCATTGAGCCGCACTCGCCTAATCCCACTCAGACCCGAAGGGCGGCGCGCAGGACGCGCGCCGAAATCACCGCGCCAGCACCGAACCCGCACGGGAGGGTTGTCTAGGCAAGCCCTTCTCTTTGGTTACTTTCTCTTGGGCTAGCAAGAGAAAGTGACCCGCACGCGCAGCGGGCAGAAGCCGTTGACTTGAGAATCGAAACCTTCGTCGAACCTCGGAGTTCGCGATCGCGGCTTACGCCGCTCCCACAGAAGGCAGAAAGCGAAGCCGATCCGCATCGAAGCTCACGCAGCAGCCGGAGGTCGTGGTCGCGGCTCACGCCGCTCCTACCCCAAGGCGGGTGGCAAGAGAAAGTGACACGCATGCGCAGCGGCAAAAGCTGTTGCTTAAGAACGAAACCAACGAAGTAACTGGGATTCGCGATCGCGGCTTACGCCGCTCCCACAGAAAGCAGAAAGCGAAGCCGGTCCGCATCGAAGCTCACGCAGCAGCCGGAGGTTGCGGTCGCGGCTCACGCCGCTCCTACCCCAAGGCGGGTGGCAAGAGAAAGTGGCCCGTATGGGTAGCGGGCGGAAGCTGTTGCTTCAGAACGAAGCCAACGAAGTAGCTGGAATTCGCGATCGCGGCTTACGCCGCTCCCACAGAAAGCAGAAAGCAGAAAGCGGAAAGCGAAGCCGATCCGCATCGAAGCCAGCGCGGTAGCCGAAGTTCGCGGTCGCGGCTTACGCCGCTCCTACCCCGAAGCGGGAGCGGAGCCGCGACAGGGTCAGTCGAACGACAAGCCCTGCGCCTTCGCCGCAGCGCGAATCGACGCCCGCGCCGCCTCGACCGCATCGTCGGGCGCAACCCGCCGCGCACGCCGGTCCAAAGTGCAGTCCAGGCCGCGCGCAAGCAACACCGCATGCGCCGACTGCAAGGAAACCGCGACAGCCTCGTCCAATACCCCGACCGAGCGCGCCACCCCGATCAATCCCGGGGTATCCCTCGGCAGCAACAATTCCGCATGCGCCGACGCCTCGCGCAGCACCAGCGCCTGCAGCAGGAATTCCAGATCGACCAGGCCGCCCTCGCCCTGCTTCAGGTCGAACGCCGCCGCATCGCTGCGGTCGAGTTCGGCGCGCATGCGCAGACGCATCGCCCTCACGTCCTCGCGCACCTTGGCCGGGTCGCGCGCGCGCGCCAGGGTCTGCGCGCGCACGCGCTCGAAGTCCTCGCGCAAGCCGGTATCGCCGGCGACGCCGCGGGCGCGCACCAGGGCTTGATGTTCCCAGGTCCAGGCGCGCTCGCGCTGGTAGTCGGCGAAGCTGGTCAGCGACGACACCAGCAGACCCTTGGCGCCGTCCGGGCGCAGGCGCACGTCGACGTCGAACAAGCGCCCGCCCGCGGTCACCGCGCCCAGCAGCGCGACCACCTTCTGCGCCAGGCGCGCGAACCAGCGCGCGGCTTCCAGCGGACGCGCGCCGTCGGAATGCACGCCCTCCAGCGCGCCGCCCGCGGCGTCCGCGCGCGGTGCGTCGTACAGGAACACCAGGTCGAGGTCGGAACCGAAGCCCAACTCTTCGCCGCCCAGGCTGCCGTAGCCGAGCACGACGAAACGCGAGCCCGGCACCTGTCCATGCGCGGCGGCGACTTCGCGCTCGGCCAGGGCGAGCACGCGCAACACCACGCCGTCCGCGAGCCAGGCCAGCTGGCGCGCGCTTTCCTCGGCCGACTGGCGGCCGTCGCGCAGCGCCAGGGCGATGCGGAAACTCAGGGCCTGGCGCACTTCGTTCAAGGCCTGCAGGGTGGCTTCGGTATCGTCGCCCTCGTCGCCCTCGTCGACCTCGGCGCAGGCGGCGAGCAGTTCGGCGCGGCCCGGCAGCGGACCGACGACGCGCGCGTCCAGCAGTTCGTCCAGCAGCAGCGGGTGCGCGGCCAGGCGTTCGGCCAGCAGGGCGCTGCGCGTGACCGCTTCGAGCAGGCGCGCGAGCGCGGCCGGTTGTTCGTCGAGCAGGGCCAGGTAGGCGCTGCGGCGCAGGACGTTGTGCAGCAGCGCGAGCAGGCGCTTGAGCGCCAGCATCGGCTGCGAGGACAGCGCCGCGCCTTGCAGCAACGCCGGCAGAACCCGGTCCAGGCGGGTACGCGCGCCGTCGGACAGGCCGCGCACGCCGGGGCTGCGGGCGAAGTCGCGCAGCATGGCGTCGGCCGCGGCGGCATCGTCGAAACCGGCGTCGGCCAGCACCGCGGCCTCGCCGGCCTCGGGCAGCGCGCGCCAGTACGCGGTCAGGGCGTTGGGCGCGACCACGCGCCGACGCGGCGCGAGCAGGGCGTCGAACTCGGCGGTCACGCGCGCGCGACGCACGTCCAACGCAACGCGCAAAGCGTCCCAGTCGGCGTAGCCCAGGCCTTCGGCGATGCGCACGCGATCGGCTTCGGCGTCCGGAAGGGCGTGGGTCTGGGCGTCGCGCAGCATCTGCAGGCGGTTTTCCAGCCGGCGCAGGAAACGGTAGTCGTCGGCCAGCGCGGCGCCGGCGGCTTCGCCGATCTGGCGTTGCGCGACCAGTTCGTGCAGCGCCGGCAGCAGGCGGCGGCCGCGCAGTTCGGCTTCGCGGCCGCCGCGGATCAGCTGCAGGGCCTGGACCAGGAATTCGATCTCGCGAATCCCGCCTGGGCCGCGCTTGATGTCGTCGGCCAGTTCCTTGCGCGCGACTTCCGCGCTGATCGCGGCCTTCATGCTGCGCAGACCGTCGAGCGCTCCGAAGTCGAGGTAGCGCCGGTACACGAACGGTCGCAATGCTTCCAGCAGGCGTTCGCCGGCCTCGAGGTCGCCGGCGACCGGGCGCGCTTTCTGCCAGGCGTAGCGCTCCCAGTCGCGGCCCTCGCGCTGGAAGTACTGCTCCATCGCCGCGAACGACCAGGCCAGGCGGCCGGCGTTGCCGTAGGGCCGCAGTCGCAGATCGACGCGGTGGCAGAAGCCTTCGGCGGTGACTTCGTCGAGCAGCCGCGCCAGTTGCTGGCCGAGCTTGGCGAAGTAGTTCTCGGCGTCCAGCGCGCGCGCCGGATCGCGGCCGTCGTGCTCGGTGCTGCCGTCGTGCTCGTAGGCGTACACCAGGTCGACGTCGGAACTGAAGTTGAGTTCGCTGCCGCCGAGTTTGCCCAGGCCGAACACCACCAGCCGCTGCGGCGCGCCGTCGCGGTCGCGGATCACGCCGTAGCGCTGCGCGAACTCGGCTTCGAGCGCGGCGAGTGCGCGCTGCAGGCAGATCTCGGCCAGTTGCGTGCTGCCGACCAGGGTCGCGTCGACGTCGTCCAGGCCGAGCGCGTCGCGCCAGATCAGCCGGGTGGAACCGGCGGCGCGGTAACGACGCAGCAGGCTGCCCCAGTCGGCGCGCTGTTCGGGCAGGAGTTCGGGCACCGGCCAGGGCTCGGCGCCGTCGTCGGCGGCCAGCGCCAGCAGCAGCGCGGGTTGCCGGGCCAGGGTGTCGATGGCGAAATCGCTGATCGCGGCGACCCGGGCCACGCGCTGCGCCAGCGCCGGCTCGGACAGCGCGGCGGCGGCTTCGGTCGCGGAGGCGCGCAGGCGCGCGAGCGCGCGATCGGCCACGTCGGATTGGCTCGGGCCGGGTTGAGCGGGGCTCGGTGGGGCCGGAGTCGGTTGCGTGGAACCAGGTTGGGCCGGGCCGGATTGCGGCGGAACGGATACGGACATGCGGCGATGATGGCATGGCCGCCGCCGCACTCGGCAGCGCGAAACAGCGAACGCCCGCCGCGCTCGGCGCGACGGGCGTCCGCATCGCCGCGCCCGGTCACCTCGGTCGCGGCGCCCCTGCGCGGTGGCTGCTCAACGCAGCGAATCGTCGGCGTTCACGCGCCCCTTGCCGAAGAACTCATCGATGCCGGGCGAGCCCAGGTCGGCCGCGCCGTGCCTGAGCGCATCCTCCACCCGCGAGACCTGCAGTTCGCCGCCGGCGGCGCCGATGATCGGCGCCGCGATCGCCGCGCCGATCCGCCGATATCGCGCCCGTACTCGATCGCCGGCGGCGGTGATCTTGTTGGCGAGCGCGGCGCTGAAGTTCAGTGCCTTCGCCTGTACGACGTACGTCGCCGCATGCGCATTGCCCGCCGCCAGCGCTACCGCGCACGATGTCGATGTCGATGTCGAAGATTTCATAAGCCTTCTCCTGGATAAGAGCGACTTACGTCACAGTCATCCCCCCGGCGCGGACGCAGCGTAGGCCTATGCGGACAGGGTCTCAAGACACGGATTCGCGGCCGAAAACGGCCACCGCACGTCGTGCGGCTGCTGCGCGATTCTTGCCGCGGGCGCGGCGGCGTGGAGGGGTCAGGAGGTGTGGGTAGTAAAGGCGCGGCGGCGAGGGCGCGGCAGTAAAAACTGCGGGCAATAAAAAAGCCCGCTCCGGTCGAACCGGTTGCGGGCCTGCTCCCTCCCCCACGTCGGGATGCGGGGGGATCGTGAAGGAAACGTTATCCCCTTTGCACGCTGCACTGCAAAACAATACCCGTCAGTTCAAAAAGCCCAAAGATTCAGGCAGTTACCTGAATAGGGGCCAGCCCGCGCCGGAACCGGCTCAGGCGCAACTGCGCCAGGACCGCGCGCGCCGCGGTTTCGCCGGACTCGCAGCCGCCCTCCATGAAGCCCTGAGTATCGAGCGCGCAATGCTCGCCGGCGAAATGCAGGCCGCCGACCGACTCGCCCATCGCCCCGCGCAAACCGGTCCAATCGCCGGGGCGCAGGCAGGCGTAGCTGCCCAGGGTCCAGGGATGGCTGGGCCAGTGGAAACGCACCTCGCGCGCGCCGGCGCGGGCCTGGATCAGCCCGGGGAACACGCGATCCAGCGCCGCGGTGGCGGCGTCGGCCTGTTCGCGCGCTGTGCCTTGGCTCAGGTCGATGCCGTGCCGGCCTCCGGTGAAATTGGTCAGCACACCGCCGTCGCCGGCCTGCTTGCGCGAGGTCTCCCAACTGGTCTGGTAGGCCAGGTCGCTCATCGAGGCGCCGTTGGCGCCGTGCTCGCGCCAGACCCGGCGGTCGTAGCCGATCATCAGCTTGGCGTTGCTGCCGTAGGCCAGGGTGTCGATCGCGCGGCGCTTGACCGGCGGCAGTTCGACCCGGATCGCGACCTGGCGCAGCAGGGTGAACGGCAAGGCCAGCACCACCTGTTTGGCGAATACCTGGCGCGAACCCGCGCCGCTGCGGAAGAACAGCGCGTAGCCGCCGGCTTCGGCGCGCACCGATTCCAGCACCTGCCCGGTCTCGACCGCGTCCTCGAGCCTGGCGCCCAAGCCGCGCACGATCAGGTCGTTGCCGCCGCGCACGTGGTAGCGCTCGTCGCTTTCGCCGAACACCGCGAAGGCGTCGTCGCCGGTGCCGATGAAGGTCAGCAGGTTCAACGCCGATTGCGCTTCGATCGCCAGGCCCATCTCGGTGGTATAGGCGACGTCGATCAGCTTGCGCAGCCAGCCGCCGACCTGGTTGGCGTCCAGCCATTGCGCGATCGACTGGCGGTCGAGCGCCTGCGCGCCCTGGGCGTCGCGATAGGTGATGTCGCCGTCGCCGAGCCGGGCCATGTCGCGTTCGATCAGGGCCGCGACCGGCGCGAAGGCTTCGACCAGTTCGCGTTCGCCGATGCTGCGGCCGTCGAAGTACCAGCGGTCGGCGCCGCTATCGCCGTCGAGCAGATCGTCCAGAGTCAGGCCGAGCTCGCCGGCCAGGGCGCGGATACGGACGTGGTTGCTGTCGATCAGTTCGCCGCCGAGTTCGACGACCTGCCCGTCCGGGAAGTGATCGCGCAGGCTGTGCATGCGCCCGCCGACCCGGCCCTGGGCCTCGAACACGCGCACCCGTACGCCGGCCTGGCGCAGTCGCCAGGCCGCGGTGAGTCCGGCGATGCCGGCGCCGACCACCACCACTTCCTCGCCCGGCGCGGTCAGCGCGCGCGGCGGCGCCTGCGCGCAGCCGGCCAGCACCAGGCCGGCGCCGGCGCCCTGCAACAGGCGCCGGCGGCGCAGGTCGGTGCGGCGTTGCCGGGCGAACTCGTGCAGTTCGTCCACCGGCTGCGGCGTATGCAGGGACGCGCGCGCGATCCGGGCCGCGCGGCGCAGCAGGGAATACAGGGGAGTGCGGACCATACGCGCTTCCTGGGCGGGTTCTGCACGGGCAACGCAGGCCGGATCGGGTTCAGGCCAGCGACGCTTTGCGCTGTCCTGGCCGACATGGTTTTGTCGTTGTTAGGGTTCTACGCATGTTCTATAACTGGGAAGTCCTAGCGTCCAAGGAGGAAGCAGACGCCATGCCGCCGCCCCGCAGCACATCCCCCTTCGCTTCCCTACGCACCTGGTGTGCGCTGCCTTTGGGCAGCCTCGCCCTGGCCGCCTGCGCGCATGTGTCGCAGGGCGAGCCGACAGACAAGACCAACCTCAAGGAGGAACCCATGAGCACCACCGCCCAACCCCAGCTCACCGGCGACGACGTCAGCCGGCGCGTGCTGAAACTGATCGAGGGACTCAAGTCCAGCGATCAGCTCACCCCCGAATACGTCGAACAGCAGACCGGCCTGGCCATCCAGCGCGCGGCCGGCCGCGCCGATTCGTTCGGCACCGGCGCCCAACTCACCCCCGACTGGTCGTACAACCTGTACGTGACCAAGCCGGCCGGCGAAGACAAGAACAAGCTGATCTTCGACTTCTCGCGCACCGGCGACGGCAACGCGCCGATGAGCGCGATCTGCGGCGTCGACTTCAAGCAGTACGCCGAAGCGCTCAAGGGCATGGGTTTCCAGGACAGCGTGAGCTACGGCGAACACGGCCGGGTCGACCACTGGCGCTTCCAGCGTCCGTCGCTGTCGCTGCAGGTCTACATCGAGGGCGAGTCCGACGCGACGCCCGAGAAGGCCACCCACCACTGCGTGAAGATGATCACGGTCGAGTAAGGGAAGGATCCCGTCATGCCCATCAGTGCAGATCTACAGAAACTCATCGACGATTTCGGCAAGCAGTCCGGCGTCAGCGCCGATGCCGTCACCAACCTCACCGCCACAATCAACGGCTCGCCGGCCCTGCTCGCGCAGCTCAACGACGTCGTCAGCAAGGGCCACCTGAAGGCCTTCGGCGCACTGACCGACCCGCACGCCGGCGGCGCCTACCGCAGCGGCGACCAGACCATGCTGCTGCCGATCAAGGGCCTGGAGAAGGCGCCGGGCGGCAGCTACGACGCCGGCAACATGACCTTCGTGCTCGGCCACGAAGTGCAGCACGGCTACTTCCGCGGCGATCGCGCCACCGCCCTGGCGACCTTCGCCACCGACGCCACCGCGATGGCCAAGAGCCCGGCGGCGGTGCACGACTACACCACGATCGTCGGCAAGATGATCCAGACCAACCGCGACGACGAGGCCAAGGCCCACATCGCCGGCTGGAACGCGCTGGTCGGCAACGTGCGCCAGACCAAGCCCACCGCCACGCTCGAAGACGTCTACCTCAAATCGCCCGGCCGCGCCGGCGATTTCATCAACCGCAGCGGCACCGCGCCCAACTTCACCTACGCGATGAAGCCCGACCTGACCGTCGGCGCCGACCTGTCGATGGCCCAGAGCGCCGACAACATCAAGGCGATGGGCAAGTACTACTTCGACATGCCCGGTTCGCAGGCGCGCCTGGGCCATAACGGCAACTCCGACTACGCCAACTACTACGGCGCCAGCTACGTCAGCTACATCAGCCAGCTCGAGCACGCCCACGGCAAGACCGCCGACGGCAGCAAGCCGGCGGTGCATCTGAACATGACCCAGCTCAAGCTCAACGAAAGCCTGATGGAGCAGAACGGCATCGACCTGGGCGCCAACTCGGCCGGTCGTCAGCCCTACGTCGACATCAGCACCAGCACGCCCAAACCCGGCAACTTCGATCACACCAAGACCACCCACCGGGCGGTGCCGATCAATTCGCCGCTGGAAGCGCTGCTGCAGGACGACCACACGCATATCCGCGTCGACCCGCGCAGCAGCGAGCATGCCGACCACAAGCTGTTCTCGGGCATCCGCGACAAGGTCGAGGGCGAGTTCGCGCGCCACGGCCGCAGCATGTCCGAGGGCGACCTCGACCGCATCGCCGCCGGTATGACCCTGGAAGGCAAGCGCAACGGCATCACCAGCCCCGACCACGTCGCGCTCAGCGTCGATCCGGTAACCAAGGAAGTCGGCAAGACCGCGTTCCTGGTCCAGGGCGGGCTCGCCGATCCGGCCCACGTTCGTGTCGGCGTGCCGACCGACAAGGCGCCGCCGACGGAAGAATCCTTCCGCCAGATCGACGCGCTCAACCAGGGCCAGACCCCGGCCCAACCGGCACCGCTCAAGGAGCAGCGCCAGGCGCAGTCGATGTAAGACGGCAGCGACCGTCCGTCGGTGCCCTTGCATCGGCGGTCGGCGCGGCACGGGACGCGCGCGTGCGCGTCCCGTCGCTTTCATGCCTACGCCGCGTCGCGCGCGCGCGACGCGCCTGCGCGTGAGTACGCGGCGAACAGGCGACTCCGCCTGCGCGCGGCGACGCCGATTGCGGCGATGCAGCACGCCTGCGCACGCGAACGCGCCGCCAAGACCGCCGGTGCGCGCGTTCACAGCCGGCTATATGCTCGGATGGCATACCCACTCCGCCATCAGGAGCAATAAGCATGGAACGCACCTCCCTGGACACGACTCCGGGTTCTCATCGCGCGCCGGCGCCGCGCCCGCTCTCGACAGGCACGCTCCCGACAGGCACGCTCGCCGCCGCCATCCTCCCCTTGCTCTGTCTGCTCGCATCACCGCTGATGGCGCAGGACGCCGAGCCGCGCGACCTCGACCAGCCGGTGCAGGCGCGCATGCTGCGTTCGGCCGACGCCGGCAAGCCGCTGCTGAGCCTGACGGCGCAGGGCGCGCGGCCGCTGGACACCCACGAGGCCCGGCTCGACCTGCGCATCGCCTACACCCGCTCGAAGATCTGGAACCCGGAGAGCCAGCGCTACGACGAGGTCAACCTGCGCTCGTACCACAGCCCGGGCACCGACCCGGACGTGCCGTTCGTGGCCCCGACCATCGTGACCTCGCCCGGCGAGACCGTGCGCATCCGGCTGGACAACGACCTGCCCGAGCAGCCCGACTGCAAGCCCAAGAACATCAACGTGCCGCACTGCTTCAACTCCACCAACCTGCATTCGCACGGGCTGTGGGTCAGCCCCACCGGCAACAGCGACAACGTGCTGCTGACCCTGCGCCCGGGCGTGACCTTCGAGTACGAATACAACCTGCCGGCCGATCATCCCGCCGGCACCTACTGGTATCACCCGCACCTGCACGGCTCGACCGCGCTGCAGGTGTCCAGCGGCATGGCCGGCGCCTTGCTGGTGCGCGGCAACCGCCTGCCGGCGGCCGGGCGCACCGGCGACCTGGACACCCTGCTGCGCGATCCCGACGGCACTGCCCTGCCCGAGCGCCTGCTGTTGTTCCAGCAGGTCGCCTACGCCTGCCGCGACAAGGCCACCGGCAAGATCAAGGTGCGCAAGAACGACGCCGGCCAGACCGTGGCCTGGGTTTGCGACGAGGGCGATCTGGGCGAGATCGAGGGCTACGACCAGTTCGGCTTCGAGCCCGGCGCCACGATCGACACCTGGGTCCAGTCCGGCCGCCACACCAGCATCAACGGCGACGTGCTGCCGACCTTCACCGGCCTGGTCGCCGGCCGCATCGAACGCTGGCGCCTGCTGCACGCGGGCGTGCGCGACACCATCAACCTGCAGCTGCGGGAGCTGCGCCCCAACCACGCCAGCATGGAAGGCCTGTCCGGCGCCGCGCTCGACAACTGGGTGGCGCGCAACTGTACCGGCCCGGTGGTGACGCAGTTCGAAGTGGCCGCCGACGGCCTGAGCCACGCGCGCGCGATCGCGAAGGCCGAGAACGTGCTGCAGCCGGGCTATCGCAGCGACGCGCTCGTGGTCTTCCCCAAGGCCGGCCAGTACTGCGTGATCGACGCCGCCGCGCCGGCCAGCGCCAGCATCACCAATGCCGCCGAGGATCGGCAGCTGCTGGGCGTGGCCACCGTGGCCGCGGGCAGCGGCGCGCCGATCGCGCAGCTGCAGCCCTACGTCACCGATCGCCTGATCGCGGCCGCCGAAACCCAGATGCCGGCCGACCAGCGCGCCGGCATCGTCGCCGCACTGCGCGACGGCCTGCGCCTGGACGCGTTCGTGCCGCATCCGGACATCGCCGACGGCGAACTCACCGGCAAGCAGACGCTGGAGTTCGACATCGACACCGACCAGATCCCGAACGTCTACAAGGTCGACGGCCACCCCTACGACCCCAGCCAACCGCGCGATCTGGTGCTGGGCGACATCGAGGAATGGGAGCTGACCTCGGCCCGCGGCGGCCACCCCTTCCACATCCACGTCAATCCGTTCCAGGTCTCGCGCATCCTCGACCCGCAAGGCAAGGACGTCAGCGTCAGCGGCGAGAAGAACGATCCGCAGTACGCCGACACCAAGGGCGTGTGGAAAGACACCTTGTTCGTGAAGAAGGGCTACCGCGTGTTCGTGCGCACCCGCTACCAGCGCTACATCGGCGAATACGTCCTGCACTGCCACATCCTCGAACACGAGGACCAGGGCATGATGCAGAACGTGCGCGTGCTGGTGCCCGACGGCAAGGGCGGCGGGATCGACAGCAGCCGGCATCATTGAGGCCAGACGTCGTAGGGTGCGGTGGTAGCCGCACCGGCGTTGGATCTCGATGCAYGGCGACRATGCGGTTCGCCTTCGGCTCACCACATCCTACGAGCTACGGGCGCTTGGTGTTGAAGCGCAGGCCGTAGGGTGCGGTGGTAACCGCACCGGCGCGCGGGCTCGATGCAYGGCGACRATGCGGTTCGCCTTCGGCTCACCRCATCCTACGGGCGGCTAAGGCTTGCGCGCGCTCGTCCTCGCGCAGGATCCGGCGCAGCTCGATGATCGCCTGCGGCGTCTCCTGCACGCTGTGGCCGGAGGCGATCGCCACCTCCGAGACCGCGCCGTCCAGGTGCGCGCTCGCATACGGCACGTAGCCGTCGCTGGACTGCGCCAGCGGCACGCTCGGGTCCTTGCGTCCGACGATGGTGTGGAAGGGCAGGCCCGGCTCCATGGTCAGTCCCTGGGTCACGTGCATGAACCAGGACGCCGGACTCAGATCGTCGGGACCGGTCGGCGGGCGCCCCTTGCGAAAGCCGACCTTCTGCAAGGCCTGCTCGTCGACATCGGCGCGGCGCGCGAGTTCGGCGGTTTCGCGCAGCACCTCGAACGGCAAACCGATCAGCTTGCGCACCACGCGCAGGGCCCAGCCGTCGGCGACACCGGCGCCGCGGTGCGGCGAGGCCATGAACACCACGCGTCCGACCTGCGGCATCGGCGCGAACACGGTCAGGCCGCGCACCAGCGGCTCCTGGCGCAAGCGCGCGACCTGCTCGGGCGAGAACGACTCCAGCGTGGCGTCGAGCACGCGTTCGCCGCTGTCGCTGACCAGCAGGCGCGCGATCACCCCGCCCATGCTGTGTCCGACCAATACGGCGTCGCGGCTGGCGGCGTCGTCGCCTTCCGGATCGTAGTGGCGGAAGGTGGACTGCAGCGCCGCATCGATCGATTGCCGGCTCGCGAGCAACCCCAGGTTGGTCGGATAGAACACCTGCCAGACCTGGTAGTGGTCGCGCAGTTCGTCGTCGCCGAGCAGTTCGTTGGCCAGGTTGACCCAGGCTTCCGGACTGCTCGCCAGGCCGTGGACCAGGATGATCACGCGCTTGTCGGGATCGTAAGGCTGGTTGAGGTAGACGCGCGGCCGGAACGAGGTGCTCTGGCGTGGCCTGAGCAGGCTTTCCAGGCTCAGCTTGGCCAGCTCCGAACGCGCCAGCCACACGCCGTAGGCGGCGGAGAAATTCGCCGCCAGCGGCACGGTGCGGCCGGCGATGGTTTCGCTGTCGATCCGATACGGGTTGTAGGCGTCCAGTCGCAGTTCGCGGCTGGTCAGCACCGCGTCCAGATCGTCGCCGGGGAAGCGCGCCGTCACCGTCACCGGCAGGTAGCGGGTGTCGCGGTAGGCGACCTGGGCCCGCTCGGGATCGCGCTGCGCACGCGGGAACACCGCGACCAGGCTGGTGCCGAAGCCATCGCGCCGATACACCGCGCGCAGGTTGTCGAAGCCCAGCGTGTCGGAAGCCAGCAGTTCGTCGGGCTGCTGGCCGAGCAGGCTGGCCTCGAAACCGTGCAGCGCGACCGTGGTCTGGAACTCGCCGACCCGCACCGGTGAACTGCCGACGCCGCCCTGGGCGCGGCTACTTTCGAACGTGGCCTGGGACAGCAGCTCGACCGCGCGGTTGTAGATCGCCAGCACGCGCTGCTGGCGCGATTCGAACACGCGCTGCTCGGGCGTGCGCGGGGTCAGGAACAGGTAGGCATAGGACAGCCTGGCGGCCTCGGTCGCCAGGCGCGTGCGCAGCGGCGATCCGACGGGCTGCGCCTCCTTGTCCGATTGCAGGCGCGCCAGCTGCAGTTCCGCCGATGCGGCCAGCCAGGCCTCGACCGGCGCGGCGCCGCGCATCTGGGCGACGCAGGGATCGGGCTCGCGCGTGCAGGCGCCCTGTTCCAGGCCGGCCGCGGCCAGCGTGGTGGCGGCGTCGGCGCTGAGTTTGCCGCTGCTGAGGACGTCGGAGCGGCGCGCGATCGCGGCGTCGCCGACGGCGTGCTGCTTGACCGAGACCACCGCGCAACCGCTGAGCAGCAGCCACGACAGGGCCAGCACGATCGTCTGGGAGTACCGCCGGCTGGAACGCATCCCGCCTCCGTTGCTGAATCCGGCGGCCATTGTCCGCTGTTGCAGCGCATCCGCAAATCGGGCGAACCGGCGCGAGTCCGCCGACGCGCATCGGCCCGCACCCAAAAGAAAGGCCCGCACGAGGCGGGCCTTTCCGGATGACGCAGATGGGGCTGGATCAGAAATCCATGCCGCCCATGCCGCCCATGCCACCACCGCCCGGCATCGACGGCTCGTCCTTCTTCGGCAGCTCGGCGACCATCGCTTCGGTCGTGATCATCAGACCGGCGATCGACGCGGCGTTCTGCAGCGCGGTACGGGTGACCTTGGTCGGGTCCAGGATGCCGAACTCGAGCATGTCGCCGTACTCGCCGTTGGCGGCGTTGTAACCGAACGCGCCCTTGCCTTCCTGGACCTTGTTCAGGATGACCGACGGCTCTTCGCCGGCGTTGGTGACGATTTCGCGCAGCGGAGCTTCCATCGCGCGCAGGGCGATCTGGATGCCGTGGTTCTGGTCTTCGTTGGCGCCCTTCAGGCCCGCGATCGCGGCCTTGGCGCGCAGCAGCGCGACGCCGCCGCCCGGGACGATGCCTTCTTCCACGGCAGCGCGGGTGGCGTGCAGCGCGTCTTCGACGCGAGCCTTCTTTTCCTTCATCTCGATCTCGGTCGAAGCGCCGACCTTGATCACCGCCACGCCGCCGGCCAGCTTGGCCACGCGCTCCTGCAGCTTCTCGCGGTCGTAGTCCGAAGAGGTCTCTTCGATCTGCGCCTTGATCTGCTTGATGCGGGCCTGGATGGCG
The DNA here is from genome assembly GCF_001427715.1 of Lysobacter sp. Root667. Lineage (NCBI taxonomy): Bacteria > Pseudomonadati > Pseudomonadota > Gammaproteobacteria > Lysobacterales > Lysobacteraceae > Lysobacter > Lysobacter sp. Root667. Next base: position 137,151 of record NZ_LMHF01000010.1, read on the forward strand.
TCGGCATCGCCGGCGCCGTCGATGATGGTGGTGTTCTCCTTGGAGACCTGCACCTTCTTCGCGCGGCCCAGATCCTTGATCGTGGCCTTCTCGAGCTGCAGGCCGACTTCCTCGGAGATCACGGTGCCGCCGGTCAGCACGGCCATGTCTTCCAGCATCGCCTTGCGACGGTCGCCGAAGCCCGGAGCCTTGACGGCGCAGACCTTGACGATGCCGCGGATGGTGTTGACGACCAGCGTGGCCAGGGCCTCGCCCTCGACTTCCTCGGCGACGATCAGCAGCGGCTTACCGGCCTTGGCGACGCCTTCCAGCACCGGCAGCAGGTCGCGCACGTTGGAGATCTTCTTGTCGTACAGCAGCACGAACGGGTCGTCCAGCTCGGCCGACATCGACTGCTGGTTGTTGATGAAGTACGGCGACAGGTAGCCGCGGTCGAACTGCATGCCCTCGACCACGTCGAGCTCGTTCTCCAGGCCCGAACCGTCTTCGACGGTGATCACGCCTTCCTTGCCGACCTTGTCCATCGCCTGGGCGATCAGGTCGCCGATGTCGGCGTCGGAGTTGGCCGAGATCGCGCCGACCTGGGCGATTTCCTTGCTCGTCGACGACGGCTTGGAGATCTTCTTCAGCTCTTCGACTGCGCCGATCACGGCCTTGTCGATGCCGCGCTTGAGGTCCATCGGGTTCATGCCGGCGGCGACCGCCTTCATGCCCTCGCGGATCAGCGCCTGGGCCAGCACGGTCGCGGTGGTGGTGCCGTCGCCGGCGTTGTCGGAGGTCTTGGAAGCGACTTCCTTGACCATCTGCGCGCCCATGTTCTCGAACTTGTCGGCGAGCTCGATCTCCTTGGCGACGGACACGCCGTCCTTGGTGATCGTCGGGGCGCCGAAGCTCTTCTCGAGCACGACGTTACGGCCCTTCGGGCCGAGGGTGGCCTTGACGGCATTGGCGAGCACGTTGACGCCGCGCACCATCTTGGCGCGTGCGTCCTCACCGAAACGAATTTCCTTGGCAGCCATGTTGCTAACTCCGGATGCGAATTGAGTAAGGGGTTCGAAAACTTCGGACTGCGGTGCGGGTCGGGGCGTCGGCGCAGGCGCTACGACGGCTCGGTTCCCGCAGCCGGATCAGCCGAGGATCGCGAAGATGTCGTCTTCTTTGACGACGAGGTAATCGGTGCCGTCGAGCTTCACTTCGGTGCCGCTGTACTTGCCGAACAGCACCTTGTCGCCGGTCTTGACCTTGGGAGCGCGCACGCTGCCGTTGTCCAGCGCCTTGCCTTCGCCGACGGCGACGACTTCGCCCTTGATCGGCTTCTCGGTGGCCGAATCCGGAATCACGATTCCGCCGGCGGACATCTTTTCTTCTTCCATGCGCTTGATGACCACGCGGTCGTAGAGCGGTTTGATATTCATTGGCAACCTCTAAGTGGTTGAATGGGTGGGGAAAGATCGCGAATTTTAGCAGTCACCCCGGCAGAGTGCCAATGCCGGGGGCAAAAAACGCCCGGCGAACCGGGATAGCCACGAGATGGGGCGGCGGCGGGGCTTTTCAAGCGGGGGGCGATACGGCGGGTCGGGTCGGCAGGGTCGAGGCGATGTGATCCGCTGGGTCGGGTCGGGTCGGGTCGGGTCGGGTCGGGTCGGGTCGGGTCGGGTCGGGTCGGGTCGGGTCAGGTCGGGTCCTGGTCCGAGGGATGAGGGCAAGCCAGGCCGGGCCGGGGACCGAACCGCGAGCCGCATGCGGCGATCGCATGCGGTCGGACGGGCCAGATCCGCGCCGGCTCCGATCTGGCCCCTGTGGGAGCGGCGTAAGCCGCGATCGCACCGCCCCATGAAGCAGCGTGCTCGCGACTCAGGTCGCTCCACCCCGAAGCCGGCGCCGAATGCAGCGTCCAGGGAGGGTTGCTTGATATCTGGAACTCGATCGCGGCTTACGCCGTTCCCACAGGAAGCCGGTCCCCTTGGGGCGGGCGCTCTCTATGCGCTTACTCCGTCGGCCGATGGCCCACCCATTGCGGGCACGGCACGATCCGCGAGGGCTTCATATATTAAAGAAGCGACGCCATCGCGGCTCACGCCGCCGCCACATAAGGCATGCGCAAATCGACGCTCCGCTCGCGCGACATGCGACGGTTGCGTCGCGAGCGATGCAGGCGTTGCGTTTGCATCGCCCAAAAAGAAAGAGCGCGTCCCGTGGAACGCGCTCTTTGGTGCGGAGACGGCCGTCCTCAGCATGGCGCGATCCTGCGCCCCTTCCCCCGAACCGACCTCGTGTCGTGTGCCCACATCCGTGTTGGCGTGGATGGATCTTGTGCACTCCCCGCGTCATTTTCTAGGTGTCCGGTCGCAAAATCTGCCGACTCCTGGTGGCACCGTAAAAGGGCGAATGCCGTCACCATTGACTTCCAACCACCTATCAGGCTCAACTTGCTACCGAAAGCGTACAAGGTCTCCTCTCTATTGGTCGCCTAGTGACTTTTGGTAGCAAATGGCTATTTTGTAGGCAAAAACCCTCGAAAAGGAGCTTCACACATGACGCCACAGCAAAGGATACGACTGGCGCGACGCCATGCCGGCATGTCGCAGGCGGCACTGGGTTCGGCGGTCGGCGTGCAACGCAGCGCGGTCGGCCACTGGGAAAGTGCGCAGGGCAAGTTTCCCAGCGTCGCGCATTTGCGCGAGGTCGCGCTGATCACCGGCGTGCAGTTCGAATGGCTGGCGACCGGGCGCGGCAAAATGAATTTGTCGGCCGATACCGAGATGGATTCGGTGGCCGCGGCCGAGGCCCTGCTGATCGAAGACCCGTTGGAACTGCGCCTGATCGTGGCCTTCCGCGATACCCCGACCAAGTCCAAGGCGCCGCTGGTGGAAATCGCCGAACAACTGGCGGAACTGCGCACGGGGCGGCCGCGCGCCAGCCTGACCAAGGGCACCCGCGTGGTGCTGTGAACCCGGTCGCCTGCTGCGCTGCGGCAGGCGATGTCACAAAGGCCGACTAGACTGCGGCGACCACCTGGGGAAAGGGAGTCGCCCGATGCCGTTGTCCTTACGTCGTTCCCGTACGAGCTTGTCCTGCCTGCTGCTCGCCGCCGCGCTGCCCACCGCCGCACCGGCCGCCGTCTTCATCAACGAATTCCATTACGACGACGCCACCTCCAGCGGCGACGTCGGCGAGAAGATCGAGGTCGTCGCCACCGCCGGCGAAACCCTCAGCAACTACCGCATCTACCTCTACAACGGCGCCACGCCGTCGGCCGCCACCAGCTACGACAACGACCTGCTGCCCGCCGGCAGCACGGTCGCCTGCGGCGGCAGCGTGAGCATCGCGGTGCTCAGCTACCCGACCAACGGCATCCAGAACGGCAGCAACGACGGCTTCGCCCTGGTCGACGGCAGCGGCAACGTGGTCCAGTTCCTCAGCTACGAGGGCGCGATCACCGCCTCCAACGGCCCGGCCGCGGGCCTGACCAGCAGCAACCTGCCGGTATCGGAAAGCGGTTCGACCGCCGCCGGCACTTCGCTGCGCCTGTCCGGCAGCGGCAGCACCTACGCGAACTTCGCCTGGCAGGCGTCGGCCGCGCAGAGCTTCGGCGCCTGCAACGCCGGCCAGACTTTCTCGACGCCGAACCCGGCGCCGACCGTGACCTCGACCACGCCGGCCAACGGCAGCAACAGCTTCCCGGCCGCCGGCGACCTCGCGGTGAGCTTCAGCGAAGCGGTGACCCTGGGCAGCGGCGCCCTGACCCTGCAGTGCGCGCAGTCCGGCACGGTCGCGCTGACCTACCCGTCCAGCGGCACCAGCTTCACCGCTTCCACCGGCACCGCGCTGTTCGCCGGCGAGAGCTGCACCTACACCGTGGTCGCATCGCAGGTCACCGACAGCGGCGGCGCGCATCCGGCCCAGAACACCGTGGTCGGCTTCAGCGTGGCCAGCGGCGGTGGCGGCGGCGGTTACTACGCCCACGTCAACACCAGCAGCGCCGGCCAGTTGCGTTGCTCGCTGCACGAAACCATCAAGGGCCACACGGTCTACCCGTACAGCGGCGGCACCACCAACACCTGGAGCATCCTCGAGATCGCCGACGAGGATCCCAACAATTCCGGCCGCATCCTCGACGCCTACCGCAACCGCAGCTACCTCAAGGTCACCGACCGCGCCGGCAGCGGCAGCGGCCTGAAGTACAACCGCGAGCACACCTGGCCGAACTCGCTGGGCTTCGGCAGCGCCACCGGCAACCTCGGCCTGCCGCATGCGCCCTACACCGACACCCACATGCTGTACCTGACCGACGCGACCTGGAACGCCGACCGCGGCAACAAGCCGTACGCGGACTGCACCCTGGCCAGCGGCTGCGGCGAGCGCGTCACCGAAGCCAATGCCGGCTACGGCGGCGGCAGCGGCGTGTACCCGGGCAACTCCAACTGGGTCAAGACGCCGGACGGCAACGCGGGCTCGTTCCAGGTCTGGGGCCACATGAAGGGCAACATGGCCCGCGCGGTGATGTACATGGCGATCCGCTACGAAGGCGACACCCATCCGGTCACCGGCCAGAGCGAGCCGGACCTGGAGCTGACCGACGACCGCAGCAAGATCGTGATCACCTCGTCCTCGCCGGCCTACATGGGCCTGCTGAGCACGCTGCTGGCCTGGCACACGCAGGACCCGCCGGACGCCGCCGAGCAGGCCCGCAACGAAGTGATCTTCAGCTTCCAGGGCAACCGCAATCCCTTCATCGATCATCCGGAGTGGGCCAGCGCCTCGCTGTTCACCTCGACCAAGCCGGCGAGCTGCACGCTGATTCCGTAATCGGCGAAACCGCCCGCGGCTACGACGAACGCCCGCGCAATGCGGGCGTTCGTTTGTCGGGACCTCGCAGAGAGCCGCGTCGATCCGATAGGGCCGCCGATCCGATTCCGGCGACGACGCGCCATGGCGGCGCGCTTCCTAGGGCGATGCGCTTCCTGCGGCGGCGCGCTTCCTGTAGCGACGCGCTTCCTGTGGGAGCGGCGTAAGCCGCGATCGCGCCATTCCGGCTGCGACGCAGATCGGGGCCTGCACCGCTCACACGCGTGGCCCGGCTGGATAGCACGGCCCCGAACCCGTCCCAGCCTCATCTCGTCCTTGCGCACACTCAACGCAGCGCCGGCTTTGGGGTAGGAGCGACGTGAGTCGCGACCACAACACTTCGGATACGGCGCGATCGCGGCTTACGCCGCTCCCACAGGGAAGGAACCATCGCGTCGTCGCATCGTGCGTAGTCCCTCGTCTTACACAGAAATCCAGGAAACAGCGCCACCGCACTGCCTACGGCATCGTCGCATCCGCCGCCGGATCGGTCCGCACCCAGCGCGCCGGCAAACCCTTGGCCGCGCAGTTTCCGCAATCCCAGGCCTGGTCCGGGCCCGCGCTCGCACTCGCGCGAAACTCGAGCTTCGGCGCGACCGGATCCGCACAGGCCTCTTCCGACAACGCCGACTGCGGCAGCAGCAGATCGAAGCCGTCGTCGCGCGGGCAGTAGTATTCGAGGAAATCGAAGTCCGGCCGCTTCTTGTCCACGATCATGTCGAGGTCGATGATCGCCGTATCCTCGTCGAGCAACAGCATCGGCGCGAACCCGCGCGACAAGCGGCCCGACGCCAGCGCCGCTCGCACCTGCCCGGCACTGCGGTAATCGGCGGGCAGGTAGCGGCCGGCGTACGGCATCGCCTGACTGGCGTGCGGCGCCGGTTCCTCGCGCAGGCGGCGCGACAAGGTTTCGTGCAGACGCGCGCTGCGCTGCGGCCCGAGCCCGGACACCAGGGGCAGGTCGCGCTCTTTACGGGTCGGACGCAGGCGCCCCCAGGTGTCCATGCCCTGCAGGTTGTCGTATTCGAACGGCACCACCACGCGCCCCTGCAGATCGAGGGCACCGTACTTGTCGCCGCGCTTGGCGACGACCACCGCGAACTCTTCCCAGGGCAGGCCGAGTTTTCCCCAGCGGAAGTCGTACTCGACGCCCAGGTATTCGTAGTCGCCGGCGAACATCGGCTTGCCGGTGCGCAGGTCGATGATCGCGTAGCGATCGCGTTGCGGGCCATCGCCGTCGTCGTCGCGTTCGCTCAGCATCAGGTACGGCATCGGCAGGCTGGCGTTCGGCGCGGTCTCGCTGTACGTCGGCTCCAGGCGCCAAACGCCCTGACGATCGACCAGGCCGATCTTCTCGCCCTGCCGCACCAGGTACAGGCCGAATTCGGGATAGCGGTAGTAAATCTGCGCGTAGCGCGGCGGCAGGATTTCGCTGCCGTCCGCGGCGAGCACGCCGAAACGGCGCTCGCGGTCTTCGCCGTCGATGCCGACCGCATACTCGTCCGCCTTCGCCGCCGGAATGTCCGCATTCACGCCCCAGGCGTTGCCGATCGCCTCGATCGAGTCGTAACGCGCCGGCACGCGCCATTTTCCGTCGCGATCGACCAAGCCCCAGACGCAGTCGCCGCCCTCGTCTTTCGCGCGCGCGGCGCGGAACAGGCCACCGATGCGATACAGATAGTCGCAGTCGAAACTCGCGAGCGTGCGGCCGCGCTCGTCGGCCAGGATCCAGCGCTGCGACGCCGGAATGCCGATCGCCACCGTACCGTCGTCCTGGACCGCCGGCGCCGCCTCGGGCGCCTCGGCGATCACCCAGCGCGCCAGATCGGCGTGGAACATCGCGGAGGAGAAGCTGCGTCCGCCGAGTATCGGCCGGCCCGCGCCGTCGACGCCATGGCACACCGATCCCTCGCTGTCGCACACGGCGAAATAACCCGTGGCCTTGCTGGCGCCGTCGTTGATGGAGGACACGGGACGTTCGCTCAGCGGCACCACATAGCGGCCCGTACGATCCATCAGGCCCTGCTGACCGGCATCGCCGACCAGCACCGCGCCCGGCGCGTCGGCCACGCCGTCCAGAGTCGGCTTGACCAGCACCTGGCCGCGCGCGTCGGCCAGGCCCCAGCGCCGCGCCTGCTCGAACGAGAACAGGCCGGTGCCCGGCAGGTAACGGAAACCCTTGTAGACCGGCGCCATCAGTTCGCGGCCGCGGCCGTCGATCAGGCCGCCGTCGCCGCCCAGCACCGGGCTGCCGCCGACGCCGACGATCAAGGCATCCAGGGCCGGATCGACCGCTTCGAGATCGTCGTAAGGGCCGGCGATGCGCGCGCCGCGCGCGTCGTACAGCCAGTAGGCGCCATCGCGCCGGGCCAGGAAGCCGCCGTTGCCGAGCGCGGTGAGCAGGCCCGCCGGCGCCAGCACCGTCCCGCCCTTGGCATCGCGCAAACCGTCGCCGCGCCAATTCACCAATTCGTTCTTGACCGTGTAGATCTGCAGCGGCGGCTCCTGCGCCGAAGCGGCGAAGGCCGCCGACGCCAGCGCGACGGCCAGCAGCATGGGACGGATAGGCATCACAGGACTCCGATGGGGCAGGCAGGCACGAAACCGTCGCGATGCGCCAGCCAACGCGCACGCGCGGCCAGCAACAAGGGCGCTCCGCCGACGGGCGGCAAGGCTTCCGGGTCGATCTCGAACAAGGCCGCGGGCGCCTGCGGCTTTCCGCCGTTGCAGCGCGCGGCCGCGGCGGTGCACAGCATCGCCGCAGGGCCCGGCCGCTGCGGCCCGAGCCAGGACGTCCAGGCGTCGCCCCACTGCGACTGCCGCGACAGCGAGTCCAGGGTGTCGAACACCGGCGTGGAGATGCGCTGCAGCAGGCGCTCGCTGCCGGGCGCGTAGTAGGCCTTGGTCACCGGCACGATCAGGCCGTTGCGGCAATCGATCTTGTAGTCGATGCGTACGTCGGCGTCCTCGGGCACGTCCGGCGGACGCCGCGGGTCGTAAGCCACCCGCTGCGAGGCCTCGACGATGCCGGCGCCGCGGTGGCGCAGGCCGGCCAGGTCCCAGGCTTCGGTTTCGTCGCTGGCCGTGGCCCAGCGTTCGCCCTTGAACGCCGCCGCGGGCTGGCCCGCGGGCGCCTGCGACGGCACCGAGTAGCGCGCCAGCTCGGCGTCGTACTGCGCGCGCAGGCGCGCGAACAGGCCGTCGCCATCGGGCGGCGGCGCATCGCCGATCGCGCGGTAATCGTAGCCGTAGCGGCCTTCGTCCTCGATCATCATCGGCCGCGCGTCGTTGCCGATCGCGGGATTCCGGGCGGCCGCGCAGGCGATCCAGATTTCGCTGTTGCCGGGCCAGCGGTGCGAGCGCACGTCCTGCTGGGTCAGCGCGATCTGCTGCAACTGGTCGTCGCGGCTGGTGTCGCGGCGCGCGACCGGGTGGTGGTCGCGATCGAGCAGGGACAGCGCCGTGTCGACGTACAGCCCGGTCTCGCAATCGATCAGACGTTCGAGGTATTCGTACCAGCCGCGCTCGCTCTGCTCGACGCTCCAGCCGGCCCCGGAGGTGCGTGGGTAACGGCTGGCCGATTCCAGCAATCCGTCAGGGCGCTGCTTCAGCACGGCCAGATGGATCGCATGCGCCTGGCTTTCCTCGTCGCCCATGAAGGGCAACCACTGCGGCCGCTCCGCCGCGGATGCGGCACCGGCGAACAGACAAAGCGAAAGCCACCATCGTCCCTGAAGCAATGCCATGCGGAATCCTGTGCTGCGGCGAACATCCTGGCGCAAGGATAACGCGGCGACCGGTCGCTATCGTGTGCAGCTTTGGGGTAGGAGCGACGTGAGTCGCGACCGCGCCGCTTCGGAGACGACGCAATCGCGGCTTACGCCGCTCCTACAGGGGAGGGTTCGTTGGCTGAGCTGAACATCGACTCCATTGCATTACCGGTTCTTTGTAGGGGCGATGCGAGTCGCGGCCGCGATACTTCGGCTGCGGCGCGATCGCGGCTCACGCCGCTCCTACAGGGGAGGGTCCGCCGCGCAGTTGCGGGGCGCGCGGGCCTTTGGCGTTTAACCGTCTTCTGGCGTTTAACCGTCTTCGGCCCAATCGTCGCTCAATCGAACACGATCACCGGCTTGCCCAGCGCGCGCTGCTGGGCGACCGAGGCGATCGCCGCCGCCGCGTCGTCGAAGCCGAACAGCTCGCCGACCACCGGTTCGATGCGGTGGCGTTCCAGCGCGGCCAGGAATTCGGCGAAGTCGCGTGCGCTGCCGACGCTGACGCCGTGGATGTTGAGCTGGCGCGACATGATCGGGCCGATCAGGTTGCCGGCGACCTCGAAGCCGCCGAGGAAACCGACGATCGTGATATGCGCGTTGTCCGCCGCCGCACCGAGCAGTTCGATCAGCGCCGGTCCGCCGACCACGTCGACGATGCCGTCGACGCCGCGGCCATCGCTGAGCTCGCGCACCGCCGCGGCCAGATCGGGACGCTGGCGATAGTCGATCACCGCGCTCGCACCCAGCGCGCGCAGGCGCTCGGCCTTGGCCGGATCGCCGCTGGTCGCGATCACCTGCACGCCCTCGGCCACCGCCAGCTGCAAGGCCATCAGCGAAACGCTGCCGCTGCCCTGCACCAGCAGGCGCGCGCCGGGCGCCAGCCCGAGCTTGCGCAGTGCCGCCCATGCGGTCAGGCCCGACACCGGCAGGGTCGCGGCCTGGGCCGCGCTCAGGTAGGCCGGCGCCGGCAGCACCGCCGTGGCCGGCAGCAGGATCGAACGCGCCAGCCAGCCGTCGCGCGGGCCGCCGAGCTTGCTCGCGTGGTTGGCGGAACGGAAGCCGCCGTCCAGCCAGGCGGTGGTGTAGTGACCGAGCACGCGCTGACCGATGCTCAGGCCGCTCACGCCCTCGCCCAGGGCCTCGATCCGGCCGACGCCATCGGACAGCGGCACGAACGGGCGCGGCAGGTCGGCCTGGTAGCGCCCGGTGGCCAGGGCGTAGTCGCGGTAGTTGATCGAGGCGGCTTCGGTGCGGATCCGCACCTCGCCGGGGCCGGGCATCGGCTCGGGCAGGCGCACGCGGCGCAGGCTGTCGAGGCTGTGGCCTTGCAGTTGGTAGGCGTCCATGGGGTGTCTCCTAGGCGGGAGACACAGGCTATTGTTGAATCGGCATTGGATATAGGATCAGCCGATCAAGTCTTTATTGAGAAAGGCGCAACAATGGTCGGCGGCCTGCACTCCGAACTGGAAGCCTTCGAAGCCATCCTCCAACAGGGCAGCTTCACCGCCGCCGCGCGCCAGCTGGGCGTGACCACCGGCGCGATCACCCGCCGCCTGCATGCGCTGGAGACCCGGCTCGGCGCCAAGCTGCTGAACCGTTCGACCCGCCGCCTCAGCCTGACCGAGTCCGGCCGCCACTACTACGCCGCGATCGCGCCGGCGCTGGAACAGATCGCCGCCGCGGCCGAGCGCGTGCACGACCTCGCCGGCGAGCCGCGCGGCGAGCTGCGGGTGTCGCTGCCGATGAACTTCGGCCGGCTCTACGTGATGCCGCAGTTGCCCGCGTTCCTGCAGCGCTGGCCCGGGATCGCCCTGGACGCGCAGTTCGACGACCGCTACGTCGACCTGATCGGCGAGGGCTATGACCTGGCGATCCGGATCGGCGCGCTCGACGATTCGCGCCTGGTCGCGCGCCGGCTCGCCGACACCCGCCGGATCCTGGTCGCGTCCCCGGATTACCTGCAGCGCCGCGGCGCACCGCGCGCGCCCGCCGATCTGGTCGGCCACGACTGCCTGCACTACACCCTGTTCCGCGACGTCGCGACCTGGGAGTTCCACCGCGGCCGCGAAACCCTGCGGGTGCCGGTGCGCGGCCGCCTGCGTTCGAACTACGGCGCGCCCCTGGTCGACGCCGCGCTGGCCGGCGGCGGCATCCTGCAGACGGCGACCTTCGCCGTCGCCGAGGAACTCGCCGACGGCCGCCTGTGCGAGGTGCTGCCGGACTGGAGCCTGGTCCCGATCGGCATCTACGCGGTCTACCCGGGCCGCGAGTACCGGCCGCGCAAGGTCGAGGTCTTCATCGACTTCCTGGAGGAGGCGATCGGCCGGCCCGCGCATTGGCAACGCCTGCTCGCCCGCGCCCCAGGCGATTGAGCGCGGAACACTGCGTGGCCAGGTCCACGGTCGCCGCGCCCAGGGACGGGCATTACACTGCGCCCCTCATGGCCGAACCCTCACCCGTGCGCCTGGTCTTCAGCAGCTGCCCCGATGCGGTCAGCGCCGACGCGATCGCGCAGGCGCTGGTCGGCGAGCGCCTGGCCGCCTGCGTGAGCCGGCTGCCCGGGATGCGCTCGACCTACCGCTGGCAAGGCGCGGTCGAAAGTGCGGACGAGGTCCAGCTGCTGATCAAGACCAGCGCCGACCGCCTCGACGCCCTGATCGCGCGGCTGCGGGCCCTGCATCCCTATGAACTGCCGGAGGCTGTCGCGGTCGAAGCCTGCGGCGGCCTGCCCCAGTACCTGCACTGGGTGGCCGAACAGACCCGTGACGATGACTGAACTCCGAGTTTTCCGCCGGCGCGCGCGCGCCGGTTACGCCGCCGCCTTGCTTGCGCTCGGGCTGTCGCTGTCCGGCCCCGCGCCGGCGATCGACGAGTCCGATCTGCTGCCGGTCGACCAGGCCTTCGTGCTCAGCGCCGACGCGGCCGCGCCCGACCGCATCGGCCTGCGCTGGAAGATCGCCGACGGCTACTACCTTTATAAGCACCGCATTTCGGTCAAGGCCGACCCGGCGTTCGCGGCGCAGGCCTTGCAGTTGCCCAAGGGCGACAAGCACAAGGACGAGTTCTTCGGCGAGGTCGAGACCTACCGCAGCGCCCTGAGCGCGACCCTGCCCGGCCGGGCCGGCGCCGGCCGCGTGAGCCTGCAGGTGAAATACCAGGGCTGCGCCGATGCCGGCATCTGCTACCCGCCGCAGACCCGCAACCTGGTCGTGAACCTGCCCGCGGCCGCTGCCGCCGCGAGTTCGGACGAACCGCTGGTCGCTTTCGGCAATGCCGCCAATCGCAGCGCTCCGCCGCTGAGCGGGGGCCTGCTCGGTGGCGCGCCCGCCGCCGCGGCCGGCGCCGACGCGCTGCCGCTGCCGCCGGAACAGGCCTTCGGCTTCGAAGCCATCCCCGGCGACGGCAACACCCTGCTGCTGCGCTTCACTCCGGCGCGCGGTTATTACCTGTACCGCGACAAGACCTCGTTCAAGCTCGACGCGGCCGCGACCAAGGCCGGCATCGCCCTGGGCGCGCCGCAATGGCCGCGCGGCAGCGCGCACCGCGACGAGCACTTCGGCCAGGTCACGGTGTTCTTCGACCAGATCGACGTGCCGCTGCCGCTGCGGCGCACGCGTGAAGACGCGGCCAAGCTGGTGCTGACCGCGAACTTCATGGGCTGCCAGACCGACGGCATCTGCTATCCGCCGATGACCCGCAAGATCGCGATCGATCTGCCGCGCGGCAAACTGACGCCGGCGACCGACGCCGCCGCGTCCGCCGACGCGAACGCGGGCACCGATGCCGGCACGGCCCTGCCGCAAACCGGCGATGCAGCCGCGCCGGACGTGGAGGCTGCGACCACGGCAAGCGCGAACGTCGCCCCCGTTGCGGACGCCCCGGCGACCGCCGCAACGGCCGCCGCCAATGCGAACGCCAACCAGAGCGCCAGTCAGAACGCCGCCGCCTCCGGCGAAGCCGACGACAGCCGCCTCGCCGCCGCTCTATCCGGCCCGAACCGCTATGTCGCGCTGCTGAGCTTCCTCGGCTTCGGCCTGCTGCTGTCGTTCACGCCCTGCGTGCTGCCGATGATCCCGATCCTGTCGGGCCTGATCGCCGGACACGGCCCCGGCATCGGCGCGCGCCGCGCGTTCGCCTTGTCGCTGGTGTACGTGCTGGCCAACGCGCTGGTGTTCACCGTGGCCGGCGTGATCGTGGCCAGCGTCGGCGCCAATCTGCAGATCCTGTTCCAGACCCCGTGGGTGATCGTCGCCTTCGCCCTGCTGTTCGTGCTGCTGTCGCTGTCCAGCTTCGGCCTGTACGAACTGCAGCTGCCGAACTCCCTGCGCAGCCTGCTGGGCACGATCAGCGACCGCCAGCGCGGCGGCTCCTGGGTCGGCGTGGCGGTAATGGGCGCCTTGTCGGCGCTGATCGTCGGCCCCTGCGTGGCGCCGCCGCTGGCCGCGGCGGTGCTCTACATCGGCCAGACCGGCGACAAGCTGTTCGGCGGCGCCGCCCTGTTCCTGCTGGCGATGGGCATGGGCGTGCCGCTGCTCGCCTTCGGCGTCGCCGCCGGCAAGGGCCTGCCGACCAGCGGGCCATGGATGGTCGCGGTGCAGCGCGCGTTCGGCTTCGTGTTCCTGGGCCTGGCGGTGTGGATGCTGTCGCGGATCCTGCCCGGTCCGGCGGTGTTGGCGTTGTGGGGCGTGCTGCTGTTCGGCGCCGCGGCCGCGATCGGCCTGGCCGCGAGCAAACCCGGCGCGCGCGACGGCGTGCGCACGCTGGCCTGGACCGCAGCCCTGCTGCTGGGCGTGACCGGCGTGGTCCAGGCGGTCGGCGCCTTGGCCGGCAGCCAGGACCCGCTGCAGCCGCTGGCCGGCCTGCGCGGCGGCCAGGCCGCGGCGCACGCCGAACTGCCGTTTCGCACCATCAAGTCGGTCGCCGACCTGGAGCGCGAAGTCGCCGCAGCCAAGGCCGCCGGCCAGCCGCTGATGCTGGACTTCTACGCCGACTGGTGCGTGTCCTGCAAAGAGATGGAGAAGTACACCTTCACCCAGCCCGAAGTGCGGGCCGCGCTGAAGGGCTTCGTCCTGCTCAAGGCCGACGTGACCGCCAACGACGACGCCGACGCGGCGCTGATGAAGCAGCTCGGCATCGTCGGCCCGCCGGCCACGCTGTACTACCGCGGCGGCGTCGAGCGTCGCGAACTGCGTTTGTTCGGTTTCGAGGAAGCGCCCAAGTTCGTCGCGCGCGTGCAGCGGGCGCGCTGATGGGCGCGAACGCGAAGATCCTGCTGGTCGCAGGCATCGCCGGCGTGCTCGGCGCCGGGCTCGGCCTGTGGCTCAACGGCCCCGGCCCGCTGCTGCGCACCGAAGCCGGCCAGCGCGTGCTGCAGGGCGTGATCGCCTCGACCGCGCCCAAGCCGCCGGCCGACCTGCCCGTGGCCTCGCGCGGCGCGCCGGTGCCGGTGATCGAACTGGCGGCCCTGAACGGCCCGCCGGTGCGCCTGCCCTCGGCCTACCCGGGCCGGCCGCTGCTGATCAACCTCTGGGCCAGCTGGTGCGGGCCCTGCATCAAGGAAATGCCGGAACTGGACCGCTACGCCGCCAGCCAGGGCGCCCACGGCACCCAGGTGGTCGGCATCGCCCTGGACGACGCCGACGCGGTGCGCGACTTCCTGCAGCAGGTGCCGGTGCGCTACCCGATCCTGCTCGACCAGGCCGGCCCACGCGATGCCGGCGTGCAGTTGGGCAATCCCAAGGGCGTGCTGCCCTACACCGCCCTGGTCTCGGCCGAGGGCCGGCTGCTCAAGCAGAAGATCGGGCCGTTCGAGCCCGGCGAACTCGAAGCCTGGGTCGGCCAGCCGCACTGAGCGCCGCCAGGCCCGATGTCCGCTAACCCGAACGTCTACCAACCGATCGTCCTTCAACACGCCGGCAAGCGGCGGCGTTTGACATCGGCGGCGCTCGACCGCAACTTGCAGGAAGCGAATCGGGCCGCCAGTCCACGGCAACGTCGGCCATCGCGCCGGCAACGTTCCGGCAGCACCCCGGAATTTAGAGTCGCCACTCAAACAACTGCTTAAATTGTAACAACTTCGCCGATTTGGCGGCGAACTTCTGGACATGGCACCGGCCTTCACGCACACTGCCGCCCTTTGAAGGCCACCGTCCCGGTTCCGATGGCGAAGCTCCTGGTCCTGCACGGCCCCAACCTCAACCTGCTCGGCACACGCGAGCCGGAGGTCTACGGCCGCGCCACGCTGGCGCAGATCGACGCCGACCTGCGCGGCCGCGCCGAGGCCGCCGGGCACACGTTCGACAGCCTGCAGTCCAACGCCGAGCACGTCCTGGTCGAGCGCATCCAGGCCGCGCGCGAGGACGGCACCGCCCTGATCCTGATCAACCCGGCCGCGTTCACCCATACCAGCGTGGCGATCCGCGACGCCCTGGCCGCGGTGGCGATCCCCTTCATCGAGATCCACCTGTCCAACCCGCACCGCCGCGAAGACTTCCGCCGCACCAGCTACTTCAGCGACCTGGCGCTGGGCGTGATCTGCGGCTTCGGCGCCGACAGCTACCGCTACGCGCTGGATGCCGCGCTGCAGCGGCTCGATCCCCAATCCTGAAACCACCGCCCCGCGACCCGGGGCACTACCTGAGGCCCGTCCATGGACCTGCGCAAAATCAAGAAACTCATCGACCTGCTCGAGGAATCCAACCTCGCCGAGATCGAGATCAAGGAGGGCGAGGAGTCGGTGCGCCTGGCGCGCACGCCCAAGGGCGGCTACGCCGTGGCCGCACCGATGATGCAGGCCGCGCCGATGGCCGAGCGCCCGCAGCAGGCGATGCCGATGCACTCGCCGACCGAAGCCGCCACCGGCGGCAGCGCCAAGCCCAACGACCTGCCCGACGGCCACGTCGTGCGCGCGCCGATGGTCGGCACCTTCTACACCTCGCCCTCGCCGGACAAACCCGCCTTCGTCAGCGTCGGCCAGTCGGTCAAGGCCGGCGACACCCTGGGCATCATCGAGGCGATGAAGATGTTCAACCCGATCGAAGCCGACGTGTCCGGCACCGTGCTCAAGGTGATGGCCGAAAGCGGCCAGCCGATCGAGTTCGATCAGCCGCTGTTCGTGATCGGCTGAGCCGATCACGACGGGATTCGAGATTCGTGATTCGGGATTCGGAAAAGCAGCGGCCGCATGAGCGCCTTGAGGTCTGGCGCGACGCCATGTCGCTGGTCGAAACGATCTATCGGATCACCGCCTCATTTCCCGACACGGAGCGACTGGGACTGGCCATGCAGTTGCGCAGAGCCGCCGTGAGCGTTCCGTCGAACATTGCCGAAGGCGCAGCGCGTCGCTCGCGGCAGGAATATCTGCGATTCCTGGCGATGGCGCGCGGCTCGCTCGCCGAGGTCAGCACTCAGTACGAGATCGCCCGCCGCCTCGGCTACCTCACCGACGACGCCGCGGACGCCGACCTGCTGGACCGAACGTTCGCCCGTCTCAATGCTCTGATCCGGTCACTCGACTCATCGCCGCGCACCGTCCGCGAGACGCACGCGCATTACGAATCCCTAATCTCGAATCCCGAATCCCATGCTTGATAAAGTCGTCATCGCCAATCGCGGCGAAATCGCATTGCGGATCCTGCGCGCCTGCCACGCGCTGGGCATCCGCACGGTCGCGGTGCATTCCACCGTCGACCGCAACCTCAAGCACGTCGCCATGGCCGACGAGTCGGTCTGCATCGGCCCGGCGCCGTCGACCGAGAGCTACCTCAACATGGCCTCGATCATCGCCGCGGCCGAAGTCACCGACGCCCAGGCGATCCATCCCGGCTACGGCTTCCTCAGCGAGAACGCCGACTTCGCCGAGCGCGTCGAGCAGTCCGGCTTCATCTTCATCGGGCCCAAGGCCGACACCATCCGCCTGATGGGCGACAAGGTCGAGGCGATCCGCGCGATGAAGGAGGCCGGCGTGCCCTGCGTGCCCGGCAGCGGCGGCCCGCTCGGCGACGACAACGCCGCCAACATCAAGATCGCCCGCGAGATCGGCTACCCGATCATCGTCAAGGCCGCCGGCGGCGGCGGCGGTCGCGGCATGCGCGTGGTCCACACCGAGGCGCACCTCAACGCCGCGATCCAGACCACCAAATCCGAGGCCAAGGCCGCGTTCGGCAACGACATGGTCTACATGGAGAAGTTCCTCGAGAACCCGCGCCATGTCGAGATCCAGGTCCTCGCCGACGGCCAGGGCAATGCGATCCACCTGGGCGAGCGCGACTGCTCGATGCAGCGCCGCCACCAGAAGGTGGTCGAGGAAGCGCCGGCGCCGGGCATCAGCCTCGAACAGCGCGCCGAGATCGGCAAGGTCTGCGTCGAGGCCTGCATCCGCATCGGCTACCGCGGCGCGGGCACGTTTGAATTCCTGTACGAGAACGGCCGCTTCTACTTCATCGAGATGAACACCCGCATCCAGGTCGAGCATCCGGTCACCGAACTGGTCACCGGCATCGACCTGGTGCGCGAGCAGCTGATGATCGCCGCCGGCCACAAGCTGTCGATCCAGCAGAGCGACGTGGTCCTGTCCGGCCACGCCATCGAATGCCGCATCAACGCCGAGGACCCGGACAGCTTCCTGCCCAGCCCCGGCCTGATCCAGCACTTCCATGCCCCGGGCGGCCCGGGCGTGCGCGTGGACAGCCACATCTACGAGGGTTACCGCGTCCCGGCCAACTACGACTCGATGATCGGCAAGCTGATCGTGCACGGCCCCGACCGCGAGACCGCGATCGCGCGCATGCGCGTGGCCCTGAGCGAGATGGTCGTGGACGGCATCAAGACCAATATCCCGCTGCAGCAGCGGATCCTGTCAGACGCCGGCTTCCAGCAAGGCGGGATGAACATCCACTACCTGGAAAAGCGGCTCAAGGAACAGAAGGAAAAGTCGATCTCGATCGTCTGATCGCGGCGGCGGCAAACCATGAGGGCGGCGTCGGGCGACCGGCGCCGCCTTTTTCGTGGGCGCGAGGCGCGCGGCGCCGGCGGGGCGCCGCCTGATCGGTCCGGCGCCGCGCCCGTCGCAGGGTGTGCCCCCGGCATCATGTTTTTGCGTACTCTTTGCCGCGCCCAGCCGTACGGCCCCCGCCCGTATCCGGCGGCGATCCCCAACCCAATCAGGTAATCCCCCGTATGAAACACGGAATTTTCGTACTGACCGCCGCTGCGATCCTGTCGCTGAGCGCCTGCAAGAAAGCCGAACAGGCCGCCCCCGCGGCCGAGCCCGAGGCAGCCGCGGCCACCAGCGCCGCCGCCACGCCCGCCCCCGAAGCGGCGCCCGCTCCTGCCGCCGCCCCGGCCGAGCCCAGCGCCGAAGATGAGGAGCGCGCCAAGGCCCAGGCCAAGCTCGACTTCGCGACCATGGAAGACGGCTACCTCAACGACCCCAAGGGCCAGTGGGCGACCGCGGCCAAGGCCAGCTCGTCCTACGGCTCGGCCGACGGCAAGGACTCGACCGTGAAGGAGTCCTACACCCCCTACCAGGCCATCGGCCCGGCCAACGACGAATCCTGGAGCAACAAGAACCAGAGCGTCGGCTTCGACTGGATCGAGCTGAGCTACGACAAGCCGGTCAGCGCCAGCGAAGTGCGTGTCGCGCTGGAAGGCGGCAACGGCGCCAAGGGCATCACCAAGATCGAACTGATCGACACCGCCGGCCAGGCGCACACGGTCTGGAGCGGCCTGAGCGACAGCAAGCGCGACGAGCGCGGCGGCCGCACCTGGATCGTGCGCAAGTTCGAGCCGACGGCCTACCAGGCCAAGAGCGTCAAAGTGACCTTCGCCAACAACGTCGAGAACGGCTACAGCTACGTCGACGCGGTACAGCTGGTCGGCGGCTGACAGTCGCGGCGCGCGCCCGTTCCCGAGTGCGGGAGCGGGCGAGACCGAGGCGCAGGCTGCGTTGCGCCGAAGCGCACCATCGCGTCACATCGGATGCCCGCGCCGGTGCGGTTGTCGCCGCAGGCTACGGCTGCCGGCGAAACCGGGCGACACCCAGACATGGGGGTGCGCCGCGACGCTCGTAGCGAATCCTTCGATCCCTACGCGCTCAATCCAGGTTGCGCTGTACCGACACGTCGACCTCGACGCCGTTCAGATCCGGCGTGGGCAGCGTCGTGCGGATCGGCAGGCGCGACTGCTGCGTACCCGGGATCGGTTGCGCGCCGGTGCTGGACGCCGGGCTCACGATCATCACGTACTCGCTGGAGCCGTCGGGCCAGACCACCTTGAAAGTGCTGCCGGGCGGCAACGACGAGAACGGTGCGCCGCTCTGCGCCCGGTACATCGCCGCGACCTGGGCCGAGCTGGCGCGCCGGCTCTGTTCGGGCGAGTGCACCGTGGTCACCGCGACCTGCGAGAGCTCGCTGTAGTCGTCGGCGAGCACGTCGATCACGACCCCGGCCGCGCCCACCGAATAAGCGGCGAACAGCAGGATCCAGAAACCGAGTTTGGCCTTGTTTACAAAGCGCTTGTCTTTCATTTGGTTGTCCTCGCTCCGCCGACAAGACCGTCGACCAGGTCGTTCATCACTTCCGTTCCCTGACGCGGCACCGCCGCATCGAAAACGAAACCGCTGAAGTCCTGGCTCGGGTCCTGCGAGCAGATGCCTCCGTTGGCGCAATACGTCGTCATCAGCACGCTGTCGGGGCTGCAATCCAGCCCCAGTCTGCAAGCGGCCAGCTGCCAGGCCAGTTCCGAGAACTGGGTACCGGCGACCGGTCCGTAAAAGTTGCGGCGACCGCTGGAAGCGATGCCCATCTTCGGCGAGATCGCGAAGAAGGCTTCCGGGTCCAGCGAATTGCGTACCCGATCGACCAGATCGCGCACGTAGTCCTCGTCGTCGTTCAGAGGCTCGTCCATACCCAGCAGCGCCGCTTCCGCGGGCAGGCTGCCGGCCTTGGCCGCGCGCACGCGGTTGGCCAGGATGGTCGCGTACGACAGATCGTCGTCGGGGGTGAAACGCGCGCAGCGCTGGCCGACGCGGTTGCGCGCCGCGACCATCGCCGCCGAGGTGCGCAGGTTCATGCCGGCGATCGCCTGGGTGTCGCGGCCGTAATCGGCGGGCGATGCGGCGTAGCCCGAGCAATAGTCGAGCACGCGGCTGTACATCCAGGTTTCCGCGGGCTGGCCGGCACGCACCGCCGGGCCCAGCTCCTGGGCGTAGCCGTACAGGTCGTCGCTGTGTTCGAAACGCTCGCGCAGCCGCGCCGCGGGCGACAAGGCGCGGCTGAGCGCGGGTGCGCCGCCGCGGGCGTCGGCCACGCCGACGGTCGCGCTCGCGACCGCGCCGGTGCCGGCCGCGGCCGGCACCGCGATCGGCTTGGGCGCGTCCTGGGTCTCGACCGGGCTGCGGCGCGCGTACAGCACGCCACCGGCGAGCAGGGCCAAGGCGGCGACCAGCAACACCGGACGGCCCGACGCGAACACGCCGGCCCGAGCCGCGGGCGGCGCCTGCTTGTCGAGTTCGGATGTCAGCAAGTCGGACATTCGGTCCTGGTCTGGGCCGGGTGCAGAAGAGTGGGCCGGACCCGCCCGCCGCGTAAGCGCACGCGGAGCCGGGGCCACACTGATGGCACAAATAGTAAAGCAAGCCGCCAGCCGCCGCCGAAACGCCCGGCCAATGGCCGCGCGGGCCGTACCGGCGGGGGTCCAGGCCAGAATCCCCGCCGAGGGTGGGATAATGCCGGCCCGTAATCCGCCGCGACCTCGATGCCCTTCCTCGAACTGACCCTGCGTTGCCGCGAATCCGAGCAGCCCCGCTACGAGACCGCGCTGGACGACGTCGGCGCGCTGGCCGTGACCATGCTCGACGCCGACGCCGATACCGACGACGAGCACGCCATCCTCGAGCCCGGCGTCGGCGAAACCCCGTTGTGGGAGGAGATCGTGCTCAGCGCCCTGTTCCCGCACGACACCGACGCGCTGGTGCTGCTGGCCGCGCTGGAGTCCTTCGACGCCGGCCTGGACTGGAGCCAGGCGCGTTTCCGCGCGGTCGAGGACCAGGACTGGGAACGCGCCTGGATGGACCAGTACGTGCCGCTGCATTTCGGCGCGCGGACCTGGATCGTGCCCTGGAACCACGACCTGCCCGCAGGCGCCGACGCGGCCGACGCCGCGGTGATCCGGCTGGACCCGGGCCTGGCCTTCGGCTCGGGCACCCACCCGACCACCGCGCTGTGCCTGCAGTGGCTGGACGGCCTGGCCGCCGACGGAGTCCTGGACGGCGCGCGCGTGCTCGATTTCGGCTGCGGCTCGGGCATCCTCGCCCTGGCGGCGCTCAAGCTCGGCGCCGCCCACGCGGTCGGCGTCGACAACGACCCGCAGGCCCTGCTCGCCAGCGCCGACAATGCCGAACGCAACGGCGTCGCCGCGCGCCTGGACGTGCATCTGCCGCAGGACGAACCGCCCGCAACCTACCCGGTCGTGGTCGCCAACATTCTGGCTTCTGCCCTGATCGCGCTGGCCGATACCCTGGCCGCACGCGTCGCGCCGGGCGGCCGCATCGCGCTGTCGGGCATCCTCCACGGCCAGGAAGAAGACGTGCTGGCGCGCTACGCCGACGCCTTCGAAGACCTGCGCGCCGATCGCCTCGAAGACTGGATGCGCGTCACGGGCACGCGTCGCCGTTGAGCCCGGGGGGGCGGACAGCGGCGAAGCCGGCGTGCTTGAATACGCCGATGTTCGTCGCCTGCCCCCATTGCGGATTCCTGGTCGCGCTGATCCTGCCGCCTGCCGGTACCGGTGCGCGCGTAGCGCCGCAACGCTGCCCGCGTTGCGAGCGGCCGTTGCAAGCCGATGCTGCGGCCGATACGGCCGATGCCACCGCCGAGCCCGATGTCGTCCAGTCCGAGCGGGACGAAGCCGAGCGACTCAGCGCGGACGCCGACAGCCCTGCCGAACTCGCCGCTGACGATGCCGGCGACGTAGCGGCCGTGGTCGAAGCCACCGCCGAAGCCGACACCGGCGCCGAGCCGATGGCCGACGCGACCGCCGCCGTGCCGTCGCTGGAGGAATCGATCGCCGCGTCCTCCCTGCCCAACGCACGCACGCGGCCGGCCCGCCCCGCACGCGCCGGCCGCGCCAAGCGCGACGCACCCAGTTTCGTACGCGGCACCGCCGCCGCGCCCGCCCCCCGTCGCGATTGGCGCGCATTCGCCGCCATCGGCGCACTGCTGCTCGCCTTGGCGCTGCAGTTGGTTCTGGCCCAACGCCAGGAACTCGCCGCCGACGCGCGCTGGCGACCGCTGGTCGGCGCGCTGTGCGGCGTGCTGCGCTGCAGCCTGCCGCCCTGGCACGAGCCCGCCGCCTACACCATGCTCGGCCGCAACGTACGGCCCAGCCCCGGCGCGACCGGTGTACTGCGCGTCAACGCCAGCTTCCGCAACGACGCACGCTGGCCGCAACGCTGGCCGACGCTGCTGCTGACCTTGTCCGACGTCGACGGTCGGGAAGTCGGGCAGCGCGCGTTCGCCCCGTCCGACTACCGGCGCGACCACAAGCCCACCGACGAACTCGCTCCCGGGCAGAGCGCTTCGGTGCAACTGGACGTGGTCGAACCGGCGCCCCACATCGTCGCATTCACCTTCGATTTCCAATAAAACTGCGACGGTCGCGTTGTCCGCCGCGACCGCTGCGCGCTAGACTCCCCCTCCCGCCCGTCCGCCGCGCCCTGCGCCAGGCACCCGCCCGGCGGAACGACACTGCACCAGGGGATACGCTTGAACGCCGCAACCGATCGCAACGAAGCTACCCGCAGCGGACCGCGCGTCCCGCTGCGCGACCACGTGGCCACCTCGATCCGGCGCTACCTGGGCGACCTCAACGGCAGCGGCACCGAGAACCTCTACGAGATCGCCCTGCGCGAACTCGAAATCCCGCTGTTCGCCGAAGTCCTGCAGCACTGCGACGGCAACCAGAGCCGCGCCGCCTCCATGCTCGGCATCCACCGCGCCACCCTGCGCAAGAAGCTGCGCGAGTACGGGCTGGAGTAATTGCGCCGTCGCGCAGCGCGTTTTGCGCGCTGGGACGCTTGTTTTTCGCTGTTTTCTGCCAATTCGGCGCGTCGCACTGCGCGCTGGCGCCTGCCGTCGCCTGCCGAACACTCGCATCGGCACCGATCGGTATCCGGATAGCGTCTCCGACGAGCGGAACAGAAACCGCCGAAAATCGTGGGCAATCGCTCACTACCACCAACGGCCCTGACGCGGCCATTCGCCGGCGCAGCGCGCTGCTGCCGTTGCCGTTGCCGTTGCCGTTGCCGTTGCCGTTGCCGTTGCCGTTGCCGCGGCATTGAAATCCATTGAGCCGCACCACGACGAACAACCGTAGACCCGAAGGGCGGCGCGCAGGACGCGCGCCGTTTTTCGAGGAACAGGATGTTAAATCCATTGAGCCGCACCACGACGAACAACCGTAGACCCGAAGGGCGGCGCGCAGGACGCGCGCCGTTTTTCGAGGAACAGGATGTTCCTTCGAAAAATCCCCGCGCCAGCTCCGACCTCGCACGGGAGGGTTGTCAAGGCAAGCCCTTCTCTTTGGTTACTTTCTCTTGGGCTAGCAAGAGAAAGTGACCCGCACGCGCAGCGGGCGGAAGCTGTTGCTTAAGAACGAAA